>NZ_MOAK01000001.1 GCF_003732485.1 Pseudomonas protegens
CGCAGACCTTCAAGACGCATCAGCCTCGCTACACGATGGCGGCCGCAATCTTCACCGATCTCGCCAGATCGTCATGGATTTTGCGATAGCCATAAACGCCGTCGCTCTCCAGCCAGGAATGCTTGATCAAACCCACCAATCGCTGGTCGTCTTTGGCGCGTACAGATTGCGGCTCAGACAGCCAGGCGTAATAACCGCTGGGATGGACTTTCAGCGTCAGGCAAAGCCGTCGAATCGAATAGTCGCCCGCGCGCTGCTTGATAAAGGCGTACTTGAGCCGCACTCCTTGGCAAAGTACGCGGCGGCCTTTTTTAATATGTCTCGCTCTTCAGTGACGCGCTTGAGTTCCGCTCGCAGGCGACGCAGTTCAGCGTGCTGATCATCGTCTTGCTGCCGTTCTGCCTGAGGCTTGCTGTAGCGCTTTATCCAGGCATAGAGGCTATGCGTCGAAACGCCGAGGCGGGACGCTACCTCCGCGCCAGGCAGCTTCTTTTCGGTCACTTGATTGACCGCTTGGATTTTGAATTCTTCGGGGTAACGCGGGTTGCTCATGGCAGCTCCTGATTGGCCTCAGTTTAAGGCAAAGAGGTGTCTACGAAACCCGGGGCGATTCAGTTGCCCAGTATCGAGATGCTAGAACCGCAAAGGTCAGGGCCAACTGAGAGATCGCACTACTGTCACACATGTTCACGATCGCGCGCGAGTGGGGATTGACCAACAATGCCAACCCTTGCTTCGGCGTACGCCGAAACAAGGAGAAACCGAGGGCCTACTACGCCGGCGAAATCGTGTGGAATGCGGTGTATGCAGAGGCAGGGCAAGAACTAAAGGACGCCATGGACCTGGCCTACCTGACCGGCCAGCGCCCCGCGGATGTACTGAAGGTGACAACTACCGATCTGGCCAACGGTTTCGTAGGGGTTCGCCAGGGCAAGGGTGGCAAACTTCTGCGCATTCGCCTGGACGATGCGGGGGAACAATCAGCGCTTAGCCTATTCCTAGACAACCTGCTCGAACGCAGATCGTTGAATGGGATTAAGACCTCAACTCTGATCACGAACGCTTCCGGCCTTAGGATGAGCCAGCAGATGCTGCGCAACCGCTGGGATGAAGTCCGGGATAAAGCAGCAATCAAGGCCGGTGCCGATGGCGATCCTGCCCTTGCTGTGCTCATCCGTCAGTTTCAGTTCAAGGACATCCACCCCAAAGCCGCCAGCGAGATAGAACTGGCGCATGCAAGTCGACTGCTCGGCCACTCAACTGAGGAGATGACAAAGAAGGTCTATCGGCAAGTCGGTGAGATCGTTAACCCCACCAAGTAACAGACCAACACCCCCCTCACCCTGCGCTGTTCTGCACCCTCATTGTTATCAAAAACGCGCGAGGTTGCGGAACACATCCCAAAAGTTGCGGAACACCTCTCAAATCACAGGCAATAAAAAACCCCGTAAATCATTGATCTACGGGGTTTTAAGAGTGGAGGCCGAGGTCGGAATCGAACCGGCGTAGGCGGATTTGCAATCCGCTGCATAACCATTTTGCTACTCGGCCCCAAATGTCCAATGCCTGAAAAACAACACTGAACACATACAAACTAGAACGGCTCTTGAGATCAACCTCATCTCGCAACTCTTTGATTTCTAAAGAGTTTTTCCGTTTCCTCGCTGAGGAATGGTCGCAATTATGGACATGTTTTCCATTCCTGGCAACTCCTATTCGATATTTTTTCTTCCGGGCTGTTTCTACAGGTTTCCGGGCGGGCAAATACGCCTCGAAGTCGCCGACGGGGCTGGATGATTGCACAAATCAAGTCCGATAGCTCGCCCTGGCCTGTTCCTCACTCACCTACCCGATCGGGTTATGGCATGTGTGCGGTCGCTCGCGGACAGTAGCGCCAACGGCTCGACCCGGGCTCCTCCCATCAGGTTCAAGGCGGAATTCCAGCATGCGTACAGCATTCCCTGCGGTGTTTGGCGTGGTTCTGACGGTGGCGACGGCCTGGGTGCAGGCCGAGGAGCCTGCAAGCAAGACCCTGCGGTTGTACAACTGGTCGGACTACATCGGCGAGAACACTCTCGCCGGCTTCGAGAAAGTCAGCGGCATCAAGGTGATCTACGACACCTTCGATTCCTATGAAACCGTCCAGGGCAAGCTGCTGCCGGGGCGCTCCGGCTACGACCTGGTGGTACTCAATGCGGCGCTGGTGCCGCCCTTGATCAAGGCGCGGGTGTTCCAGCCGCTGAACAAGGCCTTGCTGCCCAGTTGGCAGAATCTCGACCCGCAGGTGCTCAAGAGCCTGGAAAGCTACGACCCGGGGGTGCAGTACTCGGCGCCCTATACCTGGGGCAGCAATGGCGTGACCTATAACGTCGACAAGGTCCGCGAGCGCATGCCGGACGCGCCCATCGGTTCTCTGGCCATGCTCTTCGATCCCAAGGTGGTGTCGCGCTTCGCCGATTGCGGGGTGACGCTGCAGGATTCGCCCACCGACATTCTGCCGCTGGTGCTGGCTTACCTGGGGCGCAATCCCAACAGCGCCGCCCCCGAGGATTTGAAAGCGGCGCAGGATGCCTTGATGGCGGTGCGCCCCTATATCCGCAAGTTCGACTCCACCAGCTACCTCAATGGCCTGGCCAATGGCGACCTGTGCGTCAGCGCCACCTGGTCCGGCGACTACGCCACGGCCCAGGCCCGGGCCAACGAGGCCGGGGCACCGGTCAAGCTCGACTATTTCATTCCCAGGGAAGGCTCGCTGATCTGGTTCGACGATTTCTATATCCCCGCCGACGCGCCGAACGTGGCCAGCGCCCATGCCTTTATCCAGTACCTGCTGCAACCCCAGGTGATGGCCGAGGTCAGCGACTACATCCGCTACGCCAACGCCAACCTCAAGTCCACGCCACTGTTGAGCGCCGAAGTGCGGGACAACCCGGCGATCTACCCCGATGCCCAGACCCGGGAGCGGCTGTTCACCCAGAAGATCCAGACGCCCGCCAGCATCCGGCTGATCACCCGCACCTGGAACATGGTGAAGATCGGCAAGTGAGCCCCCGAACCCACAGACTTTCCACCCCATATTGCTACCCGAGGTGAAGCCCATGGCTATCCAACACGACGCCTTCTTCCAGCAGTTCGACGATTCGAAACTGGTGGCCGCCGACAAGGCGCACTACATGCACGGCTTCCATATGTTCGACGAACACCGCGAGCAGGGTTCGTTGAATATCGCTGCCGGCGACGGCGCCTACATCTATGACACCGCCGGCACCCGCTACCTGGATGCCGTAGGCGGCATGTGGTGCACCAACATCGGCCTGGGCCGCGAGGAAATGGCCGAGGCCATCGCCGACCAGGTGCGGCAACTGGCCTACTCCAACCCGTTCTGCGACATGGCCAATGTCAGCGCCATCGAGCTGTGCCAAAAGCTGGCAAGCCTGGCCCCAGGGGACCTGAACCACGTGTTCCTGACCACCGGCGGCTCCACCGCGGTGGACACCGCCTACCGCCTGGTGCAGTTCTATCAGAACAGTCGCGGCAAGCATGAGAAGAAGCACGTGATCTCGCGGCATAACGCGTACCACGGCTCCACCTTCCTGACCATGTCCATCGGTAACAAGGCCGCTGACCGCGCGCCTGAATTCGACTTCATGAGCGACCTGTTTCACCACATCTCCTGCCCCAACTACTACCGGGCGCCGGCCGGCATGAGCGAAGCGGACTTCCTCGAGTTCCTGGTAGCGGAATTCGAAGACAAGATCCTCACCCTGGGCCCGGACAAGGTGGCGGCGTTCTTCGCCGAACCCATCATGGGCTCCGGTGGGGTAATCATTCCTCCCGAGGGTTATCACCGGCGCATGTGGGAAATCTGCCAGCGCTACGACCTGCTGTATGTCGCCGACGAAGTGGTGACCTCCTTCGGCCGCCTGGGTGCTTTCTTCGCCTCCGAGGAAGTGTTCGGCATGCAGCCGGACATCATCACCACTGCCAAGGGCCTGACCTCGGGCTACCTGCCCCTGGGCGCGTGCATTTTCTCCGAGCGCATCTGGCAGGTCATCGGCGAGCCGGGCAAGGGTCGCTGCTTCACCCACGGTTTCACCTACAGCGGGCACCCGGTGAGTTGCGTCGCGGCGTTGAAGAACATCGAGATCATCGAGCGGGAAAACCTGCTGGCCCATGTCGAAGAGGTCGGCGTCTATATGGAGCAGCGCCTGCAGACCCTGGCCGAACTGCCCCTGGTGGGCAGCGTGCGCTGCAAGCGGCTGATGGCCTGCGTCGAATTCGTCGCCGACAAGCGCACCAAGGCGCTGCTGCCCGATGCGCTGAACATCGCCGAGCGCATCCATCTGCGGGCCCAGGCCAAAGGCCTGCTGGTGCGCCCCATCGGCCATCTCAACGTGATGTCGCCCCCCTTGATCATCACTCGCCAGCAGATCGACGAGATAGTTGCCACCTTGCGCGACTGCATCCTCGAAGCCGCCGCCGAACTGCGCCAGAACGGCCAGTACCTGGGCCAATGACCCCTAGTCGGTGGCAGCGCGAATATCGGCCCGGGGTCTTACCGGGCCTGCGCCCGACCGTTAGACTGCCGGGCATGAGCGCACCTGCAAACACTTCTACCGCCCCCCTCAGCCTCCCTGCCCTGCAGGCCTGGCACGCCTGTCTGGCCCAGGCCTTCGGCAGTGTGGACAATGGCACTTTCCTGCAGCACCTGGCGACGGCGCTGAACGCCCTGACGCCCATCGAATCGATGATGATCAGCCTGGAACGCAAGGGCCTGCCACCGCAATTGCTGCATGAACGGGGCATAGTCGGCGCCTACCGCGACGAGATCATCAACCGCTATTTTTCCCGCGGTTATCTGCTGGATCCGTTCTGCCTGGCGGTGGAAAACGGCCTGGCCGAAGGTTTCTATCACCTGTCGGAAATCGCCCCGGACGACTTCTTCAGCAGCGAGTACTACAAGACCTACTACCTCAAGACCGGGGGCGCGGAAGACAGTTACTACATCGTCGACCTCGATCCCCAGAGCAAGATTTCCCTGTGCATGTTCCAGGGCCTGAGCGGCGAGCGCTTCGCCAGCGAACCCCTGGCGCTGCTGCGGGCGGTGGAACCGCTGGTGCGCGAGCTGATCCGCCGTTTCGGCAGTGGCGGCCTGCAATCGCTGTTGCGCCAGGCCACTCGGGACGCGCTACCCGCCCCGGCACCGGCCAACTTCAACCAGCAGATCGAAGCGGCGTTCATGAGCTTTGGCCAGCCACTGCTGACGGTTCGCGAGCGCGAAATTGCCCACCTGATCCTGCGGGGGCACTCGGTAAAATCCACGGCCAAGGTGCTGGAGATTTCCCCGGAAACCGTGCGCATGCACCGCAAGAACCTCTACACCAAGCTGACCATCAACTCCCAGGCCGAGCTGTTCGCACTATTCATCGACTGGCTGACCCAGCCCCCACCGACCAGCCAAAGCCCCCTGTAGGAGCGAGCGTGCTCGCGATGCACTCAAAAACGCCGCGATCACTGAGTGAACGCGGTGTTTTCGTTGACGATCTTCGCGAGCAAGCTCGCTCCTACGGCCTTTCCATCAGCGAGCGGCCCAGGCGTTGAAACGCTGCTCCAGCTCCTCGCCATGATCGACCCAGAACCCTGCATCCACTGCCCTGGCGCCCTTCAAATTGGCCTCGTAGGTCGGCAGTTGCTGCTGCACCGCCTCGGGCAACAGGGGCAGTGCCTGACGGTGCACCGGTCCATAAGGGATGTTCTCCGAAAATGCCTTCTGCGCCTGGGGCTGGCTGGCGAAGAGGATGAAATCTTCGGCCAGGGCCTTGTTCGGCGAGCCCTTGACCACCGCCCAGTACTCCGGGTCGTACAGGCTCTGGGGCCAGAGGATACTCAGTTGCATGCCCTCCTTCTGGGCCATGGCAATGCGCCCGTTGTAGGCTGCGCTCATCACCACGTCACCGGCCACCAGCCACTGCGGCGGCTGAGCCCCGGCTTCCCACCACTGGATGTAGGGCTTGATCTGGTCGAGCTTGGCAAAGGCCCGGGTCACGCCCTCGGGGGTGTTGAGCACCTGATACAACTGGGCAGGCGCCACACCGTCCGCCAGCAAGGCAATTTCCAGGGTGTACTTGGCGCTCTTGCGCAAGCCGCGCTTGCCGGGGAAGTCCTTGAGGTTCCAGAAATCCGCCCAGGACTGCGGCGCCTTCGCCAGCTTCTGCGGGGCAAAGGCCATGACCATCGACCAGACGTAGGTGGCCACGCCGCACTCGTTCAGGGTGCCCGGGACGAACTGCGCCGGATCACCGAAGCGGGCCAGGTCCAGAGGTTCGAACAAGCCCTCGTCACAGCCGCGCAACAGCTCCGGGCTCTCCACTTCGACCACATCCCAGCTGGTCTTGCCGACATCGACCATGGCCTTGATCTTCGACAGTTCTCCGTTGTACTCACCCGCCACCACTCGGGCTGCGCCACTCTGGTTGAAGGGTTGGAAATAGGCTTTTTCCTGAGCCTGTTTGGTGGCTCCGCCAAAGGAAATGACGGTGAGATTCTGTGGTTGAGCCGAAGCCCCGGTACACAGCAGCACCCACGACAATGCAACGCCGCAACGCAAGATGTTGGACATGAAACCCATCCTCAAGAAAGCCGGTTCGCCCGCACGAACCCGCACAGCAGAAGCCTGGAAGCGACCGTATTCACGGGCGGTACTGCACCAGGCACTACGAGTCTTGGTCAGCGGTGTACGACGCCTCGCAGCATAGGCCGCGTAGCCGGATCGTCACCGTTGCGGGCTCTGTGGCCCCGTTCGCTTGGAGTGTTTGCAACCGGTCCGGGGTGAGCGGACACGGTCTTGCTCGAATGGCGGTTCATCGCTTGCTCCCTGTTGTTTTTGTAGGAAGAACAAATCGATCGGCAGTGCATCGCCGGAGGCGCCCGTGGCAGTCGGGCAGGCGTATGCAGGGGTTCATTGTTTCCATAACCCGGAACGTTGCGAAACGAGGTTTTTGTGAGGCACAGGCAAGGGAAAAGCTGCTTTGCGCGCAGCCATTGCGACATTTAGCGGGGATCATCAGTCCCGCGACGAACGCCGCGGGACGGGCAAACAAAACACCCCGCAAGCGCATGACGCTTGCAGGGTGCTGAGGCCGGTCATCAACCGGCAGGCTTGAGCATCAGTCCAGTACGACCAGCAACCCCGAGATCACCCCGATGCCGATCACCGCGGAGAGCAGCATGCTGCTGGAGACCTCCGTCTCATAGGTCTTGTAGCGCGACGCCAGGATGAACACGTTAACCGCCACCGGCAGCGCCGCCATGATCACCGCAATCTTGATCAGGAAGTCGCTGAGGCCAAACACATACCTGGCGGAAACAAACACCAGCACCGGCAACACCACCACCTTCAACAGTGCCAGAGTCAGGGCGTCGCCCTTGATCAGGCTCTGATTCCTGTGCACGGCAAAGGCGGCGCCCAGGGCCACCAGGGCCAAGGGGCCGGTGGCATTGGTCATCTGCGTGGCGAATATCTGCAACGGACTGGGCAACTGCCATTGCAGAGCAATGAACAGCACCGCCAGCAACACCGCCAGGATCAGCGGGTTGCTGACAATGGAGCGGGTCGTGGTAAGCAGCACGCGGGCCAGGTCCGGCTTGGCCTGTACCTCCTGCTGCGCGGTGAGTTCCATGATCAATGCGCCACCTGCAAGGATCACCAGGTTGTCGGCCATGGTGATCATCAACGTCGGCAAGGCCGCCTCATCGCCAAAGGCCATGACCATCAAGGGCAAGCCCATGTACCCCACCACTCCCGATATGGACGACAGCCCACGCAGGCCGGCTACGCGCCCATTGCCGCCCCAGATCAGCCGACCACCCACCGCGGCGATGATGAAGGTCACCAGGCAAGCCAGGTAGTAGGCGCTGAGCAGCCCCCAGTCCAGCTCGCCGTGCTCCCGAGTGCCCAGGGTCTTGATGAAAATGAAGCATGGCAGGAACAGCCAGAACACGACCCCTACCAGGCCCTTTACCGTTTCCTTGCCAATGACCCCGATCCGCACTATCCAGTAGCCGGCGAAGATCATGGCAAACAGCGGCATCACCACCGTAAAGACCTTATCCATGAGCGGCATGCCCCCGGACAATCCGCCGTTCGGCATACAACGCCAGTTGCCGGGGGGTGTAAGTCGAGGCGCGGTAGAAATCCATCACCCCGCCCATGACCCGGCGATAGTGGGATTCGATGTCCTTCATGGAGGCCTGCATCTCCACTTTCAGGCTGTCTACTATGGGCCACAGGTCTGCATCGGCAATCGCGGCCACATCCAGCCCTGCCGTTGAATAGTGAGTCAGGGCCTGGCGAATGGTCTGCGGATGCAGGCCGACATAGTTGACGAAGTACCCCTTCTCATCATTGGTTTCCAGAAAGTCCGGAATATTCAGGACGCCGTAGTTGGAGAGTGTTTCAAACTTGCCACTCACCGGTCGATAAACACTGGGCAATTGCAAGAAGGCGTCTTCACATTGATGAGCTGCGTTGATCAACTTATCCAGATCAAGTTCACAGGAGCCCAAGTTTATATTATTGGCCTTGCACAACTTGACCACTTGTTCCAGGGGCGCAATACCCGATCTATTGCCAAAACCGGCCAACGCCCCTTCAACCATCTGAAAGCCCGAGTGAATGGCTTGCATGGTATTGGCAAGGGCCAGTCCGTTGTCGTTGTGGGCATGCAGGCAAAACACCAGATGGGGGTAATCCTTCACCAGCTTCGCGCACAGCCACTGGGTCACATGGGGCTGCAGCGAGCCCACGGAATCGTTGATCCTGATGATCTCCACCCCGAGGCTGGCCGCCCAGTCGATCTGCCGACAGATTTCCCCATAGCGCAGGTCAGACACACCCTTGCGAAAATTGTTGAGCACGCTGGCCTTGAACCTGACGGCACCGATGCTGCGAAACGCCTCGATGGCCCGTTCGAACTCCCGCTCACCCTGCCTGTAGGTGATCATGCCGAAGCTGAACACGGTGTCGGCGATCCACTGGCGATGTTGCTGACGGGACTGGAAATAGGCGAAAGCGGTTTCCCAGCAGTTGAGCAGAATGATAAAGGTGGCCCGGGTATCGGCGGGCAGTTCATGGGCTTCCCGGGCCTGGTGCAGGCGGTCCCAGACCAGCGGTTCTTCAGGCCCGCAGCCCACCACGAAATCTCTCAATCCTGCTGCAGCCATGGATTTGAGAATCCCGACCTTGGCGTCCACGGAAATGGGAAAGGCCGTACGTTCAATGCCTTCCCGAAGGGTTTCATCCACTAGATAGGGGACCGAATAATCACGATAGCGAATTCCACTTTCAACCGTCATTGCCCTGCTCCTTGCCGGTTCGATTATTGATATACCCACTCACGCTGAAACTTTGAATAAGTCCAATAACCGCAACACCATATAACACCGACTAAAAAAGACAATCTAAGACAATCCTTAAAAATCCCAGCAACAAACAATGACAAACAACCCACAAGAAGTCGCTTGACATAAACCCTGTAAAAGAAAATCAGAGAACACTCGACATTGAATAAACACCCGTTTCAATTTCAATACTTCACTCTGCAAACAAGCCACTTTCGCCGGCGTCCACTTCACTCCCCTTGAACCTGCCAGTGCCTTTGCCCC
>NZ_MOAK01000062.1 GCF_003732485.1 Pseudomonas protegens
CCCGTCCGCCGCTCGCCACCAGGTACAAGTACCCGTGCTGCCGCTCGACTTGCATGTGTTAGGCCTGCCGCCAGCGTTCAATCTGAGCCATGATCAAACTCTTCAGTTCAAACATCTTTGGGTTTTGAGAAAACCCTAAACTTGGCTCAGCAATCGTTGGTTACATCTTTGATTTCTCGCGGAGTAACTTGTGATGCTGATAATCTTTTTGACTATCAGTCTGACTCCACAAGCACCCACACGAATTGCTTGATTCAGTTGTTAAAGAGCGGTTGGTTAAGATCTTTCGTCTCAACCGAGGCGCGCATTCTACAGCAGCCTCATTTGCTGTCAAGTGATTTTTTTAAGAAGTTTTCAAAGTTTCCTTTTTAACTTCAACCACTTGCGCTTCCGATC
>NZ_MOAK01000063.1 GCF_003732485.1 Pseudomonas protegens
AACGCAGTGAGGGTTATCAACTCCCACAGGCCGATCGAAATTTTTAGCTGCCTTTGCACCTCTTCCTTTGCAACACCACCTGCTTTTTTAGCGCTTTCCACAACCGAGTTGGCCGTATTACGCATATTTTCTTGAGTCTGGGGCGTCGCTACTGAGTAGACCAACGCAAACGCTAAGGCCCCCATCATTCCTACGCCAGGAGCAGCAGCGAGATTTAGCGATCCATTTGAAGGGTTCTTCAAACTGGCCAACATTTCTGCTAGCTCAAGTGACTTCTCCGGGCTCTCGCGGGCGATATCCTTCATTCGAGCAATAAGAAGTTGCGCATGCTCTCCATTCGCTTCGCCGACTTTTGCCCGGATCAGATAATCCATGCCCTCCGCACGCTTGTTCTCATCCTTACTGACGAGTTTTCGAGCATTTTCTCTTGCCAACCTATAGTCATTGAACTCAGATGCCGAAGACTTAAGATCTGCGCCTGACACAGACAGTACAGCCATGGCGTCAAGCAGCTCACCGAGGTTGATTAATGCGTCTCGACTGTTCTCCCCATACAACTCAACACTCTTCTTCCACTGCTCATACGTCTTCTTCGGGCTCGCCACCGC
>NZ_MOAK01000064.1 GCF_003732485.1 Pseudomonas protegens
GCTGTCCGGCAACGGGGCCCGCTTCGATGCCAACGGCGAAGCCTACAGCGTCATTCAAAACGCCACGCAGTTGCAGGCAATCGACCAGGACCTGGCCGGTCGCTACGTCCTGGGCAACTCCATCAACAACAGCGCGCGCCTGAGCTCCATCGGTGGCCAGCAGGCCTTCAGTGGCATCTTCGACGGCCTGGGCAACACCCTCAGCGGTTTGACGATCAACAGCAACGGCAGCGATGGCGGACTGTTCGCCAGCTCGTCCGGCAGCATCGGCAACCTCAAGCTGGCCTCGTTGACCATCAACGGTGCGATGTCTGCCACCGGCTCCGGTGCGGTCGGTGGCCTGGTCGGACGCAACAGCGGGAGCATTGCCAACGTCAGCGCCAGCGATCTGCAGGTGAATGCCAAGAGCAGGCAGGACAACGTGGTCGGCGGGCTGGTGGGGATCAACTCCGGCGGTTCCATCGATACTGCGTCAGTCAGCGGCGTGGTGCTGGGCAATACCTACACCACGGCGGCCGGTGGCCTGGTGGGTGAGAATCGCCAGGGTCCTGCCGGCGGCGGCACAGTGACCAACAGCAGCGCCGATGTCCGGCTCACCGCCAGCATCGCCAGCAATGCCGAGGGCGGTGTTGGCGGGTTGGTGGGCGTCAACCATCAAGGGCTGATTGCCGATTCCTCCAGTGCAGGAACGGTTTCCAGTGGTAACAGCTACAGCTACAAGGGCACCAACCTGGGTGGCCTGGTGGGTTACAACCAGGGCGGCCGTATCGAGCGCTCCCAGTCTTCGGCAACGGTATCCGGCACTGGCGCGAGCAACGCCGGAGGCCTGGTCGGTCGCAACGAATCGGGCCGGATCAGTGATTCGGTAGCCAGCGGCAGGTTGCAGGGCAACAGCTTTGCCACGGCCGGTGGCCTGGTGGGGCTGAACCACGACAGCGTGCTGCGCAACGTCAACGCCAGCGGCTCGGTGAATGCGGGGAACAGCCTGCACATCGGTGGCCTGGTGGGGCAGAACCTTGACAGCGACATCGGTCTTGCCGAAGCGTCCGGCCTGGTTCAGGGCGGTAGCAACAGTACTGTAGGTGGGCTTGTCGGTTCCAACGCTGGTGGGCTCATTGCCAACTCCCTGGCCTTGGGCAATGTCACTGGCAAGGATCGAAGCCATGTCGGCGGACTCATCGGCTACAACGCAGGGGAGCTGAAGTCGGTCGAGGCCCGTGGGAATGTCAGTGCCGGTTCCAGGAGCATGGTCGGTGGTCTGGTCGGTACCCATGGCGTTGACAACGGTAGCAGCCTTATCGATACCGCTTCGGCCAAGGGCAACGTCTCTGGGGGCAGTTACAGCATGGTCGGTGGCCTGGTGGGCCAGAACAACGCCCAGATCGTCAACACGCTCGCCAGCGGCGAAGTCTCGGGCAACCAGTATGCGCAGCTGGGCGGCTTGGCGGGGGTAGACCTGGGTGACATTCGTCAATCGGCAGCCTTCGGCAATATCAAGGTGATTGCTCCCAACTACGCAAACACGGGCTACGACCGCCCATTGAATCAGGCAGCCAACCTCAACCAGGGCGAGCAGCGTAACTGGTGATCTACCCCTCTTGATACAAGGAAATGGCCATTCCCTTGGTATGCCGTGCGGGAGCACGGGATATCGAGGTTGGCCTGATTCAGGGCTGCCATGCAGCTTGTCCTGAGCGGCCCGAGGTAACGGGCGCAGTACATCGCTTGGGATTTTGCGAGCACTTAACCGTATTTCTGCCAGGGCGCTGTGCCCCAGCAGTGTTGTGCTGCTCTGCAAAGGTTTGCCGGGTATTGAGAATACGATAAGGAACTTTATGAACAAGATTTATGCGTTGGTCTGGAATCAGACACAGGGCTGCTGGAACGTGGTTCACGAAGGCGCGCGCCGGCGTCGGCGTTCGGGCTCGGGCAAAGGTCTGGTAGTGGCGGTCGCCAGTCTCCTGGCATTGACCGGGTTGCCCTCGGCGTTTGCCTTGCCCACCGGTGGGGTGGTGGTGTCCGGCAGTGCGGACATCCTTACCCAGGGCCCGAACATGTCGATCAATCAGCACACGGACAAGCTGATCACGAACTGGAATGACTTCAGTGTTCAGGCCAATCAATCGGTGAACTTCAATCAGCCCACCAGCACCTCGATTGCCCTGAACCGGGTTGTGGGTGTCAACGGCAGTAACATCCAGGGGCAGATCAATGCCAATGGCCGGGTGTTCCTGATCAACCCCAACGGGGTAGTGTTTGGTCAAGGCTCACAGGTGAATGTCGGCGGCCTGGTGGCGACGACCCGCAACATCAGCGATGCCGATTTCAAGGCCGGCAACTACAAGTTCTCCGGGACTGCGGCGACTGAAGTCGTCAACCGCGGTTCTATTATTGCGGCGGACGGCGGCAGTGTGGCTCTGCTGGGGGCCAAGGTTCGCAACGAGGGCACGATCAATGCCCAGAACGGGCGCGTGGCGCTGGCCGCCGGCAATGGCTTCACCGTCAGCTTCGACGACAACCAACTGCTGGACCTGCACGTCGACA
>NZ_MOAK01000065.1 GCF_003732485.1 Pseudomonas protegens
ATCATCGCCGGCGGCCAGGAAAACATGAGCCTGTCCAACTACGTGCTGCCCGGCGCCCGCACCGGCCTGCGCATGGGCCACAGCCAGATGATCGACTCCATGATCAGCGACGGCCTGTGGGATGCCTTCAACGACTACCACATGGGCATCACCGCCGAGAACCTGGTGGACAAGTACGGCATCAGCCGTGAAGCCCAGGACGCCTTTGCCGCCGCTTCCCAACAGAAAGCCGCAGCGGCCATCGAGGCCGGGCGCTTTGTCGACGAGATCACCCCGATCCAGATACCCCAGCGCAAGGGCGAGCCGCTGACCTTCGCCACCGACGAGCAGCCACGCCCCGGCACCACCGCCGAAGCCCTGGCCAAGCTCAA
>NZ_MOAK01000009.1 GCF_003732485.1 Pseudomonas protegens
CGCGGTGCCAGGTAGCGCAGCCAGCGGCCTTCGGCCAGCTTGAACAGGCGCACCAGGATGAAAGTCAGGCACAGATAGAACACACCCGCAGTGATATAGGCCTCGAACGGCAGGTAGTACTGCGCGTTGACCGTACGCGCCGCGCCCGTGATGTCGATCAGGGTCACGATGGACGCCAGACTGGTGGTCTGCAGCATCATGATCACTTCGTTGCTGTACTGCGGCAGAGCCCGGCGCAGAGCCGATGGCAGGAGAATGCGGCGATACATCTTGTAGCGCGACATGCCCATGGCCTTGGCCGCCTCGATCTCACCGTTAGGCGTGGCCTTGAGGCTGCCGGCGATGATTTCCGCGGTGTAGGCGCTGGTGTTGACGGCAAAGGCCAGGCAGGCACAGAAGGTCGCGCTGGACAGCCACGGCCAGAGGAAACTCTCACGCACCGCTTCAAACTGGGCCAGGCCGTAGTAGATCAGGAACAACTGCACCAGCATCGGCGTGCCACGGATCACATAGGTGTAGAGCCAGGCACTCATGTTCACCAATGGCTGCTTGGACACCCGCATCAGGCCCAGGGGCAAGGCCACCAGCAAACCGAAGAACAGCGACAGCGCCAACAGCTTCAGAGTGGTCAGCAAGCCGCTGAAGTACAGCGGCAAGGCATCATAGATGACGTTGTAGTCGAAGATCATAGATCAGCCGCCCTTACGCCTACCGAGTAGCGCTTCTCAAGGTGACGCAATGCCAGCAACGAGACACTGGTGATCACCAGATACATCGCCGCCACTGCGAGGAAGAAGGTGAAAGGCTCGCGCGTGGCGTCTGCCGCCTGCTTGGCCTTGAACATCATGTCTTGCAGACCCACCACCGAAATCA
>NZ_MOAK01000066.1:0-2735 GCF_003732485.1 Pseudomonas protegens
TGATCGAAACCAACCCGGCGCTGACCCACCTCAAGCAGTTCATGAGCTCGGACTACCTACTGTCCAACCTCGGCTACAACCCCGATGAAAGCGCCAAACGCCTGGGTGATGGCTTCTACGAACAGAAACTCATCCAGCAAGCCATGGTGGCCCGCACCGGCCAGCGCTTTATCGACGGCCAGGACAGCAACGAAAAGCTCTTCAAGCACCTGATGGACAACGCCCTCCAGAGCAAGCAACAGCTTGACCTGTCGGTGGGCGTGACCCTGACCTCCGAACAAGTCGCCGCCCTGACCCACGACATCGTCTGGTTGGAAAGCCATGAAGTGAACGGCGAACAAGTGCTGGTGCCAGTGCTGTACCTGGCCCAGGCCAACAACCGCCTGGCGCCCAACGGCTCCCTGATCGCCGGCAAGGACGTGAGCCTGATTGCCGGCAAAGACTTGAACAACGTCGGCACCCTGCGCGCGGCCAATGACCTGTCGGCGGTGGCGGGGGAGAACCTGGTCAATAGTGGGTTGGCGGAGGCGGGCAAGGGCCTGAATCTGACGGCGGGCAAGGATCTGCTGAACAAGGCCGGTGGTGTTATCGCTGGGCGCGATGTGGCCTTGACGGCAACTGATGGGGACGTGGTTAACGAGCGTACTTTGACCTCGCACCAAAGCAATAAGGATTCGTTCGCGCAGCAACGGGATTTTGTCGACAGTGCTGCACGGATTGAGGCCGCGAACAATCTCACCATCAATGCGGGACGCGATTTCAATAACAGTGCGGGAGTCTTAAAGAGCGCCGCAGATACCAGCATCACCGCTGGCCGCGATGTCAGCCTGACGGCTGTGGAGCAGGTGGTCGGCAATCAGCTGAACGCCAACTACCGTGACAAAAGTGTCACCCAGCATGGTTCGACACTTGAGGCAGGTCGCGACCTGTCCATCAGTGCTGGTCGCGATATCACGGCGATTGCCAGCCAGATTGAGGCCAAGAGTGATGTGTCGATGTCGGCTAAAGAAAACCTGACATTGGCTTCTGCTGCGAATGAGCAGCACTGGTTCAGCCAGACCAAGAGCTTTAAAGGGCAGGAGGATCATGGTCAGCAGGTGTCCACCATCTTGGTGGCGGGCGGCAATGTAGCGCTCAAGGCCGGTGAGGATCTTCAGCTGACGGCCAGTCGGGTGACGGCGGGGGATGAGGCGTATCTCTATGCGGGTAACGACCTGAACCTCAATACCGCGGAGAACAGTGATTACTCCTATTACTCCAAGACCAAGAAAGGTTCATGGGGTAAGAAGAAATCGACGATGACCGAAAGCGGCAGCGAGGAGGCCGTGTCCTCGGTCATTCAGGCCCAAGGCAAGACCATGTTGGTGGCGGCAAATGACGTCAATATCAGCGGCTCTTCGGTGAATAGCGACAAGGGGGCGTTGTCGGTGCTCGCTGGTCACGATGTCAACCTGGAGGCTGCGCAGAATAGTCAGTTCAGCGCTTCGGAGAAATCCAAGTCGGGTGGGTTCGGCCTGTCCAGCACCAGCAAGAAAAGTACTGATGCGTCCAGCAGCACCTCGCTGACGGGTTCGACCCTTAGTGGCAACACCACGCTGGTTCAGGCTGGGAATGACCTGTTGGTGTCCGCCAGTAATGTGGTTTCCACCGAACAGACCAATCTCCAGGCGGGTAAAGACATCCGCATCGAAAGCGGCATTGAGACCTTCAGCTCGCAGCACAGTCAGTCCACCAGCAAATCCGGCTTGATGAGTTCCGGCGGGATCGGCGTCACTTTGGGCTCGTCGAAGAACAGTTCCAAGCAGGACATCCAGGGCCAGACTGAGAAGGGCAGCACCATCGGTAGCGTACTGGGTGATGTCGTGGTCACCGCTGGCAAGGACCTGACCGTCAAAGCCTCGGATGTGGTGGCGGGTAAAGACATCAGCCTCATCGGGCAGAACGTCAGCATCATCGACGGCGAGAGCAAGAGCAGTACGCATACCCAGCAGGAGAGTAAAAAAAGCGGTTTGACTCTGGCCCTGTCGGGAGTGGTCGGGTCGGCAGTGAATACCGCCGTACAGACCGTGCAGGATGTCAGGCATGAGGATGACAGCCGTTTGGCGGCACTTCAGGGGATCAAGGCCGGTCTGTCGGGCTATCAAGCTTGGCAGGGCGCCCAGGCTGTTGAGGCCGGGGCCCAGGAAGGTAGCTTCTTTGGTATTTCCCTGTCTCTGGGAACGCAGAAGTCCAGCTCCAAGCAGGTGCAGGAGCAGAGTGTCAGCCAGGGCACTGGCCTGACTGCAGGCAACGACTTGCGCGTCATTGCCACAGGCAATGGCCCGTCTGGTGGCGGCGGCGACCTGTCGGTGATCGGTGGCAAGTTGCAGGCCGGTCACGATGTGTTGTTGTCCGCCGCTCGGGATATCGACCTGCGGGCTGGAGCTAATACCCAGAAACTCGAAGGCTCCAACAAAAGCGGTGGTGGCGCCATCGGAGTCAGCCTCGGTGTGGGTTCCGGTGGTGGCGGCCTGTCGGTCTTCGCCAACGCCAACAGCGGTGTCGGCAAGGAGAAGGGCAACGGCACCACCTGGACCGAAACCACGGTCAATGCGGGTAATCAGCTAACCCTGAATAGTGGCCGCGACACAACCCTGGAAGGGGCCCAGGCCAACGCGCAGAAGGTGGTGGCCGATATTGGCCGCAACCTGACCCTGACCAGCTTGCAGGACAGCGATCGTTTTGACTCCAAGCAG
>NZ_MOAK01000066.1:2797-7635 GCF_003732485.1 Pseudomonas protegens
AGGACAAGATCAAGTCCAGGTTCGACAGCGTGCAGGAGCAGACGGGATTGTTTGCCGGCAAGGATGGCTATCAAGTCACCGTGGGTGAACATACCCAGCTCAATGGCAGCGTACTTGCCAGCACCGCCAGTGCCGACAAAAACACGCTCGACACCGGCACGCTGGGGTGGTCCGACATTCGCAACAAGGCCGACTTCAGCAGCCAGCATCAGAGCGTGAGTGGCGGTACTGGTGGCGATCTGGGCTCGATGTTCATGGGCAATATGGGCAGCCTGCTGTTGGTGGGTAGCAACAACAGTGGGCATGACAGCAGCACCACTTACGCCGCTGTTTCTGATGGACAGATCACGGTCCGTAACCCGGACAAACAGCAGCAGGATGTGGTGACCCTAAGTCGCGATGTCGAGCACGCCAATAACGCCCTGAGCCCGATTTTTGATAAGGAGAAAGAGCAGAAACGCCTGCGTCAAGCGCAGCTGATTGGCGATATCGGCAATCAGGCGATGGACATTATTCGTACCCAGGGCTCTATCGAGGCGGTCAAGGCCCAGAAAGACCCGCAGATGCTCGAAGCTGCCCGACAGAAGCTGGTTAAGGAAGGCAATCTCTCCCCAACGGGTGAGCAGATTGCGAAGCAGGTCAACGAGACCGTAATGGAGAAATACGGTACTGGTAGCAATCTCCAGCGTGCGGCGCAGGCCGTGACAGCAGCGATACAAGGACTGGCGGGGGGCAATTTCAGCCAGGCGCTGGCGGGCGCATCGGCCCCTTATCTGGCCGGGCTGATCAAGGAAAGTATCCCCGACAGTCTTGAAGCCCGCCTCATGGCGCATGCGGTTCTTGGTGCCGTGCTGGCCAAGTCGCAAGAGAACTCGGCATTGGCCGGTGCAGCAGGGGCTACTATCGGAGAGCTGGTCGCTACCAAGTTGTTCCCGAACAAATCCGTTGATCAACTGACAGAGGCCGAAAGGCAGCAGATATCGGCGCTGTCGACGTTGGCTGGTGGTCTGTTGGGCGGCTTGGTTGGCGGCGATCTAGCCAACGCGGTGGCAGGTGGAGAAACCGCCAAGAATGCTGCCGAGAACAACGCCATGGGCATGGATGTTGGCACTAACCTCGCGCTTTGGTTATCCAATAACAAAGACTGTGACATCGAGTGCAAAGGCAAGATTGCGCAGCAAGGAGCTAGCGGTGGTCTGGTACTTTCTGCTGCTATGTTGGCGGCTGTAACCGCCACTGCAGCAACTCCTGAAGTCATTGCTCTTGCCCGTGCTTCCATGGCTGGTTGCAAAGCTAATCCGGTGCTGTGCGTCAACGAAGTCAATATTTGGTTAGCCGAATTTGTGGCGAGTGAGGCACTACCAGCCGGATTGGTCGCCGGTGGAGCGGCCAAACTGACAGCGGAGCAACTCAGCGACGTCCGAGCGCTGATGGAGCTGCAAAAGCAGACTGGGAAACAGGTGAGCTCTGAGGCGCTGGCTAGTGTTTTCGGTACAAGAAGTACGTCGAAGGTTGGCGGAGAGCTTCCTAAGAAAATTGAACAAGCGGATCTTGGAGAGTTGCTGGGGCGAGGAGGAAATAAAGATGTATTTGCCTATGGTGACAACCAGGCAGTTGGAGTGCTTCGTGAAGGAAAACCAATCGAGAGTCTTAATCAGGAACTGTCGGTACTAAACCAGCTTGACAAACTGGGGTTGCCAACTGTAAATGCTCGTGGCCCAGTTTTAATAGACGGTCAGCCCGCATTAATCTATGAGAAATTTGAGTTAGGTTCTAAGGAGGTTGTAAAGCTAAAGGATGGCAAGATAAGAATTGTTGGTGAGTCCAGCTTGCTTAATGAGAGAAGTGTTTCTGATTTGAAAGCTATTCGTCAGACAATGGTGGATGGTGATATCAGAATCAGTGATTTACAGTTCCTCATTGCCAGAGATGGCCGTGTTGTTATCTCCGATCCTTTGGAGGTCAAGGTAGGGCCCCCTCCGTCATATAACAATCTACGAATGATTGATTTGCTCATTCAGCAGGCTCAGAGGGCGATAGGTAAATGAATTTCGAATCTTGTATCCCAACAAATATATCAGATGACTTAAGGCGGCTTGTCGGGTGTAAATTGATGTCTATTAAACGTTATAGCTGGTGGCCCCCTGAGGATGTGGTAAGTGATTATGGAGTAGCACCGAAAGATGTATTTTCTCTGACGGCAGGCCCTGCGGCTATTGAGATGGAAACGGGTATTGTTTTGGGTATTGCCAGCGACCCATCGTTGAACTCTGTGGTGGTTTGGGTGGAAAAAGATATCAGCGGTAATTACCTTCGAGATGAACCGTTGGATAGAGATGAGGAATTGCACGAAATATCTTCCGTCGATCCGATATATTCTAACTCTTTCTGGCATAGGCTTGCCGGTTGTAGGATTGTGGAAATTAAAGTACTTAAAAGAGTGTACGAATCCATAAGAGTTTCGCAGCGCCCCTGTCAGGTTGGATTATCTTTTTTATTGGATTCTGGGGACGTTTTTCTTGCTGCTCATGGGCTGCATGACGACTCAGATGATTTTTCACTAATTCCTGAATCGTTGATTCTTCCAAGTCTTCAAGAAGGTCTGAGAGAGACTTTGCTATGATCTGCATCAAATCTGTTTTTTCTGGTTTGTCGGTCTTCGGATTATAGTGGGCTATATATTAAGTAATGGTTCGTCTTGGTTTGTTCAATTGTGGGGTTTTCTCGGCAGATTTTATGGGTTCATAATCTGGGATTGAGTGTCGTCTATTTTCTAACAATAGAATCCGGAAAGTATGTGGTATCGGAAACTTTTGACGACGTGTTCGATTCTTGGGATGATCTGATTTCGTATGGCGACCCTGGTTTTATTGGTCTGCAGTTAGATAGGTTTCTGGAAACCCAAGGGTGTGCTCATTTAGTTGTGAGCCTGATTGAGGGGGGCGGGAGTTGGATTCAATGTCAGAGGCTTATCCGGGTGCTTGATATTTGGGCGACCGCCAGAGATATTGTCTCCACCAACTCCACCAACTCCACCAACTCCACCAACTCCACCAACTCCACCAGCCTGGGCGCGGGGCGTAATGTCGAGATCGACAGCGCCACGAAACCAGCGAAGAAAGCCATTCGACATCGAAGAAAAAGTCCGGCTTGTTGAGCAGTGGCGGGATTGGTTTCACCCTAGGCTCGACCAGTGCTCAGAACACCTCTTCCAGCACCACCGAAAACGCCAAGGCCAGCACCATTGGCAGTGTGCTGGACAACGTCGATATCCAGGCCGGCAAGGACCTGACCCTTAAAGGTTCCGAGGTCATCGCGGGCAAGGACATCAGCCTTATCGGGCAGAATGTCAGCATCCTCGCGGCGGAAAATCACAACAAGAGCGAGCAAACCTCCAAAACCAAGACCAGCGGCCTGACCCTGGCCCTTTCCGGAACCGTCGGCAGTGCTGTCGACGCTGCGTACCAGACCACCAAGCAAGCCAAGGAGGAGGACGATAACCGCCACTGCAGCGACTCCTGAAGTCATTGCTCTTGCCCGTGCTTCCATGGCTGGTTGCAAGGCTAATCCGGTGCTGTGCGTCAACGAAGTCAATATTTGGTTAGCCGAATTTGTGGCGAGTGAGGCACTACCAGCCGGATTGGTCGCCGGTGGAGCGGCCAAACTGACAGCGGAGCAGCTCAGTGACGTTCGAGCGCTGATGGCGCTGCAAAAGCAGACCGGGAAACAGGTGAGCTCTGAGGCGTTGTTTGCTGCTTTGGGGGGGCAGGGATACAGGACCAGGCACTCCCGAAGGCGTCCCTGCGCAACCCGCCATGTTTCTATGCCCGCGCACCTGGCTCCAGGCGTGGGCAAAATGCTCAGCAAATACAGCAAAACGGCATATTTCACTGCCCGGGCCAGCCCCCTAACCTTGTGTCCATCAGCTTCTCAACCCGGATGGAACACAACAAAAATGACTGAATACAACATCGCCCTGGTGGGCTTCGGCGGGGTCAATCGGGCCCTGGCGCAATTGATTGCCGAGCGCAATCAGGCATGGAAAAAACAGCTGGGTTTCAGTTTGAAAATCGTCGGCATCAGCGATCTGTTCCTCGGCTCCATCGTCGCTCCCCAGGGGCTGGATGCCGGTCTGCTGAGCAAGCTGCCGGCAACCAAAGGCGCGTTGGCGCAACTGCCGGGCGGCCAGGTGGAGGCGCTCAACGAACAGGTCATCAAGGACTCTGGCGCCGACATCATTGCCGAGGCCACCTTCACCAACCCGGTGGACGGCGAGCCGGCCACGACTTTCTGCCGCTGGGCCCTGGAGCAGGGCAAGCATGTGGTGACCACCAACAAGGGGCCGATTGCCCTGCACGGCGCCGAGCTCAAGGCTTTGGCCCAGCGTAATCAGGCGGCCTTCGAATACGAGGGCGCGGTGATGAGCGGCACTCCGGTGATCCGCCTGGCCCAGCAGTCCCTGGCCGGCAGCGAGTTGCAGGGTTTCGAGGGCATTCTCAACGGCACCTCGAATTTCGTCCTGACCCGCATGGAGGGCGGACTGGGCTTTGCCGAGGCAGTGGCCGAGGCTCAGGCCCTGGGGTATGCCGAGGCTGATCCGACGGCGGATGTCGAAGGCTTTGATGTGCGCTTGAAGGTGGTGATCCTGGCCAATGAACTGCTCGGTGCACAGTTGACCGTCAGCGACGTCAGTTGCCGGGGCATCTCTGGCCTGACGGCGGCGGACCTGGAGCAGGCCCGGGCCGAGGGTGCGCGCTGGAAGCTGATCGGTTTGGCCCAACGCCTGGCCGATGGCTCGCTGCAGGCCAGCGTCGAGCCGCGGTTGTTGCCGCTGGCCC
>NZ_MOAK01000066.1:7664-42498 GCF_003732485.1 Pseudomonas protegens
ATTTCCGGGGCGATCAACGCGGTGTCGTTCAACACCGGACTGCTGGGCGCGGTGACGGTGTCCGGGCCGGGCGCCGGGCGTATCGAGACCGCCTTTGCCTTGCTCTCGGACATCATCCACATCCACCAGTCGCGCTCGAGCCGCTAGGAGCCTGCCCATGAATCTGTCACGCCTGGCGCCGGTCGCCGATTCGATTGAAGTCTGCAGCCCCTTCGATGGCCGCGTCATTGGCACGGTGCCACGCCTTGAGGCCGGTGCCGTGCCGTACCTGTTGCAGCAGGCCCGCCAGGGCGTAAAGGACTGCGCTGCGCTGCCGCGTTATCAGCGGGCAGGGATTCTGGAACGGGCGGCCTTGAACATTGAGCGCGATGCCGAGCATTTTGCCCGGCTGATCGTCGACGAAGCGGGCAAGACCTTGAAGCAGGCGCAGAAGGAGGTCAAACGCTGCATCAACACCCTCAAGCTGTCGGCGCAAGAAGCCAAGCGCAATGCCGGCGAGGTGCTGCCGTTTGATGCCTATGAAGGCTCGGAAAACCGCCAGGGCTGGTTCTCTCGCGAGCCTCTGGGGCTGATCCTGGCGATCACGCCCTACAACGATCCGCTGAATCTGGTGGCGCACAAGCTGGGTCCGGCCATCGCCGGAGGCAACGGGGTGATTCTCAAACCGTCGGAGCTGGCGCCGTTGTCGGCGATCAAGCTGGTGGACTACTTGCGCGATGCCGGGCTGCCGACGTCGGTGGTGACCCTGGCCACCGGCGGCGCCGAGCTGGGCAAGGCCCTGGTGGCGGCGCGCGAGGTGCGGATGATTTCCTTCACCGGCGGCTTTGTCTCCGGCGAGCAGATCGCCCGTAGCGCCGGCCTGAAGAAGCTGGCCATGGACCTGGGAGGCAACGCGCCGGTGATCGTGATGGCCGATTGTGATCTTCAGGCCACGGTACAGAGTTGCGTGTCGGGGGCGTTCTGGGCGGCGGGGCAGAACTGTATCGGCACCCAGCGCCTGCTGGTCCAGGCGTCGATCTATGCGGCCTTCCGCGAGGCCTTTGTCAGCCTGGCCCGGGCCCAGGTCAGTGGCGATCCGCTGGCCGACAGCACGGATATCGGGCCGATGATCAGCCTGCAGGCGGCGCAGAATGCGCAGACAGTCGTGGATGAGGCCTTGCAGCAGGGCGCGCGCCTGCTCTGTGGGCATCAGCGTCAGGGTTCCTGCTACGCCGCCACGGTGCTGGAGAATGTCGACCACGGCAGTCGCCTGTGGCAGGACGAAGTGTTCGCGCCAGTGGTGGTGCTGCAGCCCTTCGACGATCTGGATCAAGCCATCGCCCTGGCCAACCAGCCTGAATACAGCCTGCACGCGGGGATCTTCACCAACGATCTGCGCACCGCCATGGACGCCGCGCGGCGGATCGAGGCGGGCGGGGTGATGATCAACGATTCGTCCGATTACCGTTTCGATGCCATGCCGTTTGGCGGCTTCAAGTACGGCAGCCTGGGCCGCGAAGGGGTGCGTTTCGCCTATGAGGAAATGACCCAGCCCAAGGTGGTGTGCCTCAACCGCCTGGGCTGAGGCAGGTTGCAGCAACACGACAGGTCGTCGGGCACCGGGCAGGTTTGGTCACCTGCCCGGTGTTTTTTTGCCTGGGGCCCGTGGTGTTGAATCGGCCCGTACAAAGGCAATGGTAAAGTTCGCCCACTCAGAAAGGACGATGGGGCAAGCGCTCGGATGATCAAGGTGTTGTGGCAACAAGGGCGCGGCCTGTGGCTGGCGCTGTTTCTCGGTCTGGTGTTACCGACAATGGTGCTTGCCGAGCCGGCTCCGGCCGGGCTGATGAAGATCTCCCTGGATCGCCGGGTCATCGATCTGAGCAATACCCTCGACGCTGCCGACCAGCAGCGCATGGAACACAAACTGGCGGCACTGGAACAGCGCCGTGGCGCGCAGATTGCGGTGATGCTGGTGCCCAACCTTGGCCAGCAAAGCATCGAGGCCTTGAGCAACCAACTGTTTCGCTCCTGGAAGCTGGGGCGCAAGGGGGTCGATGACGGCCTCCTGCTGCTGGTGGCGAAGAACGACCGCAAAGTGCGCATCGAGGTGGGCTACGGCCTGGAACCGGTGGTCACTGACTTGCTGGCCGGGCAGATCATCGCCCGGGACCTGACCCCGGCCTTTCGCCAGGGAGATTTTGCCGGGGGAATCGAGCGGGCCCTGGACGACCTGATCATCCTGGTGGACGGCGACGAGCTGCCGGAGCCGGCGTCCCTGGGCGTACCGTTCGAAGCCTATGCCTTGCTGCTGGCGTTCATCAGCGGTTCGGTGGCGGGGGTGATGCTGGCCGCAGGCTGGAAGTGGCGTCGGGTTCTGGCCGCTCTGGTACTGCTGGTGGCGTTGCTGGTGGGGGCAGTAGGCGGTCGCGAGTGGCTGCTGCAGTTGTTCCTGGTGCCGCTGTGCATGCTGGTGGGCGGCGCGACCTTCGCCGGATTGTGGCAGGCACGTCGAGTGTTTTACGGGGTGCTGGGGCTGTTGCTGTATCTCGCGCTGCTGGCCCTGGTCAGCCAGTATCTGGGCAGTGCGACCTTCGTCTATGGGCTGGCCTGGCCGGCCGCTGTGCTGCTGGCGTTGGGGGGGCATTGGCTGCTCTATCGCATGATGTGCAGCCGTTGGCGCAAGAGCCCCAAGGGCTTTGCATGGCGACTGGGGGCGCTGCTGGTGCTGATCCTGCTAATGGCCTGGGGTGTCGACGCCTGGAGCATGGCCCGGCAGTGGCTGACGGTGTTGCCGTTCGCCTACTTCCTCGGTTTTATGCTGTTTGCCAGTGGCAGCAGCTTTCACTGGTCCAGTGGCGGTGGGAGTAGCGGCAGTGGTGGCCGTTCGAGCTCGGGAGGCGGGTTTTCCGGAGGCGGTGGCTCCAGTGGCGGCGGTGGTGCGTCGGGCAGTTGGTGAGGTGTCTGCGTCCCTTTCCCGTACCGGGCGGACCGGCCAAGGCACAGCCGTGTCCGTCCGGGTTCGCGGATCAGACGACTTCGTCGATCAATGAGGTTTTTGGCGGTGTGACCGTGACCGGTGGCTGAGGTTGTTCCTTGGCCTTGTCGCGGAGTTTTTCCAGCGCCTCTTTCTGTTCCGCAGTCAGTGGCGGAGGGGTCAGCACCTTGCCCGAGTCAGGCAACTTGATGCCGGGCTGGGAGCCGCCGGCGGTCAGTGGCGGGAGGGGACGGTGGTTTATTTCCATGTCACTGCATCCTTGAGTGGGGGTGAATAAAAGATAACGACCGCTTTGCGGTGATCTTTAGAGCCAATGCTCTAGGGCGCCACCTGAACCTTCTTTCGCGTGGTGCTTGATTTGGTGTTGATAATTATTCTTGTTTGCAAATAAGATATGTTATTACGTTTTAAAATCACCCCAAGGAGCCTCTCCCATGAAAGTCCTGTCCTCCCTCAAAGAAGCCAAGAACCGTCACCGCGACTGCCAGATCGTCAAGCGCCGTGGCCGGATCTACGTGATCTGCAAATCCAATCCACGCTTCAAGGCGCGCCAGGGCGGGGCGAAAAACCGCAACAAGGGCTGAACCGCCGCTTGCTCCTGTCCAGGACAGGGCGCCCGATACACGGCAAGCACAGTCGGGCGTCTTGGCGGCTTATCTGCTGAGGCGGGCGATCAGGGCTTCGAGCGTCGGGCGTTTGCTCTGCCACTCCGCCTTGGTGATGCCCAGCAGGACCACGTCCATGCGTTGGCCATCCTTGAGGATGTTCTGGCGCCGCAGCCCCTCCTGTTGGAAACCGAATTTCAGGTGCATGTTGATGACCGCCGGGTTGCTGGCCAGTACCTCGCAGTTGAGTTTTTCAAGACCGGCTTCAGTGAAGGCGTAGTCCAGCATCCAGAACTCGATCAGGCTGCCCAGGCCCTTGCCTTGCTGCTTGGCGTCCAGGTAGAACGCCCAGTCGGCGGTTTTCTGTCGGGCATTGATGGCATTCAGTGAAACGATGCCCAGGGCCTGGCCTTCGTCCATGACGACAAACACGGCCTGGGCCGGATTGCCCTGCAAGGAACTCAGCCAGCGCTGGTGTTCCTGTTCACTGATTTCATGGGAGGTGTACATGTACTTGCGCACCTCTTCCTGGTTGCGCAGCGTGCGTACATGGGCCTGAGTGGCGGGATCGGCATCGACCAGGGGGATGAACTGCATCCTGATGTCCTTCTCGGATGGGTGAGCGGTGGTGGCGCATGATGGCATATCCACTGCCATCGCATGGATTTGTCTCCCGGGGCAAGAACCGGTAGAAAGAACCCTCGCATTCAGAAAACAGATACCTGCATGAGCGATATTGAGAAACCCAATAGCCGCCTGTTCGACCTCGACTTGCTGCGCGCCATTGTCACGGTGGCCGATTGCGGCAGCTTCACCACCGCGGCCAGTCGCCTGCATTCCACCCAGTCCACCATCAGCCAGAAGATTCGCCGTCTGGAGGACATGGCCGGGCACCGGCTGCTGGAGCGTGGCAACCGCGACGTGCTGCCCACCGATGCCGGCGAGACGTTGCTGGGCTATGCCCGGCGGCTGCTGGCGCTGAACGACGAGATGCTTGAGGCGCTGTCCGGGGCCACGGTGGCGCTGACGGTGCGTATCGGTGTGCCGGACGACTTTGCCGCGGGGCGCACCACTGAGCAACTGGCGGCGTTCAATCGGCGCTACCCCCAGGTCAAGCTGGAAGTCACCAGCGGCATGAGCCGCGACCTGAGTGGCAGTTATGACCGTGGCGAACTGGACCTGGTGGTGCTCAAGCAATTGCGCAACAGCCGTGAGGCCGTGGCGTGCTGGCCCGAGAAGACCCGCTGGGTGGACAGTGCGAAAAACCCCTGCATCGACCTCGACCCGTTGCCCATCGTCACCTTCCCGCCTCGTGGGGTGTATCGCGATGAAATGATCAGCGCCCTGGAAACCATCGGCCGGCGCTGGCATATCAGTTTCACCAGCTCCAGCCTCAGTGGTTTGCAGTCGGCCATTGCCGACGGCATGGGCATCGGCTTGCTGCCGCTGCGGGCGGTGACCCCGGGGCACGAGGTGCTGCCCAAAAGCATCGGCCTACCATCGGTGGATGTGTTCGAGGTGGCATTGCTGCACCGCCCGGCGGCCGATCCCATGGTCAAGGAGCTGGCGCGGGTATTGTCACGGGTGCTGGCCCAGGACACCCGTGGCTGAATCCGCTTGGTATTCGATAAATGAATATGCCGTAGTTCAGTATTTAATTTGTGCATGAAAGCGCTGCTGGATATCGTGGTGGCCAGCAGCGATCCGCGCCGTTCCCTGGCGTATCGCTTCGCAGATTTGTTCACCCCGGCGGCGTTGCGGCACGGGGCAGCAAAACAACAATGAGGAGAGTCTCCATGTCCAAAACCACTTATTACGCGCCCCACGGCGGGCACCCGGCGCAGACCGAGCTGCTCACCGACCGCGCCATGTTCACCGAAGCCTACGCGGTGATCCCCAAGGGCGTGATGCGTGACATCGTCACCAGCCACCTGCCGCACTGGGACAACATGCGCATGTGGGTCATTGCCCGTCCGCTGTCGGGTTTCGCCGAAACCTTTTCCCAGTACATCGTTGAAGTGGGCGCCAATGGCGGCAGCGACAAGCCCGAGCAGGACCCCAACGCCGAAGCGGTGCTGTTTGTCGTCGAAGGCGAGGTCAACCTGACCCTGCAAGGCCAGGTGCACGTCCTCAAGCCCGGCGGCTATGCCTTTATCCCACCGGCCGCCGACTGGAAGCTGCGCAACACCAGCGGCACCGAAGCGCGTTTCCACTGGATCCGCAAGCACTACCAGAAAGTCGACGGCGTGCCTTACCCGGACGCGTTCGTCACCAACGAGCAGGACATCGAGCCGCGGGTGATGCCTGACACCGAAGGTCGCTGGAGCACCACGCGTTTCGTCGACATGAGCGACATGCGTCACGACATGCACGTCAACATCGTCAACTTCGAGCCGGGCGGCGTGATTCCCTTCGCTGAGACCCACGTCATGGAGCACGGCCTGTATGTTCTGGAAGGCAAGGCGGTGTATCGCCTGAACCAGGATTGGGTCGAAGTCGAGGCCGGTGACTTCATGTGGCTGCGCGCGTTCTGCCCGCAGGCCTGCTACTCCGGCGGCCCGGGTCGCTTCCGCTACCTGCTGTACAAGGATGTGAACCGCCAGATGCGCCTGACCCTGAACGCGCCGCATTGATTCGATGGCAGGGGCGGTTCGACGCTCTGCACGGCCGAACGGCATGTCATGAAAACCGGCGATCATTCGCCGGTTTTTTTGATTGCGCAGCGGGGTAGAGACGAAGGCGCCGGAGGGGGGAGCGATGTTCTTTCGCGTCGACGCTCGCTCCGGGATTGAGGGATATCTCGACGTATCAGGGGGACATCCGCCGAGTTGACTCGGACAAGTAGGCGGTTATTGAGCGCTGTTCCAACGTATCAACTTGAAGCCAAGGCGCCCGAGGGCAGCCTTGGCTGTTGCTAATGCCTTACGCGACCGGGTGAATGGTTTCACCGTGGTCTTTCACCGTACTGTTTTCAATTTCGATCTTGCTCGTGGCCTGTACATAGTAAGGCGCCTGGGTGCCGTTCCTTTTCAGTGACAGCACAAAGCCACGGTCGTCTGATCGGTCCCAGCTTTCCTGCTTGCCGCTATCGATTCCGAAGAACTTGGTGTCGCCGTCGCTACCCCATTTGTTGATCGAGGCTTCAATTTTTTTCGATGATTTGTTGGTAACGGTAATACCCATATCTATATTCCTTTTAGATTGAGGTTTATTTGATCTGGCTATTGACTGCTATCCAATGCTTGCAGTCGTTATGTTGTTCTATACAACTTAACTAGACCTGCCAGTCAATGAGGGTGAAGCGCACTGGAGTCTAGATACTATTTTGCTATCAGCAAGGCAGTGCTCAACAACTTTCTTGAGTCTGTCCTTGATTTGACTACTTGCGTCCCAAGCCTTGAAGAGAGGAATGACGCTATTCATAGCGTGTCTGCGGTCATATGGAATATAAAGGGCTGGGTTCTGGGGAGAGCATCGATCAATAACCGCAGTGAAAAAAATCCGATGATCCTGGACCTGGCCATCTGGTAGTAGTGGTACCGTCTGCGCTGCAAAACCTGGAGCCTGCTAGATGGATCGTCAAAGCCCACCTCACCGCGTTGCAACGCCTCTAATCGCGTCAAGCACTGACAGACCCGCCGCCCACCCCCCTATCTGGCATCGCGGCCCGGACTTAATGACCTTTGGCAGCACGGGTGCGGCCATTTTGGGTTTCAGCTTTCTGGTGCTTTGGTTGTTGCCGGGCTTAGTGCTGACGATTTTGCTCCTTCTCGGGTTTGAAGCGATGCAAAGTGAACCGAACAGCGATGGGTCGAGTCTCACAATGTCGACGCTCATTCTGATGCTGATTGGTTGTGTTGTGTTCATGGGGCTGGTCTTCGCCTGGATTTTCTCTGCGGCTAGAGTGCTGGCCTTCACGTTCGACGAAAACCAGCAACTGCTTACCCTCACGGTCACCCGTCGCGGTCGTAAGCCCACCGAAGTGCAGGTGCCATTTAGCGACATTATTTGTATCTGCCCTTACGTGCTCGCCAGTTATGACCGCGATGGCCATTTTAGTGTCGTGTGTCAGGGACCGAGGGACAAGGAGTTCGTATATCGATTGGCTGAAGGTACTTCTCTGGAAGAAATGGAGTTTCATGCTGCGTGGTTGCGAGGAATCATTGGCTCACGGATGCAGGAACTACTGAATCTGGACAAATGAAGGAAGCGCGTTCAGGCGTTTCTTCGCCTCGATCCTGTGGTCAGCACCCTCGATTACGTCATAACCCCGGCCGGTACTGCATGGGCCGAACTGCTGCACCCTCTGTACGGCTGGCCTGGGCGTGTACCTTTCAATGGGTTATCGACAGGCGGGTGATGCAAATGCCAGTTTTTGCTACAGAGCCTAGAGACTAAATGATTGGTCTCTGCCGCGTTTTTTAGCTGCATAGAGCGCTTTATCGGCTTGAGCCAGTAATACGTTAGACGGGTGCAGCGGACCAAATGTATGAACTGAAAAACCGATGCTTACGGTTAAGTATCCCGTGCTGGAGGCGGAGTGCGGTATTTTTAGATCCCGAACTCGTTGGCATAGTGTTTTGACGTACAGAGAGGCTTGCTCTTTGGTCATGCCATTGGACAGGATTACAAATTCTTCGCCGCCATACCTGGCTGCAAAGTCAGAGCCACGCTGAAAGGATTTATTCAAACTGTCAGCGACGCGTATGAGCGCTTCATCACCCGCTTGATGCCCATAAATATCATTGAAGGATTTGAAGTGATCAATATCAATCATGGCAAGCGTCAATGAGTCGCCATTGCGGCAGGCAATTTTCCATTGGATTTCGAACTGCGTATCAAAAAAACGGCGATTGTATATCCCCGTGAGCCCGTCTTTTATGGACAGTTGCTCGAAGTGTATTTTCATTTCCTCGAGAGACTGATGCTCGTCGCGAAGTTGCTGCTGTATTATCACTCTCGATGTTACATCTTTTTGGATGCCGATAAAGTTAGTGACAGTCCCTTTCTCATCATGGATTGGCGATATGCTTAACTCATTCCAAAACATGGTTCCATCCTTGCGGTAGTTTCGCAAGGTTACAAGGCAGTACTCGCCTTTTTTTACAGCGTCGTGAATAAGTTCCAGTTCAGGTTGATCTCTGTCGTTTCTTTGTAGATATCGACAGTTGATGTTGGTGATTTCTTCGGATGCGTAGCCGGTCATCCGCTCAAAAGCAGGGTTTACAAATATCAACGGATTGTCGTCAATGCAGTTGTCGGAGATGGTGATCCCGTCTCGCGAATCCATAACTGCTTGTTTAAGTATTTCAATCTTCATACATGATCCATTAATAGGAGCGAAGGATAAGGATTGTTTTTAAGTGATGTAATGCCGAAGCGTGACAAGGGGTTGAGTGTTCTATTTTTTCATTGTAGTCGCTGAAGAACTCAATGCCTGTTTTTCTATGCCCTCTATAGTAATTACGATTGAGTTCAGTAAAAAAGCGCTGCTGAAATGCCGACAGCTGCGCTGAATCTCTTCAAAAGTGACGAAACTTTTAGGGGAAGGGCACTATCTTTGCCAGCGACTTAACGTATCGTTTTTTTTCGTGCGACCGCTTGGTGGCCGGTAGATTCTGGCCCTTACGTGAACATTTCCCGCCCTCTCGTTGGTGATTATGAACAAGCGAGCTGTTCGAGTCGCACTCCAAATCGGACAGTTGGATTGAAAACAGTTCGCCATGGCCGCTAGCGCAATTGCCGTGGTGTTGCGTTCAGCATCTTTTTCATCAGTCGCCGCAGGGAGGTGGCGTCTTTGTATCCGACGTGTTCGGCAATGGTGTCGATTGAATATTTACTGTTTGCCAGCAGTTCTCGGGCTTTATTGGCCTGGACTCGTTGGATCAGCCGTAACGGGCTATAACCGGTTGCCTTGTGGACGTGTCGAGACAAGGTCCGTTCTGACAAACCAAAGCTGGAGGCGAGTGCACTGACACTGATAGTCGCTGGTAGCGAGTCTTCAATATGGGCCGTCAACTGTGCGATCAATTCGTTCCCCTGAGCCATCATTGCCGGAACCATGAAGGGCGATTGTAATTGCCTGCCATCTATCAGTAGCGCCCTTGCAACGGCATCAGCCAAAGCCGGGGAGAAGCGGCTTCGCAGAAGATGCAACATCAGATCACTATGACCCAGTGCTGCGCCCGCAGTGATCAACGGCGGGTCGATGATGACCATGCGATCGGCATCTACCTGGCACTCAGGTGCCCACTGCCGGAGCAAGGGGGCCAGCCACCAGGAAGTGGTCACACAGTGCCCGGCGAGCAGGTTCGCAGCCTGCAGGACGAATACCCCAGAACAGGATGCGGCTACGTCGCCCCCTGATTGCACGTGGGAGAGTAATGCCGGAATCAACAGCGCAATATCCGCCTGTTTCAATCGGTGTTCGAGTGTAAGGGCATCGGCGACTCCGATGCCGGGGATAATCCAGCAAGAGCGGTCATCGAATCGAGTGGTCAAGGGCTGAACGGCAATTTGCATGCCGTGGCCGAGTGTCACGCAATCCGTGTCCACCCCGCAGATCTCCCAGCGTGGTACGGCAGTGCCTTGTCGCTGAGCGATTACGGCTGCTGTCGAAAGGATGTCCAGAGTCAGGGCGACACTGGAGGCGAAGGCGCCATTGGCGACCAAAATCGTGAAGTCGTTCATTGGCTGATTATGCATGAAAGATGTCAAATCGGTCTCTGGTTGCAGGGTTGCATGACAGGCTTAATGACGCCTCCATTTCATCGAGCGTTAACCGGTATGCCAAATATTTTGATCAAAGTGCCCCAAGGTTCTTTTTCTCCCGAGCAACGGGCACGGCTTTGCGAAGAGGTTACGAAAGTGGCCGTGGCAGTCGAACAAATCGGCGATGATCCTCGTCAACAGGGGCTGTGTTGGACGCTCATTGATGAAGTGCCTGCAGGTGCCTGGACATGCGGCGCGATGGATATCAGCGCTCGGGCCATTCCCTGCATCGTGCAGGTCAAGGTTCCTGACGGCGTGTTGAATGAGGCGATGCGCAGCGACTATGTGAAGCGTTTGCATCAGGCTGTCAGCCAGGCGCAAGCAGCCGGCGATCAACGGATCATCATGACTTCTATCATCCTTGATGAAGTCAAAGATGGTTTATGGGCTGCGAATGGAGAGATTTGGCACTTGGCTGATTTCATTCAAGCGGCTGGATACCGACATCTGCAAGGGCCGGCATAGGAGAAAGGCAGCGCACTGGGTTTGTGGCAGTTATGGGGCGCAAGCGGCCCGTCATGAAAATGAAATCAAATAGTAGGCTACGTAGGCCTTGCGCTCGGCGAAGTGGTCTTCGTAGGTGCGCTTGCCCTGGCTGCCCAGGTGGCTCGCAAGCCTGAGCAGATCGCAAACATCGTGTATGGCGGCCGGATGGGCAATGCGCTGCCGGGTGATGGCTGGAAGTACCGAGGGCGCGGCCTGATCCAATTGACCGGTGCAAACAACTACCGTACCGCTGGCGCTGCCCTGGGCCTGGACTTAGTGAATCACCCTGAACTGGTGGAACAACCCGAGGCGGCTGCGATGGTCGCTGGCTGGTTCTGGCAGTCAAACGGGCTCAACGAACTGGCCGACTCGGGCCAGTTCGCCAAGATCACCCGAACCATCAACGGCGGGCTGACTGGCCAGGCCGAACGGGTGGCCCTGCGCGATCTGGCCGCGAAGGTGCTGGCATGAACGCCCTGCTGCTGAAGGTCTGCGACGCCGCTCTGGTAGCGCTGCTAATGGTCGTGCTGGCGGCCAGGCGGCAGCTTCCCGCGCCGTCCTAGTGCTTGCCGACGTGCTCAAGCGCGCTGATCAAAGAGCGGAAGATCTGGCAGCAGATGCTGATCAAAGCCGGAGCAGGGGGAGTAACGTGTGAGCAGGCCTATGATGCTCTGGTCAAGCCACCAGGGTAGTGCCGTGAAGCGAACCATTGAAGGAATGATTGAGGTGGGCGAGCCACTGATTCGCGAGGCTATTGAAGCTCTGCGCACCTACCACAACGCTCAAGCAGCCGGTGTACCGGTAGAAGAGATCGAGCGCCTGCGGTTGTCGCTAAAGTTCGTTGCGTAATTCAAATCGATGCATTTCATCATCAAGGCCTGTGTACTTCCAGCCAACTGAGGAGAAGAATGCTTTTGCCTCAGCATTCTGAGGTGAGACGAAAGCTACCCATCCGCTACAAGGAGGATGCCCAGACCATTTGATGGTCTCGTATAAAGCGTTACGACCGAGCCCTTGCTTCTTGTAAGCAGGAGACACCGCGATGTCCGTTATGCCATGCAGCTCATGAGGCGCGGGATGCCAGGCGCACCCTATAAGCGCCACCGGTTGATTATCCTCAATCGCTACAAGTTGAATGCCGTTGTCTTCATTCATTACGGCGTCTAGCCATTCCTGGTCGAGAGGTCCCAGCTCTTGATTGAGTTGGGGGTCTTTGAACCAGTCTTGGATCCAGGCCCAATCCTCTCGTATAAGTCGCCTAAGTTTCATGGTGACGCTCCGTTGCTAGCCCACGCATCGTAGCATAAGGCAGCCAACGGAATTTGGTTGCAAGAGGGTTGAGCACGAGACCCGCACCGTGCGAGTCGAGGTGCCTGTGCAGGTGCCGTGCCGATCTCCAGAAGTGGCGGTACCGCCCTGGGTTGCGGCCAGTCTGCGCAAGTCCGACAGCTTAGAAGTGAAGGTGCGGGCGCTGCTGACAGAGCGCCGGCAGAGGATCGGGTATGAGCGGCTTCTGGTCGCGACTGTGTCAGCCTGTCAATGATCAGCCATTGTTCACCACATCGCCCCCTGCGGGCTTGGTCATGGGTTCGATCAGATCCGCGCCGTGATTCCTGACGTTGCCAACGGCGGCGCTCACCTTGAACCACTCGAAGCCCTCGGCGGGCTCGCCCTGGTGCAGGGCCATCTGCTCGGCGCGTTCCTTGGGCGTTGCTGGGTCTAGCCATTTCCGGGCCTGCTCCGGGGTCAGGGCCACCGGCCGGCGGTCGTGAATATCGACCATGCCGCCGGCACTATCTGCCGTGATTATCACAAAGCCGTCGTGCTCGCCCTGGTCCGGGGTTGGAAGCTGTCCGATCGAGGCACAGAGAATCGGCGAGCCGTCACGGTGACGGATCAGATAGGGCTGCTTCTTCGGGCCGCCTTCGTCCACCCATTCAAACCAGTTGTCTATTGGGCATAGGGCCCGGTGTGGCCAGATCTGGCGGAAGAAGGGCCCGTGGGCGACTTTCTCGACGCGTGCATTGATCGGCGCAGCGCGGTTGGTGGCCCAATGTGGCCGCCAACCCCAGCGCACGGCGTCAGCGTGTAACGTGTCGTCGGCGACGTGGAAGAGGGCGAGCTGCATCGTCGGCGCCGCGTTGTAGCGCCCCAGGGGCTGATCACCGACGTTATTGATCAGGGCCCCGGGCATGCTCAGGGCTGCGACGAAATCATGAATGCCACGGTACTGGGAAAGGCGCCCGCACATGGTCATGTCCTCAATGCCTGCTTCAACTGTAGATCAGGCACCGAACGCTTTCCTTGGCGGGGCAGCTCTACTGGGGCGTGTCTCCCAACAGCGCCGCTACGAAACGGTTATGGAACACACCCTGTGGATCGCAGCTTCTGCGGTAGGAATCGAAGGCCTTGATTCTGGCACCGCGCCGCGTCGCCAGATCCTTGAGGAACGCCGGGTTGAACGGTGGCGAAAATGTTCCAGCGGGGCGACTCGGGTCGTAGAAACCGAACATCTTGCCGGTGTGCGGCATTCCTCCCAGGGCCACCCAGGCGCGCTCGATGTCGGCGAAGAAGTGCAGCAGGAGCTGGGGGTATTCAGCCCCCGCGACGGCCGGTACGTAACCGATCAGGTCCAGATTGACGAAGGTCGCGTTGGGGGTTTCGGTGTAGGTTCCGGCCAGTACGCTGTCGCCGCCACGGACGAAGCGGAACTCCATGGGGGCAACCAGCAGGAAGTCGCTGGAACGCTTGAGGCGCTCCATGACCGCGTCAAGACCCTGCCAGGCCTTGCCCAGCCCTGAGTCATCGAGTGCCGGGAGTTCGATGAAATAAGACATGAAGATCACCCGCGACGCCCGGGTCAGCCACAAGTCGGAGTAGACAGCCGCAGCCTGATCGAAGAGCGTTTCGATGGTGAGGTAGCCCGCATCGATGATCGCGTTGGCCGCCGTTTTGTTTCCAAGATACTGCGCCGCAATCAGGGGCGGTTCGAGGATCGGCTCCATCGGTATCAAATAGGGCGCGCCGAAGATGTTTTCTTGCGCCAGGGCGCAGGCATCGGGAACGCTTGCCTTCAGGTTCGGAATCTTCGTCGCTGGGGACGAAACCAGGTCCCACCACAGGATGAGGAAGTTGTGGGTGTACGGATTGACGAAGGACTCAACGCGGTCATGGCTCGCGAGCAGGGTCTTGAATTGGGCAATGAACGCCTGCTGATCGTTACAGGTGATGTTGCCCTCCTTGCCCGATTTCAAGGTCGTGGCCCAGGGGCGTGGCATCACCTCAACGGTGACCGAGGTGACGATTCCCAGGGCCCCCAGAGAGACGCGGGCGAACTGCAGGGGCGACCAGCCATCCACCGCTGGGGTCTGTGTGTCGAGGGTCCTTACCTGGCCATCCGGGCCCATGATGCTGAACGCCGAGACCGTTTCCGCGAAGATCGGCGCGTTGATGGTGGCACCGTGCACGTCCACCGCGGTCATCCCGCCAAGGCTGAAAAAACCGCCGGCGGTCACGGTCTTGAGCATCATGTCGTGGCCCGTCAGAAACGCATCCAGTGCATCCTCGCGTACACCCGTGTTCACCGTGACCTTGGTTTCGGAGGGGTGCAGCACGATGGACTGATTGCCCTCGGGCCCCAGGTCCTTGTAGCAGGAGAGGTCGATCAGCCAGCGCGCCGGGTTCGGCGCGAGGCGATTGTCTTCGGCTACCAGGGCCGGCTGCGCGTGCCGCTGGCCGGAAACGCGGACAGTCGCGCCAGCCAGTACGGCTTGACTGACGATGGCCTGGAGTTCAACCAGGTTCGTCGGCGAGAAGTAATATTCCCCATCGATCGACATTGTATGAACGATGTTCTGAGCCCAGTTCCTCCACGGCAGAGGCTGGACCTTGAAGTCCAGGGTCGTTCCTGTCACTTCGTAAGCTGCCAGCCTGCCGTTATCTGCCGACTGCACCAGGGGCGTCCCTCGACTACTTGTTCCAAGCACTGCACAAACATAAGGGGCCACCCCGATCGCATCGGCTGGAACTCCGAGCGACGAAAGTGCCGGGCTTACCTTGTACAGGCCGTTGTTGAAGTTGCCGCTGTTCCAGGCTGAGGTATGCCAGCTTCCCTTCGAATCAAACCACTGAATCGAAAAGTTCATGATGAAGATGCCATTGTTAAGGCAGCCAATGCGCTCGACTTTTCTCATGGTGATGTCCAGTTGGGTGGTGGCGGCATGAAACATGCGGTCGATGAAATGCGCTGGCGCCAACCCTCCATGGAGCATTGGCGCCAGGCATCATCGGGACAAGGGTTGCGGTCTACTCGATCAAGTTGATTGCAAAGCCAATGAACGTGGTACCGACAGCGTCATAGGTGGCGATCTGACCGTTAGCCGCGAACGCGACAAACGGCGTTCCCTGACCGGAAGTCCCGGCTACTGCGTGTCCATAGACCGTGACCGCCAGCGCATTGGCCGGAACCCCAATGGTGTTCAGATCGGGAGTTGTCCGCGAGGTCGCCACGGGATAGTTGCCGCTATTCCATTCGGAAGTCACCCACCTGCCGTCGCTGCCCAGCCATTGGACCGAGAAGTTGAATACGTAGCCGCCTTTGTTGTTAACGGTGATTTTCTGGACCGGTCTCATAGTAATCTCCTGTTAGGGGAAAAGTTTTCAATCAAGATAATTCGATATCCACCATTGGCGGGTGGATGCCTTGTTTCTTGTTCGACAAGTGTTGAACTAGGGATGTATAAAGCAATTATTCTTGTCTGCTTTCCTTAGTGCTGTTGAATGGCATGTGGGTTGTGTGGCATGCCAATCGATGCTGCTTGATGCTGGGTCTGTTTTCGTGGGTTGGGGTGAAGCTTGTTGAAACAATTGCAACAGCTGTCGCGGGCCAAATATCACAGCAGGAACGAGCGTTGTTGCCGATAGGGTGATTCAATTTTATGTAAAGGTTGAATGGCGGTTGCTGCGCTTTGGCTACTTACACTGTAGCAAGCATATTTTTAATGTGGGTGTAGTTTTGAGTTGGGTTTAATAGTTGTCCCTATTAAACGGGGCATTCGGGAATACGATAAAAACAGGATGTTTTTAGCAATCAAGCTGTTGATGGTTATAGAGGGTGGGCCTCTCTACTACTAGACGTCTTGCGGGGCGTAACTACCTGGCGGTGATCAATTCGGCATGCACTATCCCCGAGCAGAAGGATGGCTGGCGGGGCAGAGCGCGAACCTGCACCTGAAGCAGCGGGCGCGACAGGCTTGCAGCGCGTCAGTGCGCCGTTGCACGGCTGATGCAGATGCACCACCTGCAGGATAGGGACCGCAAGCACGGCATCCAGGGTGGATGCGGGCGCGAGATCCGGGGTGCTGATTGGCGGCACAAAAGGGTAAAGCCGGGCTCACTGCTGAACCGGGGCCTGGTTCGTGCCGCAGGGGATTGGCCGAGGAGAATCGGCCCGTTATTGCGGAGGTGCAGAGCCGCCAATGAATTTTTCAGTACCAGGCTGGTGGGCACCGTATTCGACGACGTACCACCCACCAAGACGTCTAGTCTGCGCTTCGGCGGTAGGTTTATCTGCGTAGATATCGATGAATTGCCATGATCCGGGAACGTCCCTCATCACTGCCCAGCCGAGTACCCAGCCGTTGTTGTCTGGGTCAGCGGGAAGGTTTTTCCCGAGGCTTCTGATTGACATCACCGCTCCTTGTCTTTGAGAGGGGCAACACGTTACTGCTGATGCCGGGCAAGGTGGTAGTGGCATTGGTCTTGATATTGTCAATATCGATGCCGAGCTCCAGGGGGGGATACGGCAGAAGCCGGTGGGACACCTGCCTTCAGCGCTCGCTCAGCGTGCTCTCTCAATTCCTTCTGGTAAGAAGGGATAACTGAAGAGAGTTAGTTGCCCCTGGAAATGCTGGCGGGCAGTGAAATAGGTTCAGGTTGCAGGTGTCCGGTTTTATTAGGCCACTACAGTGGACGCTGCGATTGCTACCTTGCTAATTCCCCTGACCGGTCTAAGGTCTATCTCAGTTCTTACTTCAGCGTGCCAGGAGGCATTCAGTGCAGGGTAGGAATCGGCCACTTTTCACAGTTATATCTAGCAAATTCCCATTGGGAGGGATACCAATGAAAAAACTACCAGCCTGTTTGATTCCACTTGCCTCGGCGCTGAGTCTATCTGTTCTTTCTAGTTATGCTCTAGCGGATGTATACCTTTGTACATCCGATCCTTGTAATACTTGGGAGCCGACTCCACTCACAGAAGATCAACGCAATATAAAGTCTCCAGATAGTAATAAAACCACTATTAAGGCGACCCTGGAGAATTCAGTAAGGACAGAAATTTCCAGTGCTTACAAGACTAAGGATCCGAAAGGTAAAAATCTCTACCTCAAGAAAGACCTATGGCATAAAGGGGGTTCAGTTCCTTTTTCGGAGGATGTGCATGTGACTGTTTATATTTATGATAAACCCACCAGCGCGAGGCCCTCTAAGTCATGCCACGCTTTCTCATATAAGAAGCAGGGCAACAAGAACTACTTCGGTACCTGTCAATAGACGTAGTTATCTCGAAGCCGGAGCGCTCAGCAGATTCCGGTCCTGGGGAAGTGTTGTCGCCCACAACGCTTGCTTGGCGCCTATGGCTGATCTTGGCAGTGTTGCGAGTGGCAACCGTGGAGCGTTAATCGAATTCATCCACTACCTCTACTACCTCGGCTGCTCAGTAGTTGCTGTAGGCTGCTCAGCGCCGATCCGCTCGAGCAACGCCCTCTCCTTGGCGCGTTTCTGCTGTTGCAATTCCGCGTTGGTCTTGGCCATGGCCTAGCTCTTCGATGTCGCTGGCCGGTATCGTCGACCAGGTTTGTCGGTGGCTCGGATGTGAGTACGACGCCGGCGTTGAGTGAAGGCTCAGCCGGCGCGCGACAGATCGTTATGCAGTAGGTCTGACACGGAAGGCCAGGTACACCGGGCCGAATGGGAAGGTGCTGACTTCCAATTCATCTAGGGGGTTGAGCGTGCGCGTGCGGCCCCCTGCGTTGCTGTAGATCATGTGGCTGCTCGACACCGCGATGTTGATCTTGCCGGCGGCGGCCTGGATTAGCGTGGCCTTGAACCCTTCAGTCACATCGTCACCAATCGTCAGCGTGACGTCGGTGTCACTAATGACCAGGATCGACTTGCCTGAATCCGCCATGGTCAGAGGCCTGCTGCCGGTGATCGAGACATTGGGGTGCACATGGCCCCCGGCGTGGTAGCTGACCATCCTGGGGTCGGCGAAGACCCGGGCGAAGGAACCGACATAATTGACACTGGCGCGCATGTCATCGAATTGTTCGACCACATAGGTGCCGATGCTGCCCGAGACCTCGCCGTTGGGGTCCAGAACCCACTTGCGTCCGACCATCAGCCCAATCTGGGTGTTGGCCCGTACACCGGCACGCATCTCCTCGAGAAACAGCTGGCTGATCTGGCCGCCACCTTTGCCCTGGACATAGGTAAAGCGCGCAATGGAGTGGCTGTCTCCCGTGGGACTGCCCTGGGCGGTATCGACCCGGTAGTCGAGAAAATCCGCCGAAACTGTGGTGGTCGTGGTGTTGGCGTTAGGTGCCCAGGTGAAATCCAAGACCCTTCCGGTTTTCACCTGCTCCAGCGAGGTGGTGGTCTGAGAGGTTGTAGTAGAGCCTGACTGCTTCAAATCATCGTTCATGATGCTCATCCTTAAGTGAAGTGCGTGCTTGAGTGCGGGCTGAACTGGCCCGACGCCTAAGCTTGTAGAGCATGACTCATGCGGTGCTCGTCAGTAATGGGTTTCCATTGCATCGAAATACGCTCAACCTCCTTTGTGTCATTGCGCACAGTGAGCTTGCGTACGGCGACGTCGTGAATCTTCTTTAGCTCTTGCGCTGACTGAGCGCCGGCCATGGTCTCGATTACCAATTTGAGATAGTCCAGGCGCTCCTGTTTCTGGCGATCCAGCTCGGCCTGCTCGATCCTCTCCTCGTCCTTCAGCGGGGCTGGATACTCGGTGTCATCGAACATCCTCAGAAACACGTCAGCACTGAAGCCGAGCATCGACAGGGACTTCTTGATTGCATCGGTTAGCGACTTCTCCGGTGCTTCGCCGTCGGTGGTGGCACCGTACTTCGACTTATAGAGGTATCTCAATCGCGAAGAACTCAAACATCGTGTCCGAATTCATCGTTAGCACCGACAACGCAGGGTACTGCCCGCGCTTCAATCTCTTGCGCTCGCGTGGTTCTGTCGCGGTGCCAACAGCTGTTGCCGATACCAACCTTCATCGGGGGCTTTTCAGTTTGTTGGGTATTCAGGGACAGCCTTCAACATGGCCTCGTCTGTGAGCTCTGCTGTTGACGGCACGCCTTCGTCCGGCGTAGTTCTGCCTCGATTCAGTTTTGTACGACGGGAGCAAACAGTGGAGCAATGCGTTGGCAGGTTCGAGCGATCGGTGATTTCCAGCCGGGAGCAGACAATCGCTACGACATTGGCGGAGCGGGTATCAGTCCCAGGACTCTATGAGCGGCGACTGGTACCTGAGCAAGTACGACACCGGCACCCAGGCTAAGCGCCTGGGCAATACACCCGAGGCTGATGGTGACGGCCAGAACTATCGGGGCAGGGGGCTGATTCAAGTCACCGGCCGGGCCAACTATGAGGCTTGCAGCGAAGCACTGTTCGGCGATTGGCGATTGCTCAATACCCCGGAGCGGCTGGAAAACCCTGTCTATGCAGCATTGTCAGCGGGCTGGTTCTGGCAGAAGGCGGGCCTTAACACCGTTGCCGATAAGGGAGACTTCCTCACGATCACCAAGCGCATCAACGGCGCAACCAATGGCCTGGCGGATCGCGAGGCATTGCATGAGCTTGCATTGAAGGTACTACCTCGAATCCAATGCTGTGTGTGCATACAGTGATCGAGGTTTTGCGGCGCTGCGATTTGAGCCGACAAGATGTAGGTATAGAGGATGGGTAGTTGTTCGACAGGACGTCGGAGGAGGGTTAGTTATGGAACACGCCCATAATATTTATGGAACGCTTTGATGGGAGGGCCCCAAGCCTGAAACCCAGACACAAAAAAGCCCTGAAAAATCAGGGCTTTCTCGTTGAGATTTGGCGGAGGCGTAGAGATTCGAACTCTAGGACCTGTTACAGTCGGCGGTTTTCAAGACCGCTGCCTTAAACCACTCGGCCACACCTCCAGATCGCATTGCGGGCGCCATAATACCCGAATGAAACACACTGTCAAACTCTCTGCATCGCGAGTTACAGAGCCTCTGTTATGATCTTTGCCACTAAACGTTTCCCCCAACAGGAGTGTCGCCATGCGCGAACAGGATTACGCAGTTAACAACGGCGTGCAGGCCGAGCAGCTAGAGGTTAGCCGCGTCCTGCGCAACACTTACGGCTTGCTGGCTCTGACCCTCGCGTTCAGCGGTGTCATGGCCTATGTGGCGCAGCAGATGCGCGTCGGCTACCCGAACATTTTCGTCGTGCTGATCGGCTTCTACGGTCTGTTCTTCCTCACCAACAAACTCCGTGACTCGGCCTGGGGCCTGGTCTCGGCCTTCGCCCTGACCGGCTTCATGGGCTTTTTGCTCGGCCCGATTCTCAACCGTTACCTGGGCATGCAGGGCGGCGCTGAAGTGGTCAGCTCGGCCTTCGCCATGACGGCCCTGGTGTTCGGCGGTCTGTCGGCCTATGTGCTGATCACCCGCAAGGACATGAGCTTCCTCGGTGGTTTCATCACCGCCGGCTTCTTTGTCCTGATGGGCGCGGTGCTGGCCAGCTTCTTCTTCCAGATCAGCGGCCTGCAATTGGCGATCAGCGCCGGTTTCGTGCTGTTCTCCTCGGTCTGCATTCTGTTCCAGACCAGCGCCATCATCCATGGCGGCGAGCGTAACTACATCATGGCTACCATCAGCCTGTATGTATCGATCTACAACCTGTTCGTCAGCCTGCTGCAGCTGTTCGGCATCATGGGTCGCGATGACTGATCCCTGGCGTTGAATCAATGAAAAAGCCCGCTTCGGCGGGCTTTTTTGTGGCTTCGGGAAAGGGCCGCTGGGTTCAGCGGGTCTGGACCTGCAAGCGTGCGGTGGCGATGGCTTCCTTGCTGACCTCGATGGAAAACGACTGCACCTCCACCTGCTGCTGTTCCAATTGGTCAACCCAGCTGATCAGGTTGTTCAGCGGGCCTTCCAGGGCCAGGTTGATCCGGCCCGGGGCGTCATTGTCCATGCGCTCCAGGTTGAGACCGGCCTGGCTGCTGGAGCGAGCCAGCAGTCCGGGCAGGGCTTCGGCGGAGATCGCCATGGCGGTGCTGGACGCTGCGGTGGCGGGCAGTTGTTGAAGCTGATGGTGCAAATCGGTTACCTCGATAAAACGTTGCTCTGCAAGCCTCAGCGCCTGTTGCTGTGGCTGCCAGAGCAGTAGATAAAACAGGGTTGCAGCGCTGAACAGGGCCAGCCCCTGAAGGGCTCGCTGCTCACGTTTGGCCAGGCGCTGCCAGTGCCCCTGGGATTGGCGGAGGAGGGTGGACAGGGGCGGCTTTTTCCGTGCGGCTTGGGTCACGTTCACTCCTTGATCTGCAACCGCGCGCTAACCCCTTGGGCATCACGTACGGAAGAGTCGGTGCTGGCGTCCAGGCCCTGGGCAATCAGGCCTTCGCGCAGCTGTTGAAGATCGGCAAAGGCCGGGGCGCTGATGTGCAGGCTCCAGCCTTCGCCGGCTTGGTAGTCGAGACGATGGACCAGTGCCAGGGCCCCGTGGCTGGCGCTCCATTGGCCGGCCAGTTGCGACAGTCTGTAGGCGCTGCCGATGACCTCTTCGACCTCTTGCTGCTTGGCGCGAACCTGTGCCGCCAGGTCGGTGGCCGGGCCTTCATCGGCAAAGCGCTGTTGCCACAGGGCCAGGCTCTGTTGCTCAAGCCGGTCGCTCCGGTGGTCCAGGTACCAGCGTTGGCCGGCGCTCTGCAGCAGCTGCGCGCCGCCGGCAATCAGCAGTAGCAGCAGGGCCAGGCGCCAGGGGGCGGCCTGTCGATGGCGCAGTTGGAACTCGCCCTGGCGCAGGTCGATGGCGTGTTGTGAGCCCAGGCTCAGGCAGTCCCAGGGACGTTCGTCGGCTTGCCAGTCCTGTGTCTCAACACGCTCCAGGGCCGGCGGCTGCGGCCCTTGCCAGTACAGGTCCGCCGGCAGCAGCGGGGCCAGGCTGCCCAGCTCGTCCGCTTCCAGGGCCTGGCGCAGCGGCGCGCTGCCGCCCAGCAGCCAGCGGCCGTCCCAGGCCAGGGCCCGGGGCCGGTCCTGGGGCAGGCAATCAGCATCGATATGAATGCGCGACGGCTGCAACCCGTGCTTGGCCAGTTGTTCCAGGCAATAGCCCAGGCGCTCGCGATTGAGGGCCAGCACCGGGCAATGGCGTTTGTCCTTGAGCGGCCCATGGGCCAGGTGCAGGCTGTCCAGCTCATCGATCAGGTGCTCCTCCAGGGCACTGTGCAGCGCCTGACGCAGCCAGCGACCGCTGCGGGCGGGCACGCTGACCTGATGATGGCTGGCCATTTCCATGGGCAGCAGCAAGGTCAAGGGTCGCGGGCCCAGGTCCGCTGCGGCCTGTTCCAGGTTGCCCTGATGCAGGGGGCCGTCGGCCTGCCACCAGAAACAGCGCCATGGCGTCGCCCCGGTGGCATGGGGGGAAAGATAAAGCCACTGGCTCATGTCGGGTTACTCGGTTTTCGATTGATCAGGAGGTGGGCTGGGCAGCAGCGTGCGTTGCTGGACCCGGACGTTCTCGGCATCCATTACCCGCAGGTCGCTGACCAGCCGCAGTCGGCGCTGGCCCTGTTCGACGTCGATGGTGGCGCGAAATTGCCGGCTGCTGACCCCCAGCCCCCGAGGGCTGATGTCGCGCCCCTGGAGCATGGGATTGGAGAGAAAGGCCGCCACGTCGGGGTAGCCCTTGGCCGGGCGTGAGCTGGCCAGGGTACGGGCGGTGGGCAGGTCGATGCCTTCGATACTGGCCAGCACCTCGGCGCGGGTGGTGTTGACGTTGATTGCACTGTTGCCGAAGGCGCCTACCAGGGGTTCGAGCTGTTGCAGGACCTGGCTGTCCACCTGGGGCAGTTGCCGCAGTTCACTGAGGTCGCTCAAGGGCAGCGGCATGCCGTCGCGATTGTTCTGGCCGATCAGCAGCGCCGGGTCATGGGCCCTGATGCCTTGCTGGGCCAGCAGGCGCTGGTAGCGCGCCCGCAGGTTGAGGTCGTTGCCCTGGCGCAGGCTGTTGAGGTTGAGCCGGGCACCGAGGTCCTCCAACTGAATGTGGATCCGCCCGCCGTCGATCTCGAACAGCGGCGCCGGTTGTGCCCAGTGCTGACCCAGGTGGGTCACCAGCAGGCCGCCTTCACTGCGGGCGTCTTCCAGCAGTTGCTGGCGGGCCCAGCTTTCACCGCTCAAGGCCAGATTCCACAGCTGTTGCTGTTGCAGCAGATTGCTGCTGCCGTGCAGGTTCAGTCGTTGCCGAGCCAGCATGTTGCTCACCACGAGGGTCACCAGGGCAGTGATCAGCAACACGCAGAGCAGGGCCACGCCCTGCTGCCGGGCCGGGCTAGTCATGGCCGGGCTCCTCGTCGGTATCGAGGCCGCCGGGCAGCAGAATCACCCGGCGCACCTGCGGATAGCCCGGTGCATCCAGCTCGATCTCCAGCGCCGCCGGCAGGCTCAGGCTCTCGGTGCCCACTGGCCAGTGTTCGTGGGCCTGGCCGTGGGCGTCGATAAAACGCAGCCGGGTCAGTTGCACACCGCTCAGCAATTGCTGTTGTTGGTGGGTAGGGCCGACGGGGCGTTCCTGGGCGTCGGGCTCGGCAATGGCTTGCGACAGGGCGCGGGTTTCCCGCAGCCAGACGCCATCCTGCCAGCGATGGCTGACCTGCAGCAGATTGCTCCGGGCATACTCCAGCGGATTGCTCCAGCCGCCCCGCACCAGGCGGATACCGTCGGGTTGGCTGATCAGTGCCTGGCTATGGCTGGGATCATCCGACAGAGGCTGACGGCGGGCCTGGACCAGATCCCGCTCGAACAGACTCATGGCCCGTTGCAGGTCCCGCAGTTGCTGCTCATGCAGGCCGATGCGCTGGTCGCTGCGCAGTACCCGGTCGAGCAACTGATAGGTGGCCAGGCCGAGCAGGCTGAAGATGGCGATGGCTACGACCACTTCCAGCAGGGTGAAACCCCGTTGCTTCATGGTCGTGCCTCGATGTAGCCAAGCAGCCGCGCGCGGCTGTACTGGCGGGCGCGCTGGGGGCTGGATTCGGCGGCAACCCGCAGTTCGATCTTCAGCAAGCGAGTGTCCGGCGCGGCCTCGACGTCGCTCGACAGCCACCAGCTGCGGCCACCGAATTCGATGCGTTCCTGGGTAGGGCCCATTGACGGTTGCTGCATTGCGGTGCGCAGCTCATTCATGCGGTTGTCGGCGATCCACAAGGCCTGGGTGCGTTCGGCGAGGTTGGCGCTGTTCACGGCGATATGCTGCACCGCACTGAACAGGGCGATGGACAAGGTGGCGAAGATTGCCAGGGCCACCATCACCTCCAGCAGGGTGAAGCCCCGATCAGTCCTGGGTTTCAAGTTGAGCATCCTGTATGCCGTCGCTGGAAAGACTCACCAGCGGCTGATTACGGTATTCGACCCACAAGGTGTAGGCGCTGGTTTCATCACTGGAGAGCACCAACAGTTGCGGCAGGCCATTGCGCTGGCGGCCGCTGCCCAGGAGCGTCCCGGCTTCGGCCACTTCCAGGCGCAGGCGCAGCTTGTCGGGCAGGCGGTGGGAGCGCAGTTCACTGTCCGCCACCCAGCGTCCACGGGCGTCCAGGCGCAGCACGCTATAGCCGTCAGGTTCGATACGCAGACCGTAGTCGTTGTAGCTGAGCACCGCTTCCTGGCGCAGCAACTGCAGCAGCGCTTGCAGGCGCTGGGCTTCCTGGCGTGCCTGGCGTGGGCCGGAGTCGGGATTGACCAGGCCCACCAGGCCGGCAGTCAGGGCGATCAACAGGATCACCACCAACAATTCCAGCAGGGTGAAGCCCCGGGCGTGGCGTCGCTGCACCGGTCAACGGTCCCAGTTGCCGATTTCCGCGTTCAGGCCTTCACCACCGATCTTGCCGTCGGCACCGAAAGAGAACAGGTCATAGGCGCCGCCCCGAGTGCCCGGAACCCGGTACTGGTAACCGGTGCCCCAAGGATCGATCGGCAGGCGCTTGAGGTAACCGTCGGGGTTCCAGTTACGGGCCACAGGTGCGCCGCTGGGCTTGCTCACCAACGCCTGCAGGCCTTGCTGGCTGCTGGGGTACTGGTGGTTGTCGAGCTTGTAGATGTCCAGGGCCATGGCGATGGCCTTGATATCGCTTTGCGCGGCGGAGGCCTTGGCCTGGTCGGGACGGCTCATGATCTGCGGCACCACCAGGGCGGCAAGGACACCGAGGATCACGACCACCACCATGATTTCGATCAGGGTGAAACCGCGTTGTTTGTTGGCTGTATACACGTTGGGGGCTTTCCAGATTCAAGTAATCAATTGGTTCAGGCTGAGGATCGGCATCAGGATCGCCAGCACGATGACCAGCACCGAGGCGCCCATGAACACCAGCATTGCCGGCTCGAACAGGCCCACCAGCAGGGCGATGCGGTCGGCCAGTTGTTGTTCCTGCTGCCGGGAGGCGCGTTCGAGCATGCTGTCCAGCTCGCCGGAACGTTCACCGCTGGCGATCATGTAGAGCATCATTGGCGGGAAACTGCCGTTGAGCTCCAGCGCTCGGGTCAGGCTGATACCTTCGCGCACGCCTCGGACGATGTCTTTCAGACCGGTACGAATTTTCTGGTTGGCCACCACTTCACTGGCAATCGCCAGGGCGTCCAGCAGCGGCACGCCACTGCGTCCGAGAATCGCCAGGGTGCTGACAAAACGCGTGCAGTTGCTGGCCCTGACCAGCCCGCCGATCACCGGCAGGCGCAGCACCAGGGCGTGCCAGCGCTCACGGTTGCCCGGCTTGCGCAACGCGGCTCGCCCTGCGGTGATCCCGGCACCGATCAGGATCAGCAACAGCAGGCCGTAATCGCGCAGCACGGCGCTGGTGGCGATCAGGCCGCGAGTCAGCAGCGGCAGCTCCTGGCCGCTGTCGATGAACACCTTGATCACGTCCGGCACCACGAAGCCCAGGAGAAAGCCGACGATGCTGATGGCCGCGACCATGAGGATGCTGGGGTAGAGCATGGCCAGCTGGATCTGCTGGCGCGCCGCCTGACTGGCTTCGGTGTAGTCGGCGAGGTTCATCAGCACCTGATCCAGGTGTCCGGAACGTTCGCCGGCGGCCACCGTGGCCCGGTACAGATCGGGAAAGGCCTTGGGATAGCCGCCCAGGGCCACTGCCAGGCTGTAGCCCTCCAGGACTCGGCTTCGTATGGCCAGCAGCATGCTTTTCAGGCGCTGCTTTGCGCACTGCGCGGCCACGGCGGCCAGCACTTCTTCCAGGGGCAGCGAGGCCTGCACCAGGGTGGCCAGCTGGCGGGTCAGCAGCGCCAGTTCGGCGCTGCTCAAGCCGCCCCCGGAGACCTTGGCGCTACCGGCGCCAGTGCTGCGCTTGCCTTGGCTGGCGCTGACCTTGAGGGCGATCAGTTGCCGTTCGCGCAGCATCTGCCGCGCCTGCCGCGGGCTGTCGGCTTCCAGCACGCCGCTGGATTTTTTCCCGGCGGCGCACATGGCCAGGTATTCGTAGGCGGCCATCTTCAGTCCCTCTGGGTAACCCGCAGCAACTCTTCCAGGCTGGTCAGCCCTTGCAGCACCATGGCCTGGCCGTCGTCGAACAGGCTCGGGCTGTGCTGGCGGGCGTGATTGAGCAGTTCATATTCGCCGGCGCCGGTGTGGATCAACTGGCGCAGGGTGTCGTCGAACAGCACGAGCTCGTAGATCCCCCGGCGACCGCGATAGCCCGACTGCTGGCAGCTCGGGCAACCCACCGGGCGGTACAGTTGCGGCGCGGCATCGGGGGGCAGGCCCAGGCGTTCACAGGCCGCCGGGTCGGCGCCATGGGGCTCCTTGCATTCGGGGCACAGCAGGCGCACCAGGCGCTGGGCCAGGACGCCGAGCAAGGAGGTGCAGAGCAGGAACGGTTCGATGCCCATGTCCACCAGGCGGGTCACCGCGCCGATGGCACTGTTGGTGTGCAGGGTCGAGAGCACCAGGTGGCCGGTGAGGGAGGCCTGGACGGCGATTTCCGCAGTCTCGCGGTCACGGATCTCGCCCACCATCACCACGTCCGGGTCCTGGCGCAGGATGGCCCGCAGACCCCGGGCGAAGGTCATGTCGACCTTGGCGTTGACCTGGGTCTGGCCGATGCCGGTGAGGTGGTACTCCACCGGGTCTTCGATGGTGAGGATATTGCGCTCCAGGCTGTTGAGGCTGGCCAATCCGGCGTACAGCGTGGTGGTCTTGCCGGAGCCGGTAGGCCCGGTGACCAGGAGGATGCCGTGGGGTTTGTGCAGGGCGCTTTCCAGGCGCTGGCGCACCTGCCGGTTCATGCCCAGGTGGCCCAGGTCCAGGCGCCCGGCCTGCTTGTCCAGCAGGCGCATCACCACCCGTTCGCCATGGCTGGAGGGCAGCGTCGAGACCCGCACATCCACCTCGTGCCCGGCAATGCGCAGGGCGATGCGGCCGTCCTGGGGGATGCGCTTCTCGGCGATGTCGAGCTTGGCCATGACCTTGATCCGCGACACCAGCAGGGTCGCCAGCTCGCGCCGCGGACGCAGCACTTCACGCAGCAGACCGTCGACCCGCAGGCGTACCGACAGATGTTCCTCGAAGGCCTCCAGGTGCACGTCGGAGGCCTTGTTCTTGACCGCCTCGCTGAGGATCGCGTTGATCAGGCGGATGATCGGCGCGTCGTCTTCCTGTTCCATCAGGTCGGTGGTTTTCGGCAATTGGTCGGCCAGGCTGCAGAGGTCGAACTCTTCGTCGAACTGCTCCCCCAGGCCATCGGCCACCTGCTTGGCCCCGTCCTGGCCATCGCGATAGTGGGCCGCCAGGCGCTGGGCGAAGGCCTGTTCGTCGAGCACTTCACTGCGCAGGGGCGCGCCGTTGAAGCGGCGCACCTCGGCGATCACCGACCAGGGCGTATTGACCCGGCAATAGAGCACGGCGCCCTGGGCCTGATGCTCCAGGACCACGCCATGGCGTCGGGCATAGGCAAAGGCCAGGCGCGGACTTTCGATGGGTGTGATCATGGCTGCTGCGCGGCTTCGGTCGCCCGCATGTCGATCAGCCCCTGATCGCCGTCACTGTTGGCATCGAACAGTTGGTGCGGGTTCTGCGGCAGTTGGCCCCGGGTCTTGCCGTCCAGCGTGCGCAGCGAGCGCAGGTTGTCGTACTTCTGGGTGCTGATCCTGTCGGCGTTGCCACTGCTGCGCAACAGGGTCGGGCGCAGGAACACCATCAGGTTGGTCTTCTCGTTGACCTCCTTGCTGCTGCTGAACAGCTTGCCGAGCCAAGGGATATCACCCAGTAGCGGCACCTTGCTCACCTGGACCTTGATGTTGTCCTTGATCAGGCCGCCGAGGACGATGATCTGCCCGTCGTTGGCCAGGATGGTGCTCTTGACCGAGCGCTTGTTGGTGATCACGTCGCTGGTGCTGATGCCCGGTGGCGCGGCGGCCAGCTCGGAGCTTTCCTGTTCGACTTTCAGGCGCAGGAAGTTGCCTTCATTGATATGCGGCGTGACCTTGAGGGTGATCCCCACATCCTTGCGCTCCACCGTGGTGAAGGGGTTGCTCGCCCCGGCAGTATCGGTGGTGTAGGAGCCGGTCTGGAACGGGACGTTCTGGCCGACGAGAATTTCCGCCTGCTCGTTGTCCAGGGTCAGCAGGCTCGGGGTGGACAGCAGATTGTTGTTGGAGTCGCTGGACAGGGCGGTGATCAGCGCGCCGAAATTGCTGCTGCCGATGCCGATCACGGTGCCGTCCGGCAGGGTCGGGCTCTTGCCGCTCTCCAGGTTGCCCAGCAGCGTGCCGATGGTCATGCTGGCGCTGTTGAAGTTGCTGGCGGCGCCCCATTTGCCCCGGCCTGCGGCCCACTGCACGCCGAGGGCCTGGTTGATGTCGCCACTGACTTCGACGATGGCCGCTTCCACCAGCACCTGGGCGCGGGGCTGGTCGAGTTCGTCGATGATGGTTTCGAAGGTCGCCAGTTGCGCCGGCGAGGCCATCAGCACCAGGGCGTTCTGGCTTTCGTCGGCGCTCACCAGCACCGGGCTGTCCTGCTTCTGGCCGTCACCGCGGCCGCCGGATTCCAGGCGCTTGCCGATGCCGCTGAGCAGCTCTTCGAGTTTCTTCGCATCGCTGTGGTTGAGGCGTCGTACCCGGGCGTTTTCGCCGGCGTTGTTCGGCACGTCTAGGCTCTGGGCCAGGCGTTGCATCTGCTGGCGGATGGGCGCCGGGCCCACCAGGATCAGGCGGTTGCTGCGGGCGTCGCCAATGGCCTTGGCGTTGGTCTGGGCACCGTTGCTGTCGGTCAGACTGTCGGTCAGGGTCTTGGCCACATCACCGGCCCAGGCGTGCTTGAGCTGGAGGATGTTGAACTGGCGGCCACCGGCGTTATCCAGTTCCTCCACCACCTGGCGCACCCGCTGCACATTGTTGGCGCTGTCGGAGACGATCAGCGCGTTGGAGGTGGTGGACGGTGCCATGTAGGCATCCACCGCCACCAGGGGGCGTACGGCGGCGGCCACTTCGCTGGCGTTGGCGTTGTGCAGTTCGATGACCTGGGTCACGAATTCATCACTGGCTCCGCTGGCTTCGACATGGGCTTTGGTCTTGGCTTCGGCCACCGGCAGGATCAATACCCGGTCGCCCTGGTCCATGGCCACATAACCCTGGCTGCGCAGGGCCGTGAGAAACAGCGAATAGATGCCTTTCTGGTCCATGGCGGTGGTGGACTGCACCGTCACCTTGCCGTTCAGACGCGGGTCGAGAATCATCGTCTTGCCGGTGATCTGCCCGACTTCGTCGACCAGATCGCGCAGTTCCGCGTCTTTCATGTTCAAGGTCCACTGCTGTGCAAGAGGCAGTTTTTCAGTGGCGTGAAGGGGGCCGATCAGCGTGCCGAGGGCCAGCAGGGAACCTGCGATAAATGCTCGTTTCATGAGGTCTTGGGGGTCACCAGGAAGGTTGGACAGAACTGTCGGGCTCGCCTCGGGCCACGGTGCTCGAAGGCACGTCGCGGGCAGCGGGCAGCGGGATCAGCAAGGGGGTGGCATGGCTGGCCAGGGACAGAGCCTGGTCCTCGCCATAGCGCTGGACACGAACCTGGGTGGTGCCGATTTCACGCAGACTGCCGCCCCCGGGAAGGGGCTCGCCGATGCGGTAGAAGCGGCTGCCTTCAGGGGATTCGATCAAGGCCCTGGACAGTTCCGGGCGGCTTTCAACCAGGCTCGCCAACAGTGTCAGGGGCACCCGTGGCTGGTTGCCGCCGGCCTCCTGGGGCTGCACCCCGAACAGTTGGGCGATGGCTGCGGTGTCGGGTGGCTGGTGGGCCGGCGCCGGGGCTTGGGCAGGCACGGCGTTGCCGCTCTGCTCCAGGTTCTGCAGCCACAGCCAGCTATCACGGCCAAGCCAGCCCAGCCAGCTCAACAGCAACAGCACCGCGCCGGCCCGCAGGGCGACGCGTGGGCAAAAGCGCAAGGCGTTCACAGGGACATGCGCTGCAGGAGTTTTTCACCGTACCGGTGATGCACGGCCACTGCGGCCACATGCCCGGCCACCAGCAGCGCCAGGGCCACACAGGCGTACTTGTGCAGGACATTGAAGAAGTCGGTGAGCAGGGGGGCCTGCAGAGGCTGAGCCAGAGACAGTACGCCAAAGAGATTGATCGGCCGTTCCATCATCAGCACGCCGGTGACCAGGACAAGACCGGTCACGACGTAGAGCACCAGGTGGCCGCTCTTGGCCAGCAGGCGCAGGGCTCGATGGGTGGTGTGCGCCGCTGCCCGATGATCCAGGGCACAGAGAATTCGCAGGACGAACAGGGGAATCAGCATGAAGGTCAAGGACACATTGACCAGGCTGATGCCATCGGCGATCTCGGTCGGCAGGTCAAGCAAGGCGTTGCCGAAGCCGCTGACGGTGGCCCAGATGATGATGCAGGCGAAGATCCAGTGCAGCAGCACGTGGAGTCTTGAGTAATTGCTAGTAGGCATAGGGGGCATGACTGGCAAAAAGAAGCGTGGTGCCGGGGCACCACGCTCGGGTTGACGAAGGTATGACTTACTGGCGAGTCCAGGCCGACGACCAACTGGCGCCTACGCCCGGCTCGAATGCCGTGGCACCGCTGCTCCACTGAATGCAGTAGCCGCTGTAGGGGAACGGTTTGCACTTGTAGGTCTTGCCGTCCTTGGGCTGCAGGACCAGGGTGCCGGCCTTGTAGGTGCTCAGGCCCTGCGGGAACACGTGGTCGTACTTGCCACCGTTCTCGCCACCGCTGCTTTCTTCCGGCTTGAGGGTGAAGCTGGCGGTCTGCTGCAGCAGGTCGCCCTTCTTCGAGGTGGCTACCACGATCAGGTCAAACTTGCCGGCACTCTGACCGGTGAGCGGGATGGAGAAGTGCGGGGTGTTGCCGGCCGGAGCCTGCTGGAACGCCACGCTTTCATTCTTGGCGTTGTACACGGTGGCCTTGACGGTGTAGTCGCCGCCCTTGGCGATGGCGTTGAAGTGCAGGTCGACCTTGCCGTTCTTCAGGGTGTATTCGGACTGCATGCCGGTGATGGCCAACTCGCCCGGTTTGGCAGCCTGTTCCTTGTCGATCATCACGTTGACGATGTCGCTGCCTTTCTTGACCAGGATGTCGTTCTTGCCAAAGTTCGGCACCACTTCGTCCTTGTCGTTGAGCAGGCCCATCTGGTAGCCCTGCTTGGCGGCGTTGACCTTCTTGGCCAGTTCGCGTGGCCAGACGTCGGCCTTGGCCAGCTCGGCGGAGTCGATGTTCAGCACGACTTGCCTGGCGGTCACTTCACCCTGTGCGTTGAACACGCGAGTCTTGACCTTGTCGCCGATGCTCAGCGCTTCGGGCTGTACCGCGCCCACGGTGGTCCAGGAGGATGGAATGACCGCGCCGTTGTCGATGTTCAGGTCGACCACGCTGTAGAAGGTGGCGTCGGTGTCATGCACTTTCCAAGTGGCCAGCAGCACGTGGTAACCGCTGCGATCAGAAGGAATGTTCACGGTGTGCCGAGTCTTGCCTCCGGCGGGGGCCGGAGTGTTCAGGGCCGGCCATGGCTGATCCAGCAGCGGCTTGAGCTCGAAGGAGTCACGGGTCAGCTTCTGGTTCGGGTTCCAGTCCTTTTTGGTGATGTAGAACTGCCAGTAGCGAGTGGCGTGACCGGCGGTGTACTTCCAGGTGAAGGTCTGCGGGCCCGGCTTGACCGTGGTTTTGCTCCAGCGAGTGGCCGACTGCTCGTTGATCTCGGCGAAGCGGTCAAGGCCGCCGGCAGGGATGGTGCCATCGGCTGGGCCGCACTTGGTGAAGTCACCGGTGCAAGCTTGGGCGCTGCTTGGGAAGTGCGAGAGACCACCGCCCGGACGACCGATGTACTCGGCGCTCTGCGGTTCGTAGGTGATGGCGCCGCAGTTGGCGTTGAGGTTGCCGCCACCGCTGCTGCACATGAAGGAACGAGCTTTGGGGGATTCAATGTAACCGTGGGCGGACGCCTGTTGAGCGGCAAGGCCGGCAGCGCCCATGGCCAGGACCAGAGGCAGTTTGAGGAGCGAGCGGGCTCGGTTGGAGTTGATCATTGAGAAAGCCTTGAACAAGTGGAAATGGATACACAGGATCCCGGGTGGGGGCCAGTCTGATGGGGCCGCTGGCTTGCGTGCCGACGCATCCTCGAGAACAGGGGCAGACTACGTGGCGGGGCAGAGAGGTCCCATGGGACGAGTACGAGAGTCGTGCTCCCGTTCCGGATCTACGGGCAAAAAAAAGCGTGGCATTCACATGCCACGCTCAAGGGTCCAACCTTCGCTTTAATGGTTATTGGCGATCCCAGGCCATGGTCCAGTGGCTGCCGGTCCCCGGCTCGTACTGAGTGGCGCTGGCTTTCCATTGCACGCAGTAGCCGCCGTAGGGGAACGGCTTGCACTTGTAGGTCTTGCCGTCCTTGGGCTGCAGTACCAGGGTGCCGGCCTTGTAGGTGCTCAGCCCTTGCGGGAAGACGTGGTCGTACTTGCCGCCTTCAACGGGCTTGTCACCGCCGTTGCCTGGCTTGTCACCGCCATCGATGTTCTCTTGAGCCTTCACGGTGAAGCGTGCGGTTTGCTGCATCAACTGGCCTTTCTTCGAACTGGAGACCACCACCAGGTCGTACTTGCCAGCCTTGGTGTCTTTCAACGAGATCGAGAAGTGCGGAGTCAGGTTGCCGATCGGTGCATGTTCATAGGCCAGGGTCCTGCCTGCGGTGTCGAACACCTTGGCGTAGATCATGTAGTCGTCTTTCGGGTCGCTGGCCTTGACGATGGCGTTGAAGTGCAGGTCGACCTGGCCGTTCTTCGCGGTGTATTCAGGCAGCATGCCGGTGACGCTGAGCTCGCTTGGCTGGCCGGCCAGTTCCTTGGCGATGATCACATTGCTGATGTCACTGCCCTTGTTGACGAAAATGCTGTTCTTGCCACGGTTGGGCACGACCTGATCCTTGTCGTCCAGCAGGCCCATCTGGTAGCCGAGCTTGGCGGCGTTGACCTTCTTCGCCAGTTCGAACGGCCAGACGTTTTCGTTGGCCAGTTCCGCCGAATCGATGTTCAGCACCACTTGCCTGGCCTGTTGCTCGCTGTTGGTGAACACCCGGGTCATGACCTTGTCGCCGACCTTCAGCGGTTCGGGCTGCACCGCGCCGATATCGTTCCACTGGGAAGCAACGGCGTTGGCGTTATCGATGTTCAGGTCCACCACCGAATAGAAAGTGTTGGAGTTGTCGTGGACTTTCCAGGTCGCCAGCATCACGTGATAACCGCTGCGGTCGGCAGGGATATTGACCACGTGCTTGGTCTTCTCCCCGGCTTTGGCCGGCATGCTGCCGTTCCACTTTTCATCCAGCAGCGGCGTCATCTCGAACGAGTCGCGGGTCAGCGGCTGGTTCGGGTTCCAGTCTTTCTTGGTGATATAGAACTGCCAGTAGCGGGTAGCGTGGCCGGCGGTGTACTTCCAGGTGAAGGTCTGCGGGCCCGGCTTGATGGTGTTCTTGGTCCAGCGGCTGCTCGACTGTTCGTTGAGCTTGGCAAAGCTGGTCATGCCGCCGGCGGCAATGGTGCCGTCGGCCGGGCCGCAGGCGCGGAAGTCGCCGGTACAGGCCTTGGCGTTGCTCGGGAAGTGCTCGCGGCCGCCGCCCGGGCTGCCGAAGTACTCGACGCTTTGCGGTTCATAGGCCACGGGGCCGCAGTTGCCGTTCTGGTTGCCGCCACCGGCACTGCACATGAACGCACGGGCTTTCGGGCTTTCGATGTAGCCGTGGGCGCTGGCTTGTTGAGCGGCTAGCGACGCCATGCCGATGGCCATGGCCAATGGCAACTTGAGGAATGAACGGACTCGGTGCAACGTGATCATCGATTGATCCTTGGTTGGAAATTATTGGATTCAACAGGCGATCGTGGGGAGGAATGGGTTGGCTCAAGTTGAGTCTGGCATCCCTGTCTGGCGCCCCCCGAAAGCAGGTGCCAGAGTAGGAAGGGTAGGTGCCGCTTCATATGGGACGTGTACGAGAGTGCACCAGGGGCGCCCGGGCGATGCCCCGGGACCAGGGCCTGAGGGGCTGACGCAGGGCAGCGAGGTCGGTCTTGGCCTGTTCGAAGATGCGGTCCATGGACGCCAGCAGCCTGGCCTGGCAGCAACGCACCGCATCAGGCTGCCGGACATCGACCTGCCGCAGCCCATGGCAGGCCGCGGCCATTTCGCCGGCACCGATCAG
>NZ_MOAK01000066.1:42527-43865 GCF_003732485.1 Pseudomonas protegens
AGCCACGCCCGTCAGGCGATGACTCAGGTCGCCGATGGTCTGGGGAGCCGCGGTCAGATCGGTCTCGCGCAACTGGGCGATTTCCTGCTGCAGGTTCTTGGTCAGTTCCAGGAGAATGCGCCGGCGCAGGATCGCACTGTTCTTGCCCACTTCGTCCAGGTGGTCGAGGTTGAACGAGCGTTCGTGCTCCGCTTCTTCGTCAGCCGGCGCGTGGCTGCCGAGCACTTCCCGCAGGCGCGCCAGGGTCACCGGCTTGATCATCAAATCGTTCATCCCGGCGTTGGAGCACTGGGTGGCCTCGTTGCTCAGGGCGCTGGCGGTATAGCCGATGATCAGGCGCGGCGCCATGCCCCGGCGCCGCTCGTCTTCGCGCACCGCACGGGTCAGGGCGTAGCCGTCCATGTCCGGCATGTTGCAGTCGCTGATCAGCACGTCGTAGGGCGATTCGCTCAGAGCCAGCAAGGCTTGTTCGCCGCTGCACACATGCTCGGCCTGATGGCCCAGGCGGGCCAGTTGCAGGGTCAGCACCAGGCCATTGGTGGAGACGTCGTCCACCACCAGCACGCGCAGCGATTCGGCCGCCTGCTGTTGTGGCGTCAGCGGTTCGGGTGATGGCGCCAGGGGCAACTGCCAGCTCAGGGGCAGTTCCACATGCACGCAGCAACCCCGGCCGGGTTCGCTTTCCAGCCAGATATGGCCATCCATCAACTGGCTCAGCTGGCTGCAAATGCTCAGGCCCAGGCCCGAGCCACCGTACAGGTGCGCGGTGCGGGCGCTGGCCTGGCGGTAGGGCTCGAAGATCAAGGGCTGCAAGGCCAGGGGGATGCCGATGCCGGTGTCGCAGACACTCAGGGTCAGCAGGCTTACGCCTTCGCGCAGCGGGAGCTCCTTGACCCGGACCTCAATGCTGCCGTGGTCGGTGAACTTCAGCGCGTTGCTGATCAGGTTGTGGAAGATCTGCTGCAGGCGCAGGGAGTCGACCCAGTGCAGGCGCTGGCTGTCGGCCTGGTAATCGAAGTGCAGTTGCAGGTTCTTTTCCCGGGCCTGGGCGGCGAACAGGCCGAGGCTGTTGGTCAAAAGCGGTTCCAGGGCCGTGGGGTGAGGGGCCAGTTGCATCAGGCCGCTCTCGATCTTGTCCAGGTCGAGGATGTTGCCGATCAGGTCGATCATCGACGTCGCCGATTGTTGGGCCACCCGCAGGTTGTGCGAGGGCGTGTTGCGGCCGCTGGTTTCAAGCTCCAGCAGGCCCACCAGGGCATTGAGCGGGGTGCGCAGTTCGTGGCTCATGGAGGCCAGGAACTCGCTCTTGGCGGCACTGGCCTTGAGCGCCATCTGCTT
>NZ_MOAK01000066.1:43915-50986 GCF_003732485.1 Pseudomonas protegens
CCCCAGCAGCCCCTGCAACTGGCCCCGGGCGTTGTAGAACGGCACGAGCCACTGATACAGGTAGCGCTGCTCGCCCTTGATCACCAGGCTGGTGTCGAGAAACCGCGGCCGGTGGTTGTTCAGCAGTTGCCGGTGTTCGTCCTGCAGGATCTGCGCGAAGTCCACCGGCATGTTCGGCTGTTCGGTAGGCAGGCAGTTCTGGACCAGATCCTCGGCGGTGGAGAAAAACTCTTCGTAGGCACGGTTGCAGGTGCTCAGGCGTCCGCGCAGGTCGCACACGTACAGGGGCGTCGGCAGGCCATTGAGCAGGGAGAACTGGAACGCCAGTTTGTCCTGCAGCCGGGTCTGCGCGCAGATCCGCTCCTTGACCTGGATCTTCAGTCGCCAGTTCCACAGCAGGGACAGGACGAAGATCACCAGCGCCACGATGCCGATGTGCCAGGCCTGTTCGGCCGCCCATTGCCAGAAGTTGTCCCGGGGGTGTTCGGCGACCACCTGGATATCGCTCTGCGGGGTGCGCGACAGCGAGTCCAGCAGCTTGTTGAGGATGCTCAGCAATTCGCCGGCGTTCGCCGCCACGGCGAATTGATGGGGGCTGGGTGTGGCCTTGATCGACAGGCCGTATTGCAGGCCCGCGCCGGGTTGGGTCTGGCTGGCGCTGAGGCTGTCCAGGGTGGCATCTACCCGGTGCTGCAGCACCAGGTCCAGGGATTGCTGGTAGTTCTCGGTGAGCAGCAGCTCGATCTTGGGGTAGCGCAGGCGCAGATGGTCATACAGCGGGTGATGGCGCGACAGCGAAAGCTTGCGGCCTTCCAACGCTTCCAGGGAGCTGGGAGAGCTGTCGCCGGTGCGGATGATGAAGGTCCAGGTGCGGGTGCCATAGGGCTGGCTGAAACGCACGCCCTGCGCACCGTCGACGATGCCCAGGGTGCGGCTGGTCAGATCGGCCCGGCCCTGGCTCAACTGTTCCAGATCGTCGCTGCGGGACAGGCTGGGCTGGATGTTCAGTTTCAGGCGAAACGAGCTGGCCAGGGTCTGCAGCAGGTCGATGCTCAGTCCCGCCCACTGTCCGTCGCTGTCGATATACAGGTAGGGCGGAGCCTCCTGGGCCAGCAGGTTGATCTGCTGATGATTCTTCAGCCACGCCAGTTCCTGGGAACTGAGCATGAAGGCATCGGTGGGGGAGTAGGGGAAGGGGCCGTGGCTGGCGCGCTGCTGGACCTTGAGTTTCTGTGTCTCGGGAATGCTGTGCAGCACATGGTTGAGCAGGGCCAGCAGGGTGGGCTCGTCGCGGCGTGCGGCGAAGGCGAAGCCGGTGGTGGGCAGGTGCGCGGAAAACTTGTTGTGCAGGGCCAGGTCCGGGCGTGCCTGCAGATACAGGTTGGCGCGGAACTGATCGCCGATAAAGGCATCCGCTTCGCCCTGGGCCACTTGTTCGAAGGCCAGTGCCGTGGTGCGCACGCTGCGTATCAGCGCCTGGGGGTAAGCCTGGCGGACCTGCTCCGGTTGCAGGTAGTTTTCCAGCACCAGTACCTGTTTGTTCTGCAGGTCCAGGGGCAGGCTCTGGTCGCTGGTGCGGCCGACGATGATCGGCTGGTTGCGCAGGTAGGGCAGGCTCAGGCGCAGGTTAGGGTTGGCCTCCTCGAACTCGGTGGCCCGGGCCAGCAGATCGACCCGGTGCTCCCGCAGCGCTTGGACGGCGGCCTGGGGCGAAGGCACCTCGACATTTTGAAAGCGCAGGTCCAGTTGTTCACCGATCAGTTTCAGGTAGTCATCGGAGATCGACGTCAAGACCTGATTGCCGGCGCTCTCCAGAGGCCGGTCGGGAGGCACGACGCGGGCTACTTTGAGGGTCTTGCGCGGCAGGCTGTTGCGCATCGCCAGCAGCTTGTTCAATGGCAGGTTGCCGTCTGTCGCGGTGTCCGGGTTATCGGCGCGGGCGGTTGGCGGCGTGCTCAGGAGCGTCAGAGGAATGAACAGCAGGCAAAAGCGCCGCATCCTCCGGCGCACGAAGGAAAGCGAAATCAGGGGCATAGGGGGTAAGCTCCGGGATTTTGCCGCACAGGGCGACTCAGGAAAGGCCGTGTTCCTGAATGTAGAGAAACAGACTGGCCGAGGTGTCCAGGCCGAGCTTGCGCATGGCGCTGCTTTTTTGCGTGCTGATGGTCTGTTTGCTGCGGCACAGGTGCAGCGCTATGGCGCCTATGCTCATGCCGGTGCCATACAGGCGCAGCACCTCGATCTCCCGCGCGGACAGTTGCTCGGGCTGCATCAGCGGCTTGCCGTGCAGCGCGATGCTGGTGTCCAGCAAGTGCTGGATCGACGCCGAGACAAAGGGCGAGCGCGGGGTGGCGGCGACTGCCTTGGGCAGGTCATTGAGCAACCCGCGCTTGCTCACCAGCCCCTGGATCCCCAGCTTGAGCACGCTGCTGATCAGCGCCGGGTTGTCGAGCATGGTGATCACCACGATCGCCAGTTTCGGATACAGCGAGCGCAGGCGACGGATCAGACGAATCCCGTCCACCTGGTCGCCACCGGGCATCATCAAGTCGGTCAGCAGCAGGTCGCAGGGCTGGCGCTGCAGGTTCTCCAGCAGGGTTTCCACGCTGTGGGCCTGGGCGACGACCTCCAGGTCGGCACGGCTCTCCAGCAGGGTGTGGATCCCAATCAGAGTCAGGGGATGGTCATCGGCTATCTGGACGCGGATCGGCATCGTTTTTGTTTACTCGGCTTTTCGGCAGGCATGAGCCCACAAAAACGCGCGGCGTCCTATCAAGGAGCGGGCATTTTGCTTGTGGGGTCGTCAGAGGATTCGCAGGGTATCACTGAAATTGGCGCCAAAAAGACGTCTGCGGCACTTTAAGAATCGTCTTATGTTTTCCAGGAAATTTCCTGAGAAGTTGTAGGGGGATTACTAATGATCTTGTAAGAAATGCCTCTAGCGCAGGCGTTTCAGCGGCTTTTTTTGTCGAATCTGCCTCCTTTCGCGCCCCGGGAGAGGCGTTCACTCCAGGGGCGGCAAACGCCGCTTGATCGGCGATTTCTTGATGATCGCGGTGTTGGTTTCGGCGAAATGGTTGAGGCGGTCCAGCAGGCTGTCCAGCTGTTCCATGGAGCGCACCTGAAGGCGGGCGATAAAGCAGTCGTCACCGGTGACCTTGTCGCATTCGGTGAACTCGGCAATCGCCAGGATCTGCCGTTCCACCTCCTGCAGCTTGCCCGGCAAGGGACGAATGCGGACGATGGCCTGCAACTGGTAGCCCAGAAGTTTTGCGTCGATCTCCAGGGTATAGGCACTGATCACGCCGCGTTCTTCCAATCTTTTCAAACGTTCGGCGACGCTGGGGGCAGACAGTCCGCTGATCTGCGCCAGCGCCTTGAGGGAGCGGCGGGAGTCCTGCATCAGGGCACTGATCAGTGCCTGGTCGATGGCATCAAGCATGGCGATCTCGTTAGGTAGGATGGCTATTTTGCCTTTATAAAAAAGGCCTTGATGCAGTCTAGCCTAGGTTTTGATCTGGCGATGGACAGGTCGCGCTGGGCATAATTTGCCCATTGCCAGAGGAGCTTGATGATGGATGCACTGACTCGTCGCGGATCGTTGGAAATGACCGCTGCCATGCTGATTTCCGGAACCATCGGCTGGTTCGTCCTGGTGTCCGGGCAACCGGTACTGGACGTGGTGTTCTGGCGTTGCCTGTTCGGCGCCGCGACCTTGCTGCTGATTTGCGGCGCTTTCGGTTTTCTTCGTAAGAATATTCTGACCAGGCGCACGCTGATCCTGGCGGTGCTCAGTGGCGTGGCCATTGTCGGCAACTGGGTGCTGCTGTTCGGCTCCTATTCCCGAGCCTCGATCGCCATCGGCACTGCGGTGTACAACGTCCAGCCTTTTATCCTGGTGGCCCTGGGGGCGTTGTTCCTGGGGGAGAAGATCACCCCGCAGAAGCTGTTCTGGCTGTGCCTGTCCTTTGCCGGGATGCTGGCCATCGTCAGTGCCCACGGCGCCCAGGGCGAAACCGGCAACGACTACCTGCTGGGCATCGCCCTGGCCCTGGGCGCGGCCTTGCTGTACGCCTTCGCCGCGTTGCTGATCAAGCGCCTGAGCGGTACGCCGCCACACCTGATTGCGCTGATCCAGGTCTGTACCGGGGTGCTGTTGTTGGCGCCCTGGGCCAACCTCGGCGCGCCGCCCCAGCAGGCCACGGCCTGGGCCAGCCTGCTGACCCTGGGCATCGTGCATACCGGGGTGATGTATGTGCTGCTGTACGGGGCGATTCAGAAGTTGCCGACGGCGTTGACCGGGGCCTTGTCCTTCATCTATCCGATCGCGGCGATCTTCGTCGACTGGCTGGCCTTCGGTCATCGCCTGGGCCTGCTGCAATGGGTGGGCGTCGGCGCGATTCTGCTGGCCGCCGCCGGCATGCAGCAGGGCTGGACCCTCAAACGTCGGCGCAGCGTTTTGCAATGAGTGCAGGGGAAGCTGGGCGGGAACCTGCAATGGGTTCCACGCCCGTTGACCCGGTTGCTAGCGCCGCGCCTGTACCGGTCGGCACCTGACCTTGACAGGCCGGGGCGCAGCGCTAGTTTTTATCCAGTGTCGGCCGATTGGCCACGCACTTTCCCCCAGTGATCCAGGCCCCTGGCAACCCGCCCGGGTACGCCTCGACCATCCGCAACCACCGACTCGCGTCGTGCCGGGTCGGCCCTGGAGCGATCATGAGCACTCGACGCAAGGTTCCCGGAATCCGCAACTACGATGGCCCCGCCGGTGGCTGGGGCGCACTCAAGGCCACCGCCACCGCGGTGCGCGAACAGATGGACACCCTCAAGGCGCCGCTGACTCTGATGCGCACCAACCAGCCCGATGGCTTCGATTGCCCCGGTTGCGCCTGGCCGGACAAGGAGCACAAGTCGACCTTCCAGTTCTGTGAAAACGGCGCCAAGGCAGTGACCTGGGAAGCCACCAACAAACGCGTGACCCCGGCCTTCTTCGCCGAGCATCCGCTGACCTCGCTGTTGCAGCGTTCCGACTACCAGCTCGAAGACCTGGGCCGCCTCACCGAGCCTCTGGTTTATGACCGTGCCAGCGACACCTTCAAGCCGGTGTCGTGGCAGGCGGCGTTCGAGCGCATTGGTCAGATCCTGCGCGGCCTGCAACCGGAGCAGGTGGAGTTCTACACCTCCGGTCGCGCCTCCAACGAAGCGGCCTACCTGTACCAACTGTTCGCCCGGGAATACGGCAGCAACAACTTTCCCGATTGCTCGAACATGTGCCACGAACCCACCAGTGTCGGCTTGCCGCGCTCCATCGGCATCGGCAAGGGCACGGTGTCCCTGGAGGACTTCGACCTCTGCGAGCTGATCATCTCCATCGGCCACAACCCGGGCACCAACCACCCGCGGATGATGGGCACCCTGCATGAAGCCTCACGGCGCAAGGTGCCGATCATGGTCTTCAATCCGCTACGCGAGCGCGCCCTGGAACGCTTCGCCGACCCGCAGAACATGGTGGAGATGGCCACCTACGGTTCGACCCGCATTGCCTCGTCGTATTTCCAGGTCAAGGCCGGCGGCGACGCGGCGGCGATCAAGGGCATCATGAAGGCCCTGCTGGCCCTGGAGGACAGCCTCGGGCAAGTCCTCGACCAGGCGTTCATCGCCGAGCACACCCTGGGCTTCGAGGCCCTGGTGGCGGATCTGCACGCCACCGCCTGGGCGGACATCGAACAGGCCAGCGGCCTGCACCAGGCGGACCTGGAAATGGTCGCGGCGGCTTACGCCAAGTCCAATGCCACCATCGTCACCTACGGCATGGGCATCACCCAGCACAACGAAGGCACCGCCAATGTGCGGCTGATCTGCGACCTGCTGATGCTGCGGGGCAACCTGGGCAAGCCAGGGGCGGGGATCTGCCCGTTGCGCGGGCACTCCAACGTGCAGGGCAACCGCACCGTGGGCATTACCGAGAAACCTTCGAAGGCGTTCCTCGACAAGCTCGAACAGGCGTTCGGCTTCAAGCCGCCTTCGGCCCACGGCCATGATGCGGTGCAGGCGATGCAAGCGATGATTGCCGGCAGTGCCAAGGCGCTGCTGTGCCTGGGGGGCAACTTCGCCGTGGCCCTGCCGGACCCTGGCCAGTGTTTCCCGGCCATGGCCAAGCTCGACCTGAGCGTTCACGTAGCCACCAAGCTCAACCGCAGCCATCTGCTGGTGGCCAAGGAGACTTTCATCCTGCCCTGCCTGGGCCGTACCGAGCTGGACCTGCAGGACGGCCTGCGCCAGGCCATCACCGTGGAGGACTCGATGTCCATGGTCCACGCCTCGGCGGGCAAGCTGACCCCGGCGTCGCCGTTGCTGCTCTCGGAACCGGCGATCGTCGCCGGCATGGCCAAGGCCACGCTGCCCGGCAGCCGCGTGCCCTGGCTGGAACTGGTGGCCGACTACGACAAGATCCGCGACCTGATCGAGCAGACCGTCCCCGGCTTCGACGACTACAACGCCCGCATCCGTGTACCGGGTGGTTTCCGCATGCCCCTGGCGGCGGCCGAACGGCAATGGCTGACGCCCTCGGGCAAGGCCGAGTTCTTTGTCTTTCCCGGGCTGCACGAGGACAAGGAAGTGGACGGCGCCGATGTGCTGCGCCTGATCACGCTGCGCAGCCACGACCAGTACAACACCACCATCTACGCCCTGGACGACCGCTATCGCGGGGTTTTCGGCCGGCGCGACGTGCTGTTCATCAGCCCCGGGGATCTGGCCGCCCGTGGCCTGGCCCACGGCGACCTGGTGGACATCGAGACGGTCATCGGCGGGCGTCGCCTGCGTTACGAAAACATCACCGCCATCGAGTACAAGATCGCCCCGGGCACAGTAGGCGCCTATTACCCCGAGGCCAACCGCCTGGTGCCCCTGGACTACCTGGATGTGGACAGCGGCACGCCGTCCTACAAATCGGTGCCGGTGCGGGTGCTGCGCTCGACCCTGGGGAGCACCGCATCCTGAGTCGGTACGTGGCGAGGGAGCTGGCTCGCGCTCGGCCTCCCAGCGGCAGCAAGCGCCCTCGCCACGGCC
>NZ_MOAK01000066.1:51009-52061 GCF_003732485.1 Pseudomonas protegens
AATCTGCTATTTTCCTGTCGGTGATTTTTCCGACCGCAGCCTGTGGAAACCATAATGACCCAGCCTTACTCCCTGGCCGAGCGCAAGCCCGAGCCGCAAGCCATCTGCAACCCCATCACCCGTAGCGCCATCTTTATCGTCGCCACCCTGGCCCCCGGCGCCAGCGCGGCGAAAACCGTGCGTGAGTGGTGCGCCGATGTCGCCGCCCTGACCCGTTCGGTGGGCAAGCGCGTGCCGGGGGGCAATTTGTCCTGTGTCTGCGGTTTTGGCTCCAGTGCCTGGGACCGGCTGTTCGGTGGCCCGCGTCCGGCTTCGTTGCACGACTTTCGTGAAGTGGGCGTGGAAGGGCGCCGCGCGCCATCCACCCCGGGCGACCTGCTGCTGCACATCCGCGCCGAGCAGATGGACCTGTGCTTCGAACTGGCCACGCAACTGCTCAAGCCTCTGGGGGATGCGGTCAAGGTGGTGGACGAGGTCCAGGGCTTTCGTTATTTCGACATGCGCAGCATGGTCGGCTTCGTCGACGGCACCGAGAACCCGGAAGGCCGCGAGGCCGTGGATTTCACCCTGATCGGCGATGAGGACCCGCCGTTCTGCAATGGCAGCTACGTGCTGGTGCAGAAGTACCTGCACAACATGGCGGCCTGGAACGAGCTGACGGTGGAGGCTCAGGAACGCATCATCGGCCGCACCAAGCTGGCGGATATCGAGCTGGATGATTCAGTCAAACCCAGCTGTTCCCACAGTTCCCTGACCACCCTGGAAGAGAACGGCGAGGAGGTGAAGATCCTGCGCGACAACATGCCCTTTGGCCGTCCGGGCGCCGGGGAGTTCGGCACCTACTTCATCGGCTACGCCCGCTCGCCACGGCCGGTGGAGCAGATGCTGGAGAACATGTTCGTCGGTCGCCCGGCGGGCAACTACGATCGCCTGCTGGACTTCAGCACCGCGGTCACCGGCGGGCTGTTCTTCGTGCCGTCCGCCGATCTGCTGGAAGACCTGGCCGAGCGCGCTGCAGCCGGCCAGTAAACGGCAAAACCCCCGCCCCCCGC
>NZ_MOAK01000066.1:52153-53788 GCF_003732485.1 Pseudomonas protegens
GCCAGATGCCGAGCATCCACAGCAGGCGCTGCCAGCCGGGTGCCGGTTGCGCAGGTTGGGTCGTGACCTTATCCATGAGCCAGCTCCAGCATCAGTGCGCCGCTGCAGGCGAGCATCAGCACCAGGCCAAAGAACAGCAGGCTCAACTGCGCCACTTGCCGGTGCCAGGGCTGGCTGGTCAGGGGCTTTGCTCGATCAATGGTAGCCATCGCCAATCCTCACTTTGCCGCGGAACACGTAGTAGCTCCAGCAGGTGTACATCAGGATGATCGGCAGGATGAACAGGGTGCCGATCAGGATGAACAATTGGCTGGACAGGGGGGAGGCCGCGTCCCACAGGCTGATGGACGGCGGCACGATGTTCGGCCAGATGCTGAACGCCAGGCCGATGTAGCCGAGGAACACCAGCACCAGGGTGAACACGAAGGGCCAGTGGGAATGATGCTGGCGCAAGGTGCCCAGCAGTCCGCACAACGCCAGCAGGCCCAGCACCAGCAGCACGCCGAAGATCACGATATGGGCATGGCTGAACCAGCGGGTGGCGATTTCCGGGTGCAGCAATGGGGTCCAGACGCAGAGCACCGCCACCACGACCATCAGCGCGAACGCCAGGGGCCGGGTGTAGTGGCGCATGCGCGCTTCGAGCATGCCCTCGGTCTTGACCAGCAGCCAGGTGCTGCCCAGCAGCGCATAGGTCACGATCAGCCCCAGGCCGCAGAACAGCGGGAAGGGCGCCAGCCAGTCCAGGGAACCGCCGGCGAACTGGCGATTGACCACCGGGATGCCGGAAATGTAAGTGCCGATCACGATGCCCTGGCACAGGGTCGCCAACAGCGAGCCGCCGATAAAGGCCCAGTCCCAGATGTGGCGCTTCTGCGGGCTGGCCTTGAAGCGGAACTCGAAGGCCACGCCGCGGAAGATCAGCCCCGCCAGCATGAAGATCAGCGGCAGGTACAGGGCTTCGAGAATCACCGAGTAGGCCAGGGGAAAGGCCCCGTACAGCGCTGCGCCACCGAGGATCAGCCAAGTCTCGTTACCGTCCCAGACCGGGGCCACGGTGTTCATCATCACGTCCCGTTCCCGGGCATCGGGGATCAGCGGGAAGAGAATCCCCAGCCCCAGGTCGAAGCCGTCCATGATCACGTACATCATCACCCCGAAGGCAATGATCACGCCCCAGATCAACGACAGGTCTATGCCTTGAATCGTCATGTCGATATCCCTTGTTTCAGTGGTGTTGGTCGCTGGACGCAAAGGTCTCGGCGATGGCGGACAGTGGACGGCGCGGCGTTGGCTCCTGGCCGACAGGGTGGGTCGGCGGGTGCTCGTGGTGGGGCTGAGGGCCCTTGCGCACCAGCTTCATCATGTAGCCGATGCCCACCGCGAACACCGAGAAGTAGATCACCACGAACAGCGCCAGGGAGATGCTCAGTTGGGTCACGCTGTGGTTGGACGCGGCGTCGCTGGTGCGCAGCAGGCCGTACACCACCCAGGGCTGGCGCCCGACTTCGGTGGTGATCCAGCCCGCCAGCATGGCGATCAGGCCGGTGGGACCCATCCGCAGCACCAGGCGCAGGAACAGGCGGTTGCGGTACAGCGCGCCGTTACGCCGCAACAGCAGGCCCAGCACCCCGG
>NZ_MOAK01000066.1:53920-98666 GCF_003732485.1 Pseudomonas protegens
TAGTCGGTTTTCTCGCCGTCCATGTTGGGAATGCCGAACAGCACCAGGGGCGAGGGTTCGCTGCCGTGGTTTTCCCAGTGGCCTTCGATGGCGGCGATTTTTGCCGGTTGATGTTCCAGGGTGTTGAGGCCGTGGGCGTCACCGACCACCGCCTGGATCGGCGCCACGATCAGCGCCATCCACAGCGCCATGGACAGCATCTTGCGCACCGGCGGCGTGTCGTTGCCCCGAAGCAGGTGCCAGGCGGCGCTTGATCCGACGAAGAACGCCGTGGCGACAAAGGCGGCAATCGCCATGTGCGCCAGGCGGAAGGGGAACGACGGGTTGAAGACGATCGCCAGCCAGTCCATAGGCATGATCCGCCCATCGACGATGGAGAAGCCCTGGGGCGTCTGCATCCAGCTGTTGGAGGCGAGGATCCAGAAGGTCGAGATCAGGGTGCCGATCGCCACCATCACCGTGGCGAAGAAGTGCAGCCCGCGGCCGACCCGGTTCCAGCCGAACAGCATGACCCCGAGAAAGCCCGCTTCAAGGAAGAACGCGGTCAGCACCTCGTAGGTCAGCAGGGGGCCGGTGATGCTCCCGGCAAAGTCCGAGAAGCGGCTCCAGTTGGTGCCGAACTCGTAAGCCATGACCAGCCCGGAGACCACGCCCATGCCGAAGTTGACGGCGAAGATCTTCGACCAGAAGTGATACAGGTCCTTGTAGGTGCTGTTGTGGGTCTTGAGCCACAGCCCTTCGAGCACCGCCAGGAAACTGGCCAGGCCGATGGTGATGGCGGGAAAGATGATGTGGAACGAGACCGTGAACGCGAACTGGATGCGTGCAAGGTCGAGCGCCTGTAGATGAAACATGACGATACCCTCGTAATGGCTTGATGCCCGTGCAGGCACTGCGCGGCCGTCGCGAACCTGTGGGCTCGCGACGGGGGCAGGGGCACTGCGCGGGTGAAGGCTGGGGTGGCGATCGCGCCGCCCCAGGCTGGGTCACACGCCGACGGACTGGATCAGGTTGCTGGCCGCAGCCGGCTCCAGGCGGATGGCGATGAACTTGGAGGTCGGCGTGTAGGTGCGGTCGCCATAGCTTTCCAGGGGCACCAGGGGGTTGGTTTCCGGGTAGTAGGCGGCGGACTGGCCGGCGGGAATGTCGTAGGCGATCAAGGTGAAACCGCTGACCCGACGCTCCCGGCCGTCGTCCCACAGCGAGACAATGTCGACCTTCTGCCCCGGCTCGAAGCCCAGCTGGCGAATGTCCTGTTCATTGGCGAACAGCACCTCGCGCATGCCGTAGACCCCGCGATAGCGGTCATCCAGGCCATACAGGGTGGTGTTGTACTGGTCGTGGGAACGCATGGTCTGCAGGATCAGGTCCGGCTTGACCTTGAGCTTGCGCACCCCGGCACTGATCAGGTGCTCGGGCAGCACGCTGGGGATGAAGCGCGCCTTGCCGGTGGCGGTGTTCCAGCGCCGCTGGGTGGCGTCGTTGCCCAGGTGGAAACCGCCGGGGTGCAGCAGCTTGAGATTGAAGTCCTCGAACCCCGGGATGGTGTCGGCGATCAGGTCGCGGATGCGTCCGTAGTCTTCGATGGTCCACAGCCAGTCGATGGGGTGCTGGCCCAGGGTGGCGTTGGCGATGCCGGCGATGATTGCCGGTTCCGAGCGCAGGTGCGGCGACTTGGGTTTCAGTTGGCCATGGGAGATGTGCACCATGCTGAAGGTGTCTTCCACGGTGATGCCTTGGGGGCCGTTGGCCTGGATATCGATATCGGTGCGGCCCAGGCACGGCAGGATCAGCGCCTCGCGACCGGTCACCAGATGGCTGCGGTTGAGCTTGGTGGCAATGTGCACGGTGAGTTCGCAGTTGCGCAGGGCGGCGTGGGTGCGCGGGGTGTCCGGGGTGGCCTGGGCGAAGTTGCCCCCCAGGCCGATGAACACCTTGGCCCGGCCCTGTTCCATGGCCGAGATCGCCATCACCGTGTTGTGCCCGTGCTCCCGTGGCGGCTTGAAGCCAAAGCGCGTTTCCAGGGCATCCAGCAGCTCGGTGGGCGCCAGTTCGTTGATGCCCATGGTGCGGTCGCCCTGCACGTTGCTGTGGCCGCGCACCGGCGACAGGCCGGCGCCGGGGCGGCCGATATTGCCCCGCAGCAACAGCACGTTGATCACTTCCTGGATGGTCGGCACCGAATGGGTGTGCTGGGTCAGGCCCATGGCCCAGCACATGATCGCGCGCTTGGCCTTGCGGTACATGCGCGCCGCCAGCTCGATGTCGGCCAGACTCAGGCCGGACTGCTCGACGATGTGGTTCCAGGACGTGGCATCGACCTCGGCCAGGTAGCTGTCCAGGCCCGAGGTGTGCTCGGCGATAAAGGCCCGGTCGAACACCGCTTCGCCATTGTTGGCCAGGGCCTCGCGCTCCCAGCGCAGGAGGAACTTGGCGATGCCGCGAAAGGCCGCCATGTCGCCGCCCAGGGCCGGGCGGAAGTAGGCCGAGGAGGTGGGCTCGGAGCCGTTGGTGAGCATCTCCAGCGGGTGCTGCGGATGCTGGAAGCGTTCCAGGCCGCGCTCCTTGAGCGGGTTGAAGCAGATCACCTGGGCACCGCGTTTCACCGCCTCGCGCAGCGGCTCCAGCATCCGTGGGTGGTTGGTGCCGGGGTTCTGGCCGATGACGAAGATCGCGTCGGCCTCTTCCAGGTCATGGAACACCACCGTGCCCTTGCCCACGCCGACGCTTTCGAACATGCCCACGGCACTGGCCTCGTGGCACATGTTCGAGCAGTCGGGAAAGTTGTTGGTGCCATAGGCGCGCACGAACAGCTGATACAGATAGGCCGCCTCGTTGCTGGCCCGGCCCGAGGTGTAGAACTCCGCCTGGTTCGGCGAGTCCAGGCCCTTGAGGTGGCTGGCGATCAGCTCGAAGGCCTCGTCCCAGGTGGTTTCCACATAGCGGTCCTGGGTGGCGTCGTAGCGCATGGGGTGAGTCAGGCGACCCTGGTATTCGAGCCAGTAGTCGCTTTGCGCGGCCAGGGCCGAGACCGTGTACTTATTGAAGAAAGCCGGGTTCACCAGGCGCCCGGTGGCTTCCCAGTTGACCGCCTTGGCGCCGTTCTCGCAGAACTTGACCATGCCGTTTTCCGGCGATTCGCCCCAGGCGCAGCCCGGGCAGTCGAAGCCGCCGTTCTGGTTGGTCTTGAGCATGGCGCGGATGTTCTTGAAGGCGTTTTCACTGCCCAGCCAGTTTCTGGTCACCGCGATCAGTGCCCCCCAACCGGCGGCCGCCCCCTTGTAGGGTTTATATCGATCAACTTCGCTCATGATATTTCTCCAATACAGCGCACGCAGGCAACCGCCCGACAATGAATCAATGTCAGTGATTGTTTTACTGCACAGGCTAAATGCGGTTTTGTTGTGAAGCTGTTTAAGTTTGGATCTGCTTAGCGTTACCGAGTCACTTGAAGAGCCCGTTTCATGGGCCACGAATAAAGCCTATTCGGCCCCTGTGTCGGCTGTCTAATCGCAATTAATGACCGGCTGATCGAAAGGCTCTATCACGGATTAAAATTGATAATAATCAATTGGTTGGATTAAGTTTTCGGTCTTGGTTGTTGGTGTTTTTCTCGTTGATAGATTGCATTGATCAATCAGTTGCAAATAGCGATTGGACGTGACTTTTAATGGCTATTAGTCTTGCCGCCAACAACTCCTTAACGGTCGTTTCTGGCCGCGAACTACAACTAAGACCTATAGGTCGCAAGCGTCGACAGAGGCTGTGATGTCAGATCAAGTATTGGTGGATGGCTTTGCTCGACGGGTCGACTATTTACGTATGTCGGTGACCGACCGTTGCGATTTTCGTTGCGTGTATTGCATGGCCGAGGACATGCAGTTCCTGCCGCGCCAACGCATCCTGACCCTGGAAGAGCTGTACCAGCTGGCGCAGCGTTTCGTCGCCCTGGGTACGCGCAAGATCCGCCTCACCGGTGGCGAGCCGCTGATCCGTCCCGGGGTGGTGCAACTGTGCGAGCGCATCGGGCAATTGTCGGGGCTGCGGGAGCTGTGCATGACCACCAATGGCTCGCAACTGGGCAAGCTGGCAGCGCCGCTGTTCGAGGCCGGGGTCAAGCGCCTGAACATCAGCCTCGACAGCCTGGACCCGACGCTGTTTCGTCAGCTGACCCGCACCGGTGACCTGTCCCGGGTCATCGCCGGCATCGACGCGGCGATTGCCGCGGGCTTCGAGCGCACCAAGCTCAACTGCGTGGTGATGAAAGGGCGCAACGACCAGCAGATCAACGAGCTGGTGGCGTTCGCCATCGACCGCAGCCTGGACATCTCGTTTATCGAGGAGATGCCCCTGGGCACCATCAGCGAGCACAGCCGCAGCGATGCGTTCTTTTCCAGCGCCCAGGTCCGTGAGCAGATCGCCGAGCGCTACACCCTGATGGAGTCCGCCGAGTCGACCCAGGGGCCGTCGCGCTACTGGCGCCTGGCCGAGGCGCCGCAGATCCGCCTGGGCTTCATCTCGCCCCACAGCCACAACTTCTGCGGCACTTGCAACCGCGTACGGCTGACAGTGGAAGGGCGCTTGCTGCTGTGCCTGGGCAACGAACACTCGGTGGACCTCAAGGCCGTGCTGCGCGCTCATCCCGGCGACGCCGAGCGCCTGCAGCGGGCCATTGTCGAGGCGATGAAGCTCAAGCCCTATCGCCACCATTTCGAGCTCAACGACGAGGTCCAGGTGGTGCGTTTCATGAACATGACCGGCGGCTGAGCCTCCACTCATTGCTTCCTTTTATCGTGCAAAGGTTTCGCCCCGATGATCGTCAGATCCAAACCCAACCTGATCAGCGTGCTGATCTCCCTCAAGGGCTCGATTGCCAAGCGCATCGCCTTGCGCAGCCTGCTGGTGACCCTGCTGGCCTCGGCCATCGTGCTGATCGAAACCCTGCACCCGGCGTACTTTTCCAAGGTCAATGCCACGCCTTTCACCTTGCTCGGGCTGTCGCTGTCGATCTTCATGAGCTTTCGCAACAACGCCTGTTACGACCGCTGGTACGAAGGGCGCAAGGCCCTGGGCGCGGTGCTGACCGAGGTGCGCTCGCTGATCCGCGAGACCCAGGTGCTCGGCGATGCCCAGGCCCGCAGCAGCATCCTGCGCGACCTGTGCGGTTTCGCCCACGCCCTCAAGGCCCGGCTGCGCCAGGAGGACGAGCTCAGCGCGGCAGGCACCTGGCTCAGCCATTGGCCGGCGGCCCGGACGCCGAACCTGCCGGACAGCATCCTGCGCCAGGTGTCGCGCCAGTGCTCGGCCCTGGCGACTTCGGGCGTGATCAGCGAGTGGCGCTACCTGCTGATCGCCAATCTGCTGTCCGGGATCACCGCCGCGCAAACCACCTGCGAGCGGATCAAGGGCACGCCGCTGCCGTTCCCCTACACCTTGCTGCTGCACCGCACCAGCTACATGTTCTGCATCCTCCTGCCCTTTGCCATGGCCGAGCCCCTGGGCTGGCTGACGCCGATCTTCACCGCCATCGTCAGTTACACCTTCTTTGGTCTGGACGCCATTGGCGACGAGCTGGAAGACCCCTTTGGCCACGACGAGAACGACCTGCCGATGGACGCCCTGGTGCGCACCCTCGAACGCGAGATTCTCGACGCCCTGGGGGCCACAGAACTGCCGCCGGCCCTGGTGCCGGTGGACTATGTCCTGAGCTGATCCACTGTCTTTATCCGAGGTTGCACATGAACGAACTCACTCACCTGGACGCCCAGGGCCGGGCCAGCATGGTGGACGTCACCTGCAAGGTCGCAACCGAGCGCGAAGCCCAGGCCCAGGCCTGGGTGCGCATGCTCCCGGCGACCCTGCAACTGATCCAGGACAACGGCCACCCCAAGGGCGACGTGTTCGCTGTGGCGCGCATCGCCGGGATCATGGCGGCGAAGAAGACCCACGAACTGATTCCCCTGTGCCATCCGCTGCTGCTCAGCGGCATCCGCGTCGAATTGCAAGCGCTGCCGCCGGACCGGGTACGGATCACCACCTGCTGCCGGCTCAACGGCGCCACCGGGGTCGAGCTGGAAGCCATGACCGCCGCCAGCGTGGCGGCGCTGACGATCTACGACATGTGCAAGGCGGTGGACCGGGGCATGGTCATCGAGGGCCTGCAACTGCTGAAGAAGCAGGGCGGCAAATCAGGGCTGTTCATCGCTGGAGAAACGCAATGATTCTGGTCAATTACTTTGCCCGCTACCGGGAACAGCTGGGCAGCGGCGGCGAGAAGCTGCCCCTGGACCCCGACCTGCACACCGTCGATGACGTGCGCCAGTTGCTGATGGCCCGGGGTGAAACCTGGGCCACGGTGCTGGGGGAAAGCAGCCTGATGTGCGCGTTGAACCAGGACCTGTGCAAGCTCGATGCGGTCATCGAGGACTTCGATGAAATCGCCTTCTTTCCTCAAGTGACCGGGGGCTGAGGCATGAGCATTCAGGTGCAGACCCAGGCCTTCAACCTGGATCAGCTCAACGCCGGCCTGCAGGCCGGCGATAGCCGTGTCGGCGCGGTGGTGACCTTTGTCGGTTATGTGCGCGACCTCAACCTGGGGGAGGCGGTACAGAGCCTGTACCTGGAACACTACCCGGGCATGACCGAGCGCTCGCTGCAGGGCATCGTGCAACAGGCCCGGGAGCGTTGGCCGCTGAACCGGGTGAGCCTGGTGCATCGGGTAGGGTTGCTGCAGGTGGGCGAGCCCATCGTCTTTGTCGGCGTGGCCAGTGCCCACCGGCAAGCCGCCTTCGAGGCCTGCGCCTTCATCATGGATTACCTCAAGACCCGCGCCCCGTTCTGGAAGCGCGAAGTCACCCCCGGCGGCGAACGCTGGATCGACGGACGCGAGAGCGACCGGCAGGCTGCCGAACGCTGGGTTGCAGAACGTTGAGCGGCAGAACGTTGAGCTTATGCCGGTGAGTGAGGCTTGAGGGAAGGGGGGGACAACGCCGGATGCCTGTCATCCGGCGTTGTGCATTTACACCGGGCTGTAGATCCGCGGGGCGTTGCGGTGGGGCACGTGAATCAGGTTCAGGTGGTGTTTGTTGGCCCATTGCACGGTCAGTGCGGTAGGCGCGGAGAGGCTGACCAGGGTGCCGAGACGGGCGCGCACGGCCTTGTGGATCAGTTCCAGGCTGCAGCGGCTGGTGACCACGGTGAAGCCCTTGCGGCCATCGATCCCGGCGTTCAGCAGGGCGCCGATCAGTTTGTCCAGGGCGTTGTGGCGGCCGATGTCTTCCTGGCACAGGCGCACTTCACCCTGTTCGTCGATATACAGCGCCGCATGCAGGGCACCGCTGCTGCGGGCCATGTGCTGGGCCTGTTCGATGCGCTCGCGCAGGCCCTGCAGGTGTTCGGCGCAGGGCAACGGCGAAGGTTCGAGGATCTGCAGTTGCGGTAGCGCCTGTTCCAGGGCTTCCACGCCGCATAACCCACAGCCGCTGGTTCCGGCCATTTGCCGGCGATGGTCCTTGAGGGCCCAGAAGGCCCGGTTGGAAATCTGCACATCGGCCTGGCAGGCCTGGGGAAAGTGGCTCAGGCGGATGTCGTAGATTTCGCTGAGGTCGCTGACGATGTCGTTGGTGATGCTGAAGCCGCGAATGAAATCCTCCAGGTTGCCGGGAGACACCATCATCACCGCCTGGCTCAGGCCGTTGTAGGTGATGGCCAGGGCAATCTCCGCGGCCAGCGGCGCCTCGGCCACCCCGCCCTCGGGGCTGTATTCGCGATAGGCCACGCGCTGCGGCGCGGGGGCCGGTGCATTGGCCTCGGGCTGTTGCTCCGATTGTTCGATACGGCAAACCATGACGACACCTCAATACAGTCGATTCACTCCGGGGCACGCTGGCTCCGGGGGCGTTCATTCGCCCTTGATGGCAAAGAGTTTCCTGGCTTCGGCAAAGCACTTTTCGGCAATCGCCGAGCGCGGCTCGGTCTTGCGCATCACCAGGCCCAGGGGCGCCAGCACGCTGGCATCCGGCAGCTGGATGAAGGCCAGGTTGTCGATGGGCGAATCCAGGCCGCTGTCCAGCGGCATGATCGAGCAGCAGAAGCCTTCGTGAATGGCCTGGAACAGCTGGTAGGTGGAATCGCTCTCCAGGATCGGCGTCGGGTTGAGGCCGCGGCTGCGAAAGCTCAGGTCGATGGACTTGCGATAGTGCATGCCGGTGCTGAGCATCCCCAGGGGCAGCTCGGCGGCGTCCTCCCAACTCATCTCGCTGCCTTCGAAATGAAAGTGCCGGGTGTCGTAGAGCAGGCCGACCCGGGTCTCGCCGATCTCGAAGAAGTCCAGGTAGTTGGGGTTGACGTGGTCCAGGTAGCAGACCCCCAGGTCCAGCTGGTTGTTGCCGATGTCCTCGATGATCCGGTCGGAGCTGGCGGACGACAGGCTGAACTTGAGTTCGGGAAAGCTCGCCGACAGTTTCTGTACATAGCTGATGGGGTTGAAGCCGCTCAGCGGCACCAGGCCCAGGCGCAGGTTACCCACCAGTTGCCCACGGCAGGCGGCGGCTTCGGCGAACAGCCCGTCATGGGCCGCCAGCAGGGTCTTGGCCCAGGCCAGCACCCGCTCGCCAGCCTCGGTGAAGCCTTCGAAGCGCTGGCCCCGGGTCACCAGGATCAGGTCCAGTTCGTCCTCAAGGTTGCGCAGGCGCATGGACAGGGTCGGCTGGGTGATGTGGCAGCGCGCGGCGGCCTGGCCGAAGTGCCGGGTCTGTTCCAGGGCGATGAGAAACTTGAGTTGCTTGATGTCCACAATGGCACCTGTTGTGAGGAAATCGGAGTCAGTATTAACGCAGGTGTCCGGCCTATGGAAAGGCCTTCAATCTTCCCGGGCCGGACCTTCGGGGAACACCTTCGGCGTTCAGGCCAAGGGCCAGGGGTGTGTTTCAGACAGTAGTTCAGGGGTGTTGAAATTGCTCAGTCGCGGGTCGTCCGCGGCGCAGGGCAGGGCGCTCAGTCCATGGGGCGCCAGGGCCCGCAGCAGGCTGCGTTCACCCAGGTTCCAGGCTTGGCGCAAGCTCGCTGCCAGCGCCGTGGGAATCAGGCTGAACATGGGTTGCCAGTACCCGGCCTGCTGCACCATCAGCGGATGAGGGGCGTCCTCTGCGCGGGCATCCAGCAGCGCCTGGATCAGCGCGCTATCGATCCGCGGCGCGTCGCAGGCCAGCACCAGCAGCCAGGGATGCCGGGCCACTGCCAGGCCTGCCAGCACGCCCGCCAGAGGGCCGGGAAAGTCCTCCTGCTCATCCGCCACCAAACGATCGGCATAGGGCCGGTACTGCTCGGCGTTGCGGTTGCAGGAAATGATCAGGTCATCGCTGAAGGGCCGCACCACCGCCTGCACATGGGCAATCAGCGGCCGGCCGTGCCAGGTCACCAGGCCCTTGTCCTGGCCGCCCATGCGCGAGCCGCGGCCACCGGCCAGCAGCAGGATCGAGCAGGGCAGGGAACAGGCGGGTGCAGGCTGGATCGGGGTCATGGCGGGACGCATATCAAGTCGGTGGCGCAAACGATGGCATTGTCCTTCGGGCACGTCCAATCGGAAGTGTTGAATGGCCGATTGACGGGCTTTATCAACCGCCACGGCAAACCCCGGGTGACGATAGAGCGGGTCGATAATCCGGTCAGCCAGAACGATTAGACAGCCGCGGTTTCGGGCCTTTAGCCTGCACTCATGGTTTTTATCTTGCCGGTCGGAGAATGACATGAGCGTGAAGTCGGATGCGTTGTTTGTACCCTTGAACATGGCCGTGCTGACGGTCAGCGATACCCGGGAATACGCCACGGATACCTCCGGGCAACTGCTGGTCAGTCGCCTGCTGGAAGCCGGCCACACCCTGAGCGAACGCAACCTGCTCAAGGACGATCTGTACAAGATCCGCGCCCAGGTGGCGGCCTGGATCGCCGACGAGCGCATCCAGGTGGTGTTGATCACCGGCGGCACCGGCTTCACCGGCCGCGACAGCACCCCCGAAGCCGTGAGTTGCCTGCTGGACAAGCACATCGACGGTTTCGGCGAGCTGTTTCGCGCCATCTCGATCCTCGATATCGGCACCTCCACGGTACAGAGCCGGGCCCTGGCCGGACTGGCCAACGGCACCCTGGTGTGCTGCCTGCCGGGCTCCACCGGGGCCTGCCGCACCGCCTGGGAAGGCATCCTTGCCGAGCAACTGGATGCTCGCCATCGGCCGTGCAATTTCGTGCCGCACCTCAAGCCGGTGCAGGCCTGCGAGTCCCGGGGATGAGCCAGGGCCACTTGATGCCGCTGGAAGAAGCACTGGCCAGCCTGCTGGCCATGGCCGATACCCAGCGCCTGCCAGAGAGCGAAACCCTGGCCCTGGACCATGCCCGGCAACGGGTGCTGGCCAGCGATCTGCTGGCGACCCTGGACCTGCCGCCCTGGGCCAACAGCGCCATGGACGGCTATGCCCTCAACCTGCAGCACTGGGACGGCCAGCCACTGGCGGTGTCACAGACGATCTTTGCCGGTCAGCCCGGCGACCCCTTGCAGCCGGGCACCTGTGCGCGGATCTTCACCGGCGCCCCGGTGCCTGCCGGCGCTGACTGCGTGGAGATGCAGGAGAACGTCGAGTTGCTGGAGGATGGCCGGGCGCGCTTCACCCAGGCGCTGAAACCGGGACAGAACATCCGCCCCCAAGGCCAGGAGAACCGGGCTGGTGATGTGCTGTTGCAAGCCGGCAAGCGCCTGGGGCCTTTCGAACTGGCGGTGGCCGCCGCTCAGGGCTGCACCGAGCTGCAAGTGGTGCGCCGTCCGCGAGTGGCGTTGCTGTCCACCGGCGATGAGCTGCTGGAGCCGGGCATGCCCATGCGCCCGGGTTGCATCTACAACAGCAACCGCACCTTGCTCCGCCACTGGCTCGACACCCTGGGCTGCGAGGTCATCGACGCCGGGATTCTTCCCGACCAGCCACAGCAGACTCGGCTCAGGCTGGAACAGTTGCAGCACGGCGCGGACCTGATCCTGACCACCGGCGGCGTCTCGGCGGGGGATGCCGATTGCCTGGGCCAGGTGCTGAGGAACAACGGCCGACCGCTGTTCTGGAAGCTCGCCATCAAACCCGGAAAACCGTTGACGGTGGGCCACTTCGGCCAGGTGCCGGTGATCGGCCTGCCGGGCAATCCGGCCTCGGCCCTGGTGACCTTCGGCCTGCTGGCCCGGGCCTACCTGTTGCGGATTCAGGGAGTGGAACAGGTTGCGCCCTTGAGCGTGCCGGTCAGCGTGGCCTTCAACTGGCCCAAGGCCGGCAGCCGTCGGGAATACCTGCGGGCACGCCTGGAAAACGGCCGCGCCGTGCTCTATCCGAACCAGAGCTCGGGGGTGCTGCTGGGGGCTAGCTGGGCCGATGGCCTGGTGGAGATCCTTGAAGGCCACACCCTGCAGGTGGGCGACTCGGCGCGTTTCATTCCCTTTCGCGAGCTGTTTTAAATCTTCCAGTGCCGGGCGCTCTTGGCCAATCGCTGGCGCATCTCGCCAAGGGTCGCGGCCAACTGCCGGGTGAGCAGCCGATAACCGTCCAGGGCGCTGTACAGCGGCGCCTCCAGGGCGTTATCGACATGGCCGTCCAGGGGTTTCTCCAGGCGCTGGGTGACTCCCGTTTGCAGGGCCCGGGCCATGCCGATCAGTTGCACGCGGATTTGCCGGTGCTCGGCCTTGAGCGCCAGTTGCATCTGCGCCATGGCGTGCGGGTCGCTGGCGTCGGGGCGGGTGTTGCCGAGGATCTCCAGGGTGCTGATGCACATCCGCAGGTGGCGCTGGATGGCGTCCAGTTCAGTCATGGAAATCCGCACTTCCTTGGACACCGAAGGCATCAGCGAACGCAGTTGCAGCATGGCGCTGTTGACCCGGCCCAGGAGCTTGAGGTGCTCGTCGTCGGTCACCGACTGGCCCTGGATGATCCGCCCGTACAACTGCGCGCAGTCGCGCAGGGCGCTGGCCAGGTTGTAGCGCCAGGAGTACACCGCGTACAGCGGGATGGCGAAGGAAAACGCCAGGGCCAGGGCAATGCCGATGAGGATGTCCACCGCCCGCCACAGGCCGTCGCTGATCTGGTTATCGCCATGGCCGGCGACGATGAACACGGTGATCGCCGCCAGCAGCGCGGTGTAGCCGCCCTTGCCGATGGCGTGGTAGGAAAAGTAGCCGCAGACCGCTGACATGCCCAGGTAGGTCAGCCAGGGAAGACCGAAGTACGCCTGCTGCACCACCAGCACCAGCCCGACCCCGGCGCCCACCAGGGTGCCGATGGCCCGTTCCGCGGCCTTCTTGCCGATGTTGCCGTGGTGCTGCAGGCCGCCGATCACCACCAGCATGGTCACCGAGGCCCACTCGCCGTGGGGCAGGTTGAGGCCGGTGGTCAGGAGGATGGTGGCGATCAGGCCGAGGGCGACCCGCACCGCGTGGATCAGCCGGGCGTGACGGTAGCGCCGGTACGGGTCGAGCACGGGACGCAGCAGGCGGCGCAGCAAAGGTGGCAGGGTGATGCCCCGCAGGTGTTTGAACGGGCCCAGATCGGTACCTCCGGTTGGCGGCAGGGGCCGGGCGTTCGCGCCAGGGCGAACGCTCGGGGCTCCCTCAGAAAATGTAGTCGGTGGTCAGGAAGCTCGACTCGCGATTACGGATGATGTCGCTGATCAGTTGCTTGTTGCGCTCCTGGAACTTGGTCGCCACCAGGGTGCGGATCGAGAAGGTGCGCAACGCATCATGCACCGACAGCGTGCCCTCGGCGGAGTTCTTGCGGCCGTTGAAGGGGAAGGTGTCCGGGCCGCGCTGGCACTGGGCGTTGATGTTGATCCGCCCGACCTGGTTGGCGAAGGTGTCCACCAACCGGCCGATCACTGCCGGGTCGCTGCCGAACAGGCTCAGTTGCTGGCCGAAGTCCGATTCCAGGACGTAGTCGATCACCGTGTCCAGGTCGCGGTAGGGCACGATGGGCACCACCGGGCCGAACTGCTCCTCGTGGTAGACACGCATCTGCGGGTTCACCGGGTACAGCACCGCCGGGTAGAAGAACGAAGCCCGGGAAGCGCCGCCGTGGGCGTTCACCACCTTGGCGCCGTGGACCTGGGCGTCGGCCACCAGGGCGTGCAGGTAGTCGACCTTGGTGTTTTCCGGCAGCGGCGTCAGGGCCACCCCCGGTTCCCAGGGCATGCCCGGCTTGAGGGCTTGCAGCTTGGCGTTGAACTGCTCGATGAAGCGTTCCACCACGGCTTCGTGGACGAACAGGATCTTCAGCGCGGTGCAGCGCTGACCGTTGAACGACAGCGAGCCGGTGAGGGCTTCGCTGACCGCGTTGTCCAGGTCGGCATCGGGCAGCACGATCCCCGGGTTCTTCGCGTCCAGGCCCAGGGCCGCGCGCAGGCGGTGGGGCTTGGGGTGGAGTTTCTTCAGGTCGCTGGCGGCCTTGTTGGTGCCGATGAAGGCAAAGATGTCGATCTTGCCGCTGGCCATCAGCGCGCTGACGGTCTCGCGGCCGCTGCCGTAGATGACGTTGATCACCCCGGCCGGGAAGCTGTCGCGGAAGGCTTCGAGCAGCGGGCGGATCAGCAGCACGCCGAGCTTGGCCGGCTTGAACACTACGGTGTTGCCCATGATCAGCGCCGGGATCAGGGTGGTAAAGGTCTCGTTCAGCGGGTAGTTGTAGGGGCCCATGCACAGGGCCACGCCCAGGGGCACGCGGCGGATCTGGCCGAGGGTGTCCTGTTCCAGTTCGAAGCGGCTGGAGCGCCGGTCCAGTTCCTTCAGCGCGCCGATGGTGTCGACGATGTAGTCGCAGGTGCGGTCGAACTCTTTCTCCGAGTCCTTGAGGTTCTTGCCGATTTCCCACATCAGCAGCTTGACCACCGCCGTGCGCTGTTCGCGCATGCGCGCCAGGAAGGCTTCCACGTGCTGGATGCGTTCGGCCACGCGCATCGTTGGCCAGGCGCCCTGGCCGCGATCGTAGGCGCGCACCGCGGCGTCCAGGGCGGTGAGGGCGGTGTCGGCGTCCAGCAGCGGGGTGCTGCCGAGAATCACCTGGGTATCGCCGTCGGCGCCGCTCAGGTAGATCGGGCTGCGGACCTGGGCCAGGGGGCCGTTCCAGGTGCGCAGTTCACCGTCCACCAGGTAGTCGCGCTGCTCCACCGGGTCGGGCAGGCGAAAGGCTTCGGGGATGTCGGCAGCGGCAGGAAACAGGTGGCTCAATAGATTGGCTGTGGTCATGACTCTACCCCGTGTTGGAAATGGCTCCGGCGCGGTGACAGCGACGGCATCGCTCCATGGTTTATACGCCTTAATGGCCCGGCGCTTTAGCGGTTTTTCCACTGGGCGCCCGAGCGCGACGGCCCGCGGCGCCCCTGTGCGGGCCCGCGGCGCGTCAGCGGTCGTGGTTCTAGATTAAACGTTTCAGCCGCTGCCCAGCAACTGCCGGATCAAGCTCGGGGTGCTGCCGGTCCAGCGCTTGAATGACCGGCGGAAGTTGGCCGGGTCATTGAAGTTCAGGTACTCGGCCACCGCCTCGTTGCTCCAGCCCTTGATCTGGTACAGGTACAGCGCCACGTGCTTGTGCACCCGGTCCACCTGTTGCTGGTAGCCGCTGTGGTGCTTGCTCAGCTTGCGCTTGAGGGTGGCCGGGCTCATGGCGAAATCCTGGGCCGCCTGCTCCAGGCTCGGGGTGTGGCGTACCTGGGTTTTCAGGTAGCGGTACAGGGTGTCGAGGAAACTGCTGGCAAACCCCAGTTGGCGCAGGTGCTCGCCGGCCTCCAGGCGCGCCACCTGGCCGGCGGTGGCCGAGGCCCCGGGCCAGGGCAGGGTCAGGTATTGCCGGGGGATGCGCATCAGGTCCAGGGGCCGCTGGAACTGGGTCTGTTCCCCCAGGTGCACCCAGTACTGCTCGACGTAGCGCGGCTCGCTGTGGCTGAAGCTGCATTCCCAGGGCAGGCGCTGGCCGGCCAGCCACTGACTCATGGCCACCAAGGAGGTCATGCTGGCTTCCAGGAGGAACCGCCAGTGCTCGCCGGCGCCGCAGCTGTCCAGCCAGTAGCAGTAGGCGTGATGCTCGTCCAGCACCAGGCGCGGGCTGGCCAGGGGGCTGAGCAGCGCCTGCTGCTGCACCAGGGCGTCCAGGGCCTGGTGCAGGTTCTGCGCATGGCGCAGGGCATGGCTGGCGGCGCCGTAGTGCCCGGGCAGCAGGCGCTGGCCAAACAGGAAACTGCTGTCGTCGGCATCCAGCAGGCGCCGGCCGTTGCCGATCAGCGCCAGGAACTGCTGCGGGCTGAGGCGGGTCTGGCCGGCCAGGATGTCCTCGTGGAACAGCCCGGTGCCGCGCAGCAGGCGGTGGCTGTCGATGTCCCGGGACAGCGCCAGGTCGATCAGCGCCGCCGGTTGATAGTGCCCGGGGATAAACCGCGTATCGGCTTCGTACCAACTGGTCTTCACGGTCATGACGGCGCCTCAGGCGGTTTTTGCCAGGGGCTGCTTGGCCCGGGCCAGGGCCAGGTTGAGGCGCTTGAGCAGCCCCTCCGGGGTTTCCTCCAGGGCCATCACCACCGCAGTGCTGGCCGCCAGGTGCAGGCGCTCGCCGTGTTGCCGGGTCTTGTGCGCCAGGCTCTGCACCGCCTGTTGCAGCTCCAGGGCCAGCAGCCGTGCCTGGCTTTCCCCGGTGTTGGGCAGCAGCACCACGAAGCGGTCGCCGGCCAGCCGGCACAGCAGGTCCTGGCGCCGCAGGTTGAGCAGCAGCACATGGCTCAGGGCCTGCAGCACCGCATCGCCTTCGGCATGGCCGTAGTCCTGGTTGATCGCCGCGAAGTGGTCCAGGTCCAGGGCCAGCAGCGACAGCGGCTGCTGCTGGCGGCGGCTGTCTTGCAGGCTGCTGGCCAGCTCGCGCTTGAGGTAGTCGGCGCCGGCCAGGGGGGTGAGCTTGTCGAACTGGCGATGCTCGCGAAACAGCCGTTCCTTCTTTTCCATCTGCGCGCTGATGGCCAGCTGTTCGCGGTGCCAGTGGTAGATGCCGATGGTCAGCAGGATCATGCCGATGGGCATCGGCCCGGACTCCAGCCAGTGGTCCCAGGTGATGCTGTCGGGCAGGCGGATGAACTCGTCGAGGCAGTCGATCCACCAGGAAAAGAAAATGCAGCTCAGGCCCAGGGCCAGGTAGTTGGTGACCCGCCCGGCGGGGCGGCTCTTGAGCACCAGCCCGAGCCAGACCAGGGCCAGGAGCGCCGAGCCGCCTTCGCCGATGATGTCCAGCCACTGCCACTCGCTGACCGATTTCAGGCTGCCGCAGGCCAGGTGCAGCAGCAGCCCGGCATTGGCCGCCAGCAACAGCGCGGCGAGTTTCCAGCGGTGGGGTTTGAGCACGGAGAACATGGCCGCGATCCTTTTTGCCAGGAGTGAGAGGGCGCCAGCACAGCAGATGTTTGTGACAGTGGGGTGACGCCGGGGAAACCCGGCGTGAGGTCGAATCAGCTCACGGCGAACGCGTTTTTTTTGGCCCGCAGAAGCCGGCTTGCCGGCGAAGAGGCCGGCAAGACCTGCGCCCGACGGGGGATGGCTTTCGCGGGCAAGCCCGCTCCTACGGGGCGGTGGGTGCACCACGGATCTGCAGGAGCCGGCTTGCCGGCGAAGAGGCCCGCAAGACCTGCGCCCGACGGGGGATGGCTTTCGCGGGCAAGCCCGCTCCTACGGGGCGGCGGACGCACCACGGATCTGTAGGAGCCGGCTTGCCGGCGAAGAGGCCCGCAAGACCTGCGCGTGGCGGGGGATGGCTTTCGCGGGCAAGCCCGCTCCTACGAGGCGGCGGGTGCACCACGGATCTGTAGGAGCCGGCTTGCCGGCGAAGGGGCCCGCAAGACCTGCGCCTGGCGGGGGATAGGGGTCAATTCAGCTCATTTGCCGGGGCGAAAGCCGGGCAATGGGGCGTTTTGGCCCGTTGCCGCCCTGGCCTGTCACAGAACCGTCATTCGCCGACCCTAGCGTGCCCTCCCAGTTGCCGGGCCTCTTGCCCGGCGTTAGCGGACTCTTGGGGGAGGACCATCATGTACAAGCGCAGCAGTCCCGGGCTTGTCAGCTTTACCTTGACCGCGCTGGCCATGGCCATCGCCAGTGAACGCTTGAGCGCCGCGGAACCTGCGGCCACCGAGCATGTGGAAGTGGTGGGCCAGGCCGCCAGCATCGACCAGGCGCTCAAGGAGCAGCGGCGCTCGGACAGCATCGAAAGCGTGGTGCACGCCGACGGCGTGGCCCAATTGCCGGACCAGAACGTCGCCGAGGCGGCGCAGCGCCTGCCGGGCATCAGCATCGAGCGCGACCAGGGCGAAGGGCGCTTTGTCAGCGTCCGCGGCCTGGGCCCGGACCTCAACAGCGTGACCATCAACGGCACCCTGGTGCCCTCGCCGGAAAGCGCCCGCCGAGCCGTGGCCCTGGATGTACTGCCCTCGGAACTGGTGCAGTCGCTGTCAGTGATCAAGACCCTGACCCCGGACATGGACGCCAACTCCCTGGGTGGCACCGTGGATGTGAAAAGCCTCTCGGCCTTCGACCACAAGGGCCTGTTCTACACCGGCAGCAGCGAGGCCAGCTACGATCAGAACACGCGCCAGACCAGCCCGAAATTCTCCGGCGCGGCGAGCAACCGCTTCAGCCTCGGCGACGGCGTCGACAATTTCGGCGTGGCCGCGGCCCTGAGCTGGCAGAAGCGCGATTTCGGCTCCGACAACGTCGAGACCGGTGGCGCCTGGGACTTCGAACAAGGCGCCAAGCTGCAGGAATTCGAGCAGCGCGACTACGCCATCAGCCGCGAGCGCGCCGGTGGCGGCCTGAACTTCGACTACAAGCCCGACGACAGCAGCAGCTACTACCTGCGCACCCTGTACAGCCGCTACAAGGACAGCGAGACCCGCAACTCCACCAGCATCGAGTTCGCCGATCCCCTGGCGGCCGGTGAGCGCGGCGACGCCGAAGCCTCGCGCAAGCTCAAGCAGCGCGAGGAAACCCAGGAGATCCAGTCCTACGTGTTCGGCGGCGAGCGCCAGCTCGGCCTGTGGACCCTCAGCGGCCAGACCGGCTACAGCCGTTCCAGCGAAGACAGCCCGGCGCATATCGCCGGGGCCACCTTCAAGGGCAACAGCGATTTTTCCGACAGCGGCTTCTACGACAACGGCAAGCCGCGCCCGGTGATCGGCGCCGGTTTCTATGACCCGGCCAACTTCACCCTGGACAAGGTCGATTGGGAACAGCAGAACACCACCGACACCGAGAAGAACCTGCGCCTGGACCTGGCCCGGGACTATGACCTGAGTGGCTACGCCGCGCAGTTCAAGTTCGGCGGCAAGCTCAGCCGGCGCAACAAGGACAACGACCTGGAAGCCTGGGTCTACAAGGACTTCGACACCCTGGGCTTTACCGACCAGCAGCTCAACCTCGGGCAGTTCCAGAAGGGCAACGTGGACTATTCCCTTGGCCGCTTCGGCCCGGGCATCAGTGGCGGCGCCATCAAGCAACTGATCGGCGGCCTGAATCAGGCGGCCTTCTACGACGAGGAAGAATCCCGGGTCAACGACTTCAAGATTCGCGAAGACATCAACGCCGGCTATTTCATGAACACCCTGGACATCGACGACTGGCGCTTCATCGCCGGCCTGCGCTACGAGGGTACCGAGTTCGAGGCCAAGGGCACCGGGGTCACCGACGGCGCCTTCACCGCCACCGACACCCAACGCCGCTACCAGCACTGGCTGCCGGGGCTGCATGCGCGCTACCAGCTGGACAAGAACACCCAGGTCCGCGCGGCCTGGACCAAGAGCGTGGTGCGCCCGACCTTCGGCCAACTGGCCCCGGGCTTTGTCATCGACGGCGACGAGGCGACCTTCGGCAACCCCGACCTCAAGCCCCTGGAGTCGAGCAACCTGGACCTGGGCATCGAGCACTACATGGGCCATGCCGGCAGCGTCTCGGCCTTCGTGTTCTACAAGGACATCCAGAACTTCGTCTACAACACCGACCTGGCCGGCACCGGCGCCTGGAGCGGGTTCTCCGAGGCGCACACCTTCGCCAACGGCGACAGCGCCAAGCTATACGGCCTGGAACTGGCCTATTCGCAGAAATTCGACTGGCTGCCGGCGCCGTGGAACGGCCTGCTGCTGGGCGCCAACAGCACCTTCAGCCGCTCCAGCGCGAGCATCGAGGGCTTCGACCAGAAGGCCGGGGTCAACCGCAAGCGCGACATCGACCTGCCCAACCAGTCGGACACCGTGGGCAACCTGATGCTCGGTTGGGAAGACGACAAGCTCAGCCTGCGCCTGTCGGCCAACTACAAGTCGGCCTACCTCTATGAGCTGGCCTCCATCAGCGACAAGGCCCACGACCTGCACGTGGATGCCCAGACCTTCGTCGACTTCAGCGCCAAGTATTCCCTGAGCAAGAACCTGCAACTGAGCTTCGAGGCGCAGAACCTCACCGACCAGCCGTACTTCGTCTACACCGGCAACCGCTCCTACAACGCCCAGTACGAGGAATACGGCCCGACCTACAAGCTCGGCCTGACCTTCACCCATTTCTAAGTAGCGGGCCCTTGCCCGACCGCACACCCAAGGATTGTGATGAGCACTGTATCGACCGCAAGAAACCGCCTGCTGGCCCTGTGCATTGGCTTGACCTGTGGCGCCGCCCTGGCGGCCCCCAACGTGCCCGGCCTGAACCTCAAGCCCTGGGCCGAGCAGACCCCGGGCGTTACCGGCCTGGGGTTCGTGCCCGCCGGCACAGGCGCCGACCGGCTGCTGGCCAGCGAGCGCGAAGGCCTGTTGCTGCTGGATGAACAGGGCCGCCAGCTGGCCCGTTTCAAGGGCTCGTTCAACGGCCTGGACAGCCGCGCCGCCGGCCAGCAACTGCTGGTGGCCAGCCTCGACAACCAGCGCCAGCAGGCGCTGCTGCTGAGCCTCGACCCGGCCAGCCGTACCTGGGGCCAGCCGCTGTACCTGCCGCCCCGCGACTTCCCGGTCAACGGCCTGTGCCTGTACCGCGACGAGGCCAGCAACCTGTTCCTGTTCCTGGTGGGCGAGGAGGGCAAGGGCGAGCAGTGGCTGGTGGGCCACGGCGCGCAGTTGAGCGCCGAACCGCAGCGGGTACGTGGCCTGCCCCTGCCGCCGGAGGCCAAGTTCTGCCAGGTGGACGACGCCGTCCAGCAACTGCTGGTCAATGAACAGAATGTCGGCTGGTGGGCCTACCCGGCCCATGCCGAAGCCGACACCGCGCGCCAGCCGGTGGCCCTGCGCGCGCCCTTTGGCGACATCAGGAAAAGCGCCGGGGCCATGGCCCTGGTGCCGGGCGGGGTGCTGGGCCTGGACCCGAAGGCCGCGCAACTGCATCTCTACCAGCAGCAGGAAAAAGGCTGGCTGGCCCAGGCCACGTTGCCCCTGGCCGGCCTCAAGGAACCGGAAAACATCGCCCTGCGCGCCAGCGGAAAAGGCCTGCAGGTCTTGCTGCGCGATGACGAGGACGGGCGCCTGTACCAGGGCCAGTTGAACTGGCAGGCCACTGCGCTGGCCCTGCCGCCGGTATTGCCCACCGTACAGGCGGCGGCACAGAGCGAGCCGGTGGGGCGCCAGGGCGATGCAGCCGATGATCCGGCGATCTGGGTTCACCCGCAGCAGCCCTCCCTGAGCCGGGTGCTGGGCACCAACAAGAAGCAGGGCCTGCTGGCCTACGACCTGCAGGGCAAGCTGTTGCAGGAGCTGGCAGTGGGCCGGCTGAACAACGTCGACGTGCGGCCCAACTTCCAGCTCGGCGAGCGCCGTGTGGACCTGGCCGTGGCCAGCAACCGCGACCGCAACAGCCTCAGCCTGTTCGCCATCGACCGCGCCAGCGGCGAGCTGAGCGAGGCCGGCGAGGTGCCGACGCCGCTCAAGGAAATCTACGGCATCTGCCTGTTCCAGCCGGCCAGCGGCGAGATCTATGCGATTGCCAACGACAAGGACGGCACCTTCGTCCAGTACCGCCTGAGCGCGCCTGGCGGCACCGCCCAGGGCGAGCTGGTGCGCCAGTTCAAGGTGGCCAGCCAGCCCGAGGGCTGTGTCGCCGATGACCAGCGCCAGCGCCTGTTCCTTGGGGAAGAGGACGTTGGCGTGTGGGCGGTGGATGCCCGGCCCGAGCAGCCGGCGACCCTGCACAGCGTGATCAAGGTCGGCGGCCTGTTGCAGGCCGATGTCGAGGGCCTGGCCCTGTACCAGAGCAACGCCCGCGACTACCTGGTGATTTCCAGCCAGGGCAACGACAGCTACCTGGTGCTGGATGCCGAACCGCCGTTCGCTTCCCATGGCGCCTTCCGGGTCAGCCTCAACGCCCGCGCGGGGATCGACGGCGCCTCGGAAACCGATGGCCTGGAAGTCACCTCGGCCAACCTCGGCGGGCCCTGGAGCCAGGGCCTGCTGGTGGTCCAGGACGGGCGCAAGCGCATGCCCGAGCAGACCCAGAACTTCAAGTTCGTGCCCTGGGCCGAGGTCACCCAGGCCCTGAAGCTGCCCTGAGCCGGCGGTCATCACCTTGTCATTTGAATGTCATCGAATAGCCCCGCCAGCCCAGGCGGGCACCCGAGAAGGAGTTCCACCATGCAGGCCACACTCGAACACATGAGCATCTGGGGGCTGATCAGCGATGCCAGCCTGTTGGTCAAGGCGGTGATGCTGACCTTGCTCCTGGCGTCCTTGCTCAGCTGGTACCTGATCATCCAGCGTGGCGCCGTGCTGCGCGGTCGTGAGCAGCGCTTCCAGGCTTTCATCCAGCGTTTTCGCGCCGCCCCCGAGCTGCTGCCGCTGTACCGCGAAGTGGCCAGGGGCAGCGACGCCGAAGGCGGCGTGGAGCCGATCTTTGCCGCCGGCTACCAGGAGTTCAGCCACCTGCGCGGCCAGCCCGGCGGTGCCGGAGAAGGGGTGCTGGAGGGTGTGGAACGGGCCTTGTACGTGGCCATCAGCGAGCAGGAAACCCGCCTGGAAAAGGGCCTGCAGTTTCTCGCCACTGTGGGTTCGGTAAGCCCCTATATCGGCCTGTTCGGCACCGTGTGGGGGATCATGAATTCCTTCCTCGGCCTGTCCCAGGTGCAGCAGGCGACCCTTTCCACCGTGGCCCCGGGCATTGCCGAGGCGCTGATCGCCACCGCCATCGGCCTGTTCGCGGCCATTCCCGCGGTGATTGCCTACAACCGCTTTTCGGCCCGCAGCCAGACCCTGCTGACCCGCTACTACGCCTTTGGCAATGAACTGCAAGTACGCCTGCATCGCACCTTGCAGGGCACCCCGAGCCACCTGGCCGTGGCCGCCTGAGAGAAGGAGCAAGCCGATGTTGACCCGGCCGCAACGCAAGCACGGACCCAAGGCGGAAATGAACGTGGTGCCCTACATCGACGTGATGCTGGTGCTGCTGGTGATCTTCATGGTCACCGCGCCGATGCTCACCCAGGGGGTGAAGATCGAATTGCCCAAGGTCGCCAGCGACGCCCTGGCCACCGACAGCCGCCAGCAGATCCTCACCCTGTCGGTGCAGGCCGGTGGCGGCTACTACTGGAACCTGGGCAGCGAACTGGACACCCGCAATCAGACCGACAGCGCTGTGGACCTTGAGCAGATGCGCGCCAAGGTGACCCAGGTGATTGCCCGGCGCGGCGACACCCAGGTGTATATCCGCGCCGACCAGGACGCCGCCTATGCCAGCGTGGTGGCGGCCATGGCCGCGTTGCAGCAGGGCGGGGTACACAACCTGGGGCTGGTGACCGAGGCCCCGCAATGACGGCGATGATCATGCACAACCCCACCGCGATGCCCCTGCGGCCCGAGGCGTCCGGCTTCTGGCGCAACAGCCTGGCGGCCAGCCTGGCCCTGGCCCTGCACGCCGGAGTGCTGGTGGCGCTGGTGCTGGGCTGGTCGGTGGACAAGCCGCAGGTCGAGACGCCGCCGGTACTGACCACCCAACTGGTGATGCTGGCGCCGCCTGCCGCCCCCGCGGAACCGCTGCCGACGGTGGTCGAGGTGGCGCCACAGCCACCGCCACCGCCCGCGGCTGCGCCGGAGCCGGAGCCGGCCAGGCCCCGGGTTGACCCCCAGGTACAGGCGCAGAAGCTGGAGCAGGCGGCCCTGGCGCGCAAGCGGGTGGAAGACAAACGTGAGCAGGTGCAGGAGCAGCAGCGCCAGCAGCGCGAGCGCCTGGAGGCCGAGCAGCGCCGGCGCGATACCGAGCAACGTGTGGCCCAGGAACAAGCGCAGGCCCAGCGTGCCGAACAGTCGCGGCTGGCTGCCGAGCGCACGCGCCAGCAGGCGGCCCAGGCGGCGGCCGACAGTCGCCAGTACCAGCCCCTGAGCAAGGAGGCCCCGGACTACCCGCAACGGGCCCTGGACAAGAACCTGGAAGGCGACTGCACCGTGGAATACAGCGTCAACCCCCAGGGGCGGGTGGAGAACCCCAAGGTCATCGACGGTTGCCACCCCCTGTTCATGCGCCCGTCCCTGGCAGCGGTGGCGACCTTCCGTTATCAGCCGCGGCTGATCGATGGCCAGGCGGTAACGGTGCCGGCGGTGCGCAACACCTTCCACTACCGGATCAAGTAAGGCGCGGGGCAGGCATGGGCCCGTTGCCATGCAGGCAGCCTCTGGCTGACCGTGCGCGCCCTGGCTGGCCGAGCCTGTCCCCTTGGCTGGCCGCCAATGCCCTCAACCCCGGGGCGCGGGTGTCTTAGTGTGGCCGGGTGTGGTCCGCCGCTGTCGCCGGGGCGGGCCCCTTGCCCTGGCCGCACTGAGGACCGCCGATGCCCACTGTCACCCCCGCCTGTTCGCGCCCGTTGCGGCGCCACTCTTGGCTACCGATTCGTAGCGCCCTGGGCCTGGCCTTGGGGCTGCTGCTGAGCGCCTGCGGCGAGGCTGAGTCGCCTGCTGCCGTGCGCCTCGACGCCGCCCGCCAGAGCCCGGCCGACCCGGCCCTGGCGCAGGTCTACGCCAGCAGCTGCCAGCTGTGCCATGCCAACCCGGCCTCCGGCGCGCCCCTGGCCGGCGATGCCAAGGCCTGGGCCCCGCGCCTGGCCCAGGGCGCCGACACCCTGCTGGACCACAGCATCAACGGCTACCAGGGCATGCCGCCCATGGGCCAGTGCATGCAGTGCAGCGAAGAGCAGTTCCTGGCCCTGATCAGCTTCATGTCCGGCCATTCATTCCAATAAAAAGCACAGGTTCTCCCTTCATGGTCATGCACCTTTCCCGACGCCGGCTGCTGCAAGGGGCCGGCGCCCTCGGCGCGTTCAGCGCGCTGTGCAGCAACCCGCTGCTGGCCGAACTGGCCCGCGCCCCGCGGCTGATTCCCTGGCGCAACTGGTCCGGCGCGCAAAGCTGCCTGCCCCAGGCGCGGCTGGCGCCCAAGGACCTGGATGAACTGCGCCAGGTGGTCCGCCAGGCCCCGGGCAAGATCCGCCCGGTGGGTGCCGGGCACTCCTTCAGCGCCCTGGTGCCCACCGACGGCACCTTGCTGTCCCTGGCCTATTTCAACGGCCTGCTGGACCACGACCCCAAGACCCTGCAAGCCGAATTCGCCGCCGGCACGCCCATGTCGCTGATGGGCCCGGCGCTCAAGGAGGTGGGGCAGGCGCTGTGGAACATGGCGGATATCGACTACCAGACCCTGGCCGGGGCGATTGCCACTTCCACCCACGGCACCGGGATCGGCTTCGGTTCCTATTCGTCCCGGGTCTGCGGGCTGCAACTGGTGACCGCCAGCGGCGAAGTGCTGGACTGCGACCCCCGGCGCAACGCCGAGGTGTTCCACGCCGCCCGGGTGTCCCTCGGCGCGCTGGGGGTGGCGACCCGGGTGCGCCTGCAGAACCGCGAGGCTTATCGCCTGCGGGAAAAACAGTGGATCGGCAAGACCGAGGAACTGCTGGAGGACATGGACAACCTGACCCGCGACAACCAGCACTGGGAAATGCTCGTGGTCACCCACTCCGACTACGCCCTGGCGGTGGCCCTGAACGAAACCACGGAACCGCCGACCCCGCCCACCGATCCGGCCGAGGAGGGCGGCAACGAGTTCGTCAACCTGATCGAAAACCTCGACAAGTACGTCAGCGACTTCCCCGAGACCCGCCGCCACCTGCTCAACAGCCTGCGCTGGCTGGCGCGCTTCGATGAGCGGGTGGGGGATTCCTACCAGATCTACGCCAACGTGCGCAGCGTGCGCTTCAACGAAATGGAGTACTCGGTGCCGGCGCACCTGGGGCCGGCGTGCCTGCGGGAAATCCTCGCGCTGATCCGCGACAAGGACCTGCGCACCTGGTTTCCCATCGAGTACCGCTACGTCAAGGCCGACGACATTCCCCTGAGCATGTTCGAAGGTCGCGACAGCTGTTCGATCTCGGTGCACCAGCACTACAGCATGGACCACCACAACTTCTTCGCCGCCGTGGAGCCGATCTTCTGGAAGTACCAGGGGCGCCCGCACTGGGGCAAGCACCACAGCCTCAACGCCCGCACCCTGCAGGGGCTGTACCCGCAATGGGCAGCCTTCGCCAGGGTGCGCCAGGCACTGGACCCGCAAGGCAAATTCATCAACGCCCACCTGGCCTCGGTGCTGGGTGTGGCGTGAACAGGAGATGCGCACAATGAACCGTCGTCATTTCATGGCCGGCACCCTGGGGGCCGGAGTCTTGCTGGCCGGTGTCGGCGCCTGGCTGCGGCCCGGCGACCGGGGCCTGCCCTACAGCCCGTACTTCGCCGAGCTCAATCGCGAGCTCAAGGCCCACGGGCCGATGCAACCGGTGATGCTGATCGACCTGGATCGCCTGGACCACAACATCGATGTGGTCATGCAGTCGGTGCAGCGCGGCGGCAAGCACCTGCGCCTGGTGGAAAAATCCCTGCCGTCGCCCGGGCTCCTGGCCTACATCGCCCAGCGCGCCGGTACCCGGCGCCTGATGTCCTTCCACCAGCCGTTTCTCAACCACGACGCCGAGGTATTTGCCGACGCCGATATCCTCTTGGGCAAGCCCCTGCCGATCCGCGCCGTCGAGCTGTTCTACCAGCAGCTCAAGGGGCCGTTCGACCCGCGCCGGCAACTGCAATGGCTGCTCGATACCCCCGAACGCCTGCAGCAGTACCTGGCGCTGGCCCAGGGCCTGGGCACGCGGATGCGCATCAATATCGAACTGGATGTGGGGCTGCACCGTGGCGGCGTGGCGGACCACGCCGTGCTGGGGCGGATGCTGGCGCTGATCAGCGCCAACCCCCGGCACCTGGAGTTTGCCGGCTTCATGGGCTACGACCCCTTTGTCGACATGGGCGTGCCGGGGATTCTCGGGTCGCCGCAAAGCCTGTTCGATAAGGTCATGCAGCGCTACAACGGCTTTGCCGATTTCACCCGTCAGCAGTACCCGGCGCTATGGCAGGCCGAGCTGACCCTGAACACCGCCGGCAGCCCCAGCTATCGTCGGCACGAGCAGGAAAGCCTGAGCACCGAAGTATCGGTGGGCACCGCACTGCTCAAGCCCAGCCACTACGACCTGGCGTCCCTGGAGCAGCACGTGCCGGCCGCCTTTATCGCCACCCCGGTGCTCAAGAGTACCGGGCCGGTGCGGATCCCGGCCCTGGACGACAAGTCGCGGCTGTTCTCCTGGTGGGACCGCAACCAGCACCAGACCTTCTTCATCTATGGCGGCCACTGGCTGGCGGATTTCGAATCGCCGGCGGGTCTGCAGAGCAACGAGCTGTTCGGTCGCAGCTCCAACCAGGAGATGGTCAACGGCTCCCGCGCCGTGGGCTTGCAGGTGGACGACCAGGTCTTCCTGCGCCCGCAGCAGAGCGAAGCGGTACTGCTGCAGTTTGGCGACCTGCTGGCCCTGCGCGGCGGGCGCATCGTCGAACGCTGGCCGGTGTACTGATCCCACGTATAGCCCTTGCCTGGCGATCTCCCGCCGAGCCCGCAGCAGCTTCAGGCTGCCGCGGGTTTCACAGGGCAAAGGGAATGGTCAGCTTGGCCCAGAGCATGTCGCCCTCGGGGCGGTTTTCCACGTCGAACTCCTTGGCCCAGCGGATCTCGGCGCTGGCGTACCTGAGAAAGCGCAGGTGCAGCGCCGGGCCGATGGCGAACACTTGCCCGCGTACCCCGTCACTCACGTCCTCGCCCATGAAGGTCACGGTCTTGCCGTTCTGTTTGTCGTCGGTGGTCTGCTTCAGGTAGTAGCCGTTGAGCCCCAGGCTCAGGTCGTCGGTCAGGCGGTAGCTGGCCGAATAGTCGAAGTGCAAGATCTGCCCGGAACGGTAGTGGGTGGCGTGGTTTTCCTGGTTGAAGCTGTAGGTGCTCTTGAACGACAGCTCGGTGCGTTCGCTGGGCAGCCAGGTCATGGAGAACAGCGGCTTGTAGGTGGTGAAGTTGTTGCTGGTGTTGGCCAGCCGATCGGCATCGTACTGCCCGGTGGGCAGGGTCACTTCCAAGGCCGCGCCCAGGGTCAGGTCGGGGCCCATGTCCCACAGGATGATCGGCGCGAAGGTGGTATCGCCCATGCTTTCGCGGCGGTCGCTCTGGCCGTACAGCGACACCTGCTGGCGCAGGTAGGGCTGGGCCACGTAGCCCCCCAGGCGCCCGCCCAGGACCCGCAGCGGGCTCAGGTAGTCCAGGCGCGGGATGATCGCGTCGGAGGTGATCCTGACCTCCTGGACCTTGCCGCCAAAGGAGCTGATGTCGAGCTTCCTGGCCTGGTAATGGTTGTAGTAGAGGTTGAAGGCGAACATGTGCTCCGGGAGCTGGTCGGGGCTCAGGGGCAGCACGTAGAAGCCGTCGGTGCCGGGGCCGATATTGTCGACCCCGGATTCGGTGGCCTGGGCATTCAGGTTGGCGCAGGCGGCCAGGGCCACGCCCAGGTGCAGGGAGCGAGTGAGGCGGGTCGGGTGCATGGTTGGGCTCATTCTTATTGTTAGTGGGGGCGCGGCGGCAGGCACGCCGCCCGCCCCATAGAAATAAGCCCTGGGCCGGGCGCGGGGCAGGGTATTGGCGGACAGGGAGGGGGACTTTGTCGGACACTTTGCAATGCTTTGTTACATTCCCCCGTAAAACCCCAGGCAACGGGATATGCTTGAACCGCCGGTGAAGCCTTGGCACCGGTGCCTGACCGACAATAAAAACAGCCGCTCAAGCGGCCCGGAAGCCCACTCCCATGCAGATCAAAGCCGCCGATGCCCACGACCAGCTGGCCCTGGTTTCACCCTTCCTGCTGCAGACCCTGGCGGATGTCGCCGAAGCCAAGGGCGTCAGCGCCGAGCGCCTGTGTCGCGGCCTGGGCTTTACCCTGGACGACCTGCAGGACCCGACCCTGCGCATCTCCTACCGCCAGGCGGTGGCGATGATCGAACGTGCCCTGGCGGCATTGCCGCAGCAGGGCCTGGGGCTCTGGGTCGGCAGCCGCAATGTGCTGGGCACCCTGGGCCTGCTGGGGCATGCGTTGTCGTTGTGCCGGACCCTGGGCGACGCCTTCGAGCTGGGCATCCGCCATCAGCACACCTCCGGCACCATTGTCAGCGCCGATGTCGGGCGCCAGGGCGAAGAGTTCTTTGTCGAGCTGCAATGCCGCCTGCCCTACGGCGAGGTGCAGATCTTTGCCGCGGAAGAGTTCTTCGCCAGCCTGCTGATCTATGGCCGGGCCCTGGTCAGCGCGGATTTCCAGGCCCTGCGGGTGGAGTTCATGCACGCCGCGCCGGCCTATGCCGAGCTCTATACCCGGTTGCTGGGCCCCCACGTGCAGTTCGGCTGCCTGCAGGCGCGCATGGTGATCGAGGCCCGCTGGTTGCAGGCGCCGCTGCCCAACCATCATCCGGTGGCGCTGCGCCAGGCGCTCAAGCTGCTGGAACTGGAAAGCGCCCAGGTGCACCAGAAGATGGACCTGATCCAGGCGGTGGAGCGCGCCCTGAGCCGGGACCTGCGGGCCGGCAGCCATATCGAGCAGGTGGCGGGGGATTTGAACATGAGCGGGCGCACCCTGCGCCGGCGCCTGACCGAACACGGCCTGACCTTCGAGGCGCTGCTGGAACGGGTGCGCCAGGCGCGAACCCTGAACCTCTTGGGCAACCCGGAGCTGTCCATCGAACGCATCACCGAAGAGGTCGGCTACAGCGACGTGCGCAGCTTCCGCCGGGCCTTCAAGCGCTGGACCGGCCTGAGCCCCAGCGCCTTTCGCGAAGAGGCGGCGCTGCATTGAAGGCCGCCCCTGTAGCCGCTGCCGAGCCCGCGAGGCTGCGCAAAGGCCCGCAGGGCCTTGCTTGGCGATCTCCCATCGAACCTTGAGCGGCCTCCAGATCCCCGCGTCTGCTGCGTCGCAATGCCGCCCATGCCGTTCTCAGCCTGCGGCAGCGGCTACACAACCCCGGCCCGGCCTTTTCACCACGGCCTTGCAACGTCGCCGCGCAAGCGGCGACAAGCCTTGCCCGTTTCGACGCTGACGCCGGCAGCCCATGGCGGTAAACTCCTGCGCCTTTATTCAGGAGTTCCCATGAGTTACTACCAGCCCGGCATCCTCGCTGCACCCGTTCCGTCCCAGGCCCGCCACCTGTTCTTTGCCCTTGAGTCCATCGAGGCGTTGCCCCAGGCCCTCGACCAGTTGCTGGCACGGGTGGATGGCGCAACGGCGGTGGCAGGTTTTGGCGCGTCGCTGGTCAAGGCCCTGGGCGCGCGAGTGCAAGGGCTCAAGGCGTTCCCGGCGCTGACCGGCGTGGGCGTGGACAACCCTTCGACCCAGCACGCGCTGTGGGTCTGGCTGCACGGTGATGATCGCGGCGAGCTGCTGCACCGCAGCAACGAGCTGGCGGCCGCCCTGGCCCCGGCCTTGCGCCTGGTCGGCATGAACGAGACCTTCCGCCACAAGACCGGCCACGACCTCACCGGTTATGAAGACGGCACCGAAAACCCTCAGGACGAAGCCGCCGTGGCCGCCGCACTGGCCGAGGGCGAAGACGGCCTGCGCGGTGGCAGCTTTGCCGCGATCCAGCAGTGGCAGCACGACTTCCAGGGGTTTGCCGCGATGCACCAGCAAGAGCGCGACCACATCATGGGCCGGCGCCTGAGCGACAACGAAGAACTGGACGACGCGCCGGTCTCGGCCCACGTCAAGCGCACCGCCCAGGAAAGCTTCACCCCGGAAGCCTTTCTCGTGCGCCGCTCGATGCCGTGGATCGAAGGTGACAAGGGTGGCCTGATGTTCCTTGCCTTCGGCCACACCCTGAACGCCTTCGAAGCCCAACTGCGGCGCATGAGCGGCCTGGAAGACGGCATCACCGACGGCCTGTACCGCATGAGCCGGCCGATCACCGGGGGCTACTACTGGTGCCCGCCGCTGCACAACGGCCAGCTCGACCTGCGCGCGCTGCAAGCGTCGAAATGAACACCGGGGCCGAGCCGCTGCGGACCGTGCGCTGGGGCATGATCGGTTGCGGCAGTGTTACCGAGCGCAAGAGCGGCCCGGCCTTCTACAAGGTTCCGGGGTCGGCGCTGGTGGCGGTGATGGGACGCCGGGCCGAGGCGGTGCGCGACTATGCGCAGCGCCACGGCATTGCCCGCTGGTACACCGATGCCCAGGCCCTGATCGACGACCCCGAGGTGGACGCGGTGTACATCGCCACGCCCCCCGACAGTCATTACGCCTACAGCCTGCAAGTGGCCGCCGCCGGCAAGCATTGCTGCGTGGAAAAACCCATGGCCCTGCATGCCGGGCAAAGCCTGGCCATGCAGCAGGCCTTCGAGCAGGCCGGGCTGCATCTGTTCGTCTCCTATTACCGGCGTTCCTTGCCGCGCTTTGCGCAGGTGCGGCAATGGCTGGCGGATGGGCGCATCGGGGAGGTCCGGCACCTGCACTGGAGCCTGAGCAAGGCTGCCTCCGAGGCCGACCGCAGCGGCGCGGCCAACTGGCGTACCGACCCGCAAGTGGCCGGCGGCGGCTATTTCGCCGATTTGGCCAGCCATGGCCTGGACCTGTTCCAGTACCTGCTGGGCGATATCGTCGAGGTGGCCGGCTTCAGCACCCGCCAGGCCGGGCTGTATGCCGCCGAGGATGCGGTCAGCGCCAGTTGGCGCTTCGCCTGTGGGGCGCTGGGCAGCGGCGCCTGGAACTTCGTCGCCGACCGCCGGGTGGACCGGGTGGAAATCATCGGCAGCCAGGGGCGCATCACTTTTTCCGTATTCGACGAGCATCCGCTGCAACTCGAAGCCGAAGAGCCCCTGAACCTGTTCATCGACCACCCCGCGCACATCCAGTGGCATCACGTGCAGGGCATGAACGCCCATATCCGCGGCCAGATCCGGCACCCGGCCCTGGCCAGCGAAGCCCTGAAGACCGACCGGGTGATGGACCGCATCCTGCAGCGCGGCTGATCCTGAGGCGCCCGCCTTTCGGGCCTCTTCGCCGGCAAGCCGGCTCCTACGGGGTTTGTGGGGGGCATTGCCGGCGTGTTCCTGCGGGCTTTTGTAGGCGCTGGCTTGCCAGCGAAGGCGGCCTTGAGGCGGGTGCCAGTCGTTCGGGCCCCTTCGCCGGCAAGCCGGCTCCTACGGGGTTTGTGGGGCGCACTGCCGGCGTGTTCCTGCGGGCTTTTGTAGGAGCTGGCTGGCCAGCGAAGGCGGCCTTGAGGCGGGTGCCAGTTCTTCGGGCCTCTTCGCCGGCAAGCTGGCTCCTACGGGGTTTGTGGGGCGCACTGCCGGTGTGTTCCTGCGGGCTTTTGTAGGAGCTGGCTTGCCAGCGAAGGCGGCCTTGAGGCGGGGGCCAGTCGTTCGGGCCCCTTCGCCGGCAAGCCGGCTCCTACGGGGTTTGTGGGGGGGCATTGCCAGCGAAGGTGGCCTTCGGGATGGGCATTCAGAAGGTCTTCTTGACGCTGGCCACCCAGGTGGCGCCGCACAGGTCGTTGAAGCCGTAGTTGCTGGTGCACTGGCTGCGGGACAGGTCGGTGTCGATGTAGCTCAGGCCCAGTTCCAGCCCGGCCATTTCCCGGGTCAGTTTGGCTTCCCATTCGTGGTAGCTGTCCTCGCCCTGGCCCGAGGCGCGGATCAGCCGCGGGTCCTTGAAGTCCATCTGGCCGTAGCGCAGATGCAGCCCCAGTTCCAGGGGCAGTCGGGTCTCGTAGCCAAGGTAGCGGTACAGGGTGCTCTGCTGGCTGTCGATGCCGGGGGCATCGTCGGAGTAATAGGCTGCCAGCTTGACCCCGTAGACGCTGAGGATGCCGTACACCTCGCTCTGGTTGAACTGGGCTTCCCGGGGGTAGCTGTACTTCAGGTAGCCCAGGTCCAGGCTGATGTCTGCGCTGGCCTGCCACAGCCAGCCGCCGTAGTAGTCGACTTCCTGGCGGGTCTTCAGGCCACCGCCGAAATCGACGTTGGAGCTCCAGGTGCCCAGGTACAGGCCGCTGCTGTGCAGCAGGGTCACGGCCGCCTGGGCCGCGGGGTCGTTCTGGGTCTGGGAGATGCCGCGGGTGCGGTAGTCGCTGGCCAGGGTCAGCTCCAGTTCCATGGCCAGGTCGTCGGTCAGGGGCAGGGCGTGGCCGGCCTGCGGCAGCAGGCACACGGCGCCCAGGGTGAGCAGGGTGAGGGTCTTCATGGGTATCCCGTTGTTGTGATTGTTATGGGGGAGCGGGCAAGGCGGCGCCGTACCCCGGCGTCACCAGGGCGCGGGGCAGGCGGTGCAACGGTGGAGCGGGGTCAGAGTGGGCGGCTGTAGATCTCGCGGCCGGCGAACCAGGTCTGCAGCACCTGGGTTTCATGCAGGGCCTTTTCGTCCACGGTAAACACGTCGCGGTCGAGGACGATGAAGTCGGCCTGCTTGCCGGCCGTCAGCGAGCCGATCTGCTGTTCCAGGCCCAGGGTGCGCGCGGCATTGAGGGTGTAGGCATAGAACAGGGTTTCGCGGTCCAGGCGTTCGTCGGCGTTGAGCACCCCCAGGGGCCCCTGGCGGGTGATGGCCTGGGCCATGGCGTTCCACGGGTTGGGCGACGACACCGGCCAGTCGCTGGCGCCGGCGATGGTCGCGCCCTGCTTGAGCAGCGAGTGCGCCGGGTACTGGTAGCGGAACGCCAGGGCGCTGACGTAGGGCTTGATCATGTCCAGGGTGTAGTCGTCGGCCGAGGCCCAGAGCAGTTGCATCGAGGCAATCACGTTGAGCGGCTTGAAGCGGGCGAACTCCTTGGGGTTGACCATCTGCAGGTGGGTGATGGAGTGGCTGATGCCGCTCTGGCGATCCTGGCGTGCCCGCTCGATGCCGTTCAGCGACTCACGCACCGCACGGTCGCCGATGGCGTGGATGTGCACCAGCCAGCCGCGCTGGTCGATGGCGCTGACCAGTTCGCCAAAATGCGCCGGGTCGATCAGCAGTTCGCCGGGTTTGTGCGAGTTGCTGTAGGGCTCGAGCATCGCCGCGCTCTGCGCCGGGTATTCGATCACCCCGTCGGCGAAGATCTTGATGCCCGGCAGGGTCAGGTTGGGGATGCCCTGAAACTGCTGGCGCACCTTGTCCAGGGTGTCGAGGTCGGCCGGCCGGCTGCGGGGGTTGGCCACCAGCAGGGCGGCGACGTGGGCGCTCATCCCGCCGCTCTCGGCCAGGGCCTTGTAGGCCGGCAGCGCGCCGACGGTGTGCTCGGTGGGCTTGAGGGCGAACACCGCTTCGCCGGGGGCGGCGTTGGCGGCCGGGTCCATCCAGGCGGTAATCCCCAGGCTGTTGTTGTAGTGCAGGGCCGACTGCGCGGCGCGCAGCATCTGCTCGGGCCCCGGCACCGGCATTTTCGCGGCCACCCGGTCCCAGCCGGCGTCCACCAGGAAACCGTTGGGGCGGCCGTCGGGCAGTTGGCCGATGGTGCCGCGTTCGGCCTCGGGCAGGCTCTTGAGCAGGGCGGCGTCGATCCCGGCGCGCTTGAGCATGAAGTCATTGGCCCAGGCGGTATGGTGATCGCTGCCGGTGAACACCACTGCCATACCGGCCCATTCACCCTGGTTGAAACGCTGGCCGAGGGCCGCGGCCTGGGCCCAGTAGGCCGAGCTCATGCCGGCGATGCTGAGCACGTCGGCATGCCGGGCGCTGCCGTCGTCACGCCAGGCGCGCAGGCGTTTTTCCAGTTCGTCGAGGCTGACCACCTCGTCCTGCAGGTTGGCGCCGGTCATTTCCAGGCCGCCGAAGATCGCGTGGGAGTGGGTGTCGATCAGGCCCGGCATCAGGGTCTTGCCGCCCAGGTCGACGACCCGGGTGTGGCTGTCGATCAGTGCCTTGATCTGCGTATCGCTGCCGGCTTGCAGGACCTTGCCGTTCTCCACCGCCAGGGCCTGGACCTTGGGCTGGGCGCGGTCGGCGGTGAAGACCTGGCCGTTGAGCAGCACCAGGTCGGCTGCCGCCACGGCTTCCAACGAGGCAAAACTCATGGCGGCCAGTAACAGCGTGGGGGTCAATCTTTTCATTGAACATTTCCTTGTTATTGCGTCTGATCGCCAGATTAGGGGCTGTCCATAGCGGGCAGAACGGCTGCTTCACGAAAAACATTTTTGCCTGGATGGAAAAACCATGGACAAGTTGAATGCCTTGAAGATGTTCGTGGTCACCGCCCAGCTGGGCAGTTTCAGCCGGGCCGCCGAGCAGTTGGGCAAGACCCCGTCGGCCCTGACCAAGGCGGTCAATCACCTGGAGGCCGAATTGGGCTCGCGGTTGTTCGAGCGTAGTACCCGACGCATCGTGCTGACCGAAATCGGCCGGCTTTATCTGGAAACTGCACGCCAGGTGCTGCAGCGGCTGGAAGAGGTGGGCGAGGAGGTGGAGCAGCTGCAGCATGGCCTGCGCGGCAACCTCAAGGTCACCGCGCCGCTGGCCTACGGCCAGGCGTTTCTGGATCAGGTGTGTGACGGTTTTCTTGAGCAGTACCCGCAGATCAATCTGCAAGTGGACCTGTGCGACGAATTCGTCAACCTGCTGGAAAGCGGCTACGACCTGGCCCTGCGCGAAGGCCATGACGACCTGCCGGGGCTGATTGCCCGGGTGGTCGGAAGCAACCGCCTGGCCCTGTGCGCCAGCCCGGCCTACCTGGCGCGCAAGGGCCGGCCGGTGACCCCGCAGACCCTCGAAGAGCATGAATGGCTGCTGTATCGCCACCCCTTGCTCAGCCGGGAGTTCTGGTGGGTCGAGCGCGACGGCCAGCGCCTGAGCCTACCCCAGCCCCAGGCACCACGCCTGCGCAGTGACAATTACGACCTGCTGCTGGCCAATGCCCTGGCCGGGCGCGGCCTGCTGCACACCCCGTTGTGGAGCGCCGCGCCGTACCTGGCCGACGGGCGCCTGGTGCGGGTGATGGCCGACTACGCGATCGACCCGGACAGCTTCGGGCCGCACATCCTCGCGGTCTACCCCAGCCACCGGCGGGCGACCGCCAAGGTGCAGGCGTTCATCGACTATGTCGGCGGCTTCCTGGCCAGCCGTGGCCTGGACTGATTGGCGGTTCTTGTCAGATAAATCCGAGAGGAGTACAAATGTACTCCATGACGACTTTATCTCCCCGCCGCACTGCCATCCTGACCTTTATCCGCGAACGCATCGCCGATCACGGCCAGCCCCCGAGCCTTGCTGAAATCAGCCAGGCGTTCGGTTTCGCCTCGCGCAGCGTGGCGCGCAAGCATGTGTTGGCGCTGACCGAGGCCGGGTTCATCGAGGTCAACCCGCATCAGGCCCGGGGCATTCGCCTGCTCAACCAGCCGCGGCGCCCCGAGCTGCTGGAAATCCCGGTGCTGGGGCGGGTGGCCGCCGGTGCGCCGATTGGCGTCGATGCCGAAATACACGGCCAGTTGCTGCTGGACCCGGGCCTGTTCAGCCGCACCCCGGATTACCTGCTGCGGGTCCAGGGCGATTCGATGATCGACGACGGTATCTTCGACGGTGATCTGGTGGCAGTGCGCCGCAGCAGTGAGGCGCGCAACGGCCAGACCGTGATCGCCCGGCTGGACGGCGAGGTGACCATCAAGCGTTTCGAGCGCAAGGGGCAGGGCATTCGCCTGTTGCCGCGCAATCCGGCCTATCAGCCGATCAAGGTCACGGCCGACCACGAACTGTTTATCGAAGGCGTGTTCTGCGGTCTGGTGAGGCAAGGCTGATGGGCGCCGTGGTCGCACTGGATTCCCTGTTCAATGCCGGGCGGGTGTGGAAAGGCCGCCCGGCCGCCGCGCCTGCCAGCCCGCAGCCCACCGGCCATGCCGCCCTGGATGCGGTGCTGCCCACGGGCGGCTGGCCGGAAGCGGCACTGACCGAAATCCTCATTGCCGCCCAGGGTCTGGGCGAGCTGCAACTGCTGTGGCCGAGCCTGGCGCGGCTGAGCGCGGCGGGGGAGCGCATCGTGCTGGTGGCGCCGCCGTTCGTGCCCTATCCCCAGGCCTGGCAGAACGCCGGGGTGGATGTGCGCCAGTTGTCGATCATCCAGGCCGGGGAGCGTGATGCCCTGTGGGCCGCCGAGCAGTGCCTGCGTTCCGGCAGTTGCGGCGCGGTGCTGTGCTGGCCGCAGCAAGCCGACGATCGCGCCCTGCGGCGCCTGCAGGTGGCGGCGGAAAGCGGCCAGACCCTGGCCTTTGCCTATCGGCCCCTGGACGCCGCGCACAACCCCTCGCCGGCGGCCCTGCGGATTGCCGTGCAAGGCCGTCCCGGGCAGTTGCGGGTGCTCAAGTGCCGGGGCGGGCTGGCCCATCCGGCGCCTATCGCCTGGCCCGCCGGGCACTGAGGTTGGCATGCGTTGGGTGTGCATCCTGTTCCCGCAATTGGCGCTGGACGCAGTCTTGCGTCAGCGCGCCGAGCCCGAAGCGCCCCTGGCGCTGCTCAGCGGTACCCCGCAGCGGCGGGTGATCCAGGCGGTGAACGCCGCCGCCCGCGAACTGGGCCTGCGCCCCGGGCAATCGCTGACCGCCGCCCAGGCCCTGACCAAGGCCTTTGCCAGCGCCGAATACGACCCCCGGCAGATCGAGCACTGGCAGCAGTTTCTTGCCGCCTGGGCCTACGGTTTCAGCTCCCAGGTCAGCGTCGCCTACCCGCGCACCCTGGTGCTGGAGATCGAGTCCAGCCTGGGCCTGTTCGGCCCCTGGCCGCAGCTGGAAGCGCGCCTGCGCCGGGAGTTGCAGGCCCTGGGTTTTCGTCATCGCATCGTGGCCGCGCCGAACCCGGCGGCGGCCCGGGTCCTGGCCAATGCCTATGACGGCTTGGCGGTGGCCGATCGGCAGGCCCTGGCCCAGGCCCTGGGAGCGATGCCCATCGAGCGTCTGGGCCTGGCCCCGGAGCAGGCCACGGCCCTGTCGCGCGTGGGGGTGCGCAGCTTCGAGCAGCTGCGGGAGCTGCCCCGGCCCAGCCTGGCCCGGCGTTTTGACGGCAGCTTGCTCAAGCACCTGGATACCCTGCTCGGCGAGCGCCCGCTGGGGCTGGCCTTCTATCAGCCGCCGGACCGCTTCGACCTGCGCATCGAGCTGAATTTCGATGTGCAGTCCCATCAAGCGCTGCTGTTTCCCCTGCGCCGGCTCACCGCCGATCTGGCGGCCTTTCTCTGTGGTCGCGACAGTGGCGTGCAGCGCTTTGCCCTGCACCTGGAGCACGCCGAAGGCGCCGACACCCTGATTCCGGTGGGGCTGCTCAGCGCCGAGCGCGACCCGGCGATGCTGTTCGAGCTGGCCCGCGGGCGCCTGGAGCAGATCCAGGTGCCGGCGCCGGTGCGCAACCTGCGGCTGGTGGCCGAGGACTTGCCGCTGTTCGTGCCCCAGCACAGCGAGCTGTTCGACGAGCGCCCGCAGCAGAACCTGCCCTGGGAGCAGTTGCGCGAACGCCTGCGGGCGCGCCTGGGGGATGACGCGGTGCAGGGCCTGGGGCATCGCGCCGATCACCGCCCGGAACGCAGTTGGCAGCCCCAGACTGATCCGCGACCCTGTCCGGCCAGCCCCGGATTGCGCCGCCCCGGTTGGCTGTTCAGCGAGCCCCAGGTGCTGGGCGAGGGCTCGGTGCGGATTCTCATGGGCCCGGAACGCATCGAGTCCGGCTGGTGGGACGGTGCCGATGTGCGCCGCGACTACTACCTGATCGAAACCGCCACCGGCCAGCAAGGCTGGGCCTATCGTCAGGTCGGCGAGCCCGGACCGCTGCTGTTGCAGGGCTGGTTCGCATGAGCGCCTACGCCGAGCTGCACTGCCTGTCCAACTTCAGCTTCCAGCGCGGCGCCTCCAGTGCCGCCGAATTGTTCCAGCGTGCCAAGGCCCTGGGCTACCAGGCCCTGGCGATCACCGACGAGTGCACCCTGGCGGGAATCGTCCGGGCCTGGCAGGCCTCACGCGATACGGGCCTCAAGCTGATCGTCGGCAGTGAAATGCAGGTCGAGGACGGCCCGCGCCTGGTGCTGCTGGTGGAAGACCTGGCGGGTTACCAGGGCCTGTGCCGGTTGATCACCCGGGCCCGGCGCCGGGCCGAGAAGGGCAGCTATCGCCTGTTGCGGGAAGACTTCGCCGAACCGCTGCCGGGGCTGCTGGCCCTGTGGCTGACGGGCGCCGGTGAGCCGCTGGCCCAGGGCCGCTGGTTGCAGCAGGTGTTCCCCCGGCGCCTGTGGCTGGCGCTGGAGCTGCATTGCGGCCAGGACGATGCCCGGCACCTGCAACAGCAACTGGCCCTGGCCCGGCAACTGGGGCTGCCAACCGTGGCCTGTGGCGATGTGCACATGCACGTGCGCGGGCGCCGGGCGCTGCAGGACACCATGACCGCGATCCGCCATCACCTGCCGGTGGCCGAGGCCGGGCAACGCCTGTTCGCCAACGGCGAGCGCCACCTGCGGCCCGTCGAAGTGCTGCAAGGCCTGTACCCCCAGGCCCTGCTCGACGAGTCGCTGGCCATCGCCGGGCGCTGCGCTTTCGATCTCGGCCAACTGCGCTACCAATACCCCCGGGAGCTGGTGCCCGAGGGCCACGACGCTGGCTCCTGGCTGCGGGTGCTGACCCAGCGCGGCATCGTGCGCCGCTGGCCCGCTGGTGCCCGGGCCGAGGTACTGAAGCAGATCGACAAGGAGCTGGAGCTGATCTGTGACCTGGGCTACGAGAGCTATTTCCTCACGGTGCACGACATCGTCGACTTCGCCCGGCGCCAGCACATCCTCTGCCAGGGTCGGGGCTCGGCGGCCAACTCGGTGGTGTGTTTCGCCCTCGGCATCACCGAGATCGACCCGGACCGCTCGACCCTGCTGTTCGAGCGCTTCCTGTCGCGCGAACGCAACGAGCCGCCGGACATCGATGTCGATTTCGAGCACGAGCGCCGCGAAGAGGTGCTGCAGTACGTGTTCCAGCGCTATGGCCGGCATCGCGCGGCGCTGACCGCCGTGGTCAGCACCTACCACGGCGCCGGGGCGGTGCGCGATGTGGCCAAGGCCCTGGGCCTGCCGCCGGATCAGGTCAATGCCCTGGCCGAGTGCTGCGGCCATTGGAGCGATACGCCGCCCAGTGTCGAGCGCCTGCAGGAGGCCGGGTTCGACCCCGAGAGCCCGGTGCTGCGCCGGGTCCTGAGCCTGACCGGGCAGTTGATCGGCTTTCCCCGGCACCTGTCCCAGCACCCCGGTGGCTTCGTGATTTCCCAGCAGCCCCTGGACAGCCTGGTGCCGGTGGAGAACGCGACGATGGCCGAGCGCACGGTGATCCAGTGGGACAAGGACGACCTGGACATGGTCGGCCTGCTCAAGGTGGACATTCTGGCCCTGGGCATGCTCAGCGCCATCCGCCGTTGCTTCGACCTGATCCACGGCTACCGTGGCCAGCGCTACAGCCTCACCAGCATTCCGCCTGAAGACCCCGCCACCTACGCGATGATCGGTCGCGCCGACACCATTGGCGTGTTCCAGATCGAGTCCCGGGCGCAGATGTCGATGCTGCCCCGGCTCAAGCCGCAGAACTTCTACGACCTGGTGATCGAGGTGGCCATCGTCCGGCCCGGGCCGATCCAGGGCGGCATGGTCCATCCCTACCTGCGTCGGCGTAACCGTGAAGAGCCGGAGACTTATCCGTCGCCGAAGTTGGAAGCGGTGCTCAAGCGCACTCTGGGAGTGCCGCTGTTTCAGGAGCAGGTGATGCAGATCGCCATTGTCGCCGCCGACTACACCCCGGGGGAGGCCGATCAGTTGCGCCGCTCCATGGCCGCCTGGAAGCGCCACGGCGGCCTGGAGCCGCACCGCGAACGGCTGCGCAAAGGCATGCGCAAGAACGGCTACAGCGACGAGTTCGCGGCGCAGATCTTCGAGCAGATCAAGGGCTTTGGCAGCTACGGTTTTCCCGAATCCCATGCTGCCAGTTTTGCCTTGCTGACCTACGCCAGCTGCTGGCTCAAGTGCCACGAACCGGCGGCCTTCGCCTGCGCCCTGATCAACAGCTGGCCCATGGGGTTCTACAGCCCCGACCAGATCCTCCAGGACGCCCGGCGCCATGGTTTGCAGATCCTGCCGGCGGATGTGGGGGCCAGTGATTGGGACTGCAGCCTGGAGCCGATCCCCAGCCACCCCGGACGCGCTGAAAATTTCATGTCCGGGCAGCCGGCTCTGCGCCTGGGGCTGCGCATGATCAAGGGCTTTCGCCAGGAGGATGGCCAACGCATCGAGAGCGCCCGCCAGCAACGGGCCTTTGCCGATGTCGCCGACCTGGGCCAGCGGGCCCGGCTTGATCTGCGTGCCCAGGAGCTGCTGGCGGATGCCGGGGCCTTGCGCGGCCTGGCGGGGGATCGCTACCGGGCGCGCTGGGAAGTGGCCGGGGTGGAGAAGCAGCTGGGGCTGTTCGCCGAGCTGCCACGCCAGGAGGAAGCCCCGGTGAACCTGCCCCGGCCCAGTGTCGGTGAAGACCTGCAGGCCGATTACCACAGCCTTGGCACCACTTTGGGGCCGCATCCTTTGGCGCTGTTGCGCCCACAGCTCAAGGCCCAGCGTTGCCGCAGCTCGCGGGAACTGCTGGAGGTGGAGCACGGGCGCTCGGTGAGCGTGGCCGGGCTGGTCACCGGGCGCCAGCGCCCGGGCACTGCCAGCGGGGTGACCTTCGTCACCCTTGAAGACGAGTTCGGCAACGTCAATGTGGTGGTCTGGCGCGACCTGGCCGAACGCCAGCGTCGGGTACTGGTGGGGGCGCAGTTGCTCAAGGTCGACGGCACCCTGGAAGCCGAAGGTGAAGTGCGCCACCTGATTGCCGGGCGCCTGAGTGACCTGAGTTCGTTGCTGGATGGCATCAGCGTGCGCAGTCGGGATTTTCATTGAGGGATCAGGCACTTGCCCGAAGTGCTTGGGCGGGCCGGGGAATCAAGCAGTCAATGAACTGGCGCCAAGGTTTTTTATTCCTTTTCGGCCTGATGGCGCTTTGGCATAATCGCCGCCGATGATGCCCCCTGCATCAAGTTTCAGAACGCCCTGCAGACGATTTCGAGCCCGCACAGACTGGGGTTCGCAGAAGTACGGCAGGGCGAAAGTGCATCTAACAGTGCCTCTAAATGGATACTCAAAAAGGAACATAGAGTGAGAGTGATCTCGAAGTTGATGTTGTCCGGCGCGGCGCTGGCGGTGCTGGCGGGCATGAGTGGTTGTGCCACCGAAAGCTCCCGGGCCTTGCCGGTGGAAAAAGTCCAGAGCGCCAGCCAGGTGTGGACCGGCGCCCGGGTGCCGATGGCGGTGGGCAAGTTCGATAACCGTTCCAGCTACATGCGCGGGATCTTCTCCGATGGCGTCGACCGCCTCGGCGGCCAGGCCAAGACCATCCTCATCACCCACCTGCAGCAGACCAACCGTTTCAACGTGCTGGACCGCGACAACATGGGCGAGATCCAGCAGGAAGCGGCGATCAAGGGCCAGGCGCAGAAACTCAAGGGCGCGGACTTCGTGGTCACCGGCGACGTCACCGAGTTCGGCCGCAAGGAAACCGGCGACCACCAGCTGTTCGGCATTCTCGGCCGTGGCAAGACCCAGGTGGCCTACGCCAAGGTGGCGTTGAACATCGTCAATATCAGCACTTCCGAAGTGGTGTATTCGACCCAGGGCGCCGGCGAGTACGCCCTGTCCAACCGTGAAGTGATCGGCTTCGGCGGCACCGCTTCCTACGACTCGACCCTCAACGGCAAGGTGCTGGACCTGGCCATGCGCGAGGCGGTCAACCGCATGGTCGAGGCCATCGACGCCGGGGCCTGGAAACCCGGCCGCTGATCAACACTGCTGACAGGGAGACGTAAGCATGTTCAAGACAATGACGGTGCGGCCACTGCTGGCCGGCGCCTTGCTGGGCAGCGTGTTGCTGGCCGGTTGCAGTGGGCCCAAGACGCTGTACCAGTGGGAAACCTATCAGGCCCAGACCTACGAGTACTTCAAGGGCGAGGAAGCCCGCGAGGCCCAGGTCGAGGCGCTGGAGCGCGACCTGCAGAAGATCAAGTCCACCGGCAAGGCCGTGCCGCCGGGCTACCACGCCCACCTGGGCATGCTCTATGCGGACCTGGGCAAGGATGACCAGATGGTGCAGCAGTTCAACACCGAGAAGGCGCTGTTCCCCGAGTCGGCGCGCTACATGGACTTTCTGCTCAAGAGCGCCAAGAAGGGAGATGCCCAATGAGCCTCAATACCCTGCGCAACCTCCTGGGCCTGTTGACCGTCAGCCTGCTGGTGGGCTGCGCCGCGCCCAAGACCGTGGACTACTCGGCCTACAAGCAGGCCCGGCCGAAGTCGATCCTGGTACTGCCGCCGCTCAATGAGTCGCCGGACGTCAAGGCCACCTACAGCATGCTGTCCCAGGTGACCTTTCCCCTGGCCGAAGCCGGTTACTACGTGATGCCGATTGCGCTGGTGGACGAAACCTTCCGCCACAACGGCCTGACCAACCCGGCAGACATCCACGGCCTGGCGCCGGCCAAGCTCAACGAGATCTTCGGCGCCGATGCCGGCATGTACATCACGGTCAAGGAATACGGCACCAGCTACATGCTGATCAGCAGCGCCACCGTGGTCACCGCCAGCGCCACCCTGGTGGACCTGAAGACCGGCACCACGTTGTGGACCGGCAGCGCCCGCGCCTCCAGTGAGGAAGGCAACAACGGCAACAACGGTGGCCTGGTGGGCATGCTGATCACCGCCGCGGTGAAGCAGATCATCAACACTTCCACCGACGCCGGGCACCCGATCGCCGGCATCACCAGCCAGCGCCTGCTGTCGGCCGGGCAACGCACCGGTCTGCTGTACGGTCCGCGCTCGCCGAAATACGGCACCGACTGAGGTCCTTGCGGGCGGGCAATCCGCCCTTTTCCAGGGAGGCGCTGGCCGGCGTCCTCCTGGACTGGCCGGGATCGCCTATCCTGTGTGTTCAGTGCTGTTGAACCGGGCGTGTCCAGGTTTTCCGGTCCGGGGCTGAAAACCATGAAACCATCCGCCCGGGCCGTGCTCAAAGGCTCTGGAGGCTGTGCGCAACCTCTTGAAAACCCATGCTGTATCACGTTTTTCGTAGAGTCCGTTCATGCCGTTCTTATCAGATCATCACGGGTGCCAGGGGTGGAAAGGCGAGATGGCCGAGCGCATCCGCGCCTTCGACTGGTCCGTCACCAGCCTGGGCTCATTGCAGCACTGGAGCCATAGCCTGTGCAGCACGGTGCAACTGATGCTCGGCTCGCCGGTGCCGATGGTGATGCTCTGGGGGCCGTTGGGCTACATGATCTACAACGATGCCTACGCGGTGTTCGCGGGCGGTCGCCACCCTTATCTGCTGGGCTGCGCGGTGGAGCTGGGCTGGCCGGAAGTGGCCGAGTTCAATCGTGGCGTGATGAACACCTGCCTCAGTGGCGGCACCTTGTCCTACCGCAACAAGGAACTGGTGCTGCTGCGCAACGGCGAACCGGAAAACGTCTGGCTGGACCTCTACTACAGCCCGGTGGCCGGTGATGACCAGGCGCCGGCCGGGGTCATTGCCATCGTCGTGGAAACCACCGCCCACGTGATTTCCGAGCAGCGCCGACAGGCCGCCGAGGATGACCTGCGGCAGATGACCCGCAACCTCGAGCAACGGGTGCTGGAGGAGGTCAATGCCCGCCTGAGCGCCGAGGAGCAGTTGCGTCAATCACAGAAGCTCGAAGCCATTGGCGGCCTCACCGGTGGCGTGGCCCATGACTTCAATAACCTGCTGCAAGTGATCGCCGGCAACCTGCACCTGCTGGCCCGCCATGAGCCGGACAATACCAATGTGCAGCGCCGCACCGGAGCCGCATTGGCGGCGGTGGAACGCGGCGCCAAGCTGTCGACCCAACTGCTGGCCTTTGCCCGGCGCCAGCCGTTGTCGCCGGCAATCTACAACCCGCGCCATCTGTACGAGGGGCTGGGGGAGCTGTTGCAGCGAGCCCTGGGTGAAACCATTGCTATCGAGGTGCAACTGCCCGACCAGCCCTGGTGCATCCATGTGGATCGCAATCAGTTGGAAAACGCCGTGCTCAACCTGGCGATCAATGCCCGGGACGCCATGGGCGGCGAGGGCACCATCCGCATCAGCGCCGAGAATCTGCTGCTGGACCGCAGGTTCTGTGCCGGCAAGGACATCAAACCCGGCGAGTACCTGCGGATGACCGTGGCCGACAGCGGCAGCGGCATGTCCCCAGAAGTGCTCAAGCAGGCCTTCGAGCCGTTTTTCACCACCAAGTCCGATGGGCACGGCACCGGCCTGGGCCTGAGCATGGTGTTCGGTTTCGTCAAGCAG
>NZ_MOAK01000066.1:98717-114710 GCF_003732485.1 Pseudomonas protegens
TTTCGTCCGCAGTGCGGCTCAGGAGGCCCAGGCAACGTCGGCCGGCCCGGCGCGTGAGCCAGGAGGGCAGGAGCGCATCCTGGTGGTGGAGGACAACGCCGATGTGCGCAGTGCGGCGGTGGAAATGCTCAAGCACGAGGGCTATCAGGTGCGTACCGCGGCCAATGGCGATGCCGCCATGCAATTGCTGATGGCAGGGCTCAAGGTCGACCTGATCTTCACCGACGTGGTGATGCCCGGCCTGATCAAGAGCACCGACCTGGCCACCTGGGCCAGGACCCAGGCACCGCCCATTGCGGTGCTGTTCACCTCGGGGCACACCCGGGACATGATCTCGCGCAATCATCAGCTCAGCCCGGACACTCATCTGTTGAGCAAGCCTTACGGGCCCGACGACCTGAGCGCCATGGTGCGTTCCTTGCTGGGGGCCTGAAGCAGCTTCGCCTGGCCCCTTCACGGCGTGCCCCGGCACCGGCGGGTTGTGTGATGATCGCCGCTCGCGCCGTTTGCATTGGCGACATTTTCCGAATTTCAATTCCAGGCAGGTCCATGACTTCTTCGCGCAACGCCTCCATTGATCCCCTGACGAGCACGCTGCCCACCCACAGTTCCGGTTTTGTCCGGGTGCGCGGGGCCCGCGAACACAACCTGAAGAATGTCGACGTGGACATTCCCCGGGATGCCCTGGTGGTGTTCAGTGGGGTGTCCGGCTCGGGCAAGTCGTCCCTGGCCTTCTCGACCCTGTATGCCGAGGCCCAGCGCCGCTACTTCGAATCGGTGGCGCCCTACGCCCGACGGCTGATCGATCAGGTGGGGGTGCCGGATGTGGACCGTATCGACGGCCTGCCGCCGGCGGTGGCCCTGCAACAGCAGCGCGGTACGCCGAGCACGCGTTCTTCGGTGGGCAGCGTGACTACCTTGTCCAGCCTGGTGCGCATGCTCTATTCCCGGGCCGGCAGTTACCCGCCGGGGCAACCGATGCTGTATGCCGAGGACTTCTCGCCGAACACGCCCCAGGGCGCCTGCCCGGAGTGTCACGGTCTGGGCCGGGTGTATGAGGTCAACGAAGCGACCATGGTCCCGGACCCTTCGCTGACCATCCGCCAGCGCGCCGTGGCTTCCTGGCCGCTGGCCTGGCAGGGGCAGAACCTGCGGGACATCCTGGTGACCCTGGGCTACGACGTGGACATTCCCTGGCGCGAACTGCCGAAAAAGCAGCGCGACTGGATTCTCTTCACCGAGGAAACCCCCACGGTGCCGGTATACGCCGGGCTGACGCCGGAGCAGACCCGCGAAGCCCTCAAGCGTCAACAGGAGCCCAGCTACATGGGCACCTTCAGCGGCGCCCGGCGCTACGTGCTGCACACCTTCACCCACACCATGAGCGCGCTGATGAAAAAGCGCGTGTCGCAGTTCATGCGCGGCAGCCCGTGCCCGCTGTGCGAAGGCAAGCGCCTCAAGCGCGAGGCCCTGGCGGTGACCTTTGCCGGGCTGGATATCGGCGAACTGTCGCGCCTGCCGTTGCTGCAGTTGGCCGAAGTGCTCCGGCCCGTGGCGGCGGCCGACTACCTGGAGCAGGCGGCGGCCGGTGACGAGGTGCTGAGTCAGGCGCAGACCCGGGCCGCGCGCCAGCAGCGCCATGCCCTGGGCGCCCCGGAGCACCGTGACGCGCCGGATGTCCGGCATACCCCCAACCTGTCTCTGGAGAAGCGTCTGGCCGCGCAACGCATTGCCCAGGATCTGCTGGAACGGGTCAGCACCCTGACCGACCTGGGGCTGGGTTACCTGGCCCTGGAGCGCAGCACCCCGAGCCTGTCTTCCGGCGAGTTGCAACGCCTGCGCCTGGCCACGCAGCTGGGGTCGCAGTTGTTCGGGGTGATCTATGTGCTGGATGAGCCTTCGGCGGGCCTGCACCCGGCGGACGCGCAGGCCCTGTTCGAGGCCTTGCAACGACTCAAGGCCGCGGGCAACTCGCTGTTTGTGGTGGAGCACGATGTGCAGACCATGCGCCGTGCCGACTGGCTGGTGGACGTTGGCCCGGCGGCGGGGGAGCGCGGCGGCCAGGTGCTGTACAGCGGGCCGCCGGCGGGGCTGGCGACCATCGAAGCGTCTCAGACCCGGGCCTATCTGTTCGCCGAACAGGCCCAGGCCCGGCGCACCCCGCGCCAGCCCCGGGACTGGCTGCGCCTGGAGGGCATCACCCGCAACAACCTCCAAGGCCTGGACGCCGCGTTTCCCCTGGGCTGTTTCACCGCGGTGACCGGGGTTTCCGGCTCCGGCAAATCCAGCCTGGTGAGTCAGGCCCTGCTGGAACTGGTGGGCAGCCACCTGGGCAAGGTGCCGGGCCGCGACGAGGCGCCGGAGCTGGATCTGGCGGACGAGGCGCCGGTCAGTGGCACGGGGCAGATCACCGCGGGCATGGAGGGCATCAAGCGCCTGGTGCAGGTGGACCAGAAACCCATCGGCCGCACACCGCGATCCAACCTGGCGACCTACACCGGGCTGTTCGACAACGTGCGCAAGCTGTTCGCCGCCACCGCCGAGGCGCAGGCCCTGGGCTTTGACGCCGGGCAGTTTTCCTTCAACGTCGCCAAGGGGCGTTGCCCGGCCTGCGAAGGCGAAGGCTTTGTCAGCGTCGAGCTGCTGTTCATGCCCAGCGTCTTCGCCCCGTGCCCCACCTGCCAGGGCGCGCGCTACAACCCCCAGACCCTGACGGTGACCTGGCAGGGCCTGAACATCGCCCAGGTGCTGCAACTGAGTGTGGAGCAGGCCTTGCCGGTATTTGCCGAGCAGCCGGGGATTCGCCGCGCCCTGGAAGTCTTGCGGGACATCGGCCTGGACTACCTGCGCCTGGGCCAGCCGGCCACCGAGCTTTCCGGTGGCGAGGCCCAGCGCATCAAGCTGGCCACCGAGCTGCAGCGCAATGCCCGGGGCGCCACCCTGTACGTGCTGGACGAACCCACCACCGGCCTGCACCCACGGGATGTGGACCGTCTGCTGGAGCAGTTGGACAAACTGGTGGAGGCGGGCCACAGCGTGGTGGTGGTCGAGCATGAAATGCGCGTGGTGGCCCAGGCCGACTGGGTCATGGACATTGGCCCTGGCGCGGGGGAGCAGGGCGGCACCCTGGTGGCCTGTGGCACGCCGGAGCATGTGGCCACGCAGCGCAACAGCCGCACCGCCGCGTTCCTGGCCCAGGCCCTGGCCGGAAATTGATCCAGAACAGGGGCCCGCGACGAACGGTTACCGCTGGTCTGATTGGCGGTCGACAGACCCGGGGCGCCAAGGCCATTCTGATCATCGGCAGGGGCGTAATGAAGCCCTTGCTGCCATCAACCACGGAGGTGTTCCATGCCGGTGATCCACGACCTTTACCAGGACCTGAGCTGCAGCAAAGAAGACATTCAACAGCGTCGGGCCAGTGATCCCCACCTGAATGCGCTGTTCGACAAGTACACCAGCATCGACAACCAGGTGCTCAAGGCCGAAGCCGCCGCCGCCGCAGACGACGAATTGAAGAAACTCAAGGAAAAGCGCCTGCTGATCAAGGACGAAATCAGCGAGAAACTCACCGCCCGTTCCTGACCCTCCCCCTGTAACAAGGGCCTGACAACGTCAGCAATCCTTCGCGCAATGACAGCGGCCCTAATCGATAGTGAGCCGCTGGCAGGGGCAAGGTAGCCAGTGGACTTATTCCACTCAGGTCGCAGAGCTGATAGCCGGATCGCAACAAAATATGCTGCAGCGCATCACCTACGGTGGCACCCAGTCTGGGAGGGATAGTGACTTCGACCACTTGCTGCAGTAAGTCGCGCTGGTGAGGCTCTGGAACCAGCTCGACGAGGGTGTAACGTCCGTAGCGAACGACGGGGACGGAAATTGGGGTAGCTTCTGTGGCTGCCTCCAATGGAACAACGCCGGATGAGGGTGATGGGAGCTGAGGTGCCACGCACCCGGACAGCAACCACAAGCTGAACAGTAAGGTGCACATGCGGCAAATCCCCGGGATCGGTGATGTGCCAGCATCGCTCTCTATGTGTTATTCATCAGTAAACAATGGGCATTACGGATGATCCGGGTTATTGCCACAGGGCTGGAGGGGCCGTATGAGCACTAGCTGATTACTGAACCCTTGGGGCCACTAGCAATTAAGCTGGCGCCACAAGCGGTTTTCATACCGTCCAGAGCTACAGGCGTACCGTCCACGCTGTAGGTGCTGCTGCCTTCTGCTATGGGGAACACACCTTTGCACAATGGACAGCTCACCATATGACCGACACCGGCAATGGCTTTTCCATTGAGGCTGGTTTGAGAAAACGCACCAAGTACTTTGCCACCGTGTGAGGTGGAGTCGCCTAAGCGGATAATGTCTTTCATTTTTAACTTCTTCAGTCTGCTATTTGGTTTTCTTAAAGCTTGTTTTGAAGGGGCTATTTCCCTAAGTTATTTAGTATCACTGTGTGTGCGAATGTTGGTGGGTGTTTTCATGGGATATTTTGAGGTGATATTAACCCCAAACATGCCATTCTGTCTCAAGCTTGTCGCGCCAAAGTGCATGGCCGACGTCTAAGCTAACGACTTTTTTAAGAGATGGATCAAAGTCTAAAAGTACTCCAATTGGAACTACGCGTATCTCAGCAGGAGGTGTATCAGGACCGGAACCGGCAAATAGCTCCCACTGGTCTTCCTCCCATCTTGTGGCTTCAGTTACTTTTTCTCCACGCAATGCACTCAGGTTAGTTACGGCAACTGAGTGGTCTGAAATCGATTGGTAGCTCCAGGGTTCACCTAGCCAGCGCCATATCGGAGCGTTTTGGATGCTCCATGACTCACTTAAGTCAGGTGTGTCAATCGTCCAATGATCAAGGTCTGGGATGATCTGAAGTGCTGAGATCTCTTTTGAATTGTAGAAGTCCAATGCTCCTAGCATTAATTTGTTTGTCCATGAATTATCTGCTTTGCGAAGTTTGAATGAGCCTAGTGAATTGGTTTTTATTTTTGAGTTGATTCTAGTTGGGTGTGAATTTATCTCATTCATTATTTTATCTAAAATCTGCTTCGCTTCGTTTGCGGAGTAGAAGTAAGAGCCGGCCATTATTAGTTCAAAGCCAATGCTTTCTATGAGGCCGATAGTGTAAAAAAATCTCGGCAAAGGGCCACCGCTGATCGCGTAAATATGATAGCCGTGGGAGCTGATATTTGATCTGATTAAGTCTAAGGCGTTCTTTTTTTCTTTTTTCATGGTCCTGCACTTTAAGGTTTGAGAATGCCTTTGAAGCATCCATTGCATAGTGCGATCAAGTTTTCTTTGAGTTTTTGACTGCCATCTGAAAAAAATGGATGCCAGATAAAAATATCTACCGACAAACGGAACCGTGTAGCATGGCCTCATCTTTACCTTTTTTCAGGATAAGGCCATAGCTAATATCAGTGTTGGGCTCCGTATCTTCTGGGAATAGGTAATGCTCTTTGATAAGCTCCAATATGTCTGGATGTTTTTGCTCCTTAAACCATCGATGAGTAAAGAAGTATCAGGACTCTCGAAACTACCGTATGGCTCAATCACATAACTCAAAAACTTATTCCAGTTAAAGTAAGGTTCACAGGGTTCGGGGCCTTTGGGGTGTCCATGTATTTTCTCTGCATTGTCTTGGTGAACCGGCACTGAGGTTTAGGAGGCACCATTGGGGCCAAAGCCGATAGACGTTTCGAAATCGTAGTCTCGTACAATTAGGGTGATCCTGCACGGGGCGGTTCTAAACTTCGTTTGTGTGCTGAGTTGCAATGCTCCAATTACAAAGTTATGAGTTTTCTTTGTCCTGTTTAAGTCTTGACTTTAAGCTTTTCAGTGCGTTATGAAAGTCATCGTAAACGGGGTCATTTTTGGGTAGATCATTTCCGCTGTTAAGGAAGTTTTCTATTCCGAATTCAATTGTCTTCAGGAAGTTTTTTAATTCATGCTCTCCGAGGCTCTCCTTTTTTTGTGAGATTGTTACTTGGTTTTTTTTGAGTTTAAAACTTACTGAGAAGGAAGAATCTGTACCCACAAATTCAATGTTTTTTCCGTTTTTTAGTTTAAGTAAGCTATCGATGAGTAGAGTGAGCGCTGGATAAATCATCATTGAGAACTTAATGTTTTCCATTGAGGATATTTCTTTTTTTTCAAATCTGAACTGCATATCTCCTAGGTCGAAACCTGAGATCTCTCCAGAACTTCGTCTGTAGATGTTAAACTCAAGCATGGCTTATTCGCTCCTAACGGGGAATACGGTGATAGTCCGATTATTGTCTTGGGAGTCAAATACCCCACGTACCCTATCTTTTTTACCATTCACCTTCATGCGTTTTTCAAATGTTTGAATTCGTCGGCTCGGATCGCTGATTCGTGTTCCTTTCTTTACCAGACATTCACATGCCTTCTGAATTTGATCTTGTGTTGTCCCTGCTGGAAAAAGGTCTCCGGCTCCCTCTGGATGTGTTCCACTTATGTGACGTTCATCGATATGTTGCCAGCCCTCTTTATGGTTGCCTGGTTCAATTCGGGGCTTGCTTGTTTTTCGACCAGCTAGGCCTAGCGGATCGACCCATTCCATTGGGCTCAGAGCATACTGGAAGACGTTTAACCCACCCGCATACCCAATCGGATCCTTACTAACAAACCGCCCCACCTCCGGATCATAGTACCTATACCGGTTGTAATGCAGTCCCGTCTCATGATCGTGGTACTGCCCCTGGAGCCTGAGCCGGTCGGTAATACATATTGAGTCGAACTGTCCGAACGATACCCTCGGATCTCCCCAATAGTTTGAATTTACCAGGTCAATGGAAGTTAATGAGCTTCAATCCAAACTTTTTCAGGGTGTGTTATGTTGTCTAAAAAAATTTTTAAGCTGGTTATTTTTTTTTCTGATGAAATTTCAGTAACCTTGATTAACTCTGATGTCACCACCGAAATATTACCGTTTGGAGTGTTAATTGCTCCATCAAATATCTTGATTTTTGTGCTTGATATCAAGCGTGGGAGCTTTTTTTTCAAGTGTACTTCTACACTTCCATCAGTGTCGCAGTTGACTTTTACAGCAATACATGTAGCCGTGCTAGAACATGCGCCAGAGTCATCTATCTCTGGAATATCTAGATTGTCACTAGTGAAGTCAAATATGAATAATACAGGGTGCGGGAACTCGTAAACTACACTTTTCATTGTCCTTTCCTTCTTCTCAACATTTCTTGAAGCACTTGACCGCCTTGTCGAGCCTTGCATTTGTTGCAGTGAGGGTAGAACTCTTTCGGCTCATCAAGTGCTTGGGCTGGCTGATGATCGGCAATAGCATTGCCACTTTTTGTGCCTGGCTCCATTGTTCCGCATGTATGGCACCCATGCTTGTCCATCAATGCATTAACTTGCCGTTGTTCTTCTGCAGTAGGGCGACCACGGTGAGCGGGGATTGACTCAACAGCATAAGGTCCAGGTCGTAGTGTGTCATCGCTTGCTAAGCCGAGAGGGTCGGTCCACCCGATTGCATTAGGACCATATTGATAGAAGTTGAGCCCTCCTGCATAAGCGATAGGATCCTTACTAACAAACCGTCCCACCTCCGGATCATAGTACCTATACCGGTTGTAATGCAGTCCCGTCTCATGATCGTGGTACTGCCCCTGGAACCTGAGCGGGTTGGCAATCCCTTGCTGCAATGCGCTGCTTGATCGCTCTTCTTTGATCCCACCCCAAGCCTTGTACTGTGCACTCCAGACCACTTCACCCGTCTGATCCGTCAGCTCTTGCGGTGTTCCCAAGTGGTCGCACTGATACCAGGCCAGCGCATCGATCTCCATGGGTTTTGGCGCATCGGCCCAAAGTGGGTCGTTTTCCTGTTGGTAAAATGCTCCGTATTCGGGTTCCGGGATCAGCGGAATAAATTGCTTATGCACTGCCTCGGCCACCGGCACGAAACTGCCTGGCTCATAGAAGTAGTGGGTGGTGCGTGCGCCTTCTCCGGCCTTGTCCGCTGCCCGGCTTTCCCAGGCCAGGGTGTCGCCATCCCAACCGTATAGCGTCACGCCGCAATCGAACTGGCGATTGCGTTTCAGGCGCTCAAGCCGGTTCAGTTCGGAACCATCCTCCGGCCGGTCCTGGTAGTGGGCCTCGGTCTGTTTGTACAAACGTCGGCCCAGAGCATCGTAGGCATAGTTCGCTTGTAGACGGTCGTCGCGGTAGCTCACCAGGCGGTCGAACAGGTCCCAGGTGAAGTGGCTGCGCTGACCATCGCGCAGGCGTTGGATTAGGTTGCCGCGATCATCGTATTGGTAGTGGGTGCCGGCGTACTCGCGCAGCAGGTTGTCCAGCAGGCGGCTGCGGGGCAGGCCGCGTTGTGGCAGATCCGCTGTTTTGGGGTCGAGGAGGTTGCTGGCGGGGTCGAAGGCAAAGGTCTCTTGCCCCAGGCGCGACGTTGCGCTGAGCAGGCGGCCCACTGGGTCGTATTGATAGCTCAGCGTACCGCGGCGGCTGTCGTCGATTTGCAGCAGTTGGCCGATAGCGTCGTATTGATAACCGCGTTTGATCAATGTGCTCTTGCCGTCACCGCTGCCCAGCAGTTGTTCCTGGAGACGTCCGAGCGGGTCCCACTTTTGCGTCTGGAGCAGTTGGTTGCCCTGGTGTCGGGCCACTTCGCGGTGCAGGTCGTCGCGTTCGTAGGCCAGTAGTTCCTGCGCGTCCAGGCGCATGCCGAGCAGGTGCCCGCTGCCATAGGTCAACCAACTGACCTTGTGGCCATCAGGGCGGACGGTGGCGATGCGCTGGTTGAGGGCGTCGTACTGGTGCTGCCAGACCGCGACCTGGGGTTGTTTCAGGCAGCTGTAGTGCTGATGTTCGCGTGTCAGGTTGCCGGCGGCATCGTGGAAGAACTGCAACTTGCTGTCGTTGTTGCTGGCCAGCAGCAGGTTGCCATTGCCGTCGTAGGCGTAGCGTTCAAGCTGCTCCTTGGCTTTCGAAGAGTCGGCACCGTCAATGCTTAGGCTCGCTCGGCGTTCGGTCAGTCGGCCCATGGGGTCGAACTCGAGGCTGATGACACGCTGGCCATCAATTGTCCGGGCGAGTCGGCCTGTTTCAGGAGCGTATTCATAGCGGGTGTTGTGCCCGTCGAAACCTGCTTCTTTAAGCAGGCGACCGACCGGGTCATAAACGAAGGTGGCGTATTGCTCGTTTTCGTTTTGCAGGCGCTGCAGTTGCCCGAGCCGGTCCCATTGATAACGCAGCGTGTGTCCGGCGGCATCGATGCGTTCGGTCAACAGTCCCGCTTCGCTGTAGGACCAGGAAGTGGCTTGACCCAGGGCGTCGATATGACCGAGTAGCCGGCCCTCGGCATCGCGCTCAAAGCGTTCCTCGGTCTTGTCGGGATGAACAATGACGGCCAACTGGCCGGCTTCATAGTGGTAGCTGGTTTTTTGCCCCAGGGCGTCGGTGAAACAGATCAGTTGACCACGGGCATCGTATTCCCAGGCGCTGGCTTTGCCGGAGCAGTCGACATAGTCGGTGAGCTGCCCGCTGTCGTTGTACTTCAGCTTCTTTTCATTGCCATTGGCATCGGTAATGGCAGTGGGCAGGCCCATCTGGTTGTACTTGTATTCGGTCTTGTTGCCGAGGGGATCGACGGCCTCGGTGAGGTTGCCGCGCAAATCGTAGTCGCGGCTCCATTGACCCCCTTCAGCGTCGCTGATCTTGATCAGTTGGTCCTGGGCATCCCAGGCGTAATGCACGGTGTTGCCATCGGGGCGGATGTGTTCAAGCAGGTTGACCCCTCGCTCGTCATAGGCATAGCGATCCTCGCTACCGTCGGTGTGAACGTGACGTACGACGTTCTTGGCATCGTCGCGGAAGAACCATTCCGAGAGGCCATCGGGGTGAAGAACGCGATAGGGGTAGCCGAGGCTGTCGTAGTAGTGCCAGGTTTCGTGGCCATTGGCGTCGGTGACATAGGCCAGGCGGATGTTGCGGTCCCACTCCAGGCGCGTTTCGAAACTGCCATCGTCGGCCCATTCATGGATGGCGCGGGCATCGGGGCCTTCGCCTTGCCAGCGCAAGTTCATCCCGCGTCCGCTGCGATCGGTGTAGCGGGTCACCAGGTGGTGCTGGTACTGATAGGTCCAGGTCGCGGCGTTCTCGTCCTGGGCGAGGATCAGGTCCCCGGCGACATCGTATTGATAAAGACTCAGGCGACGCTGGGGTTCATCTTCACCCATTAGCCACAGGCCAGTAATGCGCCCGTCTTCATCCACCAATGTGCCGAGGTGGGTATGAACCTGGCTGGGCTCGTCCTGATAGGTCATCAAGTCGGACAGCACAGCCTTTTTGCCCATGCGGTGTTCATAGCCCAGCAGCATGCCGGCACCGCCACGCAGCTCGATTTGTACGAGCAGGAATCGCTGGCCATCACGGCGATAGGTTTCCCGCCGGTCGAAGCCGCGACATAGGGCAATTTGCACCTCGCTGATGCGAATCAGCGTGAGGTTTTCCACTCGATCATCGTGGGCCTCACCCACCTTGGGCAGTGGGTAGTCGAAACTGCGCCCATCGGCCGCGTGGTAGCGCAAACCGTCGCCAATCAGGTCCAGGCGTGTGGTGAAGGGTGTGATCCAGCGTGCGCCCAGTTCGCTTTGGTCATAGGTGCCCAGACTGGAGCGGTAAGTCCGGGTCCAGTCGATGGGGAAGGGGCCGGGCAAGGTGAAATCGGTATGGGAAATGATCTCGCTGCCCATGGCAAAACTGATGCTGGCGCAGGTGCCGGTACAGGTGCCGGCCTTTTGCGGGGATGGGTCCTGGTTGGCCGGCCCTTGCCGGGATTGTCCTTCCAGTTGGTTGCCACTGCGCTGATCCCGAGCCTCGCTGGTTCCCTTGGGCTTGATGTTGGTGCTGTGTCCATGGGCGCCCCGACTACGCCAGGCGGTCACGGATGCGGAGAGGATCTTCAGCAAGTTGCCGATGCTGTTGACCGTCTCAGGGTCACCCAGGCTGGCCACCTGCTCGCGCAACTCAGGGGCGAACTCCCGGAGAGCCCTGGTTTTGCTCAGTGCCAGTTGTCGTTGTTTTTCGTCGAGCAGGTTTTTCGCCGCGGTGTTGGCTGCGGCTTTGCCGACGGCCTTGTAAGCGCTCCAGACCGCGCCGAAGAAGTTGCTGATGCTGGCCTTGGGGTCATGCAACAACTGGTCGCCGGCATCACGCATTTGCTGCGCGGCAGCCTCGGCATCTCCTTTGGCATCAAGTTTTCCCTGAACCAGAGCTTCGAGTCCGCTGGCGATTTCGACAACGGTATTTTGCCCGAGCTCGCCAGCATCACTGAGGATGCCGCCGATCTTGCCCTCGGCTTGCTGCACGAAGTCGTCTATTTCACCGACGATGGTGGCGTTGAGGTGAGCCAGGATCACGCCAATCAACGCATCGCCAACCAGGCTCTTGCCGGTGGCCTTGAGTTCCTGACGCACCAGAAACAGGCTGGGACGCAGGCTCATGCGAGCCGCCGCCATGGTCGGTGGCGCGGGGAGCACGCCGATCAGGTTGATCCCCAGGCTGACCCAGTCGAGCATCTCTCGCTTGCTGGCCCGGCTGAGGGTGACGATGTCACCCAATGCATCGACCAGCGCAATGATGTTGCCCACCACAGGCAGCGCACCGGCAACGCTGCGGATGCGCTCCAAGGTGACAGTGTCATTGCTCATGGCGCGTAGCCATGCGTCGAATTGGGCGGCGCCTTGGCCCACATCGGCGGCGTCAATGGTGTTCAACGGCGCGACGGCAATCTGGGGTTCGCGAGGGGCTTGTTCTTGATCGGTGCTGTCCATGCTGCTTACTCAAGGTATGAGAAGGGCTTGGCCGCATCCATCTGACGATGGCGGCCTTGCTGGGTTTCCAAAAAGGAGAGGGGGGGTGGCAGGATTATGGCGGGGCTGTTTGACGCTGTTGCACACTTTTGCTCCAGAGCAAAGTGCCGACCTTGATCGCTTCGCAGATGATCAGAAGGCTGATGCTGAACAGGGGGTTGCTCGTAGCCGCTAGCGGCACAATCCAGGGGATGAAGAGCAACGATGGCATGACGAAAATCAGTCGAAATGGCACCTGGAGATAGGCCAGTGCACGAGCAAAACGACTGCCGCTGAGAAACAGCCAGGCTGAGACGATTATCGAAACCATCGTCAGAAGACCAAGACTGAACATTGGCAAGGCCAGTGGGCCGGGATCGCTCAACTGTACTTGTTGAAATGACAGAATATCGTCATAGATCGGGACTCGGCCCTTGGCCAGGTTGACCCAGACATGGTGAGCTACGTAAAGCAGGTCCATGCATCCCCAGAAGACGAAAATTGCTGTTCGCTTGTTCACGGTTTCTCCTTGGGCTCGAACACTTGGTCGGCGGTCACCGGTTGCCAGTGCCATGAGCGGCCTTCGACACGCAAGGGATCGTCACCTTCAAGGTAGCGTTGCTTGATCTTCCGGGTTTCTCCATAGGTATGAGTGGCCGAGTTGTCGGTGGCCCACTCGCTTGCATCCTCCGCAAGCGGCTGCCACTCCTGGATCTTGTCTCTTGTGGTGTTCATGTAGTCCTTGCCATCGGAGCCGAATAAACGACCTTCATCACCCATTGAGGTGAGCCGGTTGATCAGCATGACGCCGATGTTCTGGGTGCCATGATAGTCATTGTCGATGGTGACCCATTGTCCCGGCCCTTCTTTGGGGGCTGCTTGGAGGGCCTGTGCTATCAGTGTCTTGGTCAGTTCCGAAGTCGCGTTCGGCGGTGTATGTGGCCAGTCCTGAGTGCCGACGAAGCTCCCTTCGGACCAGGTGTCTGCGGGGTCTTTGCCGAATGTGACGCGTGCAGGTCCTGGCGCTGCGCCCGCTACCAGCGCATGCCCACTGGCATTCAGGCTCCCTTTGAAGACTTTTCCTAGCGCATCCTCGACCTGGAAGCTGCCGCCTTGAACCGCTCTTCTATTGGCTGTGTAGTTGTTGAATAGCTCAAGTTCGCCCTTGCCGGGTTTTGGGGGGGCCGGGAAACGCGCAGCACGACTTTTAGGACCGCTATAGCTGAAGTCGGCGGCATGGGCCTTGTACTGGCCGGTGGTCTGATGGGTGATGCCACCAGCGTTGTAAGTGGTGGCACTGCCACCGCCGTTGATGACCAACTCGGTCTTGGCGGTGATGGTGATGCGGTCGGCGGTTTGAGTGATATCGAGCTTGGCCAGCAGGTTGATGCTGTCCTTGAGCGCACGGATATCGATGTTTCCCGCCGCGGCTACCAGTCGCCAGCCCATGCTCTGCACAAACAACCGCATGCCCCGACTGGCACTGGCCAGCAGCCGGTTGCCGATGGACAAGCTGGTGTGTTCGGTGCTGCTCAGTGCCAGGTGCTTGCCACTGGCAATGTGCGTGGAGCCTGGGGTGGATGAGGCGATTCCCGCCGGGCTGGCGAGCACCAGGTGAGGGTCCTCGAACTCAGGGTAGTCGTTGGCTCCCGCTCGTCCTGGAGCATCCCTGAGGATGCCTTTGTTTTGCGCTTTGAGGGCTTTGGCGACGCTGTCCTGATCCCCTGAATCCTGGGCTTGTACCTCGCGGGCCATGATGCCGAAACCGTCCTGCTGATCCTCGGCCACGGCCAGGCGCAGGGCGGTTTCTTTGAGGTCCTTGTGGTGCTCCGAAGCATGCTGTCGAGGCTCGGTGGTCAGCAGCAGGCCGGCTGCGGCACGTACCGCGCCGTGTTTGTCGGTACGCAGCTCAAAGCCTTCGCCTCGGGGTTTGCCGCCGGTGGGGCGCGGGTGGGTCAGGTAGCCCAGGTTCAAGGCGCTGGCCGCATGATCGCTCATCAGCGCCGCGCTGATTTCGCCGGTGGTGTCGTCGATCCGCAGTTCGTTGGCCCGAGCCCCTTTGTGTTCATGGCTCTTGATCGTGGTCAGGGTTTTGAAATGGGGCAGTTTGTAGGGCGTGGGATGGGTCGCCGGGTAGGCGCGTCCGGTAATGATGGGTTGGTCCGGGTCACCGTTGAGGTGGCTGACGATGACCTCATGGCCAATCCGGGGAATCGCCATGTGTCCCCAGTTTTGTCCCGCCCAGTTCTGGGCTACGCGAACCCAGCAGGAACTGTGGTCGTCGTGCTTGCCTTCGCGGTCCCACGGATATTGAATTTTGACCCTGCTGAATTCATCGCAGAAAATTTCCTCTCCGGCCGGGCCTACCACCGTGGCAATCAGCGGGCCGTCGATTCTTGGCTTGGGTGGGGAGGCGGGCCGCCACTCGATATGGTCAGGGATGAGTTCCGCTACGTAGCTGTAGTGAGTGCTTTGCTGGGCGTCGGCGCTTTCTTCCTGCTGGCTGGTGTACTGCTTGCCGCTATGGACCATGCTCACGGTGCGCCAGCCACGGTTCATGTCTGCGCGTGGGTGTCCGCTCAGGTCAAAGGCCAGGCCTGGCAGCAAGCGAGGGTCGTCGCCTTCGACCCTTGCGGTTCTGGCATCACGGCGCAGGGCCAAAAGCCGGGTGTTGGTAAACGGCTTGCCGCTTTGGTCGGTTTTGTAACGTCCGGGATAGTCGTAACGCTCATACTCATCCTGGTGCTCCAACTCGCTGGCCTCACGCTCTTGGTGCTGCTCGTAGCGGGGCTGCTTGAAGGTGTAATCACGCTGCACCTGGCGCGAGGTGCGGACTTTTTCCAGGTATTCGAAGCGCCGTAGCGCGGGCTCCTGCTGGGCACCTCCTGGCTGGTGGTTATACAACACAGCACCGCCGGTGATGGCTCCATGTACGTAAAGGCGATCGCCATGGATCAGCCGGTGGCCTTGGGGCGAGTGACTGAAGGCATAGAAAAAACCCTCTTCTGCGGCCAACCGATCAAGAAACGTCAGGTCGGTTTCATCAGCCTGGACACAGTACTCGCGGGGCACGTGGTGCGATTGGGTGACGACCTTGTCGTAGTCGGTAATGCCGTGGGTCTTGAGTATGAACTGTATGATTTCCGGCACTGACTTCTGCTGGAAAACCCGCCAATCCGAGCACAGGGCCGTTCGTGCCAACTGGGGTTCGACGGCTGCTCGGTAGCGGGTGCGTCGAAAGCCCGTGGTGCCCTGGCTGAATTCGCTGACCAGTCCGTGAACGTAGCGCACCGGTTGTGTCCCCTGCCAGATGGTCAGCAGCGCTGTCTGATCCAGAACCTTGGAAAAGTCGATGGCCGGGTTGCTGCTGGCAAGCTCAAGGTCCAGGCGATACAGGTCGCAAAGTCCTTCTTCCAACCTGAACTCGACGACATCGAGCTCCATGCCGTTGATGTCGAAGGTAAAGCGCAGATCGATTTGATGTGACACAAGATTCCTCCCTGGCTAGAGCGTCGGCTGTTTGCCGGTGCGCATTGGCCATTCGTAAGCTTCCTTGCTCCGACTATTGATGACTTTCAATAGGTGAAAGGAGTGTTTGCTGGCGTACATGGCGAAGAAGTGGCTGAGCACCGTGGCGAACAGAAAAAGGTCGCCGTCCCCGGCAAAGCCTGCCGGGTCCATGTGCAATACGGTCTTGTAGCCCCGCACAGGGTTTCCGCGAATCAACCGGTCGATGGTCTGAGTGTTGACGGGGCCAATGCTGTGCAGCCGTCCTTTGAGCTGACGGGCGTGTTCAATGTTGTGCCCAGAGCAAAGGTCGTAGGCTTCGAGGACTTCGCGCATCGGTGCACTGTCGGCCAATGACTGCTGATTGAGGGCGAAATTGGAGATCAGTTGCCACTGTTGCTGACCATCGAGCACTGGCCTGTAGGTGGGGGTGGGCGCAGTGATGTTGCTGAAGTTTGCGATCACCGGCGTTTCGCTGGTGGGCAAACAGATGTCGCCAATACCCAGTGCCGCTGGCAGGTTGTTGTTGGTGCACGTCAGGGTCAGCGAGGCAATTTCAGTCTCGGCGTGGTAAGGACGCCCGTCGCCATGAACGAAAGCCACGTAGTGCAGTGCCTGTTGGGAGACCAGATC
>NZ_MOAK01000066.1:114774-119798 GCF_003732485.1 Pseudomonas protegens
TATCGTGAAAAGCCTGGAACAGGTAGACCGGCATATCGTCTTCGGCGTCGTGTTCGCGCTGCATCCCCTGGGCTTGATCAATACTGAAAATTTCGCATGCATCCTCCGGCAGATCCGCTGGTTGGACGAGTTGCTCCCGATCCAATTCGCCTAATGCCAAGGGGATAGCATCGTGCTGGAATAAATTGATGGCGGGTACGCAGTACAGGGCCAGGTCATCAATGTTCAGATGAACATTAGTCGGCATCGGTCGATTGAAACGAAACTCAAAACGAACCTGCTCGGTCTGCTCGGCGGGCCATAGGTTTTTCAGGTTGATCAACCGAAAACAGAAAAAGCGTTCGGGAAAGGTTAAGTAGTCCTGGAGGATGCGATAGCCGTCGATGCTTGCGTCTGGTGCGGGTAACAGGGCGTCGTCAGGAGCAAAGCCGGGAAACTCGACATGCTGTGCTGTGACACTGATGGCTCTGCCGTTGAATTCCACGCGAATCTCGCTCAGATACCTGGCCAGCCACAAATACACCTGCAGTGCCGTGGCCTTGTCCCCCGTGAACTGGAACTCCAGTTGATCGCAGTTGAAATCGCCCAGGCTCAGCTTGCCGTTTGGTCCCAGGTCAATATGCAAGAGTGAGTGATCGTGTGAGTGAGTCTCCCTGACCTGATCAATGCGCAGTGGATACAGAATCAAGTCCTTGCAGGTACGAAATTCGCACTGAACGTCATGGATCGGTCGGGACATCAGGCGTGTCCCTTTGGGAATGATGTGTCGTTCGTCGAGCGCCCCCTCGACCGGGTTAAAGCGCACCAGGGTTGTGCTGGGGAAAGGGCGCAGATAGTGAGGCCATATTCGCTGAAGCAGCGGGTGGGTCAGCTCCGGGAGAGGGGCATCAAGGGTCAGATGCAGGCGTGCAGCGAGAAAGGAGAAGCCCTCAATCAGGCGCTCGACATCTGTGTCGACGCCCCTGGTGCCGAGGAAGGGGGCAAGCGCCGGATTCCTGGCGACCAACGTCCGGCCGAATTGACGCAGGCTGTCCACTTCCTTGAGGAATGAATCCCTTAACGGCACTGACTTCCCTCCCTGGGACCTAATACCTAGATACGTCTATCGATCTGAATGTGTTGTAGATCCAGAATCAAAAAGCTGTGTAATTGAAGACAGGTTGTACTTAACCCACGGTTGGTCGATATAGGAGAAATCCGAAACTTACCTAGGTGGGTTCTGGTTTGATTTCTATGCGGGAGAGTGAAACTGCACTCGTTTAAAAGTCACCGTATAAGGCCTCTAGCCCTGTGATAAGGAACAGGTTTCACCTCCTACAAAAAAGCGCGCTTATTCAGGTGTCTACTGGCAACGCGTTTCGTGCAATTTCATGGATTTGGATAGTGAGCAGCGGCTGTTCGCGGTAGCAAGGAGGCTTGTTGTGGCAAGGGCGCTTGCTCCCGCTGGGCGGCATAGCCGCCCTGACGCCCGCCGCGCTGTGCCCATTGCACGCTACAGCGCCCCCCCCTCATCAGCGCACCCCTCTCATCCCCTCAAGGCGCCAGCGCCTCCTTCAATGGCAGCCGCGCCATATGGCTGGCACTCAAGGACCCCAGGTACAAGTCATCTCCATATTCGCGCACCGTGGTGATCGGCGAGTAGTTGCCGCTGCTGCCATCCTGCAGGTTGGCAATCACCCGGCCCTGGGTATCCAGGCCCAGGACAAAGCCGCGCTTTTCCACCGGCTTGGGCAACACGGCCATGGCCCGCACCAGCATCTTGCGCACGAAGGGATAGGCCGCGGTGCCATCGAGCAGGGCATTGCGCGGCGCATACAGGGCCACCCAGAAGCGCTCCCGGCCATTGAAACTGAGGTTGTCCGGCAGCCCCGGCAGGTTGTCGATGAACAGGTCATGGCTGCCGGCCTTGTCGCCCTTGAGCCAGTAGCGACTGATGCGGTAGGCCCCGGTTTCATTGACCAGGACAAACGCCTCGTCCGGCCCCAGGGCAATGCCGTTGGCGAATTCCAGGCCTTCCAGCAACACCTCGGTGGTGCCGCTCTGGAAGTCGTAGCGCAACAGGCGGCCGTCGCCGCCATGCTCGATCACCGCCTCGCCGTCGTGGCCATAACCCCAGCGGCTGGTGGCGTCGCTGAAATAGGCATAGCGCCCGGTGGCGTCCACCGCCACGTCGTCGGTGAAACCGAACTTCAGGCCATTGGCGGCGGTGCTCAGGGTCTGCAACTGACCTTGCCGGTCCAGGGCCAGCAGGCCCTTGATGGCATCAGCGATGATCAGGCGGCCATCCGGATGCCGGGCCAGGCCCAGGGGGCGGCCGCCGGTGTTGACCAGCACCTTGAGGACACTGCCGTCGAGGTGGGTCTGGATCACCCGGCCGTCATGCAGGCCGGTGATCAGTTGGTCCTTTTCCAGGAGCAGGGCCTCGGGGCCGTCGATGTCCCGGGCGCCCACGGGCTGCACCGCCTTGAGCTTGTGGTTCTCGGCATAGGTGCCCTGGCTCAGTGACGGGGCGGGGGCCGGGGTCCAGGCCACCGGCTGGACTCGGGTCGGTGCCAGCAGCAGGAACGCCAGGATCGCGACCACCAGCAGCAGGAGGATGCGGCCGGGGGAAAAACGTCGGGGGCCAATCTGATTCATGCAAGGACTCCTGTCGGGGTCGGCTTCAGGATGGGCTGCGGGCCGGGTCGGTGGCCGTCAGTGGGATGGCCTGTTGGGCCGTCTCGCACAATGCCAGCAATGACGCGGCGGATTCTCGTTCTATCCGCCGTTTGAATAGCAGCTGATTGCCCAGGCGCATCAGCAGGTTGTCGAAGCGGTACTCCAGGGTCCGCACAAAACGCGTGTGTCCGTCCGCCAGCGGTTGGCACTCGTAGGTCACCTGCAGTTCCAGGCCATGATCGCCCCGGGCGGTGGCACGCCAGCGATGCCCCGGCAGGTACTCCCGGACCTTCCAGCTCAGGTGGCCGCTGCGTCCGCCGGCATGGATGTCTTCCTCGAAACCCTGCCCGGCGAACAGGGGGCCATCGTCACCGAACACTTTGAGAGAGGATGGATGCCATTGTGGCCAGCAGCGTGGGCTGGCGGCGTAGGCCAGGGTGGCGGCGGCGCTGCGGGGGATCTCGATCTGATGCTGCATGCGGGTCATGGGCCTGGACTCGTCAGGAAAGGGAACGGGGGCCGGCACTTCTTCCGGTTGCCAGTACAAGGTGCCGAACAGCCAGTCCATCAGCGGCAGGACGATATTGAAGTTGCGCTCCTGCATCAGCTCCCGGCGGTGATGCAGTTCGTGCAGGCGGCGCATCTGTCGCACCCAGGGCAGGCGCGCCAGGGGATGGCCGGCGGGCAAGTGCTCACAGGCATGGAAGACTTCATAGGCCAGGTAGCCGACCAAGGTGCAACTGGCGAACAGCGCCGCGACGTTACTGTTCCAGACACTCAGCCCCCCCCACAGGGGCAGGGCGAACAGCAGGCTGTGGACCACGATCAGCCAGGCCGGAAACAGAATCACCCGCCAGTCTTTGCGCCCTTCATAGGTCATCAGTCCCGGGGTGAAGAAGCTGTGGTGGTCGCCGGTATGCCGGGCATAGAACAGCCGGGCGAAAGGCTGCTTGTGGTGCCCCAGCCAGCGATGCACCACGTAGATGCACAGATTGAAGAACAGCAGCGACACCGGCACCGCCAGCCATTCCAGGGGCTGCACCCGCTCCAGGGTGCTGCACAGCACAGCAATGCACAGCACACCGTAGCCGAGGACGAAGCCGCCATGTAGCCAGGGGTTGTAGCGCGGACTGACCGCGGCTCGATACTGCTCGCGAAAGTGTTGGGTCGTGGTTCGCACGGCGCTGTTTCCCGTTGTTGTTTTTGTGGGCTGCAGCGTAGCCCTCGACCCTTTATCCAGCCAATGGATAGTGGGAATGAGCATTATTCATCAAGCTGAACAGGCAGTGAAAAGCGCCGAGGAAAAGCCTGCCGAGGTCCTGATGGGGTGAATGAAAGATTGACGCCAGAATAGTGGCTATTTAGTATTTTGCCACCAGATTGATATCACTTTTGCTGATGTTCTGTTTCTTTCGACCCGCATTTTTCTGCTACGGATCGATGGATTTCCAGTTCGATCTTGCCTCGCGAAATCAATTATCGCTCGCCGTGGGTCTTCGGGATGAAGGCCTTTGGGGTTTTTTGCTCCTGCATTGTTGAGAGACTGACATGGACGTTCGCCAACTCGCCTTTATGGCCCGCCAGCCTTCGGCTGCCCTGCAATCGCGTGACGCTTTCTGCGGCTTGTCCAAGCGCAGCCTGGCGTTCATTCTCGCCAACATGATGTTCTGGCAGCCGCTGGTGGTGATGGCCGACGGCATCGTGGTCAACGGCAGCGGTACCACACTGGGTCAGGCCGGCAATGGCGTGCCCATCGTCAACATTGCCGCGCCCAATGGCAGCGGCCTGTCCCATAACAAGTTCAGCGATTACAACGTTGGCCAGCAGGGGGTGATCCTCAATAACGCCACCGGCCGCACCCAATCCACCCAACTGGGGGGAATCATCCTCGGCAACGCCAATTTGGGCGGCCGTTCGGCCAATGTGATCCTCAACGAGGTCAACGGCGGCAGCCCCAGTCAGCTCAAGGGCTACACCGAGGTGGCCGGGCCTGGAGCCCACGTCATCGTCGCCAACCCCTATGGCGTCAGTTGCAATGGCTGCGGCTTCATCAACACCCCGAAAGCCACCCTGACCACCGGCAAGCCGGTGATCGAGAATGGCCAGATCCAGCGGTATCAGGTGGACCAGGGCAGCGTGTCCATCGAGGGCGCGGGGCTCAATGCCAGCAATATCGACCAGTTCGAAATCATCACCCGCAGCGCGAAAATCAACGCCGAGATCCAGGCCAAGCACCTGGCGGTGATCGCCGGGGCCAACGACGTCGACGCCAAGACCTTGAACGCCACGGCCCGCACCGCCAACCCGACGGATGCGCCGCAACTGGCCATCGACTCATCAGCCCTGGGCGGCATGTACGCCGGGGC
>NZ_MOAK01000066.1:119838-131519 GCF_003732485.1 Pseudomonas protegens
CACCGAGGCCGGCGTCGGGGTGAAACTCGACGGCAAGCTGATCGCCAGTGGCGGTGATATCCAGCTCGATGCCAACGGCCAGTTGCGCATGGCCCAAGCCACTGCCGAGAAGGGCGCGGTGGCGATCAAGGCCGGCAGCCTCGATGCCCAGGGCGCGGTCTACGCCGGCAGCGAGCTCAAGGTGCAGACCAAGGGTGACCTGAGCAGCCAGAAAACCCTCGCCGCCCGGGACCGCATCACCCTCGACAGCGGTGGCCAGTTGACCAACCAGGGCATCATCGAAGCCGGGGTCAATGTCGACAACAGCCGCAACCCCGACGCGGACATCACCCTTACCGCCCAGAATCTGGACAACCGCGGCAAGAGCATTGTCGCCAGCCGCGATCTGACGATCACTAGCGCCCAGACCCTGGACAACCGGGGCGGCACCTTGAGCGGGCAACGTCAGGTGACGCTCGGTGCCGGCACCCTGGATAACCAGAATCAGGGCCGGGTGCTCAGTAGCGATGCGTTGGTGCTGCAAGCCGGGCAACTGCTGAACCACAACGCCTTGATCACCAGTGATGGCGAGCTCAAGGCCAATGTCGGCCACCTGGGCAATCGCCACGGTGAGCTGACCAGCCTGACCCAGGTCACCCTGCAAGTGACCTCGCTGGACAACGTCGCCGGGCTGGTGATGGCGGGCGACACCCTGGACATCAGCGCCAGCGGGAAGATCAGCAACCAGGGCGGGGCCCTGGGGGCGGAGCAACTGCTGAAGGTGCGCGCGGGGGGCCTGGACAACAGCAAGGCCGGTAATCTGCGCAGTGAGGGGCGCCTCAGTGCCGAGGTCGCCGGGCGTCTCGACAATCAGGACAAGGGACTGATCCAGGCCACCGGAGTCGTTGAGGTACAGGCCGAGCATCTGGATAACCGCAAGGGCAGGATTTCCGCCGGCGACACCTTGCAGGTCAGTGGCGAGACGGCGGACAACCGCAGCGGGGTGATGCGGGCGGACCAGGCCCTGAACCTGCTGAGCAGCGAGCTGGACAACCGTGACAAGGGCCGCCTGGAAAGCCAGGCCGCGGTGACTGTAGAAGGTCGCCGGCTGGACAACAGCGGCGGCCTGCTCAGCGCCACCTCCGGCCTGGAGCTCAAGACCCGGGAAGTGCTCAACAACGGCGGCCGTATCGCCAGCAAGGGCGACCTGCAGGCCCGGGTCGACAGCCTGCGCCAGCAGGGCGGCGAACTGGTGGCCGAGGGCGACCTGCACCTCACGGGCCAGCACCTGGACAACCGCGACAAAGGCCTGGTGGCGTCCCTCAAGACCCTGACCCTGGACGTCGCTGAAGTGGACAACCGTGGCGGTGCGCTGTCGGGCCGGGGCGAGCTGCAGATCAACGGCCAGGGGCTGAACAACAGCGACGGCGGCAAGGTCCTGGCCGATGATCGCCTGCTGCTCAAGGTGGCCCGGGTGATCAACCAGAACCAGGGGCTGCTGTTCAGCAAGCAGGGGCTGAATCTCAGCGGCAGTAGCCTGGACAACAGCGGCGGCCAGCTGGTGAGTCAGAAGCCCTTGCTGCTGACCCTGAGCGCAGCCCTGGACAACCAGCGTGGCCTGATCAGCGGCGAAGACCTGCTGACCCTCAAGGTGGGCAGCCTGGACAACCGCGGCGGCCACCTGACCGGCGCCCAGGCCTTGAGCATCGACAGCAGCGGGGCGCTGCTCAACCAGGCTGGCGCCATCGTCGCCGAGCAAGGCCTGGCCCTGGACAGCGCCAGCCTGAACAACAGTGGCAAGGGCGTGATCAGTGCCAAGGCTGACGCGCGTCTGAACACCGGGGACTTCGACAACAGCCAGGGCGGCAGCTTCACCAGCGCCGGGCAGTTGACCCTGACCACCGCCCAGTTGACCAACAATCAGGGTCGGATCGGTAGCGATCAGGCCCTCAACGCCAGCGTCAGTGGCCTGGAGCAGCAGGGCGGCGAGCTGTTCAGCAACGCTGACCTGACCCTGGACCTCAACCACGGACAGTTGAACAACCAGGGCGGCAACCTGCACACCCCCGGGCAACTGCTGTTGCACAACCTCGACCGGGTGGACAACCGCGGTGGCGAGATCTCCGGGGCCAAGGCCTTCAGTTTGAACGCTCGGCAGTTGGACAACAGTGGCGGCAAGGTCCTGAGCAACCAGGCGCTGACCCTGCGCATCGAACAGGCCCTGGTCAACGTCAAGGGCCTGATGGCGGCGGCGGCACTGGACAGCCGCAGCACCCGTCTGGACAACCGCGAGGGCGAGCTGCACAGCCGTGGCGACCTGCAGTTGCAGGTCACCGAGGCGGCCGACAACCAGGGTGGAGTGATCCTGGCCGACACCCAACTGACTCTCAAGGCCGGCACCCTGGATAACCGCCAGGACGGCCTGCTGGGGGCGACCCGGCAGCTTGACCTGAACATCGGGCAACTGGACAACCGTGGCGGCGAACTGTCCAGCCAGCAGATCGGCCTGGTCGGCGAGCGCCTGGACAACAGTGATGCCGGGCGGGTACTGGCCAGCGGCGACCTGACGCTGACCGTGGCCCAGGTGATCAACCGGAGCCTGGGGCTGATTAGCGCGGACCAGGGCCTGAGCCTCAAAGGCACGAGCCTGGATAACCAGGACGGGCACTTGGTGGGGCTGCAGCGCCTGGACCTGGCGCTTGCCGGCGACCTCGACAACCATCAAGGCCGCATCAGCAGCGAAGGCAGCCTGGGCATCCAGGTGCGCAATCTCGGCAACCGCCAGGGCAGTCTGTCCAGCGCTGGCGCCCTGCAGATCAGCGCCCGGGAGGCCCTGGACAACCGGGGCGGCAAGCTGCTGAGCGACGCCGCGTTGACCCTGTCCAGCGCTCGCCTGGACAACCAGCAGCAGGGCGTTATCAGCAGCAAGGCCAAGCTGGCACTGGAGACGGGCGAACTGGACAACAGCCAGGGCGGCAACCTCAACAGCGGTGATGAACTGAACCTGACCGCGACCCAGGTCAACAACGACCAGGGCAGCATCGGCAGCGCCAAGGCCTTGCAGGCCTCGGTCAGTGGCCTGCAGCAGCAAGGCGGCAAGCTGTTCAGCAAGACCGCCCTGAGCCTGGACCTCAATCACGGCACGCTGAACAACCAGGGCGGCTTCATCAACGCCCCCGGTCCACTGGTGCTGAGCAACCTGGGCACGGTGAACAACCGCCAGGGTGAAATCTCCAGTGAGCAGGCCTTCGAACTGGCGGCGCAAAGCCTGGACAACAGCGCCGGACAACTGCTCAGCCATCAGGCGCTGACCCTGCGTATCGACAGCGCGCTGACCGCACTCAAGGGCAAGATTGCCGCTGCCGGCCTGCAGATCGATGCCGGCAGCCTGGACAACAGTGGCTCGCTGCTCAGCGACCACGACCTGGGCTTGAGGGTCGCCGGCCCGCTGCAGAACCAGGGCTTGATCCAGTCCGCCGGGGGCTTGCAGCTCAGCGCCAAGGGCCTGGACAACCGGGGCGGCAAACTGTTGGGTGGCACGGGGCTGAGCATCGACCTGGGACCCCAGACCTCGGACCTGGACAACCGCCAGGGCCTGATCAACACCCAGGGCGTGCTGAGCATCGCCCACCTGCGGGACCTGCAGAACCGCGAAGGTGAAATTTCCAGCGCCCAGGGGTTCAACCTGGCCGGGCGCAATCTGGACAACAGCGCCGGCACGCTGATCAGCAACCAGCGGTTAGGGGTCGAGGCTGCGCAGCTGACCAACCAGCAGGGGCTGGTCTCCGGCTGGCAGGGGCTCAACCTCAGCGGTGGCAGCCTGGACAACCGCCAGCAAGGCACCCTGTCGAGCCTGCTGGGGGATCTGCACATCGACCTCAGCGGCGCCTTGCTCAACAGTGCGCAGGGCGGGCTGGCCAGCCAGGGTCGGCTGACCCTCAAGGCCGCCAGCCTGGACAACAGCGACAAGGGCATCGTCACCAGCAAGGGCGAGCAGCAACTGATCCTTGGCAGTGGCGGTTTGAACAACGCCCGGGGCGGGCTGATTGAAAGCAGCGCCAGCCTCGACATCGGCGCCGGCGACCTGGACAACCAGGGCGGCCGCCTCAGCGCTGCGGGCGCCCTGAACTTCACCGGCAATAGCCTGAACAACCAGGGTGGCAACCTGCGCAGCGAGGGCGCGGTGACCCTCGACCTGCTGGGCGCCCTGGTCAATGCCCAGGGCCAGTTGGCCGCCAGTGGTCCGCTGCTGCTCAAGCGTTCGAGCCGCATCGACAACCAGGGCGGGCAGTTGATCAGCCAGAACCTGATGACCCTGTTCAGCAACCGCCTGGACAACAGTAACCGCGGCACCCTGGCCGCCAACGGTGCGCTGCAGATCAACGCCAGTGGCGAGGTGCACAACCAGAACGACGGCCTGATCTACAGCCGCGACGCCGGCCTGAACCTTAGCGCCGCCAGCCTGAACAACGCCAAGGGCGCGATCCAGAGTGCCAAGGTCCAGACCCTGGCGCTGACCGGGGGCCTCGACAACCAGGGCGGCAAGCTGATTGCCGAGGACGGTGACCTGAATATCCAGGGCTCCAGCCTGGACAACCGCGAGGGTGTGCTGTCGAGCCTCAAGGGGCTGTTCCAGGCCCGGGTGTCGGGCGTGCTGAACAACCACGGCGGCCAGGCCGAGGCCCAGCGCCTGGACCTGCAAGCCCTGGGCGGTTTCGACAATGGCGCCGGGCGCATGGCGGCCAAGGGTGGCGACCTGCTGCTCAACGCCGGCAGCGCCGGAGTGGATAACAACCAGGGTGGCCTGTACGCCAGCGGGCGGGTCATGGCCAGCGGCAACTCGCTGAACAACAGCGCCGGGCAGATCAACGGCCAGCACATAGGCCTGGATTTCAAGGGGCCTGTGAGCAACCGTGGCGGCCTGATCGAAAGCCGCGAGAGCCTGGCCCTGCGAGGCGCCAGCTTCGACAACCAGGGTGGCAGGCTGCGGGCCCTGGCGGCCGGAGGCAAGACCGAGCTGCAAATCGGCGGCCAGTTCGACAACCGCAACGGCCTGCTGGAAACCGCCAACACCGACCTGACCCTGGCAACGTCGGGTTTCCTCAACCAGGGCGGCAGCGTGCTGCACCTGGGAGAAGGCGACTTCGATATCGCCACCGGCAATGTGATCAATGCCGGTGGCAGCCTGGTCACCCGTGGCGGCCTGACCCTCACTGCCGACAGCTGGACCAACAGCAGCGTGATCCAGGCCGGGCGCCTGAACCTCAACGTCAACCAGTTCGCCCAGACCGCCAGCGGCCAGTTACTGGCCAGCCGGCACTTGCAGGCCCGGGGCGGCGACTGGAGCAACGATGGGTTGCTGGCCAGCGATGGCAGCCTCGACCTGCAGCTCGGCGGCACCTATTCCGGCAATGGCCGGGTGTCCAGCCTGGGCGGCATGACCTTCGGTGCTGCCCAGGTCAACCTGGGCAGTGCCGGCAGCATCGCCGGTGGTGGCGATACCCAGGTCAACATCGGCGGGCAACTGAACAACGCCGGGCGCCTGACTTCCAACGCCACACTCACGGTGAATGCCGGCGGCGTGCTCAACACCGGCACCCTGGGCGGCGCCCAGGACCTGAGCCTGACCACCCCGACCCTGGTCAACGACCATGGATTTGTCTTCAGCGGCCAGAACGCCAGCCTCAACGTCAACACCCTGACCAACAGCTACGGCGAGTTCTACAGCCTGGGCGGCCTGACCGTGGCCGGCATGGCGGCCGGCACCTCGGCCCAAAGCCTGAGAAACATCTCGGGCAGCATCCAGAGTGGCGGCGATATCAATATCGCTGCACTGGATCTGGTCAACGACCGGGAAAAATACGAAGCCAGCCAGCAGATCACCGATGGCCGCATGACCATCCGCTGCGTCCAGCACTGCGGCGGTGGCGCCAGTTGGGTCCGGGGGCCGGTGTTTATCTACCGGACGGTGGAAGGCGTGGTGACCAGCGACTCGCCGCAGTCGACCCTGAACGCGGGGGGCAACCTGACCGTCAACAGCACCAGCTTCCTCAACCGCTACAGCACCGTGTCGGCAGGCAATGACCTGAGCATCACCAGCGGCACCATCACCAACCAGGCCTCCCTGGTGGCGTCCGGTTCTTCCGGCTATGAAGTCGGCGCCGGGGTCAAGATCAATCGTGGGCTGTTCTTCCAGCTGGCCCGTGACGTGCAGGCCTATGAGCGGGCGCACCCCCAGGGCAGTGCCTTCAACCAGGAGGACTTCGCCGCCCTGGTGGCCAAGTTCAACCCGGGGATCTTCTATGGCATCGACCGGCCGGTAGAGACCTCGACCCTGAGCTCTTCGGCGGCGCCGGCCATCATCCAGGCCGGCGGCAAGGCCCGGCTCACGGCGGCCAACGACATCAGCAGCATCAGCGTGATCAAGAGCGCCATTGCCGTGGGCGATCGCGCCCGGGACACCGGCGTCGGGGCGGCGAGCAAGCCACTGATGGTGGTGCTCAACTCCCAACTGCCGCCGGACCTGGCGCAGCAGCAGGTCAATCCCCTGAGCCTGCCGAACTTCAGCCTGCCGTCGGGGCAGAACGGGCTGTTCCGCCTGAGTGGCCAGGGAGGCACAGCGCAACCTGCGGCCCCGGCGCAAAGCTGGAACATGGGCGGCGCCAGCCTGGAGCTGACCTCGCGTCAGGCCGGGCCGGAGCCCATCCACCCTCGTGACCTGAGCGGTCAACCGCTGCCGCAGGTAGCCCTGGGCGCCCGTGAGCTGAACCTGCTGGATCACCAGGCGACCGGCGTCGATGGCCGCACCGCAGCGGTCCAGGTCAGCGCGACCGCGGCGGACTCGCCGCTGGGCGTGCTGTCGCCGGTGGGCGGCACCGGCAACCAGAGCGTCAGCCGGGTCCAGGGCCTGCCGGACAGTAGCGTGCGCAGCAATCCCCACAAGTACCTGATCGAAACCAACCCGTTGCTCACCGACCTCAAGCAGTTCATGAGCTCCGATTATCTGCTGTCGAACCTGGGGTATGACCCGGACCAGAGTGCCAAGCGCCTGGGTGACGGTTTCTATGAGCAGCGGCTGATCCAGCAGGCGGTGACGGCACGCACCGGCCAGCGTTTCCTCGATGGCCAGAACAGCGACGAGGGCATGTTCAAGTACCTGATGAACAACGCCATCGCCAGCAAGGATTCGCTCAACCTGGCGGTGGGCGTGACCCTGACCTCCCAGCAGGTGGCGGCCCTGACCCACGACATCGTCTGGCTCGAAGAGCAGGAGGTGAACGGCGAGAAGGTGCTGGTGCCGGTGCTGTACCTGGCCAACGCCAACAATCGTCTGGCGGCCAACGGCGCGCTGGTCCAGGGCCGGGACGTGACCCTGATCGCCGGCAAGGACCTGGTCAACTCCGGGACCTTGCGCGCCACCGAGAACCTCAGCGCGACAGCGGGCACCGACCTGATCAACGGCGGCCTGATCGAGGCCGGCAATCGCCTCAACCTGCTGGCCGGGGACAACGTGGTCAACCAGTCCGGCGGCATCATTGCCGGGCGTGACGTGACCGTCCGCGCCCTGGCGGGGGATGTGATCAACGAGCGCAGCGTCACCACGTTCCAGAGCAACCCCGGTTCCACCACCCAGCGCCAGGACTACGTCAACAACGCGGCGCGGATCGAGGCGCGCAACGACCTGAACCTGGGGGCCGGGCGTGATATCAACAACGTCGGCGGCGTGTTGAGCAGCGGGGGCGACACCACCCTGATCGCCGCTCGTGACGTCAATCTGGTATCGGCCCAGGAGCACGACAAGCTCACCCGCGACCGTTACCTCAGCGAGAGCATCACCCAGCACGGCTCCAGCGTCAGCGTTGGGCGGGATCTGGCAGTCAGCGCCGGACGCGACCTGACGGCAGTCGCCAGCCAGATCGAGGCCAAGCGGACCATCGCCATGGATGCCGTGGGGGACATGACCCTGGCCTCGGCGGCGGACGAGCAGCACAGCTACTCCAAGACCAAGAAAGTCACTCGCCAGGAAGACCATGTCAGCCAGGTCGGCACCTCGCTGACCGCCGGCGCCGAAGTGGTCCTCAGCGCCGGCAAGGACCTGAGCCTGATCTCCAGCCGTATCAGCGCCGGCAACGAAGCCTACCTGGTGGCCGGTGACAACCTGGAACTGCTGGCGGCCCAGGACAGCGACTACTCGCTGTACGACATGAAGAAGAAGGGCAGTTGGGGCCGCAAGAAGACCCGGCGTGACGAGGTGACCCAGGTCACCAACATCGGCAGCGAGATCACCACCGGCGGCGACCTGACCCTCAAGAGCGGCGGCGACCAGAAGTACCAGGTGGCCAAGCTGGAGAGTGCCAAGGACCTGACCCTGGACAGTGGCGGCGCGATCACCTTCGAGGGGGTCAAGGACCTGCACGACGAAAGCCACACCAAGAGCAACAACAATGCCTTCTGGAATTCCTCCAAAGGCCGCGGCAACACCGATGAAACCCTGCGCCAGAGCAGCCTGGTGGCCGGCGGCAGCCTGACCATCAAGGCTGTGGAAGGCTTGAAGATCGACATCAAGCACATCGACCAGAAAAGCGTCAGCCAGGCCATCGACGCCATGGTCCAGGCCGACCCGCAACTGGCCTGGCTGAAACAGGCCGAGGCCCGGGGCGATGTGGACTGGCGCCAGGTCAAGGAGATTCACGAGTCCTTCAAGTACAACAACTCGGGCCTGGGCCCGGCATCGCAGTTGATCATCGCCATCGCCCTGGCGGCGGTGATGGGGCCGATGATGGCCGGGATGAACACCATGCTCCAGGCAGTGGCGGTGAACGTCGCCACCAAGGCCACGGTCAGCACCATCGACAACCGTGGCAACCTGGGCAAGGTCCTCAAGGACGTGACCTCCAAGGAGAGCATCAAGGGCTACACAGTGGCCGCAGCCACCGCCGGAGTGGCCCAGGGGTTGAACTACAACCCGAGCGCCATGGGCCTGGATGCCAAGAGCCTGCAGACCGTGGCGGTCAAGGTCACGGCCGATGCCTTGATCAAGACCGCAGTCTATGGCGGCAGCTTCAAGGACAACCTGGCGGCTTCGGCAGCCGGAACTGCGGCCAGCATCGGCGGGGCGTATGGCGCCGGCAAGATCGGCGACCAGGGCCTGACCGAGGGCGGCCTGGCGAAAATCGCCCTGCATGCCGGGCTTGGCGGCCTGCTGTCTGAAGCCATGGGCGGTGATTTCCGCACCGGCGCCATCGCCGGTGGTGCCAACGAGTTGCTGGTGGGAGTGCTGGGGGACAAGCTGCTGCCGGACAACCTGATCCCCGGTTCGCCGGAGTACATCCAGGCCCAGGCCAACCTGATGGCCCTGTCGCAGATTGTCGGGGTTCTCGGGGCTGCCGCCGCCGGCGGTGACATGAGCATCGCCTCGACGGTGGCGGCCAATGGCACCCAGTACAACTACCTGACGCACCAGGCCTTCGATGAGTTGGGCAACTGCCTGTCGGGACGTACCTGCTCCACCGATGAGCAGAAAACGGCCGCTGTGACCAAGGCCGAGAAACTCAGCGAGTGGCTGGACTCGGAGATGCGCAGCATCTGCGACAAGGCGCCGACCGGCGACGGTTGCCGGGCGGCGGTCAACGCTTCGATCAAGTACGTGGCCATGAAGGATGCCTGGAAGATCATGAACAAGGACGTGACCCGTTCCTCGAAGAACACCTTCGACTACCTCTACAACACCGAAGGGGCGGCAACGCGCCTGGTGACCTACCTGAACACCATCGACAACCGGGCCAACTTCTTCGGCGCCAGCAATGTCTATGAGCAGCACCTGGGCATTGGCGCCAAGTGGTTTGGCGGGGCGGAGGAGGTGTCCAGGGCCTTTTTGACCGGGTTGGGTGCCGATGGCGATGGCAGCTATCTGCCTTCCTACATCACCTTCGCTGCTGGACGATTAGTGGCGCCGGTCTATGACTGGCGCAAGGCGGCCGGGGATGCGTTGATCACCGGAGGCTTCGATAATTTCAAGAATCTCTACAACAAGGCCACCACCGATCCGGTCGCCTGGGATATCAAGCAGTTGAAAGGCGAACAGACTATATTGCAGCCGGTTCATGAGAAGTACCTGGGGGGCCGTGATCTGTTTCAGACGATATCGGGCATTGCCACCAATACTTCAGGAAAAGCAGGGTACTTTATTGAGGAGACGCAGGGTGCTCCGGGTGGAATCAATATTCTGGACTACGCCTCCAGGGTCGAGTTTGGTTGCAAGCTGCTGGGTTATTCAAAAAGTCAGGGATGTGTTCCATGACTGAGGTGAAATACCCACGTCTGAAGGTGTTTGCAGTGTTTGTGCTGTGTCCCCTGGTACCGGGTTTTGTTGCCGGCCTGGTGAACTTCGTGTTGCTGCTTGCTCATCTGACCAGCAATCCGCGCTTGCTGGGCGAAGTCAGGGGAGGGGAGTTGTTGCTGATGCCCGTGTTGGCGCCGCTATTGACGCTGTTGGTGTTCTTCGTGCCTTTTCTCGGGCTTGCCCTGGGAGTGGCGCTGATAAAAGTCAGGAGGAGCGCGTTCAGTTGCAACGCTGTGTCGCTGATTGGCGGCAGCCTCGCCATGGCATGGGCCCTGCTGTTTATTCGCGAAGTGGTCAATTACGTTGCAACGGCCCGATATTCCGATTACCTGCTTGGCCTGTTGCTGGTCTTCCTGGCCGCAGCCATGACCTGCTGGCTGACGGCACGTTTGTTCCTGCCGCAGCGAGATCCTGCTCCCACCGTGCCCGAGTGATCCACGCAGCCCCCCGGTTGCCGTTGTTGACAGCCGGGGTCCACGCCGCGAATTATCCAGCTCCCGGATAACGTCAGTGGGCATTATTCATGAAGCTGAGTGTGCAACGCCTGGACCTCAACCTGCTGCGGGTGTTCGACGCCCTGATGCAGGAGCAGAACCTGTCCCGTGCCGCCGTGCGCCTGAACCTCAGCCAGCCGGCGGTGAGCAATGCCCTGGCGCGCCTGCGCCGGCACCTGGACGAGCCGCTGTTCCTGCGTACCGCCCGGGGCATGCAGCCCACTTCAAGGGCGCAAAGCCTGCATATCGCCGTGCGCCAGGCCCTGCATCTGTTGCAGCAGGGCCTGGACCCATCCGCGGCGTTCGATCCGGCGGCGGCCGACCCGTTGTTCACCCTGTCGATGAACGACTATGCCCAGGCGCGCCTGCTGCCGGCGCTGTCCCAGCGTTTGCAGCAGGTGGCGCCCAAGGTCCGGCTGGCGGTACGCAGCGACAGCGCCGACTCGCTGGCGGCCTGGCTCTGCGCCGGGATGCTCGACCTGGCGGTGGATTACCTGTACTTCGACAATCCGGACCTGTGCTACCAGCCATTGCTGGAGGAGCAACTGGTGGTGATCGGTCGCGCCGGCCATCCGGCCTTCACCCCGGAGCTGGACCTGGCCGCCTATCAGGACAGCCGGCATGTGGCGATTCCCGACCGCGGCGGGCGCGGTTCGCCGCTGGAGATCGTCCTGGGCTCGGCCAAGGTCCAGCGTCAGGTGCAGTTGTGGGTGCCCCATTACCTGAGCATTCCCATGATCGTGGCCCAGTCCGACCTGCTGGGGACGGTGCCACGGCATCTGGCGGAGCATTTTGCCGCGTTGCTGCCGATCCGCATTGCCCGCCTGCCGCTGCTGGCGGCGCCGGTGCAGGGCAGCCTGATCTGG
>NZ_MOAK01000066.1:131555-140762 GCF_003732485.1 Pseudomonas protegens
TCTGGCATCGCCAGCACCAGCAGGCGCCGGGGTTGCAGTGGCTGCGGGGAGAGATCAGCGCGATTGCCAGCGGGGTTGCGCAGTGAGGGACACACTGTCGGCCCCTGCGGCCTTCAAGGGTTTCCTAGTGGTCGCAGGGCCCATGTAGCAAGGCTCGCGAGCATTTGCGGGCCAGAGGTCTTGGTGTGTGTCTGGCTGGAAATCAAGAGCCTTCTTGATAAAGGCTAAGAGCTGTCCTATCTCATTCAGATGTTAACGTTTGTAGGCTTTCCCAGCCTTGGGAATAAGGCAAACGCCAAACACGAGTTAGGTATCAATCCAATGAAGTCAATCCTCAATCGGGACCCGGCCTTGTGGGCGGCGGTCGGCCCCGGTATGCCCTGCCTTTTGCCCAGGGTCAGGCGGATATGAATACTTTTCTTCGATTGCGTAGTGGCTTGACTCACCGCAACTGGCTGTTCTGCGCGGCCTTGATAACACTCTGGCCAGACTCCCAGGCATCTGCCGGGATCATGCTCAGCGGGACGCGAATCATCCTTAATGCTGAGCAACACAGTGTATCGACCATAGTGTCCAATCTCACCGGCAACGATATTACGGTGCAGACCTGGGTCAGCGACGTCAAGGACAGCAAGGACTCGCTCACTCCGTTCATTGCCCTGCCGGCCCTGTTCAAGGTGCGGGCAGGCGAAGAACAGGTGGTGCGGATCATCAAGACCCCCGGGCCACTGCCGGAGGATCGGGAGTCGCTGTTCTACTTCAATGCCCAGGAAATTCCGCTGCTGGACCACCAGCAGGGCAACCCGTTGAAAGTCGTGCAATGCACCCGGGCGAAGTTGTTCTACCGCCCCGGGAATTTGCCGGGTACGCCCCAGGAAGCCCCCAGTCAGTTGCAATGGAAACTGCTGGACCAACCTTCTGGGACTGTATTGCGGGTCACCAACCCCAGTGCTTATCACGTCACCTTCATGGGGTTGCGGATAATGGGCGGTGGCCGGCCCATCGAGTTGAACGATGTTGGTATGGTGACGCCCAGGTCCAGCCAGGACTACCGGCTCAACCACAAGCTCAAGTCCACGACTGCCACCGTCGAGTTTTCGATCATCAACGATTACGGCGGTTACAGTGATCCCATCAAGTCCAGTGTCAGGTTCTAAGCTGCTGGCCGGATCACACTGTTCTGCAACGTAGCGCGCGGACAACGCCCACACGCTTTGGCTTGTGGGCGTTGTCGTGTCTGCAGAGGCATTCAGTCTGGGTTGGCGGAGGCCGTTAGCATCTTGTTGAGTTTGTCCATCAGCCCCCGCACCTCATTGCACAGCTGGGACAGGGTGCTGGCGGCGGGATTGTCCTCAAGGGCTTGCTCCAGGGCTTCGCACAACCGTAGCAGCGACTCGGACTGCATCATCTGCGCCGAGCTTTTCAGTTTGTGGGCCAGGTGGGCCAGGGCCTTGAAATCAAGCCGGGCCATGGCGTCCTCCAAGGCCTCAAGATCCTGCTGGTTGCACACGATCATGTTCCCCAGCAGGCTGCGCCGCTTGTCCTCCGGGAGGTTGAACAGTTGCAGCGCCGAGGTGCCGTCTTCCAGCGCCTCCCGTGCCGTGCTCTCGGCGAACAATGGTACATAGCGGGCCAGCATCGACACGCTCAGGGGCTTGAGCAGGCACACATCCATGCCGGCCACGAGGCCGGCCTGCATGTCTTCTGCATGGGCGCTGGCGGTGGTACCGATGATGGTGCAGGGGCGCATGCGCAGCTGCTGTTCCAGACGGCGAATCTCTTCGGTCAGGGTGATGCCGTCCAACTCCGGCATATTGCAGTCGGTGATGATCAGGTCGACGTCGCTGTCTTCCCAGATAAACAGCGCCTCAAGCCCATCGTGGGCCAGGATCGGCAGATGCCCGAGCAGTTCGATCTGCTCCTTGAGCAGGTTCAGGCTTGGCAGATGGTCCTCGACGATGAGGATCTTCAGGCGCTGCGAAGTCGAGGGAGCGGGTTCGTTCACTGGCAGCGCCAGCGGGGTGTCGTTGGGCGAGGCTTCCTCGGCGCAGGCGGTCAGGGTCATGGTGGTGCCCTTGCCCGGGGCGCTGTCCACCAGCAGGTCGCCGCCAATGATCCGGCTCAATGACTGGCAGATGCACAGACCGATTCCGGCGCCGCTGTTACGGTTGGCGGTGACCCGGGAAAAGGGCGTGAACAGGGTGGCCATGTCGGCGGGATCGATGCCCGGGCCGCAATCTTGCACGCTGATGGAAAAGGCGAAGCGTCGCTCACCCAGCGCGATGCCCTGGACCCGCAGAGTGATATCGCCACTGTCGGTGAACTTGATCGCGTTGCTCATCAGGTTGGAGAGGATTTGCTTGACCTTCAGGCGGTCCAGGCGCAACGGCAGATCGGCACAGGCATCGAATCGGGTCTTGATCGACAGCCCCTTGCGAGTTGCCAGGCTGTCGAAGATCGCCTGGGTGGAGGTGACGATCTGCTTCAGCGTGCAGGTCTCGAGATGCAGGCGAGTCTGCCCGGACTCGATGCTGGAGATATCGAGGATGCCCCCCAGCAGCTCCAGCAGGCTGACCGCCGCCTCATGGGCGAACTGCAGCGACTCGAGGTTCTTGCCCTGGGGCGCCTTGCGAGTCAGCACCAGCTCCAGCATGCCGATGATGGCATTCATGGGGGTGCGAATTTCGTGGCTCATGGTGGCGAGGAAAGTCGACTTGGCACTGTTGGCCTGGTCCGCGGTCTCCTTGGCCTGGCGCAGTTCTTCGAGGATGCGCAGGCGATCGCCGATGTCCAGCCAGCCGCAGACCACGCCGAACACCTGCTGACGGTCGTCCCGTAACGGTTGGACCCAGTGGTAGATGTCCAGGGTCTGGCCGCCCAGGGGCAGCGTCTGGTCACAGGAAAGGGCGACGCCGCTGGTTGCGACCTGCTCGTAGTCCTGTAGCCATTGTCCGAGCACCGTGCTCCCGAGCATGGCGTCGAGCATCTGGGTGTTGGTGGTGGAGGTGGCGCCGGGTATGAAGGTCTGGGCATAGGGGGTATTGAACAACAACAGCTCGCCGTCGCGGCCACGTACGTAAATGGGGTGGGGAATGCTGTCGACGATGTTCTGGATCAGGCTCAGGCGTTCCTGTAGCTGCTTGCGCACGATGGATTTCTTGAAGATCAGCTTTCTCAGGTAGAGGATCCAGATGCAGGTGACCAGCAGCAATACGAAGGAGGCGCTGAGCACCTGGTAGACCCTAAGACTCACGCCCTCCCAATATATGTTGTCGGTCGCGGCATTGGCGCGCCAACGTCCGGAGATGGCCGCGGTTTCACTGGGTGAAATGCGCAGCAGGGTTTTTTCGATAATGGAAATCAGCACCTTGTTGTGTGGCTGGCTGGCGAGGCCGATCCGGGCGTTGGCGCCCTTGAACAGGTCCGAGATTTTCAGGTCAGTCTCGTATTTGTACGACAGGTAGTACCGGGCCTGGTTGGTGGAGGTCAGGGTGAAATCACTGCTGCCGTCGCGAACCCGGTTCAGGGCGTCGGCGAGATTCTCGGTGGTGTGGATCTTCAGGTGCGGGTAGTTCTGGCGTATATGCTCCAGCAGGGCATCGGAGCGGGGCAGGGCGACGCTTTGTGCGGGACTGTCCTGGAGCTTGAACTCCTCGGAGCCGGTGTTTTTGGTGATCAGGGTGTAGGGCGTGGTGATGATCGGATGGGTAAACAGGTACTTGCGACTCCGGGAGTCGGTCTCCGACATGATGCCCAGGTCCACTTCGCCCTTGTCCAGCAACTCCATGGCCTGATGCACCGAGCGGGTGCGGACGATTTCGAAGTGCAGCCCGGAATTGAGACGCACCAGCTCCAGGATATCGGACATGGTGCCGCCGAACTGGCCTCTGCCGTCGAACAGCGCGTAGGGCGCCAGGTCTTCGCTGACGGCAATCCTGAAAGGCTTCTTGCTGCCCAGCAGTTGTTTCTCTTCGCTGTTGAGCACGCTGACGAATTCGTCGTCGCTGCACTTGAGGGTCACCACCCACCAATTGACCATTCTGATGATCTGGCAGTGGCTGCGAGACAGCAGTTGCCGGTTGAGGATGGACGCCAGCTGGCTGTTGTTGTCGGTGTAGGCAAAACCTATTTTCGCCTCCAGGCCGTTGACGCTGACGTTGGTCACCAGCTGATTGTTGAAGTTCTGGCTCAGCAGGTAGTTGGTGCTGACGGTATCTCCCAGATAAGCCTGGGCATGCCCCTTGAGCACGGCGGCAATGGCTTCATAGGGCGAGTTGTAGTTCTTGATGGTGGCGCTGCGAAAGATCCTGAAGGTGTCCTCATCGATAAAACCGTCGTGGGTCGATGAAATCTGCGCAGCGGGATCACGCAGGTCCATATCCAGCAGGCTACCGGTGGTGGAGTACAAGGCGATCTGGGTATAGGCGTAAGGGGCAGAAATCTGCGCGCCGTACTTGTGCGCCTTTGGCCGGGTGGCGGCGTCCACCAGGTCGATCTCGCCCGCCTTCAGTGCCTTGAAGGCGCTATTGCGGTCCGGATAACCGATGATGTCGAAACGGGTATTCAGGACTTTCTGCAAGGCCAGCAGGTTTTCCGCGAGTATGCCTTCCAGTTCCCCTTCTTCGGAAAAGATGGTCAGGGGCGGGTAGTCGGGGAGGGTCACGCCGACTCTTATGGAGTTCCTCTTACTGAGCCAGGCCTGGTCCTCGGGGCTGACCTGGGCGGAAAATTGCAGGCCCTGTCCCCGTGAAGACAGTTGGAAGGTCTCAGTGCCTGCAGCAACGCCGGGCAGCAGCGTCAGGCTCAATGCCATGAATAGCGTCAGCAGGGTGTTTTTCATGTTGCGAGGGTCAGACCAGGTTCATTTCTTTGGCGATACCGGCCAGTTCTATGGTAGTGCGTACTCCCATTTTTCGCAGGATGTTGATCTTGTGTCCGCTGACGGTCTTATTGCTCAAGTGCAGCTTGTCCCCGATGGCCACGTTGCTCAGGCCCTGGACCAGTAGTTGCAGCACAATAACTTCCTTGTTGGTTAGTTTATGCGTGCTCAAGTCGCTGTTCTGGCCGTGCTCCATGTAGTGAGCCAGTACTTCCTTGGGGAAATACAGATACCCATCGTTGATGGTCTGAAGCCCCTTGACTAGTTCATCCATGCTTGCACTTTTGTTGATGAATCCCAACGCTCCGGCCTGCATGCAGCGCGCGGCATAGGTACTGGCCAGTTGCGAGGTGAAGACCAGGGTCTTGGTCTTGAGATTTTCCGAGTTGAGGCGCTGTAGCACCGAAAGACCATCCAGGCTGTCGAGTCCGATGTCCAGCAGGAGGTACTCCGGAGCAAGGCTGCGTACTTTCGCAAGTGCGTCCAGGCCATCGACCGACTCGGCAACAACCTGGTAGCCGTTTTGCTCCAGGGTCGCTCGAATCGCACCAGAGATGATGGGATGGTCGTCCACGATTAGTACGGTTTTATTCATGATTCCCTCATTCTGATTATTATTTCTAGAGTGCTTATAACTATGTGCAATAAAGTTCCGAATCGACGAATTATTATACACTCAGGCACTCTTTCGCCAGCTCTCAAGCATTCTATCCGGCGCGCTTTTAAGGATCTTCTTGGTTTTGCGCGAGAAGATTCTTGGTTTTTTTTGACGGATGCTTTTTTTAGTCAGCGAGTTCTTCTAGTTACGCTGGATAAAAGCCGCAAGGGTAGTCAGTTGTTGCCCTTGAGTTGTTGTATTAGTAGTGGCGCCTGGGTTGATTGCATCGATTGAAGTACTTGTCTTCATGCGGATGTGCACAGGGGCCCGGACCAAGTCCCCGGTGATGGGCTCCGAGCCGGGCAAGGCCAATGCCCGGACGGCCTTTACCCTCATTGACACGTCAGGAGCAAAGCTCGGCCGCTGAGGTGCAGGGGCGTTATTGACGAAAAACGCACCCAACCTCAGACGCTTCCTACCTCCATTCAAGAAGCATCCTGAGTTCAGTTGAGTCTGATTTGGATAGCATGCTTTTTTTACCGGAGCCGCAGGTCATGTCGACGCTAAGCGTATTGTTGTTATGTTCGAACGCTTTTCGGGTTCGGCGGTTTTCCAGAATACTGGCGGCTTCGGACTTTGCCCGGGTCCAGGTGATCAGCCAGGAAAACGAGTGGAGCCAATTCCCTCCGGAGCTGGGTGAACTGGACCTGGTGATCTGCGACTCGTTGCACTCCCTGACGGCCATTTATTACCTGCGCCGACTCTGCGAACACTACGGTTTCTTCTCGATGATCGAGTGTGACGCCCTGGAAGCTTCCATCCGCTGGGGACTTGCGAACTTTCGCACGCGTTCCGGCAAGTATTGCGTCGGCAGCTACAGCGACCTGGACACGGCGCAGATCAGTGGCTTGCTGTTCAAGGCCCTGACCGTCAAGCGCACGGTGAACAATCACTCTCGCAGCAACAGCCTGGCGGTCGATCGGCACGCCCCCGCCGGCAATGACTGGATGATGCAGCGGGATATCGTTCAGGCTCTGGAGCAGCAGCAGATCGTTGCCTATTTCCAGCCCCAGGTGTGCCTGAGGACCCGTCGCATCACCGGCGCCGAGGTCCTGGCCCGTTGGCATCATCCCCACAAGGGCATGCTGGGACCGGGGTTCTTCCTCGATCTGTTCGACAGCCCGGCGCGCCATCGACAGCTGTTCAACTGTCTGCTGCAACAGGGCCTGATGCTGCAGCGGCAACTGCAGGCCCGCATCCAGGGTGAAGCCCTGGTGTTCTCCTACAACATCGAGGCCAGCCAACTGACCGACCCCGAGTTTGCCGCCCAGGTGCTGCTGCAGATCGAGGAGGCCGGGGTGCCCAAGAAGCAGGTCACCCTGGAGGTCACCGAGCGCCAGGCCCTGACCCTGGACATGCAGAGCATCGAGAACATCAGCGTTCTGGTGAAAAGCGGTGTGCGCCTGTCCCTTGACGATTTCGGTACCGGCCACTCGTCGATCATGCGCCTGGCGGATATTCCCTTTGGCCAGATCAAGCTCGACTCGGGCTTTGTCGCCAACGCCCTGGGGCTCAAGGAAACCCGGATCATCGAGGCGGTGGTGGGGCTGGCACGCTCGCTCAATCTGGAGCTGGTGGCCGAGGGTATCGAGACCGAGAAACAACGTGCCCACCTGCAGCGCCTGGGGGTCGATGCGGCCCAGGGCTACCTGTTCCACAAGCCGATGCAGGGTAAGGCGCTACTGCAGGTGTTGAGCGCGAGCCACTCGCCGCTGCGACTGATTCGTCAAGGCTAGCTGCGCAGCAGGCCGGCGGTTCTCACATCAGGGGCAGTTGCCTGGCAATAGTGGCCAGCTCGAGCGCGGTACGCCCCCAGGTTTCTTCAGCACCTTCCGGCCAGGGGCCGAGGAGGGCGGGGTGACAGGTTGCACACAGCCCAGGGGCTGTCGCGCCGTTACGGCGCCTTGAGCATCACATAGGCTTCACCGCCACGGCGATCGTGCATGAGGATGAAGCTCTGGCCGTCGAGGGTGATCCGTGCCGGTACGCTCTGTGCCAGCGGCGTGCTGGAAAACTTGCCGACGCTGCTCAAGAACTGTTGGGTCAGCGAGCTGTCGTTCTGGCTTGGGGTGGTGATCGCGCACTCCTTGTTGATCTGGACCTGGACCCCCAGGGTCTGGTCCTGGTTCATGCCCATCTTGGCAAAACCGGCGTCGGTGAGTTCCCCGATGCCATGGGCCCGGGCGGCGGTTTCGGCCCCGGCGAAGGACGGTGCGGACTTCAGGCAGATATCGCGAAAGGCCAGGATACCGGCCGAGGTGATGGTGGGTTCAGGGTCGATCTTGCGGGTGACGCTGGAGCAGGCGCTGAGCAGCACCAGGGCGGCGAGCAGGGCGGCAAGCGGTGCAGTGCGGGGCAGAGTACTCATGGACAATCCTTGGCGAAGGGCCGGCAGTGGCGCCGGGCGTGGTTCATGCCGAATCGTGCAGTCGGCTGTCTAGCAGGGTAGGCACGGCGGGTGCCCAGATCAATGTTTTGTAGAGGTTTGGCTGGCGAAACTCAGGCGCTCTGGCGCAGTAATTGCGTGCTTCATGGATCAGTTCAGCGATGGGGCGAGCGGCCATGCAGTTACGAGCGTTGCGTTATTTTCACGAGGTGGCCCGTTGCGCCTCCCTGCGCCAGGCGGCAGAGCGGCTGTACGTCACGCCCACCGCCGTGAGTCGGCAGATCGAGCAACTGGAGCACTTCTTTGGCACCGCGCTGATCGAGCGTGGCCCCCGGGGGATTCGTCTGACGGTGGAAGGCGAGTGCCTGGCCGAGCAGGTCAGCTCCACCTTGCGCGGCTTCGATCAGGTGCGTGACGTGATCGCCAGCCGGCAGAGCCAGGTAGCGGGTAACGTCAGCATCCATGTGTCGGAAAGTATCGTTTCCAGTGTGTTGGCGCCGGTGCTGGCCGCGTTCAACCGGGCCCACCCCAAAGTCACCTTCAACATTGTCATCGCCAGCGCCGGCGCCACCCTCGATGCCCTGTGCAGCGGCGAGGCCGATCTGGGACTGGCCTTCTACCTGCAGGAACGGGTCGAAGTGGAAGTGACCGCCCATTGCCAGTTGTGGCACCGGGTTCTGGTCAGCGCCGAACATCCTTTCGCCCAGCGCCCGAGCATTCGCCTGGAGGACCTGGAAGGACAGCCTCTGGCCATTCCGGATTCGGCCTACGGTGTGCGTCAGGCATTGGAAGGCGCGGCCCGCAAGCGTGGGGTGAACATTCTGCCGGTGTTCACCACCAGTTCCCTGGAGGTGCAGAAAAGCCTGGCCCGCCAGCGTGCGGCAGTGCTGATCCTGCCCCAGGTGGACGCCGAGGCCCGGGACCTGGGTGATGGCCTGGTGGCGGTGCCGATTGACGACGAGCACCTGGAACGGATTCGTGTCGATTTGTGCGTGGTCCGTCACCGCCCCCTATCGGTAGCGACCCTCAGATGCCAGGAAATGCTCGCCCGCGCCATGCAACGCCATAGCCTGCCGTAGGAGCGGGCTTGCCCGCGAAGGCGTCCGCCAAGGCGATGCAGGCTGGCGGGCCGCTTCGCCGGCAAGCCGGCTCCTACGGGGTTTTGCGCGATGCTGGAGTCTGGCGTAGGAGCGGGCTTGCCCGCGAAGGCGTCCGCCAGGGCGATACAGGCTGGCGGGCCGCTTCGCCGGCAAGCCGGCTCCTACGGGGGGGGGGATGGGGGCA
>NZ_MOAK01000066.1:140772-151873 GCF_003732485.1 Pseudomonas protegens
GGGTGATGGGGTCAGAACAGGTTGAACGGGAAATTCCCCACCAGGCGGAATTCGTCGTAGCTGCCATCGATCTGCCCGCCGCTGGCGCGGTGGTTGTAGACGATGGTGCGCAGCACCGCATCCTTGAGCCGTCCGGACTGCACCACATAGGCCAGCATCAGGCCATTCTCGTTGTGCTTGGCATCGTCCAGACCGCGCACGTTGTAGCCGCGGTTGCGGCCATTGCGGTCGCCGTCGTAGTGGGTGCCGTCGATGCCCCAGCCCTTGGCGTGCCACAGGCTGGCGCTCAACCCCGGCACGCCGTAGGCGGCGAAATCCAGGTCGTAGCGCAACTGCCAGGACTTTTCATTGGGGCCGTTGTAGTCCGAGTACAGGGAGTTGGCCATGTAGTTGCCGGTGGACTCCCACACATAGTCGAAATACTCGTCGCCGAACACCTGCTGCCAGGCCAGGGTCAGGCTGTGGGCCAGGTGGCTGCCGGTGACGGCCAGGCTCAGGGCGTCGTTGTCGATGTAGCCCAGGCGCTGCTGGCCCTGGTCCCGTGTGTGGTAGTAGTTGAACGCGGTCTTCAGCGCCAGCCGGCTTTTGTCCCCGGCGCGGTGGGTCAGGCCCAGGTAGTACTGGTCCCACATGTTCTCGAAGCGCGAAGCGTAGAGGCTGCCTTCCAGACCCGGGCCGGGCTTTACCGTCGCTCCCAGGTAGCTGATGCGCTCACCGCTGTAGGCGCGGTTGCCGAAGGTGGTGGTCAGGCGTTCGCTACCGGTGCCGGTGCGCGGGATGGCCCGGTCGAAACTGCCGGCCTGCAGCGACAGCCAGTCGGTTTCGTTGCTGTACAGGCCCACGCCCTGGAAGCTCGAGGGCAGGGCGCGGTTGTCCTTGTAGCGCAGCACCGGGTTGTCGGTCATCAGGCGCCCGGCCTTGAGCTCGGTGTTGGACAGCCGCAGGCGTACGTCGCCGGTGCCCAGGCGGCTCCAGGTGGGCAGGGCGTCACCGTCGCTGTCCACCAGCACCCGGTCGCCGCCATTGGCCACCCGGCCGTGGCCGCGCTCCAGGTTCACCGCGCTGAACAGGCCGGCGTCCACACCAATGCCGATCAGCCCCTGGGTATAGCCGGAGCTGTACTTGAGCATGCCGGTCTGTACCCAGGTTTCCCGCACCCGGGTGCGCTGGCTGCCGTCGGGTTTCTTGATCGTCAGGTAGGTGTCGCGTTGGGTGTGCTGGTTGGAGTAGTAATGGCGCAGGTTGAGGTCCAGGCTGCTGCTTTCGATAAAGCCCGGGGCCTGGGCCTGCTGGCTTGGGCGCGGGTTGTCCTGGGCCAGCAGGGGGCTGCTGGCGCTCATGGCCAGGAGGCAAAGTACGAGCTGTTTCATGTCGCTTCCCCACAAATCAAAGGCGTCGAACCACCGCCCGACCGCGCTCATGGGCGGCCGGCAGGGTAGAGAAAGACGCGGTGCCGGAAAAGGGTCTTGGGCAGTGAGGCGAATGCTCAGCGGGCGCGGGCTTCTGCGAGCCGTTGGCCGGGGGTGCTGCGCCCGGGTGTTTGCGGGCGGGTTTCCTTGGCGAACCAGGCGGCGGTCAGGCACACCAGGTTGGCCACCAGCAGGTAGCCCACCGGCGACATCGGGTTGCCGGTGGTGCCGATCAGCCAGGTGATGATGATCTGCGCCGTACCGCCGAAGGCCGCCACGCCAAAGGCGTAGACGATGGAGAAACCGGTGGAGCGCACCGCCTTGGGGAAGCTCTCCACCAGCAGCACGATCAGCGCCGCGCCGCTCATGCCGTGCAGCCCGGAGAGTACCGCCAGGGTCAGCAGGAAGGTCGTCGGGCTGGGGTGCTCGGTCATCAGTTGCAAGGCCGGGAACAGCACCAGCAACAGCACCACCCGTGGCGCCATGAGGATGGTGCGGCGGCCGAAGCGGTCGCAGAGCATGCCGCCGGCGATCGCACACACCGCCATCGCCGCACCGGCCACCAGGGTCGAGAGCATGGAGATGCTGGTGGGCAGTTTCAGTTCGGTGAGGGCGAAGGTGGTCATGTAGTTGATGAAGTACTGGGTGATGGTGCTGCCGGAGAGAATCAGCAGCCCCAGCACCAGGGCCCGGCGATGCTCGCCGAACACCTGGCGCACCAGGCTGCCGGTGCTGGCTTCTTCGCCCTGGCCATGGAAGGTTTCCGCCAGGTTGCGGCGGATGTAGATGCCGATCGGCAGCACCAAGAGGCCGAACACGAAAGGCACGCGCCAGCCCCAGCTGTTGAGGTCCTCGGGGGACAGCACCTGGGTCAGGGTGTAGCCCACGGTGCCGGCGGCCATGGCGGCCACGCCCTGGGCCACTACCTGCCAGCAGGCGTAGGTGCCGCGCTTGTGGGGTGGCGCGGCTTCGAGGATGTAGGTGGTGGCGGGGCCGGCCTCGCCACCCCAGGCCAGGCCCTGGATCAGCCGGGTGAGCACCAACAGGATCGGTGCGGCGATGCCGATGCTTTCGTAGCTGGGCAGGATGGCGATGCTGCCGGTGCCCACGGCCATCATCACCAGGGTCAGGAGCATCGCCGGCTTGCGGCCGACGCGGTCGGCGTAGGCGCCGATCAGCACTGCCCCCAGAGGCCGCACGATAAAACCCACGCCGAAGGCGGTGACCGACAGCATCAGGCTGACAAAGGCGCTGTCGGAGGGAAAGAAGGTGTGGCCGATCATCACCGCAAAGGTGGCGTAGACCCCGAAATCGAAGAACTCCACGGCATTGCCGAGGATCACCGCGAACACGCTGCGCTTGCCCCCCGGGACATTCGGTGCTTCAGGATCGTGGTGCTGGGAGTGGGTGGAATCGTGACTGTGCATACTGGCCCCTCGAATTTTTATTCATAGGTTGCCCAGGCCCCGGGCGGCAAGGCCCGGGGCTGGGGTGAAGGTGGCAGTTTCGGTGTGTCAGTGGGACGGCGGATTTGGCCAGCTGTGGATTGCTCCGCGCCAGCTCTCATAGGTCTTGGCCACTTGCAGCAGCCATTGATCGGCAAAGCGCGGGGCGATCATCTGCAGGCCGATGGGCAGGCCATCGGCGGCGAAACCGCAGTTGATCGACAGCGCCGGTTGTTCGCCCATGTTCCAGGGCAGGGTGAAGACGATGTGCTCGAACGGTTGCTGCGGGTCGTTGCTCGGCGACGGCCAATGGGCGGGAAAATGGTTGATCTGATTGGTGGGCGACAACACCAGGTCGAACTCGCTGAACACCTGGGCGGCGCGGCGACGCATCTCGAAGGTCTGGTTGAAGCCCAGCACCGCCTCGACCCCGGACAGGTCGGCGCCGGGTGCTGCCCAGTCGCGGATATAGGGCAGCACCTTGGCGAACTGCTCGGTGCCCAGGGCCGAGAGTTCTGCCCATTGTCGGGCGCGCCAGAAGCGGTCCAGACCGTCCAGTTGCGCGCGGTCCATGATCGGTGCCAGGGTGCGGACCTGGGCGCCGTGGCTCTCGAACAGCCGCGCAGCCTGTTCCACCGCTGCGCAGACAAAACCTTCCGGTTGCAGCCCCGCGCCGGGTTCCAGCATCAGGCCGATTTTCAAGCCGTTGACCGACACCGGCTCGTCGCTCCAGTCGCAGGTCAAGGGCGGCAGGCTGGTGGCGTCCCGGGCATCGGGCCTGGCCAGGTGGCGCATCAGCAGCACGGTATCCTCGACGCTGCGGGTCATGGGCCCGGCGCAGCGTCCGGTGTAGTAGGGGTCGATGGGAATCCGCCCCAGGGTCGGCTTGAACCCCACCAGCCCGCACCAGGCGGCCGGCAGGCGCACCGAGCCGCCGATGTCGGTGCCGATGTGCAGCGGTCCATAACCGGCGGCCGCTGCGGCCGCGGCACCGGAACTGGAGCCGCCGGTATTGCAGGCGGTGTTCCAGGGGTTGCGGGTAATGCCGTGGAAGCTCGACAGCCCCGAAGACAACATGCCGAAATCCGGCACCGTGGTCTTGGCCAGGATGATCGCCCCGGCTTCACGCATCCGCGCGGCGGGTGGAGCGTCCTGCAACGCCGGCTTCAGCGTGGTGGCCGCGCTGCCCAGCGGAATCGGCGTGCCTTGGGTGGCGATCAGTTCCTTGATCGTCACTGGAATCCCGTCCAGCGGGCCGTTGGGGGCGCCCTTGTTCCAGCGCTCGGTGGCGGCCCGGGCCTGCTGACGCACCTGCTCCGGATCGAAGGCGTAGAGCGCACGGATATGCGGCTCCCAGCGCTCGATATGGGCCAGCAGATGCTCGTAATAGTCCAGTGGCGAGAGGGTGCGGCTGGCGAATTGCGCCAGCAGCTGGGTGGTGGATAGATCGTGCAAATCAGTCATCGAACGCATCCTTGTGTCGGGCGTCAGTCGGGTTGCTGATGGCCCGACTGTATCGCTTCCACCCTAGCCCAACCATCACAAAGGACGCAGCCTGGTGTTGCGTTTTTGTGAGCACTGCAGCGTCCTGCCCCCGGCTTGGTTCACTGCGTCCCACCGCATCCCGCGCGATGCCGGAACCTTGTGTAGGAGCGAGCTTGCCCGCGAAGGCGGCCGCAAGGTTTGCACAAGGCCGGAGGACCTCTTCGCCGGCAATCCGGCGCCTATGGAATCTTGCGCGGTGCGGGATGTTGTGTGGGAGCTGGCTTGCCCGCGAAGGCGGCCGCAAGCGTTGCACAAGGCTTGAGGGCCTCTTCGCCGGCCAGCCGATCCCTACGGGTTCCAGGACGTTGTGCCCGTAGCGGCGGCCCAGCACATCGCAGCCATCGCGCAGCGCAATGGCGCAGATCGGTATCCGCTCTTGCAGCACCACGGCATCACCGGGGAGGTCCGGATGGGCGCCGATGTTTTCCAGCAGTTGGGTGACGGCGTGGATGCGCTAGGCGGCCACTTCGTGCTGCACATCGGCAGGGGATTGGGCATCGAGCAGCAGGTCAGGGCTTTCTGAGTTTGCTGTAGCACTTGGGAGCGCGAGCTGTGGATCAAGCGCCACAGGTTCAAGGCCAGGTCTCAGTCGAAGTCGATGCTTGAACTGTGGCGGGTTTCGCGCTCGTGCAACTGGTCGATATTGGTTTCGTAGGTGCATTGGCCGCTGCAGCGGTGCTCGAATTTCACCTCGGGCTTGAACTGCAACTTGAATGCCGGCGTAGCGCTTTCAGGCGCTGGCGCTGCGGCATTGGCCGCTGCCAGCGGTGGCTCTGGGTAGCTCAGGTCCAGGCCTTCGGCCTGGGCCGAGAACGCCAGGGTAGCGAGCAACAAGCCTGGGAAAAACGCTTTGCAACTGAACATCATCGAATCCGCATTGCCATAAAAGGGTTGCCGATTATAACGAGCCCGGCGCCGAAAATTTAGCGGCAATGGCTCTGGAACGAGCTTTTGCTGCGGTTTAACCGGTGTTAGCGCTGCGCACCATGAAACATATGTCATGAACCGGCGGGGCGGGTCGCTCCTACACTGCAACTCACCTCCATGGCCAAGGACTCCCTCCATGACGGCAAGTACCCCTGCGAGCATTCTCGACACCTTGGAAGGCCAGCGCCTGCAGGGCAGCGATGCCGAGCACTGGCGCCAGTGGGGGCCTTACCTGAGTGAACGGCAGTGGGGCACGGTGCGTGAGGACTACAGCGCCAACGGCGATGCCTGGAACTATTTTCCCCATGAGCACGCCCGCAGCCGTGCCTATCGCTGGGGCGAGGACGGCCTGGCCGGCTTCTCCGACAAGGCCCAGCACTGGTGCCTGGGGCTGGCGCTGTGGAATGAGCGCGACAGCATTCTCAAGGAGCGTCTGTTCGGCCTGAACAACGCCGAAGGCAATCACGGCGAGGACGTCAAGGAACTGTATTTCTACCTCGATGGCGTGCCCAGCCATGCCTATATGCGCATGCTCTACAAGTACCCCCAGGCGGCCTTTCCCTATGCCGATCTGGTGGAGGAAAATGCCCGGCGCGGTCTCAATGATGCCGAGTACGAGATCCTCGATACCGGGGTTTTCGAGGACAATCGCTACTTTGATGTGACGGTGGAATATGCCAAGCACAGGGCCGATGACATTTTCATGCTCATCACCGTGCACAACCGTTTCCACCAGCCGGCGCGGCTGCGGGTGCTGCCCCAGGTCTGGGCGCGCAACACCTGGAGCTGGGGTGGCGACGCTCCTCGACCGAGCCTGCGCCTGGAGGGCGACAGGGTGCTGGCGCGGCACGGGCAACTGCCCGAGCGGCAGATCACCGCCTGGGGCGCAGAGCCTTGCCAGTGGCTGTTCTGCAACAACGACAGCAACTTCCCCAAGCTGGACGGGCTGGCGGCGCCGGGGCCGTTCAAGGACGGCATCAACGACTATCTGGTGGGTGGGCAAGCCAGTGCGGTGGCCTTCGATGGCGGCACCCGGGTGGCGGCGCATTTTGTCCTGGAACTGGCGGGCGGCGAGAGCAAGAGTCTGTTCCTGCGGTTCGCCCCGGCGGGCAGTGAGCAGGTCAGTGCTCGCCACGTGTTTGAACAGCGTCGGCGCGAGGCCGATGAGTTCTACGCGGCGTTGCAGCAGGGCATCGCCAGTAGCGACGCGCGCAACGTGCAGCGTCAGGCCCTGGCCGGGCTGTTGTGGTCCAAGCAGCTGTATTACTTCGACGTCAACCAGTGGCTCAATGGCGATCCCGGGCAGCCGGCACCGCCGACGGAGCGCGAGCACCTGCGCAATACCCATTGGCGCCATCTATCCAATTGCGACATCGTTTCCATGCCCGATACCTGGGAATACCCCTGGTATGCCTCCTGGGACCTGGGTTTCCAGGCGGTAGCCTTTGCCCTGATCGATCCCGGCTTTGCCAAGCAGCAGTTATTGCTGTTGGTGAAAGACCGCTTCATGCACCCCAACGGTCAGTTGCCGGCCTACGAGTGGCGCTTCGACGACGCCAATCCGCCAGTACACGCCTGGGCCTGCTGGCGGGTCTATCAGCAGGAAAAGTCCCTGTCTGGCGTGGGTGACCTGGATTTTCTCGAACGCATTTTCCACAAGTTGCTGCTGAACTTTTCCTGGTGGGTCAACCGCAAGGACGCCGAGGGTCGCAACCTGTTCCAGGGCGGCTTTCTCGGCCTGGACAATATCGCCTTGTTCGACCGTTCCGCGCCGTTGCCGGAAGGTTTTGCCCTGGACCAGGCCGACGGTACGGCCTGGGTCGCGGCCTATGCCCTGGACCTGATGCGCATCGCCCTGGAACTGGCCAAGCGCAATGACGTGTACGTGGACATCGCGGTGAAGTTCTTCGAGCACTTCCTCTATATCGCCGGGGCCATCAACCGGGTGGATGAAAGCGCCGAAGGGCTGTGGGACGAACAGGACCGGTTTTTCTACGACGTGCTGCACCGGCCCGACGGCCACAACGAACCCCTGCGCCTGCGCTCCATTGTCGGCCTGATGCCGCTGTTCGCGGTGCAGGTGCTGGAGCAGCACGAGCACGAGAACCTGCCGGGACTGGCTCAACGTTTGCTGGGCTTTTTGCATCATCGTCCGGACCTGGCGAGCCTGGTGTCGCGATGGTACGAGCCGGGCAAGGGCAACCGCATGCTCTTGGCGCTGTTGCGGGGTGAGCGCACCAAGGACCTGCTCAAGCGCATGCTCGATGAAAGCGAGTTCCTCTCGGACTTCGGTATCCGCTCCCTGTCCAAGGCCTTCGAGCAGCCCTTCGCCATGCAGGTGGACGGCAAGCAGTTGTGCGCCCGCTATGAGCCGGCGGAGTCCGATTCACGGCTGTACGGCGGCAACTCCAACTGGCGCGGGCCGTTGTGGATGCCGATCAACTACATGCTCATCGAGTCCCTTCGTGAATTTCATCGTTACTACGACGTCAACTTCTCGGTGGAGTATCCGCAAGGTTCTGGATACCTGGCGTCCCTGAAGGAGGTGGCCGACGGCTTGAGCCAGCGCCTGACCCGTTTGTTTTTGCGGGATGCGCAGGGGCATCGGCCATCGATGAGCGGCTACCCACAATTGCAGGTGGAGGCCGAGGACCGCGAGCTGGTGCTGTTCCATGAGTACTTCCATGGTGAAACCGGTCGCGGATTGGGGGCTAGCCACCAGACTGGCTGGACGGCGCTGGTGGCGCTGCTGTTGCAGCCGTGATCGCTTTGCCGGCGGCTTACAGGGCGCAGCCCAAAGCGTTCATTCGCCATACCAGCGCGGCACATGCCTGGAAAAACCGGCGAAGTCCTCCCAGACTTTTTGCGTGCGTTGCAGGGTGGCCTGAACTTCCTGCTCGCCGAAATCCATGGCCCAGAGCACGCTGAAGAAGGTATCGAACGCGGCGTAGAACGCCATGCGGGTGAGAAAGACAGGGTCGGCATGACCTGCGCAGTAGCCGTCGATCTGCCCGCGGGCGAAGTCGCTGCTGAGGTTGCAGGAAAACAGCGCCAGCCTGTTGAAGTCCCGCGCTGGATCTCCGAAACGGCAGCGGTTGAAGTCGATGATCGACAATTGGTCATCGGCGCCCACGATCATGTTGTTCAGGTGATAGTCACCGTGGAGAAACACCAGCGGCGTGTCCGCCAGCAGATGAAAGTGCTGCTCGAGAAACTGCAGGAAGTCTTGCTCATGGGCCACCTTGTGGCCGCAGCTCCGGTACTGTTCGAGCTTTTTACGGTAGATGGCACGCATCTGCTGTTCGGCGTTTTCAGTGCCTTCAGGCGCAGCAACGCTGTGGATCTGCTGGAGTATTTGACCGGCTTGCAGGCCAAGCTCATAACAGGCCACGGCGGGCTGCTCGGCCACCCATTGCGCGCCATCCTTGCCTTCGATCCACGACAACAGCGAGTAAACCTGGCGTCCTGAATCAAACAGGCCGAAGTCCAAGGGCTGGGACATGGCGATGCCCTTTGCCGCCAGATGCTGGGTCCACTGGAACTCGTCGCGTTTGTTGACGTACTGGGATGAGTCGTTGGTGCGCAAGAGCAGGTGTTGGCCTTGTTCGTCGACGATGTGAAAGATCCGATCGCTGGACCATCCAAGGGTTTGTGCTTCGATGCTGCGCCATGTGGCGTGGCCTGGAATGTCTTGCATGATCGCCTCCTTGCAAAGAATTGCCGCCCCTGGGGGCGGCAACAAAAGGCGGCGAATGGTACGTGGCCTGGCGGTGCTTTTAAAGCCTGTCGCTCAGGCCGTGAATCAGCCTACCAGGGCGATGTCCTGGGGTTTGGCCCAGGCTTCGATCAGCCGCTCTGGCGTGCAGCAGGTCTTGCGCTTGTAGACGAAGTTGCTGCACTTCTCGGCGAAGCCCTTGCGGTTTTGCACCATGTCCATGTGCATTTCCTCCAGCTCGGCATTGCGGCAGTGCTGCATCAGCTGTGGGTCGGCATCCAGCTTGCGCTGGCGCAGGTGCTGGTAGCGCGGGTCGTTGAGCAGGCCGTTGGCTCGTTGCAGCAGCCACAGGCCGAATTCGTCCGGGCAGCGTGGGCCGATTTCCTGGATCATGCCCATCTGCAGGGCCTGGAGCGCGCTGATGGGCAGACAGGCTTCAGTCAACTGCTTGGCCATGGGTTGGCCGACGGCGCGAGGCAGGCTGTAGGTCCAGTATTCGGAGCCGTACAGGCCCATGCTCTTGTAGTGCGGGTTGTACACGGTGTCGGCGCGGGCCAGAACCACGTCCGCGGCCAGGGCCAGCATCAGGCCGCCGGCGCCGGCATTGCCGGTCAGGCCGCTGACCACCAGTTGGCGGGCGGTGAGCAGCTCCAGGCAGACGTCGTCGATGGCCTGGATATTGGCCCAGGCTTCAAGGCCCGGCTCCGGGGCGGCCTGGATCACATTCAGGTGTACGCCGTTGCTGAAGGCGCCGCGACCGCCACGTACCAGCAGCACCTGGGTGTCCCGGGCCTTGGCCCAGCGCAGGGCGCTGACCAGGCGCTGGCATTGCTCGGTGCTCATGGCGCCGTTGTAGAACTCGAAGGTCAGCTCGCCGACCCGGCCGGACTCGCGGTAGCGGATCGGTTGGTAGGCTTCGGTGCTGAACGGGCTGCTGGACACTGACCAGTCGAGCACCGGCACGTCGGCCAGGCGTTCGCCGAGTACGTGGCGGGCGGGGCGTTTGAAGGTTTCCTCGCCGGGCTGGGGCTTGAGGCGCAGGTAGCCGATCCACAGACTGTGATCGCCGCAGGCCACCAGCACCGCATCGTCGTGCACCGCCAGCAGTTGCCCGGGCATGCCGGTGCGTGAGTCCAGGTGGGCGTCGTAGACGTAGTACTGGCCGCCGGCGAGGCTGGCCAGGACGCCGGGCTGGCCGTCGGCGGCGTCGATGCTGCGCTTGATGAACTGCGCGCTGTCGTGCCAGCTGAAGGTGCGGTCGCACTGCTTCATGTTCGGTTGCAGACGGCCGAGCACCGAGGGGTTGTCGTAGTCCAGGGGCTCAGGGTTGAAACCGTTGCGGAATTTTTCCACCACGTCGCGGATGCAGTGGATGGCGGCGTCGCTCACCAGGCCGTTGTACAGCTCGGATTTGCGCAGCCCGCTGGGCAGGTTGAATTCATGGGTCGACCAGATTGGCCCGGCATCCATTTCTTCGACGGCCTGCAGGGCGGTCACGCCCCAACGCTTGAGTTCCTTGCTGATGGCCCAGTCCAGGGCGCTGGCGCCACGGTCGCCGACAATTCCCGGGTGAATGATCACCACCGGACGTTTGGGGTGGCTCCACAGTTGCTGCGGAACACGGTCCTTGAGGAAGGGGCAGATCACCAGGTCGGCCTCGGCTTCTTCGATCTGCCGGCAGACCTCTTCTTCGCTGGTGAACAGCACCACGCTGGGGCGGTGGCCGGCCTGGCGCAGGTCGAGCCAGGCGCGTTGGGTCAGGCCGTTGAAGGCGGTGGACAGCAGGATGATCTTCAGTGATCGCATAATGCAGACTCTTCCGTGAGTGATGGCGGTATGGCAGGTGGCTCCGGCTGAGCCGTCCCTGGCCGCGATGGAAGGCGCAAGAGTAGAGGGGCGTTGCGGGGTGGGAACTGACCGAGATCAATCAAGCGTATCGCCTGAAATGCCAGCCGCCCAGCGGTATTGATTCAGGGCAAAGGCACGGGCCAGAGCGGTTGCGGCAGCCAGAAACGACGAATCCCGCCACAGGGACGGGATTCGGGGACAGCCGGACCTTG
>NZ_MOAK01000066.1:151898-165066 GCF_003732485.1 Pseudomonas protegens
ACCTTGCGCGGTCTTAGGCTGGGAACAGCTCGCTCAGTTTCATGGCCAGCATCATGTCGCCTTCGGCGCGCAGTTTGCCGCCCATGAAGGCTTGCATGCCGTCGGTCTCGCCGCTGACGATGCCGTCCAGGGTTTCGCCGTCCATCACCAGGGTGACTTGTGCGTCCGGGTTCTCGCCTTCCTTGAGTTCACAGGTGCTGTCCTTGACGACCAGCGAGAAGTGCTTGGAGTCATCGATGCGGAAACCGAAAACCAGGTCCAGGCCGGCAGCGGCAGCTGGGTTGAACTTGGCTTGCATGGCTTGTACGGCGTCAGCTACGGAGGTCATGGTTCGATCCTTTTATGGGTGGTTACAGCAAGGGTCACAGTAAGCCGGGCTCAACGGAAAGTGATGAGCTCCGGGGCCTTCAACAGTTGCAGATGGGCATGACCGTTGAAGGAAGCCAAAGACACCTCGCGCCCGCGGAACTTCAGCTGGTTGAGCGAGGTGTTGACGATTTGCCAATTCAGTTCGAAAGCCTGCTGGGCAGGTATCCGGGTGATCAGGTGGAGCAGGGCGGTGATAGTGCCGCCGGAGGTGAATACCGCGATCTTGTGCGGGTTGTCCGCCGCTTCGAGAATTCGTTGCAGGCCGCCCTGGACGCGCTCGACGAACCCCAGCCAGCTTTCCAGCCCGGGCGGATCGTAAGTGCCGGCCAGCCAGCGCTGGATGATCAGGGCGAAGATGCGTTGGAATTCGGCGCGGTTGTGCGCGGCATTGCGCAGGATATTCAGGGCCTCGGGTTCCTGGGGCAGCAGGTCGGGGAGCAGGGCGCGGATGATGGCGTCGGCATCGAATTCGTTGAAGGCTGAATCGATTTCCAGTGGCGGGTGGTCAACACCGGCGGCGCTCATCTGTTCCATGGCGGTTTGCGCGGTGTGCTGCTGGCGCCGCAAGTCGCCGGACAGGCAGCGATCGAAGTTCACTCCAAGGGCGGCCAGATGATCGCCGAGAACTGCCGCCTGGCGCACGCCGGTGGCGGACAGCACGTCGTAGTCGTCTGCACCGAAAGAGGCTTGGCCATGTCGAATCAAATAGATGCTGCCCACGTCCGCGTCGTCCCGGTACGTTGAAAGTTTTGCGAGGTTATGAGGATGCCGGTGAGCTGTCAATGAAAAAACATACGCTTGTTTGAAATGCTTGTTGGAGCCTCGTTACACAAGGTTTCGCGACTGGTGGCCGGCCGGTCACGTCGGTATGCTTGAGCCCATTACGCTGCTGGTTGGCAGCGGTCCATGTTTGAGGAGTCCCTGTGGAGTTTTTCGCCGAATACGCCAGTTTCCTGGCCAAGACCGTGACCCTGGTGGTCGCTATCCTGGTGGTACTGATCACTGCCGCTGCCCTGCGCAGCAAGGGTCGCCGCAAGGGCGCCGGGCAGTTGCAGGTCAGCAAGCTGAATGATTTCTACAAGGACCTGCGCGAGCGCCTGGAGCAGAGCCTGCTGGACAAGGATCAGCTCAAGGCCCTGCGCAAGGCCCAGGGCAAGACCGAGAAGAAACAGAAGAAACAACCGGCCGAGGCCAAGCCCCGGGTGTTCGTGCTGGATTTCAATGGTGATATCAAAGCCTCGGCGACCGAAGGCCTGCGCCATGAAATTACCGCCTTGCTGAGCCTGGCCACGCCCAAGGATGAAGTGGTGCTGCGCCTGGAAAGCGGTGGCGGCATGGTGCACAGCTATGGTCTGGCCTCGTCGCAATTGGCGCGTATTCGCCAGGCCGGGGTGCCTCTGACCGTGTGCATCGACAAGGTCGCGGCCAGCGGTGGCTACATGATGGCGTGCATCGGCGAGAAGATTATCAGTGCGCCGTTCGCCATCCTCGGCTCCATTGGCGTGGTGGCGCAGTTGCCCAACGTCAATCGACTGCTGAAGAAACACGACATCGATTTTGAAGTGCTGACGGCCGGTGAGTACAAGCGCACCCTGACAGTGTTTGGCGAAAACACCGAGAAGGGCCGGGAGAAGTTCCAGGAAGACCTGGACGTGACTCATCAATTGTTCAAGAACTTTGTGTCCCGCTATCGCCCGCAATTGGCCATTGATGAAGTGGCGACCGGTGAAGTCTGGCTGGGCGTGGCGGCGCAGGAAAAACTGCTGGTGGACGAGCTGCAGACCAGCGATGAGTACCTGGCCGACAAGGCCAAGAATGCCGAGGTTTTCCACCTGCACTATGCCGAGCGCAAGAGTCTGCAGGAGCGCGTAGGCCTGGCGGCCAGCGGTTCGATTGATCGCGTGTTGTTGACCTGGTGGAGCCGTCTGACCCAGCAGCGTTTCTGGTAAGCCCACCGGCCTTGTAGGCGCTGGCTTGCCAGCGAAGGCGGTCGCAAGATTTGCACAAGGCCCGAGGGCCTCTTCGCCGGCAAGCCGGCTCCTACAGGGAGTGCGTTGTTTGTGGGCGTGTGCTGTAGGAGCTGGCTTGCCAGCGAAGGCGGTTGCCAGGTTTGTACAAGGCCCGAGGGCCTCTTCGCCGGCAAGCCGGCTCCTACGGTGAGAGTGGTAGGTCTGCACAAAAAAGCCCTGAACCGGGAAACCGGTTCAGGGCTTTTTGTTGGCGCCAGGGCTTAGCGGCGACGGAACAGCGGCAGCGGTTCGTCGGTGGCAGCCTGGTAGGTCACCGAGAAGTCCTTGAGGCTTTCCAAGGCTTCATAGGGGTCCTTGTCGGCCCGCAGTGCATAGGCGTCGAAGCCGCAGCGGTGCAGGTAGAACAGCTGGTCGCGCAACACGTCGCCAATGGCCCGCAATTCGCCTTTGTAGCCATAACGGTCACGCAGCAGGCGGGCGTTGGAGTAGTTGCGGCCATCGGTAAAGGCCGGGAAGTTCAAGGCAATGACCTGAAAATGCTGGACGTCGTCACCGATCTCCTCGGCCTCTTCGTCCGCATCCAGCCACACACCCAGGCCACCGTCGCGAGCCTTGAGGGCATGGGCGTGATCGCGCCACAGGGCCAGCGGCACGATCAGGTCGTCGCAGTTGGAGATGCCGTCGAGGGTCGAGTCCTTGGGCAGCAGGTGCCAGGTTTCGTCGATGACCTCGTTGTTCTTAATGATTCGCTGCATAGACGCGCTCCTTGAAGAGGTCGATGCCAATACGTTGATAGGTGTCGATGAAGCGTTCGTCTTCGGTACGTTGTTCAACGTACACGTCGATCAGCTTCGAGATCACGTTGGGCATGTCGTCCTGGGCGAAGGACGGGCCGAGGATCTTGCCCAGGCTGGCGTCGCGGCTGGCGCTGCCACCCAGGGACACCTGGTAGAACTCCTCGCCTTTCTTGTCGACACCGAGGATGCCGATATGGCCCACGTGGTGGTGACCGCAGGCGTTCATGCAACCGGAAATGTTCAGGTCCAGCTCGCCGATGTCGAACAGGTAGTCCAGGTCGTCGAAACGGCGCTGGATCGATTCGGCGATTGGGATCGACTTGGCGTTGGCCAGGGAGCAGAAGTCACCGCCCGGGCAGCAGATGATGTCGGTCAGCAGGCCGATGTTCGGCGTGGCGAAGCCGTTTTCACGCAGCTCGCCCCACAGGGTGAACAGCTGGCTTTGCTCGACGTCCGCCAGAATCACGTTTTGTTCGTGGGACGTGCGCAGTTGGCCGAAGCTGTAGCGGTCGGCCAGGTCGGCGATGGCGTCGAATTGCTTGTCGGTGACATCCCCAGGCGCTACGCCGGTGGGCTTGAGCGACAGGGTCACGGCGACATAGCCGGGCTTCTTGTGGGCCAGGGTATTGCGTACGCGCCAGCGGGCGAAGCCTGGGTGTTGCTGGTCCAGGGTGGCCAGTTCGGCGTCCTGGTTGCTCAGGGTCTTGTAGTCCGGGTCGACGAAGTGCTTGGCCACGCGATGCACTTCGGCTTCGGTGAGGGTGGTCTGGCCGCCGCGCAGGTGGACCATTTCCGCCTCGACCTTCTCGGCGAACACTTCCGGCGTCAGGGCTTTGACCAGGATCTTGATCCGCGCCTTGTACTTGTTGTCACGACGGCCGTAGCGGTTGTAGACCCGCAGGATGGCGTCGAGGTAGCTCAACAGGTCCTGCCATGGCAGGAATTCGTTGATGAAGGCGCCGACCACCGGGGTGCGGCCCAGACCGCCACCCACCAGCACGCGGAAGCCCAGCTCGCCGGCGGCGTTGTACACCGGCTCCAGGCCGATGTCGTGGACCTCGATGGCTGCGCGGTCGGAAGTCGAGCCATTGATGGCGATCTTGAACTTGCGCGGCAGGTAGGCGAATTCAGGGTGGAAGGTGGTCCATTGACGGACGATCTCGCACCAGGGGCGCGGGTCGATCAACTCGTCGGCGGCGACACCGGCAAACTGGTCGGTGGTGACGTTGCGCAGGCAGTTGCCGCTGGTCTGGATGGCGTGCATCTGCACCGTGGCCAGCTCGGCCAGGATCTGCGGCACGTCTTCCAGGGCCGGCCAGTTGAACTGCACGTTCTGCCGGGTGCTGATGTGCGCATAGCCCTTGTCGTAGTCGCGGGCGATCTTGGCCATCATCCGCGCTTGGCGCGAGGTCAGTTGGCCGTAAGGCACGGCAACCCGCAGCATCGGGGCAAAACGTTGGATATAAAGGCCATTCTGCAGGCGCAGGGGGCGGAATTCCTCTTCGCTCAGCTCGCCTGCCAGATAGCGTCGGGTCTGATCACGGAACTGCTTGACGCGGTCCTCGATGATCCGCTGATCGTACTCGTCGTATACGTACATATAGGTCCAGTTCTCAGGCTACAGGCGGCGCTCAAGCGCACTTGGCAAATACTGCGGTGAACGGCTTCGGTACGCTGCTTGGACTAGTGTCCGCCGGGTTTTTCAGCGGTTTCACCTCGTCTTGCCTTCGTTCACGCTCAACGCCACCCATGTAAGCAAATCTGCGCGCACGGCCGCGCACTCCCAACGGAGCCGCCGAACGATACCAGTTTGCGGTTATGCGCAAAAGTGATGTTTGAGTATATGCACAGAACCAAAACGACTAACGGTAGGGGCGTGAGAGTAACCCTGTTTGTGGTAGGGGCAATACTGGTCTTAACTGTGGTCGTGTCTTTGAGCAGTCACCGACAAAATCTACTAGAGGCGATGCTATGAGCCATCCAACCAAAGTAAGGAAAAGTGACAGTAGCGTTGATGCTTGGGCCATTCTCTTTCTGATCATACTGGTCGTGGGTACGGCCGTGTTTTGGGTCAGCCACCAGTAGTAGAGCGTAAAAAGAAGAGCCCGAATTGTCGGACGATCAGGATAATTTGCCGCCGTTGGCTAGCACTTTGCCAGTTATACTGCCTGGGATATTCCAGGGGCTCTTTTCACAATGTTCAAGGTTCTGTGCACGTGGGTGATATGTCTGAGTTGGCCGTTCTGGACGGCGGCTCACGCGACGTCGGTGGTGTTTCTCAATCCCGGCAATTCGACGGAAACCTTCTGGGTCAGCTATTCGCAGTTCATGCAGGCCGCTGCCCGGGACCTGGGGATGGACCTGCGCATTCTCTATGCCGAACGCAATCCGCAGAACACCCTGGAACAGGCCCGGGAGCTGTTCCAGGGTGCCGAAAAGCCCGATTACCTGATGCTGGTGAACGAACAGTACGTGGCTCCGCAGATCCTGCGTCTGTCCCAGGGCTCCGGGATCAAGCTGTTTATCGTCAACAGTCCTTTGACCCTGGACCAGCGGGAATTGATCGGGCAGAGCCGGCAGAACTATTCGGACTGGATCGGCAGCATGGTGGGCGACGATGAGGAAGCCGGCTACCGCATGCTCAAGGAGCTGCTGCACAAGCTTGGGCCGGTCCCGGCAGGGCACGGCATCGATCTCCTGGCATTTTCCGGGCTCAAGGTCACACCTGCGGCGCAGTTGCGCGAGCGCGGTCTGCGCCGGGCCCTGGCCGAATACCCGCAGGTGCATTTGCGTCAGTTGGTTTATGGCGAATGGAACCGGGAGCGCGCCTACCGCCAGGCGCAACAGTTGCTCAAGCGTTACCCGAAAACCCAACTGATCTGGTCGGCCAATGACGAAATGGCCCTGGGGGCCATGCAAGCGGCTCGGGAGCTGGGCCGCAAGCCGGGAACGGATCTGCTGTTCAGTGGGGTCAACAGTTCGCCCGAAGCCCTGCAGGCATTGATCGACGGCAAGTTGTCGGTGCTGGTGGCGGGGCATTTCACCCTGGGTGGCTGGGCTCTGGTGGCGTTGCACGATGACGCCCTGGGGCTGGACGCCCGACGCTTGGGGGGGCCGGATTGGCAGTTGTCGCTGTTCCAGCCACTGACCCCTGACCAGGCCAGGCAAATGCTGCGGCTGGGGGATCAGGTGGGCGCCCGGTTCGATTTTCGCGGGCTGTCCGCCCAAGGCAAGCCGGACGGCTATCGCTATCCCTTCAGTCTGAAACTGCTACTGCACTGACGCCGCTCAGACCCCCGCCAGGTGCATGGCCAGCTTGGCGATGCCCAGCAGCACCAAAACGAACAGGGTGGTAAAGAGAATGCCCAGCACAATGAAGTGACTGGGTTTGCCGTGACTGAAGTCCCGGGCGCGATTTTTTCCGCTTTGCACGCCGAAGGCTGCCGCCAGCACGCTCTGCATCATTTGCAGGAAGGTTGGGGGCTGATTGTCGTTGCTTGGATCGTCCATAAATCCCTCGACACGGTTGGGTGTCAACAGAGCATAGACAATGCCGCCTGTGATGGCGGCTGCACTTGCGTAGGAGCCGGTTCGCCGTTGAAGAGGCCCGAGAGTCTTGCATCGCACGCTCGACCGCCTTCGCCGGCAAGCCGGCTTCTACCGCGTCTGGGTCAGTTGTCGTAGCCCAGGTTCGGTGCCAGCCAGCGTTCGCTTACGGCCAGGTCCTGGCCCTTGCGCTCGGTGTAGCTCTGCACCTGGTCCTTGTCGACCTTGCCCACGGCGAAGTACTGCGCCTGCGGGTGGGCGAAGTACCAGCCGCTGACCGCCGCCGCCGGGAACATGGCGAAGTGTTCGGTGAGGAACACGCCGCTGCGGCCGGCGCGGCCTTCGCTGGCCTCGGGGTCGAGCAGGGCGAACAGGGTGCTCTTCTCGGTGTGATCCGGGCAGGCCGGATAACCCGGGGCAGGGCGGATGCCGCTGTACTGCTCCTTGATCAGCGCCTCATTGTCCAACTGCTCATCCTTGGCATAGCCCCAGTAGTCTTTACGCACCTGCTGGTGCAGCCACTCGGCGCAGGCTTCGGCCAGACGGTCGGCCAGGGCCTTGACCATGATCGAGTTGTAGTCGTCGCCGGCATCCTGGTAGGCCTTGGCCACTTCCTCGGCGCCGATCCCGGCGGTGGTGATGAAGCCGCCGACATAGTCAGTGATGCCGCTGTCCTTGGGCGCCACGAAGTCCGCCAGGGAGAAGTTCGGCTTGCCGTCGGTCTTGATGATCTGCTGGCGCAGGTGATGCAGGCGCGCCAGGGGCTGGCCGTCATCGCCGTAGACTTCCAGGTCGTCGTCCTGCACCTGGTTGGCCGGCCAGAAGCCGAACACTGCGCGAGCACTGATCAGCTTCTCGTTGATCAGCTTGTCGAGCATCTCCCGGGCGTCCTTGTAAAGGGCGGTAGCGGCTTCACCGACCACCTCGTCTTCAAGGATGCGCGGGTACTTGCCGGCCAGGTCCCAGGAGATAAAGAACGGTGTCCAGTCGATGTACTCGGCCAGCACCTTGAGGTCGATGTTGTCCAGCACCCGGGCGCCGGTGAAGGTCGGTTTGACTGGCTGGTAGGCGGCCCAGTCGAACTGCGGCTTCTTGGCGATGGCCGCGGCGTAGCTCAACCGCTCGGTGCGGGCGCTGCGGTTGGCGGTGCGCTCGCGCACTTCCACGTATTCCTCGCGGGTCTTCTCGACGAAGCCGGCCTTGAGCTCCTTGGACAGCAACTGGGTGGCCACACCCACCGCGCGGGAGGCGTCGGTGACGTAGACCACCGCGTCATTGCTGTACTTGGGCTCGATCTTCACCGCAGTGTGGGCCTTGGAGGTGGTGGCGCCACCGATCATCAGCGGCAGGTGGAAATCCTGGCGCTGCATCTCGCGGGCGACGTGGACCATCTCGTCCAGGGACGGGGTGATCAGCCCGGACAGGCCGATGATGTCGCACTTCTGCTCCTTGGCCACCTGGAGGATCTTCTCCGCCGGCACCATCACCCCGAGGTCGACGATGTCGTAGCCGTTACAGCCCAGAACCACGCCGACGATGTTCTTGCCGATGTCGTGCACGTCGCCCTTGACCGTAGCCATGAGGATCTTGCCCTTGGCCTCCGGCTTGTCGCCTTTCTCCAGTTCGATGAACGGAATCAGGTGCGCTACCGCCTGCTTCATCACCCGGGCGGACTTCACCACCTGGGGCAGGAACATCTTGCCGGCGCCGAACAGGTCGCCGACCACGTTCATGCCGGACATCAGCGGCCCTTCGATCACTTCGATCGGGCGGCTGAAGCTCAGACGCGATTCTTCGGTATCTTCGACGATATGGCTGGTGATGCCCTTGACCAGGGCGTGCTCCAGGCGTTTGTTGACCTCCCAGCTGCGCCATTCCTCGGTTTCGGCTTCCTTGACGCTGCCATCGCCCTTGAATTGGTCGGCGATGGCCAGCAGGGCATCGGTGCCATTGGGCGTGCGGTTGAGTACCACGTCTTCCACGGCATCGCGCAACTGCTGCGGGATCTGATCGTAGATCTCCAGCTGGCCGGCGTTGACGATGCCCATGGTCAGGCCGTTGCGGATCGCGTACAGCAGGAACACCGAGTGGATCGCCTCGCGCACCGGGTTGTTGCCGCGGAACGAGAACGACACGTTGGACACGCCGCCGGAGCTCAGGGCGTAGGGCAGCTCGTCGCGGATGTAGGCGCAGGCGTTGATGAAGTCCACTGCGTAGTTGTTGTGTTCCTCGATACCGGTGGCCACGGCAAAGATGTTCGGGTCGAAGATGATGTCTTCCGGTGGGAAGCCCACTTCATTGACCAGGATGTCGTAGGAGCGCTTGCAGATTTCCTTCTTGCGCGCCTCGGTATCGGCCTGGCCGACTTCGTCGAAGGCCATCACCACCACGGCGGCGCCGTAGCGCTTGCACAGTTTGGCGTGGTGAATGAACTGCTCGACGCCTTCCTTCATGCTGATGGAGTTGACGATGCCCTTGCCCTGGATGCACTTGAGGCCGGCTTCGATCACTTCCCACTTGGAGGAGTCGATCATGATCGGCACGCGGGAGATGTCCGGCTCGCCGGCGATCAGATTGAGGAAGGTCACCATGGCCTTCTTCGAATCCAGCATCCCTTCGTCCATGTTGATGTCGATCACCTGGGCGCCGGCTTCCACCTGCTGCAGGGCGACTTCCAGGGCCTCGGTGTAGTTGTCCTCGCGGATCAGCCGGGCGAACTTGGCCGAGCCGGTGATGTTGGTGCGTTCACCGACGTTCACGAACAGCGAGCTGCGATCGATGGTGAAGGGCTCCAGGCCCGACAGGCGGCAGGCCTTGGGAATGTCCGGGATCTGTCGCGGGGCATAACCGGCCACGGCTTTGGCGATGGCGGCAATGTGCCCCGGGGTGGTGCCACAGCAGCCGCCGACGATATTCAGGAAGCCGCTCTGGGCGAATTCCTCGATGACCTTGGCGGTTTGTTCCGGCAGTTCGTCGTATTCGCCGAATTCGTTGGGCAGACCGGCATTGGGGTGCGCCGAAACGTGGGTACTGGCCTTGTTCGACAGCTCTTCCAGGTACGGGCGCAGTTCGCTGGCGCCCAGGGCGCAGTTCAGGCCCACCGAGATCGGCTTGGCGTGGGCCACGGAGTTCCAGAAGGCCTCGGTGGTCTGGCCCGACAGGGTACGGCCGGAGGCATCGGTGATGGTCCCGGAAATCATGATCGGCAGCTCGACGCCCAGTTCTTCGAACACGCCCTGTACGGCGAAGATCGCCGCCTTGGCGTTCAAGGTGTCGAAGATGGTCTCGATCAGGATCAGGTCGGCGCCGCCTTCGATCAGGCCCTTGGTGGACTCGGTGTAGTTCTCCACCAGTTCATCGAAGGTGACGTTGCGGTAGCCGGGGTTGTTGACATCGGGCGACAGCGAGCAGGTACGGCTGGTCGGGCCCAGGACGCCGGCGACGAAACGTGGTTTGTCCGGGGTCTCCTGGGTCTTGGCGTCGGCGATCTTGCGCGCCAGTCGTGCGCCCTCTACGTTTAATTCGTAGGCCAGTTCTTCCATGCCGTAATCGGCCATGGAAATGCGCGTGGCGTTGAAGGTGTTGGTTTCCAGGATGTCGGCGCCGGCATCCAGGTAGGCTTTTTCGATGCCACCGATCACGTCCGGACGGGTGATCACCAACAGGTCGTTGTTGCCCTTGACGTCGCTGGGCCAGTCTGCGAAACGCTTGCCACGGTAGTCCTGTTCTTCGAGCTTGTAGCTCTGGATCATGGTGCCCATGCCGCCATCGAGAATCAGGATGCGCTCTTTGAGGGCTTGCTGGAGAGCGTGGAGGCGAGCACTGCGATCAGACATGAGAACTACCTGGTAGGGCCATTACGAAGGGCGTGGATCATAGCAAACCTGCATGGTTTTGCGGAATGTGCGGGTTTTTCATGAATATCGCTCATGTTGGTCGGTGGGCGACCCCGGTAGAATCGCGGCGTTTTTTATTTTCGGGATCAGGGACATGCCGTATCGTTTTGTCGTTGCCAGCGCTTTGCTGCTTCTCAGTTCACTGTGCATGGCCGAAGGTCCGGCTCCGACGATTTCCTACACTCGCGACATCCAGCCGATCTTCACCGAGAAGTGCGTGGCCTGTCATGCCTGCTACGACTCCGCCTGTCAGCTGAACCTGGGCAGTGGCGAGGGGGCCGGTCGCGGCGCCTCGAAAATTCCGGTGTATGACGGCGAGCGCAGCAAGGCCCAGGCCCCGACCCGACTGTTCTACGACGCCAGTGGCAAGGCGGCCTGGCAGCGCCAGGGCTTCTATTCGGTGCTCGACGCCCAGGGCAGCCAGGCAGCGCTGATGGCGCGGATGCTGGAACTGGGGCATCGCACGCCGCTGCAGCCCAATGCCAAGTTGCCCCGTGAAATTGCCCTGGGCCTTAGCCGGGAGAACATGTGCCCGCAGCCGGGGGAGTTCGCCGCCTATGCCGGGGCGCACCCGAAAGAGGGCATGCCGCTGGCGGTCACCGGCCTCACCGATCAGCAATACCAGACCCTGCAACGCTGGCTGGCCTCAGGCGCGCCCATCGACGAGCAGGGCCTGGCCCCCAGTGCCCGGGAAAGCCTGCAAGTGGCCCAGTGGGAGAACCTGCTCAACGCCCCTGGCGCTCGGGAAAGCCTGGTGGCGCGCTGGCTCTACGAACACTGGTTCCTGGCCCATATCCATTTCGAAGGCGGCGAGCCGGGGCACTTCTTCCAGTGGGTGCGCTCCCGTACTCCCAGCGGCCAGCCCATTGACCTGATCAACACCCGTCGCCCCAACGACGACCCGGGCACCCAGGTGTATTACCGCCTGTGGCCGGTGCAAGGGGTGATCGTGCACAAGACCCACATCACTTACCCGCTGAGCGCGGCGAAGATGGCCAGGGTCAAGACCCTGTTCTACAGCGGCGACTGGCAGGTCACTGCCTTGCCGGGCTACGGACCGGGGCGCCGGGCCAATCCGTTCGAGACCTTCGAGGCGATCCCGGCCAAGGCCCGCTACCAGTTCATGCTCGATAACGCCGAATACTTCGTGCGCACCTTCATTCGTGGCCCGGTGTGCCGCGGGCAGATCGCCACCGATGTGATCCGCGACAACTTCTGGGCGCTGTTCCAGGCCCCGGAACATGACCTGTACATCACCGATCCGGCCTATCGCGGCCAGGCCACGCCGCTGCTGGCCATGCCCGGGCAGAACGATGATGTCGGCAGCGTCCTCAGCCTGTGGCTGTCCTATCGCGACAAGCGCAACGAATACGAAGCCCTGCGTCGCGACTTCTATGCAGACTCTCCGGCACCGAGCTGGTCGACCCTGTGGGCCGGCAACGACAACGCGCTGCTGAGCATCTTCCGTCACTTCGACAGTGCTTCGGTGACCAAGGGCCTGATCGGCGAGGTGCCGCAGACGATGTGGCTGTTCGACTATCCGCTGCTGGAGCGCACCTATTATCAGCTGGCGGTGAATTTCGACGTGTTCGGCAACGTTTCCCACCAGGCCCAGACCCGGCTGTACTTCGACCTGATCCGCAACGGCGCCGAGCAGAACTTCCTGCGCCTGATGCCCGCCGGTACCCGCGAGGACTTCCTCGACGACTGGTACCAGAACAGCGGCAAGTTCAAGATGTGGCTGGATTACGAGTCCATCGACGACGACAAGCGCAGCGCACTGAAGCTTGACCTCAAGGACCCGAAAAAGGACTTCGCCAACCAGTTGCTGGCCCGTTATGGCGACCTCAACGCCAAGCCCGACCCGATCAATCGTTGTGACAGCGCCTATTGCTCGCGGCCCAATATCGACCCGGCGCTGCAGGATGCCGAGCAGGCCCTGAGCAGCCTGGCGTCGCGTCCGGCGGCGGGGCTCAAGGTCATTGAGCAGTTGCCGGAAGCTACCCTGCTGCGGGTCCAGGCCCCGAGCGGCAAGCGCGAGTTCTACAGCATGCTGCGCAATCGCGCCCACAGTAACGTGGCCTTCATGCTGGGCGAATCGTTGCGCTACCAGCCAGGCCTGGACACCCTGACCCTTTTTCCGGGCATTCTCAGCAGTTATCCGAACTTCATGTTCAACGTTCCGACCGAGCAGGTGCCGGCGTTTGTCCAGGCCATGCAAGAGGCCAGGGACGCCGCCAGCTTCGAGAAGATCGTCGATCGCTGGGGGATTCGCCGCAGCCACCCGCAGTTCTGGCAGTACTTCCACGACCAGACCCGTTATCTGCAGGAAGTCGACCCGGTGGAGGCCGGTGTCATGGACATGAACCGTTACGAAAACCTCTGATACAGGGCCGCTATCTGTCCTCGGGCCGCCCACTGGCGGGGCCCGGGGATGCCCTATATCAAGGTCTATCCCGACAAAAATACTAGGACTTTGTCAGCGGCGTCGATTGGCGTAAACTGCGCCCACGTCTGCGAGGAACCACCATGAGCGCCATAACCATTACCGACGCCGCCCACGATTATCTGGCTGATCTGCTATCCAAGC
>NZ_MOAK01000066.1:165131-175587 GCF_003732485.1 Pseudomonas protegens
GAGACCTGCATCGCCTATTGCAAGCCGGGCGAAGAGAAACCCGAAGACAAGGCCCTTGGCCTGAAGAGCTTCACCGCCTACATCGATGCCTTCAGCGAAGGTTTCCTCGATGATGCGGTGGTCGACTACGCCACTGATCGCATGGGCGGCCAACTGACCATCAAGGCGCCCAACGCCAAGGTGCCGATGGTCAATGCCGACAGCCCGGTCAACGAGCGCATCAACTACTACCTGCAAACCGAGATCAACCCGGGGCTGGCCAGCCACGGCGGCCAGGTCAGCCTGATCGACGTCGTTGACGACGGCATCGCCGTGCTGCAATTCGGTGGCGGTTGCCAGGGTTGCGGCCAGGCCGATGTGACCTTGAAGGAAGGCATCGAGCGCACCTTGCTCGAGCGCATCCCCGAGCTCAAGGGCGTCCGCGACGTCACCGACCACACGCAGAAAGAAAACGCCTACTACTAAGGCGTTCACTGCGAACTAAAAAAACGGCGCCCCGTGAGCGCCGTTTTTTTATGCCCGCAAGCCAACTCCCCCCAAAAAGCCTCCGTAGGAGCCGGCTTGCCGGCGAAAGGGCCCTTGAGCCTTGCGCCAATTCCGAGACCGCCTTCGCTGGCAAGCCAGCTCCTACAAGGCGTCCGGCGCGCCAACAGAGGAACTCCAACCTCGTAGGAGCCGGCTTGCCGGCGAAAGGGCCCTCAAGCCTTGCACGATGCCAAGATCGCGTTCGCTGGCAAGCCAGCTCCTACACAGGGTGTGTCAGGGGCGATAGAGGTGCGCGTGTCCGGCGCGATACAGGGACGACTCGCTGAAAACATCCGTGGCCAGTACCCGGCCCACCAGGATCAGCGCCGTGCGCCGGAAGCCCTTGGCCGCGACCTGGTCGGCAATGTCGGCCAGGGTCCCCAGGACCCAGTCCTGGTCCGGCCAGGTGGCTCGATGCACCACCGCAATCGGGCAGTCGGCGCCGTAGTGCGGCAGCAGCTCGGCGACGATCTTCTCCAGGTGATTGACCCCCAGGTGAATCGCCATGGTGGCGCCATGGGCCGCCAGGCTGGCGAATTCCTCGCCGGCGGGCATGGCGGTCTTGTCCGCATAGCGGGTGAGAATCACGCTCTGGGACACGTCCGGCAAGGTCAGTTCGGCCCCCAGCAGTGCGGCGCAGGCCGCTGTGGCGGTGACTCCGGGGACGATTTCGAAGGCAATGCCCAACTCCCGCAGGCAGCGGATCTGTTCACCGATGGCGCCATACAGGCTCGGATCGCCGGAATGTACCCGGGCCACATCCTGGCCTTGGGCATGGGCTTCCCGGATGGCCTCGATGATCTGTTCCAGGTGCAGTTCGGCGCTGTTGATCACCCGTTCTGCACGGTGGCCCTCCAGTACGGCCTGAGGCACCAGGGAGCCGGCGTAGATGATCACCGGGCAGCGATGGATCAGGCGCTGGCCCTTGACCGTGATCAGTTCCGGATCGCCGGGACCGGCACCGATGAAATAGACAGTCATGGCTGTGTCCTGTGAAAAAGGGGCTGGAGCCGTGCTTCAAATGAAGATTGCTCATGATCGAGGCGGGGGATTATCGAGGATTTTACCGGCAAGCGGCCATTGCCAGGGTGGCCTGGGCGTATTTCTGACGAGGGATCAGCAGTTTGGCCGGGCCGGGATGCAGCTGTTCGGCCATGGCCAGGGCGGCGCTTTCGGCAACGCCATAGCAACCGGTGCGTTCAAAGGCGATCTGTGAGCGGTGGCTGAGGCGCAGGGCATAAGGTGCCAATTGCGTGCTGCTGAAGCAGGTCAGCGGCAGCGCCAGTTGCTCGGCCAACTCCAGCAGACCGGGCTCGGCCTGCTTCAGGTCGATGCTCGCCAGGGCGAGGACCTGCTGCGTATCGATGCGATGGGCTTCCAGCACCTGATCCAGCAGCGCGCGCAGCGTGGTCACCGGGCAGCCTTTCTGGCAGCCCAGGCCGACCACCAGGGCCGACGCTGCGCGCACTTCGATCATGCCGAGTACTGATCCGTGTTCTTGCGCCGGAACAGCCAGGCGCTGATCAGCCCGAGGGCCAGCCAGAAGGCCGCATTGGTCAGCTGCGAGGCGATCTTGAATTGCGCTTCCAGTTCTTCCGGGGCCAGCATCGAATGCACTTCCGGTTGTGGTGCACCGATCACGTGCGGCACGGCGATGATGGCCGCGCCTAACAGTTTCAGCAGCCAGTTGCCGGCAAACACGATCAGTGCGATGCCCACGGCGGTGGAGGCGGCGGTGCCGACCCACCAGACCTGGCGCTGCACCAGATCGGCGGCGGCGGTGCCCGGCAACTCCGGCGGCAGGCCCAGGGTCGGCGCCAGGCAGAAGGTCGCATAACCCGCCAGGCCCCAGAGCAGGCCCTGGGACGTGCGGCTCGGCGCCCGCAGGGTGTAGAGCCCGGCCAGCATCAGGGCGAAGCCGACGGCCACCACCAGATTGCCGCCCGTGGTGGACAGCACCCGCTGCCAGCCGTCTTCCGGCTCCCAGGCTTGGGCGTCGTGGCTGTGACCGGCCACGGCGCCTTCGGCGTGTTCATGGACTTCTGCGGCAGGAGCCTTTTCGTAGGTTTCCGCCTGCAGAATCAGCGGGGCCACCCAGAAGCTTTGCAGCAGGGTCAGCAGCAAGGCCGCCAGCAACCCGGTGAACCCCGCGGTTTGCGCAATACGCTTGATCATGTCGGCAGGTCTCAGTGGCAAGGGAAAGCGGCGCTGTGACGGGTGTCGTGGGCGGCGTTGTGCACCGCTTCGATATGGGAGAAACCGGCGAAGTACACCAGGCAGGCGCCCAGCAGCGAAGCGCCGATGGCGGCCACCAGGCGCTGGCTCAGGGTGGAGGTGCTGCTGGTGGAATGGCTGGTGCTGCTGATGATCGACATGGCGCTTCCCTCTGGAGTGTCAGCGGGGTAGAGGCGCAGGAAAACCCCGCGTGACCGGCACGCAGGGTTTGCAACAGCGCCCGCCCACCGCGGGTTGTTATGTGTGAGTTGCGGGCCGGTCTCCGGGCTGGCGAGGGGCAGGGCCGTGTCATGCCGTGCCTGCAAGTGTCGCCTTCCCATGCCTTGGCACAGTGGATCTGACACTTCTCTCGCTTACCGTTGCGGGGGCAGCACCGGACTGGTCACGACTTTTTGCAGTAAAGCACGTGATTCACCGGTTTCCCGTTTCACCCTGTGAAGGGCACCCGTAACAAGGCGCGTAGGAGATCATGGGCGGGGTAACGTCGTCAATTGCGAACGCCGGTGTATTGCCGATTGACCGTCCCCCGCGCTCTGCGTAGCCTTGCGCCTTCGAGGTTCTTCGGCCAGCAGTCGAAGCTAAGAAGGGAACGCGGTCGATGCCGCGGCTGCCCCCGCAACTGTGAAGGGTTTCATTTCTGCAAGGCCACTGCATTCGCGTCCACAACGCCTGCGGGAAGGCGCAGAAACCGCCGGTCCAATGACTGGCAAACCCTCAGCCAGGAGACCTGCCTCGATCCAAGATTCTCACTACAACCGGGCGGGGTGATCCGGTGGCGAAATCTCCGCGCGTGCCTGCGCTGCGGCTCTCGTCCCGTATGCCCGCCACCTTTGCCAAGGGGCATCCGATGAAAACACTGGCCAAACTTCCCGTCACCATCGTCACCGGCTTCCTTGGCTCGGGCAAGACCACCTTGCTCCGGCACATGCTGGACAACGCCCAGGGCCGGCGCATCGCGGTCATCGTCAACGAGTTCGGCGAGCTGGGCATCGACGGCGAGATCCTCAAGCAATGCTCCATCGGCTGCACCGAAGAAGAAGCCAGTGGCCGGGTCTATGAGCTGGCCAACGGCTGCCTGTGCTGCACCGTGCAGGAAGAGTTCTTCCCGGTGATGCGCGAACTGGTGGCGCGCCGCGGCGATCTGGATCACATCCTCATCGAAACCTCCGGCCTGGCCCTGCCCAAGCCCCTGGTCCAGGCTTTCCAGTGGCCGGAAATTCGCAGCGCCTGTACCGTCGATGCGGTGATTACCGTGGTCGACAGCCCGGCCGTGGCCGCCGGCACCTTCGCCGCGTTCCCCGATCAAGTGGACGCCCAGCGCAAGCTCGACCCCAACCTGGACCACGAATCGCCGCTGCACGAGCTATTCGCCGACCAGTTGTCCAGCGCCGATCTGGTGATCCTCAACAAGACCGACCTGATCAGCCCCGAAGACCTGGCCAAGGTGCGCCTGGAAGTGGCCGAGGAGCTGCCGCCGGCGGTCAAGGTCATCGAAGCCAGCAGCGGCCGCCTGCCGCTGGACGTGCTGCTGGGCCTGGGCGCCGGTTCCGAGGAGCACATCGATGGCCGCCACAGCCATCACGACCATCACCACGACGGTGACGACGACCACGACGACCACGATCACGACGCCTTCGACTCCATCTCCATCGAACTGCCCCAGGCCGACGAAAGCCTGCTGCTGGACGCCCTGACCCAACTGGTGGTCAAGCACGGCATCCTGCGGGTCAAGGGTTTCGCCGCGATCCCCAACAAGCCGATGCGTTTGCTGATCCAGGGTGTGGGCACGCGTTTCGACAAGCACTTCGACCGCAAGTGGGGCGCCGACGAAGCTCGCACCACGCGCCTGGTACTGATCGGCCAGGAACTGGACGCCGCCGAGCTCGAAGCGCAACTGCGCGCCGCCCTCAGCGTGTAAGCCATGCACCTGCTCAGGACCCAGCCCGGCGGTTTCGTGTCGGATGACAACATTGCCGACCTTGGGCAAACCCCCGCCGAGCTGGTGATCCTGTGCAGCGGCGATTCCAGTCTGGCGCTGCTGGCGGACGCCGCCGAGCAATTGCCCGAGGACTACCCGAGCTTTCGCCTGGCCAACCCGATGCAGGTGCAGAACCATGCTTCGGTGGACCTGTATGTGGACCAGGTGCTGCGCCACGCCAAGGTGATCCTGATTTCCCTGCACGGTGGCATCGCCTACTGGCGCTACGGCGTCGAGCGGCTGGTGGAGCTGTCCCAGCGCGGGGTGCAGTTGATCCTGGTGCCGGGGGACGATCGTCCGGACCCGGAGCTCAGCGACCTGAGCACAGTGTCGGCCACCGAGCGTGATCGTCTCTGGCAATACCTGCGCCAGGGCGGCCGCGATAACGCCTTGAACTTCTATCGCTGCCTGGCCAGCGGCCTGTTGGGGCGCGACTACCCCTGGAGCGAACCGCAGACCCTGCCACGCACGGCGATCTACCACCCACACAAAAGCCAGGCCACCCTCAGCGACTGGCAGGCCGATTGGCAGCCCGATCAAGCGGTGGCGGCGCTGCTGTTCTACCGCTCCCACCTGCAGGCCGCCAACACCGGCTTTATCGACCTGTTCTGTCAGCGCCTGCAGGCGGCGGGTCTCAATCCCTTGCCGGTGGCGGTGGCGAGCCTCAAGGAGCCGGGCTGCCTGAGCCAGGTGGAAGACTGGCTGGATGAAACCGCAGCCGGGGTGATCCTCAACACCACCGGCTTTGCCCAATCCAGCCCGGAAGCCCCGCACCTGCGGCCGTTCCGGCGCAATATCCCGGTGATCCAGGCGATCTGCGCCCAGGACAACGAGCCGGGCTGGCGCGACAGCGAGCAAGGCCTGGGACCGCGGGACCTGGCCATGCACATCGCCTTGCCGGAACTGGACGGGCGCATCATCAGCCGGCCCATCAGCTTCAAGGACCTGGCCTGGCGCAGCGAGCGCAGCCAGTCGGATGTGGTCTGCTATCGCGGCCAGCCCGAACGCATGGACTTTGTTGCTGAACTGGCCCGGCGCTGGGTCGAGCTGGGACGCCTGGACAACGGCCAGAAGCGCATTGCCCTGGTGCTGGCCAATTACCCGACCCGGGATGGTCGCATTGGCAACGGTGTCGGCCTGGACACCCCCGCCGCCGCGCTGAACATCCTCAAGGCCCTGCAGGCCGATGGCTACCCGCTGCCGGCCGAACTGCCCGCCAGCGGCACCGAGCTGATCCGGCAACTGCTGGGCGGGGTCAGCAATGATCTGGACAGCCTCGACCAGCGCCCGTGTCAGCAAAGCCTGGCCCTGGACGACTACGCGCTGATGTTCCAGGCCCTGCCGGAAGCCAACCGTCAGGCAGTGCTGGCGCGCTGGGGCGCACCGCAGCAAGACCCGATGTTCCGCGACGGGCGGATGATGATCGCCGGCCTGCGCTTTGGCCTGACCTTCGTCGGCATTCAGCCGGCCCGGGGTTATCAGGTGGACCCCAGCGCGGTCTACCACGACCCGGACCTGGTGCCGCCCCATGGCTACCTGGCGTTCTACTTCTGGCTGCGCCAGGCCTACGGCGCCCACGCGCTGATCCATGTCGGCAAGCACGGCAACCTGGAATGGCTGCCGGGCAAGGGTGTCGGCCTGTCGCAGAACTGCTGGCCGGATGCGCTGCTGGGGCCGCTGCCGAACATCTACCCGTTCATCGTTAACGACCCGGGGGAGGGCGCCCAGGCCAAGCGCCGTACCCAGGCGGTGATCATCGACCACTTGATGCCGCCCCTGACCCGCGCCGAAACCTACGGCCCGCTGCGTAATCTGGAGCTGCTGGCGGACGAGTACTACGAAGCCCAACTGCTCGACCCACGTCGCGCCCGGGAGCTGCAGCGGGACATCCTGCAACTGGTGCGCGAGACCCACATCGACCGCGAGTTGCAACTGGGCGAGCAGCTTGACAGCGACGCCGACGCGGCGATCTGGCTGCCGCGCCTGGACACTTACCTGTGCGACCTCAAGGAATCGCAGATCCGCGATGGCCTGCACGTGTTCGGCGAATCCCCCGACGGCCGCCTGCGCATCGACACCCTGCTGGCCTTGCTGCGCATTCCCCGGGGCGATGGCAAGGGCGCTCATGCCAGCCTGCTGCGCGCCTTGGCCAAGGCCTTCGGCCTGGGCTTCGACCCTCTGGACTGTGCCCTGGCCGAACCTTGGACCGGGCGCCGCCCGCAGCCGTTGCGACAGCTCAGCGATGCCTTGTGGCGCACGGCGGGCGATGTGCGCGAACGCTTGGAACTGTACGCCGCAGCATTGATCGAAGCCGCACTCCAGGGCCCGGTGGCGCAGTTGGACGAGCCCGGCTGGGAGCCGGTGCGCGTGATCATCGAGGCGTTGCGCGAAGTGGTCGCACCGCGCCTGGACGCTTGCGGCCCCGCGGAAATGCGCGGCCTGCTGGATGCCTTGAGTGGGCGTTTCGTCCCCGCCGGCCCCAGCGGCGCGCCGAGCCGTGGCCGTCTGGACGTGCTGCCCACCGGGCGCAATTTCTATTCGGTGGACGTGCGCAACCTGCCCACCACCACCGCCTGGCGCATCGGCTTCCAGTCGGCCAACCTGATCCTCGAACGTCACCTGCAGGATCACGGCGATCACCTGTTGCAGCTTGGGCTGTCGGTCTGGGGCACCGCCACCATGCGCACCGGCGGCGACGACATCGCACAGGCCATGGCCCTGATGGGGGTGCGTCCGGTGTGGGCCACCGGCAGCCAGCGGGTCGACGATTTCGAGATCCTGCCCCTGAGCCTGCTGGACCGGCCCCGGGTCGACGTGACCCTGCGGGTGTCCGGGTTCTTCCGCGATGCCTTCGCCAACCTGATCCGCCTGTTCGACGCAGCGGTGCAAGCGGTGGCGGCCCTCGACGAACCCGAGGACATGAACCCGCTGGCGGCCAGAGTCCGCGCTGAACGCGCAGCCTTGATTGCCTCCGGCCTGGATCAGGACACCGCTGCGCGTCAGGCCGGCTGGCGGATCTTCGGCGCCAAGCCCGGGGCCTATGGCGCCGGGGTCCAGGGTGCCATCGACGGCCGCCTGTGGCAGAGCCGCGAGGACCTGGCCGAGGTCTACTTGAACTGGGGCGGCTACGCCTATGGCGGCAGCGACGAAGGCACCGCCGCCCGCGAGCAGTTCGCCTCCCGCCTGAGTCAAGTGCAGGCGGTGCTGCAGAATCAGGACAACCGCGAGCACGACCTGCTGGATTCCAACGACTACTACCAATTCCAGGGCGGCATGCTGGCGGCGGTGGAAAGCCTCAGCGGCGCCAAGGCCGCCAGCTACCATGGCGACCACAGCCAGCCGGACCTGCCGAAGATCCGCACCCTCAGGGAAGAACTGAACCGGGTGATCCGCTCGCGCGCGGCCAACCCGAAATGGATCGAAGGGGTCAAGCGCCATGGCTACAAGGGCGCCTTCGAAATGGCCGCGACCCTGGACAACCTGTTCGCCTTCGACGCCACCACCGAGCTGATCGACGATCACCAGTACGCCTTGCTGGCCGATGCCTACCTGCTGGATGACTCGACCCGCGAGTTCGTTCGCCAGCATAATCCCCACGCCCTGCGCGACATGACCGAGCGCCTGCTGGAAGCCCAGCAGCGTGGCCTGTGGCAAGCGCCCGGCGATTATCGTGAAGCCCTGGAAAACCTGCTGCTGGATATCGAAGAAGATTCCTGAGGCGGCGAGTGCTGTGCACTCGATCGCGAGCAAGCTCGCTCCTACAGGGCTGGCATTGCCGTTGTAGGAGCGAGCTTGCTCGCGAAAGCGTCCCCCCGGACACCCCCAGACCCGACCCAAGCGAGACCCCGACATGAGTGACACCCCCCATTTTCCGCTGTCCGCTGTGGTCGGCGCCGACGCCCTGAAATTGGCCCTGTGCCTGACCGCCATCGACCCGAAGATCGGCGGTGTGCTGATCGAAGGCCCTCGGGGCATGGCCAAGTCGACCCTGGCCCGGGGCCTGGCCGACCTGTTGGCCAGCGGGCAGTTTGTCACCTTGCCTCTGGGCGCCACCGAAGAGCGCCTGGTGGGCACCCTGGACCTGGACGCCGCCCTGGGTGAAGGCCGGGCGCAATTTTCTCCGGGGGTTCTGGCCAAGGCTGACGGCGGCGTGCTCTATGTCGATGAAGTCAACCTGCTGCCCGATCACCTGGTGGACCTGCTGCTGGACGTGGCTGCCAGCGGCACCAACCTGATCGAGCGCGACGGCATTTCCCATCGCCATTCGGCGAAATTCGTACTGATTGGCACCATGAACCCGGAAGAGGGTGAACTGCGTCCGCAGCTGCTGGACCGCTTCGGCCTCAACGTCGCCCTCAGTGGCCAGACTGCACCGCAGGAGCGCGGGCAGATCATCCGGCGGCGCCTGGATTTCGACAGCGATCCCCAGGGTTTCTGTACCCAGTGGGCCGAGGCGCAAACCGCGTTGCGCGAGCGTTGCCAGCAGGCCCGAGCGCTGCTGCCAGCCATCGCCCTTGATGACCTGTCCCTGGAGCGGATCACCGAGCGTTGCTTCGCCGCAGGAGTCGACGGTCTGCGTGCCGATCTGGTGTGGTTGCGGGCCGCCCGGGCCCACGCCGCCTGGCGTGGCGCCAGCGCCATCGCCGAGGAAGATATCGACGCGGTGGCCGAGTTCGCCTTGCGCCACCGCCGCCGGGAGCATGCGCCCAGTGCGCCGCAATCGGGGCAACGTCCTCAGGCGCCGGTCCCCCACGACGCCAACCCCAGCGAAGGCCAGGGTCAATGGGGCGAGATGCCGGCCCAGGCTTTGCCCACCGGTGCCCGTCGTGAAGTGCCCAGCTGGCCAAAAAAGCCTTAGGCATTCGTCCCCGCACTGATCGGGGGGCGGATGCCAAGCCCCGGGCGGGGCACCTGGATCATGGCCGGCAAGGCAAAGGCCGCGAAGCCCGCGGCGGTTCCATCAACTGGCCCGGCACCTTGCTCAAAGGCCGGCCGCGCCTGCACCAAGACCTGCTGTTTCGCCTGCGCAGCCGCGCGCCCCATGAACTGTGGCTGGTGATCGTCGATGCCTCGGCCTCGACCCGTCGGCATTCGGCCCTCAGCGACGCCAAGGGCTTGCTGGCGCAACTGTTTGACGACGCCTATCGCCAGCGTGCGCGCCTGGCCCTGCTCACGGCCAGCGGCCAAGCGCCTCGTTGGCAGGTCCAGGGCCTGAAAGCCTCCAAGGATCTGCGCCACTGGCTCGACGGCCTCGGAGCGGGCGGCGGCACGCCATTGCCCCAGGCACTGGCCGAGGCGGCGCAGTGGCTGCAACAGCGCCAACGGCGACTGCCGGCGGAGCAACGGCGCGTGCTGCTGATCACCGACGGTCGCCTGAAAACCCTGCCGGCCCTGACTCCCTTCGACTGCCCAACCTTATTGCTCGACATCGAACGCGGCCCGATCCGCCTCGGCCGCGCCCGGGAACTGGCCGCAAGCCTCAACGCCGCCTACCAGCACCTCGACGCCAATACCCCCTGACTATTGCCCGACACACCGCACATCCCCCCGTAGGAGCTGGCTTGCCAGCGAAGGCGCCGGCCAGGGCGGTGCAAGGCTTGCGGGCCTCTTCGCCGGCCAGCCGGCTCCTACAGGTGGCGGTGTTGGCGAGGGACGAAAATTCCCCCGTAGGAGCTGGCTTGCCAGCGAAGACGCCGGCCAGGGCGGTGCAAGGTTTGC
>NZ_MOAK01000067.1 GCF_003732485.1 Pseudomonas protegens
CACGGTGTCGTCGCTGGAGCCGTCGCTGGCGAGGATGATCTGCAGGTCCGTGGCCGGGTAGTCCTGTTGCAGCAAGGTGCGCAGCTTGTGCTCGATGTGCGGGCCTTCGTTGTGGGCGGCGATGATCACGCTCACCGACAGCGGCTCGCCCGGTTGCAGCGGGCGCGGGCGCACGAACAGGCTGAGCAGGGCCAGCAGCAAGGGATAACCGATCCAGGCATAGAAGGGCAGTAACAGGCACAGCCAGAAAATTGT
>NZ_MOAK01000068.1 GCF_003732485.1 Pseudomonas protegens
TGCGCAGCTTATGCCAGGCACCCGACAGGGTCATCATGCCGTTGATCATGCCGCCCCAGCTGGGTGCCAGCAGGATGATCGACATGGCCATGCCCAGGGACTGGGCCCAGTCCGGCAGTGCGGTGTAGTGCAGGTGGTGCGGACCGGCCCAGATGTACAGGGTGATCAGCGCCCAGAAGTGCACGATGGACAGGCGATAGG
>NZ_MOAK01000069.1 GCF_003732485.1 Pseudomonas protegens
TTGTTGCGCAGGTCCTGGGTCAGCTCCAGGTTGGCACTGAGTTCCAGCTGCCGGGTGAGCTTTTTGGCGCCCCGCACACCGAGGTTCAGGCTGGTGGTCGTGCGGCCCATTTTCGCGTAGCTGGCCGCAAACACCGCGCCGCTGTTTTCACGATAGCCCTGGCGGCTGACCTGAGTCTGGCTGAGGCCCAGATACGGCGTCAGGGTCAT
>NZ_MOAK01000070.1:0-16390 GCF_003732485.1 Pseudomonas protegens
CGTTTCGACTGCGCCGGAAGTGGGGCGAATTATAGACCTGTAGAATCTGCCGTCAACAGTTATTTTCATAAATCTGTCATATCGGTCAGAAAAGCCCATAAAAGCAAAGGCCGGCCCCAAGGGGCCGGCCTTTATCGCTTCACTCTTACAGGCTAGGGAAGGCGAACTGCGAGGCTTCGTGGCTGGCGCGTTGCGGCCAGCGCTGGGTGATCGCCTTGCGACGGGTATAGAAACGCACACCATCGGGACCGTAGGCATGCAGGTCACCGAACAGTGAACGCTTCCAGCCACCGAAGCTGTGATAGGCCACAGGTACCGGCAGCGGCACGTTGACGCCCACCATGCCCACTTCGATCTCGTCGCAGAACAGACGTGCCGCTTCACCGTCACGGGTAAAGATGCAGGTACCGTTGCCGTACTCGTGATCGTTGATCAGTTGCATGGCCTCCTCCAGGCTGTTGACCCGGACGATGCACAGCACCGGCCCGAAGATCTCTTCCTTATAGATGCGCATCTGCGGGGTAACGCGGTCGAACAGGCAGCCACCGAGGAAGAAGCCGTCTTCATGACCGGCCACGCTCAGGCCACGACCGTCCACCACCAGTTGCGCACCTGCGGCCACGCCGTCTTCTACATAACCACTGACCTTGTCACGCGCCTGGGCGGTAACCAACGGCCCCATGTCCAGGCCACAGGAAGTACCGGCACCAATCTTCAGCGCCTTGATCTGTGGCACCAGCTTGGCCACCAGTGCATCGGCCACCTGGTCGCCCACGCACACGGCTACCGAGATCGCCATGCAACGCTCACCGCAAGAACCATAGGCAGCCCCCATCAGAGCGCTGACTGCATTATCCAGGTCGGCATCCGGCATCAGCACCGCGTGGTTCTTCGCCCCGCCCAGTGCCTGGACGCGTTTGCCGCGCTTGGTGCCTTCGGCATAGATGTACTCGGCAATCGGAGTCGAACCGACAAAGCTCAACGCCTTGACTTCCGGAGCCTCAATCAGCGCATCCACGGCAGTCTTGTCGCCGTGCACCACGTTCAGCACGCCCTTGGGCAGACCCGCTTCATGCAGCAGCTCGGCGATCAACAAGGTAGAGCTTGGATCGCGCTCGGAAGGCTTGAGGATGAAGCAGTTACCGCAAGCGATCGCCAGCGGGTACATCCACAGCGGCACCATCGCCGGGAAGTTGAACGGGGTGATACCCGCCACCACGCCCAACGGCTGGAAGTCGGACCAGGCATCGATGTTCGGGCCGACATTGCGACTATATTCGCCCTTGAGGATTTCCGGCGCAGCACAGGCGTACTCGACGTTCTCGATACCGCGCTTCAATTCACCCGCGGCGTCTTCCAGAGTCTTGCCGTGTTCTTCGCTGATCAGTTGGGCAATGCGCGCCTCGTTCTGCTCCAGCAGTTGCTTGAAGCGGAACATCACCTGGGCACGTTTGGCCGGTGGCGTATTGCGCCAGGCCGGGAATGCAGATTTGGCAGAGTCGATGGCCTGTTGAATGGTTTCACGACTGGCCAGCGGGACCTTGTGGATCGCCTTGCCCGTGGACGGGTTGAAGACGTCAGTGCTGCGACCGTTGTCGCTTACCAGCTCGCCGTGGATCAGGTGTTGAATCAGACTCATGCGGGGACTCCTGAAAAAGGGAAGGCGCAGGCGCGAAACACTTCACGCCCGCTTCTATATAAGAAGGATCGAATCAGTCGAGCTTGTTCAGCACTTCGCCAACTGCATCGAACAGACGATCGAGGTCCTGCGGCTTGCTATTGAAGGTTGGGCCGAACTGCAGGGTGTCGCCACCGAAACGCACGTAGAAACCGGCTTTCCACAAGGCCATGCCAGCCTCGAATGGACGCACGATTGCATCACCGTCCCGAGCCGCGATCTGGATCGCACCGGCCAGGCCGAAGTTACGGATGTCGATCACGTTCTTCGCACCCTTGATGCCGTGCAACGCATTCTCGAAATGCGGAGCGACGTCAGCCACGCTCTGCACCAGGTTTTCCTTCTGCAGCAAGTCCAGTGCCGCCAGGCCCGCCGCACAAGCCACCGGGTGCGCCGAATAGGTGTAGCCGTGGGGGAACTCCACCGCGTACTCAGGCGTCGCCTGGTTCATGAAGGTCTGATAGATCTCGGAGCTGGCAATCACCGCGCCCATCGGAATCGCGCCGTTGGTGACCTGCTTGGCCACGCACATCAGATCCGGCGTCACGCCGAAGCTGTCAGCGCCGAACATGGCTCCGGTACGGCCGAAGCCGGTGATCACTTCGTCGAACACCAGCAGGATGTTGTGCTGGTCGCAGATTTCCCGCAGGCGCTTGAGGTAACCCTGTGGCGGCACCAGCACGCCAGCGGAGCCGGCCAGAGGCTCGACGAAGACCGCAGCAATGTTGGAAGCGTCATGCAGTTCGATCAGTTTCAGCAGTTCATCGGCCAGAGCGATACCGCCCTGCTCCGGCATGCCACGGGAATAGGCGTTGCTGGCCAGCAGGGTATGGGGCAGGTGATCGACATCCATCATCGCCTGGCCGAACAGCTTGCGGTTGCCGTTGACGCCACCGAGGCTGGTGCCGGCGATGTTCACCCCGTGGTAGCCACGGGCACGACCGATCATCTTGGTCTTGGTCGACTGGCCTTTCAGGCGCCAGTAGGCGCGCACCATCTTCACTGCGGTATCGGCGCACTCGGAGCCGGAGTCAGTGAAGAACACGTGGTTCAGGTTACCCGGAGTCAGGTCGGTGATCTTCTCGGCCAGCTGGAACGACAGCGGGTGGCCATATTGGAAGCCCGGGGAATAGTCCAGGGTGCCCAACTGCTTGGCGACCGCTTCCTGGATCTCCTTGCGCGAGTGACCGGCGCCGCAGGTCCACAGACCGGACAGCGAGTCATAGATCTTGCGGCCCTTGTCATCCACCAGCCAACTGCCTTCGGCACCGACGATCAGGCGCGGGTCACGCTGGAAATTGCGGTTGGCGGTGTAGGGCATCCAGTGAGCGTCAAGCTTGAGCTGACTGGCCAGGGACTGAGGAGCGGTTTCCGGCATGTTCATGAGCAGAACCTCGCAAGGCAATGAAGCGGCGTAGGAATAAAAGCGTTGTTGCGGCTAAGTTGCCACGGCTATAAAGTCGGTGAAATCCAACTTTAATAACCTTCAGTCTGGCACCCACTAAACTATGAGCAGCCGTCGAGCCGACCCGCTGGCGCAAGTCAGCGACTTTGATATCCGCCTGCTGCGGATCTTTCGCAGCGTGGTGGAATGCGGTGGTTTCTCCGCCGCAGAGACCGTGCTCGGCATTGGCCGCTCGGCCATCAGCCAACAGATGAGCGACCTGGAGCAGCGGGTCGGCCTGCGCCTGTGCCAACGTGGACGCGCCGGCTTCTCCCTCACTGAAGAAGGCCGCGAGGTCTACCAGTCGAGCCTGCAACTGCTCAGCGCCCTGGAGAGTTTTCGCACCGAGGTCAACGGCCTGCACCGCCACCTGCGGGGCGAATTGATCATCGGCCTCACCGACAACCTGGTGACCCTGCCCCACATGCGCATCACCCACGCCCTGGCACAATTGAAGGAGCGCGGCCCGGACGTACAGATCCAGATCCGCATGATCGCCCCCAACGAAGTCGAACAAGGGGTACTCGACGGTCGTCTGCACGTCGGCGTGGTGCCCCAGGCCAGCGCCCTGTCCGGATTGGAGTATCAGCCGCTGTATGACGAACGTTCGTTGCTGTACTGCGCGGTGGGTCATCCCCTGTTCTACGTGGACGACAAGCAACTGGACGATCAGCGCCTCAATGACCAGGACGCCATTGCCCCGACCTTCCGCCTGCCCGCGGAAATCCAGGCCCACTACCAGGCCTTGAACTGCACCGCCAGCGCATCCGACCGCGAAGGCATGGCCTTCCTGATCCTCACCGGACGCTATATTGGCTACCTCCCTGACCATTACGCCGCCCTCTGGGTGCAGCAGGGTCGGCTGCGCGCGCTCAAGCCCACATCCCGCTTCTATGACCTGAGCCTGGCATCGGTCACGCGCAAGGGCCGGCGCCCCCACTTGGTGCTGGAAAGCTTCCTGGAGAGCCTGGCGGCGACCCGCTAAGAATCAGCCTGATCAAGGTCCATCACCGCCCTGCTGATGTGCCTGCTGCTGCCGGAGGGTAAAAGCCTGCCAAACGACATAAATCCGGCGCCGGAAAACCACAGCCTGAAGGCCCACTGAAGCTTTTGTCGTGCCAAGGCTTGTCTGATCAACCTGGGTGCGCTATCAACGCACAGGTAGCACCCACAGACTTGCTCGGAAACCTCCATGACCTTTGAAGTCCCCGCCCACAGCGCTCCTCACCCCGGCAAACCCGCCAGCCGCATTCGGCAGAAGAATGAAGAGGCCATCATCCAGGCCGCCGAGGACGAGTTCGCCCGTCACGGCTTCAAAGGCACCAGCATGAACACCATCGCGCAGAAGGCCGGACTGCCCAAGGCCAACCTGCATTACTACTTCACCAACAAGCTGGGGCTGTACATCGCGGTACTGAGCAACATCCTCGAACTCTGGGACAGCACCTTCAACACCCTCACTGCAGAGGATGACCCGGCCGAGGCCCTGACTCGCTATATCCGCGCCAAGATGGAATTTTCCCGCCGTCAGCCCCAGGCCTCGCGGATCTTCGCCATGGAAATCATCAGTGGCGGCGAATGCCTGAGCGAATACTTCAGCCAGGACTACCGCGCCTGGTTCCAAGGCCGGGCCAATGTATTCCAGGCCTGGATCGACGCCGGCAAGATGGACCCGGTTGACCCGGTGCACTTGATCTTCCTGCTCTGGGGCAGCACCCAGCACTACGCCGACTTCGCCACCCAGATCTGCCGCGTCACCGGGCGCAGCCGCCTGACCAAGCAGGATTTCGAAGAGGCCGGCAACAACCTGATCCGCATCATCCTCAAAGGCTGTGGCCTGACTCCCGCCCAGAAAGACTGACGCTCATGCCCTTTACCCTGGCCGGCCTTTGCGAGTACCGCGAAGAGATTCGCAAAAGCCGCTTCATCACCTTCGCCGCGCCCATCACCAGCGCGGCCGAGGCCCAAGCCTTCATCCAGCAGCACAGCGACGTCAACGCCTCCCACAACTGCTGGGCGTGGAAGCTGGCCGATCAGTACCGCAGCAACGACGACGGCGAGCCCGGCGGCACCGCCGGACGGCCGATCCTCGCGGCCATCGAGGCCCAGGACTGCGATCAGGTGGCCGTGCTGGTGATCCGCTGGTACGGCGGCATCCAGCTGGGCACCGGTGGCCTGGCCCGGGCATACGGCGGCGGTGCCAACAAATGCCTGCAAGGCGCCGAGCGCATCGCCCTGGTCAACCGCGTACCGCTGCGCTGCGCCTGCAGTTTCAGCGAGCTGGCACCGGTCAAATTGCGGGTCGCCGAACTGGGCGGCTTGCTGGTCGAGGAAGACTTCACCGCCAATGGCGTGGAGTTGCAACTGGCCCTGGGCGAAGAGCAGATCGATACCCTGCAACAGCAGTTGGCCGACCTCAGCCGCGGACGCATCCTCTTGCAGCGCTGAGCGCACCAACCCGGCCCGAGCACCTTGTGCATAACCCGGCAGAGCCTCCCGCAGTTGCCCACATCTGCTGTGCACCCGACTGTGGATAACCTGAGCACATAGCGCTGTAACCCTTCTGTAACGTGGCTTTGCCGGCTTTGTTCATTTTTTGTCCAAAGTTCTGCCAGTGGACTTTTTTGCAACGTAAAACAGCAAGTTAGAGTGGTTTATCGCGGTTGGAAGGCAAGGCCGCCGGGCTTATGCCCAAGTTCCAGGCTTGCACACAATTACTGTGGAGCAAGCTGTGGATAACCCGTGCAAGGCTGCCCCAGCCGCTGATTGCACAGGGCCTGCAGGCCACTGGTCATTTTTTGCTCAGGTTATCGCGGACAAAAACAGAGCCCTTTCAAACACTTTGCCCCGATGTGGTGCCCGGCATCCGCCTCCTCCGACAGTTCAAGGTGCAATCCAGGGCAGCGTTTGAGCTTTCCTGACCTACTGGCCAGGAAATTGCTTTATCCACAGAAACACCTCCAATCCCCCGAGCCTGTCATGCCAAATCCCGCTGTGCCCATCGGGCAAACACCGCGCCTGCAACTGCGTCAGATCAGCAAGCGCTATCCCGGTTGCCTGGCCAACGACGCCATCGACCTGTGCATCGCCCCCGGTGAAATCCAGGCCCTGCTCGGCGAGAACGGCGCCGGCAAAAGCACCTTGATGAAGATCATCTATGGGGTGATCCAGGCCGACTCGGGGGAGTTGATCTGGCAAGGCCGGCGCCAGCTCATCAGCAGCCCGGCCCAGGCTCGCGGCCTGGGGATCGGCATGGTGTTCCAGCATTTCTCATTGTTCGAAACCCTCAGCGTCGCGCAAAACATCGCCCTGGCCATGGGCGCGGCGGCCGGCACGCCAAGCCAGCTGGAAGGCAAGATCCGCGAAGTGTCCCAGCGCTACGGCATGGCCCTGGAACCCCAGCGCCTGGTGCACAGCCTGTCCATCGGCGAGCGCCAACGAGTGGAGATCGTGCGCTGCCTGATGCAGGACATCCGCCTGTTGATCCTCGACGAACCCACCTCAGTGCTGACCCCGCAAGAGGCCGAAGAGCTGTTCATCACTCTGCGCCGGCTGGCTGCCGAGGGCTGCAGCATCCTGTTCATCAGCCACAAGCTCGCCGAAGTCCGCGCTCTGTGCCACAGCGCCACAGTACTGCGGGGCGGCCGGGTGGCCGGGCACTGTCGGCCGGCCGAATGCTCGAACCAGGAACTGGCGCGACTGATGGTGGGTGACGCAGCGGCCCTGCTTACCGACTACCCCAAGGTCAGCGGCGGCGCCGAATTCCTGCAGATCCGCGAGTTGAGCTGGCACAACCCCGATCCCTTCGGCTGCTCCCTCAAGACCATCGACCTGAGCCTGCGCAGTGGTGAAATCGTCGGCATCGCCGGGGTCGCCGGCAATGGCCAGGACGAACTGCTGGCCCTGCTCAGCGGCGAGCAACGCCTGGCTCCCGGCGAGGCCCAACGCATCTGCCTGGCCGGCCAGGCCGTCGGCCATCTATACCCCGATGCCCGACGCCAAAGGGGGCTGGCCTTCGTCCCCGCCGAACGCTTGGGGCAAGGTGCCGTACCGGAACTGAGCCTGGAAGACAACGCACTGCTCACTGCCTTTCAACAGGGGCTGATACGCAATGGCCTGATTCAAAGAGCCAAGGTCCGCGCCCTGGCCGAGACCATCATCCAGCGCTTCGGGGTCAAGACCGCTGACGCCCAGAGCCCGGCCCGCAGCCTGTCTGGCGGCAATCTGCAGAAATTCATCCTCGGCCGCGAGATCCTCCAGCAACCGCGCTTGCTGATCGCCGCGCACCCGACCTGGGGCGTCGACGTGGGGGCCGCAGCCACTATTCACCGGGCATTGATCGCCCTGCGTGATGCCGGTGCGGCGATCCTGGTGATCTCCGAAGACCTGGATGAGTTGCTGCAGATCAGCGATCGCATTGCCGCCCTCTGCGGCGGTCGTCTCTCGGCGCCCAAAGCCTGTGCCGACACCTCATTGGTCGAAGTCGGCGCCTGGATGGCCGGCCACTTCGAAGCCGTCCCTTCTGCCCCCGCCCCGGCGGTTTAACGGAGTCGTCCATGCTGCTTTCACTCGAACCTCGCGGCCGGCAATCGCGCCTGATGCTCTGGTGCTCCCCCCTTCTTGCCGCGCTGCTGACCCTGAGCTGTGGTGCCCTGCTGTTCGTGGCCCTGGGACATGACCCGCTGCTGACCCTGCACACCTTGCTGATCGCCCCGGTCAGCGACCTGTATGGCGTCTCGGAACTGCTGGTCAAGGCGCTGCCGATCCTGCTCTGCGCCCTGGGCCTGGCAGTGGCCTACCGGGCCCGCATCTGGAACATCGGCGCCGAAGGCCAACTGCTGCTCGGGGCCCTGGCCGGCAGCGCCCTGGCGGTCAACCTCATCGAGCTACAAAGCCGCTGGGCGCTGGTACTGATCCTGCTCATCGGCACCCTGGCCGGTGCCGCCTGGGCCGGGCTCACCGCCTGGTTGCGCACACGCTTCAACGCCAACGAAATCCTCACCAGCATCATGCTCAACTACATCGCCCTGAACCTGTTGCTGTACTGCGTGCACGGCCCGTTGAAGGACCCCGCCGGGTTCAACTTTCCCGAGTCGGCGATGTTCGGCGACGCCAGCCGCCTGCCGCTGTTGACGGAGGACGGTCGGGTCCACGCCGGGGTGTATTTCGCCCTGCTGGCCCTGGTAGCGGTCTGGGTGCTGCTGCAGAAAAGCTTTGTCGGTTTCCAGATCAAGGTCCTCGGCCTGGACTCGCGCGCCGCGGGTTTCGTCGGCTTTCGCCAGCAGCGTCTGATCTGGCTGGCATTGTTGATCAGCGGTGCGCTGGCGGGTTTGGCCGGTGTCTGTGAGGTCACCGGTCCCATCGGCCAACTGGTGCCACAAGTGTCCCCCGGCTATGGCTACGCGGCGATCACCGTGGCTTTTCTGGGACGCTTGAACCCCATCGGCATCCTGTTCTCCAGCCTGCTGATGGCCCTGCTCTACATCGGTGGCGAAAGCGCGCAGATGAGCCTCAACCTGCCCCAGGCCATCACCCAACTGTTCCAGGGCATGATGCTGTTCTTCCTCCTGGCCAGCGACGTGCTGATTCTCTATCGGCCGCGCCTGAACCTGCGCTGGGCGCGCCGTGACGCCACCACCGCCGCTACCGCCGGAGCCCTGTGATGGATATCGATCTGCTGAGCAATATTCTCTACGCCATGGTGCGCTGCGGTACGCCCTTGTTGCTGGTGGCCCTGGGGGAACTGATCTGTGAAAAGACCGGCGTCCTCAACCTCGGTCAGGAAGGCATGATGCTGTTTGGCGCAGTGATAGGTTTTATCGTCGCCCTCAACAGCGGCCATCTGTGGCTTGGCGTGCTGCTGGCAATGGCGGCGGGAATGCTGCTCTCGGCGCTGTTTGCCCTGGTGGCCCTGGTGTTCAACGCCAATCAGGTGGCCACGGGCCTGGCCCTGACTATTTTTGGCGTCGGCCTGTCGAGCTTTGTCGGCGCGGCCTGGGTCGGCAAGCCGCTGGCCGGGTTCGAGCCTCTGGCGCTGCCATTGCTCAGCGACATCCCGCTGATCGGCCACATGCTGTTTGCCCAGGATCTGCTGGTGTACTTGTCGTTCGCGCTGTTCGCCGTGGTGGCCAGGGCGATTCTCAAGAGCCGGGTCGGCCTGATCATCCAGGCCGTCGGCGAAAACCCCGACGCCGCCAGCGCCATGGGCCTGCCGGTGCTGCGAGTGCGCACGCTCGCGGTACTGTTCGGCGGTGCCATGGCCGGGCTGGCCGGGGCCTACCTGTCCCTGGCCTACACCCCGATGTGGGCCGAGAACATGAGCGCCGGCCGCGGCTGGATTGCCCTGGCCCTGGTGGTGTTCGCCAGTTGGCGCGTGTGGCGACTGTTACTCGGCGCCTACCTGTTCGGCCTGGCGAGCATCCTGCATCTGGTGGCCCAGGGCCTGGGGCTGGCGATACCGTCCAACCTGCTGGCGATGCTGCCCTATGCCGCCACCATCCTGGTGCTGGTGCTGTTGTCCCGAGACGCCTTGCGCACCCGCCTGTACGCACCGGTCTCCCTGGGCCAGCCGTGGCAGGCGGGGCACTAAATGACCGCCACGACCCCCGCAGGCATCGGCTTGCCGGAGAAGTCTTTCACCGGCCACAGCTGCGCCACGCACCAGGCAAGCTCGAAAAACAGAATCACCCCGATCAACGCTGTAGCGCCGTGCATCAAGGCATACACCTGCCAGGTGGCAAACAGGATGCGCCCCACTGCGTCATAACGACCAAACGCCTGCTGCGGATCACGAATCCGCAGCACCGACCACACACAGACAATCGAGCCCATCAGGTTGGCCATCAGCAGGTGCATCGGCTCGAACGGCGGCAGGCTCCCCGGCAGGTGCAGGGCCCAGCCCTGCATCAGCCCATGCAAAGCCATGAAACTCCAGGGGGTGACGAAGGCCAGCGTCACCAGCAAGTCGTACCAGCCGCCGGCCCGGACCAATGTTCGATACTGTTCGCTCGTCCACATAAATGCTGCTCCATAGAATCAAGGAGCGCGCAGGCTAAAGCCTCGAGTATGCTCCAGGGTCAAGCCCTTTCAAGGCCTGCACATGCGCATTGGAGAACAGGCCGAAGCCTGGGCGGATTGGCAGCAGTGTCGGCGCTCTGTGGCAGAGTGCCGATACGGTTCAGGCCGTAACCCGGCTGCTGCTAGACAAACTGCCCCTGATCGAAACCCGCATCACTGAATTGAGCCACTTGCGCCAGGAGCTGCAACAACGGCTCGGGCAAGCCTGTCCATTGCATCCGTGATCCTCATTTATCAAGGAACCTCATCATGTCCACGGCAAAAACCGCACTGATCATCGGCGCCTCCCGGGGCCTGGGCCTCGGCCTGGTACAACGCCTGCTGGAAGACGGCTGGCAAGTCACTGCCACCGTACGCAACCCGCACAAGGCCGAGGCCCTGCAAGCCCTGGGCAAGGTGCAGATCGAACAACTGGACATGGACGATCAGCAAGCGGTGATCGCCCTCAGCCAGAAGCTCAAGGATCAAGTGTTCGACCTGCTGTTCGTCAATGCCGGGGTCAAGGGCCCGGACAACCAGCTGCCGGGCCACGCGACCCAGGCCGAAGTCGGCCAGTTGTTCTTCACCAACGCGGTGGCGCCGATCAACCTGGCCCAGCGTTTTGTCGGGCAGATCCGCAAGGACAGCGGCGTACTGGCGTTCATGAGTTCGGTGCTGGGCAGCGTGACCATGCCGGACGCCCCGGAGCTGGCCCTGTACAAAGCCAGCAAGGCCGCGCTGAACTCCATGACCAACAGCTTCGTGACCCAGCTGGAACAGAAGCTGACCGTACTCTCCCTGCATCCGGGCTGGGTGAAGACCGACATGGGCGGCGAAGGCGCCGACATCGACGTGCAAACCAGTACCCGTGGGCTGATCGCCCAGGTCAACGCCTACACCGGCAAGGGCGGCCATCACTTCATCAACTACAAGGGCGAAACCATCCCCTGGTAAACCCGCAACCTCTGCAGTGGCTGCCCCAGGCAGCACTTGCACAGAGCGGCGAAGGCTCTGGAACGGGGGGCAAAATCCAAGTTTTGTCCCCCGGCACATCTTTCGCTAGACTGCGCACCTCGCCCCTCGCGGCGACCCTGGATCAGCAGACAGGGCAACACTGAGCTGGCTAACCTGAACCCACTTTCAGAGGAGCCGGCCACCATGCCTGCGACCCGTACCTGGTTAAAAAATCCCCTGGCCATCTTCACCGGCAATGCCCTCGACGCCCGTGGCGGCCTGGTCGTGCAAGACGGTCTGATCGTTGAAGTGCTGGGCCTCGGCCAACAGCCTGCGAGTCCTTGCCAGCAGGTCTTCGATGCCCGCGAGCACGTGCTGCTGCCGGGCCTGATCAACACCCACCATCACTTCTATCAAACCCTGACCCGGGCCTGGGCGCCGGTGGTCAACCAACCGCTGTTCCCCTGGCTGAAGACCCTGTACCCGGTCTGGGCCCGGCTGACCCCGGAAAAACTCGCCCTGGCGACCAAAGTGGCGCTGGCCGAACTGCTGCTCTCCGGTTGCACCACCGCCGCCGACCATCACTATCTGTTCCCGGACGGTCTGGAAAACGCCATCGATGTGCAGGTCGAAAGCGTGCGTGAACTGGGCATGCGCGCCATGCTCACCCGCGGTTCGATGAGCCTTGGCGAAAAGGACGGCGGCCTGCCACCGCAACAGACCGTGCAGGAAGGCCAGGTGATTCTCGACGACAGTCAGCGCCTGATTCACGAGTACCACGAGCGTGGCGACGGCGCGCAAATTCAGATCGCCCTGGCGCCGTGCTCGCCGTTCTCGGTGACCCCGGAAATCATGTCGGCCAGCGCCGAACTGGCCAACGGACTTGATGTGCGCCTGCACACTCACCTCGCCGAGACCCTCGACGAAGAAGATTTCTGCCTGCAGCGCTTCGGCCTGCGTACCGTGGATTATCTGGACAGCGTCGGCTGGCTCGGTCCGCGTACCTGGCTGGCCCACGGCATCCACTTCAACCCGGATGAAATTGCCCGCCTGGGCGCCGCCGGCACCGGCATCTGCCATTGTCCGAGTTCGAACATGCGCCTGGCCTCCGGCATCTGCCCCAGTATCGAGCTGACCGATGCGGGTGCGCCGTTTGGCTTGGGCGTGGATGGCTCGGCCTCCAATGACGCCTCGAACATGATCCTCGAAGCGCGCCAGGCGCTGTACATTCAGCGTCTGCGTTACGGCGCCGAGAAGATCACCCCGGAGCGCGTATTGGGCTGGGCGACCCGGGGCTCGGCCAGCCTCTTGGGCCGTACCGACATCGGCGAACTGGCGGTGGGCAAGCAGGCGGATCTGGCCTTGTTCAAGCTCGATGAACTGCGCTTCTCGGGTAGCCATGATCCGGTTTCGGCGCTGCTGCTGTGCGGCGCGGATCGGGCGGATCGGGTCATGATTGGCGGCAAGTGGCGGGTGATTGATGGTCAAGTCGAAGGGCTGGACCTGAAAAACCTGATCGCCGATCACAGCCAGGCTGCTCGGCAACTGATCGCCGGTAGCTGATCCCTGATTCCAACGGCGAGGGACCGGCTCCCTCGCCTGCGCTTCGAGCGCAATCGGATTGAGGAAACATGTTAGTTTGCCGCCCTCAATCGAGCCGTTATAGGGACACTACGTGAAGCAAAAGCACGGACTGGCGCTCTGCGTCGCGCTGCTGATTTCAGGCTGTGAGAAACAGGAGGTGGCGGGCCCCGCCAGCAAAGTGCTGTCACCTGAAAAAGTGGCAGGAATTGCTTCGACCATCAGCCGTAAATACCCGGATCTTTCCCCGCAAAACCGCGATGCCGTGCTTAACACGGTCGTCCGCTCGATGGACAACATGGTGTTGATTGAAGGAGGCGAATTCCAGATGGGCGATTTCGGTTGGCCCCATGACTTCGACCCACTTGCCCTGTGCCAATGGCCCTGCGGCGTAGACCCGGCAAAAATGGACCGGATCAGCCTCGACGTCGATGACGATTTCGTTCACCCCGTCAAATTGAGCAGCTATTACCTGTCCTCGCTGCAAACCACGTTGGGCGATTTCGATCTGTTCTTCCTGGCGCAAGGCAAGCCGCCGTTTGACGCAAAATTGCGCAACCGCGCCGACATGAAGCACCTCTACCAGGAAAACCTGCCCGCCCCGGCTTCACGGGAATGGCAAGAGGCCAAGGATTACTGTGGCTGGCTGGCAGAACTGAGCGGCTATCCCGTCGATCTCCCGACCGAGGCCCAATGGGAATATGCGGCGCGCAACCGTGGCCAGCCGGTCATGTTTGCGACCGACAACGGCAATCTGGATTACGGCCGCAACTTTCCGGCTCCCGACGACAACGAAACCTTCGCCGTGGACAGGTTTGTGCCCAATCCGCTGGGCCTCTACAACCTCACCGGCAATGCCAGTGAATGGGTCAACGATTGGTACGATAAACACTACTATCGCGAGTCTCCCGTGGAGAACCCGCAAGGCCCTGAAACAGGCATTTATCGGGCGCAACGCGGCGCCAACAACAAGTTTGCCAACGACCCGACCTTTTCTCCTTCGGCCAGCACCGTGCGCCGTTGGCGTTGGGGGGCACTGGCGGCCTGGAATGCCCCTGGTGTCAGCTTTCGCTGCGCCATCCAGTCAGCCCAGCCGCTTTAAAGGCCCAGCAGCGACAGCATGATGAAGGTGGCAAACAGCACGAAGTGAGTCATGCCCTCGATGGCATTGGTCTCACCGTCGTTGAGGTTGATCGCACTGACGATCAGGGTGATGAACACCATCACCGTCTGCACCGGCGTCATGGCCATCTGGAACGGCTGGCCGGTGTACAGGGCCATGGCTTCCATCACCGGCACCGTGAGGATCACTGTCGACAAGGAGGCCCCCAACGCCACGTTGACCACCGACTGCATGCGGTTGGCCAAGGCTGCGCGCAGCGCAGTGAGAATCTCCGGCGCCGCAGAAATCGCCGCCACCAGGATCGCCGTGATCACCGGCGGCGCTCCCGTGCCTTCAAGGCCCAGGTCCAGGGTTGTGGACATCACCTCGGCCAGGGCGCCGATCACCACCACACCAAACACCAGGATGCCGATGCTCCAGCTCAGGTTGATGGCATCGGGCTGTTCCTGCGCCTCTTTATTGCGACGCTTTTGCGGGTAGCTGTAGCTGAAGAAGTAACTGTGGGGCCCGACCTGCATGCGCAAGAACAAGGTGTAGAGCACCACCATGGCGCCAATGGTGAAGGCTGAATAGACCTTCCAGTCGGCTTCTGGAATGAACTCCGGCACCACCATCGACACGCCCATGGCGGTGAGGATCATCACGCTGTAGGTACGCGCCGAGTCATCGTTATAGGGCTGCTCGCCATGCTTGATGCCGCCCATCAGCGCCGCCAGGCCGAGGATCCCGTTGATGTCCAGCATCACCGCCGAATAGATGGTGTCGCGCACCAGGGTCGGCGAGGCTTCGTTGCTCATCATGATCGCCAGGATCACCACCTCCACCAGCACTGCGGCCAGGGTCAGGATCATGGTGCCGTAGGGGTCACCGACCTTTTCCGCCAGCAGTTCGGCGTGGTGGGCCACGCGCATCGAGGCGATGACGATGAAACCGATCAGCACCAGCCCGGCCATCAGCGCGATGCCTTGGCCGCTGCTCAGCAGCAGGTGTTCCAGGGGATAGGCGGCCACGGCGGCCAATAGCGCAAGCAGTAGAAACTTTTCTTGCTTGAGGGAAGTGAGCATTGCAGTCCTTTGACGGAAATAAAAACGAGTACAGGAGATGAGTGAAAGACTGCTTCGAGTCACTAACGTTTTGTTACATGTTAGTGCACCAGGCTCAGGCGCCGCGCACCGGGATGGCACTTGAACAGCCCTTCGCCGGCAAGCCGGCTCCTACACCCGTGCCTGTAGGAGCTGGCTTGCCAGCGAAAAGCGCGCCCCAAAGCCCCCGTAGAAACCTCCTCGCCGGCGCAACTGCCATCTTTGTTGTCCTGTTGGTCAGCTATTTGCATTGCCCTCCAGCGCTTGCCGCCCCAGCCAACCCCGACAACAAGATGGAGCTCCAATTCATGCACACACGCCCGTTGCACAAATTGCTCTGCGCCCTGGCCGCCGCCGTCGGCCTGAGTGCCAGTCTCGCCGCCAGCGCTGCCGATCCGCTGAAGGTCGGCTTCGTCTACATCGGCCCCATCGGCGACCACGGCTGGACCTATCAGCATGAACAGGGACGCAAGGCGCTGGCGGAAAAGTTCGGCGAGCAGATCAAGACCAACTACGTGGAAAACGTCGCCGAAGGCGCCGACGCCGAGCGGGTGATCCGCAACATGGCCAAGGACAATTACGACCTGATCTTCACCACCTCCTTCGGCTACATGAACCCCACCCTGAAAGTCGCCAGGCAGTTTCCCAAGGTGACCTTCGAACACGCCACCGGCTACAAGCAGGACAAGAACCTCGGCACCTACCTGGCGCGCACTTACGAGGGGCGTTATGTCGGCGGTTTCCTCGCGGCGAAGATGACCAGGACCAAGAAGATCGGCTACGTCGCCTCCTTTCCGATCCCGGAAGTGATCCGCGACATCAACGCCATCCAACTGGCCCTGAACAAATACAACCCGGGCACCGAGATCAAGGTGGTGTGGGTCAACTCCTGGTTCGATCCGGGCAAGGAAGCCGACGCCGCCAATGCCCTGATCGACCAGGGCGCCGACGTGATCTTCCAGCACACCGACAGCCCGGCGCCGATCCAGGCGGCGGAACGCCGTGGTGTCTATGCCGTGGGCTACGCCTCGGACATGGCCCACTTCGGCCCCAAGGCGGTGCTGACCTCCATCGTCAACAACTGGGCCCCCCATTACATCCAGGCCACGCAAGGGGTGCTGGACCACAGCTGGAAAGCCCAGGACTACTGGGGCGGTCTGAAAGAGGGTACGGTTGAACTGCCCCTCAGCGACCTGCTGCCGGCCCCGGTGAAAGCCGAGGCCGAGCAGATCATCGCCAGCATCAAGAGTGGCGAGTTCCACCCGTTCACCGGCCCGATCAAGGACCAGGCCGGGATAGAAAAAATCGCCGCGGGGGTCAGCGCCAGCAATGCCGAACTGGCCTCGATGAACTACTACGTCGAAGGCCTGCAGGCGGACATCCCCAAATAAGCTGGTCGTCGCTGTCGGAGCAACCGCCAGCGACGACGGACCGCCAACAGGATGGGAGCATTTTCATGAATCAACTGCCGA
>NZ_MOAK01000070.1:16474-29673 GCF_003732485.1 Pseudomonas protegens
TCAGTGCACAGCGCATCGAGCAATTGCTGGTCACGGCCAAGCACTTCTTCGCCCTGCCCAGCGCTGAAAAACTCAAGATCGACATCACCCAGAGCCGTCACCATCGCGGCTACGGCGCCATCGCCACCGAGCAACTGGACCCGGGCAAGCCCAGCGACCTCAAGGAAACCTTCGACATGGGCCTGCACCTGCCGGCCGAGCACCCGGACGTGCTGGCGGAAAAACCCCTGCGCGGCCCCAACCGCCACCCGGACCTGCCCGGCTGGAAAGACCTGATGGAGCAGCACTATCAGGACATGCAGGCCCTGGCCCAGACCCTGCTACGGGCCATGACCCTGGCCCTGGGCATCGAGCGGGACTTCTTCGACAGCCGCTTCAATGACCCGGTCAGCGTACTGCGGATGATCCACTATCCGCCGCGCCACACCGCCAGCAGCGAAGAACAGCAAGGCGCCGGGGCCCACACCGACTATGGCTGCATCACCCTCCTCTACCAGGACGCCGCCGGCGGCTTGCAGGTACGCAACGTTCAGGGGCAATGGATCGACGCGCCGCCCATCGAGGGCACCTTCGTGGTCAACCTGGGCGACATGATGGCGCGCTGGAGCAACGACCGTTACCTGTCGACCCCGCACCGGGTCATCAGCCCGCTGGGGGTCGATCGCTACTCGATGCCGTTCTTCGCCGAGCCGCACCCGGACACCCGCATCGAATGCCTGCCCGGCTGCCAGGACGCGGAGCATCCGGCCAAGTATCCGCTGACCACCTGCGCCGACTTCCTGCTCTCGCGTTTTGCCGATACCTACGCCTATCGCCGGGAGCTGGAGCAGGCCTGATCGCCCACTCGGTCAGGTTTTGCCGAACATTTGCGCCGCCGGCTGTAGAATGGCGGCTTTTTCGGGCCCGGTGAAAACCCGGCGAGAACCGCGAACCGCCACCAACGTCCCCGCAGAGGGTCATGGCTGTGGCACAGTTTCCTTCTCGCAGCGCCCACCTGCACCTGATGAGAAAACACCATGTATGACTGGCTGAACGCCTTGCCCAAGGCCGAATTGCACCTGCACCTGGAAGGCTCCCTGGAGCCGGAACTGCTGTTCGCCCTGGCCGAACGCAACAAGATCGCTCTGCCCTGGAGCGACGTCGAAACCCTGCGCAAGGCCTACGCCTTCAACAACCTGCAAGAGTTCCTCGACCTGTATTACCAGGGCGCGGACGTGCTGCGCACCTCCCAGGACTTCTACGACCTGACCTGGGCCTACCTGCTGCGCTGCAAAGAACAGAACGTGATCCACACCGAACCTTTCTTCGATCCGCAGACCCACACCGACCGTGGCGTGCCGTTCGAAGTGGTGCTCAACGGTATCGCCGCCGCGCTGAAGGACGGCGAACAGCAACTGGGCATCACCAGTGGCCTGATCCTCAGTTTCCTGCGCCACTTGAGCGAAGAAGAGGCAGAGAAAACCCTCGACCAGGCGCTGCCGTTCCGCGACGCCTTTGTCGCCGTGGGCCTGGACAGTTCGGAAATGGGTCATCCGCCGAGCAAGTTCCAGCGGGTCTTCGACCGCGCGCGCAGCGAAGGCTTCCTGACCGTCGCCCACGCTGGCGAGGAAGGTCCGCCCGAGTACATCTGGCAAGCCCTGGACCTGCTGAAGATCCAGCGTATCGACCACGGCGTGCGTGCCTTCGAAGACGAACGGCTGATGCAGCGCATCATCGACGAACAGATCCCGCTGACCGTGTGCCCGCTGTCCAACACCAAGCTCTGCGTGTTCGACCACATGTCCCAGCACAACATCCTGCAAATGCTCGAGCGCGGGGTGAAGGTCACGGTGAACTCCGATGACCCGGCCTATTTCGGCGGCTACGTCACCGAGAACTTCCACGCCTTGTACACCGACCTGGGGATGACCCAGGATCAGGCCCAGCGCCTGGCGCAGAACAGCCTGGATGCGCGACTGGTCAAACCGTAACGCCCAGCGCCGGCAAACCGGCTCCTACACGAACCTGTAGGAGCCGGCTTGCCGGCGAACAGCTCTATCAGTTCCCCGCCTCGCTCAACTCCTCCAGCGTCTTGCCCCGGGTCTCCATCCCGAACAGCCAGACCACCCCCGCCGCGATCACAAAGCACAACGCCCCCAAGGCAAACACCCCGCCCTGCCCGGTGATGGGAAACACCAGCCCGGTCACCAAAGGCCCCAGCAGCGAACCAATCCGGCCAACGGCCGAAGCAAAGCCCGAGCCCGTGGCCCGGGCGGACGTCGGGTACAGCTCAGGCGTGTAGGTGTAGAGCACCGCCCACATGCCGAACAGGAAGAACTGCATCAGCAGGCCAGTGCCGATCAACAGGCTGACGTTGCCGCCAAACACCGCGCTCTGGCCGTAGAAGAAGGCCATGATCCCGCCGCCGAGCAAGGTCACGATGCACACCGGTTTGCGCCCCCAGCGCTCCACCAGCCAGGCGGCCATGAGGAACCCGGGAATCCCGCCCAGGGAAATCAGCACTGTGTAGTACACCGACTGGGTCACGGCAAAACCGGACTGTTGCAACAAGGCGCTGAGCCAGGAAGTCAGCCCGTAGAACCCCAGCAACGCGAAGAACCACAGGCTCCAGATCATCATCGTGCGTTGCCGGTACAGGGGCGACCAGATCTGTTTCAGCGCGGAAAAGAAGTGCCCCGGCGCACGCTCGACTCGCGGCAGGCGCACTGGCTCCGGCAACGGGGCGCCGCCCAGGGAAGCCCGCACCTTGTCCTCGATGTCCAGCAACACCCGGTCGGCCTCGGCATGACGCCCTGCCTGCTCCAGCCAGCGCGGCGACTCGGGAATGAAGAAGCGGATCACCAGCACGAACACCGCCGGAATCGCCAGCACCAGGAAGATGTCACGCCAGCCGATCAGCGGCAGGAGGAAGTACGACAGCACGCCGGCAGCCACAAAACCCAGGGGCCAGAAGCCGTCCATCAAGGCGATGTAGCGTCCGCGTCGTTGCGCCGGAATCATCTCCGAGAGCATCGATTGGGCGATGGGGAATTCCATGCCCATGCCGATTCCCTGCAGCACCCGGAACAGCGTCAGGCTGTCCACGCTCTGGGCGGTGGAGCACAGGTAACTGGCCAGGCCCCAGAGCACGATGCTCCACTGGAACACCGGCTTGCGCCCGAAGCGGTCGGCGAGCATGCCCGACAGCGAGGCGCCCAGCACCATGCCGAAGAAGCTGGAACTGGCCAACAGACCGGCCTGGGCCGAGCTCAGGCCGAACTCGGTTTTGATTGAACCGAGGAGGAAGGTCATCATCGCCAGGTCCATGGAGTCGAAGAAAAACGCCAGGGCGATGATGATGAAAATCACCCGGTGATAACCGCTGATGGGTAGCCGTTCCAGGCGCTCTGCGGCGCTGTATCCCTGTATGCCCATGCCCCTTCCCCCGGTTGAATGCTTGACCGTTGAAGTGTGCGCGATCGAGGCCGGGACTGATTGCCGAGGGCGACCTGTTCGCGTCCGTCCGCGACGCGGGGGGTTCGCCGGCAAGCCGGCTCCTACGGGCGCCGGGCGCTGATCTGGGCGCAGCGCTCCTGGAGCATGTCCCGCAGCAACTTGACCGGTTTGCTCAGGTGCGCGCGATGGGTGCACAAAAGGTTCAGCGACGCACCTTCGCAACGCAACTCCGGCAGCAGCACCTGCAAGCGGCCGGCCAGTACATCGGCGGCCACATCCAGCCAGGACTTGTAGGCAATCCCTTCGCCGGCCACCGCCCAGCGCCGCACCACATCGGCATCGTCACTCAGACGGTCGCCACTGACGGTCAGGCTCACCTCGCGCTTGCCGTCATAAAAACTCCAAAGGTCATGGGCCCGACTGTCGAGCATGTACAGCAGGCAGTTGTGCTGGGCCAGTTGCTCCAGCTGGCGCGGCTCGCCGTGACGGGCCAGGTAGCTGGGGGCGGCACACAGGACCCTAAGATTGTCCGGGGCGATCGGCAGCGCCACTAGGCTCGAATCTTCCGGCTCACCGTAGCGCAGGGCAATGTCCACCGGCTGGCGGAACAGATCGGCAATCCGGTCCCCCAGCAGCAGGCGCACGCTGAGCTTGGGATGCTCGCGCTGGAACTCGTCGAGCCAGGGCAGCAGCAGGTTGCGACCAAAGTCCGAAGGCGCGGAAAGCTGCAACACGCCACTGACCTGATCCTGTCCGCTGGCCAGCAGGCGCCGCCCTTCATCCAGGTTGCTCAAGGCGGCGCGGGCGTATTCAAGAAAGCCCTCGCCCTCGGCCGTCAGACGCAGGCTGCGGGTGGAACGGGCCAGCAAACGCGCCCCCAAGTGTTCCTCGATGCGCTTGAGGGCGGCGCTGGCCACCGCCGGCGACAGGTCCATGACCCGGGCCGCCGCCGACAGGCTGCCCAGGTCCGCGGCCCGCACGAACAGTTGCAGGTCATCGAATCGCAGCATGGATTTACCCCTGGATTATCAAAAAAATATTGAAAGAGACTGCTCTTTTAGCCGGTTTTATCTTCAGGAGAAATAGCCAATTATCTGCCCATCACCTGACAGCCCAAAGGTAAACCCCATGTCCCAAGCCTTTACCGCCATCGCGACCCTGATCGCCAAGCCTGACCAGCACAGCGTCCTCAAGCACGAGCTCAGTGCCCTGGTACACCCCAGCCGTGCCGAAGCCGGTTGCCAGTACTACCAATTGCATCAGGACGCCGAACAACCGGGCACCTTCTACGTTCTGGAACGCTGGGACGATGAAGCCGCCCTGGAGTTTCACAACAACACCCCGCACTTCCAGCACTTCCTCGCCCAGACCCGCGAGGCGATCGAGCACTTCGAACTCAAGCGCCTGCAACTGATCGTCTGACCCTCTCTCTGCACTCAACAGGAATTCACCATGAAAGCCATCGCCTACTACCAATCGCTGCCGATCAACGACCCGCAATCCCTTCAGGACACCCAGCTTCCGGAACCCGTGCCCGGTCCCCGGGACCTGTTGGTGGAGGTCAAGGCCATCTCGGTCAACCCGGTGGACACCAAGGTCCGCCAGAACGTCCAGCCCGAAGGCGGCGCGGCCAAGGTGCTGGGCTGGGACGTGGCCGGAGTGGTCAAGGCCGTGGGCAGCGAGGTCAGCCTGTTCAAGGTTGGCGACCGGGTGTTCTACGCCGGCTCCATCGCCCGAGCCGGGGGCAACAGCGAACTGCACACCGTGGATGAACGTATCGTCGGCCATATGCCCAAGAGCCTGGGCTTTGCCGAAGCCGCGGCCCTGCCGCTGACCGCGATCACCGCCTGGGAGCTGCTGTTCGAACGCCTGCAAATCAGCCAGGACCGCAGCGACCAGGGCCAGAGCCTGCTGATTGTCGGCGCCGCCGGCGGGGTCGGTTCGATCCTCACCCAACTGGCCCGGCAACTGACCGGCCTCAAGGTGATCGGCAGCGCCTCCCGGGAGCAGACCCAAGCCTGGGTCCGCGAGCTGGGCGCACACGGCGTGGTGGATCACCGCCAGCCACTGAGCGCCGAGCTCAAGCGCATCGGCATCGACCAGGTGACCCACGTCGCCAGCCTGACCCAGACCGACGCCCACCTCGATGAGCTGGTGGAAGCCCTGGCGCCCCAGGGCAAACTGGCCTTGATCGACGACCCGAAAAGCCTCGACGTGACCAAGCTCAAGCGCAAGAGCCTGTCGCTGCACTGGGAGTTCATGTACACCCGTTCGCTGTTCGAGACCGCCGACATGCAGGAACAGCACGTGCTGCTCAACAAGGTCGCCGAGCTGATCGACGCCGGCACCCTGAAGACCACGGTGGGCGAGCATTTCGGCCAGATCAATGCGGCCAACCTGCGCCGCGCCCACGCTTTGCTGGAGAGCGGCACGGCCAAGGGCAAGATCGTCCTGGAAGGTTTCTAAGGGCTGAACGCACGGCGGCCATCGCGCAGAAAAGCCCGATGGCCGCCGTCAGTCCGAGAGTTGATTTCGGTCATATTTGTGACCGTATTCGGGTCTACACTGGCAGCCCTTGCATCGCACTCTTTTACCGTTAGGAGGTCAGCAATGAAGATCCTGATAAAAGAATTGGCAAACCCTCAAGGCTCCCAATGGCAGGTCCGTCTCGACCAGCACGCGGTGACTTTCCGCAGTGAAGCCGAGGCCCGGGCTTTCACCCAGACCCTGCAAGCCCGCTTGCAAGCCCCTCACCAGATTCCCCAGAGTCAGCGCGCCGTCGGCTGACTCAGAGCTCGGCGGCTTTCAATGCCCGGGCATTCTGCAAACGCCGGGTCATGACCGCCATGCTCACCGCCAGAACACCGCACAGGCAGATGACCATGGCCATCGGCATGGCACTGTCATCGTGCAACACACCCACCAGATAGGCGGCGCCCGCAGCGACGCTGAACTGCAGGCAACCGAGCATCGCCGAGGCGCTGCCGGCGCGCGCGCCCTGGCCGTTCATGGCGCAGGCCGCCGCATTGGGAATGATGCAGCCGAGGCTGGCGATGCACACGAACAAGGGCGGCAACAGCGGCCAGAGTTCACTCGTATGCAAGGCGCTGACGGCCAGCAAGGCCAACCCGGCCGCCAGATAGATCCACACGGTACGGGTCAGCAGGAAGGCCGGACCGCGCTTGGCCAACAGCCGTGCATTGATCTGCGCCACCAGGATGAAACCGCCGGCATTGATCCCGAAAAACCAGCCGAAGTGCTCCGCCGGCACACCGTAGAGCTTGATGAAGACAAAGGGTGAGCCGGCGATATAGGAAAACATCCCGGCGATAGCGATGCCGCCGGTCAGGGCGTGACCGAGAAAGACCCGGTCCGCCAGCAACAGGCCGTATTGGCGCAACGCTCCGGACAACGGCAAGCGCGGGCGCGTGGCCGGCATGCTTTCCGGCAGCCCCAGGGCCACCGCCAGTCCTGACAGGGCACTGAACACCGTGAGCATGATGAAGATCGATTGCCAACCGTAGAGGTTGACCAACAGGCCGCCGAGCATCGGCGCCAGGATCGGCGCCAGGCCCATCACCAGCATCAACTGGGAGAACACCTTGGCCGAGCCCACCGCATCGCATTTGTCGCTGACCACCGCGCGGGAAATCACCATGCCGGCGCAACCGCCCAGAGCCTGGACGAAACGCGCACCAATCAGCCACTCCAGGTTGGGTGCATAGGCGCAGGCCAGTGAGGCCAGGGTGAACAGCCCCACTCCAACCAGCAACGGCAGGCGCCGACCAAAACGGTCGGCCACAGGACCATAGGCCAGCTGGCCAATGGACAGCCCCAGGAAATAGGCGGCCAGGGTCAGTTGGACGTGTTTTTCATCGGTGCCGAAAGCCAGGGCCATCGACGGAAAGGCCGGCAGATAAAAGTCGATGGCCAGAGGGCCGAATGCGCTCAAGGCGCCGAGAATCAGGATTGTGCGGAGGTTCATGGCATCCAAGCGAGCGTGGGTCAGCGGTGGCACAGTCTAGCCGCGCTTGGACGCCTTGAACATTCCGGTAGGTCGCTAACTATTAAAAAGGCTCAGGCAACCTGGACGGCGTAGCCTTCCTCGCTGATCAGGTTGATCACCTCTTCGCTGGACAGGCGACTATCGACCCCCACTTCCTTGGCCGCCAGGTCCACCCGCACAGTGGCCGCCGGGTCCTTGCTCTGTAGCGCCTGAGTGATGGCCCGCACGCAGTGGCCGCAGGACATGCCTTGAACATTGAATACTTGCATCGCGCTTCTCCTGTATTGGGATGCACGCAGTCTTGTCCTTGCCACTGTGGCAAGGTCAAGTTCCGGATTGAACTGCCGGGCTGGAAATCGGCGCCGCGCTCCGCCAAGCTGCACGTCTTACGACATCACAGCAGGAGATTCAGCCATGCGCTGGTCAACTTTCAGCCTCGTCGGCCTTCTGGGTCTGTTGGCGGCAACGCCACCGGTACTGGCCGCCGGAGAAGACTACGGCGTACTGATCATTTCCCGGGAGCGGCTGGAAGTCGCCACCTCCTGCGAGATCGGCCTGTACATCCAGGACCAGCTCGCCGGCCGGCTGTTCCAGGAGCAGAGCGCCTCCTTCAACCTGCCGCCGGGCAAGGTGTCCCTGCGCCTGAAACTGCTGCCGGGCCAGGCGCCGGGCTGCAACCCCGGCCTGCTCGCCCCGGGTTCCCAGGACATCAGCGTGCGGGCCGGCGATGTGCTGAAGTTCCGCATCGCCACCAACGCCTCGGGCATGTACCTCAAGCCCACCGCCCTGGATTACTGACGCTCCGTCCTCCACACGCCTTGCGCCCGACAGCGCAAGGCGTGCTCCTGCTCCCCCCTGGGACAAAATGAAGCACCCTGGCAATGCCCGCTTGACCTTGCCTGCATGGCAAGGTTGATCCTGTGGGCAACATTTACAGGGAGTGTCAGCCATGCCTGAATCAACCACCTTCGACCTGCCGATTGCCGGCATGACCTGCGCCAGTTGCGCCGGTCGTGTGGAGCGTGCCTTGGCCAAGGTCGCCGGTATACGCGCGGTAAGCGTCAACCTGGCCACGGAGCAGGCCCGGATCGAAGCCCCCGGCGACAGTCTGCCGGCCCTGCTGGAAGCGGTGGAAAATGCCGGTTATAGCGTGCCGGTGCAGTCCATTGAATTGACCATCGGCGGCATGACCTGCGCCACCTGTGCCGGTCGCGTGGAGCGCGCCTTGAACAAGGTTCAAGGCGTGCGCAGCGCCAGCGTCAACCTGGCCACGGAACGGGCTCACCTCGAGCTGCTGGGCCAGGTCGACCCGACGCTGCTGATCAATGCCGTGACCCAGGCCGGCTACTCCGCCAGCCTGTGGCAGGCCGAGCACAAGCACGGCAACGATCAACAGCAGAACCTGCGGCGCGAACGCTGGAGCCTGGTCCTGGCGATCCTCCTGGCCCTGCCCCTGGTGCTGCCGATGCTGGTGCAACCCTTTGGCCTGCACTGGATGCTCCCGGCCTGGGCCCAGTTCGCCCTGGCCACCCCGGTACAGTTCATCTTCGGTGCGCGCTTCTACGTGGCGGCCTGGAAAGCCGTGCGCGCCGGCAGCGGCAACATGGACCTGCTGGTGGCCCTGGGCACCAGCGCCGGTTATGGCCTGAGCCTGTATGAGTGGGCCACGGCCGCCGCCGGCAGCATGCCACACCTGTACTTCGAAGCCTCGGCGGTGGTGATCGCCCTGGTGCTGCTGGGCAAGTACCTGGAGAGCCGGGCCAAGCGCCAGACCGCCAGTGCCATCCGCGCCCTGGAAGCCCTGCGTCCGGAACGGGCGATCCAGGTGATCGACGGCCGCGAGCAGGATGTGGCCATCAGCGCCCTGCGCCTGAACGACCTGGTGCTGGTCAAGCCCGGTGAGCGCTTTCCAGTGGACGGTGAAGTCATTGAAGGCCAGAGCCATGCCGACGAGGCACTGATCAGCGGTGAAAGCCTGCCGGTGCCCAAGCAGCCTGGGGATAAAGTCACCGGTGGCGCTATCAACGGCGAAGGCCGCCTGCTGGTGCGTACCCTGGCCCTGGGTGCGGAAACCGTCCTGGCGCGGATCATTCGCCTGGTGGAAGACGCCCAGGCCGGCAAGGCGCCGATCCAGAAGCTGGTGGACAAGGTCAGCCAGGTATTCGTCCCCACCGTACTGGTGCTGGCGCTGATCACCCTGGTGGGCTGGTGGTTGTACGGCGCGCCCCTGGAAACCGCAGTGATCAACGCCGTGGCGGTGCTGGTGATCGCCTGCCCTTGCGCCCTGGGCCTGGCCACCCCCACTGCGATCATGGCCGGCACCGGCGTGGCCGCCCGCCACGGCATTCTGATCAAGGACGCCGAAGCCCTGGAGCGGGCCCACGAAGTCAGCTCGGTGGTCTTCGACAAGACCGGCACCCTGACTTCCGGCACGCCGCGCATCGCCCACATGCAGGCCCTGGAAGGCGACGAAAACGCCGTACTGCAACTGGCCGGCGCTCTGCAGCGCGGTAGCGAACACCCCCTGGCCAAGGCGGTGCTGGACCTGTGCCAGGAACGCCAACTGCCCGTGGCGGACGTCAGCGCCAGCCAGTCCCTGACCGGGCGCGGCATTGCCGGCACCCTGGACGGCCGCCAACTGGCCCTGGGCAACCGTCGCCTGCTGGAGGAATGCGGCCTGAACCCGGGCAGCCTGGCCCAGGCGGCCAAGGACTGGGAACACGAGGGCCGGACCCTGTCCTGGCTGATCGAGCAAAGCCCGCAATCCCGGGTACTGGGCCTGTTCGCTTTCGGCGACACCCTCAAGCCCGGCGCCTTGCAAGCGGTGCAGCAACTGCGCGCGCGGCATATCAGCAGCCATCTGCTGACCGGCGACAACCGTGGCAGCGCCAAGGTCGTGGCCGATGCCCTGGGCATCGACGATGTGCACGCCGAAGTACTGCCGGCGGACAAGGCCGCCACGGTGACAGAGCTGAAAAAGACCGGCGTGGTGGCCATGGTCGGCGACGGCATCAACGACGCCCCGGCCCTGGCGGCGGCCGACATCGGCATTGCCATGGGCGGCGGCACCGACGTGGCCATGCACGCGGCGGGCATCACCCTGATGCGCGGTGATCCGCGGTTGATCCCGGCGGCCCTGGAAATCAGCCGCAAGACCTATGCGAAGATCCGCCAGAACCTGTTCTGGGCCTTCGTCTACAACCTGATCGGCATCCCGCTGGCTGCGTTCGGCCTGCTCAACCCGGTGCTGGCCGGGGCGGCCATGGCCCTGTCCAGCGTCAGCGTGGTAAGCAATGCGCTACTGTTGAAGACCTGGAAACCCAAAGACCTGGAGAACGCCGAATGAACATCGGCCAAGCAGCCCGAAAGAGCGGCCTGAGCGCCAAGATGATCCGTTACTACGAGTCCATCGGTCTACTCAAGCCGGCCCACCGCAGTGACAGCGGCTATCGCCTGTACGGCGACGAAGATCTGCACAGTCTGGCGTTCATCAAGCGCTCGCGGGACCTGGGCTTTTCCCTGGAAGAAGTGGGCAAGCTGTTGACCCTGTGGCAGGACCGGCAGCGAGCCAGCGCCGATGTGAAGGCCCTGGCGCGCCAGCACATCGACGAGCTCAACCAAAAGATCCGCGAACTGGCGGGCCTGCGCGACACCCTGCAGGATCTGGTGGAGCACTGCCAGGGCGACCATCGCCCGGACTGCCCGATCCTCAAGGAGCTGGCGTCCGGCAGTTGCTGCGAACACTGAAACCGCGGGCATGAAAAATCCGGCCTTGGCCGGATTTTTTATTCCATCACTGCATCCAGGGCGGAGGCGGTGGTTCTTCGGATTTGCCCGGCGGCGCATCGTCCGCCGCCCGCACTGCCTGGCGACGCTCCTCGTCCAGCCGTGCCGCTTCGATCTCGCGGATCACGCTGCCGACATCCGCCAGTTCTTCAGGGTCGTCGAACTCGCCGGTCAGCACACTGCCCGGATGCAAGGTGCCGGCCTCGTACAAGGCCCACATTTCCTTGGCATAACGGGTGTGCTTGAGCTCCGGGGCAAAACGCCCGAAGTAGGACGCCATGTTGCCCACGTCCCGCTCCAGCATGCTGAACGCATGGTTGTTGCCTGCGGCATCCACCGCCTGGGGCAGGTCGATGATCACCGGACCGTCCGGCGTCAGCAGCACGTTGAACTCGGAAAGGTCACCGTGCACCAGGCCGGTACACAACATCAGGACGATCTGGGAAATCAGGAAGGCGTGATATTCACGAGCCTGGTCCGGCTCCAGCACCACATCGTTGAGCCGTGGCGCCGCGTCACCGTACTCGTCGGCCACCAGTTCCATCAGCAGCACGCCTTCGAGAAAGTCGAACGGCTTGGGCACCCGAACTCCGGCATTGGCCAGACGGAACAAGGCCGCCACTTCGGCGTTCTGCCAGGCGTCCTCGGTTTCCTTGCGACCGAACTTCGAGCCCTTGGCCATGGCCCGCGCCTGTCGGCTGTTGCGAACCTTGCGCCCTTCCTGATATTCCGCCGCCTGACGGAAACTGCGTTTGTTCGCCTCCTTGTAGACCTTGGCGCAACGTAGCTCGTTGCCGCAGCGCACCACATACACAGCTGCCTCTTTACCACTCATGAGTGGGCGCAGCACCTCGTCTACCAGACCGTCTTCGATCAGGGGTTCAATGCGTTTTGGAGTCTTCATCAGCTTTTATTGTGGGTCCCTTGTTACCAAACACGCGAAAGTCACTCGTTATACGGCAATCCTCCCACCACGGGAAAGGGCTGCCGAGCGCCGGACGACAGCAATGCACTCAATGTGCCAGATCCCTGAAGCGCTGCCGCCGAAGATCATAGCCGAGTGGCCAGCGAACAACGCCCGCCAAGGCTTGAGAGATTGCCACCATCTGTCGCACGCCCTTGGGGTCTGCACGGAGGTTTTTTCTCCCTGCGGCTCAATTTTCCGCCGGCCCAGCCGAAGTCATCAGAGACAAAGGGATTTTGTCCGACAATCCAATGAAGACGTCAGCCGCCGGCCAAGGTTCGATCGCTGCCTGCTCGACTTCTGCCTCAGGGACTGCAATCAGCGCCACCCTTCAAGCTGCCAATAATCCGCGAGTCGCCTGCACTTCGTGGTCATACAAGAAAATCTGGAGCGCGGATGAACATCAAACAGAAACTCACCTGGGCCTTCGCCGTCATTGCCTGCCTGCCCGTGGTGCTGGTGGCCACGCTGGTGGTGATCAACCTGCGCAGCGATGCCGAAAACACCTTTGTCGACGGCAGCGGCCGCGAGATCCGCCAAGTGGCCAACGCCATGCAGCTGTTTTTCGAAGGCATCAGCCAGAACATCGACTACCTGGCGGCCCAACCTTTGCTCACCCAGGCCGGCGACAACCTCAAGACCTGGATGAGCGCCGATGCCGCGAAGGTCCCGGAAGGCGAGCAGGACAAACGCATCTTCGAGCTGTTCGCCGCCATGGCCGCCAGCCATCCCGCTTATTCCTATGTGTCCTATGGCGTGAGCAACGGCGGTTACGTGTCCTGGCCCGCCGACCTGAAGCTGGCCAACTACGACCCACGCGTGCGCCCCTGGTACAAGACCGCCCTGGCCAACCCGGGCAAGACCCTGCGCACCGACGCCTATTACTGGGCCAGCGACGATGCGGTGCTGGTCAGCACCGTACGCTCCCTGGCCAACCAGTTGGGCCCTCAAGGCGGCGTGGTCGCGGTCGACGTGTCCCTCAAGCAGCTCACCGAAATCGTCAAGCAG
>NZ_MOAK01000070.1:29728-29910 GCF_003732485.1 Pseudomonas protegens
TGGTGGACCCCAAGCAACCGGAACATAACTTCAAGGCCCTGGGCAGCCTCGGCGACGGTTACGCGCAACTGGCCAAGACCGGCAAGGGCCTGGTGCAAGTGGAGCTCGGTGGCGAGCACTACATGGCCAACGTCTGGCCTTCCGAACAATTGGGCTGGACCTTCATCGGCCTGATCAAGCAG
>NZ_MOAK01000070.1:29970-60373 GCF_003732485.1 Pseudomonas protegens
CCGGGGTCCTGGCCGTGCTGTTCGCGGTATTCGGAGCCAGCTTCGCCAGCCTCATCGTGCGGCCGATCCGCAGTGTCGCCAGTGGCCTGGAAGGCATCGCCCAGGGCGAAGGCGACCTGACCCGCAACCTGAATATCCGTGGCAGCGATGAAACCGCGCAACTGGCCAACTGGTTCAACCAGTTCCTCGCGGCGATCCGCAGCCTGATCCAGCACATCGGCCAGGCGGCACAGAAGATTCTCGCCACCTCCCATTCCTCGACCCAGGTTTCCAGCGACATGGCCGAAGCCGCCGGACGCCAGCGCGAAGCGGTGGACATGGTGTCCACGGCCTTCCACGAAATGGTTGCCACGGCCAACGAAGTGGCCCGCTCCTGCAGCCAGGCCGCCGAATCGGCGGACAGTGGCCAGCGTCAGGCCCAGCAAGGCCAGCAGCAGATCGACGACGCGGTGCACAGCGTCGACCGCCTGAGCCAGGAGATCGAGCAGTCGGCGCAATCGATGCAGCAACTGGAACGCGACAGCAACGACATCCAGTCGATTCTCGGCACCATCCGCTCCATCGCCGAGCAGACCAACCTGCTGGCCCTCAACGCCGCCATCGAGGCGGCCCGGGCCGGTGAGCAGGGCCGTGGGTTTGCCGTGGTGGCCGACGAAGTCCGCGCCCTGGCCAAGCGCACCGCCGATTCCACCGCCGAGATCGACGGGCTGCTGGGCAACCTGGCCAAGCGCACCAGCGCCGTGACCCAGCAGATGCACGCCAGCCTGGAAGTGTCCCAGCAGTCGGTGAACCGCATCGGCCTGGCGCGCAACAGCTTCGGACAGATCCGCGAGTCGGTGGACGTGATCCGCGACATGAACACCCAGATCGCCACCGCCGCCGAGGAGCAGCATCAAGTGGCGGAAGACATCAACCGGCACATCAGCCAGATCCATGGCGATGCGCAACTGGTGGCGGAACTGGCCAACGCGGCGCGCCTGGACTCACAGAGCCTGGCGGGGCTGTCCAATGAGCTGGACGCCCTGGTACGGCGCTTCAAGACCTGAAGACGCTTTCGCCGGCAAGCCGGCTCCTACGGATGGGCGGCATTTCTGTGTAGGAGCCTGCGTGCCGGGGAATACCACGAACCTCAGCGTTCGATGATCGCCGTCACGCCCTGCCCGCCCGCCGCACAGATGGAAATCAGTCCGCGCCCCTGCCCCGCCACACTCAGCAACTTGGCCAGGTTGGCGACAATCCGTCCACCGGTGGCGGCAAAGGGGTGCCCCGCCGCCAGGGAGCTGCCTTTGACGTTGAGCCGGGCGCGATCGATGGGGCCCAGAGGCGCGTCGAGGCCCAGGCGGGTCTTGCAGTAATCCGCGTCCTCCCAGGCCTTGAGGGTGCACAGCACCTGGGCGGCAAAGGCTTCGTGGATCTCGTAATAGTCGAAGTCCTGCAGGCTCAGCCCGTTGCGCGCCAGCAAGCGCGGCACGGCATACACCGGAGCCATCAGCAGACCTTCGGCTCCCTTGACGAAGTCCACCGCGCCAGCCTCACCGTCGCGCAGGTAGGCGAGGATCGGCAGGCCGCGCTCCTGGGCCCATTGCTCACTGCCCAGCAACACCAGGGAGGCCCCATCGGTCAGAGGCGTGGAGTTGCCGGCAGTGAGGGTGCCCGCCGCACTGCGATCGAAGGCGGGCTTGAGGCTGGCGAGCTTTTCCAGGGTCAGGTCCGGGCGCAGGTTGTTGTCCCGGGTCAAACCGAGGAAGGGGGTGAGCAGATCGTCGTGCCAGCCTTCGGCATAGGCGGCGGCCATTTTCTGGTGGCTCTCCAGGGCCAGTTGGTCCTGTTCGCCACGGGGAATACTCCAGGTCTTGGCCATCTGCTCGCAGTGCTCGCCCATGGACAGGCCGGTGCGCGGCTCACCGTTGCGCGGCAGTTCCGGCTTGAGGTGATGGGGCCGCAACTGCAGCAGGATCTTCAGCTTGTCGCCGGTGCTCTTGGCCCGATTGGCCTGCAACAGGATCTGCCGTAGCCCCTCGTTGACCCCGATCGGCGCATCCGAGGTGGTGTCGACGCCACCGGCGATGCCGCAGTCGATCTGCCCCAGGGCAATCTTGTTGGCCACCAGCAAGGCCGCTTCCAGGCCGGTGCCGCAGGCTTGCTGGATGTCATAGGCCGGGGTCGTGGGTGACAGCCGCGAACCCAGCACGCATTCCCGGGTCAGGTTGAAGTCCCGCGAATGCTTGAGCACCGCCCCCGCCGCCACTTCGCCAAGGCGCAGGCCGTGAAGCTGGTAACGCTCGATCAGGCCCTCCAGGGCGGCCGTGAGCATGGCCTGGTTGCTGGCAGTGGCATACGGACCGTTGGAGCGGGCAAAGGGAATGCGGTTACCGCCGATAATCGCGACGCGACGCAGCTGTGTCATGGAAAGCTCCCTATTCTTTGAGTGCGACTTCGGTGAGTACGTCCCCCACTAGCGTAGGAGGCTTCTCGCAGATCGAACGACTCGGGGCCATTCGTGGTCCACACTTTGAACCCCAGCCTGCGGAGTGCGTTCCATGTCCGACCGTTATATCGACTTCGCCAATTCGTCCATCGGCCAGCGCCTGGTCGGGGCCCTTGGCCTGCCGTCACCGGTACGTCTGGAGCGCTGGCAGGCCGGCCGCCTGCGGCCCATCGAAGGCGCTCTGTTGATCGGTGGCGGCGCCATGGCCCAACAGGTGAGCGCCCTGGCACCGCGCCTGACCGACTCGGTCTACAGCTACGGCACCGATCCGGCCCTGGCCACGCCCTGGATTCCCGGGCACGGGCCCAAGCTCAAGGCCGTGGTCTTCGATGCCAGCGAACTGCTGCATACCGACCAGCTCAAGCAACTGCGGGAGTTCTTCCAGCCGCTGTTGCGAAGCCTTGAATCCAGCGCCCATCTGCTGATCCTCGGACGCGCTCCGCAATCCCTGACAGAGCCCTTTGCCGCCAGTGCCCAGCGCGCCCTGGAGGGCTTCAGTCGCTCCCTGGCCAAGGAGTTGCGCGACGGCGCCACCCTGCAACTGCTGTACGTGGCTGAGGGCGCCGAGGAGCAGTTGGAAGGCGCCTTGCGATTTTTTCTCTCGCCCAAGAGCGCCTATGTTTCCGGGCAGGTGATCCACTTGCAACCCTGCGCCAGCCAGGTCCAGGACTGGAGCCGGCCACTGGCCGGGCGCAAGGCCCTGGTCACCGGCGCGGCCCGGGGCATTGGCGCGGCCATCGCCGAAACCCTGGCCCGGGACGGGGCCCAGGTGCTGTTGCTGGATGTGCCCCAGGCCAAGGCCGATCTGGAAGCCCTGGCGGCCCGTCTGGGCGGACGCGCCATCTGCCTGGATATCTGCGCCGAGGACGCCACGGCCCAGTTGCTCGAGCAACTGCCCGAGGGCATCGACATCCTGGTGCACAACGCCGGGATCACCCGGGACAAGACCCTGGCCAACATGACCGCGGAATTCTGGGATGCGGTGCTGGCGGTGAACCTCAACGCCCCACAGATACTGACCCAGGCCCTGCTGGACAGTGGCCGCCTGCACGATCACGGACGCGTGATCCTGCTGGCCTCCATCAGCGGCATCGCCGGCAACCGCGGGCAGACCAACTACGCCGCCAGCAAGGCCGGGCTGATCGGCCTGGCCCAGGCCTGGGCTCCCTTGCTCAAGGCTCGGGACATCAGCATCAACGCCGTGGCGCCAGGCTTCATCGAGACCCAGATGACCGCCAAGGTGCCTTTCGCCTTGCGCGAAGCCGGACGCCGCATGAGCTCCCTGGGCCAGGGCGGCCTGCCTCAGGACGTCGCCGAGGCCGTGGCCTGGCTCGGCCAGCCGGGCAGTGGCGCGGTCAGCGGGCAAGCCTTGCGTGTATGTGGGCAAAGTGCCCTGGGAGCCTGAAGATGACAACGCACTGGCATGAACTGAACCTGCCTGCGCTCTTGCCGCCGCTGTATCTCAAGGCGGCGCTGAGACGGCGGGTCAATGGCACCGAGTTGCCCGAAGACGGGCTGCGCTGCTGGATCAGCCTGGAGCCCAAACGGCTGGCGGCGTATCGCAAAGTGTGCGGTTTTGCCGACAACGGCCTGCTCCCCGCCACCTATCCCCATGTGCTGGCCTTCGCGCTGCAAATGCAGCTGCTCACCGCCCAGAACTTCCCCTTCCCGTTGCTGGGGCTGGTCCATCTGGCCAACCGGATTCGAGTGTTACGCCCCATGGGCAACGTCAGCAGCGTGCGGATCGGGGTCCGGGTAGACAACCTGCAACCTCACGCCAAGGGGGCGGTGTTCGATCTGGTGACCACCGTGGACGATCTGCTGGGGCCGCTCTGGGAAGCCGAAAGCCAGATGCTCTGCCGCACAGTCAAGTTGCCCGGAGAACCTGCGGCGCCGATCCCGCCCTTGGGCGAAGGCCTGAGCGAGGTGAGCCGCTGGCAGGCCGAAAGCAATATCGGCCGACGCTACGCCAGGGTCTCTGGTGACTACAATCCTATCCACCTCAGTGCCTGGAGTGCCCGCCTGTTCGGCTTTCCCCAGGCCATAGCCCACGGCCTGTGGAACAAGGCCATGACCCTGGCGGCACTGAGCGAGCACCTGCCGGCTGCGAATATCGAAGTGTCGGTGCATTTCATGAAGCCCGTGCTACTGCCGGGAACCGTTCGCTTGCAGGCCAGCGCCGCTGGGTCCAGTGGCGAACTCCAGCTCCTGGGCAACGGCGACCTGCAACATATGCAGGGTCGCTGGCAGCCCATCGCCTGAGACGGCATCAGCCCCGGCGAATAAGCACTACGCCGGCGACGATCAGCAGTAATCCGGCAATCTTGCCGAGGCTGACCGGTACCTCGCGAAAGCCCACCCAACCAAAGTGGTCCAGGGCCAGGGCCATGCTCAACTGGCCTGCCAGCACCAGCGCCATGAACAGCAAGGCACCGATCCTTGGCCCGGCAAAGGCTGCGGTGGTGATGAAGAAGACCCCCAGCAGACCACCGCACCAGTGCCACCATGTCAGCCCCTTGAGGGCACTCAACGACGGCATCTCGCGCTGCATCAACACCAGGATCAACAAGGCTGCAGTGCCGACAAAAAAGGAAATCAGTGCTGCGGCCAGCACGCCACCGACCTGCTTGGCCAACTGACCGTTGATTCCAGCTTGCAGGGCCAGAAAGGCCCCAGCGAAAAACGGCAGGCACAACAGCCACCAGATTGGACCAGGCATCACAGGCTCCAACAATCATTCGGCCGCGCAGTATAGGCCAGCGCAGAGTTGAAAGCCCTCGACACCAACTAATAAAGCCCCCAGCCGTTGTTACCCCTCACCTGGAAAGCAAAATAAAACCCATTAATTGTGTATATATAACTTTAGTTTCAAGCTCACGAACAACACCCCACACATAGAACATAAGATATTGATAAAAAAGAACTTATAAAAAACAAATCCCCACAACCAATACTTTAAAACTAGTTCCTTGTGGAGAAATAAAAATCCAAAAATACAAGTCATTAATACCAAGTTCATAATTGTTCAAATAGTCGCTTGCGCCTTTTATGTAGACAACGGACGAAGGCATCTTCAGCAATAGAACTGGAGAGCTATCGAAAACAACGAACGTTGTAACAGGTGCAAGGGATACCTCTCATGAAAACTCAATTCGGATGGAAAGCATGTACAGCACTGGCCATGATCCTGACCCTCAGCCTGGCAGGCTGCAGCGGCGGCGGTGGCGGCCATAAGAGTGGAAGTAGCTCATCTCCAACCACTGCTGACGGTGGTACTGGTGGCGGAACGGGCGGAGGCACCGGAGGAGGCACCGGAGGCGGAACAGGTGGTGGTACCGGCGGAGGCACCGGAGGCGGAACGGGCGGTGGTACCGGTGGTGGAACAGGTGGCACCACCAGCTCCCTGGTGACCGCCGACGTGGTGTCCGGCGTGGGTACCACCGTGAGCGGTGTCGGCGACGGTATCACCGACCTGGGCAACTCTCTGGCAGCGGTTCCCGTGGTAGGTGGCCTGGTCCGCAGTGCCGTCAACACCACCGGCAATGTGGTGGACACCGTGGGTGAAGGCTTGACCAATGGCCTCGGCAAACTGGGCAGTGATCCCAAGGCCCTGAGCAAGACCACCGCCACCGTCGGCAACGTGGTCGGCGATGTGGGCGCCGGAGTCAAAGATCTCAGCGGGCAACTGGCGGCGACCACCCAAAGCGTTCCGGTAGTCGGTGGCGTGGTGACCAAGGTGGCCCCGGTACTCAGTGGTGTCGGCACCCGGGTGACCATGCTGGGCAACACCTTGAGTACCGTCACCAGCAGCGGGCCGGTAGGCACCCTGACCGATGGCGTGGGTGACAAGGTACTGGTACCGGTAGTGAGCCTGGCAGAAGGCCTGACTGGCAACGTGGGCAGCGCCACCGGCCTCGGCGCACCGGTCAAGGGATTGATCAAGAGCGTGACCGATGCTGTGGATGATGCCGGCGAGAAGGTCAGCGATACCGGTGATGGCAACCCTGTGACCGACCTGCTGGGCAACGCCCTGAGCAATACCAGCGGCGCGGTAAACAGCGCAGGTGGCTACATTGGCAAGTCAGGGAGCGGCACCGGCGGCGGTACTGGCCTGGGCGGCACCGGCTTGCTGGAAGTCGTAGGCGGTGCAGTGGCCAACCTTGGCAACGGCATCAACACCGGCAACACCAATGGCACTGTCAGCGCTGGGAGTGCAGCAGGCGGTGCGGTGGGCGGCCTGATCGCCTCGGTGGGCGGAGCCTTGGGCGGCCCAGGCACTCCCAATCTGGTGGTCACCGCGCCCCTGGCCAGTGTCGGCGTGAACCTTGGCTCGGCGTTGAATCCGGTCACCAGTTCGGTCACCGGCCTGACCCAGCAGGTGGGCGCAGCCAGCGGCCTGGGTGGTCCGGTCAGCGGTCTGCTGGGCCAAGTGGGCGGGGCTGTGAGCAATGTGGGTACTACCGTAGCCGGCAGCACGGGCGGCAATCCGGTCGGCGGCGCCCTGGGCGGCACCCTAGGTGCAGTGGGTAGCACCGTGGCCTCGGTCGGCGGTCTGGTCAACGGTGGCACTGCCCCCAGCGGCGGCTTGCTCGGTGGACTCGGGGTCGGCGCCAGCGCCAGTGGCAGCACTTCCACAGGAGCGGGTCTCAACGGTGGCCTGGGCGGTGTGCTGGGTGGGTTGACCGGCGCGTTGGGTGGCAGCAAAAAATAATTTGCACCTGGCCGATTCGACGGCCTCACCTACAGCGCCTACGCTTGGTTGAGGGCGAGGGATTCAGATGAGTCTCTCGCCTTTTTGTTTATAAGAGCATGACAATCCAGCACCTGATCATGGCTCAGACCCTGAACGGTGCATGGAATGAGGACTTTTAGCACCGCTGCGGCTTGACCATGGAGTGTCCTATGCGCACGTTGGCCAGTTTGTTGTTGATTGGATGCTGTACCTCCGCCTACGCCGACTCCCTTCCCCGTTTTCTCAACAGTAACGACAGCATTACCAACCTCCCCCAGCCCAACCTGCCGGTGGACGCCTACCGCCCGGCCACACCGCAGCCGCAGATGCCCGAGCAACCCGTAGCCCCCCAAGGGCAGCAGCCGCTGATGATGGGCACCAAGGTCACGGTGCGCCAGGTACAGATCGAAGGCGGCACGGTCTACCCTCTTGAGGAGTTGGCGGCGATCTACCAGCCATTGATCGGCCATGAAACCAGCTTCGCTCAATTGATCGAGGCCACCCGCGAGATCACCCGACGCTACCAGAACGACGGCTACCTGCTGTCCTATGCCTTCATGCCGCAGCAGAACTTCGACCAGGGTGTCCTGCGGGTGGTGCTGGTGGAAGGCTATATCAGGGACTACCAGTTGCAGGGCGACATCGGTCCGGTGTCCGCCTACCTGGACAAACTGGTGAGCAAGCTAAAGGCCGAGCGCCCGCTGACCCGCAAGACCTTCGAACGCTATACCACGCTGATGGGCCGGGTACCGGGTGTGACCCTGCAGGCGGTGGTGCCGCCACCGGGAACCACCGACGGTGCGACGCAACTGGTGGCCGTGGCCAGCCGCAAGCCCATCACCACCACCCTCAACAGCACCGACGACAACCGCAATGGTCTGCAGGCCTTGGTGGGCATTACCAGCAATTCGCAAACTGCCTGGGGCGAACGGCTCAGCCTCAGCGGATTGTTCCCCCCAGGCAAGGACAAGGAACACTACTACCGCCTGGACTACAGCCAGTTGCTGGATTCCGAGGGCACGCAACTGAGCCTCTACGGTGCGCGCTACCGCAGTGATCCACGCAGCAACGTGCAATTGGTCAATGGCCTGGAGCTTGAGCCCCATCGCGAGAACGACCGTTTCTCCATTGGCATCAACCTCCCCTTCATCGCCTCGCCCAATGAGATGTTCACCGCCGGTACGCGCCTGTATGCAGTGAACGACAAGACTCGCTATCGGGTGAGCAACACTCCCCTGACCCTGGAAGAGGAGACCGATATCCGCGCCCTGGCCCTGGAGGGCGACTGGAGCAAGTCCGATCCGCGCCAACTGCGAATCCTCAGCGCCGGTATCTACCAGGGCCTGGACAGCATGGGGGCCAAGACCAACAACGAATTCTACGACCTGGATTTCTTCCGCCTGCGTGTGGCGGGGGTACAGAGCGACCGTTTCTTCGACAACCTGCAGGGCGTGCTTTCCGCGGCCCTGTACTGGAGCGACGACAACCTGCCCGACAGTGAACGGGCCAGTTTCGGCGGGCAGAACTTCGCGCGTGGTTACCCCGACGATCAGGCCACCGGCGACAAGGGTTGGGGCGTGGCCTATGAGGTGAACTACAGCTTCCATCGTGAGGGTCCCTGGGTTCGGGTACTGCAACCCTACGTCGTGCTGGACCGCTCCAAGACCTGGTTCAACCAACTGCCGGTCAAGGGCAGCAACCTGTCATCGGCGGCTGTGGGCCTGCGCTTCGGCGACTCCAAGTACTACAACATCGCTCTGGAGGCAGCCAAGCCCATGTCCGATGAAGCCCTGGACACCTACAACCGCCGACCGCGCTACACCCTCAGCTTCAGCTATCAGCTCTGAACAGTTGCGTGATTGTGACCCGCTCGCCAGCGGGTCTTTTTTTGCCGGTCAAAAACGCTGGTGCAAGCCTGGATGTCAGGGACCGACCACATGCAGCCGGGGTTGGGGAAACAGATTATTGAGGGTTTCCAGCAGGCGCACGTGATAGATCGGCTTGCGGAACAGATCCAGGACCTGCAGGCGCAACAGGTCACTGACGTCATCCATGTCTGCGTGACCCGACATGACGATCACCGGCAAGTGCTGGCGGGAGGTGTGCTCTCGCAGCCTCTTGATAAGCGACAGGCCTCCCTCCTCCGGCATGCGCAGGTCAGTGATTACCAGGGCGATATCCGGATGTCGGGTGAGGTGCTCCAGCGCACGTTTCACCGAGGTGGCGGTAAAGCAGCAGAAACCTTCGCCCTCCAGCAGCTCGGCGAGTTCCATCAACGCGTCTTCTTCGTCGTCCACCAGCAGCAATTGCTGGCGTGCGGGTTGGGGGGAAGTCATGGACAGTACCCTGGAGTGAGCGTCACGCCCGTGGTTGAACGCAGCCGTCGAACATCAGGCCACCGACGGCGCAACCGCCAGCAGGCCTTCGGTTCGAGAAAACCGAAGGCCTGCACGGAACCGGGGGTGGCTTGAAGGTCTGTCGAGCGCTGCCCAGCGGCTGCTCATCCGGGCAATCTCGATGATCAAGGGGTAGGCCGGGTGACGGTGGTGCCTCCAAGGTTGGTCAGGATGTTGTTGAAGATAGCCAGCACGCGATCCCCCAGGGGGGTGACGAACGCTACGACCACTACTGCCACCATCGCCACGACAATCGCGTACTCGATCGCGGATGCGCCTTCGGTGCGGTCAAAAAACAGGCGCGCCCTGAGCAACAAATATTGAAGAATCATCCTAGCTCTCCTTTGCGCCGCAAGGCGCCACTGGAACAGCACCGGGCAAAATTCCCCGCTGCCACCTGAGCATTGTCAACAATGCCCGGCCCAGCAACTGTAAGAACTAATTAATCACTAAGTATTAATCGGATGGTTGGCGCCAAAAAACCACTCCCGTTGAGCAACTCATACTTTTGTTAGCTATTTTTCGCCGAGTTAATGGCATTTCGTCCTAGCTCAACTACCTTCACATAGCGAAATAGTTGCATGTTCATAGCTGCCTGATTGCGAAATTAACTCGTTTGGAATCACGGGCTGGTAGTGCAGCAGGATAGGGAGAGCCTTTATGAACAGTCGCGTCACCATGGGTCTGGCTGGACTTCTGCTGCTGGGTGCGGTGTTTTTCGGTTACTGGGGCCTGGTCCTCAGCCGTCAACCCGAACCGGCACCACCGGCTCAACCGGTGGCCCCCCGAGTCGTCGAACAAATCACCAGCAATGCCGAGGACCAGACTCGCCAACCCGTGGTGGTACTGGTGCGTGATGTGCCACCTTTCGTTCCCCTCACCGCCGCGGATCTGGCGCTGGAAAAACTGCGCACCGCGCCGGCCGGCAGCCTCAGTGCCATTGATCAGGCTGTGGGACGTACGCCCTGGCGGCAACTGAGCGCTGGCACCTGGCTCAACGCCCAGAGTTTCGATACCGGTGGCGCCCTGGCACGGATGATTCGCAGTGATGAACGGGCCCTGGCGGTAGCGGTGGATGAAGTGATCGGCGCCGCCGGGCAACTGAGCCCAGGGGACTATGTCGACGTGCTGCTGTTCCTGCGCCAGGACACGACCAATCCCCAGCAATCGGCACAGATCGCCGTGCCCGCCATGCGGGTACTGGCGGTGGGCGAGCAACTGGGACTGACCAACGACGGACAGCCTGCCGCCCCTGCCGTGAGCAGTGAGGAGAGGCTCAAACAGGACCAGCGCCGCATTGCCGCCCGTACCGTGGTCCTGGCCGTTCCCGAGCAGCTCTTGAGCCGGCTGATGCTCGCCACCCAGGTCGGTGTGCTGCGACTGGCCGTGCGTAGCAGCGAGGAACAGCGCCTGGCCCACTACTGGGCTGGCCATGAGGACGCCATCGGCCACCTCGATGCAGCCAACAGCAACCTGTTCCAGTTCACTCAACTGGCCCTCGGCAGCGCTCCCCGTAGTCCGGTCGCCCACGGTGGCGCACCACGCTCGGCGGTGGAGGTCATCCGAGGTAACCAGGTTTCTCAACAAACTCCCTGATTGAGCAAGGATGCACTACATGCGCAGTCGTTCCATGCCGCTGTTCACCACACTGCTGACCCTGGGCCTGAGTCAGTTGCTCTGGAACCAGGCCCTGGCGGCACCAGTGTCGGGCTGCTCGAGCCTGGCACCGTTGCCGGCAGTGCTGGAAGTGGGCGAAGGTTTGCAGCAGGAGCTGCAGTCCCCGGTGGCCATCACCCGCCTGGCGGTGGGCGATCCGAAAGTCGCCGATGTCCACGCCAACGGCAACAAGGCCTTTCTCCTCACGGGCATGGCCCCCGGCGCCACCAGCCTGATGGTCTGGACCTCCTGCTCCAGTACTGCGCGCCAGAGCATGGTGTTCGTGCGCGGTCGGGCCACTGCCGACATGACCGCCAGCCGCTTGCCAATCAGCAACGACCCGTTGCTGCCCAGCCAGGTACAGACCGACATCCGCTTCGTCGAAGTCAGCCGCACCAAGCTCAAGGAGGCCAGTGCCTCGATCTTCGGCCGCGGGCACAACTTCCTGTTCGGCTCTCCCGGCACCGCTCCCATCAGCGGCGGTACCTCCGGCAGCGTCACCCCGACCTTCGGTGGCCGGCGCACCAACATCCCCCTGGACAATGGCACCTTCAATATCGGCTTCGGCAACGGCCGGGTGCTGACCCTGATCAACGCGCTGGAGGGCAGCGGCTTCGCCTACACCCTGGCCCGGCCGTCCCTGGTGGCCCTCAGTGGCCAGAGTGCGAGCTTCCTCGCCGGTGGCGAGATTCCTATTCCGGTACCCAGCACCGGGAGCGACAGCGTGACCATCGAATACAAGGAATTCGGCATCCGCCTGACCCTGACTCCCACCATTGTCGACAGCGGTCGCATCTCGCTGAAAGTGGCCCCGGAAGTCAGCGAGCTGGACTACAGCAACGGCGTGACCATCGCCGGGACCGTGGTACCGGCACTGACCGTGCGCCGCACGGACACCAGTGTCTCCCTGGCCGATGGCGAAAGTTTCGTCATCAGCGGCCTGATCAGCACCCGCAACAGTTCCCAGGTGAGCAAGTTTCCGGGGCTGGGGGACATTCCGGTACTGGGGGCGTTCTTTCGCGACTCGACGATCAATCGCGAAGAGCGCGAGCTGCTGATGGTGGTCACTCCGCACCTGGTCCAGCCCCTGGCCGCCGACGCCAAGCTGCCGGCCTTGCCCGGTGAGCGGTTGCGCAGCTACGACCCGAACTTCTATCGCATGTTCTTCCTCGAGAACGGCAACTTCGACAAGCGCAGCGGGCTATCGCAATGAGCCAGAGCCTGAGCCAGACCTTTCTTGCCATCACCCGCAACAGCACTGACCTTGAGTGGCTGCAAGGGGCCCTGGCGCCCCTGGGCCAGGTGGTGGGGGCCGATGGTAGCCTCGACGAGTTGCTGGCACTGGTGGACGTGACCTTCGCCAATCTGGTGTTCGTCGGCCTCGACCGCGAACATGTGGTGGCCCAGGCCGCGCTGATCGAAGGGGCCCTGGAAGCCAAGCCGATGCTGGCGATCGTCGCCCTCGGCGATGGTATGGACAATCAATTGGTACTCAACGCCATGCGCGCCGGCGCCCGGGACTTCGTCGCTTACGGCTCGCGCTCCAGTGAGGTCGCCGGCCTGGTCAGGCGCTTGAGCAAGCGGCTGCCGGCGGTGACGCCCAACACCCAGCTGGGTGGCCTGACTGTGCTCTATGGCGCGCAAAGCGACAGCGACGGTGCACTCCTGGCTGGACACCTGGCACTGGTGGTACAGAAGAGTGGCCAGCAGACCCTGTTGCTGGACCTCGGCCTGCCCCGTGGCGACAGCCTGGCGCTGTTGGGGCTGGAGAGCTCGTTCCATTTCGGTGATGCCCTGCGACACCTGCGGCGCCTGGACGCCACCCTGATCGACAGTGCCTTCACCAGCACTGAAGCGGGTTTGCGAATCCTCGCCTATGCCAGTCACGACGAGCCCCTGGAACACACCAGCGCAGCTGAGCTGTACATGTTGCTCAGCGCACTGCGCCAGCACTTCCAGCACATCGTGGTGAACCTCGTTGGCCAGCCGGACAGCGAAGCCCTGCGGACCTTCGTCAGCCATTGCGACAAGCTGCTGTGGTGCACCGACCAGAATGTCCTCGATTGCCGGCGCAACCTGGCAGTCCTCAATCATTGGCGCGAAAAGGGCATGAAACTGGAACACGCGCGCTTGCTGGTGGACCGCTACCTGCGCGCCGTCACTCCGGATTCCGAAACCCTGGGCAAGACCTTCGGCCTGGAAGTGATCGCGGTGCTGGCCTACAGCCCGGAGGTACGCCTGAACGCCAAGAACCAGGGGGTCACCCTGTTTGAAATGGCCCCCCGGGAGAGCCTGACCCAAAGTATTCGCACCTTGGGCGAACGCCTGGCCAAGCGCTCCGAAGGCCTGCCCCAGCCCAAGGCCGGCTGGCTCAATAGAATCATGGGGGGCAAATGAGCGGCGAAAAACTCTTTGGCGCCCCGGCCCGCACGGCACCGGGCAATAGCGACCACGAAGGCCTGAAACTGGTGCTGCATCGCTACATCATCGATGCCATCGAAGAGTCGGGAAAAAACCTGCTGGAGAGCTCCCGGCAGAACCTCTCGCAGTTCGTCACCGACAAAGTGGCGGAGTACATCGCGCGCATGCACCTGGCGATTTCCCGCTATGAAATGGAACGGCTGGCGGAGGAGATCGTCGATGAGCTGACCGGCTTCGGCCCCTTGGAAGTGCTGCTGCGCGATCCGGCGGTGACCGAGATTCTGGTCAACGGCCCGCACCGGGTGTTTGTCGAGCGCGACGGCGTCCTGCACCAGAGCGACCTGCGCTTCATCGACGCCCACCACGTCGAGCGGGTCATGCAACGGATCCTCGCGCCCCTGGGCCGACGCCTCGACGAGTCCTCGCCGATGGTCGATGCGCGCCTGCCGGACGGCAGCCGGGTCAACGCGATCATCCCGCCGATTGCCCTGGACGGGCCCTGCCTGTCGATTCGTAAATTTCGCAAGGACATGCTCAAGAGCAGCGACCTGATCGCCATGCAGACCATCGACCTGGCGATCTTCGAGTTCCTCCAGGAAGCCGTGGGCAAACGCTGCAACATCCTGATCAGCGGCGGCACCGGTACCGGCAAGACCACCCTGCTGAACATCCTCAGCCAGTTGATCAATCCCCACGAGCGGCTGGTAACCATCGAAGACGTGGCCGAACTGCAACTGGGACACCCCCATGTGGTGCGCCTGGAAACCCGCCCGCCCAATGCCGAGGGCCATGGCGAGGTCAAGGCCAGCGACCTGATCCGCAACGCCCTGCGGATGCGCCCGGACCGGATCATCCTCGGTGAGATCCGCGGCGTGGAAGTGCTGGATGTACTGACTGCGATGAACACCGGCCACGATGGTTCCATGAGTACGGTGCACGCCAACAACGCCCAGGATGCCCTGCTGCGCCTGGAGACCCTGGTGGGCCTGACCGGCCGTCAGATCGCCGAGCGCACGTTGCGGCAGATGATCTGTGCAGCCCTGGATGTGGTGATCCAGTTGACCCGCCTGCCCGATGGCCGGCGCTGCGTCAGCGAAGTGGTGGAGGTGGTGGGCATTCGCGATGACATCTATGTCACCAATACCCTGTTCCGCCTGGATCGCCGCAGCGGCTTGGGCTTTGGCTTCTTGCGCGAGGCACTCAACCCGGCGGGGGACAAACTGCGCCGCGAGAGCGGGCTGGGCGTCAATTGAACCGGCGAGGTAGCCCATGATCGGTCTGCTGCTTACCTTGATCTGCCTGATTCTGCTGGGGCTTTCCGGCTGGCTGTTCTACCACGGCGTGCGCAAGACCGAGCGTGAACGGGTGCTCAATCGGCTGGCCGAAGGGCAACCCGAACTGAGCCCGCAACGCAGTTCATGGACCGGTCTGGAGCGCGCCTTCGCCCGCGCCGGCCTGGGCCAGCCCAGTGAGCGCCTGGGCCTGTGGCTGGCGGTGTGGGCAGTGCTCATGTTGCTGGGCTACCTGCTGGGGGACTGGCTCGGACTGCTGGGCTGCATCTTCGGCCCACCTCTGCTGTTGCGCCTGTATATCGCCTGGCTGTACCAGCGCCGGCTCAAACGCATGATCGAGCAACTGCCCCCCTTGCTGGATCACAGCGTGCGCAGCCTGAAGTCCGGACGCACCCTGGCAGATGCCGTGCTGGGAGCCATCGAGGCCAGCAACGATCCGCTGAAACAAGCCATGGGGCGTATCCAGCGCAATGTGCAGTTGGGGGTCAATCTGCCGGACGCGGTCAGCGATTTCGCCGAGTTCTACGAACAGGACGAGTTACGCATGTTCGCCCTGGGCCTCAAGGTCAATCACCGTTACGGCGGCAACGCCAGCGAGCTACTGGAAAACCTCATCAAGCTGATTCGCGAGCGCGAGCAAGGGGCCCGACAACTGAGCGCGATGACCGGCGAAACCCGCATGACCGCCTGGGTCCTGGGAACCCTGCCGCTGCTGCTGGTGGGCTACTTCATGCTCACCAACCCGGGCTACATGCTGGGCATGTGGCACGACCCTTCCGGACAGAAAATGCTGATCACTGCCGTGTGCCTGCAGATCTTCGGCTGCCTGGCCCTGTGGCGCATGTTGAGGAGTATCTGAAATGCTTCTGCTGGCCGCTGCGATGCTGTTTTTCGGAGCCTTGTTGCTGCTTGGCAACGGCGTGCTGGAGCAACGCCGGCGCGAACGCCAGATTGCCCAGCGACTGCAGGGCAACATGACCCGTGACAACCGCCTGGGCAGTTGGCTGCGACTGCTGGGCGACAGCCGTTTCGGCCAGCGCGCTGTCAGCATGGACAGCGAAACGCAAATTCTGCTCAACCGTCTGGGCTGGCGTCGCGCCACCCAGCGCTCGCTGTTCGCCGCCAGCCAGATCGCGACCCCGGTGCTGGCGGTGTGCCTGGTGATCTTCGTCCAGGAAGTGGCGTTCCCCCACGCTCAAAGCAAATGGCTGGTACCGATGCTGGCTGCCGGGGCCGGCTATCTGCTGCCCAAGCGTGCCCTGGCCTACGCCGCTCACCGCCGGCAGAAGCATATCGCCCTGGAGATCTCCACCTTCATTCCCCTGCTGCGCATCCTGTTCGAATCGGGCATGGCCGTGGAACAGGCCCTGCGGGTCCTGAGCAACGAAGCCGGGAAGTTGCTGCCGGAACTGACCCACGAGCTGCGCCTGATCCTGGTACGGGTCGATTCGGGCCTGGAACTGGGCCAGGAGCTCAACCAGACCGCGACCCTGCTGGCGGTGGACGAATTCACCGACACCTGCGTGATTCTCCAGCAACTGATACTGCAAGGCGGCGGGGCGATGAAATCCCTGCAGGCCCTCAAACAGTTGCTCGACGACCGGCGCCTGACCCGCCTGCAGGAATACATATCGAAAATGTCGGCCAAAATGTCGGTGGTGATGATGCTGTTTCTCTTCCCCGCCTTGTTGATCGTGCTGGCCGGGCCGGGCTTCACCGCCATCGCCCGAGCCTTTGCTTCCTAGAGGGAATCTGATGAAAGCCATGATTGTCGCCGCCAGCCTGTTGCTGCTCGGCGGGTGCGCCAGCAACGGTCAGGTGCCGTGGGCGGCCCTGACCAACTCCGCCAGTTGCGCCAAGCTCAGCTCCGAGCAGGAACTGGCGGTGAACCTCGCCGATGAGATGGCCAACGACGGCAAGCTGCACGCCAGCCTTGCCAACCTGCAGAACCTGCCGGACAACCTCGCCGAGGTGCGAGTGCGCAAGGCCCGGGTCTACCGGCTGCTGGGGCGTAGTGAAGCCGAGCCGCTGTACCGCAGCCTGCTGGGCTCCTGCCTGGCCGCCGAGGGTGAACATGGCCTGGGGCAATTGGCGGCAGCCCGAGGTGACAACGGCCAGGCCCAGACTCACCTGCAAAGGGCCGCACGACTGGCACCGACCAATGAAAAAATCCGCAACGACCTGGGAGTCGTCTACCTCAACCAGTTGCGCATCGAAGATGCACGCTTCGAATTCCTCACCGCCATCGAGCTCAAACAATCCGAGCCGCTGGCGGCCATCAACCTGGTGACCCTGTTGCTCTATCAGGACAACTGGAAGCAAGCCGCCGAAGTGGTCAGCCAGGCCAACCTGAATCCCCAGCAGTTTGCCCAGGCCCAGGCCCGCGCCGAGGAGCTCGGAAAACCCGCGATAACCACCGCCTCCGTGTCCCAGGTGGCCAAGGGGTCCACCACCCTGCAGCCTGAGGTCACCCCGTCCAAGGAGCGCTGAAAATGAAACTGCCCATGTTCTGCTGCACCGTCCTGCTGACGCTGCCCCTGACCGCCCAGGCCATCGACGCAGGCCCCGCCTCGCCCCAGCAGCAGGAGACCGAAGGCTGGCTGCTGTTGCAAAGTCGCAACCTGGTGGCCTCGCCGCAGCCACAGACGGCGACCCCCACGGAACGTGAGCTGGCGTTGCAACGCTGGCTGAAAAAATATCAATACGAAATTCCGGACCTGTACGATCCGGATGCCGGTGGCAAGGTGAAAACCAAATAGTCAGGAGGCAATCAAGCGGCGGTGAAACCAGCACCGCCGCCACGCACGACTCGCTATCAGTGGGCGGTGACCCGCTGGCGCAGTCCCGAATTGCTCGGTGACAAGGCCAGGGCCAGCTGTGTGCGGTTGTGCATGTGGGTCAGCCGCAGGACCTGGGAAACGTAGAGTTTGACGGTGTTTTCGGTGATCCCCAGTTCGCAGGCGATCTGATAGTTGGTCTGCCCCTTGCCCACCAGTCGCGCCACGTCCAGTTGTCGTGGCGACAGCTGGTTGAAGATTGCCGGCATCTCGATGGAGTCCGTGTCTGCGGCGCTGTCGCCCTGAGACTCCTCGCTGCGGCTGGCGGCGGGCGTACGCCGGACCTTGTCCAGGTCCTGGTACAAATCGTCGATGGACTCCGAAAGAAACTGCAGCTTCTGGTTCAGGTGCCCCAGGTGCAAGTTCTTCTGCCGCTCCTGCAAGGCGACTTCCTGACGCTGCAGGCCTTCGAGGAGTTCGTCCAGGTCGATGGGTTTCTGGTAGTAGTCGGCAATGCCCGCGCGCAGGGCCTTGATCACATCCTGTTTGTCCGACTGGCCGGTGAGCATGATCGCTTCGAATACCCGATGCTTGCCGGCCAGCCGCTGCAGTTCCTGCACCAGCTGGATACCGTCCATATCGGGCATGTGCAGGTCGGACAGTACCAGGGAGATTTCCGGGTCCTTGTTGAAGCAATCCACAGCCTGGCGGCTGGACTCGCAAGGAACACAACGGTAACCACTGCTTTCAAGAAACTCGCAAAGTTCTTCGACAATCAGTGGCTGATCATCGACCACGAGCACTTTCATCTGTGAGGTGAGCTTGTTCACGTGCTACTCCGTGCGGGCCGATCGTCGACTGGCCACTCCTGTCCTGCCCCGCAGGATCCGGGCAGCTACAACTTAAAACCTAGACCCACTTTCCGACTATGTACATAGCATTAATCAGCCCGGCGACTAGTGGATCACGCTCATAGTTAAGACCATTCCAGCCAGTACAAAGGGGGCAAATGGGTATTTTTTTGACAAGCCCCGGCCGGACGCTCCCCCTTGGGGCCCAAGCCCTTGTTTCTGCTGCACCCAGAGCCTGGGAGCGATCAGCAGCCACACCAGGCTGCAGAGCCCGGCGCCGATAAAGGCCCCCAGCAGATGCTCAGGGTCGCAGAGCAGCCCCAGGGCCGCCATCAACTTGACGTCCCCCGCGCCCATCCGGCCCATGGCATACCCGGGCAGGGTGAACAGCAGGGCCAGCAACAATGCCCAACCGCCCTGTGCGGCACTGGCACCCAGCCAGGTATTGCCGGTCCACAACAGGTAAAGGACGGCCAGCAGTGCGGCGCCCAGAGTCAAGGTGTTGGCGATGCGCCGCTGATGCAGATCCTGCAGCGCACAGATTGCCAACCAGATCCACAAAACCCAGAAATGCATCGCCTAAAACGGTTCCTTTTGCCGGATTGATCCTATGCTCAATGGACATAGTGGTTGTCAGGGTAGACGCACTCATGAAACCGGGCCTCCCTAGAAAGCAGAAAGGTGCTGTGGCGATCGAGTTCGCCGCGGTGTTCGTGATCTTCTTCGCGGTGTTTTATGGCCTGGTCAGCTACAGCCTGCCGCTGCTGATGATGCAGTCCTTCAACCAGGCGACTGCCGAGGCGGTGCGCCGGGCCGTGGCGGTCGACCCCAATACCGCCAACTACGCCACCACGGTGCAGAACCTGGCCAACACGGTGGTACAGAGCCAGACCAGCTGGATTCCGCCGGCCTTCAACTTCGTCGCCACCGATCACAGCGCGGTGTACGCCAACGGCGTGCTCACCGTTCGGGTCGACTACCCCACCCAGAAACTCACCCAGGTGCTGCCGCGCCTGGTGTTGCCGGTGGTCGGCCCGGTGCCCAACCTGCCCACCAACCTGACCGCCATCTCGAGTGTGCAATTTTGACCTCTGGGGACAGGCTTCTCGGACGCTTGCTGGGCCGTCAGCCACTCCCCGCCGACGAGTCCCGGGTACCGCCCCAGACTGTCGGCCTGCAACTGGTACTCGATCACCACGGCCGGGTCCTTACCAGCAACGGACCATTGCGCCATGGACTGGCCCAACTGCCGCCTTCCCCCGAGCCTCCGCACCTGCTGGACTACCTCCTGCCCGGCAGCACCCTGGCCCTCGAAGGCCGTCCCGCCGACTGGAGCGGACAGGTGCTGGACCTGGACCTGCGCGGGCAGGGAGGCAAGCCCCTGCACCTGCGCGGCTGGCTCCAGCCCTGGGGCTCGCAATGGTTGCTGCATCTGCTGGACATCGGCGACCTGATTCAACAACGCCAGCAGGCCCTGAGCCGTGAGCAATGTCAGATCTTCGCCGCGCAGATCAGTGAACAGATCCGCCTGTGCAACCTGACCCGCCTGCCGGACGTGCTGCACGACCAGCTCGCCGACCTGGCTCGCTACTGGCATATCCCCTGCCTGGGCCTGGCCTTGCTCGACGAACAGGAGCAGAGCTGGGTCATCCACAGTTGCTACAGCGCCCATGACGCGCCACGACTGTGGCATGACGACCAGGATCTGGGCACCGGCCTGGACAGCTTGAGCGGTAATACACCGCTGCATCTGAATCATATCCAGGGCCTGAATGAACACCCGCGGCTGCAGGGCATCTTCGGCCATCGCGAAGGTTTCCTGGTGCCCTATCGGGACGACCATGGCGTCGCAGCCTGGCTGCTGTGCGGCTGCTACGCCGTGCAGCAACACGCGCCCAACCTGCTGGACCGCGACTGGCTGATGCTCACTACGGCCCTGGCCGGACCACTGCTCAGCCGCCTGCGGGAACAGCGTCATCACCTGCACCTGGAACGCCTGGAAGCCCTGCAAGGGCTGCTGGGAGCCGGCTGGTGGGAGCTCTGCGCCGACACGGCCGAGGTGCTGCTGGCCAGCCAACTGGCCGCCAGCCTGCACCTGCCCGCCCCCAGCAACAGACTCAGCGTCCAGGACTGGCTGGAACTGATTCACCCCGCCGACCGCGCCGAACTCAACAGCCGCCTGCAGGCCCTGAAACTGGGCAAGCCACTGCTGCTCTGCGTACGCCTACACGAACCTGACCCGAGCGCACCGACACGCTGGTACCGTTTGCAGGGCCAGGCCCTGGGACGAGGGGAACAGCAACGGCTGGTGGGGTTCATGCTGGATATCAGCGACATCAAGAACCAACAGCAACAAGCCGCCGCGGCCCATGCCCGCCTGGATAACCTGATCGCCAGCTCGCCGGCGGTGATTTATGTCCAGCGCTACCAGGAAGGCGCCCTGCAGCCGAGTTTTTTCAGCGCCAGCCTGCAACCCCTGCTGGGCTGGAGCCTGGAAGACTGCCGCGAAGGAACCCTGGCTGACTGGGTCCATCCCGAGGACCGCGACCTGTACTTCCAGCGCTGCCGCCAACTGCTGCGTGAAGGCCATGTCCACGGCCGCTACCGACTGCGGGATCGGCAGGGAAACTTCCACTGGGTACTGGACGAAGCCCGGCTGCTGCGCGATGACTTGGGCCTGCCGGTGGAGGCCGTTGGCCTGTGGCTGGACGTCACCGAAGCCACCCTGGCCGCCGAACAGGTGCGCCAGAGCGAGGAACGCTACCGGATTCTGGTGGAAGACTCGCCGGCGATGATCTGCCGCTACCGCCCGGACCTGACCCTGACCTTTGGCAACCGGCCACTGGCGGCCTATTTGGAGTGCGCCGCGCAAGATCTGCCGGGGAGCAACCTGGGACAGTGGCTGTCCGCCGAACAGCGCGAGGGTTTCGAACGGCGGCTCAAGTTGCTGAGCCCGGAGTTTCCGGTCAGCACCGCTGAGATCAACCTGCAACTGCCAGGGCGTGAGCACGCCTGGTGGGTCTGGTCGGATCGAGGGGTATTCGATGAACAGGGGCAGTTGCTGGAAATCCAGGCCGTGGGCCGTGACAACACCGAAGTACGGCGTTCCCAGCAGCAACTGACGCAAAGCGCGAAAATGGCCACCCTGGGGGAAATGGCCACCGGCCTGGCCCATGAAATCAACCAGCCGCTCAACGTGATGCGCATGGCCATCGTCAATGTGCTCAAGCGCCTGAACAATGGCGATATCCAGATCGACTACCTCACCGACAAACTCAACCGCATCGACGCGCAGGTCCAACGGGCTGCCCGCGTGGTGGATCACATGCGGGTATTCGGCCGTCGCTCGGAGGTGGAACAACAGCCCTTCAACCCGGCCCAGGCCATCGAGGGAACCCTGTCGCTGCTGGCCGAGGGCATGCGCGGCAAGGGGCTGGAACTGCGTATCAGCGAGCTGGGTTTCGAGGTTCAGGTGCTGGGTTTTGTCGACCAATTGGAACAGGTGTTGATCAACCTTCTGGTGAATGCCCGAGACGCCCTGCTGGGCAAGCAGGGGCAGCAGAAGGATTTCAAACCCTGGATTGCCATACACGGCCAGCGCGACGAACAGTGGGTGCGCCTGTGGGTCGAGGACAACGCCGGCGGCATCGACCCGCGGTTGCTGGAGCGGATCTTCGAGCCCTTCTTCACCACCAAGCCGGTGGGCGTCGGCACCGGGCTCGGTCTGTCGGTGAGCTACGGCATAGTCCAGAACATGGGCGGTCGTCTGAGTGTCAGCAACGGTCAGGACGGAGCGCGCTTTTGCATCGAACTGCCGATTGCCCAGGCGGATCAGATCACCAGATAGGCCCTGCCCGTCTGCCCACAGGTGAGGTTGGCGCCAACCTGGACGTCCATCAGGCTGACCCCCAACGTCGTCAACAAGTTGTTCAACAGCGGATCGAGCAGGGGACTCAACAGGTTGCTGATCAGCGGCATGAGCAGGCTGGTGACACCATTGATCACGCCTCCCGCTACTGCCACCACCGAACCAAGGAGGTTGGCGCTGACCGGCTGGTAAACCTGCAGGCTGATACCGGCAATAGTGCCCGACAGGCTGTTGACGAGGTTGTTGGTCGGGGCGGCGTTCTGGTAAGTCGGCGCCTGGTTGACATTGCGCGGTACGGAAAAGTCCGGCGCACCGCTTGAGTAGATCAGGTCCCGCCCCACGTTCGGCCCGGTCTGGCTGAGCCCCAGCGAACTGTCGACCTTGATCCCGATGCCCCCTGCGGCGAAGGCCGTGCGCGCCGGCCCGCAACTGCCGATCCCGAGAATCTTGTGACAGGTCCAGATACCCAGGTCGATGATCGGCAGCGGCGTCACCACAGGTTGCGTCGAGGAAGAGAACGCGGTGCTGGGATCAATCTGCCCCACCTTGATGTCGGCCAGGGACGACTCGCTGTGCACCGTGAGGCTTTTGGTTCCGGTGTTGCCCGTCGGACAGCTGTAGTTGGTGACGTAGGCCTTGGCGCCCCCCAGCTCCAGGTTGATATCGATTCGCGGAGAAGGCAGCACTTGCGGGTCGACTTGCTGGCACCCGGCGCCCAGCAGGCAGCCCAAGGAGTTGATGGTTGCGGCCAGATTCAGACTCAGGACACTGTTGAGGGTCGGAGTCAGAGAGCCCACCAGCCCCAGCAAGGCGTTGGCCAGGCCGGTCACTCCGGACAGGCCTGTGAGGTTGACCGAAATCAGCGTCCGTACCTGGGCTGTGCGTACGTAGATGCGATTGGCACCCAAGGGATCGAGGATGGCCAGCCGAGGGTCACCGACAGTCGAGAACTGCGGTGGCTCAATGACCTTGACCCTGACCGTCACATTGGCCAGGCCCAGCAGGTTGGCCGGTATCACCGCCGCCACTGCGCTTTTGCTGTTGGCCAGTTGAATCATCGCTTGCAGCAGTTGGAAGAGCTGCAAGTTGGCATCCAGCGCGGTGGATGCAGCACCGGTCTGCAGTTTCAGGATGTCTCCCAGCTTCAACTGCGGTATCTGGGCGCTCACCGCTACTTGCAGAGCCCCCAGGGCCGCCAGTATGTCGGCAGTCGCGCCATTGGCCTGGACCACGGTGGCGGCGGTCTGGATCAGCCGGGTCAGGCTGGCCTGGGTATTGAGCAACTGGGTGTAGTTGCCGGCGGCAACGCCCAGGTCAATCGCCAGTTGATCGAGGTAGCGCAGTAAATTGATGTCGCTGTTGAGCAGGCCATTCCAGCCCACGGCACTGATGTTCACACTGCCGCCGAGCATGCCGCCCACCACGGCATTGAGTATCGGTGAATTGGCGCTGTTGACGGTGCCTATGGTGCTGCGAATGCTCAGTTGCGCCAGCGGTGGCGTCGGCGCGGCAGCCACGGCCGTGGCGCTGAGCTGGGTGGTGAGGTTGATCGGGCCTGGCGAGAACAGCGCTCCCACCCCCGACGCCACGCTGATGGGTACGGTGTTGGTGGCAATTACCCGCACGGCTGCCGACTGCGCCGGGTTGGCATTGAAGGTACGCAAGCTGTTGGCGCCGGTGGTCAGGGAGCCACAGGTGGTGGTGAGGGTACTGCCGGTGGCGACGACGAAGCCATTGCGCACTGCACTCTGCCCGGCATAGGTGGCGGCAGTCAGGCCGGCCTGGCAATTGCCGCCACGGCTGACGGCTTCCAGCGCCGCGTTGTCCGCTACCCGCTGCAACTTGCGCTGCTCCATGTAGAGCCGGCCGCTGTCCACCACCAGCAACATGAGCAACAGCGCCAGGCCCAGGGTCGTCGCCGCCATCAGGCCAATGGCCCCGCGTTGACGAGCCGGGCCGGAAAACCGCTTCAGGGGAGACATCGGGGCACTCCTTTACCGGCTCGCAGCCGAGCGCTACCTCCAAGAATATGAGGCAGTGTAGACAACGCTCGAGGGGCATGCTGGCAGGGTGATAGCCCGGCTGACTGGCGGTGAGCGGGGTCATCGGGAGCCCCTCATGCGGCGTTCCCGATGAGCCTCGCAAAAACTCAGGAGCCGCTTCAGTGCGGCGGATAGTTCTGCAGGATACGCATCACCGTGGTACGCACCGCAGCACTGCGTTCGGCGGGATTGGGCGAGCTGCTGAGCATCTGCTCATCACTGCCACGCCACACCAGCTTGCCGTCCTTGCCGTCCAGCAAATCGATCTGGATGGTCGCCACCTTATAGGTGATGTTACGGGTCTCGTTGTACATCGGGCCGCCCCAGTAGCCATTCCATGGGCCGCCCCAACCTCCGCCATAGTTGGTGGTGACCTGCTGCTGGCGGTCCTCGACGATCAGATACGCCTGGACATTCAGATCAGCCCGATTCCCGCCCTGGGCCGGGCGCAGGCCACGCTGGTCCAGCTGCTCGGCCACCGCCTGACGGATGCGCTGCTCGGTCAGGTCACTCTTGATGCGCGGGTCGTCGGGGCGATATTGCAGGGCGGGTTCTTTCCAGCTCCAGCTGCGGTAGGCGCCAAAGTCCCGGCTGGCGTCAAAGTCATGATTGACCTGGTCGGCAGCGCAGGCACTGAGCAAGGCGGCACACACCAGTAACGCGATTCGATGGAACATGCTGTTTCTCCGCGTGAAGACAAAAAACGGGCGCCGTTCAACTAACTGGGAGGATAGGCGGCCATGGCCTTTTGCACCGCCTCGCGCAGCGAATCGGCACGTTCACTCAGGCTGCCCCTGCTGCTGGTCTCGGCGCTGGCACTCCATACCGGCTGGCCGCTGGCGCCGTCGAACAGATTGACCCGGACCACCACGACCTCCACCTCGTAGGTGCGCACCACCGGCACGCTGCTGTACATGCCATAGCCCGGCCCGTAGCGGTTGTACCCCCCATAGCCGCCATATCCATAGTCGTCCTGGACCTGGCGCAGGCGCTTCTCAAGGTGCAGGTCGGCGCTGACCCACAGGTCCGCCGGCCGCGAGTCATGCACGGGACGCAAGCCCTGCTGGTCCAGGGCATTGCTGACCGCCTCGGCGATCTGTGCCGAGTCGGCCCAGGCCGAGCCGTTGGGCAGGCGCCCATTGAGCCAGGCCCAGTTGCGGTAGCGCCCATAGTCCCGTTGCGGCGCCGGATAGGCGCTGCGGTCGAAGGTGTTGGCCGCTTGCGGCGGCGCCGGTGGCAGGGGGTTGCTACTGGCGACGTAGGGGTTGCTGCCCTGACAGGCGGCAAGCCCGGAACACAGGAAGATCAGACCCAGGCGGCGTTTCATTGCGCACTCCGTTAGACCGGCCGGCACAGCCAATGCAGATAACGCCCAAGGCCGGCAAAACTTGGGTGTCGGCGGTGAGCCAACTCCATCTCCAGCAGATCCGTCAGCTCGGCGCGAGCCTGGAATTCCACCGGCATGTAATCGTGGAAAACCCGCACGCCGCTCTGGGTTTCGACTCGCCACAAGCCCTCAAGTTGCGCCGCCAGCTCGCGAGGATCAAGCGGTTGTTGCGGGGTCAGGCTCTGCTTCTCGCCGGCCATGTCGTTCTTGCGCAGCTTGCGGAAGTGGCCCTTGAGCAGATTGCGATAAACCAGGGCATCGCGGTTATAGAACGCCAGGGACAGCCAGCCGTCGGCGCTGGTCAGTTGGTGCAGCACCGGCAGGATCGCGTGGGGTTCGGCCAGCCATTCCAGCACCGCATGGCAGAGCACCAGGTCATAGGGTTCGGTGAGCTGCCCCAGCAATTCCTGCCAGGGTGCCTGGATGAAGGTCGCCTGCTGCCCGGCGTCGGCAAAGCGCTGGCGGGCCCCCTCGAGCATGGGCGCCGCAGGCTCGGCCAGGGTCACCTGGTGCCCACGCTGGGCCAGCCACAGGGACATGTGCCCCAGACCCGCGCCGATATCCAGCACCCGCAACGGCCGCTCGGGCAGGCTTTCCTTGAGGTCGGCCTGGAGCACCGCGAGGCGGATCGCGCCCTTGGCGCCGCCATAGATCTTCTCGGCGAAACGGGTCGCCAACTGGTCGAAATGCCGATCGCTCATGAGCAGAACCGCCGTTCGCTGTCCGCCAGCTTGCTGCGCACCACCTGGTCCATGTCCAGCCCCAGCTCGCTGCACAGCAACAGCAGATAGAGGACGATATCGCCCACCTCCTGTCCGGCGTGAGCCAGCTTGTCCGCAGGCAGTTGCCGCGACTGGTCCTCGGTCAGCCACTGGAAGATTTCCACCAGCTCCGCCATCTCGACACTGGCGGCCATGGCCAGGTTCTTCGGGCTGTGAAATTGCTGCCAGTCGTTACGGTCACGAATGGCGTGCAGGCGTTGGGTCAGTTGCTCTAGGTTCATCGGGGTCTCCTGAAGGCGTATAGCTTCCGGGGGTTGGGCGCGGGACGCAAGAGCGCTTTCACCGGCAAGCCGGCTCCTACAGAATGTGCAGCCCCTGGCAGCTTCTATGCTTAACAGGGAACTCGCTGCGGGCATTCATGGCCCAAGGTTGAGCTCGGCACCCGCCCCCCTCTTTCATCAGGACACACACATGCAGGTAGAAAGCTTCTTCGAGTGGCTTGGCCAGGCCATAGGTTCGGTCATCCGGTTTATCGTCGACCTGCTCAGCGGGTTGTTCAATACCCTGACCCACGCCGGTGGCAACTTCGTCGACGGGCTGTCCCGGGCGCTGGGGATGGACACCTCCATCGTCAGCATCATCGGCCTGATCATCGGCCTGATGTTCCTCTACTCGGCGATCCGTGCCTTCATGCGCGCCTCGATCATCCTCGGCATCATCTGGCTGGTGCTCGGCCTCTGGCTGCTGAGCTGGATCATCCACTGATCCGCGGGCGTCAGAACCTGCTCACCCACTCGCAAGCGCCGGTCAGCGATTTGCAACGCGGCATCACCTAAGCGCGGCAGATCCTCAACCGCGACTTAAACCTCGGCGCATCCTGGCGCCGAGGCTACAATGCCGGCTCTCGCAAGGAGCCTGCATGTCCCCCCTGATCACCGATTGGCGTCATCGCCCCACCCATCGCCGCGTCTGGGCCCTGGCCGCACCGATGATCCTGTCGAATATTTCCGTGCCCCTGGTGGCACTGGTGGACAGCACGGTGATCGGTCACCTGCCCCACGCTCATCAGTTGGGGGCGGTGGCAGTGGGCGCCAGCCTCTACACCTTCCTGGCCTGGGCCATGGGCTTTCTGCGCATGGGGGCCACCGGCTTCGCAGCCCAAGCCGCCGGCCGCGGCGACGGCGCAGCCCTGCGCCAGATCCTGCTCCAGGGGCTGCTGCTGGCATTGGGCCTGGCACTGGTGCTGGGCGCCATCGGCGTTCCGCTGAGCGGCGCAGCCTTGCACCTGATGCAGCCCTCGGCGGACCTGGACCAGATGACCCGGGCGTTTTTCCACACCCGATTGCTGGGCCTGCCCGCGGCCCTGGCCAGCTTCGCCCTGGTGGGCTGGTTCCTCGGCACCCAGAACGCCCGGGCGCCGCTGACCATCCTGCTCAGCACCAATCTGGTGAACATCGCCCTCAACCTGTGGTTCGTCCTGGGTCTGGACTGGGGCGTGGTGGGCTCGGCCCGGGCCTCGGTGATCGCCGAATGGACCGGCGCCCTGATCGGCCTGGCCATGACTCGTCCGGCCCTGCGCGCCTACCCGGGGCAGATCGTCTGGGCCACGCTGCGCCGCTGGCAAAGCTGGCGCCCGCTGTTGGCGGTGAACCGTGACATCTTCATCCGCAGCCTGGCCCTGCAATCGGTGTTTTTCCTGATTACCGTGCAAGGTGCGCGCCTGGGAGATGCCACGGTGGCAGCCAATGCCCTGCTGCTCAATGGCCTGCTGCTCACCGCCCACGCTCTGGACGGGCTGGCCCACGCCGTAGAGGCCCTGTGCGGCCACGCCATCGGCGCCCACGATCGCCAGGCCCTGCGCCGTTCGCTGGTGGTGGCCGGCGGCTGGTCGCTGCTGGCCAGCCTGGGTTTTGCCGCGCTGTTCCTGCTGGGAGGCCACCTGTTCATCGAAATGCAGACCAACATTCCCGAGGTCCGCCAGACCGCCTTCACCTATTTGCCCTACCTTGCCGTACTGCCCCTGATCGCCGTCTGGAGCTACCTGCTGGACGGTCTGTTCATCGGTGCCACCCGAGCCCGGGAAATGCGCAACGGCATGCTCCTCACCGTGCTCCTGCTGCTGCCCTTCGCCTGGGCCCTGCAAGGCTTCGGCAACCACGGCCTGTGGCTGACCTTCCTGCTGTTCATGCTCCTGCGCAGCCTGACCCTGGCAGCCTTCGCCTGGCACCTGGAGCGACGCGACGGCTGGTTTACCGCAGCTCACTGATTCGGCGTCGACTCGACAAAGCCGCTGACCCGATCCAGTACCGGAGCCAGGCCGCGCAAGGGCCGGGACAAGGCCGCCAGCAGAGTGGCGTGGCCAGTGCGGGAGAAGTAGAACTCCTGCACCGGCACGCCTGCCGCTCGCAGCTTGCTGGCCAGACCGCCGGTATTGCGCTGTGGGTTGACCAGGGAGTCTTCGCTGGACGCGATCAACAGGGCCGGTGGCGCGCCCCGGCTGACATGGTTGATGGGCTGCGAGTCCGGCGGCGAGTCGGGGTAGAAAAACACCGGGCGCACCTCAGGGTTGCGGATCGGCAGAAAGTCATAGGGACCGGCCAGGCCGATCCAGCCCTTGATGATCTGCGGCGTCAGCCCGACTTGCCCCAGTAAGCGCGAGTCCAGGGCGAGCATGGCCACGTTGTAGGCGCCGGAACTGTGCCCCATCAGAAACAGCCGCCGCGGGTCGGCGCCAAACTCGCCGATATGTTCATGGGTCCAGGCCACGGCGCGGGCCGCGTCTTCAAGAAAGGCCGGATAGCGCACCTGTGGATACAGCCGGTAGTCCGCCAGGACCGCCACCATGCCCCGAGAGGCCAGGGCCTCGCCGACAAAGTCGTAGTCGTTGCGCGAGCCGCTGTTCCAACTGCCACCGTAAAAGAACACCACCACCGGTGCACCGGGATCTGCCTGCCGGGGCTGATAGACATCCAGCTTCTGCCGTGGATCGCTGCCATAGGCAATGTCCCGGGTCTTGATAAAGGTGCTGTCGGGGGTCAGGGAATTGAGCACCTTGAGCGGCGAACAGGCCGCCAGCAGGCTGAGCACCAGGGTGCCGAACAGCAGACGCCAGGTGCCTTTCGATGTATTGAGCATCAGCAAGCCTCGTTGCGCCCACCATGGACGCCTCTTTGCAGGCTAGCTGAAATGGAACGGGCCCCCTCTTCTGTGGCGCACCTGGAAACAGTTCAAAAAAAAGCCGCGCCCTCCATCGGGAGGGCGCGGCTTTGTACCGGGACGGAACAGGCATCACTGGGGATGCCCGGGCCTTCAGGACGACAGGTAGGACGAGCGGGTCAGGCCCAGGCGCAAGGCGTCGAGGAACTGGGTGCGCTCGCCGGCGCTGATCTTGGCGCTGGCCACCTTGTCGCGGTAGTGAGTCATCAACTCCTCCGGCGACAAGTGCACGTAGCGCAGCATGTCCTCGATGGTGTCGTGGGTCTCGATCCCGGCGTGGTACACGCTGCCGTTGGGCCGCTGGTAGATGTTCACCGAGTCGGTGTCACCGAACAGGTTGTGCATGTCGCCAAGGATTTCCTGGTAGGCGCCCACCAGGAAGATCCCCAACAGGTAGTCCTCGCCCTCGTTGAGGCCGTGTACCGGCAGGCTGGTCTCGATGCTCTGCTCATCGACGTACTGCTTGATCTTGCCGTCGGAGTCGCAGGTCAGGTCTTGCAGCACCGCGCGACGCAGGGGCTCTTCGTCGAGACGGTGCAACGGCAGGATCGGCAG
>NZ_MOAK01000070.1:60431-66882 GCF_003732485.1 Pseudomonas protegens
CAGATGTACTTGTCGGCCAGCTTGTCGTTGAGTTCGTCCAGCACCTGGCGGTGGGAACGCTGCCGCGCCTTGAGCGAGTTGTGCAGGCGACGGCACACCGCGAAGTAGCACTGCTCGGCCAGGGCTTTCTCGGCCAGGGTCAGCTTGCCGTCAGCGTACTGGGCCGCCACGTCGCTCATGTAGTGAGTGGCGCGCCAGTAGGTTTCGGTGACCATCTCGATGTCGGTCGGACCCAGCAGGTCCACCAGCCATTGCACGGTTTCCGGCAGCTCTTCCTTGTTCTCGATCTTCGGCACGTCGTCGTTGTGCTTCTCGACGTCGGTGACCTGCACCACCAGCATGGCGTGGTGGGCGGTCAGGGAACGGCCACTCTCGGAGAAGATGTGCGGGTGCGGCAGGTTCTGCGCATCGCAGAACTCCTTGAGCATGCCCACCACCACGCCGGCATAGTCGTCCATGTCGTAGTTGATCGAGCTGGCGTTGCGCGAGTGGGTACCGTCGTAATCCACGCCGAGGCCGCCGCCGACGTCGATGTGGTCCACCGGCAGGCCGAGGTTGCGCAATTCGCCGTAGTAGCGGATAGCTTCCTTGAAACCGTGCTGGTAGTCCGCCAGGTTGGCGATCTGCGAGCCCATGTGGAAGTGCAGCAGGCGGATGCCCTGGTCCAGGCCGGCGGCGCGGAAACGCTCCACCACCGACAGCAGTTGCGCCGCCGACAGGCCGAACTTGGACTTTTCACCACCGGTGTCGGCCCATTTGCTCGAAGCCAGGGACGACAGGCGCACCCGCAGGCCCACTTGTGGCTTGACCTTGAGGGACGCCGCTTCCTCGATCACCAGGCCCACTTCGGACTCTTTCTCGATGACGATGAATACATTGTGACCGAGCTTCTGGCCCATCAGCGCCAGGCGGATGAACTCGCGATCCTTGTAGCCGTTGCAGACGATGGTGCCGCCCTTGGGCGCCAGGGCCAGGACCGCCAGCAGCTCCGGCTTGGAGCCGGCTTCCAGGCCGATGGAAACATTCTGGGTGGCGATGATGTTCTCGATCACCGCTTCCTGCTGGTTGACCTTGATCGGGTACAGGGCGGTGTACTTGCTCTGGTACTCCAGACGGCCGATGTTGGCGTCGAAAGCGCCGGTCAGCTGGCGCACGCGGTCCTGGAGGATGTCCGGGAAACGCACCAGCAAAGGCAGGGACAAGCCGCTCTTGCGCAGCTCCTCGACTTGTTCGAACAGATCGATGGGCAAACTGCTCGGGCCGTTCGGACGAACTTCGACGCGACCGGCGTCATTGATCGCGAAATACCCGGCCCCCCAATGGCGAATCCCGTAGACACTGCGGCTGTCCGCAACTGTCCATTGGCTGCCATCGTCTTTACGTGTGCGTCGTACGGACATCGAAGTCCCCTATAAAGAAGTCATAGAGCGCCGCCCCAATCCGGGGTCGGCGCAGTCTAAAGAATGAAAATGACGATTAGCCTGCAAGCGCAATAGACCGCGCATGCCGTGCCGAGTTTAGAAACCGTTCATGAACAGGCTCTGTGAAAACCATGGAGACGACGCCTGCGTCCTGAGCCAATCAAGACAGCATCCAGTCAGAGGTGGTTTTCACAGAGGCTGCTAGCCGCCGGACTTCTTCGCCTTGAAACCGTGCTTGACCAGTTCCGCCAAGAGTAGCTCGACATGGTCACCCTGGATTTCAATGACGCCGTCCTTCAAGGCGCCACCGGTGCCACAGCGTTTCTTCAACGTGGTGGCAAGCTCCTTGAGGGCGTCTTCGGCCAGGGGCACGCCGGTGATGGTGGTCACCGTCTTGCCGCCACGCCCCTTGCTCTCGCGACGCACGCGGGCAATGCCGTCGCCGGCTGGAATCACGGTTTGTTTGCAGATACAGGCGGCCACCGGCTGGCTACAGTCCGGGCAATGTCGACCTGCGTCGGTGGAAAACACCAGGCCACCAAGGGCGGCGAAGGATGCGGCTTTTTTGGCCACCGGCAATCCTCTTGGGAGGACAAAGACTGGTCGAAGCATATGGCGCTGCCATCGACCGCGAAGCCCCACTCAGGCAGGGGCAGCGCTACTGACCCGGCGCGCTTGCAACAAGCGCCGCCGGTTCAGCTTGAAAAGTCGCGCAGTGTAACGGCAAAAAGCCCGGTTGCTAAGAGCCAATCAGCGTCAATTTATGCAACTTTAACGACGTCGCGCCAGATAGCGTTGCAAGGCGGCCAGGGAGTCCGGGCAATAGGGCTTTTCGTGGATTTCCCGCAGCACCTGATCCAGGGGAATGAAGTGCGCTTCCAGGACTTCTTCCGGCTGCAGACGCAGCGGGCCGTCCCACACGGCCGAGAACGCCGAGCACCAGAGGCGGTTGCCGGTGTCCTCGAAAAAGAAGTGGTCGTGGGCGGTCAGTTCGACCCCGCTCACCCCCAGCTCCTCTTCCAGCTCCCGGGCGGCGGATTGGGCATAGCTTTCAGTCGCCAGGACCATGCCGCCTGCGGCGACATCCCAATAGCCCGGGTAGATGGCCTTGCTCAGGGTGCGCCGGTGCACGCACAGTTCACCGGCGGAATTGAACAGCATGATGTAGGTGCCACGCCCGATCAGGCCGCGCTCGCGCAGCTCCGAGCGGACCATGGCACCCAGCAGCTGGTCTTCGCCGTCGACCCAGGCAATCTCTTCAGCGTCGGAGGCGGCGCGATGGGCCGCCTCATTGGTGGTTGCAACCATGGATCAGCCTTGATTGAGCAGTTGGCGCAAGTCGATGACCGCCGCGTTGGCCCGGGAAATATAGTTGGCCATGACCAGCGAGTGGTTGGCCAGCACGCCGAAGCCGCTGCCATTGAGAATCATCGGGCTCCAGACCGGCTCCTGGGATGCCTCCAGTTCACGGATGATCTGACGCACGCTGACCGTGGCGTTCTTTTTCGCCAGCACATCGGCGAAGTCCACTTCAATCGCGCGCAGCAGGTGCGACAGCGCCCAGGCCTGGCCACGGGCCTCGTAGAACACGTTGTCGATCTGCATCCATGGGGTTTCCACCACTTCTTCATCCACCTGCGGGCCCTGGCCCGGAGCCGGCACTTCGGTTTTCAGCGCGGTGTTGAGCTTGACCCGGCCCACACTGGCCGACAGCCGCTGGGACAGAGAGCCCAGGCGCGTCCCTACATCACCCAACCAGTTGTTGAGGTTGTCGGCACGGGCATAGAACTGCGCGGTCTTCTGGTTGGGATCGGAGAGGCGAGCCTGGTAGCGGCTAAGGGAATTGATGCCTTCCTGGTACTCCGACTCGCTGGACGGCAGCACCCAGCTCTTGTTGTCGAAGTTGAAACGCGGCTCGGCCTTGGCCAGGTCGGCGTCTTCAGCGGACTGCGACTGGGAGCGGGCGAAGTCCTTGCGCAAGGCGCGGGTCAGGTCGCGAACCTGGACCAGCACGCCATATTCCCAGCTTGGCATGTTGTCCATCCACAGGCCCGGTGGAAAACGGTCGTTGGAGATATAGCCACCCGGCTTGTCCAGCAAGGTACCGACCACGGTCTTCAGGGTTTCCACGGTCGTGTAGCCCACCACCATCTGCCGGCCTTCCTTCTCGGCTGCGATCTGGGCGTTCTGCTGGACCGGGAACAGCGCAGGTTCCTGGCTCCAGTACCAGCCCAGGCCGCCAGTGACCAACAGATACAGGCCCAGCAACGTGGCCAGGGCACGACTGAACAGCAGGCCACCAAAATAGCTGCGTGTCGCCGATTTGGGTTCGGCAGCACGATCCGGCGCGCTGCCTGCGCGATTCTTCCAATCCAGCATGGCTATGTCCTTTCAATCACTTGGGTTCATCGGTTCGACCACAACCCTACTCCATCGTGCCTTGCCTTGACGGGATAAATCTTCCGGCAAATGCGCGCCGCGCAATGATTGCGAATCAGGCGGTCACTATAAATGAAGCACACTCCAGAACCTATGCGACCAGGCGGTCAGGAACTGAATAACGCCGCTTTGCACATTATTGACGTACGACACTCATGGGACACAAAAGTGGTGCTAGCATAGAGCCACCAGTCGATCTCAGCATGCACCCTAACTAGTAGTCAGGATATGACCGAGCCAGAAGACCCCAGCCGTGAGCGCCTCAAGCACCACTTTGCCCAGCGGGTAATTCATCAGGCACGTCAGATTCTTGAGATATGGCAGCGTCTGCAGCGCAGCGAATGGTCCACCACCGACATGTCGGAACTGTGCGAAGCCAACCTGCGCCTGCTGCGCTTTGCTGAACGCTTCGAACAACCCGAACACACTCAACTGGCCCGCAGCATCAGCCAATCGCTGGAAGCAGTCGATGCCAATCGCGGTCGCCTGAGCAGCAACCTGATCACCGACCTCAATCGTTTGATGCAGCGCTTGTCGCGCACTGGCCTGCGCCACGGCGACCAGTTGGAACAGACGTTCCTGCCGCCGTTGCGCAAACCTATCTACGTGATGTTGCAGGATCACGACCGGGCCGAGCGCCTGGCCAAGCAACTGGAATTCTTTGGCCTCACGGCCCAGTCCCTGGACAGCATCGCCGCCTTTCGTTCGTCCATGGTCGAGCGCCTGCCGGCGGCCATCGTCATCGATGTGGACTTCTGCGGCGCCGGCACGGGCCTGACCCTGGCGGCCGAAGCCCAGGTCGGCCTGGAGCAGAAACTGCCGCTGCTGTTCTTCAGCCTGCATGAAACCGACACCCCGACTCGCCTGGCGGCAGTACGCGCCGGCGGCCAGGAGTTTCTCACCGGCACCCTGGAAGCCTCCAGCCTGCTGGAAAAGATCGAGGTGCTGACCTGCGTCGCCCAGTACGAACCCTATAAAGTGCTGATCATCGACGACTCCCGGGCCCAGGCCCTGCATACCGAGCGCCTGCTCAACAGCGCCGGGATCGTCACCCGCACCCTGATCGAACCGATCCAGGCCATGGCCGAGCTGGCGGACTTCCAGCCGGACCTGATCATCCTCGACATGTACATGCCGGCCTGCACCGGCACCGAGTTGGCCAAGGTGATCCGTCATAATGACCGCTATGTCAGTGTGCCGATCATCTACCTGTCCGCCGAAGACGACCTGGACAAGCAACTGGACGCCATGAGCGAAGGCGGCGACGACTTCCTCACCAAGCCCATCCAGCCGCGGCACCTGATCACCACCGTACGCAACCGCGCGGCCCGGGCTCGCAACCTCAAGGCGCGAATGGTCCGTGACAGCCTCACCGGCCTGTACAACCACACCCACATCCTGCAACTGCTGGAAGACTGCAGCTTTCGCGCCCGTCGCGAGGACAAGCCGCTGAGCTTCGCCATGCTCGACATCGACCACTTCAAGCGGGTCAATGACAGCCACGGCCACCCCATGGGCGACCGGGTGATCAAGAGCCTGGCGCTATTCCTCAAGCAGCGCCTGCGCAAGACCGACTTCATCGGCCGCTACGGCGGCGAAGAGTTCGCCATCGTCATGCCCGACACCGATCAGGACGCCGCCTGCAAAGTGCTGGACGAAATCCGCCAGCGCTTTGCCGAAATCCATTACCCGGCCCAGCCTCAGGACCTGTGGTGCACCTTCAGCGCCGGCGTGGTGGAGATGCAGGAAGACTCCGACAGCCTGATGATGGCCAGCCAGGCGGACGAGGCGCTGTACCGTGCCAAGCACGGCGGACGCAACCGGGTGCAGGCCGCACGGCAATCAAGTCAAAGTGCCATCTTTTCATCCGAATCCACAGATTCGGTCATAACCTTGTAATACAAACGCAATAAATTCAGGCACTTACCATTTTCGCCGTTGGTAGAGCCCTGATGCGCCTGAAGCTGCTGACCAATCTCAATACCCTGCTGTTAGTTGCCGTCTGCCTGGCCCTGGGAGCTACGCTCTGGTGGTCGCAACGAGCCCTGGAGCGCCCCTATCTGCTGATGGAGCGCTACCTGGGACTGTCCCAGCAGTTTCAAAGCCAGGTGGCGCGCAACATCGAAGACTACCTGGCCAGCGGTGACGCCCTGCGCCTGAGCAGCGCGACCCAGGCCATCGAAGCCCTGCAAGGCGAACTGACCGAGCTGCCGCCGCAGCTCGCGCAAAGCCTGCGCCCGAGCCTGGCCGGCCTCGACGACTTCAGCAGGACCGACCTGCTGGCCGCGGGCAAGCTGGCCGGCGACCCCCAGGCCCTGCTGCTGCAGGCGGAACGGGAAATGGGGGCCAACCTCGAACAGCTCAGCCAGTACGCCAGCGGCGCCAAGAGCGGCGACGCTCCGGCCTACTTGCCGCTGCTGCTGAGCGCCTCGCAACACCTGGGCAAGTTGTCCCTGGCCCGGGACAAACTGGTGAGCAGCGGCCGCAGCGAGCTGGCCGCGGACGTCGAACGCGAAGTCAACAACATCCGCTCCCAAGCCGATCGGCTCGAAGCCCTGCCTTTTTTAGGAGTAGCCGCCAGCGGGGAGTCC
>NZ_MOAK01000070.1:66919-77920 GCF_003732485.1 Pseudomonas protegens
TGAGTCCGGCAGCGATGACTTCGCAGCCCTGATGGGCCTGGAAAACACCCAGCAAACCGCGACTGAAGACGCCGGTGTGGGCCTCAAGCGCGAACTCCACAGCCTGCTCAACCGTTATCCGGCGGAACTCGAGCGGACCCGGCAGCAGATCCAGAAACGCGCCGACCTGAGCGCCGCGACCCTGTTGAAGATCGCCGCCGTGCGCCAGGCCATCGCCGAGCTGGAGCCCGTGGTACGTGCCCAGCACGGCCAGATCCAGGGCGAGGTACGGCTGATGCAGGGGTTGATGATCGGCCTGATCCTGCTGATCGCACTGGTCATCGACACCTTGCAGCGCAAGCTGGCCCGAGTCCTGACCAACCTGGCCCCGGCGCTGTCGACCTGGGCCGAAGGCGACTTCAGCCAAGCGATCCAACTGGGCAAGACCAACCACGAATTGCACGCCATCGAAGAGTCGCTGAACCGCCTGCGAGCCTATCTGGTGGATCTGGTGGGCACCATTCGCCAAAACGCCGAACAAGTGGCGGGCAGCAGCCGCGCCCTGGCCGACCTCAGCAGCGGCCTGCACAGCGGCGCCGAGCGCCAGGCCGGCGACACCGCGCAGATCCGCGATGCCCTGGGGGAGCTGGAAGCCACCATCCAGCAGGTGGCCGGTGACGCCAGCCAGGCCGCCGATGCCAGTCGCAGCGCTGGCCTTGCGGTGCAACAGGGGCAGAAAGTCATAGGCCTGAGCCTGACCGGGCTGCACGCCCTGGTGGGCGAGGTGCAGGGCAACGCACAGATGATCGAGCACCTGGCCCAGGAGTCCGCCACCATCGGCGGCGTGCTGACAGTGATCCGTTCCATTGCCGAACAGACCAACCTGCTGGCCCTCAACGCCGCCATCGAAGCCGCCCGCGCCGGAGAAATGGGCCGCGGCTTTGCCGTGGTCGCCGAAGAGGTGCGCTCCCTGGCCCAGCGTACCGCGGGGGCTACGGCGCAAATCCAGACCTTGATCGCCGGCCTGCAGACCGCCGCGCAACAATCGGTACAAGGCATGCGCGCCCAGGTGGAACACGCCGAAGCCACCGCCAGCCAGGCCCAGGCCGCCGACGGTGCCCTGGACGAAATCGTCGGGGCGATCCAGACCATCGCCGACACTGCCGTGCGCATCGCCGATGTCACGGCCCAGCAAAGCGGCGCAGTCAGTGAGATCCGCGACCACAGCGAGCGCATCCATCAACTGGGCGGCGACAACCTGCTGCGCATTGGCGAAGGCCGGGCCCAGGGCGATAACCTGCTGGACCTCGGAGGCCAATTGCACACGGCGGTACAAGCCTTCCGCGTCTAAGCTGTGCATCTGTCCCGGCTTTCCCTGACAAACGCCCCATCATCGGCGAAACGGCTGGCCGGGAGTTCAGCGCTCTCGCTCTGCAGGCAAATGACCGGATTTAAGTGCCTGGTCACATATTTTGCGCAAACATCGGTCATCGTGCTGGCTATTGCCGAGAACTGGACAGTCATAAAGTCTTTCCGGCATAGTCGCCGGGTTCTGACAACAGCACCCCGATAACAAGGAACAACCGATGGCCACCCTACTGGTTCTTCACGGACCCAACCTGAACCTGCTCGGCACCCGTGAACCGGGGGTCTACGGTGCAACCACCCTGGCCCAGATCAACCAGGATCTGGAGCAGCGGGCCCGTGATGCCGGGCATCATCTGCAGTACCTGCAGAGCAATGCCGAGTACGAATTGATCGAACGTATCCATGCTGCACGCGATGAAGGCGTGGACTTCATTTTGATCAATCCAGCAGCTTTTACGCATACAAGCGTCGCATTACGTGACGCGCTGCTGGCGGTGAGCATCCCATTCATCGAAGTGCATTTGTCCAACGTGCACAAACGCGAACCTTTCCGCCATCACTCCTACTTCTCCGACGTTGCGGTGGGAGTGATCTGCGGCCTTGGCGCCAGCGGTTACCGACTGGCCCTGGAGGCCGCACTAGAGCAGCTTGAACAACAAGCTAAACGCCCCTGACCGACCCTTGGGAGTTGATGATTCATGGATATCCGTAAAGTTAAGAAACTGATCGAACTGCTGGAAGAGTCCGGCATCGACGAGCTGGAGATCAAGGAAGGCGAAGAGTCCGTACGCATCAGCCGCCACAGCAAGACTCCAGCCCAGCAGTACTACGCACCGGCTCCCGTTGCCGCCCCCGTAGCTGCACCTGCCGCTGCCGCACCGGCCGCCGCTGCTCCTGCCGCACCCGCCGCACCTGCGCTGAACGGCACCGTAGCCCGCTCGCCAATGGTCGGTACTTTCTACCGCAAATCTTCGCCTACCTCGCCAGCCTTCGTTGAAGTCGGCCAGAGCGTGAAGAAAGGCGACACCCTGTGCATCGTCGAAGCGATGAAAATGATGAACCACATCGAAGCTGAAACCAGCGGTGTGATCGAATCCATTCTTGTCGAAGACGGCCAGCCGGTTGAGTACGACCAACCGCTGTTCACCATCGTTTGAACCGCGGAGAGTCTTTGATGTTGAAGCCTGCGAAGTTGGAAAAAGTCCTGATCGCCAACCGCGGCGAAATCGCCCTGCGGATCCTGCGTGCCTGCAAGGAAATGGGGATCAAGACCGTCGCCGTCTATTCCAAGGCCGACAAGGAGCTGATGCACCTGGGCCTGGCGGACGAATCCGTCTGCATCGGGCCTGCGCAAGCTGCGCAGTCCTACCTGCACATCCCGGCCATCATCGCGGCCGCTGAAGTCACTGGCGCTACGGCAATCCACCCTGGCTACGGCTTCCTGGCGGAAAACGCCGACTTCGCCGAACAGGTGGAAAACTCCGGCTTCGCCTTCATCGGCCCGAAAGCTGACACCATCCGCCTGATGGGCGACAAGGTTTCCGCCAAGCACGCCATGATCGCGGCCGGTGTTCCTACGGTTCCAGGTTCCGACGGCCCACTGCCGGAAGACGAAGAAACCGCCCTGCGCATTGGCCGTGAAGTCGGCTATCCGGTGATCATCAAGGCCGCTGGCGGCGGCGGTGGTCGCGGCATGCGCGTAGTGCACAAGGAAGAAGACCTGATTGCCTCGGCGAAGCTGACCCGCTCCGAAGCCGGCGCAGCGTTTGGCAACCCGATGGTCTACCTGGAGAAGTTCCTGACCAACCCACGTCACGTGGAAGTTCAGGTGCTGTCCGACGGCCAGGGCAACGCCATCCACCTGGGCGACCGCGACTGCTCACTGCAGCGTCGTCACCAGAAAGTCCTCGAAGAAGCGCCGGCACCGGGCATCGACGAGACTGCGCGCCAGGAAGTCTTCGCCCGCTGCGTCAAGGCGTGCATCGACATCGGCTACCGCGGTGCCGGTACGTTCGAGTTCCTTTACGAGAACGGCCGCTTCTACTTCATCGAGATGAACACTCGCGTACAGGTAGAGCACCCGGTTTCGGAAATGGTCACCGGTATCGACATCGTCAAGGAGATGCTCAGCATCGCCGCCGGCAACAAGCTGTCGTTCACCCAGGATGACGTGGTTATCCGCGGTCACGCCCTGGAATGCCGGATCAACGCCGAAGACCCGAAAACCTTCATGCCAAGCCCAGGCACGGTCAAGCACTTCCATGCTCCGGGCGGCAACGGCGTGCGCGTCGACTCGCACCTGTACAGCGGTTACGCGGTTCCACCGAACTACGATTCGTTGATCGGCAAGCTGATCACCTACGGGGCGACCCGTGACGAAGCCATGGCGCGCATGCGCAATGCGCTGGACGAAATCGTCGTCGACGGGATCAAGACCAACATCCCGCTGCACCGCGATCTGACCCGTGACGAAGGCTTCTGCAAAGGGGGCGTGAACATTCACTACCTCGAGCACAAGCTGGCCGAGCAACACTGATCGGCGCTCGCCACACCGACAAGGCCGCTTTCGAGCGGCCTTGTCGTATCTGCCATTCCCCCCTCCACCCTGTAGGAGCGAGCTTGCTCGCGAACCGCGCAGCGGCCATTGCCTGAGCTCCCTGATCAACCGCTATTGCAAGCAAGAACCCGGCGTCCCCCTCGCTCCTGCGGGTCGTCTCGCGTAAACTTGCGCGCTTCTCGCGGCCCGCTAGGCTGCACATCACATATTTTCAAAGGTGCCCGCCATGCCTTGGCTGCAAGTCCGTCTCGCCATCAGCCCAGAACAAGCCGAAACCTATGAAGACGCTTTTCTTGAAGTCGGTGCCGTCTCGGTCACCTTTATGGACGCCGAGGATCAGCCGATCTTCGAACCCGAACTCAACACCACCCCGCTCTGGTCCCACACCCACCTGTTGGCCCTGTTCGAAGGCGGCACCGAAGCCGCCAGCGTGCTCGCCCATATGGAACTGCTGACCGGCAGCCCGCTGCCCGAGCACCACAGCGAAGTCATCGAGGACCAGGACTGGGAGCGCAGCTGGATGGACAACTTCCAGCCGATGCGTTTCGGCCAGCGCCTGTGGATCGTTCCAAGCTGGCACGCCGCACCGGAGCCTGACGCGGTCAACCTGCTGCTGGACCCGGGCCTGGCCTTCGGCACCGGCACCCACCCCACCACCGCGCTGTGCCTGGAATGGCTGGACGGCCAGGACCTGAAGGACTGCAACGTGCTGGACTTCGGCTGCGGCTCGGGAATCCTCGCCATCGCCGCCCTGTTGCTGGGCGCCAAGCAAGCGGTCGGCACCGATATCGACGTGCAGGCGCTGGAAGCCTCCCGCGACAACGCCGGGCGCAACGGTATTGCCGACGAACTGTTCCCGCTGTACCTGCCCGAGCAACTGCCCCAGGTCCAGGCCGATGTGCTGGTGGCCAACATCCTGGCCGGCCCGCTGGTCTCCCTGGCCCCGCAGCTGTCGGGCCTGGTGAAGTCCGGAGGACGCCTGGCACTGTCCGGCATCCTCGCCGAACAAGGCGAAGAAGTGGCTGCCGCCTATGCCCGGGACTTCGATCTGGACCCGATCGCCACCCTCGATGGCTGGGTGCGCATCACCGGCCGTCGGCGCTAGAATGGCCGCCTGCATAATCCGGATGGCCGCATGACCGACAGTTTCGTCACCCAATGCCCGCATTGCCAAACCAGGTTCCGTGTCAGCCATGCTCAGTTGAGCGTGGCCCGCGGGGTGGTTCGCTGCGGCTCCTGCCTGCAGGTGTTCAATGCCGCGCGGCAGTTGCTTGAGCAGCGCGCCGCCAAGGAAAGCGCAACGTCCAGGCCGGCGGCGAAACCGGCAACCGCGCCTGCGGTAGCAGCGACGCCAAAACCCGAACAGCAGCCTGCCCCCGCGCCGACGCCTGCGGCGGCCCCGCCCCAGCGCGCCATCAGCCAGAAACAATGGTCGGCCGCCGAAATGGACCTGGATCACCTGGACCTCGATGAGGAATTGGCCAAGCTCGAGCAGCGGGAGATTCAGCCGGCCAAGGCCTTTGGCCAGGAGCGCGAACATCAGGAAGACAGCCTCAGCGCCCGTCGCGACCCTCAGGACGCCGATGAAGCCCACTGGCCCGACGGCCTGTTCGGCAGCGCCGGCGAGCACGATGAGTCGAAGCCCGCCCCCCTCAAGGCCCAGGCGCATCAGGACGACATCGACCCCGAACCGGTCCGACCCAGCCGCACCGAGCCGTCGCTGTCCTTCAACCTGGCGGATCTGGATGACGAGCCCCTGGCGCCGAAACTGCGCCAGGACGACGACCTGGAGCCCTTCGAGGCCCAGGCAGCCACAGACGCCGTCGAACACGACGAGCCATCGCCAGCCACCACCCCCGGCAAGAAACGCCGCGAACGCAGCGAGCCCGGAGTCCAGGAAGACGTATTGCTGGACCTGGTGGACGATCCGATTCACCTCGATTGGCAGAAACGCCGTTCTCCCTGGGGCCGGCGCCTGCTCTGGCTGCTGCTGATCCTGTTGGCCGCCGGCGGCCTGGTGGGACAATACGTCGCTTATCACTTCGACGAGCTCGCGCGCCAGGACCAGTACCGCCCGTGGTTCCAGGAGTTGTGCCCGGAGTTCGGCTGTACGGTGCCATCGCGCGTGGATATCGCCCGCATCAAGAGCAGCAACCTGGTGGTGCGCAGCCACCCGGAATTCAGCGGGGCGCTGGTGGTGGACGCCATCATCTATAACCGCGCACCCTTCTCCCAACCCTTCCCACTGCTGGAACTGCGCTTCGCCGACCTCAACGGCCATCTGATTGCCAGCCGCAGCTTCAAACCCGGGGAGTACCTGGGCGGCGAGATGCAGGATGTGGCGGAAATGCCGCCGCAGACGCCGATTCACATCGCCCTGGATATTCTCGACCCCGGACCGAAAGCGGTGAACTACAGTCTGAGTTTCCACTCGCCCGAGTGAATCGGCTGATCAGACTGACGGACAACTCTGGATTGACGACAGATTTATGACTGCATCGCTCAGATTGATCCCCTGGCGATAACGGAAGAACTGTTCAGATTTTATCCAATTCAGCCTTTATCCGGTCATCGAGAGCGGGTATCATGCCAACCCTTTTTCGAACTCTCATGATCCGGCCCCACAACAGGGAAGTCCTATGTCGGCGGTACGCATCGGCCCATATACATTGCACAACGGCTTGATTCTCGCCCCGATGGCGGGGGTCACCGACCAGCCCTTTCGTCAGCTTTGCAAGCAGTTGGGCGCGGGCCTTGTAGTCTCGGAAATGGTCACCAGCGACATGAGCTTGTGGAACAGCCGCAAATCGCGGTTGCGCATGATCCACGAAGGCGATCCCGAGCCACGCTCGGTGCAGATTGCCGGTGGCGATGCACAGATGCTGGCAGACGCCGCCCGCGCCAACGTCGAGTTGGGCGCACAGATTATTGATATCAACATGGGTTGTCCGGCGAAGAAGGTCTGCAACAAGGCTGCCGGTTCCGCGTTGCTGAAAGACGAAGCCCTGGTCAACGAGATTCTCCAGGCGGTGGTGGCCGCGGTGGACGTACCGGTCACCCTGAAGATCCGCACCGGCTGGGACCGGCAGAACAAGAACGGCCTGACGGTGGCGAAGATCGCCGAGCAGGCAGGCATCACGGCACTGGCGGTCCACGGTCGGACCCGGGCCGACCTGTACACCGGCGAAGCCGAGTACGACACCATTGCCGCGATCAAGCAGGCGGTGTCGATTCCGGTCTTTGCCAACGGCGACATCGACTCGCCCGAGAAGGCCCGGCAGGTATTGCACGCCACCGGGGCCGACGGGTTGTTGATCGGCCGGGCCGCCCAGGGGCGGCCATGGATTTTTCGTGAAATCGAACACTTCCTGCGTACCGGTGAAACCCTCCCGGCACCGGAGCTGTTCGAGGTGGAACGTATTCTGCTAGAGCACCTGGCCGCGCTGCATGCCTTCTATGGGGAGGTCATGGGCGTCCGCATTGCGCGCAAGCATGTGGGCTGGTATCTCGCAACCCTGCCGGGCGCCAGGGAGTTTCGCGCCCACTTCAATCGTTTGGAAGATACGGAAGCACAATGCGCCAACGTTCGTGAGTTCTTTGCCGGACGTTACAAGAGCCTGGAAACAGGGGACGGAGAAGGGGTGGCCGCATGACGATGATGACCGAGACTTTAGTGAGTGGAACTACACCCGTGAGCGACAACGTGAATTTGAAACAGCACCTCAATACACCCAGCGAAGAAGGCCAGACCCTTCGCGGGAGTGTCGAGAAGGCGCTGCACAATTATTTCGCCCACCTTGAGGGCGCAGCCGTCACGGACGTGTACAACCTGGTGCTCTCCGAAGTCGAGGCTCCGTTGCTCGAAAGCGTGATGAACTACGTCAAGGGCAACCAGACCAAGGCCAGCGAACTCCTGGGCCTGAACCGCGGCACCCTGCGCAAGAAACTCAAGCAGTACGATTTGTTGTAAGCATTCAATCAAACCAGAAAGGCGCCCGCGTAAAAAACGGTCGCCTTTTTTGCTGACTCCTTTGCTTTTGATGGAAATTGAGATGACCGACCAGACTACCCGCCTGCCGATCCGCCGCGCCTTGATCAGTGTTTCCGACAAGACCGGGATCCTCGAATTCGCCAAGGAGCTGGAAGCCCTGGGCGTGGAGATCCTCTCCACCGGCGGGACCTTCAAACTGCTGCAGGACAACGGCGTGGCCGCAGTGGAAGTCGCGGATTACACCGGTTTCGCGGAAATGATGGACGGCCGGGTCAAGACCCTGCACCCGAAAATCCACGGCGGTATCCTCGGTCGTCGCGGTATCGACGACGCCATCATGAACGAGCACAGCATCAAGCCCATCGATCTGGTAGCGGTCAACCTCTACCCCTTCGAAGCCACCATTTCCAAGCCCGGCTGCGACCTGCCGACCGCCATCGAGAACATCGACATCGGCGGCCCGACCATGGTCCGCTCGGCGGCCAAGAACCATAAGGACGTGGCCATCGTGGTCAACGCCAGCGACTACGCCGGCGTCCTGGAAAGCCTCAAGGCCGGTGGCCTGACCTACGCCCAGCGTTTCGACCTGATGCTCAAGGCCTTCGAACACACCGCTGCCTACGACGGCATGATCGCCAACTACATGGGCACTGTGAACCAGGCCGCCGAGACCCTCAGCACAGAAGGCCGCAGCGAATTCCCGCGGACCTTCAACAGCCAGTTCATCAAGGCCCAGGAAATGCGCTACGGCGAGAACCCGCACCAGAGCGCGGCGTTCTACGTGGAAGCCAAGCCTGCCGAAGTCGGCATCGCCACCGCCACCCAGTTGCAAGGCAAGGAGCTGTCCTACAACAACGTAGCCGACACCGACGCCGCCCTGGAATGCGTGAAGAGCTTCGTCAAGCCGGCCTGCGTCATCGTCAAGCACGCCAACCCGTGCGGCGTGGCCGTAAGCCCGGACGCTGAAGGCGGCATCCGCCAGGCCTACGAACTGGCCTACGCCACCGACACCGAATCGGCCTTCGGCGGCATCATCGCCTTCAACCGCGAACTGGATGCAGCCACCGCCAAGGCCATCGTCGAGCGTCAGTTCGTCGAAGTGATCATCGCCCCGAGCGTCAGCGAAGAAGCCCGCGCCATTGTCGCCGCCAAAGCCAACGTGCGCCTGCTGGCCTGCGGCGAGTGGTCGGCAGACCGCGTACCGGCCTGGGACTACAAGCGCGTCAACGGTGGCCTGCTGGTGCAGAGCCGCGACATCGGCATGATCGGTGCCGACGACCTGAAAGTGGTGACCAAGCGCGCCCCGACCGAACAGGAAGTCCACGACCTGATCTTTGCCTGGAAAGTGGCCAAGTTCGTCAAGTCCAACGCCATTGTCTACGCCAAGAACCGCCAGACCATCGGTGTCGGCGCCGGTCAGATGAGCCGTGTGAACTCGGCGCGGATCGCTGCCATCAAGGCCGAGCACGCCGGTCTGCAGGTAGCCGGTTCGGTCATGGCCTCCGACGCGTTCTTCCCGTTCCGCGACGGCCTGGACAACGCCGCCAAGGTCGGTATCACCGCGGTGATCCAGCCAGGCGGCTCGATGCGTGATGCCGAAGTGATTGCCGCAGCCGACGAAGCCGGCATCGCCATGGTCTTCACCGGCATGCGTCATTTCCGTCACTAAGCACTTGCCACAGTAGGAGCCGGCTTGCCGGCGAAAGCGGTCCCGCCCAACCAGCGAGGCGCCCCGATCGCCGGCAAGCCGGCTCCTACTTTTGCTTTCCTGAGTTAGCGTCATCCGAGGTTTTTGAAATGAATGTACTGATCATTGGTAGCGGCGGTCGTGAACACGCCCTGGCCTGGAAAGTCGCTCAGGACCCACGGGTTCAGAAAGTGTTCGTCGCCCCGGGCAACGCCGGCACCGCCATCGAAGCCAAGTGCGAGAACGTCGCCATCGACGTCCTGGCCCTGGAACAGTTGGCAGATTTCGCCGAGAAGAACGTCGCCCTGACCATCGTCGGTCCGGAAGTGCCGCTGGTGGCCGGCGTGGTGGATCTGTTCCGCTCCCGTGGCCTGGACTGCTTCGGTCCGACCGCCGGCGCCGCGCAGCTGGAAGGTTCGAAAGCCTTCACCAAGGACTTCCTCGCGCGCCACAAGATCCCGACTGCCGACTACCAGAACTTCACCGAGATCGAGCCGGCCCTGGCCTATCTGCAGGAAAAAGGCGCGCCGATCGTGATCAAGGCCGACGGCCTGGCCGCCGGCAAAGGCGTGATCGTCGCCATGACCCTGGCCGAAGCCGAGGAAGCCGTGCGCGACATGCTGGCCGGCAATGCCTTCGGTGATGCCGGTTCCCGCGTCGTCATCGAGGAGTTCCTCGACGGCGAGGAAGCCAGCTTCATCGTCATGGTCGACGGCAAGAACGTGCTGCCCATGGCCACCAGCCAGGACCACAAGCGCGTCGGCGACGGCGACACTGGCCCCAATACCGGTGGCATGGGCGCTTACTCGCCGGCACCGGTGGTCACATCAGAAGTGCACCAGCGGGTGATGGACCTGGTGATCTGGCCCACCGTGCGCGGCATGGCCGAGGAAGGCAACGTCTACACCGGCTTCCTCTATGCCGGCCTGATGATCGACAAAGCCGGCAACCCGAAAGTCATCGAGTTCAACTGCCGCTTCGGCGACCCGGAAACCCAGCCGGTGATGCTGCGCCTGCAATCGAGCCTGGTGCTGCTGGTGGAAGCCGCCCTGGCCCAGGCCCTGGACAAGGTCGAAGCCCAGTGGGACCCACGCCCAAGCCTGGGCATCGTCCTCGCCGCCGGCGGCTATCCTGGTGACTATGCCAAGGGCGCAGCCATCACTGGCCTGGACGCCGCCGCGGCATTGGAAGGCAAGGTGTTCCACGCCGGCACCGCACTCAAGGACGGTCAGGTCGTGACTTCCGGCGGCCGGGTACTCTGCGCCACCGCCATGGGCGACAGCGTCGATGCAGCCCAGCAGCAAGCCTACCGCCTGGCGGCCAAGATCGACTGGCAGGGCTGCTTCTACCGCAACGACATCGGCTACCGTGCCATTGCTCGTGAGCGCGGCCAGGAGTAAAGCTGCCAGTCCCCCCCCG
>NZ_MOAK01000010.1:0-997 GCF_003732485.1 Pseudomonas protegens
AACAGCCCCTGAACCCTGCACCCGTCATGCGGCCGCCTTCGCTGGCAAGCCAGCTCCTGCGAGAGTGATCGTGGTCATGCTCAGAACGCCAGGCTGACACAGCTGATGTAGGAGCCAGCTTGCTGGCGAATGGCCTCGGAACCCTTCACCCGTCATGCGGCCGCCTTCGCTGGCAAGCCAGCTCCTGCGAGAGTGATCGTGGTCATGCTCAGAACGCCAGGCTGACGCGGCTGTAGTAATAACCGCCGCCCAGGCCATAAGGCGAGAACATCCCGTATTCATAAGTCCCCGCCCAGGCCTTGAGGCCGATCTTGTCCGGGTACACGTCAAACAGGTTGTTGGCCCCCACCGCGACGGTGAGGTTCTGGGTCACGTCGTAGGCCACGTCCAGGTCGGTGATCCACTTGGCACTGTAGGTGCGGTCGTTGGCCGCGAGGTTCGAGCCTTCGGTGTACTCGCCAAAGCGGGTCAACTGCAGATTGGTGGTCCAGTCGCCAACCTTGTAGTTGCTGGACAGAATCCACTTGTCCTTGGGCGTGGACCTGGTCAGGTCGATCTGCTGCTGGCGGTCGAACAGCACATAACCGGCCCCCAGCCGCGACAGGGCCGCCGGGGTCTGCGCCAGGTCGCGGATGGTGGTCTTGTTGTGGTTGTAGGCGACGCTCCACTTGGCCGTGCCGTACTCGCCGAACGACTGGCTGTAGTCCGCCACCAGGTCCACGCCCTTGGTCCGGGTGTCCGCGGCGTTGGTGTAGTACTGCCCGGCGAGGTTCGGCGACAGGCCGTTCTCCACCAGGATCTGCGACACCGCCGGGCCCTTGAGGATGCCGGTCTGGAGGATGCGCTTGTCGATGTCGATCAGATAGAAGTCGGCGGTCAGGCGCAGGCGCTCGGTGGGTTCGGCGGTGAAGCCCAGGCTGTAGTTGCGCGAGGTTTCCGGCTCCAGGTCCTTGGCCCCCAGGGCAATGGCTTCCGGCGAGTTGGGGCGCATCTGCTT
>NZ_MOAK01000010.1:1102-14659 GCF_003732485.1 Pseudomonas protegens
GGTATGAACTCATAACGGGTGGTGAGCTTGCCGCTGGTGGTATCGCCCACCCCGAGGTTGTATTTCTCATAGCGCGCCGCTGCGCCGACGTACCAGTTGGGGGTGATGTTCAGGCCGAAATCCACATAGGCCGCCTCGCTGTGGCGCTTGAGGCTGTAAGCATCTTCCGGGGTGGTGCCATTGACCGAAAACAGCCCCGGGTCCGGCACCACGCCGGCAAAGGGGCCGGTGGCCGGGACGTAGCTGCCCTGGTTGTAGGAGTTGGCTTCGCCCTCCTCCAGCGCGTATTTCTCCCAGCGGTATTCCACGCCGAAGGAGGTTTCCAGCGGGCTGCTCCAGCCGATGTCCAGGGCCCGGGAGAAGTCCAGGTTGTTGGTCCACTGGTCAAACACCAGATTGCCCAGGTGGAAGTCGTGCTGGCCGTAAGGACCGTTGGAAATATTCAGGTTGTTGGCGGTGTCCAGTACCCCGCGATCCTTGCCGTAGGTGCTGGACAGGTCCCAGTCCCAGCCGCCCAGCAGGCCCTTGGCCCCGCCGGCGACCTGGAAGTCGGTCTCGCGGATTTCCCGCCGCGCCTGGCCGCCATTGGGGTACGGCGCATTGGGCACCCCCGCCAGGCTGGTGATGTCGGTGGGTTTGCGATGGCCCAGGTTCTTGTTGCTGTTGCGGTAGCTCAGGGTCGAGAACGAATACAGCTTGAGGTCGTCGGCCAGGGGCAGCTCGGCGTTGTAGGCCAGGCTGGTGGTGCGGTCGCGGCCCAGGCCGTACTCAGTGCCCCAGCCCTGGCGATTGCTTTCCCGAGGGTCCGGCGAGCCATTGGGCTGATTGAAGTACAGCTGGCCGCTGGCCGCGCTGGAACGCTCGTAAGGCTCCTGGAGCTTGGCGTCCCAGGACAGGTTGACGAAGCCGCCGTCCTCCCCCAGCTTGCTGCCCCAGTTGAAGGCTTCGTGGCCGGTGGTGCCGTCACCGTCGTAGTACTGGCCCAGGGTGGTGTCCGAGGTCAGGCCTTCGGCGTTGCGCTTGAGGATGATATTGATCACCCCGGCGATGGCGTCGGAGCCGTATTGCGCCGCTGCGCCGTCGCGCAGCACTTCGATACGCTCGATGGCGGCCGTGGGAATCAGGTCCAGGTCCACCGGCACCGAGGCGTTACCGACCCGGGCCCCGTTGTTGATCAGCGCCGAGTTGTGCCGGCGCTTGCCGTTGATCAGCACCAGCACCTGGTCGCCGCCCAGGCCGCGCATGCTCACCCCACGCACCAGGAACGCCGTACCGCCGCCGTTGATGGTGGGCACGTTGAACGACGGCAGCAGGCGCCCGAGCATTTCTTTCAGACCGTTCTGACCGATGCTGCGCAACTGCTCGCTGTCGATCACATCGATCGGCGCCGGGCTGTTGGTGACGGTGCGCTGCTGGCTGCCACGGACCCCGGTGACCACCACCGTGCCCAGGGTTTCATCGGCGGCCAGCAACTCCACAGGGGTTGTCAGGCTTAACAGGCCAAGGCTCAGGGGCGCGGCGCCGCGAACGATTTTATGCAAGGAAATACCCATGACTTCAGATCCTTTTGAATGGCGTTCAGCGCGACCGGGCAGCGACGGTTTCGACTTCGATCAGCGCCCCGGGCAACACCAGACCTGCCACTTGCACCGTGGTCCGGGCCGGTTTCAGCGGTTGTTTCTCGGTGCCGAAGAACTCGCGAAAGGCCACTTGCAGGCCATCGAAATCCAGTTTGCCGCCCAGGGCCGGGTCGCCCACCAGGTAGATCCGCAGTTGCACCACATCCCCCAGGCTCAAGCCCTGGCTGGCGAGGATTGTCTGCACCTTGCGCAGCACCTCCCGGGCCTGGGTTTCAGTGTTGCCGGCGGCATGGATCTGCTCCTTGGGCGCCTTGGGATCCACCGGGTCCGGCAACAGGCCGGAGAGGTAGGTCACTTCGCTGTTGGCGGGCAAGGTCACCGACTGCAGGATCGGTGAATTGGGATAGGTGGACGGCACGCGCTGGATTCCCGCGGCCCAACTGCTGCTGGCGGCGAACAGCAGCCCCAGCCCTACGACGGTATGTTTTACGGACATGCAAAGACGCTCCAAGGTTGTGTGTGCCAGCCTCGGAGGTCCGCTACCCGGCATGGGTTACTGCTGTTTTATCAATGCTCGGCTTTTTCAGGCCGTTTGCTGTAGCGACGAGCCTTGCGCCCGTTCAAACAGGTGGCGCACCACGCGCCGCGCTGCACCGGCGGCGGCTTCCTGCCAGATGCCCACGCCGCTGTGGGCCAGGCCGTCGCTGGTCAGGTAGACCCGGCCCTGGGGCTGGTTGAGCAGCCCGTAGTCCGGTTCGGCCACTTCATGACTGATCCAGGGCCCGAAGTTGTAGGGGATCTTGCTCCAGGCAATCACCAGCGGATTGCGCAGTTCATGGCTGTGACCGGGGTGCAGCAGTTCCACGGCCTGACGGGAGATCTCGATCTGCTGGGCCAGGGTTTTCTCCCCGAACTTGCGCGCGGTTTCACCGTTGTTGTACGCCGCCACCAGCACCCCTTCGGCCTGGTTGAACCCGCCGCTGGGGTACCACAGCCCGGAAGCTTCCTGATTGATGAACGACAGCCCGCCATAGATCTGGTACTGGCTTTCCCAGAAGCGCCGCGACTGCCAGGCCACCTTGTTGGCGTAGCCGAACTGCACCGCAGCGATGGCCTGGCGTACCGGTGCACTGAAGTTGTTCTGCACCTTGGCCAACAGCGGCAGGGGCAAGGAACTGATCACGTAGTCGGCCTTCAGGCTCTGGGTGCGACCGCTGCGCCGGTCCAGGTAGACCACTTCGACGCTGTCGCTGTGATTGGTGATGGAACGCACCTCGCTGTGCAGCCGCAACTGCCCCTGCAAGCGTCGGGCAAAGGCCTGGGGAATGCGGTCCATGCCACCCACGGGCTGGAACATGGTGGGCGAGAATTCCGGGTATTCATCGATCATCAGCGCGGTGGTCAGCGCCGGGTTGAGCAGGGTCTGCAATGGCAGCGGATCGTTCTTCTGCGCCAGTTGGTCACCGGCGCCGGGCCAGACCTTGTAGCCGGAGCGGGCCGATCCCAGGTATTCCAGCTTGTCCGAGAGATCGCCCCAGGTTTTCAGGAAGCTCAACAGGTTGCTGCGATCGGCCGCTGTCAACTCCTGGTTCAGGGCATGCCGATTGACCGCCTTGGCCAGCAGCTCGGAAAAATGCCCGCGGCTGTCATTGACCGCCTGGCGGATCTGCAGGGCCGGCTGGTTCAGGTCCGGACGCACCAGGGCATTGCGACTGGTGTTGACCAGCACCTCCAGCTCGACTCCCAGCTCGCGGCAGTAGCCGAGCATCAGTTGATGGTGACTGGGCAAGCGGCCGGCCCCGGCATTGAGATAGAACCCGTCATCGAACTCGGCGACCTGCGCACTGCCGTCGCTGTATTCCACCCGATCGCCACGGCGCACGGTCCAGTTGCGCCCGCCAACCCGATCCCGGGCTTCCAGCAGCGTCACCTTGAACCCGGCCTTGTGCAGCTCAAAGGCGCTGACCAGGCCGCCAATCCCCGCGCCGATTACCACCACCGAAGCACCCTTGCCCACAGCGGCGGCGGGCAGCGACGCATAGTTTTCCTCGAAGGCCTCGGCGTTGCCCGGCCCGCCGAACAGGCCCATGACCGCACTCGCCGCCTGGACCCCGCCGACAGCGGCGATACGGGCGATCAATTGTCTTCTGGTCAGTGGCATGCCAGCGCTCCCTGCTGCGGATGGATAGTGCGTTCGGTTATAGCCCGTGGACTTATGCAGTCACTTGGGTCTATGGGAAGCCATCCTAGGGGCGCTCATTTAATAAGAGAAATACATTTTAAGCATATGCAAATATTACTTTGTTTCATATTCAAGCCGGAAGATTCTGCGCCCCGCGCATAGCCCAAAAAGCCAGACCCTCCCCCTTCCCCGGTAGGAGCTGGCTTGCCAGCGAAAGCCTTCTCCAGCCCCCGCAAGCCTCAGGGCCCATTCGCCGGCAAGCCGGCTCCTACCCGTTGGGCGGCGTCGAGGACTCGCAGCAGATTGCCGCCCCAGATCTTCGCCAGGTCCGCTTCGTCGTACCCCGCTGCCAGCAGACGCTCGGTGATTCGCGGCAGCTGCGCCACATCCTCCAGCCCCTGCACCCCTCCACCGCCATCCCAGTCGGCGCCGATGCCCACATGATCCGGCCCCACCACCTCGAGGATGTGCAGCAGGTGCTGCAGGTAGTCGTCCAGGGTCGCCCTGGGCTGCGGGTAGCGCATCTCCACCTGACGAATCCGTTGCGCCAGGTCCGCCACCTGCCCGGGGCTCAGGCTGGCGGCCAGGCGAAACTCGCGGTACAGCGGCCCCAGGGCCTTGTCACGCTCGGGGTTGGGCACGAGGTTGATCAGGTCACTGGCAAAGCTGTTGACCTGCACCACCCCACCCCTGGCCGCCAGTTGCCGCAGGCGCCGGTCATCCAGATTGCGCGGATGGTGGGTGATGGCCCGGCTGCTGGAGTGGGAGGCAATGATCGGCGCCGTGGACAGCGCCAGCACTTGGTCGAACACCTGATCCGAGGCGTGGGACACATCCAGCAGGATGCCCAGGCGATTGGCCGCGGCCACCAGGTCACGGCCCGCAGGGCTCAGGCCCTGCCACTGCGGCAGGGCAGTGGCCGAATCGGCGAAGTCGTTGTTGGCCGAGTGCACCAGGCCGAGCATGCGCAAGCCCTGGCGATGGTAGGTGAGCAAGCGCCCGGGATCAGCCGCCAGGGGTTCGGCATTTTCCATACTGATAAACACCACGCGCTGGCCACGGGCGATGATCGCCGGCACATCGGCGGCACTCAGGGCCAGGGCGAAGTCCTCGGGATGGGCGGCGATCAGGTCGCGAATCCGCGTGAGCACTGCCAGGCCATGCTCGCTGGCCAGGGTCCGGCCTTCGGCGTTGAGCGGGCCCTGGGGGGTGAAGACGGCCCAGAAACCGCCATCCAGGCCGCCCTCCTTCATGCGCGGCAGATCCACCTGGGACAGGTCGTCCTGATAGCGATGGCGCTGGGTGATGTCCCAGCCGGGGCGAGCCAGTTGCATCGGGGTATCGAGGTGGCTGTCGAGCACCGTAAGGCGCTGGTGCAGTGAAGCGGCAGGGCTGGCGGCAAGCGCCCAGGGACTGACCAGCGCCAGGATCAGCAAGGTGCGGATAAACATGAGGCCTCCTGGCCAATCAAAGACATCGCCCCCATCGGGCTGTAGGCGCTGGCTTGCCAGCGAAGGCGGTCCCGAGATCGATGCAGGGCTCAAGGGCCTATTCGCCGGCAAGCCGGCTCCTACGCAAATATCAACATGGGCATGAACCTGTAGGAGCTGGCTTGCCAGCGAAGGCGGCCCCGAGATCGTTGCAGGGCTCAAGGGCCTGTTCGCCGGCAAGCCGGCTCCTACAAGGGGTCAGCTCCAGTGGAAGCTGCGGTCCCACAGGCCGGAAACATCCAGGTGCTGGGGCAGAACACCGGCTTCGAAGAACAGGTCGGCCACGTCCTGCTGGGATTTCACCGCCGCATCGTCCACCGGTTGCAACAGCCGTGGGCCGCTCTGCGCGCGGTATTGGGCCAGGAACACTTCCCGGGGCATGCCGAGGATCTTGGCGCTCTTGGTGGCCCATTCCTCGGGGTGGCTGGCGATCCATTGCCAGGAGCGGTATTCGCGCAGGATGTAGTCGGTGATCGCCACGTGCTTGAGCGGATCGGCAATGCTCTGCTGGTTGGCGGCAATCACGTAGTTGCCGGACAGGTAGCCCTGGCCGGTCTTCAATACCCGGGCCCCGGCCCGCAGTTCCGCCAGCTGAATGAAGTAGCCGAAGCTGACCCAGGCATCCAGGGCGCCATTCTGGAACGCGGCGAAACCATCTTGCGGAGTCAGCGCCATGGGCACGATGTCGGCAAAGCCCAGCCCCTGCTCCTTCAACGCCTTGAGCAGGAAGTAGTGGGAACTGGTGGAGCGGATATAGCCGACGCGCTTGCCCTTGAGCTCGGCCACCGACTGCACCCTGGAGCCCTTGGGCACGATAAACGCCTGGTTGTTGACGTCGCCGGTCAGCACCGCGATCAGTTTCACCGGGGCGTGGTTCTTGATCCCGAAAATCGGCGGGATCTCACTCATCGGCGAGATATCCAGGGTGCCGCTGACCAGGGCTTCGAAGCTCAGGTTACCGCCGGTGAACTCGGCGTACTTGACCTTGTAGGGCGGCGCTTCGATGCCCGCCTCGGGGAAGAAGCTCGGCGCTGCGCCCTTGTAGGTGGCGACATTCAGGGTGACCCCGGACAGGTCCGCCGGGGCCCCCAGGCCCAGGCGCGGCAAGGCGCCGGCCAGACCGGCAAGGGCCGAGAGTTGCAGAAATCGACGACGCTGCATGAGCTTGTCCTTAATCGAGAAAATCCGGTTCTTCGCGCACGATCCGCTCGCGGTAAGGCTGGAAGCTGAACCAGCCACCGAACTCGGTGCCGACCTGGCGCGCGGTGTGGCGCGCCACATCATGGGGAATGGGCCTGGGGGTGCCGGCGGCTTCCGCCAGCAGTTGCGTCTGGGCGGCGTTGTCCATGGCAATGAAGCGCCAGACCGCCGCTTCAACGGTTTCGCCAACCGTGAGCAGCCCGTGGTTCTGCAGGATCAACGCCTTGCGTCCCTGCAACGCGGCGGCGATCCGCGCGCCCTCGCTGGCCTCCAGCACCACCCCGGAAAAGTTGTCGAACAGCCCGTGCTGTTCATAGAAGGCGCAAGCGTCCTGAGTCAGCGGGTCCAGCAAACGGCCCAGGCTCGACCAGGCCTTGCCGTACAGGGAATGGGCATGGGCGGCGGCCACCACTTGCGGGTGGGCTTCGTGCAGCGCCGCGTGGATGGCGAAGGCCGCCAGGTTCAAGGCGCCCTCACCTTCGACAATGGCGCCCTGGGGATTGACCAGCAACAGGTCACTGACCCGGATATGGCCGAAATACACCCCCACCGGATTCACCCAGAAATGGTCCGGGCGCTGCGGATCGCGCACGGTGATATGTCCGGCGCCGCCCATGTCGAAACCCAGCCGGGCGAACACCCGGAAGGCGGCGGCAAGGCTCTGTTTGCGCTGCTGGCGCTCAAGCTCGACGGTGGCTTGCTGGGGCGGATGCTCCCAGCGCAAAACCGTGTGGCCGTCGCGGGGCAGGTCATACACTGCGGGACGAAAATGCGCCGTCATGGCAGCTCTCCTTCAGAGGGGTTGTGGGGGCCAATGGCTGGCGAGACTAATAGCCACGTTCGATCTCCACCGGGTTTTCCAGGGGCCGCCCCGCACGCCAGCGCTGGATGTTGCGCTCCAGCAAACGCGCGATATTCAGGTAGACCCGGGGCGAGTTGGCCGAGGTGTGAGGCGACAGGCGAATGCGTTGATGACAGTAGAACGGATGGCCGGCGGGCAGCGGCTCGGGATCGGCCACATCCAGGCTGGCGAGAGCGATCTGCCCCGCATCCAGGGCCCGTAACAGCGCGGCCTGATCCACCAGGGCCCCCCGGGCAATATTGATCAGGTGCAGACCGGGCTTGGCCGCCGCCAGTACATCGGCGTCGATGATCTGCCGGGTCTGTTCGGTCAGCGGCACCGCCAGCAACAGATGGTCGGCCCGGGCAAACAACTCCTGCAGGTTGGCCACAGGCTCCACTCCGGGCACATCAAAGGGCCGTTGCGAACGCCGCAGGGCCAGCACCTGCATGCCCAGGGCCTGGGCCTTGGGCGCCAGCTCCCGGGCGATGCAGCCAAAACCGAACAGGCCCAAGGTGCTGCCGGCCACCGAGGCCAGCGACCGTTGCCGCCAATGCTCGGCACCCTCGATCCACACCTGGGGCAGGTCCTTGGCCGCCGCGAAAATCGCCGCCAGGGCAAACTCGGCGATGCTCTCGGCAGTGCTGCCACGGGCACTGGCTACCGGCAACCGGGCGAACAGCCAGCGCGGAAAATAGTCCAGGCCCGAGGTCACCAGTTGCACAAACTGCAGGCCGAAGGGCCAACCCGCAGGCGGCTCTGGAGCATCACGAAAATCGGCATGGGGCGCCGCCAGCAGCACCTGGATATCCCCGGGCAAATCGCTGGGCAGCCCGCGGGGCAGGCTCAGCACCTCGACGCCTGGCAGCCACTGGCGCAATTGCTGGTTGAAGCCCTCGTCGAGCTGGCTGGCGATCCGCGTCACACCTGGGCTCCTCGGCTGGGCAAGGCAAAGGCGGCACGACCGACGGCGCCAAGGATCGCGTCATTCTGCGGCGTGTGAATCCGGCTGCAGAGCACGTCGCGGTAATGCCGCTCGATGGGATTGCCCCGAGCCAGCCCGGGGTTGCCGATGGCTTCGATCCCCAACTCCACGGCGCTGATGGCGTTGCTGGTCACCAGGTACTTGATCTGGGTCGCCTCCCCCGGGGCGATCCGCCCTTCGGCGGCCGCATCCAGCAGTACCCGATTATTGAACAGCAAGGCATCGATGCGCCCGATCAGCTCCTGGAAACGCGGCAGGCTCGACAGCGGCGCGCCAAGGTTGGCCGGGGTGCGCTGGGCCAGCCAGCCCAGCAGCCAGTCACGGGCGGCCCGGGCCACGCCGTCATAGATCGCCGACAGCAGCACCGCCAGCCAGAGCACACCCTTGCTGTCCAGTTCGGAAGGACGAGGCACATTGGCCGGCTGGATATCCACCGCCTGCTCCAGGGGCACGAACACTTCGTCGAAGATCACGTCGTGGCTGCCAGTGGCGCGCATCCCCAGGTGGTCCCAGGTTTCCTCGATGCCAATCCCGGGGCTGTCGCGGTGCACCAGCCAGGTGCCCACCTGCGGCTCGGCATCGTCGCTGCGGGCCCAGACTGCCAGCCAGGTCAGCCCGGGAATGCCGGTGGAGTAGATCTTGCGCCCGCTCAGCCGCCAGCCGCCTTCGACCCGCCGCGCCACGGTCGCGGGCAACCCGCCACGGGCCGGGGTGCCAAGATCCGGCTCGACCCGCAGGGCGTTGATCAAGGCGCCGTCCTGTACCGCTTCACGGGCCAGTTGCTGGCGCAGATGCAGGGGCCAGGCGTTGTTCTGTTGCAGCCGCGTGTGCTGCAGATACTGCATCACCAGCACCAGCGCAGTGGAGGGCTCACCCTGGGCCACGGCGCCGATCACTCGGCGCGCCTGGGCCAGGGTCGCCTCGCTGCCACCCAGGGCCCGGGGCACCGTCAAGGCCAGCAGGCCATGCTCGTGCAGGCGCTGCAGGTTGGCGTGGGGAAACTCGCTGTGGCGATCGTAATGGGCCGCAGTCGCGGCGAACTCCTCACTCAACTGCTGCAACAGATCGGCGAACTCGGCAGAGTCCGCATCCAGTGAGGAACGGGCGACGGACGGGGACGGTTGCACAGTGGAAAGGCTCATCGGCTGGCAGTCCTGCTCAAGGGGTGGGAGACGCTGACGGCCGGCTCGGCCTCGGTTTCAACCCCCAGCAGTTGCAGCAGCCGCGCGCGCAGTTGCTGGAACCCCGGGGTGGACGCCTGACGCGGACGCGGCAGGCGGATCGGCAGCTGTTCGGCGATCTGCCCGTTGGCCAGTACCAGCACCCGGTCGGCCAGCAGCAAGGCCTCATCGACATCGTGGGTCACCAGCAACACGGCCGGGGTATGCACCCGCCACAGGCGGATGATCAGCTGATGCATGCGAATTCGGGTCAAGGCGTCGAGGGCGGCAAAGGGCTCGTCCAGCAGCAATAACTGCGGCTCGCGTACCAGAGCCCGGGCCAGGGCCACGCGCTGGGCTTCGCCGCCGGACAGGGTGCCGGGCCAGGCGCCGAGGCGATGACCCAGCCCCACTTCCGCCAATGCCGCCAGCGCCCGCTCACGCACCTGGGGCCCGCGCACGCCGAGGGCGACATTGCGCCATACGCGCTTCCAGGGCATCAGCCGCGGTTCCTGGAAGACTGCGGCCATGGCCGCGGGCACCTGCAACTGCCCCTCATCTATGGGCTCCAGCCCGGCCAGGACCCGGAGCAAGGTGGTCTTGCCCGAACCGCTGCTGCCCAACAGGGCGACGAACTCTCCCGGGGCGATCTCCAGGTCCAGGCCATCCAGGACCGCTTGCCCGGCAAAACGTCGGCTGACGCCGCGGCATTCGACGGCGGCGCACACGCGGCCCGGCTGGGGCAGTAATACAGTCATGGTCAGTTCCTGATAAAGGTCGGCCGCCAGGCCAGGGCGAAACGTTCAAGGCCGCGCACCAGGCTGTCGATGCCCAGGCCCAGGACGCTGTAGACCAAGAGGCAGATGACGATCACGTCGGTGCGCATGAAATCCCGGGCGTCATTGACCAGGTAGCCGATGCCGGCGCTGGCGTTGATCTGCTCCACCACCACCAGCCCCAGCCAACTGATGCCGAAGGCGTAGCGCAGGCCGACGAAAAAGGCCGGCAACGCCCCGGGCAGGATCACGTGGACGATCAGCTCCCAGCGCTTGAGGCCCAGCAGCGTCGCTGCCTCCACCAGCTTGGGATCGAGGCTGCGGATACCGGAGAACAGGGTGAGGTAGATGGGAAAGGTGGTGCCCAGGGCAATGAGGGCGATCTTTGGCGTCTCGCCAACCCCGAACCAGAGAATGAACAGCGGCACTATGGCCAGGAATGGCAGGGTACGCAGCATCTGCATCGGCGAGTCGATGGCGATCTCGCCACGCCGGGACAGGCCCGCCAGCAGGGCCAGGACGGTGCCAAGGCTGACACCGATGGCCAGCCCGCTGAGGGCGCGCTTGAGGGACACCCACAGATGCCCGCCCAACTCGCCACTGCCGAGCATCTGCCACAGGGTGTCGCCGATGGTGCTGGGGGCGGCGATGATCCGTGTCGGCAAGAGCCCGGTGCGGGACGCCAGTTCCCAGAGCAGCAGGAGCAACAGCGGGCTGATCAGGCGTAACAGCAGGTTGCCCAGGAGCTTCAATCCGGGGCGCTCGGTCCAACGGCGGGACAAGGTCAGCGGGGCTTGCGCAGGCATTTCAACATCCCTATTTCAGCGCGTTCGAGCCCCATGCTAACTACATAAAAAACGTCCGTGAAATTCGTTTTGGTTCTAACTTAATATACAAAAAATGCATTCAGCAAATAGATATATATGCAAACAAAGGATAAACCCGTAGGAGCCGGCTTGCCGGCGAAAAAGCCGTAGAGCCTTGTGCCGCCCTTGCCGGCACCTTGGCTGGCAAGCCAGTTCCTGCCGCCGGTTTGCGCCGCACCCGTGGCTAGCCGACGCGTGCGGCGACCATCTCGCCAAACAGGCTCACCGGTTCCTGCAGGTTGCCAAGGAAGCGCGGGTGCACCAGCCACAGGTCGATCACCGGCTTGAAATCGCTCACCGGCACTATCTCCAGTTTGTCCCGGTGGCTGCTGTTCTCCAGCAACGGCAGCGGCACCAGGCCGTACCCCAGGCCATTGGCGATCAGCCCCAGTTGCAGCTCGGTGCCGAAGGTTTCCAGGTTGATCTGCAAGGTCAGGCCCTGGGCACTCAACGCGCGTTGCAGGCCTGCACGGAAACCGCAGCCATCCGGATTCAACACCCAGCCGCGCTGGTAACAGTCGGCCAGCTTGCAGGAGCGCTTGCGCACCTCGCCCTTGGCCGCTACCACCACCAGATTCATACTGCCCAGGGAGCGTCCCACTACGCCTTCGGGGAATACCTTGCCGGCAGGAAACAGCGCAGCCACCACGTCCAGCTCCCCGTTCTCGACCTTGCTCAGCAGATGGCTACCCCACCCCGTGGCCACCGACGTCTGCAATTGCGGATAGAGCGTCTTCAGCTGGCTCAGGGCATCCAGCAGCACCACATCGCCAATGGTCTGCGGCACACCGATGCGCAAGGCGCCGCTGGGGGCGCCGTCATTGGCCACCAGCTCGTTCAGGGCATCGATGCTGCGCAGCACTTCCAGGCACTGACCGTAAACCCGCAAGCCCATGCTGGTGGGTTTGAGCGGCTTGGTGTTGCGGTCCAGCAACTCCACCCCCAGGGCTTCCTCGAAATTCTGCACCCGGCGGGTGATGGCCGGCTGGGTCAATTGCAGGGCATCGGCCGCCTGGCTGATGGTCTGGCAACGGATCACCGCCACGAACGCGTTCAGATCATCTATCTTCATTCTTTTTTCGCATAATAAATGACTGGAAAAATGTTCGATAAGAATAATACCTTTTAGCTCGCCCGTGTAGTTCGCGTCATTTGCCTTGTGTCCACGGAGGGAGCCCATGCCCCACAACGCCGAAACAATCGCCATTGCCTCACCCAACTTCGCCCGCCTGCGGGACTTTATCGCCGCCCTGGCCGAGCTGCTGGACAGTGCCCCCGATGAGGCCAGGGTGCTGGATCAAGGGGCCACGCTGCTGCAGCGTCTGGTGAGCCAGGACGACTGGCTGCCCGATGACTTCGCCCAGCCGGACCCGCAGCGCTACCAGCAATTCCTGCTGCATGCCGACTCGCGCCAGCGCTTCTCCATTGTCAGCTTTGTCTGGGGTCCGGGGCAGCGCACGCCGATCCACGATCACCGGGTCTGGGGGCTGATCGGCATGCTCCGTGGAGCCGAGGACTCCCAGGATTTCGAACGCCTGGCGGACGGCCGCCTGCAACCTGCGGGGGCACCGATACGCCTGGTGCCGGGGCAAGTGGAGGCGGTGTCGCCGCGCATTGGCGACATCCATCAGGTGAGCAACGCCTACGCCGACCGGGTGTCCATCAGCATCCATGTGTACGGCGCCAATATCGGTGCGGTACGCCGTGCCGTATACGATCCGGACGGTCACGAGAAGCCCTTTGTCTCCGGTTATTCCAACCGCTTGCTGCCTAACCTCTGGGACTTGTCGAAGGAGCCCCTGCAATGACCGATTTCCCTACCCGCAGCCCGGCGCACATCCGTCAGGCCCTGCTCGACCGCCAGGAACTGGCGCTGATCGATGTCCGTGAAGAGGCGCCCTTCGCCGAAGCCCACCCGCTGTTCGCCGCCAATATCCCGCTGTCGAAACTGGAGCTGGAGGTCTATGCGCGCATCCCCCGGCGCGACACCCCGATCACCCTCTATGACCAGGGCGAAGGGCTGGCCCAGCGCGCGGTGACCCGCCTGCGACAACTGGGCTACAACGATGTCGCCCTGCTCGAAGGCGGCCTGGATGGCTGGCGCGCCGCCGGTGGCGAGTTGTTCAAGGACGTCAACGTCCCCAGCAAATCCTTTGGCGAACTGGTGGAAGCCGAACGTCATACCCCGTCCCTGGCCGCCGAAGAACTCCAGGCACTGCTCGACCAGCAGGCCGATCTGGTGGTGCTGGATGCCAGGCGCTTTGACGAATACCAGACCATGAGCATCCCCGGCAGCACCAGCGTGCCCGGCGCCGAACTGGTGCTGCGGGTGCGTGAACTGGCCCCCGATCCACGCACCCAAGTGGTGGTCAACTGTGCCGGACGCACCCGCAGCATCATCGGCACCCAGTCCCTGGTGAACGCCGGCATTCCCAATCCGGTGGCGGCACTGCGCAACGGCACCATCGGCTGGGCCC
>NZ_MOAK01000010.1:14802-24393 GCF_003732485.1 Pseudomonas protegens
CCAGCTATCTGTTCGATGTGCGCACTCCGGAGGAATTCGCCGCCGGCCACCTGCCGGGAGCCCGCTCCACGCCCGGGGGGCAACTGGTGCAGGAAACCGATCACTTCGCCAGCGTTCGCGGTGCGCGCCTGGTGCTGGTGGACAACGACGGCGTGCGCGCCAACATGAGCGCGTCCTGGCTGGCCCAGATGGGCTGGCAGGTGGCGGTGCTCGACGGTCTGCGCGACAGCGACTTCAGCGTACGCGGTCCCTGGCAGGCGCCCTTGCCGGATGTGGCCCCGGCCGAGGAGATCAGCCCGCGTACCCTGGCCGGTTGGCTGCAGGAACCCGGCACCCTGGTCCTGGATTTCACCGCCAGCGCCAACTACGTGCAACGCCATATCCCCGGCGCCTGGTGGGCCCTGCCCAGCCAACTGGAGGAATCCCTGGCCCGGCTGCCCCAGCCCGAGCGGTTTGTCTTGACCTGCGGCAGCAGCCTCTTGGCGCGTTTTGTGGTGCCGCAATTGCAGGCCCTGACCCAGCGTCCGGTGTTTCTCCTGAGCGGTGGCACCGCGGCCTGGATCGAAGCCGGCCTGCCCCTGGAAGAAAGCCGCCAGCAACTGGCCGCGCCACGGATCGACCGCTACCGCCGCCCCTATGAAGGCACCGACAACCCGAGGGAAGCCATGCAGGGTTACCTGGACTGGGAGTTTGGCCTGGTGGCGCAATTGGCCCGGGATGGCACTCACGGATTCTTTGTGATCTGAGCCTTTATGAGGGGCTTTCGCTGGCAAGCCCGCTCCTACAGGCCTTGCTTCCCCTTGTAGGAGCCGGCTTGCCGGCGAAGAGCCCCCAAGCCTTGCATCACCCGCAAGGGCACCTTCGCTGGCAAGCCCGCTCCTGCGAGGAGGGGTATTTCGGACACGTAGGCGGTGGTGGCTGATCGTCAATCTGATCAAGTGACAAATAGCAATAATTCTCGATATCATTCGCGACCTTGTGCTCACCGCGTCGTCAAGAAGGATATCCATGTCTCGCTCCAAGACCGACTCTGCGTCGGCGGACTCTGTTCGCGGGTTCTATGCGGACATCCTGCATTTCCTGCGTAAACGCACGGACAACGCCAGCGACGCGGCGGACATGACCCAGGACGTGTTCACCCAGTGGCTCGATTACCGTGACCGGGCCCAGGTCGAGCAGCCCCGGGCCTTCCTGTTCCAGATGGCGCGCAATCTGCTGCGCGATCATTGGCGGCGCCAGCAAGTGCGCTCCAAGGTGCACCACGAGGCCCACCCCGAGGCAAACTTCGACAGCGAACCCCTGGCCGACGAACAGCACGAACCGCTGCCCGCCGCCCAGCGCCTGCAACGCCTGGAACAATTGAAAGAAGTCCTCGCGCAACTCTCGCCGCGCCGCCGCGAAGCCCTTATGCTGCACCGCTTCGAAGGGCTGAGCCAGGCGCAGATCGCCGAACGCATGGGGATTTCCGTGAGCATGGTGGAGAAACACATCGCCTTTGCCCTGCTGCACTGCAAGCAGCACCTACAACGAGAAAATGGCAAGGAGCAGCCTGAATGACCCGCTTTCCCGGCACCCACGACGACCTCGACAGCGAGCAGATCGACGCCCAGGCCGCCGGCTGGTTCGCCCGTAACCGCAATGACCCGGACCGCGCCTCGCGCAAGGCCTTCGATAGCTGGATCAGTGAACCGGCCCATGCCCGGGCCTACGCCGAATTCGAGGCGCTGTGGGACGACCTGGCGCAGTTGCAGCAACTGAGCCGCCCGATACCGCTCCCCCGGCGCAAGACGCCGCTGTGGCGCCCGGCCCTGGCAGTGGCCGCCGCCTTGCTGTGCGCAGTGCTGGCGGTCAATCTGGGCACGCCCCAGGCCCCCTACCAGCAGCAGATCGCGGCTCAGGAACAGGGGGCTCGGGCCTTCAAGCTGCCGGACGGCAGTACCTTGTACGTCAACGCCAATACCCAGGTGACCGTCGATTTCAGCGCCCATCAGCGCAACATCTACCTGCAGGTGGGCCAGCTGTACCTGGAAGTCGCCGCCGACAAGGAACGTCCGCTTTGGGTGCACAGCGGCGAGGCCAAGGTGCGGGTGGTGGGCACCGCCTTCGACGTGCGTCGCGGCCAGCGCCAACTGGTGGTCAGCGTGGCCCACGGCCAGGTGGCCTTCAGCCCGGACGGCAAGCCCGGGGAGTTGACCCTGCTGGGCGCTCGGCAACAGGCCACCTATGACCTGCAAAAAGGCACCCTGCGCCAGCAGACCCTGGACCGCGACGAGGTGGCCGACTGGCGCAGCGGGCGCCTGGCCTTTCGCAACCGCGACCTGGCCAGTCTGGTGGACGAGCTGAACCTGTACCGCCACCAACCGGTACAACTGGCCGAGGGCCCGCTGAGCGCCTACAAGGTTTCCGGCAACCTCGACGTCAACGATCCGGATGCCCTGGTCAAGGCTCTACCGGCCCTGATCCCGGTAAAAACCCGGGAACAGGCCAACGGTCAGCTGAAAATCGAAGCCCGCTGAATTTCATATGAGAATATTTTGCATTCGCATATGAGGTTTTTTTTCACTGCCGCGTCTTCCTCCTGTCTGCGATCTGTCCGCAGCGCCTTTTTGGCCTTTAAGCCGCTCTGGGGGAAGTCATGTTTCGCGCGCTCTTGCCTGTTCAGTTAGTCCGTACCCGCCCGACCCTGCTCGCTGCCTGCCTGGCATTCAGCCTGCAGGCCCATGCCGGGCCGCTGCATTTCCAGTTGCCGGCGCAACCTCTGGCCGCCTCCCTGAGCCAGATCGCCCAGCAGGCGAAGATCCAGCTGCTGTTCGATGAACAACTGCTGCGCAATGCCAAGGCGCCGGCCCTGCAGGGTGACTACAGCCCGGAAGAGGCGATTCGCACCTTGCTGCAGGACGGCCGGTTCAACCTGATGAAGGTCGACAACACCTACATCGTGCGCCCTGCCGAGACCAGCCTCAGCAGCGGTTCGGCCCTGCAGTTGGGGGCCATGAGCGTGATCGGCAACGGCACCGAGGTGGACGCCGCCAGTGTTGGCCGCTCGACCCTGAACCAGGCGGAAATCGATCGCCATCAGGCCACCAACGTGGTCAGCCTGATTGACACCCTGCCCGGCGTGAGCCTGGGCGGCTCGCTGAAACCCGGCGGCCAGACCATCAACATCTGGGGCCTGGGGGACGCCGAAGACGTGCCGATGAGCGTCGATGGCGCCACCAAGAGTGGCTTCGAACGCTACCAGCAGGGCTCGGTGTTCATCGAGCCGGAACTGATCAAGCGCATCGAAGTGGAAAAAGGTCCGCACTCCCCCGAGACCGGCAACGGCGGTTTCGGCGGCACCGTGCACATGGAGACCAAGGACGCCCCGGACCTGTTGCAGGAGGACCGCAACACCGGCGCCATGGTCAAGTACGGCTACAGCAGCAACAGCCATGAGCAGGCCTACACCGGCGCGGTGTACGGCCGTACCGATGACCACCGCTTCGACGCCCTGGCCTACTGGACCAAGCGCGACGGCGACGACATGAAGATCGCCAGCGCCCAGCCCGACCCGAAAAATGCCTATCCGGTCAACCCCAAACGCCTGCCCAATACCGCCCAGGACATGGAGGGCGAGCTGTTCAAACTGAACATGCAACTGACCGACGAACAACGCCTGGGCTTCAGTTACATGCGCTCCAACAGCGACATCTGGGCGCCCTTCTCGGCCAAGAGCTACCCGACGCCGCCGAGCCAGAGCGACATCGACAAGTTCGGTTATGACGGCGCCACCCGTCGCTACCTGGCTCAGCGCAATACCATCGACACCACCTGGATCGCCAAGTACCAGTACACCCCCGTGGACAACCCGTGGATCGACTTCGAGGCCAAGTACTCCGATTCCACCACCGACCAGACCGACGAGCGCGGGCCGAAAGCCTACTTCCAGCCGACATCCGGGGGCCGCAAGATCACCGTGGGCTATGACGACAAGATCCTCGCCCTGAAAAACACCAGCCGCTTCAGCACCGGCCCGCTGGAACACGCACTGACCAATGGCATCCAGATCCGCAAGCACACCCGCGAAGTGGACATGTGGATGCCGGGCAAGACCTATGAAGTGCCCAAGTACAACTACGGCTACTATCAGCCGGGCTTCATGCCCCACGGCAAGGTCGACAACAATGCCTTCTACATCCAGGACGCCATCACCCTGGGGAATTTCACTCTGACCCCGTCCCTGCGCTACGACCATGTGCGCAACCGCGGGGAGAAGAACGACGCACCGTTCTACAACAGCCCCGACCCGGTGGCGGGCCACGATTACGGCGACAAGACCTACACCGGCTGGTCGCCTCGGCTGTCGGCATTCTGGACGGTAACCCCGCAATTCGCCCTGTTCGCCGACTACAGCAAGACCTGGCGTGCACCGGTGATCGACGAGCAGTACGAGGTCCAGTCGGCCGCCTCCACCCGTTCCGCCACCAGCCGCGACCTCGACCCGGAACGCATCACCGCCTTGCGCGCCGGCAACATCACCAGCTTCTCCGATGTGTTCAGCAAGACCGACCGCGTGCAGGTGCGTACCACGCTGTTCCACAACACCATCAAAGACGAAATCATGAAGAACCTCGGGATCGGCTGCCCCGAGCAACTCACCAGCGGCAAGAGCATCGGCCAGGTGTGCAACCAGCCGACCATCGGGGTCTATCGCAACATCGGCGACCTGACCATCAAGGGCTTCGAGGTGGAAAGCTTCTACGACTCGACCTACCTGTTCGGCTCCTTGTCCTACTCGTGGATCACCGGCAAGCATGAAGGTGCCTACACCAACCCTTGGGGGCCGAACGTCTGGGCCCGGGACATCCCGCCACGCAAGTGGGTGGCCAGCCTGGGGGTGAAGATTCCGCAGTGGGATGCGCAAGTGGGCTGGCAGGGCCAGTGGGTGCGCCAGACCGATCGCGTGCCCAGCGACATCTATGCCGGCGGCCCGGCCAGCGTCCTGGGCGACTCCGCCTGGGACCAGTACAAGAATGACCGCTACAACGTGCACGGCCTGTTCGCCAACTGGAAACCCCAGCAGGCCTACCTCAAGGGCACCGAAGTCAACTTCACCCTGGACAACATGTTCAACCGTGACTATCGCCCACCGCTGAGCGGCGAGAACGCGTCCAGCCTGGGGCGCAACGCCAAGATCAGCGTGACCCGCTTCTTCTGATGGCAGCTGGCTGCGGTGCATCGGACGCACCGCAACAAGCCAGCCGTTGGCCATCACGGATGTATTGCAAGCCTTTAGCCAAGCCCTGCCGCCCGCTCCTGCCGGGCTAAGATCGACTCCCCCCTGAAAACCGCTGAAATGCCTTTGGGCGCTTTCAGTCGACTTCCCATTGATTATGTACGACATCTGTCGTACAACCGAGAAGGCATCATGGACAGAGGCTTCAGGAAGGTCAGGCGGGACCTGATCAATGCACTACACAACGGCGACTATCTGCATGCCGCGCGCGGCTCGATCGAGGTCAAGAACCTACTGGCCACGGGCGAGGTCTCGGCCGGTCAACTGATCGAGGTCATCAGCGCCTGCAAGGGCCCGGACCACAGTTGCAGCGCACACCACAGTGTCCCGGGCATCGCGGTCCACGTGCTGAAAAAGGCCGGCTGGTACATCAAGTTCTACTTTATCGAGCCAGAAACGTGGTTCATCAGCGTTCACCGATGAGGGCAACCCATGAAACTCTTTCTGCAAGGCGACCGGGGCAAGGCGCTCTGCGAGCATTGCCAACAGATCGTCGACATTACCTACCTGCGGCGCGACGTTCCCTTCAGCGACGGCCACGGTCTGGCCCGGGGCATCCTGGTGGGGGTCTGCGAGCAGTGCGCCACCACCGTGGCCATTCCGCCCCAGTCGACGCCGGCGATCAAGGAAGCGCGCAGCCAGCAACTGAGCTCCATCGAGGCGCGGCTGCCGGCGGTCTACCTCGACGTGCTGGATGCCGCGATGCACTCGGTGGCCGAGGACGCCGGGGTACAGATGCGCAAACTATTCTTCTGCTACTACTTCAGCGCCCCCGCCAGGCCTGGCCTGGAGCAGGTGCATGAGGGTTTCGCCGCGTACCTGGCGGAACAGGCCAAGGCCCGCCAGTTGCCTGCCGTGCAGGCAATGAAGCGCCTGTCGATGAAGGTCAACCACTATGTGGCCGAGGATCTCGCGCGCCTGCTGCAAGCGACCCGGATGACCCAGACCGAACTGCTGAAATCGCTGATCGCGCAGATGCGCCTGGATGTGCTGGAGGGCGGCAACCCGGCGGTGATCGCCGACTTGCGCCAGCTGGCGCGCCTGGGGCTTTAGCCTTTACCCCGGCCTGCCACCCGGCCGGCCCGCAGGAAATCGCCCCAGCGCCGCACCAGGTAGTTGTGCTCGTCCATCACCGAGTTCCACACCGCGATATGCCCCATGCGCTGCTGGTAGGAGCCGCCATCGCGGGTTTCGCCGATGTCGATCAGCGGCTCGCCGTCACTGCCCGGCAACTCTTCCCGGGCCGGTTTGCCGGCGTACCAGTAATCCCACTCGGCGCTGCTCAGGTGGTCGCGGCTGCGCGCCGGGTTGCCGATGTAGTAGCCCTGGCGCGCCATCACCGCACCGGGCCAACCCGACAGCCACCAGTTGAGATAGGCATAGGCCGCGTCCAGCACCGCGCCCTTGGCATGACGCGACAATGACAGGCCACCGAACCAGGCTCGGTAACCTTCCTTCGGCACCGCCAGGCGGTATTTGACCCCGGCGCGGTGCAGGCGCATCAGGGTCGGCGACCACAGGCTCTGGATATCGATGCGTGGGCTGCACATCAGTTGCGCGGCCTCTTCATCGTCCGACCAGAATGCCGCGAAATGCCCTTCGCGTTGCTTGCGCACCAGAATCTCTGCCAGCCGGTCGATCTCCTCGATGCTCAGGTTACCGATATCCTTGAACGCTTCCAGGCCACAGCCCTGCACTGCCAGGGCTGCATCCAGGGCGCCAATCGCGGCATCGCTCTGCAAGGCGATGCGCCCGCTCCAGGCTGGGTCCAGCAACCAGCCCCAGCTTTCGTTGGCACTGGAAAAGCCCGCCGGCAGGCGCTCCGGGCGGTAGGCGAAACTGTCGGCGTTGTGGGTCAGCGGCAGCATGCTGATGCGCTCACTGACCGTGCTGCCCAGGCTGCCATCGTGCTGCACATACAGCCGCTCGCAGGGGACGCTGCCACTGCCCAGACGATCGTCCGGCGACAGCCGCCCGCGTTTGGGCAGGTCGTTGATCTCATGCCACAAGGCAATGCGCCGGGTATCGATGGGCTGGATCGCCTGGGCTGGCCAGACGAAATCGACATTGTGAAACCACTGGTCATAGAGGTCGTAGCTGTCGGGCTGCATCACCGCGATGCGCTGGGCCTGCTCCACATCGTGAACCTGATACACCAGGCGAATGCCCAGGTCCTGCTCGGCGCGCAGCCGCAGGGATTCGAGCAGGGTCACCGAGGTGCCCAGTACCCGCAGAGTGACCGCCTGCGTGGCCGCCATCAGGCACACTCCCCGACGACCGGGGCGAAACTGCGGGCGAACACCTCGAAGGAGCGACGCAGTTGTGCCGGCTCAAGCCCGCGCAGGATGAACACCAGCCGCGAGCGACGATCTTCACCGGGCCAACGGGACAGGTGCACGGGAGCATGCAGACAATGCTGCACGCCATGAATGACGATGGGGGCCTGACTGGCGTTCACGTTGAGCAATCCTTTCACCCGCAGAATGCGTTCGCCGTGGCATCTTAGCAGCATCGACAACCAGACTCCGAAGCCCACCCAGTCCAGCGGCTGCTCGAACTCCAGGCAACACACTTGCGCCGCGCCATGCTGCGACGCAGCGGCTTTGAGTGGCCGCTGCAACTGCCAGCGAGCCACTTCCCGCTCTGCCATAGCGCCGCGCAGCCCCTCCCCCAGCAACAGCTGATCGCCACTCTGGATCGCCTGGGTCAGCAACAGGGGCGCCCCGGGATTGAGCCGCTGCAAATGCTCGCGCAAGGCTGCCTGGGTCGCCTCGCCGACGCAGTCGCTCTTGCTCAGCAGCATGCGATCCGCAGCTGCCACCTGGGCCAGCCACTCCGGATGAATACGCTCCTGCAAGGCTGCATGAGTGGCATCCACCAGGGTCACCAGCAGGCCGATATGCACCCGCCCGCGCAACTGCGGATCGTTGTTCACCGTGGCCAGGATCGGCGCCGGATCGGCCAGCCCGGTGGTTTCCAGCAGTATCCGGCGAAAGGCCGGGATCTCGCCTCGACTGCGCCGGGCCAGCAGCCCCAGCAGCGCCTCTTTCAACTCGCCGCGAATCGAGCAGCAGACACAGCCACTGGGCAGCAGCACGGTGTCCGGCGCCACTTCCTCCACCAGCAAATGATCGATGCCGACATCACCGAACTCGTTGATCAGTAGTGCCGTGTCGCCCAGGCCTTCGCCCCGCAACAGGCGGTTGAGCAAGGTAGTCTTGCCGCTGCCGAGAAACCCGCTGATGACATTCAGGGCAATGCTCATGGTTGTTGCTCCAGCAGGTTCACGACTGTTGCTCCAGGTGCTTGAGGAGCACCGGATCCAAAGGGTCCAGCGGCCGGCCGAGCATGGACTCGGCCAGGCTCCACAGTTGCTCCAGGCCACTGGCCAGCTCCTGGCGGCCGGTGGCCCCCAGCAGCAAGTAGGCCGAGCCCTGGAAGTCTTCGACCTTGAGCCGCAACGGCGCCAGTACCCGGTTGATCGCGGCAATTCTGCGCAAGCGCTCGCGGCGCCGGGGCAGTTCATCCCCCAGCGGATCGCTCCAGTGCACATCCTCCCCCAACAGCCCGCAGAGCCCGCACATGTTCAGTCCTCCTTCAGGGCATGACGTCGCCGGAATTGGGACCCAGGGTCTGGCCGACGAACAGGTTGCCCCCCGGCTCGCTGGCCAGCAGCACCGCGGTGGGCGCCACTTCATCGGCGAGGCCGAAACGCCCCAGGGGCAGCTCGGCGGCCTTGGCGGTTTTCCAGGCACTGCTGATGCCGGACACCAAGGGCGTTTCGATCGGTCCCGGGGCGATGGCGTTGACCAACACGTTGTCCTTGGCCACTTCCAGGGCCAGGGACTTGGTGAAGCCGATGACCCCGGCCTTGGCCGCGGCGTAGTGGGTCAGCTCGGCGCCGCCCTTGATCCCCAGCTGCGAGGCGACGTTGATGATCCGCCCCCAACGCTGCGCCAGCATATGGGGCAAGGCCCGCTGGCTGGCGACGAAGACGCTGGTGAGATCGACCCGCAGCATGTCGTTCCACCTCTCGATGGAGAGATCGACGCAGCGCGCCTGGGTCAGCATGCCGGCGTTGTTCACCAGGATATCGATACCGCCGAAATGCTCGACACAGGCATCGACTCCGGCCTGGGCCCCTTCGACGCTGCCGACATCGGCCACGCATTCGACGACTTCAACGCCCAGTTCGCGGCAGGCTTGGGCGCTCTCGGCCAGGCGCGCGGGATCGCGGTCAGCCAGCAGCAGGCGTGCTCCCGCCACAGCGTAGGCCCGGGCGATAGCGGCACCGATACCGCTGCCGGCGCCGGTGA
>NZ_MOAK01000071.1 GCF_003732485.1 Pseudomonas protegens
CCTGTTACCGCCGTGAAAGGGCGGTGTCCTAGGCCACTAGACGAAGGGGACACGCTACCCGGAACACATGGTGTGTGTTTCGGTGTCCAGATCCGCATCCGAAGACTCGGTTCTGGTTTCACTCGACCCCGCCCGAAAGCAGTGCCGTTTAAAATTGGAGCGGGAAACGAGACTCGAACTCGCGACCCCGACCTTGGCAAGGTCGTGCT
>NZ_MOAK01000072.1:0-648 GCF_003732485.1 Pseudomonas protegens
ACAACAGCCTCAAGGGCGTGATCTCCAGCGCGGGTGCACAGAGCCTCAAACTCAGCGAGCGGCTGGACAACAGCCAGGGCGGCTCCATCGACAGCGCCGCCACCCTGACCCTGCAGGCCATGGCCCTGGGCAACCAGGGCGGCACCGTCAACGCTACCGGCGACCTGGAGTTCATCGGCAGCGACCTGGACAACAGCCACGGCACCTTCACCGGCAAGCAGGGCGTCACCCTCGACCTGCTGGGACACTTGATCAACAACCAGGGCACGCTGTCTGCCGCCGGCCCCTTGCTGCTCAAGCGCAGCACGAAGGTTGAGAACCAGGGCGGCGAACTCTCCAGCCAGCAGTGGCTGCGGCTGTTCACCGAACACTTGGACAACCGACAGAAGGGCCGGGTCGCGGCCAATGAGTCGGTGTTGATCAGCGCCAGTGGCGAAGTGCAGAACAGCGATGGCGGAGAGATCCTCAGCCGCGAAGCCGACCTGCAACTCAATGCCGAGCGTCTGGATAACGCCAGAGGCCTGCTGCAGGCCAAGACCAACCTGGGTCTCGATGTGGCGGCCGACGCCGGCAACCAAGGCGGACAAGTGATTGCCCAGCAGGGCGACCTGACGCTCAAGGCGGGCCACCTCGACAACAGGGCCGGCA
>NZ_MOAK01000072.1:786-1205 GCF_003732485.1 Pseudomonas protegens
CGCTGGTGCCCTGGACAACCGCCAGGGCCTGATCGAAAGCCGCAGCACCCTGAGCACCGCCGCCGCCAGCCTGGACAACCAGCGCGGGCAACTGCGGGCCCTGGGCCTGGTGAGCAAAACCCGGTTCAGCATCGCTGGCACCTTCGACAACCGCGACGGCTTCCTGGAAACCGCCAACCACGACCTGGCCTTCGACGCCGGCGGCTTCAACAACCGCGGCGGCAGCCTGCTGCACAGCGGCAGCGGGGTGTTCGGCCTCTCCATGGCCAACCTCGAAGACGTCGGCGGCCGCCTGAAGACCGCCGGGCAACTGACCCTGGAGGCCGAGCGCTGGACCAACAGCAGTGCAATCCAGGCCGATCAGTTGCTGGTCAAGGTCGACCACCTGAGCCAGACCGCCGATGGCCAGCTCCTGGCGG
>NZ_MOAK01000073.1:0-12902 GCF_003732485.1 Pseudomonas protegens
GGCCATCTCGTAGGAGCCGGCTTGCCGGCGAAGGGGCCCTTGAGACCGCCTTCGCTGGTAAGCCAGTTCCTACCGTGAGGCGGGGTTATTCTTCCTCGCTGCCGTCCAGGCGCCAGTAACCGGCGGCCTTGACGAATTCGTCGTTGAGCCGGTGCTCATCCAGCAACACTCGACGAACCTGGCGCGAGACTTTGCTCTCGGTGGCCACCCAGGCGTACAGCTTGCCTTGCGGGACCTGCAACTGACGCACAGTGCTGATCAGGTCCTGCCCGTCGCCATCACGTTCCACCCAGATCACCTCGATCTCGGCAGCGCTGTGCAGTACCTGGCGCTCCGCTCGATCCTGAACCTCGATCACCGCCAATACCCGGCGTCCGGCCGGCAGTTCTTCCAGGCGTCGGGCGATGGCCGGCAGTGCGGTTTCGTCACCGATCAGCAGGTAGCTGTCGAAGATGTCCGGCACGACCATCGATCCTCGCGGCCCGCCGATGTGCAGGTACTGCCCCGGCTTGGCCTGTTCGGCCCAGGTCGAGGCGGGGCCGTCGCCATGGAGCACGAAGTCGATGTCCAGTTCGCCCTGTTCCAGGTCGTAGCGGCGCGGGGTGTAGTCGCGCATGGCGGGCATCGGACCGCTGTCCTTGCCCGGGCCCAGCACCAGGGTTTCCAGGGCGGCCTGCTGTTCGGCGTTCTGCGGGAACAGCAGCTTTACATGATCGTCGCTGCCCAGGCTGATGAAACCGGCCAGCTCAGGCCCGCCGAGGGTGATGCGGCGCATGCGCGGGGTCAGGTCGACAACGCGCAAGACTTCCAGGCGCCGGCGTTTGATCTCATGCATGACCCGGTGAATGGATGGCTCTGGGATTGCAGTCATTCGGATTTCTCCTGGGCAGTGTGGCTGACAGGACCATCGACAATGGCCTTGGCGGTGTTGTTCAGCAGGTCGCGCACCCGGAGGATTTCTTCCGGGCTCCAGCGGCCATGGTGCATTTGCAGGGCGTGGCGCAGGTTGTGCACCGCCTCATGGATTTCCGCAGGGCGGTCGTGGCCGCGCAGGGAACGCTTGCTGACCTCGATGCGCATGCGCACGCCGTCCAGGGCAATGGCCTGCTCCTGAAGGGAAAGACGACCGGCGTCGGTGACGCTGTAGCGTTTTTTTCCGCCTTCGGCGTCGCCCTGGATCATTTCGCTTTCTTCCAGGAAGGTCAGGGTCGGGTAGATCACTCCGGGGCTCGGGCTGTAGGCGCCGTCGAACATGCCTTCGATCTGGCGGATCAGGTCGTAGCCGTGGCAGGGCTGCTCGGCGATCAACGCCAGTAGCAGCAACTTCAAGTCGCCGGGGGCAAACACCCGGGGGCCGCGGCCGCCGCGCTCGCGACCGGGACGGCGCTCGAAACTGTCGTGGCCGTCACCGTGTTCGCGGTGGTGAGGATGCTCTCTCATTTTCTCTTTCTCCTGTTCGATTTAGACATAACTTAAGATATATCTTAAGAATTGCGCAAGCACTTCTGTGCCGCTCAAAGCTGCCGTTGGTCGGAGATGGAAAATCGCAATGGACGGGCGATCCACGCCATGGAATGGCGTGGAGGGTCTGGCAACCGGAGGGATTCAGCGTTGCGCGAGGCTGCCCAGGCACTGGGTGCTGCTGCCAGGCTGCAGGTAGGGCATGAGAATCGGCGCCATGCCCTTGAGCACCTGCACCGGCAAGGCCGAGGTGAACTTGAAGCCCTGGGCCGAAGCCCCCGGCACATAGGCTGTGAGGGTGCCGAAGTGGTGATCGCCGATGTAGAACACGAAGGTCGCGGTGCGGTTGATGGACTTGGAGCTCAGCACCCGGCCGCCGGCACCAATGGCCTCGATACGGTTGTCGCCAGTACCGGTCTTGCCGCCCATGGCCAGTGGCGTACCGTCGGCCAGCTTGAAACTGCCGGACACCCGTTTCGCGGTACCGGCATCCACCACCTGTGACAAGGCCCCGCGCAGCGCCGTGGCGACTTGCGAAGGCATTACGCGCTTGCCCTTGTCCGGGTCGTTGCTCAGGCGGGTTTCGTAAGGCGTGTCGGCGGCAAAGTGCAGGCTGTCGATGCGCAGGGTCGGCAGGCGCACGCCGTCGTTGAGGATGGTGCCTACCAGCTCGGCGAGAGCCGCCGGACGATCGCCGGAACTGCCGATGGCGGTGGCCAGGGAAGGCACCAGGTGGTCGAACGGGTAACCGACGCTCTGCCAGCGCTGGTGAATATCCAGGAATGCTTCGACCTCCAGCATGGTGCGGATGCGGCTGTCCCGGGCGCTGCGATGGCGACTCTTGAACAGCCAGCTGTAGACCTCCTGGCGCTCGAACTCACTGGCCTTGACGATCTGGCTGAAGGTCGCCTCGGGGTTGTTCATCAGGTAGCCCAGCAGCCACAGGTCCAGGGGATGGACCTTGGCGATGTAGCCCTGGTCCGGCAGGTCATAGGCCCCCGGGCCATAGCCGGCATAGAGCTTGTCCAGGCGCTCATCGGTGAGCTTTTCGCCGGTCTTGGCGTTTTTCATGTGGGCCCGGACAAAGCGATTGAAGCTTTCCTGGCTGGCGTCCGGCAGCAGGTAGCGGTGCACGGCAGCCAGGCGGATTGCCGTGGGGTGCATACCGTCGAGAAAGGTATCCAGGCGTGCCTGAGTGTCCTTGTTGCGGTACTTCTTCCAGAACCGCAGCAGGAACGAGGTGCCTTCGCGGTCGGCGAAGCGCGCCAGGTACTCCTGGCGCCGCGGGTTGGCGTCGTCCTTGAGCAACTCGGCACTGCTGCTGTCGCCGCCGTAGGTGCTGTAGCGCACCAGGTCACGCATCAAGCGGATGAACGGCAGGTTGATGGATTCGCGCAGGGCATCGCGCAGGGTCGGGCTGCGGCCGTTGTCCTCGTTGCGAAAATTGTGGAAGTGATGCATCCCGCCGCCGGTGAAGAAGGCTTCGCCGGGGCTGGCGGAGTAGGTGCGGTCCAGGGCCGCATCGAGCATCTTCGGCAAGCTGCGGTCACTGTTGTGCATCAGGTAGTCGATGGCCCAGCGGCTCAGCCGGTCCTGGTCGTTGACCACAACGTTCTTCAGTTCGGCCGGGGTTTTCCCGGCGTGCTTGTCGTGCAATTCGGAGATGATCTGCAGGTAGGTAGTCAGCACCCGCAACTTGGCGGTGGAGCCCAACTCCAGCTTGCTGCCTTCGTTGATGTCGAAAGGCTGGTCGGTGCTGTCGGTCTGCACCCGTACCCGCGAGCCGTCGGGGGTGAGTTCGAACAGGGTGAAGCTGTAACGCACTTGCGTGGTGCTGGTGGGGGTCAGCAGGCGCTCGCCGAGTACACCGATCTGCGCCGCAAATGCAGGGTCGGCGAGATGCTTGAGGTACTCCGTGGCCTGGCGCTGCAGATCGCTCTGCAAGGTACTGGTGGCCGACAGGTCAAGGCGGTCCAGGTCGTACAGGGGGCGGTTGAGCAACGCTGCCAAACGGCTGCGGGCCACGCTGATGCCCTTGTTGGTTTCGATCGGCTGGATCGTCGGCTGCTGCTGCCAGTCGCGATAGCTGACCTTGCTGGCCAGGGCCGCGGCGGTCAGGGCGGGATCGATCACATCGTTCTGCGCCAGCAGGCGGATATGGCTGTCGGTGAGGTCGGCCAGCTCGGCGTGCCCCTTGACCAGATAATGGGAGGGGCGGCGTTGCGCGATCATCAGCGACAGCACCTGGCGCAGGGCCAAGCCGCGCTGGGCCAGGCTTCTGGCATCGGTGGCGTTGCTGGCCAGCGCCTGGTTGACCTGATCGAAATCGGCGCCGTACCAGACCCGCAGGCCCTCGGCCATGCCATGTACCTCGCCATGGCCGGGAACCGCCGACAGCGGCACGCTGTTGAGGTAGTCGCGAACGATCCGGCGCCGTGCCTCCAGGGTTTGCGGGCCATCCTGATAGGCGCGCACGCTGGCAGAGATCATTTGGCGGATCTTTTCACCGCCGGACACCGTCAAGCCATCGGGCGAGTGGCGGTATTTTTCCAGCTGGGTGGCCAGGGTGCTGCCGCCGGCGGTCTGCCCGGGCAGGTGCAGGAGCTTGGCCACCTGGGACCAGGCGGCCTTGGCGAAGCGCGGCCAGTCCACTGCCGGGTTGGCCTGGGCCAGCTTGGGGTCCAGCAGGTCGCGGTTTTCGATGAACAGCAGGCTGTGCACCATAAGCGGCGGGATATCGGTGAAGCTGGCATACAGCTGTTGCGGGTAATTGAATTGATACAGGGGCGCGGCACGGCAGTCGGTGATGGACAGGCCGGCCTGGATTTTCTCGGTATAGGGCACGAAAAAACCGTTTTTGCTGTAGTCCATCAGTGCCGGGGAAAATCGTGTCTGAGCGTCGATCAGGTAGCCGCGCTTGAGCAGACGCGGCAGGAACTCACCCAGGGCGCTATAGCCCAGACGCCGGTCGAAGGGGCCGGTGCCGGGATAGAGCATGGCATCGCTGGGGCCGGGTTGCAGGGAATAGCTTAAGTCACGAGCCAGCTTGCTGAATTCCCGGGCCTGGAGCTTGGAGGTACGCATTTCCCGGGTGGCGGCAACACCCAGGGCAATCAGCGCAATCAGCAATAGCAGCCAGAACAGGCGCCAGGCATAACGGCGAGGTCCGGTTTTTTTGGGTAAAGGCGCTTCGTCCTCGCTGTGGTTTGGCACTGCGGTTTTACGCGAATCGGTCTGCCACAGAGCGCCCATAGTCGATTGATCCATTTACGCAGATTGATCGGACTTGTCTGAAGCTTAGTCGGTGGTGGCTACTGGTGAAGAAATTGTGAAAACAGACGCTGTCTTGCTTCTGTAGCGAGGGAGCTTGCTCCCGTCCGGTTGCGCAGCAGCCGTAAAACCTGAGCGCGCGTCCTGTCAGGAAGATCACGCAAGTCGATTTCAGGGCCGTTGCGCGGCCCGGCTGGAGCAAGCTCCCTCGCTACAGGCTAGAGCTTTTTCCCAGGTAAATACGCCCTAGGTAGGGGCATGACGCTGCACCAGCGCTGTGCAATACTTCCGGCCCTTTCCGAGTGAGGTTTCAGGGCAAAAAGCAGGTAATGCTTCTCCGTGAAAGCGGTTTTTGCCGAGATTTCTCTCTGAATTTAGCTAGTTATAGAGTGAAAAGCCCTGTCGGGAGCTTTTTATACTGCGCACCCCGCTGATCTGGCAGGTCTTGTCCTACAGACGCGCCGTCCCACAAGGTCGGTGCGGTTGAGCAAGCTTCGGCTATCCGCCGCTGCTTCGAAGACTCGGTGGTTCATATCCAATAACAAAATGAGGTTGTATCTCTATGCCAGTTGGCAACCAACTGCCCCACGGCGAGACCGCTAACGGCGGCCCGCTGAAACGCGAACTCGGCGAACGGCATATTCGCTTGATGGCGCTGGGCGCCTGTATTGGCGTCGGCCTGTTCCTCGGCTCGGCCAAGGCCATCGAAATGGCCGGTCCGGCCATCATGCTGTCCTACATCATCGGCGGCCTGGCGATTCTGGTGATCATGCGCGCCCTCGGCGAGATGGCGGTGCACAACCCGGTCGCAGGCTCCTTCAGCCGTTACGCACAAGACTACCTGGGCCCCCTGGCGGGCTTTCTCACCGGCTGGAACTACTGGTTCCTGTGGCTGGTGACCTGTGTTGCGGAAATCACCGCGGTGGCGGTGTACATGGGGATCTGGTTCCCCGATGTACCGCGCTGGATCTGGGCCCTGGCGGCCCTGGTGAGCATGGGCTCGATCAACCTGATCGCGGTCAAGGCCTTCGGTGAGTTCGAGTTCTGGTTCGCCCTGATCAAGATCGTCACCATCATCGCCATGGTGGTCGGCGGCATCGGCATCATCGCTTTCGGTTTCGGCAACGACGGCGTGGCCCTGGGCATCTCCAACCTGTGGACCCACGGCGGCTTCATGCCCAACGGCGTGACCGGTGTGCTGATGTCCCTGCAGATGGTGATGTTCGCCTACCTGGGCGTAGAGATGATCGGCCTTACCGCCGGTGAAGCGCGCAACCCGCAGAAGACCATTCCCAATGCCATCGGCTCGGTGTTCTGGCGCATCCTGCTGTTCTACGTGGGCGCGCTGTTCGTGATCCTGTCGATCTACCCGTGGAACGAGATCGGCACCCAGGGCAGCCCCTTCGTGATGACCTTCGAGCGCCTGGGTATCAAGACCGCTGCCGGCATCATCAACTTCGTGGTGATCACCGCTGCGCTGTCGTCCTGCAACGGCGGCATCTTCAGCACCGGGCGCATGCTCTACAGCCTGGCGCAGAACGGCCAGGCCCCGGCCGGCTTCGCCAAGACCTCGAACAACGGCGTGCCGCGTCGCGCGCTGCTGCTGTCGATCTTCGCCCTGCTGCTGGGCGTGCTGCTGAACTATCTGGTGCCGGAAAAAGTGTTCGTCTGGGTGACCTCCATCGCCACCTTCGGTGCGATCTGGACCTGGGTGATGATCCTTCTGGCCCAGCTCAAGTTCCGCAAGGGCCTGAGTCCTGCCGAACGTGCCGCGCTGAAATACCGCATGTGGCTGTACCCGATCAGTTCCTACCTGGCCCTGGCCTTCCTGGTACTGGTGGTGGGGTTGATGGCCTACTTCCCGGATACCCGTGTGGCGCTGTATGTCGGCCCGGCGTTCCTGGTGCTGCTGACGGTGCTGTTCTATCTGTTCAAGCTGCAACCGACCAATGTCCAGCAAGGTTCGGCGCGTTCGGCGTCCTGACCTGCGCTTCGGTGATGCGGCTGGCTTGAGCATCCCGGACTGAAACGCTGACACCAGAAATCCGGCGACCTGCAAAGGTCGCCGGATTTTTTTTGCCCGGGTCAACCGCCCAGGGTGCCGCTGGTATCGGCGTCGAAGATGGCCTTGGCCTGCAGCGCCGTCGGCGCCAGCAGGGCCAGCAACGCGGTTTCGCTGTGGAGCTGATGGGCGGCCAGGGTCTTGGGTGTCGGCTCGATGGGAATCAGCACCTCTTCGCCGTGCCTGTGCAGCCAGATCGCCGTGACCTGCAGCGCCGGGATGAACAGCAGGCGCAGCTCATAGCTTTTTCCCTGCAGTTGCGGCGCCTGTTCCGCCAGGTCCAGGGCGTTGACGGCGGACGCCGCCAGGCTGCCATGGTTCAGCGCAGAGAAGGCGACCTTGCCGGCCACCTCGGTCAACTGCGCATCGGCAATCGACACTCCGGCATCGAACACCAGGTAGTGCCAGTCACCGGCCTTGGCCTCGGTCAGCCCGTTGCCCTGGGCCAGGTCCTCCAGGCTCAGGGCGTAGCCGCGAAAGGCCTGGGACAGGTTCAGGCTGCCGGGGCTGGCCTTGGCAAACCCGCGGTTGATACCGAAACCCTGGGTCTGCAGGGCCGCCTGAAGGGCCGAGCGCAGGTGCTGGACGCCATCGACAGGCGCCTTGGGGTAAGTCAGTTGCATGTCGCCTCCTAGTTTTTTCGGGTGAAGTAGGTGTGGGTCCAGTTGCCGCCGCCGTTGTAGGAGCCGGGGAAACTGTTCAGGGCGCGGGTCGAGTAGCCGTAGATCGAATCCGCCACCAGGATGTAGCCGCCATCGCTGCCGTAGATCGTCAGGAAATGCGCGCCGCCACCGTACCAGGCACAGCGCAGGCCCACGGGGCGGCCCATGCCGAGCTGGTTGTCGATGGCCGGCATCTGCATCCGGTCCTCACGCATGCCGCCGTAGCAGCGGGTGGTGCGCAGGGCCGAATCCAGGTAGCCGTAGACGTTGCATGGTCCGGGCTGGCTGCAGCAGGAGTTGCGGCCCAGTTCGGCGTTGGCCACCCCGCACTGGGTCCAGGAACCGGTGCCGTAGTAGTTGCCCACCGATGCGGACAAGGCCGCCCAGCACCAGTTGCTCTGGGTTTGCTGCTGCACGCTGAAGTTGAGCCGGGCAGCGGCCTGGGGCGCGGCTTCGGTGTGTGGATCGACTTCGCTCAATTGCGGGTCGAGCAGGCTGCCGGCCAGGCACTGGGGCAGGGCCTGGGGAGCGTCGCCTGGGGTCAGGTTGCTACTTAACATGTTCATCCTCCATGAAAGAAATCCAGCCTCCGGCTGGTGTCGTCGTTGCGTGTCGGGCTACTGCGCGTAGCCGGACCCGGGACATGGCGCTGCGCTGGGCCAGCCTCGATGGCCTGCGTTGACCGGGTCTGCAAACAACCTTAGAGGGTTAATGCGCCAACGCAATTAAAATATGCGTTTATGCATATTGGCTGGCATGGATGTCCCTGAAAAGAGGGGCATCCATGGCGGTGGCCGGGGCTATTTGTCGTCGAGGAAATGTTCCAGGGCTGCATTGAACAGGCCCGGGTCCTGGAGGAAGGCGAAGTGGCTGACATTGGGCAGGATCAGCAGCCCGGCGCCGGGAATCGCCTGGGCCATGTATTCGGTGTGCTCGCGCTTGATGGCTTCATCGTGGTCGCCGTCGACGATCAGCACCGGTGTCTTGATCTTCGCCAGGTCGGCGTCGCTCCAGTTCGGTTGGCTGGCCCACATGTGGCCGATCTGCTCGACAAAGGCCGGGTACTCCTTGGGCGTGGGTGACAGGCGGGTGTATTCCTGGCCGGCGCGCTCGATGTAGGCGGCGAAGGTCGGGTTGTTCTCCACGCCTGCCTTGACCCCGGAGGTCTGGGTGTTGGCGGCGTAGGCGAAGACCTTGCCGACCCGCTGCGGGTAACGCATGGCCAGGTCCAGGCCGAGGATCGCGCCGTCGCTCCAGCCGACGAAATCGGCGCGGGGGATCTTCAGCTGGTCCAGCAGGGCGATCACGTCGTCGGCCATCAGGTCGTAGCCGTAGGGGCGGGCGTCCCGGGTGCTGCGCCCGTGGCCGCGGCTGTCGACGCTGATCACCGTGTGCCGGGCGGCCAGGGCCTTGGCCTGGAGCCCCCAGTAGTCGGCATTGCCCAGGCCGCCATGCAGCAGCACCACCGGCGAGCCGTGGCCGACCTTGCTGTAGTACAGGCGGATGCCGTTGACCTCGGCATGGCCGGCTTGCGCCCCGGCCACCGGGGCCGGTGTGGGCGGCAGGCTCTGCCAGCGTTCGGCGGCAAAGGCGCTGTTGAAGGACATCAGTAGAGCGATTAATGCAAGTAGACGACGAGACATGGGCTTCTCCGTGCATGGGCCCTCCGGTCGGACCGACCTTGGGCAGGTGGTTACCGATATTGTGTCAATGAGGGGACAGGCTGGATGTCGATGAGCACCAGAGTGCCGTGGCTGCCGGGCAGCACGCTGTGAGCCTGGCCGGCCTCCACCAGGTACATCTGGCCCGCCGCCACTTCCACCACGGTCTGGCCAACGCCCAGGCGCAGGCAGCCCTGGGTCACCAGCAGGCCTTCATTGGCGTCGTGGGTCTCTTCCGGGTAGGGCTGGCCGTCCATGCGCAGGACCTTGATGCGGGCCGGGCCGACCTGGCCCACCAGCGTGGATTGCCAGGGAGCTGGCAGTTGGCGGGACAGTTGTTCGAATGACAAAAGGGGCATGGCGGATCTCCGAAAGGTCAGTGAGGCTTGGGTCTGCTTTCGGTGGTCCGGTCAAGCAAGTGCAGGGTCGGGTTTTCTAGAACTCGTCCATCAACAGCACGCGACATTCGCGGCGCTGAAAAGCATTGATCTGCGGCACCAGGCGGGTGAAGTGCTCGGTCTGGCAGTGGGCGTCGAGGGCCGCTTGGTCCGGCCACTGTTCGACGAAGATGAAGTGCCCGGGGTCTTTCTGATCGACGAACAGATCGTAGGCGATGCACAGCGGTTCCTGGCGGGTTTTTTCCACCAGTTCGGCGTACCACGGGCGCACGGTATCCAGGTGTTCGGGCTGGATGAAATCTTCAGCGATGACCTTGAGCATTGCAATCTTCCTTGGGTGACGCCCGGCGCCCCCCGGCAACCGGGGAGCACTGGGCAATGGGGCTTAAGCGGCGGCTTCGGTGTTGGGTTCGAAGCTGTCGGCCCGGGCCAGTTGCCACATGCGCGAGTAGAACTCGCCGTTGACCTCGCCGGTGAGCAGCTCGCCGGGCTTGAGGAACACATGCAACTGGGAGAACAGCTTGATCTCGGTGGCCGACATGCGGCGCACCAGGTGCTTGGCTTCCAGTTGCGACGGGTGCTGCAGGCCGGCGGCGGCGAGCATTTCCGCCAGGGCCTTGAGGGTGTTGCGGTGGAAGCTGAATACCCGCTGGGCCTTGTCCGGCACCACCAGGGCGCGCTGGCGCAGGTTGTCCTGGGTGGCGACGCCGGTGGGGCACTTGTTGGTGTGGCAGCTCTGGGACTGGATGCAGCCGATGGCGAACATGAAGCCCCGGGCCGAGTTGGCCCAGTCGGCGCCGATGGCCAGCACGCTGGCGATGTCGAAGGCGCTGACGATCTTGCCGCTGGCGCCGAGCTTGATCTTGTCTCGCAGGTTCAGGCCCACCAGGGTGTTGTGGACGAACAGCAGACCCTCGCGCATCGGTGCGCCGATGTGGTCGGTGAATTCCACGGGCGCCGCGCCGGTGCCGCCTTCCTTGCCGTCGACCACGATGAAGTCCGGCAGGATGCCGGTTTCCAGCATGGCCTTGGCAATGCCCATGAATTCCCAGGGGTGGCCCAGGCAGAACTTGAAACCCACCGGTTTGCCGCCGGACAGCTCACGCAACTGCTGGATGAAACGCATCATTTCGATCGGGGTGGAAAAGGCGCTGTGGCTCGACGGCGAAATGCAGTCCTCGCCCATGCGGATGCCCCGGGTGTCGGCGATTTCCTGGGTCACCTTGTGCTTGGGCAGGATGCCGCCGTGGCCCGGCTTGGCGCCCTGGCTCATCTTGATCTCGATCATCCGTACCTGGGGATTCTGCGCCTGCACGGCGAAGCGTTCCGGGTCGAAGCGACCCTCGCTGGTGCGGCAGCCGAAGTAACCGCTGCCCAGTTCCCAGGTCAGGTCGCCGCCGTGTTCGCGGTGGTAGGGGCTGATGCTGCCTTCACCGGTGTCGTGGGCGAAGTTGCCGAGCTTGGCACCCTGGTTCAGGGCACGGATGGCGTTGGCACTCAGGGAGCCGAAACTCATGGCCGAAATGTTGAACACCGAGGCCGAGTAGGGCTGGGTGCATTGCGGGCCGCCGACGGTCACGCGAAAGCTGCTGGGGTCGCTCAGGGGAGCCGGACGCATGGAGTGGCCGATGAATTCGAAACCCGACTGATAGACATCGATCAGGGTACCGAAGGGTTTGTCGGCGCTTTCGTTCTTGGCCCGGGAGTACACCAGGGAGCGCTGGGCCCGGGAAAAGGGCAGGGCGTCGCTGTCGGATTCCAGCAGGTACTGGCGGATCTCCGGGCGGATGCCTTCGACCAGGTAGCGGATGTTGCCCAGGATCGGGTAGTTGCGGCGTACCGCGTGGGGACTTTGCAGCAGATCGAAGATCCCCAGCAGGCTCAGCAGGCCGGTGACCAGGGTGAATGGCCAGAGCCAGTCGTGTTCGAGAAAAGGCAGGCTGGCGAGGGTGAATATCACGCAGGCAGCAAAGAAGGCGTAGCGGCTCAGGAGTGACAGGCTCATACGGTTTCCTTGGTTCGGACTCATCAGGTCAATCAGGCACCGAGTGCCTTGATAACGGGTAATCGACAGCGGCACCGAACAGCTGGAACGGTGGGCTGCACAGGCATTTCTTATAGGAATTCACGGCTGTGTCAGAGCATTGCAGCCCAGCATACTGGCTCGCTGGGGCCTTACGGGCAAGCCTGAATCGGGGGAATGAGGCAGGAGTCAGACCATTGTTGTAGAAGCTTATTGCGATAAGTTCTCGTTTAAATGGTTTTTTGTTGTTACTGTATAACATTGTTTTTCACCCCAGCCGCTGGAGACTCCGATGAAACCCAACATCCACCCCGACTATCGCCCCGTGCTGTTTCACGATACTGCCGCCGATGTGTTTTTCCTCATTGGCTCTACCGTCGATACCGACCGCACTTACCAGCACAGTGATGGCCAGACCTATCCCTACGTGACCCTGGACGTATCCAGCGCTTCGCACCCGGTGTACACCGGCCAGCAGCGCAAGACCCAGTCCGAAGGCCGTATCGCCGGCTTCAACAAACGTTTTGCCTCCTTCAGCTCCAGCGGTAAAGCCGCTGCCAAGTGAGGTCCTTGGCCTCCATCCCCACCACCGTCCGTTGGAGCTTTTTCAGCGGACGGATGGTATTAAAAAGCCATCATCTCCTTCGGAAACTCTTCTACGCTTGAATCAGGCAACAAGGATCAGTGTTGTCAGTGAAAAGAATGAAGGACATGTGCATCGATGTTGACCCGAGGTGTCTCATGGGTGAGCTGAACGTTGCCACAGTCACACGCCTGCCCGAGGTTCTGTTGGTGGACAGCCAGGACACTATCCTGCAACGCCTGCACCAACTGCTCAGTTCCCACTCCTACGTGCTGCATCTTGCCCACGACGCCAGCGAAGCCCTGAAGGTCATGGCCACCCAGGAGGTGGACCTGGTGATCAGCGCGGCCCATCTGCCACAGATGGACGGCCCGACCCTGCTGGCGCGCATTCATCGGCACTATCCGGCCACCACGCGCATCCTGCTGACCGGTGACCCGGACCTGAAACTGATCGCCAAGGCGATCAATGAAGGGGAAATCTATCGTTACCTGAGCAAACCCTGGGATGATCAGGAACTGCTGCTGACCTTGCGCCAGGCGCTGGAGCATCAGCATTCCGTGCGTGAGCGCCAGCGCCTGGAAGCTCTGACCCAAGAGCAGAACGCTGAGCTCAAGGCCCTCAATGCCGAGCTGGAAAAACGCGTCGCGTCGCGCACCGCGGAGCTGCAACAAACCGCCGACATGCTGGACCTGGCCTATGAGGAGCTCAAGCACAGCTATGCCACAGGCGCAGAACTGTTCTCGCTGCTGGTGAACCAGCGTCTGCCAAGCGACAAGCAG
>NZ_MOAK01000073.1:12952-29277 GCF_003732485.1 Pseudomonas protegens
GACGCCGTGGCTCAGCGCGACCTGGCCATGGCCGCGGCCCTGCACAACATCGGCAAGCTGAGCTGGAGCGACAGCATGATGATCACCCCGGCCGATTGGCTGCATCACCATGAGCGTGAACGCTATCGGGCCTATCCGGCGCAAAGCGAATCCCTGCTGATGACCCTGGAACCGGTGCAGGATGCGGCGCGCCTGATCCGCCATCACCAGGAGCACTGGGACGGCAGCGGTTTTCCCGATCACCTCAAGGGCGAGGCGATTCCCCTGGGCTCGCGGCTGCTCAAGCTGGCGGTGGATTTCATTGAATTGCAGTGCGGTCTGATTCTCGAACGGCACATGAACAGCGACGAGGCGCTGGTGTTCATCCGTAAATACGCCGGCCGGCTGTACGACCCCGAGTTGGTGGAGGGGTTTATCCAGGTGTGCTCGGTGTACCTCAGCGATGTGACTCTGGGTGACCCTTCGGTCAAGGTCCTCGGCACCCGGGAGCTGGCGGCGGGTATGGTGCTGGCGCGTAACCTGAATGCCGACAACGGCATGCTTCTGCTCAACGCCGGCAAGGTGCTGAGCCTGCCCCTGGTGGACAAACTGATCGCCTTTGAAACCATGGAAGGCGGCCGTTACAGCGTATTCGTCAAACTGGCGCGAGAGCAGCAGTCGGGGAGCTGAGACGAGGCCCTGAACAACAGCAAAAATACGGCTGGCGGATGACGGCCCGCCACCGGACATGTGATCCTTGCGCCTTCGTTCTCAAGGTTTTCAGGTTCCCATGTCGCTGTCTTCCGCCGTTGCACCCTCCATCATCCGTATCGCCGCCGCCCTGTTGCTGGGGGCCGATGGCCAGACCCTGCTGGTGCGCAAGCGCGGCACCCAGGCCTTCATGCAGCCTGGCGGCAAGATCGAAGCCGGCGAGCCGCCGGTGCAGGCCCTGGCCCGAGAGCTGGAGGAGGAGCTGGGCCTGCGCATCGATACGAACCAGGCCCGCTATCTGCAACAGTTTTGCGCACCGGCCGCCAACGAGCCCGGACATGTGGTGCAAGCCGAGGTCTTTCTTGTTCGCATCGACACTGCGGTGACCCCGGCGGCGGAGATCGAGGAGGTGCGCTGGATCGATCCGGCCGGCGATGGTGATTTATTCCTGGCGCCGTTGACACGGGATCTGATCTTGCCGTTTTATCGCAAGGCCCAGGCGAGCCTCGCCTGACTCCCCCTTGCCAAGGACTGCCATGATTCCACTCCACGACTACCTGATCTTCGCCGCGGCCTCGTTGCTGATGGTGCTGACCCCGGGCCCGAACATGATCTACCTGATTTCCCGTTCGATCTGCCAGGGGCGCAAGGCCGGGGTGACGTCGTTACTGGGGGTCGTGGCGGGTTTTTTCGTCCACCTGTTTGCTGCTGCACTGGGCCTGACTGCCGTGTTCATGGCGGTGCCCATGGCCTATGAAGTGCTCAAGTGGGCCGGTGCCCTGTACTTGCTGTGGCTGGCCTGGCAGGCGCTCAAACCCGGCGCGCGCTCGCCTTTCGAAGCCCAGCAGTTGCCGGCGGACTCGCCCCGCAAGCTGGTGACCATGGGCTTTCTGACCAGCGCCCTGAACCCCAAGATCGCGGTGTTCTACCTGTCGATCTTTCCGCAGTTCATTCATCCCGAGCACGGTTCGGTGTTCTCCCAGAGCCTCATTCTCGGCCTGACCCAGATCAGCGTGAGCTTCTCGGTAAACCTGCTGATTGCTCTGTTCGCCGCAGGCATTGCCTCCTGGTTCGCCAGTAACCCCACCTGGCTTTCGGTGCAGCGTTATTTCATGGGCTTCGTGCTGGCGGGGCTGGCGGTGCGGTTGATGTTCGAACAACGCCGAACCAACTGAATGTGATGGATTGACGACCTTCGATGAACCTGCAGATTCAACGCCTGACCCCTGACGATGTGGAGCAATACCGGGCCTTGATGCTCGAAGCCTATGACCGCCATCCCCAGGCGTTCACTTCCAGTGTCAGGGAGCGGGAAAAGCTGCCTCTGGCCTGGTGGGCCGCGCGCCTGGACGGCGAGCTGGACCTGCTGCTGGGGGCCTTTTCCGAGGGGCACCTGCTGGGGATCGTCGGCTTGGCCTTTGAACTTCGCGAGAAAGCCCGGCACAAGGCGACTCTTTTCGGGCTCTATGTCACGGGTGAGCAGCGTAGCAGCGGCCTGGGTTATCGACTGGTGCAGAGCTTGCTGGCGGAGGCTGCCGACCATGAAGGGCTGCGCCTGGTGCAACTGACGGTGACGGCGGGCAATGACGCAGCGCTGTCCTTGTACCGGCGCTGCGGCTTTGTCCAGTTCGGGCTGGAACCCCAGGCGGTGTGCGTGGGGGAGGATTATCTCGACAAGATCCATATGTGGCGCGAAGTGCAGCGCTGATCCTGTGCGCCGGCAAGCCCGCTCCTGCCTGATTTGGGAGTCAGCGCACGGCGCTGACGCCGTCCAGGGTCGAGAACGAGGTGTCCTTGGCGGTCAGCAGGAAGTCACGCATGTAGGGCGCGTCCAGCATGTCGGCGCGAATCGCTGCGTACAGGGTGGCGAACAGCCCCTTCTCACCCAGCCGCTTGGCCTTCACATAACCTCGTGAGCTGTATTCATGCAGGGCCCAGTGGGGCATACCGCACACACCGCGGCCGCTGGCCACCAGTTGCATCATCATCACCGACAGTTCCGAGGTGCGTACCTGCGCCGGTTCGATGTCGGCCGGTTCCAGGAAGCGGGTGAAGATGTCCAGACGATCCCGCTCCACCGGATAGGTGATCAGGGTTTCGCTCAGCAGGTCTTCCGGAACTATGTAGGGCTTGCTGGCCAGGGGGTGCTGATTGGCCACCGCGAGCATGGCTTCGTAGGTGAACAGCGGCACATAGGTGATGCCGGCCAGTTCCAGGGGATCGGAGGTCACCACCAGGTCCAGGTCACCCCGGGCCAGTGCCGGCAGCGGTGCAAAGGAAAAGCCCGAGGCCAGGTCCAGCTCCACTTCCGGCCAGGCATCGCGGAACTGGTCGATGGTGGGCATCAGCCACTGGAAGCAGCTATGGCACTCGATGGCCATGTGCAAGCGGCCGGCGGTGCCGCCGGCCAGGCGGGCAATGTCACGTTCGGCGCCGCGCAGCAGTGGCAGGGTGGCATCGGCCAGTTGCAGCAGGCGCAGGCCGGCGCTGGTGAAGCGCACCGGCTTGGTCTTGCGCACGAACAGCGGCATGCCCAGGCGCTCTTCAAGCTCCTTGAACTGGTGGGACAGGGCGGACTGGGTCAGGTGCAGGCGTTCGGCGGCTTCAACCAGGCTATCGGCTTCGCGCAGGGCGTGCAGGGTCTTCAGGTGACGGATTTCGAGCACCAGGATCTCCATGAATAAATTTTGTGAACAATACGAAAAGGTTGAGTTTGTCTCATGTTGTCCGGGCTGTCGACAATAGCGCCATCTTTTACAAGGAGGCACTTTCCCATGGCACTGGCCCACACCCTCGGTTTTCCCCGCATCGGCGCTGACCGCGAACTGAAAAAAGCCCTCGAAGCCTACTGGAAGGGCGACCTCGATCAGGCTGCGCTGCAAGGGGTCGGCCGCGAGCTGCGGGCTCGGCACTGGCAAGTGCAAAAGGACGCCGGCATCGATCTGCTGCCAGTGGGTGACTTTGCCTGGTACGACCAGGTGCTCGGCCACTCCCTGACTTTCGGAGTGATTCCCGAGCGTTTCGACGCTGTCCGCGATGCCCAGGGCCGTCCGACCCTGGACACCCTGTTCGCCATGGCCCGTGGCGCCAGTGCCGGCTGCTGCGGTGAACATGGCCAGGCGCAATACGCCCAGGAACTGACCAAGTGGTTCGACACCAACTACCACTATCTGGTCCCCGAGTTCAGCGCCGACCAGCCGTTCAAGCTGAGCTGGGAACAACTGTTCGACGAAGTCGATGAAGCCCATGCCCTGGGTCATCAGGTCAAGCCGGTGATCATCGGTCCCTTGACCTACCTGTGGCTGGGCAAGGCCAAGGGCAATGCATTCAACAAGCTCGATCTGCTGGAGCGCCTGTTGCCGTTGTACGGCGAGATCCTCAATCGCCTCAAGGCCCAGGGCGTGGAGTGGGTGCAGATCGACGAGCCGATCCTGACCCTCGACCTGCCCCAGGAATGGAAGAGCGGCTTCGAGCGGGCTTATCACATCCTCCAGTACTCGCCGCTGAAAAAGCTGGTGGCCACTTACTTCAGCGGCTTGGAAGACAACCTTGGCCTGGCGGTGGGCCTGCCGGTGGACGGCTTGCACATCGATGCGGTACGGGCCCCGGAACAACTGGGCCAGATCCTGGATCGACTGCCGAGCTACAAGATTCTCTCGGTGGGCCTGGTCAACGGGCGCAACGTCTGGCGCTGCGAACTGGAGCAGGCCCTGCAACAGTTGCAGGTGGCCCAGGAGCGTTTCGGCGACAACCTTTGGGTCAGCAGTTCCTGCTCACTGCTGCACAGCCCGGTGGACCTGTCCCGGGAAGACCAGTTGGATGCCGAGCTGAAAAGCTGGCTGGCGTTTGCCGTGCAGAAATGCGGCGAAATCTCGGTCCTGCGTGACGCCCTGAACGATCCCCAGGCCCCGGCGGTACAAGCGGCCCTGGCGCAAAGCCGGGAGGTCCAGGCCAGTCGTGCCCGGTCCCCGCGGATTCACAAGGCCCAGGTCCAGGCCCGGATCAAGGCCATCAGCTCCGCCGACAGCCAGCGCCAGTCGCCCTTTGCCCAACGTATCGAACAGCAGCGAGCGCGGCTGCAATTGCCGGTCTTTCCCACCACCACCATCGGTTCTTTCCCGCAGACTGCGTCGATCCGCCTGGCGCGCCAGGCCTACAAGCAGGGCAAGCTGTCGCTCAACGACTACACCGATGCCATGCGCAGCGAGATTCGCCACGCGGTGGAGATCCAGGAGAGCCTTGGCCTGGATGTACTGGTCCACGGTGAGGCCGAGCGCAACGACATGGTGGAGTACTTTGCCGAGCAACTGGATGGCTATCTGTTCACCCGCTTCGGCTGGGTCCAGAGCTACGGCTCGCGCTGCGTCAAGCCGGCCATCATCTACGGCGACCTGAGCCGGCCCCGGGCCATGACTGTGGACTGGATCCAGTACGCCCAGAGCCTCACCGACAAGGTCATGAAAGGCATGCTCACGGGGCCCGTCACCATGCTCATGTGGTCCTTCCCGCGGGAAGACCTATCGCGCAAGGTCCAGGCCCAGCAACTGGCCCTGGCCCTGCGCGATGAAGTGCAGGACCTGGAACAGGCCGGGATCAAGATCGTGCAGATCGACGAGGCGGCGTTCCGCGAAGGCCTGCCCCTGCGCCGCGCGCAATGGCTGGAATACCTGGACTGGGCGGTGCAGGCCTTCCGTCTGAGCGCTTCGGGTGTGCGGGACGAAACCCAGATCCATACCCACATGTGCTACAGCGAGTTCAACGATGTGATCCAGTCCATCGCCGCCATGGATGCCGACGTGATCACCATCGAGACTTCCCGTTCGGACATGGAGTTGCTGCAAGCCTTCGAAGCCTTCGATTACCCCAATGACATCGGCCCGGGGGTGTATGACATCCACTCGCCGCGGGTGCCGGACACTGCCGAGATGGTCAAGCTGATGAGCAAGGCGGTCAAACGCATTTCCGCCGAGCGACTGTGGGTCAACCCCGACTGCGGCCTGAAGACCCGCGCCTGGCCGGAAACCGAAGCGGCCCTGGTGAACATGGTGGCTGCGGCCCGCCAACTGCGTAGCCAACTGGCCTGAGCCCGTAGGAGCCGGCTAATCGGTGAAAGCGGAGGCAAGCATCAGCTCCTCTTCGTCGGCAAGCGAAACGCCGCCTGCGCGGTGACCGCTGGGCGGGCTTCATCAAACTGTCACGCAACTGTGGCAGCGCGAAACATCGAAGTTCATCAGACTCGCGCTCTACTGGGGTTCTGCGTTTCGGTGTTTTCCATGCGGGCAAGATTGTTTTCCACTGTCATCCTGCTGGCCGGGCTTTTGCTCGGCCAGCTGTCTTTTGCGGCTGCGCGCTGCGATGTCAACGTACCCACGCAACGGGTCGACCTGGCGCAGGTGAGCCTGGCCTACCAAAGCATCGGTCGGAGTTCCGATCCGGCTTTGCTGCTGGTCATGGGCCTGGGTGGACAATTGATCCACTGGCCGGACGAAGTGGTGGAGGCCCTGTGTCAGCAAGGGTTTCGGGTGATCCGTTATGACAATCGCGATGTCGGCCTGTCCACCTGGCGCCAGGCTCCGGCCAGCGCCAACCTGACCTTCGAAGTGCTGCGTTACAAACTCGGCCTGCCCGTGGCCGCGCCTTATACCCTGAGCGACATGGCCGATGACGCCCTGGGGCTGATGGATGCCCTGCACATCGAGCAGTTCCATGTGCTGGGGGCGAGCATGGGCGGCATGATTGCCCAGCATCTGGCGGCCATGGCACCCCAACGAATCGAGAGCCTGACGCTGATCATGACCAGTTCCGGTGCCGAAGGCCTGCCGGCGCCGAATGAGGCTTTGGTGCAGTTATTGTCCCGGCGCAATGCGCCAAACCGCGAAGCGGCCCTGGAGCAACAGGCGGACCTGCTGGCAGCCCTGGGCAGCCCGAAGGTCGCGGATGACCGTCAGGTCCTGCTGCATCAGGCTGCGCTGTCCTATGACCGGGCGTTCAACCCGGAAGGCGTCAAGCGCCAGATCATGGCGATCCTCGCCGAGCCGAGTCGGGTGGCTCTGCTCAAGCAACTGCGGGTGCCGGCGCTGGTAGTGCACGGCACCGCCGATCCGTTGTTGCCGGTGATGCATGGGGTGCACCTGGCGGCGCAGATCCAGGGCAGCCAGCTGAAACTGATTCCGGGGTTGGCCCATCGCTTCCAGGAGGCCTTCAAGGCGCCCTTGCTGGCGGCGGTGCTGCCTTATCTGCAGAACCACCGTGCAGACACTTCCCATTGGGCGCAGATCGAGCCGGTGGATAGCGCAAATGTGCTGTAAGGCCATGGGCCTGTAGGAGCCGGCGTGCCGGCGAATGAGGCAACACCGGCTCAACGAACGATCTTGTCCACCTGAATGCCCAGCTTTTTCAGGCGGTACCAGAAGCTGCGTTCGGAAATACCGATCATCTGCGCCGCCGCCGCCTGGACGCCGTTGCTCTGGTGCAGGGCCGCGAGGATGTAGGCCCGCTCCACTTCAGCCAGGGCCGCGTCCAGGTCGCTGGGCACTTGCGGGCCGACGCTGAGGGCTACGCTGCCCTCGGCTCCCGTCGGCGGGGTGTCGAACAGATAGCCCGGCAGGTCACTCTCTTCGATGACCGAGGCGCGGGCGACGATGGTGGCCCGCTCCACGCAGTTCTGCAGTTCGCGGATGTTCCCTGGCCAGCTGTAGCAGGCCATGGCTTGCAGGGCTTGGGGGCTGAAGCCGGTGATGCGCTTGCCGGCGGTGGCCCCCAGGCTATGGGCAAAGTGGCGAGCCAGTGGGGCGATGTCCTCGACCCGCTCGCGCAGCGCCGGCAAGGGAATGGGAAAGACGTTGAGGCGGTAGTACAGGTCCTCGCGGAACTCCTTGTTGGCCACGGCTTCCAGCAGGTTCTTGTTGGTCGCGGCGATCACCCGCACATCGACCTTGCGCTCCCGGGGATCGCCCACCGGCTCGATCACCCGTTCCTGCAGGGCACGGAGGATCTTGGCCTGCAAGGCCAGGGGCATGTCGCCCACTTCATCGAGAAACAGGGTGCCCTTGTCGGCCTGCTGGAAGCGTCCCACCCGGTCCGCCACGGCGCCGGTGAAGGCGCCCTTGCGGTGGCCGAACATCTCGCTTTCCAGCAAGCCTTCGGGAATGGCCGCACAATTGACGGCGACAAAGGGTTTGTCCGCGCGATTGCCGTGCTTGTGGATGGCCCGGGCGACCATCTCCTTGCCCGTGCCGCTTTCTCCGGTCAGGAGAATGGTGGCGCTGCTCTCGCGTACCGAGTCCACCGCCTGCAGTACCTGGCGAAAGGCCGGACTGTCGCCCACCAGGCTGTCGAACTGCTGGTGCTCGTCGAGTTCGGCGCGCATGCGCTGGTTGTCTTTGAGAATGTCGCGAAACTGCAGGGCCTTGCTGACGGTGATGTCCAGCTCATCGATATCGAAGGGCTTGGCAATGTAGTCGTAGGCACCGTTGCGCATGGACTGCACGGCGTTCTTCACCGTGCTGTAGGCGGTCATCACGATCACGGGCAGGTTCGGGTAGCGCTGCTTGATCTCCGCCAGCAGCTGGGGACCGTCCATCCCCGGCATGCGCCAGTCGCTGATCACCAGGTCGATGTCTTCCTGCTCCAGCACCTTGAGGGCGTGCAGGCCATTGCCCGCCGTGAACACCTGGATGCCGTTCTGGCTCAGGGCCGAGGACAGCAGGTCGCAGAGTTTGGGTTCGTCATCGACCACCAGCAGGTTATGCGTCATCAGTGTCCTCGTCGTCCTCTTCACCGTTGGCCGGAATGTACAGGCTGAAGGTGGCGCCGGCATCTTTTTCGCTGACGCACTCGATGTGGCCGTCATGGCTTTCCATGATCGAAAAGACTTTCGCCAGGCCCAGGCCGGTGCCCGAGGCCTTGGTGGTGACGAATGGGGTGAAGATGCGCTCCAGCATGTCCGGCTCGATGCCCTGGCCGGTATCGCTGACGCTGATGATGGTTTCGTCTTCCTGCTGGGCGATGCCCAAAGTCATACGGCCGCCCCCGGGCATGGCGTCGATGGCGTTGAGGATCAGGTTCAGGCAGGCCTGCTTGAGCTGCCGGGCATCGGCGTGGATGGTCGCACCGGGTGCCTGATCGTCGATCCGTGCGTCGATATTGTGGGTCGCCAGTTCCGGGGTGCAGAAGCCCAGCAGGTCCTCCACCAGCGGGCGTACCAGTTGCGTGGCGCGGATCGGGGCGCTGGGCTTGGCGAAATCGAGGAACTCGGTGATCAGGTCGTTGATCCGGCTGACTTCGCTGATCACGTATTCCAGGTGGCGCTTGTCGTTTTCCGGCAGGTTGGCCCGACGGTGCAGCAACTGCGTCGCGGTCTTGATAATGCCCAACGGGTTGCGGATCTCGTGGGCCAGGCCCATGGCCACTTCGCCCAGGGCGTGCAGGCGGTCGCGACGGCGCAACTGGGCCTCCAGGTGCTGCAGCTCCCCCAGGCGCTCGCTCATGTGGTTGAAGGTACTGCTCAGCTCCGCCAGTTCGTCGCCACCGATCACCGGCACCCGTTGCCGGTAGTCGCCGGCGATCACTGCCTGGACGCCTTTGGACAGGCCACGCAAGGGCCGCGTCAGGCGTTGCGACACCAGCCAGCCGACACACAGCGAGGCTGCCGAGCTGAGGAGGAAGATCAGGATGAACAGATTGCTCTGGTTGACCAGGCCCACCAGGCTGCTGTGGCGCAGTAGACCGCTGAAAATCACCCCCACCAGGTCGCCGCTGTCGTTGAAGATCGGCCGGTACAGTCCGCTGTAGCGGTTGGTGAACTGCTCGGTCGGCTGACGGGTGGCGCGCAGGATGTCTTCGATCTTGTGCGGCACTCGGGGCGGGTGGTCCTCGAAGCGCTGGGTGGCGAAGATCTCCGAAAAATCATCGGCCTTGGCCAGGTACAGGCGCAGGTCCAGGGAATGTACATCGGCCACGCTGGTGAGGAAGCTGGCGTCCAGGTAGGTGGCGATCAACAGCTGATAGTCGACCCCCTCGAGCTGGGTCTGGAAAGTCGAGACCACCGCTCCGGTGGCCACGCCGCCGACCTGGATGGTTTGCAGCACGGCGTTGGAAGCGGTGCTGATCTGCCCCACCACGTCGTCGGAGGCGGTGGTGAACATCACCTTGTGGTCGCTCTTGCGGATCAGCGCCACCACGTCGATGCCCATGGAGTCGGCAATGTCCGCCGTGAGCTTGTCGTGCTTGGCCGCGTTGCGATCGCTGGGGGGGCGGGTATAGCGCAGGAACAACTGGGCGATCCGCGCGTTGTCATGGAGGATCTCGGTGATCTCGTCCTCGACGATCTTGGTGGATTCCTGCAGCCAGATGCGCACGTTGCTGTCGAAGATTTCCGACAGGGTGGTGGCGGCCAGTTCCGCAGCAATCATGGTGGGAATCACACTGACCAGCCAGAACGCCAACACCAGCTTGCGCTGCAGGCTCCAGCGGGAGATGGCAAAGGGGCGGGGCGGGCGACGATCTTTTCTGGTCATGTACTTTCGCTTATTGCAGCAGCCATGGCGGGGTCGGAGCGATCCGGGCGGACAAAGCGTTTTATCACCTTGAGTAGGGCATTGAGCAAGGGATTGCGATGTCGGAAAAACAACATGTTACCGGTGAAGCGACAACCCAGGCGCAACTTGCTGGCATAACCGGCCTGACCACACTCGTACAAGGGAATGTGCTGCTGGATACAGTAGTCGACATTGGCCAGCCAACTGCGCGAGTAGAGGTTGTGCTCACGACTGAGATTGAGGTCGTGGGCAAAGAACTTGTCGATCAGCCGATGCTGGTCGACAAGCACCAGATTGAATGCCACCAGTTGGTCGTTGACCCAGTACAGGACGCAGGCCGCGCGATCTCCCAGTTGCTCGAGGGTGCCGGTGAAATAGTCCGCCGGCAGGCGTTCGAACTGCAGGTCACTGCGGTTCAGGGTCGCCTCGTACAGGCGCATGATGTCCGGCAGCACGTCGTCGATCCGCTGGCGCCATTCGATGCGCGGTCCCGGGGCGCGCAGCTTGCGCCGCAGGTCCTTGCGGGTGGATTTGCCCAGGGTACCCAGATACGCATCGATCGAGGCGAAGGACACCGGGAGCATGGCGCTGGGCAGGCTCGGCATGGCCTGCAGGCCGGCGGCCAGGCAACTGGCGGCCCATTGCGGGTCGTTGCTGGGCGCATCCTTGACTGCCATCAGGCCGATGCCGAAGCTGTCGGCGTCGCGCCGAGCCAGCTGCAGCAACTGTTCCAGCAGGGCCTGCCGGCGCTGGGGCGGGACATGGCTGGCGGTGCCCGCATGGCACTGTTCGGCCACCGGCGAACCGATGGCGTACAGGCGCAGTTGCAGGACCCCGGGCCACTGGCGCTCCAGGCGTTCGGTGCAGCGTTTGGCCAGGCCCGAAACCGTGGTGTCGAGCCGATACTGAGTGGTGAAGGCCGGCGCCACCGCGACCAGGGTCGAGCCTTCGTAAAGTGCCAGGTAGCGCCACTGGAAGTCGGCGATGGCGGCTTTTTCCACGGCCAGGTAATAGTCCCAATCCTCCAGGGCTTCTGGAAAACAGTCATTCCAGGCGCTGCGCTCGATGGCCTGGATGGTGGAATAGGCTTGGGCGGTAATCACGTCGCTTCCTTAAGTCACGCCAGCTGTCGGTAGTCTTCGCGCACCGCAGGTGCCACCACTCGCTGCTGGATGAAGTCCGTACTCAACTCGATCACCCGCTGGTATTGCAGGTCCACGGTGATCATGTGATAGCAGTTGTCGAGGAGAATCTTGGTCACCGGGCCGCCGAGCTTGCGCTCCACGTAGTCGGCGTTCCAGGTACTGGTGATGTCGTCTTCGCTGGAGTGCAGCACCAGGGCCGGGGTCATGATCGAAGGCATGCGCTTCTTGACCACGGCGTTCATCCGGTGCAACTCGCGCACCGTCACGCCCTCCATGGTCAGGAGCCCGGCATTGCTGCTTTCACCGGCTTTCATTTGCTTCTCGACGATGGCCCGCAGGCGTTCGTTCTTGATGCCGTAGGGCGGTTTTTCCTCGAAGCGGCAAATGTGCACGCCAAAGGGAATCTTCATCAGCAACGGGGTGAGGAACGCCAGCTTGTTGATGCTCCAGCCGTCGTACTTGAGGGTTGTGGAGTACATCAGCAGGCCACTGATCTGCCCCGGATGCTCGGACGCCAGGTACATGGACATGACTGCGCCCATGGACAGACCGCCGACGAACACTTGCTCGTGACGCTGCTGCACGCCGACAAAGGTCTTGCGCACGCCCTCGTACCAGTCCTGCCAGCCGGTGGCCTGCAGGTCGCTGTTGTCCCCGCAGTGCCCGGGCAGGGTCGGTACGTACACCGTGCACGTACCGTCCTTGGCCAGGCCCTGGGCCACCCGACGGAGTTCCGTCGGGGTGCCGGTCAGGCCGTGGATCAACAAGACCCCGACCGGACCCGTGCCGAGAACGAAGCCGGCGTCGCCTTCGCCCAGATCGATCTCAGCGGCGCTCATCGCTTCATGGCCCGATCCAGCAGGCGGTCGAGCAGTGCGATGCCCAGATCGATTTCCGCGTAGCTGATTTCCAGCGACGGGGCCAGGGTGATGACGTTCTTGTAGTAGCCGCCCACATCGAGGATCAGGCCCAGGCGCTGGCCGTCGATTTCGATGTCGCCCTTCATGCCTTCCTCGACCATGTAGTCCAGGGTCGCCTTGTCCGGGGTGAAGCCGTCGGTGGTGCAGATCTCGCAGCGCAGGGCCAGGCCCAGGCCGTCGACGTCGCCGATGATCGGGTAGCGCTTCTGCAGGTCCTGCAGGCCGGCCAGGAAGTACTTGCCCTTTTCCATGACCATCGCGCCGTAGTCGATCTCGCTGGTCATCTTGAACATTTCCAGGCCCACCGCAGTACCCAGCGGGTTGGAGGCGAAGGTGGAGTGAGTCGAACCTGGTGGGAACACGCCCGGGTTGATCAGCTCTTCACGGGCCCAGATGCCGCCCAGCGGGTTCAGGCCGTTGGTCAGTGCCTTGCCGAACACGATCACGTCGGGTTTGACGTCGAAGTGCTCGATCGACCACAGCTTGCCGGTGCGGTAGAAGCCCATCTGGATTTCGTCCACCACCATCAGGATGCCGTGCTGGTCCAGCACATGCTTGAGCTCGCTGTAGAAGTTCATCGGCGGGATCACGTAGCCGCCGGTGCCCTGGATCGGCTCGACGTAGAAGGCCGCGTATTCGCTCTGGCCGACTTTCGGGTCCCACACGCCGTTGTATTCAGTCTCGAACAGGCGGGCGAACTGCTGCACGCAGTGGCTGCCGTATTCTTCCTTGGTCATGCCCTTGGGGCCGCGGAAGTGGTACGGGAACGGAATGAACTGCGCGCGCTCGCCGAAGTGGCCGTAGCGGCGACGGTAGCGGTAGCTGGAGGTGATCGACGAAGCGCCCAGGGTACGACCGTGGTAGCCGCCTTCGAAGGCGAACATCAGGCTCTTGCCGTTGGTGGCGTTACGCACCACTTTCAGCGAGTCTTCCACCGACTGCGAACCGCCGACGTTGAAGTGCACGCGACCGTCGAGGCCGAACTTCTTCTTGGCGTCCACGGCAATCATTTCCGACAGTTCGATCTTGCCTTTGTGCAGGTACTGGCTGGCAATCTGCGGCAGGGTGTCGATCTGTTGCTTGAGGGCATTGTTCAGGCGCGGGTTGGCGTAGCCGAAGTTCACCGCCGAGTACCACATCTGCAGGTCGAGGTAGGCCTGGTCGCTGGTGTCCCAGACGTAGGAGCCTTCGCAGCGGCTGAAGATACGCGGGGGTTCGATGTAGTGAACGGTATCGCCGTAGGAGCAGTACTTGGCTTCTTTTTCCAGAAGGATCTGGTCTTCTGGGGTAGCGATGCGGATATCAGACATGGTGGAAGAGTTCCTGGGTTTCAAGGGAGAAATTGGTCGCGTTGGCCGCGTTGTTCGGCAGTTCTGCCAACAGCGCCGGCAGTTCGGCGAAGGAGTCGAACCGAGCGTGAGGAATCTTGTTGCGTTCGCAGTAGTCGGCCAGGCGATCCTTGGCGAAGACGAAGTCGGCGGTGGAAGCCACGCACATGTCCGACTGGCCATCACCGATCACCAGCACGCGTTTGCCCCGTGGGGTGGATTTGCACTTGCAGTTGCCGGAGGCGGCGCGGCAGGCGTCGCTGGCGTAGGGAAAGTCGATGCGCCAGCTGTTGTGGTCGACCTGGCGCAGGCGGTTGGCGAGGATCGGCAGCAGGGTCACGTAATTGCGTGCCAGAATGCGGGCGATGCCTTGCTCGATGCCGTCACTGACCACTTCGATGGAAGCGCCCAGGCCGATCACGTGATCGACGAAGTCGGGGAAGTCCGGGTCGATTTCGACACTGTCGAAGTAGCCCAGCAGTTCGGCGGGCGAAGCCTTGACCAGGGCCAGTTGGCGGCTGAGGCATTCTCGGGAGCCGATGTGACCGTCCAGCCATTCCTGCTCTATGCCTTCCCAGCTCGGGTCGGCGAAGCGTTGGAGAACGTTATCGATCACGTCGGTGCGGGAGATGGTCCCGTCGAAGTCACATACGATATGCCAGTGCATCATCTGCTGTTACCTGTTGAATAAGAGCGCTGTTTGCGCTTGCGGCAGGGGTAGAGCAGGGACTGTGCCAAGTTGCGATAACCCAGCAGGGCTGGGGCTCTGGCGAGGGTGGCGGGAGATTTGTAGTGTTCTTGCTACAATTTTTGTAGGTCGCTACAAACAACATCAGTGCTTGCGCCCGAGGGGCGCTCTGATGATTGATGCGCGCATGTTCAGACAAGGAAACTCATTCATGCCCCGGCTTTCTTCCCCCGCTTTACTCGCCGGCCTGCTGTCGCTGACCGTTGCCTGTAGTGCCTTTGCCGACTCCGACATCACTGGCGAACTCGGCCTGGGCGTTGGCTATCAACCCCATGACCCCACGGGCAGCAGCTATGACACTGTGCCGTTGCCATACCTGGACCTGGACTGGGGCGACGTCAGCCTGAGTACCGACGACGGCCTGACCTGGGATGCGTTCAAGGGCAATGGTTTCAGCGCCGGCCCCTATATCAATTACCTGCAGGGGCGTAACGCCGACGGCGAGCTGCGCGGCTTGCGGGATGTGCACGACATGGCCGATGTCGGGGCTTTCGTGCAATACGCTCCGGACGACTTCTGGCGGGTGTTCGCCGCCGTGGGCCAGGCCGTCGGCGGTGGCGGTGGCCAGGGCGGCATGCTGGGCAAGGTCGGAGGCGAGATCGGCTACCCCTTGGGCATGGGCATCATCGGTAGCAACAACCTGACCCTGCACTTTGCCGACGCCCGCCAGAGTCAGACCTTCTATGGCGTCAACGCCAAGGAAGCCCTGGCTTCGGGTATCGATCGCTACAGTGCCGGCGGCGGCCTGCAGAACTTCAGCCTGAGCCAGAACATCCAGGTGCCGCTGGGCAACAACTGGTCGCTGGTGGCCAGTGCCAGCTGGATCCGCCTGGTCAACTCCGCAGCGGACAGCTCCATCGTTCGCCAGCGGGGCGAGGTCAACCAGGGGCAGGTGCAGACCGCCATCAGCTACAAGTTCTGAGGCGCGCAGCCGCAGGCCGCAACCCGGCCTGCGGCGCTTCCAGGGAAAACTGGTCTGGCCTTTGCAACGACGGCCATGCACTCAATTTCTCAGGAAGTTTTTCATGGCTCGACCTGCCTACCGTCTACTGGCCTATTCCCTTTGGGACCTGATTCCGATTGTCATGGCCGTGGCGCATTTCGCCTTTGTCCTGTGGCTGGTGCTGGATTTCCACGCCCTGTCCTGGTGGTTCATCGTCCCGGCAGCGCTGCTGTATTCAGTCAGCCTGTCGTGGAGCATCAACAGCATTTCCCACAACCAGATCCACAACGCCTATTTCACCCCCGGGTGGATGAACCGCGCCTTCGATCTGCTGCTGTCGGTGACCATAGGTTTCTCCCAGACCCTGTACCGCGACATCCACAACCGGCATCACCGGGGCAACTCCGACCTGCCGGACGCCCACGGCCAGACCGTGGACCCGCTATCGATCTACCTGCATGGCAAGAATGGCCAGCCGGACAATCCCTGGGCCTACACTTTTCTGAGCTTTTTCCGCGACGATCCCAAGGAGATCTATCAGGAAATGCAGCGCAAACGGCCTGACGATGCTCGTTGGGTAAAAGTGGAGATCGGCGTCACAGTGGCGTTCTATCTGGCCCTGGCGCTGTATGACTGGCATGCGGTGCTGGTGCTGCTGCCGTTCTGGTACCTGGGGCAGTCGCTGTCGTCGCTCAATGGCTACTACGAGCATCTGGGGGGCAATCCGGACCTGCCGATTGCCTGGGGCGTGAGTTCCTACAGCCCGCTGTACAACCTGATCTGGATGAACAACGGCTATCACGCCGAGCACCATTACCGGCCGAAAATGCATTGGACCAAGGTCAAGGCCTTCCACCGCGAGATCCGCGAACAGCAGCGGGCGGCGGGGGTGAAAGTGATTTCCGTGTCCCACGGCCTGGGATTCCTGGTTGCCCACCGCAAGGCCTAAATCTCGTGGCTGTAGGAGCTGGCTTGCCAGCGAAGGGGCCGGCAAGATCGCCTTCGCCGGCAA
>NZ_MOAK01000073.1:29318-37702 GCF_003732485.1 Pseudomonas protegens
CGGCTCCTACACAACATCCCTTCGCTGTAGCAAAGAGGCCCTCAGGCCTCTTCACCCTCGGCCAAGAGGGCAATCCCGCCGATGATCACGAAGACCCCGACCCAGTGCAGCAGGCTGATCTGTTCGCCCAGGCCCAGCCAGGAGCCCAGCAGCACCACGACAAAGACCAGGGAGCTCAAGGGGAAGGCCAGGGACAGGCTGCTGCGACGCAATATCAGCATCCACACGAAAAATGCGCCGATATAGCAGGCAATTGCCAGCAGCACGCCCGGATTGACCGCTACCGCCGCCAGCCATTGCAGGTTGAAATCCATCTGTCCCAGTTGGTCGCCGCCGACCTTGGTGGCGATCTGCCCGGCGCTCTCGAAGCCGATCAGCAGGGCCCAGAGCACGATGGTGCCCAGTCGCTCGTGCAGCCAGCCGTGGGAGGTGTTCGAACTCATGAAACGTTTCCTTCTATTCGTTGAATAAGGCTCAGGTACTGGCCACGCAAACCAGCATCACCCCGGCGGTGATCACCAGCGTGCCCATCCAGCGCCGACGGCTGACGGTCTCGCCCAGCACCACCTTGCCCGCCAGCACCACGCCGCAATAGGCCAGGGCCGCCGCCGGGAACAGCAGGCTCAGCGGGGCTCGGGACAGGGCTTCGAGCCAGACGAAAAACTCGATCACATAGGCGCCGATACCGCACCACAGCAGGGGGGCATTGAACACCTGGCCCCAGAAGGCGTTCAGGCGGAAACCGCCCTCCAGCTCCGGCAGGCGGTCCAGGCCGAGCTTGAAACAGAGCTGGCCGATGACGTCCAGGACAATGGAAAAGGCCACTAGCAGAACAACGGTCAAAGTCACGGGAACAGCTCCTCGAACAGCGAGATCAGGGCTTCATTGGTCACTGAATTGCGCAGCAGGTCGTCCTGGCTCCAGCGCTCGGCCGGAGGCTGGTCGGACTTGGCTTCCCAGCGCTTGAAGGCATTGCTGAAGGCCGGCTTGGCGAATTCGCCGCAGACATCGATGCCGAGAATCCGCTTGCGCGCCGCCAGCTCGCGTACCGCCTGCAGCAAGTGGGTCAGGCGCATGCCGCCCTGGTCCCAGTTGGTGGCGGCGTCCTCGCTGGCCAGCACGTCCTTGTCGATGGTGATCCAGATCGCCTCGGTGGGCAGGCTGTCGATCATCTGGGTCAGGAAGGCTTGCCAGTCCAGATCCGCCAGGTTGCGCCAGTGCAGATGGTTTTCCTGTTGCTGGTGCCCGGCACCGTCACCGACCCGGCCCCAGACCTTGGACGGCGCATGCTGCCAGGGAAACAGCTGCAGCTTGCCGTGCTTCAGGGCACCGAGGTTGCCGCCCCGCAGTTGCGGGTTGTGCAGGTCTTCACTGCAGGGGCCCAGGGTGACGATGCGCTGGATATTCGGCAGCTTCAGCGCTCGATTGACCCAGGAGCCGCAGTGTCGGCGGGGGGCGAAGCGTACCCAGTCCGGGTGATTATCGAAGTGGATCAGGCTGACCGGCTCGGGCAGATCGCTGAGAAATGCCGGGGTCAGGTGGTGATAGTCACCGGAGCCGACAAAGAAGATTTCCGGTTGCGGGCCGCTGTGCCGGGGGCGTTGGCTCAGGCGTTCGCGGAAATGACGGTAGGTGCGTTCGGTGGACCAGAGTCGCAGCTTGGGGCCCAGGTCCAGCAGGTCCAGGCGTCGCGCCTGGCCGCTTTTCAGGCGCCGCACTATGGGCTCCTGAGCGGTCAGGCTGTGGTCGAGATCTAAGATGTTCAAGGTGTTCTTTACCCATGGCAGCGCCCTCCAAAAAACTGCGTGATCAGGCTGAAACGCAGGCTGGGCGGGCTTTACAGGGTAAATGCAAGGGTCGGGCCAGGGTGGCCGGCGACAGACCGCGGCGCTGGCTTCGCGAGCAAGCTCTCTCCTACAGGAAGGGCGGGAGCTCAGGCGTGGAGGCGCACCCAGACGCTGACCAGGATCGTCGCGGCTATCAACCAGGCCACGGCAGCCACTGCCAGGGAGGCTTCCAGGCGCAGGCGGTCGACCATCACATACAGCGTCGCCAGGTAGACGAAGTAGGGAATGATCGACCACATGCCGAACAGGATGGTGGTCTTCAGGTCATCGAGGGAACGGCCCTTGCCGACAATGTAGTGGGCAATCAGGGCAAAGGTCGGGAACAGCGGCACCAGGCCGGCGATGTAGTAGTTCCGGGTCTTGGCCAGGGCCGCCAGAATCACCACCACCGCCGCGCCCAGGGCGGCCTTCAACAATAGATCCATAATGGGTGCGCCTTGGGTTAGTGGTTAAGGCCGTACTTCTTGACCTTGTCGAACAGCGTGGTCTTGGCCATGCCCAGTTCCTGGCTGGCCTGGGTCAGGTTGCCGCCGCTGCGCTGCAAGGCATCGTTCAACAGATTGCGTTCAAAGGCTTCCACCGCTTCGGCGAAACCCAGGCCCTGGGCGCTGCTGCTGCCAGACTTCTTGAACGCCGGCAGGCCGAGGGCAAAGCGTTCGGCGACGTTGCGCAGCTCGCGCACGTTGCCCGGCCAGTCGTGGCTCATGAGGGTCGATAGGGTCTGGTTGTCCAGCTCCGGTACGGCGCGATCGAAACGCAGGGACGACTGCTGCAGGAAGTGCTCGAACAGTTGCAGGATGTCCTCGCGGCGCTCGCGCAGGGGCGGGAGTTCCAGGGTCACCACGTTGAGACGGTAATACAGGTCGCTGCGAAATTCCTTGGCCCGGCTCAGTTCGTCCAGGTCCGACTTGGTGGCAGCGATCACCCGGCAATCCACGGCCACGCTCTGGTTCGAACCGAGGCGCTCCAGGGTCCGCTCCTGCAGCACGCGCAGCAGCTTGATCTGCAGATTGATCGGCATGCTTTCCACTTCATCGAGGAACAGCGTGCCCTGGTGGGCGTGCTCGATCTTGCCGATACGACGTTTGCCGGCACCGGTGAACGCATTGGCCTCATGGCCGAAAATTTCGCTTTCGAAGAGGTTTTCCGGCAGGCCGCCGCAATTCAGGGCGACGAACTGTTGCGGGTGACGGCGGCTGAAGTCGTGCAGGCAGCGGGCGACCAGTTCCTTGCCGGTTCCGGTTTCGCCTTCGATCAGCACGTTGGCCGAAGTATCGGCGACGTTGGCGATCAATTCCCGCAGGTTTTGCATGGCCGGTGAGCGGCCAATGATCCGCCCTTCCAGGGAGCTGCGTTCGGCCAACTGGCGGCGCAGGGAGGTCACTTCCCGGGCCAGTCCCCGTTGTTCCAGGGCGCGGCGGGCCACGTCCACCAGACGCTCGGGAGAGAAGGGTTTCTCCATGAAGTCGTAGGCGCCTTTCTGCATCGCCCCCACGGCCATGGAAATATCACCGTGACCGGTGATCAGCACCACCGGCAGGCTGCGATCCCGAGCCTTGAGTTGAGTCAGCAGTTCCAGGCCATCGATGCCCGGCAGGCGGATATCGCTGACCACGATGCCGGGAAAGTTCTCCCCGACCTGGGCCAGGGCTTCTTCGGCGCTGCCCACGCCGATGCAGGGAATGTCTTCCAGGGCCAGGGCCTGTTGGCAACCCAGCAGGACATGGGGGTCGTCTTCGACGATCAGCACGGTCAGCTCGTTGTTCATATCGGCTCGGCTTGATGGGGGCTTGCCAGGGGCAAGCTGAGGACAAAGGCGGTGCCGCCGCTTGCCGGATGTTCCACCCCCAGGTTGCCGCCGGTGGCGGCGGCGAGGCTGGCGGACAGGGTCAGGCCCAGGCCCAGGCCCTGTTCGCCGGGTTTGGTGGTGAAGAAGGGTTCGAACAGATGCTTGCGCGCCTCAAGATCGATGCCATGGCCGTTGTCGCGGACCCGGAGGCGATACTTGCCGTCGCCGAGCTCGCCTTCCAGCCACAGCTCCGGCGCCGGTTGGGCCTGCATGGCGTCCAGGGCGTTGCCAATCAGGTTGACCAGGATCTGTTCCAGGCGGGTCTGGTCGATCTGCAGGGTCTGCTCGGTGAAGGCCCGGTGCAGTTGCAGGGGCAAGGGTTCGATGCGCGCGTTGAGAAGTTGCAGGGCGGCGTCCACGGCCTTGTCGAGGCTGGCCTGGCCCTGGTCGTCGCCGCGGCGGGCGAAGGCGCGCAGGCTGGCGGTGATGCGGCCCATGCGGTCGATCAGTTCGTTGATGGTCTTGAGGTTGGCGCTGGCGGTGTCCAGGGCGCCGCGCTCGAGGAAACGCACGGTGTTGCCGGAGAGGGTACGCAACGCTGCCAGGGGCTGGTTGAGTTCGTGGGCGATGCTGGTGGACATCTGGCCGATGGCCGCCAGCTTGCCGGCCTGGACCAGTTCGTCCTGGGCTCGGCGCAGGGTTTCTTCGGCCTGGCGGCGTTCGCGGATCTGGCCCTTGAGCCGTTCGTTGCTGGCCCGCAGGTCGGCGGTGCGTTCGGTGATCCGCCGCTCCAGCTGGCTGTTGGCTTCCTGCAGGGCTTCTCGGGCGGCCAGGCGGGTGGCGATGACCTTGCGCCGTTCATTCCAGGCGATCAGCAGGAAGGCCACGAGGGCAAAGGCCACGGCCACCAGGATGCCCTGGTTGATGGCTTCCCGGCGCAGGTCCTGCAGGGGGGTGAGCAGGGTGAAGTTCCATGGGGTGTCGCTCAGCGGCCGGGTCTGGGACAGGTAGCTGATGGCCTTGTCGTCGGACACCAGTTCGGTGTTGGCGGGGAAGGTCAGTTTTTCCACGCCTTCGGCCAGGCGCTCCCGGGCCAGGGGTTCCAGTTCGTTGAGGGGGAACCAGTAGTACTGCAGGCTGCGGGCCAGGCGCTCCTTGGTGTCGTCGCTCAGGGGGCGGACCGACTTGAGCCGCCGCGCTGGATCGCTGGAGAGAATGATGATGCCGTTCTCGTCACTGACGAAGGCTTCCAGGCGGGCCCGTTGCCAACGTTCCTCCAGGGCCTCCAGGCGCACCTTGACCACCGCCACGCCGATGATCTTGCCTTGTTCTTCCAGGCCATGGGCCAGGTAGTAGCCAGGCTCGCCGTTGGTGCTGCCGATGCCGTAGAAGCGTCCGGGCTGGCCACGTACGGCGTTCTGGTAATAGGCGCGGAAGGACAGGTCTTCGCCCAGGTAGCTGTCGACGTCGCGCCAGTTGCTGGTGGCTACCACCCGGCCGGTGGTGTCCATGACATAGATGGCCCGGCTGCGACTGCGGCGGTTCAGGCCTTCGAGGTATTGGTTGACGGTCTGCCGGTGTTCCGGCGAGGGATCGCCCAGCAGCTGGGAAACACTGGATTCCAGTTCCAGCAGGCTCGGCAGATAGGTGTACTTGCTGATTTCACTTTCTACGGCGCGGGCATGCAACTCCAGCTGGCGTTGGCCATTTTCACTGAGGCTGCGGATGCCGTTGTGCTCGTTGATCCAGAACCCGACATAGCCCAGGCCGATCATCAGCAGAATGACCAGGGGCGGCAGGAACAGGTGACGGATCAGACGGGGTTTCACGGCGAGTGATGGCGGCGCGGCGCGATAGAGAGTGGGGTCGCATTTCATCACAGATGCCTTGGGTCAACCACTGCGCAGTGTCTGTAGGAGCCGGCTTGCCGGCGATAAGGGCGGCGCTGACGATAGGGGAGTCAGATGCCGTCCCATCGCAGGCAAGCCGGCGCCTACAGGAACGCGGGTTTTAGTGCTGCAGGATCTTCTCGAGGAAGTGCTGGGCACGTTCGGAGCGAGCGCTGATATCGCCGAAGAACTCTTCTTTCTGGCAGTCTTCGATGATCTGGCCCTTGTCCATGAAGATCACCCGGTTCGCCACTTTGCGGGCAAAGCCCATTTCGTGGGTCACGCACATCATGGTCATGCCTTCGTTGGCCAACTGCACCATCACGTCCAGCACCTCGTTGACCATTTCCGGGTCCAGGGCCGAAGTGGGTTCGTCGAACAGCATGACGATCGGGTCCATGGCCAGGGCGCGGGCGATGGCCACACGCTGTTGCTGGCCGCCGGACAGCTGGCCCGGGTGCTTGTGGGCATGGGCGGCGAGGCCGACCCGATCCAGCAGTTGCAGGCCTTTCTTGGTGGCCTCTTCCTTGCTGCGGCCCAGGACCTTGATCTGCGCGATGGTCAGATTTTCGGTGATGGTCAGGTGCGGGAACAGCTCGAAATGCTGGAACACCATGCCCACGCGGGAACGCAGTTTCGGCAGGTTGGTCTTCGGGTCGGCGATGGAGGTGCCATCGACCACGATGTCGCCTTTCTGGAAGGGTTCCAGGGCGTTGACGCACTTGATCAGGGTGGACTTGCCCGAGCCGGACGGCCCGCAGACCACCACCACTTCACCTTTCTTGACCTCGGTGCTGCAATCGGTCAGCACCTGGAAGTCCCCATACCACTTGTTGATGTTCTTGATAGAGATCATACGGCGAACCTTTTTTGCAGACGCTTGACCAGCAGCGAGGCGGCAAAGCTGATTGTGAAATACACCAGACCGGCAACGATCAGGAATTCATTGGAGCGGCCGATGATGTCGCCGCTGGAGCGCGAGGCGTTGAGGAAGTCCACTAGGCCCACGGTGTACACCAGGGAGGTGTCCTGGAACAGGATGATGCTCTGCTGCAGCAGCAGCGGGGTCATCTTGCGGAACGCCTGGGGCAGGATGATCAGGCGCATGGTCTGGCCGTAGCTCATGCCCAGTGCCTGGGCAGCGCCCATCTGGCCCTTGGGAATGGACTGCACGCCGGCACGGACGATTTCGCAGAAGTACGCCGCTTCGAACATCATGAAGGCCACGATGCAGGAGGTGAACGCACCGATCGGGGTGTCTTCACCTGTGATCCAGCGCAGCACGAACGGCACCGCCAGGTAGAACCAGGTGATTACCAGCAGCAGCGGAATCGAGCGGAAGTAGTTGACGTAGGCACCGGCCAGGTTCGACAGCAGCTTGTTGTGGGACAAGCGCATCAGGGCCAGCAAGGTACCGAGGATGATCCCGCCAACCACGCCCATGACCATCAGCTTGAGGGTCATCAGCATGCCGTTCCACAGGCCGGGAATGGCCGGGATGATGCCCGAGAAGTCGAATTCCATTATTTACCTCCCACGGAGATCAGGCCGGGGACCGATACTTTTTTCTCTACCAGGCGCATCAGCAGCATCAGGCTCATGTTCAAGGTGAAGTAGATCAGGGTAGCCAGGGTGAAGGCTTCGAACAGGTTGGCCGAGAACTCGGCGGTCTGTTTGGTCTGGGCCAGCAGTTCCATCAAGCCGATCAGGGACGCCACGGAGGAGTTCTTGAAGACGTTGAGAAACTCCGAGGTGAGCGGCGGAATGATGATCCGGTAGGCCTGGGGCAGCAGCACGTTCCAGTAGATCTGCGGCAGCGAGAAGCCCATGGCGCGAGCGGCGGATTCCTGGCCCCGCGGCAGCGCCTGGATACCGGTACGCACCTGTTCGCAAACCCGCGCGGCGGTGAACAGGCCCAGGCACACGACAACGCTCAGGTAGGCCGAGGTGGTCGGGTTGAGGTCCTGCTTGTACCACTCCTGGAGGTTGGCCGGCAGCAGGTCCGGTACCAGGAAGTACCAGATGAACAGCTGCACCAGCAGCGGCACGTTACGGAATATCTCCACGTAGACCGTGGCGATGCCCGACACCAGACGGTTCGGTACGGTGCGCATGACACCCAGGATCGAACCCAGCAGCAGCGCGATGATCCAGGCCACCACGGCGATGGCGATGGTCCAGCCCAAGCCGGTGATGAACCAGTCGAGATAGGTCTCGCTGCCCACACCGGTGGACTTGAAGAACACGCCCCAGTCCCAGTTGTAATTCATTAGGGTTACCCCTCAGATCGTTCGATGTACAAGCACCCGCCTGGGGACGTCCGTTCCCGCCTGATCATGACGATCAGGCACACGCGATCGGCTCGACAACCACCGGTTCGAGTGTTTCCAAAAAATGCCAGCAGGTAGTGACAGACTCCTGAAAGGGCAGGGCCCCTTCAGGAGATAAGGTTAGTCAGGAATCAGGACTTTTTGTCGTCAGCCGCTTTGTCGGTCGGGTTGGCGATCAGGGCCTTGAGCTCGTCGCTCATCGGGAACATCAGGTTCAGGCCTTTTGGTGGGATCGGCGATTGGAACCACTTGTCGTAGATCTTGTTGATTTCGCCCGACTTGTAGGTGGCGACGATGGCGTCATCCACGGCTTTCTTGAACGGGGCATCGCCCTTGCGCACCATGCAGCCATAGATTTCGTAGGACTGAGGAGTACCGGTCACGGCCCAGTCGGCAGGCTTCTTGGCCTTGGCCATTTCACCGGCCAGCAGCGCGTCGTCCATCATGAACGCAACGGCGCGGCCCGATTCCAGCATCTGGAACGACTCACCGTGGTCCTTGGCAGAAATCACGTTCATGCCCATCTGCT
>NZ_MOAK01000073.1:37757-40058 GCF_003732485.1 Pseudomonas protegens
ACCACGTTCTTGCCTTTGAGGTCAGCGAAATCCTTGTAGGTCGAGTCCTTTTTGGACAGCAGACGGGTACCGATTTCGAAGATGCCGACGGAGAAGTCGACCTGTTGCTGACGCTCGACGTTGTTGGTGGTGGAACCACACTCGACGTCTACGGTGCCGTTCTGCACCAGTGGGATACGGGTCTGGGAAGTGACCAGGTTGTACTTGACCTTGAGGTCAGGCATGTCGAGGTCTTTCTTGATCGCTTCGACGATTTTCAGCTGGATGTCGTGGGAGTAGCCCACTGGCACGCCGGAAGCGTCAGCGATGTAGGAAAACGGGATGGAAGCGTCGCGATGTCCGAGGGTGATGGTGCCGGACTCTTTGATTTTCTTCAGTGTGCCGGTGAGCTCGGCAGCGAAAACTGGAGTGCTAATCAGAGCGGCAGCGATAGCTGCGCCCAACAGATGGGGAACGATGCGCATCAATATTTCCTCGACATTTGTTTTTTTTATGAAGCCAGTTCGACGGCTCTTTTATACAGCGAATGCCTTGACGGCTCCTGTTGTGTTGGCACGACAGGCATTCGTCGCACAGTGTAGAGCATGAGTCGTGCCAGACCCACTGATCATGGTCAATGCCTTGATTTTCAAGGCTATTAAATATTTATTGCGAAGGTTTTTGCAGCAGATCATCCGGTTATCCGAATCCCTTCCGGGGTCGCGTTCGGAAAGCCGAATGCGTGTCCGACACCTGTAGGAGCCGGCTCGCCGGCGAAACGTTCAATGCGTCGCCCATAAAAAAGCCCCTGAACCTCAAGGGTCAGGGGCTTTGTCTGTCCGGGCGACTCAGGCTGCCTTGATCTTGCTGCGGTTGTGCTCGAGCTTTTCCAGGTAGTCTTCCAGTTGTTGCTGTTCCTCTGCCGTGGTGAACAGGCCGAGCTTGCTCCGGCGCCAGAGGATGTCCTGGGCCTTCAGCGCCCATTCCTCTGCACATAGGTAATCCACTTCACGGGTATAGAGGCCGCCACCCAGGTGTTCGCCCAGGTCGCTGAGGCTATGTACCCCTTCCAGCAGGCGCCAGGTGCGGCTGCCATAGGTGCTGGCCCAGCGCCGGGCGATCTGGCTGGGTACCCAGTCGAACTTCTTGCGGATGGCTTCTGCCAGGGCCTGTGGCGTGCTCATGTTCTCGCCACCGGGCAGGGTGGCGGTGGCGGTCCAGCTGGGCTTGGCCTGTTTGAAGTAGGGCGCCAGTTGCGCCATGGCTGATTCCGCCAGCTTGCGATAGGTGGTCAGCTTGCCGCCGAACACCGACAGCAGCGGAGCCTCGTCACCGGTGGCGGAAAGGGCCAGGGTGTAGTCGCGAGTCACTGCCGAGGGGTTATCGGATTCGTCGTTGCACAGCGGGCGAACCCCGGAGTAGCTGTGCTGGATGTCGCTGCGGCTCAGTTGCTTCTTGAAGTGCGCATTGACCACATGCAGCAGGTAATCGGTTTCCCCTTCGGTTATCGCCACCTGGGCCGGATCGCCGGTGTATTCCCGATCCGTAGTGCCGATCAGGGTGAACTGGTCGAGGTAGGGGATGGTGAAGACGATGCGCTGGTCTTCGTTCTGCAGAATGTGCGCGTGATCGCCTTCGTACAGCTTGGGCACGATCAGGTGGCTGCCCTGGATCAGACGGATGCCGTAAGGCGATTCCAGCTTCAGGTCATCCTTGATGAACTTGGCGACCCAGGGGCCTGCAGCGTTCACCAGGGCTTTGGCGGTGATGGAGAACAGGCTGCCGTCGGCACGCTCCAGATCCAGTTGCCACAAGCCCTTGCTGCGCCGGGCGCTGACGCAACGGGTCTGGGTATGCACGTGGGCGCCGTGCTCCCGGGCGGCCATGGCATTGAGCACCACCAGGCGCGCATCGTCGACCCAGCAATCGGAGTACTCGAAGCCCTTGGTGATCTCGGCCTTCAGGGCACTGTCTGCGCCGAACTTCAGGCTGCGCGAACCCGCGAGTTTTTCCCGCTTGCCCAGGTGGTCATACAGGAACAGGCCGGCGCGAATCATCCAGGCTGGGCGCAGGTGCGGCCGGTGCGGCAGTACAAAGCGCATCGGCTTGACGATGTGCGGGGCCTTGGCCAGCAGTACTTCGCGCTCGGCCAGGGCTTCGCGGACCAGGCGGAATTCGTAATGTTCGAGGTAGCGCAGGCCGCCGTGGATCAGCTTGCTGCTGGCCGACGAGGTGTGGCTGGCCAGGTCGTCCTTTTCGCAAAGGAACACGGATAGGCCGCGACCTGCCGCATCGGCGGCAATTCCAACACCATTGATCCCA
>NZ_MOAK01000073.1:40111-72931 GCF_003732485.1 Pseudomonas protegens
GCAAGGTAGAAGTGGGCATCGACAGGCCTCGTGTTACTTTGATATTTGAATTCGAACATTAATGTTCATTTTCGAAAATACTAGCGCATAAAGATCGGCGCATCCAGCGCGCTTCGATTGAAAAAACTGATCGAAGCAGGGCTAAAGGAAAGTTTTCGAACATTATCGAGGAGTAACTGTAGCCGCTGCTGTTGCTTTGGGCTGTAGGGCGGGGATCGGCCGCGGCGATTTCGAAAGCGATGAAGCGTCGAGGCTCGTCGTTCGAGCGCGGCCGGATCCGCAGGGTAGACGGGTCAGACCACTTCGAGGCGGATCTTGTGTTGGTTGAGCAGTTGACTCAGGGCCGGTACCGGTTGCTGGTCGGTGACCAGGCAATCGATCAGGCTGATGGGACCGAGGCGGATCATGGCGTTGCGCCCGAACTTGCTGGAGTCGGCGGCGAGGATCACTTGCCGGGCGTTGGCGATGATCGCCTGGGATACCCGCACTTCCTGATAGTCGAAGTCCAGCAGGCTGCCGTCCTCGTCGATGCCGCTGATGCCCACCAGGGCGAAGTCGACCTTGAACTGGTTGATGAAGTCGACGCTGGCCTGGCCGACCACGCCGCCGTCACGGCGGACATTGCCGCCAGTGAGCAGCACATCGAAATCATCCTTGGCGCTGAGCATCGAGGCCACGTGCAGGTTGTTGGTGATGATCTTCAGGTGGCTGTGGTTGAGCAGGGCGCGGGCGATGGATTCGGTAGTGGTGCCGATATTGATGAACAGCGAGGCGTGATCGGGGATCTGCGCGGCAACGGCTTCGCCGATGCGTTGCTTTTCGTCGCGCATCTGGTCGGCACGCATGGCGTAGGCGGTGTTTTCGACGCTGGAATCATAGGCTGCGCCACCGTGATAGCGGCGCAGCAGATTGGCTTCCGCCAGCTGATTGATATCGCGGCGGATGGTTTGCGGAGTCACAACGAACAGCTGGGCCAATTCCTCGATGCTGACGTAACCGCGTTCGCGGACCAGATCGAGGATTTGTTGCTGACGGGGAGGCAGATTCATGGGGCTTCCTTTGGGCTGCCGTGCAAAATTTGCCCATGATGCCGCAGGAATCCCCTCCCTACCAGTTACAAGCAGTTACCAATCCACGGCTTGGCTTATTTGGCCTCGTCGTGGGGTTCCCAGTCGCGGGTGCGGCTGACGGCCTTCTTCCAGCCCGCGTACAGGCCTTCTTTTTCCGCTTCAGCCAGTTGCGGTTCGAACTCGCGCTCGATCACGGCCTTGCCCCGCAGTTCTTCCAGGCTACCCCAGAAACCGCAGGCCAGGCCTGCCAGGTAGGCCGCGCCCAGGGCTGTGGTTTCGCGCATTTGCGGGCGTTCAACCTGAGTACCGAGAATGTCCGCCTGGAATTGCATGAGGAAGTTGTTGGCTACTGCGCCGCCGTCCACCCGCAGGGCTTTCAGGCGTTCGCCGGAATCCTGCTGCATGGCGTCGAGCACGTCGCGGGTCTGATAGGCAATGGATTCCAGGGCGGCGCGGATGATGTGGTCCACGCGCACGCCACGGGTCAGGCCAAACAGTGCGCCACGGGCATAAGGGTCCCAGTAGGGAGCACCCAGGCCGGTGAAGGCCGGTACCAGGTACACACCGTTGCTGTCCTTGACCTTGCCGGCGAAGTATTCAGTGTCATGGGCGTCGTTGATGATTTTCAGCTCATCACGCAGCCACTGCACAGTGGAGCCGCCGTTGAATACTGCGCCTTCCAGGGCATAGGCCACTTCACCGCGGGGGCCGCAGGCGATGGTGGTGAGCATGCCGTGCTGGGATTTCACCGCCTTGTCGCCGGTGTTCATCAGCAGGAAGCAGCCGGTGCCGTAGGTGTTCTTGGCCTGGCCCGGCTCTACGCACATCTGGCCGAACAGCGCGGCCTGCTGGTCGCCGGCGATGCCGCCGATGGCGATGCCACTTTTGGTGCGGCCATAGATTTCCGACGAGGACTTCACTTCTGGGAGCATTTCCCGCGGGATGTCCAGCACTTCCAGCATCTTCGCGTCCCACTCCAGGGTGTGGATGTTGAAGAGCATGGTGCGCGAGGCGTTGGTGTAGTCGGTGACGTGGGTCTTGCCACCGGTGAATTTCCAGATCAACCAGCTGTCGATGGTGCCGAACAGCAACTCGCCGTTGCGGGCGCGTTCGCGGCTGCCTTCGACGTTGTCGAGGATCCATTTGAGCTTGGTGCCGGAGAAGTAGGGGTCGGTGACCAGGCCGGTGGTTTCGCGGATGTAGTCTTCCAGGCCGTCGCGCTTGAGTTGCTGGCAGATCTCGGTGCTACGGCGGCACTGCCAGACAATGGCGTTGTAGATCGGGCGGCCGGTGTTCTTGTCCCAGACGACGGTGGTTTCACGCTGGTTGGTGATGCCGATGGCGGCCACCTGATCGTGATGCAGGCCGGCCTGTGCCAGGGCCTCCACCATCACCGCGCTCTGGGTGGCAAAGATTTCCATTGGGTCATGTTCGACCCAGCCGGCCTGTGGGTAATGCTGGGCGAATTCACGCTGGGCAGTGCAGACCACGTTGGCATCGCGGTCGAAAATGATCGCCCGGGAGCTGGTCGTACCCTGATCAAGGGCAATGATGTAGTTCTTATTCTGAATGTCGGTCATGTCGATTGCCTTGGACGAAATAAGGGAGTGGAAACAGGCGCGTGATCGATGTGGGCAGGATCACGCGCCGCGAGATTCAAGAAACTTTGACTTTGCCATCTACGGCCGGTTCGGCCTCGGAGGCAGCGACAGCGCTGGGCAGATGCCGGGCAATCAGCCCGCGATAGGCCGCAGCACCGAGGCAGGCACCCAGGATCGGGGCAAAGATCGGTACCAGGAAATACGGAATGTCACGGCCGCCGGTGAAGGAGATTTCACCCCAGCCAGTCACGAACGTCATCAGTTTAGGGCCGAAGTCCCGTGCCGGGTTCATGGCGAAGCCGGTCAGCGGACCCATTGCGCTGCCGATCACGGCAATCAGCAGGCCGATCAGCAGCGGCGCCATCGGGCCGCGAGGCAGGCCGTTGTTGTCATCGGTCAGGGACATGATCACCCCCATGAGAATCGCGGTGATCACCACTTCCACCAGGAACGCCTGGGCAGTGGACAGCGCCGGGTTGGGGAAGGTGGAGAACACCGAGGCCAGTTCCAGGCTGGCCTGGGAGCCACGGATCATCTGGTGGGCTTGTTCGAAATCGAAGAATAGATTGCTGTACAGCGTGTAAACCAACAGCGCCGCGCAGAAGGCGCCGGCGACCTGGGCCAGGATGTAGAACGGCAGTTTGCGTTTTTCAAAGTCGGCGAACAGGCACAGGGCGATGCTAACAGCCGGATTCAGGTGAGCGCCGGAGACCCCGGCGGTCAGGTAGATCGCCATGCTCACGCCGATCCCCCAGATGATGCTGATTTCCCACAGGCCGAAGCTGGCACCCGCGACCTTGAGCGCGGCGACACAACCGGTTCCGAAGAAGATCAATAGTGCAGTACCCAGGAACTCGGCCATGCATTGGCCCGATAGCGACGGTTGTTGCAGAGCAGTTGTCATTGTGAACCTCGATTTTTGTTGTTGTCTGGCGCTGCTGCAAAAGGCATGGAGCGCGACTTCCAACGAAGACGGAATCCCCATTCCGGCCTCGTCTTGCTACTGGGTGCAACGTTGGATCTACCGCAGGATATTCAGAAACGAAAAAATATAGACAAGAAACACCGCTGTCAAAGGTCGAAAGTGAACGAGTGGTCATTTTATAGATATCAATCAAATGAATGATCCTGGGTAGCAGTCTCGGGGGTGACAGAGGCTGCTGCGCTGGCAGCTACGAGAGGCGGTTATCAAGGCCTGGAATAGAGCCTTTTGCTGATGAATGACCTAAAATTCGCCCGCTTGGTTTTACCTTTCCGTCCCCCCTTGGAGCTGCCATGACCCCTGCACTGGACCTGCTGAAAAAAGTTCGCGCCGAACATCGCATCCACAGTTACGAACATGACCCCAAGGCTGCGTCCTACGGCCTGGAGGCGGCAGAGAAGCTCAATCTCGATCCGGCGCAAGTGTTCAAGACCTTGCTGGCCTGCAGTGAAAAGGGCGAATTGCTGGTGGCGGTGGTGCCGGTCGTCGGAAGTCTTGACTTGAAGGCCCTGGCCCAGGCGGCTGGGGTCAAGAAAGCCGAAATGGCCGACCCGGCCGCGGCCCAGCGTGCCACCGGTTATCTGCTGGGAGGCATCAGTCCGCTGGGGCAGAAGAAACGACTGCGGACCTTTATCGACAACAGTGCCCAGCCGTTGGCCAGTATTTTCGTCAGTGCCGGTCGCCGTGGCCTGGAAGTGGAGTTGGCTGCAGCCGTGTTGGCCGAGCACACCCAGGCGAAGTTCGCCGACATCGGTCGTCCTTGAACCCAGGCGTCGGCAGCGGCTCGGGCCGCTGCTGTATGGCGGAAAATCTTCCCTTCTGTGTCTGTCGGGTTCCTTGTTCCGGGACTCATGCTTGCGGCCGACTATCCAAGGAGAACGGTGATGCCGCTTGAGTTCCAGCAGATCGATGCCTTCAGTGACCGACCCTTCGCCGGCAATCCAGCCATGGTTTACCGGCTTGATGCGTGGCTTGACGATGCGCTGATGCAGCGGATCGCTGCCGAGCACAACCTGGCGGAAACCGCTTTTGTGGTGCGTGAGGCGCAAGGCTGGCGAATTCGCTGGTTTACTCCGACCACCGAAGTGCCCCTGTGCGGGCACGCCACCCTGGCCAGTGCCTTTGTGTTGTTCGAGGTCTATGGCGAGCGGACGCAGCGCATCGATTTTCAGAGCCGTTCCGGGCCCTTGAGTGTCACCCGTGAAGACGGGCTGCTATGGCTTGATTTCCCTTTGCGCAGCCCCCGCAGCCAGGCAGGGCTGGAGGAGGTGGCGCGGATACTGGGCGCCCGAGTCGTCGAGTTGCAGAGCGCCAATGAGCTGTTGGCGGTGCTGGAGTCGGAGCAGGCGGTGCGTGATTGCCGGCCGGATATGGCGGAACTGGCGAAATTGCCCTGGCCTGGAGTGATCGTCACTGCGCGTGGGGACCGGCATGACTTTGTTTCGCGGTATTTTGCCCCGGCCATTGGCATCGATGAGGACCCGGTGACCGGTTCGACCCATTGCTGCCTGACGCCTTACTGGGTACGGCAATTGGATAAGCAGCAGTTGAGCGCTTATCAGTGTTCGGCGCGAGGTGGAGCGTTGTTCTGTCGGTTAGAGGGAGAGCGGGTGAAGATCGGTGGCCATGCTCGACTGATTGCCAGCGGGCAGTTGCATCTGGAATGACGGTGCCGGGTGTTTCGCCGGCAAGCCGGCTCCTGCAGTGCGCTGTTGTAGGAGCTGGCTTGTCGGCGAAGGCGGCTCAATGCGCGCTGCTGTAGCGGCGCACTCCTGAATCGCTGTGCGGAATCTGCGCCGCGGTGCTGCCCGAGGCCTGGAACAGCACCAAGTGTTCTGCAGCGACCCGAATGCCCACATCCGCTCCCACTTGATGGTCGGCATGGCTGGGGAAGATCGATTCCAGCTGGCTGCCGGTTGGCAGTTGCAGGCGATACAGGGTCGAGGCGCCGAGGAAGGTCTTGCCGACGATCCGTGCTTTCAGGGCGCTGTCCGGTGCATAGACGATATCGTCGGGGCGCAGCAGTACGTCCACCGCCCCACCTGCCGGCCAGGTGTAGGCCCGGTTGCCCTGCAGCACACCCAGTTCGGTCTGCACCGATTCCGGGCTGCTCAACTGGCCACGAATGAAGTAGCCCTGGCCAATGAAGCTGGCGACAAAGGGCGTCTGCGGTTCGTGATAGAGGTTGTAGGGCGTATCCCACTGTTCCAGGCGACCTTCCTTGAACACCCCGACCTGATCGCTCACGGCAAAGGCTTCTTCCTGGTCGTGGGTGACCAGGATTGCACTGGTACCCCGAGCCTTGAGGATGTCGCGCACTTCATGGCTGAGCTTGCGGCGCAGTTCACCATCGAGGTTGGAGAAGGGTTCGTCCAGCAACAGCAGTTGTGGTTCCGGCGCCAGGGCACGGGCCAGGGCTACTCGCTGCTGTTGGCCGCCAGACAGCTCGTGGGGGAAGCGCTGACCGAGGTTCTTCAGGTTGACCAGTTCCAGCAATTCAGCGACCACCCGGTCTTTCTGCGGGTGCTTGCGGATGCCGAAGGCAATGTTGTCCGCCACACACAGATGTGGGAACAGGGCGTAGTCCTGGAACACCATGCCGATCCGACGTTTCTCCGGCGCCAGGGTGAAGCCGGCACTGGAGATGGTTTCTCCGGCCAACTGGATCTCGCCCTCGTGTACGGGCTCGAATCCGGCAATGGCCCGCAGGGTGGTGGTCTTGCCGCAGCCGGATGAGCCCAGCAGGCAACCGATATCACCGGCATTGAGGTGCAGATTGAGGTTTTGCACCACTCGTTGGTCCTGATAGCCGCATGCCAGATTGCGCAGGTTCAGCAGTAATGGCTGGCTCATGCGTGGTGGTACGCCGGCTCGACGAGAAACTCGAGCAGGGCCTTTTGTGCATGGAGACGGTTTTCCGCCTGGTCCCAGGCTACCGAGCGTGGGTCATCCAGCAGGTCGAGGCTGATTTCCTCGCCACGGTGGGCGGGCAGGCAATGCATGAACAATACGTCCGGCGCTGCCAGGTCGAGCAGGGCGCGGTTCACCTGGAATGGTGCGAACAGCTTGAGGCGCTTGGCGGTTTCCTCTTCCTGACCCATGGAGGTCCAGACGTCGGTGCTCACCAGGTGGGCGCCTGTCACCGCTTCGCGAGGATCGCGGACGATGGTCACGCGATCGCCGGCCAGGGCGACAAATTCCGGGTTCGGCTCGTAGCCCTCAGGGCAAGCGATGCGCAGTTGGAAATCGAACTGCATGGCCGCTTCTATATAGCTGTTGCACATGTTGTTGCCATCGCCGATCCAGGCCACGGTCTTGCCCTGGATCGAGCCGCGATGTTCAAGGAAGGTCTGCATGTCCGCCAACAGCTGGCAGGGGTGCAGGTCATCGGACAGGCCGTTGATCACCGGTACCCGGGAATTGGCCGCAAATTCGGTCAGGGTGCTATGGGCAAAGGTGCGGATCATCACCGCGTCGAGCATGCGCGACATGACGATGGCGCAGTCGCCGATGGGCTCGCCGCGTCCCAGTTGGGTATCCCGTGGCGAAAGGAAGATGGCCTGGCCGCCCAGTTGGATCATGCCGGCTTCGAAAGACAGTCGGGTACGGGTCGACGACTTCTCGAAAATCATGCCGAGCACACGATTTTTCAAGGGCTCGAAGAGTACGCCGCGGTTACGCAGGTCCTTCAGCTCGATGCCTCGACGAATCACACTGACCAGCTCTTCGGGCGTGCAATCCATCAGGGAGAGAAAGTGCCTTGCGCTCATCATTAACTACCTTTTTGCAACGGACCGCAGATTCTCAAAGCCTTGTTTAATCGAACAACGGGCTGGACCTGCGGCGAAAGCCGCACGGGGCGACGAAATAGGGGAAGGCGCGATCTTATAATTAAATGTCGCGTCTTACCAATAGTGCTACGGCGATTATGGGCATGAGAGGTCAGGACGCGATTGCGCTGACGCTTTTGAGACCAGTTTCCAGACAGCAGCCGGGCATTTGTACACTGCCCCGACGCGCCTTGGCAATCCAGTGGGGCGCCGGCTGTACGCTTGCAGTCGTTTTCTGACCTGTGGGCCGAGATCGCTGTCCTGGGCATTTTGAGGGTCGCCAACCTGAAACATTTCCTAATGCAAAGTGCTGAGGTTATAAAGGCGAATCTGCGGCAGGGACAGGTGTGCGATGGAGTCCAAGGAGCAACAACTGATGACGCTGTTGGGGCTCACGGCCCGGGCGCTCACTGACATGACGGCCTCAATGACTGCGTTTTCTTTCGAATTGCTGCGCAGTGAGGATCCCGTGACCCGTGCTGCCGCACGCAAGATGGTCGATCGAATGATGACCCTCAGCGCCGGTCTGGATGAGCATTGGCGATTGCTGGCCGAGCTGTCGGGAGGCTATGCCGAGCAGGGGCCCATAGACTCCACGGCGCAAGTCTCAATGGATGGCCCGCCGCGCTTGCCACCGAACTGACAGCACAGATCATGGCTGGGGCTGATGGCCCTGAATTCATGGGACGAACGTCGCTGGTGTCGGCAGAGGTCAGCCGCCATAGTTTTTGCTTCCTGCGGCCCCTACGGGTCGCCTTCAAACAATAGAGACTGGCCATGACCAAGACTCTCCATCACCGTGCCTGCCACCTGTGCGAAGCGATCTGCGGCCTGACCCTGGAAATCACCGAGGAAGAGGGCCGCGGACCGCGCATTACCTCGATCAAGGGGGATGCTCAGGACAGCTTCAGCCGCGGCCACATCTGCCCCAAGGCCGTGGCCCTGCAGGATATTCAGAATGACCCCGATCGCCTGCGTCAGCCGGTGCGGCGCGTGGGCAATGAATGGCAGTCGATCGAGTGGGACGAGGCCTTCGCCCTGGTAGCCGAAAGGCTGGCGAGCATCCAGCAGCGCCATGGCAATAACGCAGTGGCGACCTATCAGGGCAACCCCAGCGTTCACAACTACGGGCTGATGACCCACAGCAACTACTTTCTTGGCCAGCTCAAGACCCGTAACCGCTTCTCGGCGACGTCGGTCGACCAGTTGCCCCAGCACCTGACCAGCTACCTGATGTATGGCCACGGTCTGCTGCTGCCGATTCCGGACATCGATCACACCGACTTCATGCTGATCCTCGGCGGCAATCCCTTGGCGTCCAACGGCAGCATCATGACGGTGCCGGACGTGGAAAAGCGCTTGAAGGCAATCCAGGCTCGTGGTGGCAAGGTGGTGGTGGTCGATCCTCGGCGCAGTGAAACGGCGGCCATGGCCGATCAGCACCTGTTCGTTCGTCCTGGAGGCGATGTGGCTTTGCTGTTTGGTCTGTTGAACACGATTTTTGAGGAAGGGCCGATTCGCGGCAGTCATCTGCAGGTCGATGGATTGGCAGAGGTGCGCCAGGCGATTTCCCGCTTCACCGCAGAAGCCATGAGCCCGCTGTGTGCGATTCCGGCGCAGCAGATCCGGCAGTTGGCCCGGGAGTTCGCCTCGGCGGACCGAGCGGTCTGCTATGGGCGCATGGGGGTTTCGACCCAAGCCTTCGGTACGTTGTGCCATTGGTTGCTGCAACTGCTCAACCTGGTCACCGGCAACCTTGACCGGGTAGGCGGGGCCCTGTGTACCGAGCCGGCAGTGGATCTGGTGGCGGCGACTTCGGGCGGTCATTTCAACGTTTGGCAGAGTCGGGTCTCCGGGCTTCCGGAGTATGGCGGCGAGCTGCCTGTGTCAGCCCTGGCCGAAGAGATGCTCACCGAGGGCGAAGGGCAGGTTCGGGCATTGATCACCGTGGCGGGCAACCCGGTTTTGTCCACGCCCAATGGTCGGCAGTTGGAGCAGGCCCTGGACGGGTTGGAGTTCATGCTCAGCATCGACTTGTACATCAATGAAACGACCCGTTATGCCGACCTGATCCTGCCGTCCACCTCGGCCCTGGAGAATGATCACTACGACACCACCTTCAATTTGTTCGCGGTGCGCAACATCAGTCGCTTCAACCGGGCGATCCTGCCCAAGCCTGCGGGCGCGCTGCATGACTGGGAGATCTTTGTCGGCCTGGCCAAGGCGTTTGCCGCGAGAACCGAACAGCCGCTGAAACCGACCATCCCCCCTGCGCAGATGATCGACATGGGGTTGCGAGCCGGTGCCTACGGCGACGCCTCGCCGCTCAAACTGTCCTTGGCAACGCTGGAGCAGCATCCTCATGGTATTGATCTGGGGGCGCTGCAGCCGAATCTGGCGGCACGCTTGAAAACCGAGAATCGACGGATCCAGGCGGCACCAGCAGCGATCATGGCGGATCTGGCGCGGTTTGCCGCCTTGAGTGTGCCGCCGTTGGATGAGTTGCTGCTGATTGGCCGTCGCCATGTGCGCAGCAACAACTCGTGGATGCACAACTATCACCGCCTGGTGAAGGGCAAGCCCCGTCACCAGTTGCTGATGCATCCGGACGACCTGGCTAGCCGCGGGCTGAATGACGGTCAGTGGGTGCGAATCAGCTCTCGGGTCGGTGCGGTGGAGGTAGAGGTGCTGGCCAGCAGTGAAATGATGCCTGGGGTGGTGAGCTTGCCCCATGGCTGGGGGCATGGGCGGCCAGGGGTGCAGATGAACATTGCCATGGAGCAGCCCGGTTGCAGCGCCAATGACCTGACCGATGAGCGTCAGCTCGACGCGTTGTCCGGGAATGCGGCTTTGAACGGAGTGCCGGTCAAGGTGGAAGCCGCCTGAGATGTCTGTCGGAGAGGCCGAGCAGGGCGCTCAGGATTCCGTTACAATGCGCCACCGTGCCGACAACAGCGTCGGAAAGTTCAGCCGAGGTGTTCCATGGATATCATCGAAACTATTAAAGAGCAGATTGCCAACAACACCATTCTGCTTTACATGAAAGGCTCGCCGAATGCCCCTCAGTGTGGCTTCTCCGCGAAAGCCGCTCAGGCCGTAATGGGCTGTGGTGAGAAGTTCGCTTATGTGGACATCCTGCAGAACCCGGAAATTCGCGCCAACCTGCCCAAGTACGCCAACTGGCCAACCTTCCCACAGCTGTGGGTGGCGGGTGAGCTGGTCGGCGGTAGCGATATCATGGCTGAGATGTTTGCCAACGGTGAGTTGCAGACTCTGATCAAGGACGCAGCCGAAAAAGCCGCGGCCAAGACTGAAGCCTGACGCGAATATATCCGCTTAATAAAAAGCCCCGCCTCTCTTTCGAGGGCGGGGCTTTTTTATGGCTTGAGTATTACGAGTTAAGTTACTCGTCACCCATTTGCGATTGCAGATAGTTCTCGATACCGACTTTATCGATCAGGCCCAACTGGGTTTCCAGCCAGTCGATATGTTCTTCTTCGGATTCAAGAATATCTTCCAGCAGTTCGCGGCTGCCAAAGTCGCTCACCGATTCACAATGGGCGATGGCTGCCTTGAGGTCCGCATGGCCGGTGCGTTCGATACGCAGGTCGCACTCGAGCATTTCCTTGGTGTGTTCGCCAATATGCAGCTTGCCCAGGTCCTGAACGTTCGGCAGGCCTTCGAGGAAGAGGATGCGCTTGATCAGCTTGTCCGCATGCTTCATCTCGTCGATGGACTCGTGGTACTCGTGCTTGCCCAGCTTGTTCAGGCCCCAATCTTCATACATGCGTGCATGCAGGAAGTACTGATTGATCGCGACCAGTTCATTGGCAAGGATTTTATTGAGATGCTGGATGACTGTAATGTCGCCTTTCATGATGGGGTCCTGCCCTTTAATTAGTGGAATAAGGGCAGAGTCTGAGCCGCGCAAACATTACTGTCAAACCTAAGTTATTGAATAATATATGAAAATTAATCGGAATAAGAATGTTTGTGTTCCGCGTTTTGACCCTAAGCGATTGAATTACAGGCATAAAAAAACCGGACGCTAGGTCCGGTTGTTTAAAACAGTGCGATTTATTCGAAAATTCAAGCGACATTAAATTCCACGGGATAGGGAATTGCCGCCTGGCTACTCTGCAGTTCGGTCAGTGTCTCGCGGACCACTTGCTTGGCCAGGCATGCGCATTTACCGCATTGGCTGGCGACGCCGGTCGCCTGACGCACTTCGCGGTAGCTGCAGCAACCTTCATAGATGGCTTCGCGAATTTGTCCGTCGGTGACACCGGTGCAGAGGCAGACATACATAGGATGAGAACCGTCGCTGGTTAGGGCTCAATTGCGATGGATCTTAATGTTAACGAGAATGATTGTCAAAGTGGTTTCGGCTGCCTTTGTTGCAGTTTCCTTCCAGAGTGACGAACGGTTTTGTTCGCGATAGTGACAGATGATTCGCATTTTCCGCTTTATGAGCCAGGGTGACGAAAAACCGTTAAGGACAGCTCAAAAACGCGGTGTATGATGGTCGGTCCTTGCGAAGCGGGGTCAGGTCACGGAGCTGTCGCATCCGCGTGGCAGACTCAAGGCCAATCCCCTTCTTCTATTACTACGTCCACACCAGGAGATATCCAATGAGCGTACTCGTAGGCAAACAAGCCCCTGACTTCACCGTACCGGCCGTTCTCGGCAATGGCGAAATCGTCGACAGCTTCACCCTGTCCTCGGCCATCAAAGGCAAATACGGCCTGGTGTTCTTCTACCCACTGGATTTCACCTTCGTTTGCCCGTCCGAGCTGATCGCCCTGGACCACCGCATGGCTGACTTCAAGGCACGTAACGTGGAAGTGATCGCTGTTTCGATCGACTCGCACTTCACTCACAACGCCTGGCGCAACACCCCGATCAATGCCGGCGGCATCGGTCAGGTTCAATACATCATGGCTGCTGACATGAAGCACGATATCGCCAAGGCCTACGACGTTGAGTCCGAAGGCGGCGTGGCTTTCCGTGGCGCGTTCCTGATCGACGACAAAGGCGTTGTCCGTTCGCAGATCGTCAACGACCTGCCACTGGGCCGTAACATGGAAGAGCTGATCCGTCTGGTCGATGCTCTGCAATTCCACGAAGAGCACGGCGAAGTCTGCCCTGCCAACTGGAAAAAAGGCGACAAAGGCATGACCGCTTCGCCAGAAGGTGTTGCCGCTTACCTGAGCGAGAACGCTGGCAAGCTGTAAGCCTGGCGTCACGCATAAAAAAACCGGCCTCAGGGCCGGTTTTTTTATGCAGGCAATCCACCCGACGAAGAATGAATCAGTCGTCGAAATCCTGCCAGCCGCCCATTTGCTTCCAGCGGTTGACGATGCCGCAGAACAGCTCGGCAGTCTTCTCGGTGTCGTAGCGGGCCGAGTGAGCCTCGCGACCGTCGAAGTCGATATCCGCACTCTGACAGGCTTTGGCCAAAACGGTCTGCCCATAAGCCAGGCCAGCCAGGGTGGCGGTGTCGAAGCTGGAGAACGGGTGGAACGGATTGCGCTTCATATCCAGGCGCGCCACAGCGGCGTTGAGGAAGCCCAGGTCGAAACTGCTGTTGTGGCCCACCAGGATGGCGCGTTTGCAGCCATTGGCCTTCAGCGCCTTGCGCACCCCACGGAAAATATCGGTCAGGGCCGTTTCCTCGCTGACAGCCATGCGCAGCGGGTGGTCGAGCTTGATCCCGGTAAACTCCAGGGCAGCAGCTTCGATGTTCGCGCCTTCAAAAGGCTCGACTCGGAAGAAATAGGTGTGCTCCGGGAACACGAAGCCTTTTTCGTCCATGCCGATCGTGGTTGCGGCAATTTCCAGCAGGGCGTCGGTGGCCGAGTTGAAGCCGCCGGTTTCAACGTCGACGACTACCGGCAGGTAACCGCGAAAGCGCGCTGCCATCGGGTGCCGAGGGCCGCCGCCGTTACCTTCTTGTTCGTCGTCGAAATGGTCGTCACTCACGAGTGATCCTCCAGCAGGCGCCAGCGCAGTTTTTCACCGGCGCGCAGCGGAATGACAGTCAGCTCACCGAACGGCAGGCTGGCGGGGGCGGTCCATTCTTCACGAACCAGGGTGATGCGATCGGTGTTGGCCGGCAAGCCGTAGAAGCGCGGGCCGTTGAGGCTGGCAAAGGCTTCCAGTTTATCCAGGGCATTGCGCTGTTCGAACGCTTCGGCATACAGCTCGATGGCGGCATAGGCGCTATAGCAGCCTGCGCAACCACAAGCGGCTTCCTTGGCGTGCTGGGCGTGAGGCGCCGAGTCAGTGCCGAGGAAGAACTTCTCGCTGCCACTGGTGGCCGCATCCAGCAGCGCTTCCTGATGGGTGTTGCGCTTGAGAATCGGCAGGCAATAGAAGTGCGGGCGAATACCGCCCACCAGCATGTGGTTGCGGTTGTACAGCAGGTGGTGTGCGGTGATGGTTGCGCCAACGTTGGCCGAAGCCTCCTTGACGAACTGCACGGCCTCACCGGTGGTGATGTGTTCGAACACCACTTTCAGGCTGGGGAAACGCTCGACCACGCGACGCATATGCTCGTCGATGAAGATCTTTTCGCGGTCGAAGACGTCGACGTCGCCGCGGGTCACTTCACCGTGGATCAGCAGCGGCAGGCCAACTTCGGCCATCGCTTCGAGCACCGGGAATATCTTGTCGATGCTGGTCACGCCCGAGTCCGAGTTGGTGGTCGCACCGGCCGGGTACAGTTTGGCGGCGTGCACGAAACCGCTGGCCTTGGCCGCGCGGATCTCGTCCGGCTGGGTGCGGTCGGTCAGGTAGAGCACCATCAGCGGCTCGAAGCGGCTGCCGGCCGGGCGCGCAGCTAGAATACGCTGGCGATAGGCGTCGGCTTCCGCGGCGTTGCGCACCGGAGGTACCAGGTTGGGCATGATGATGGCGCGGCCAAAGGTGCGCGCGACATCTGCGACTGTATTGGGCAACACGGCACCATCGCGAAGATGAATATGCCAGTCGTCGGGACGCAGCAGGGTCAGGCGGTCGGACATTGGAGGTTCCAGGCGGGTAAAACTCGGGGGAATGCTACCGGAAAAGACTCTTCCAGGCACTCGCTATCAAGTTTTGCGACGAGCAACCGATATCCCGAAGGTATGGCGTATTAGCGCCTGTCGATTTTTCTGTTGTACACGTCAGTGGAGCCTCCCGTGCGCCAGCGTTATCTAGCCTTGCTCAGTGTGTTTGCCAGCCTGCCCGCGATGGCTCTCACTTTCCAGACCCGTCTGGAGAGCATTGAGTGGACGGTCGAAGGCGACAAATTCGAGTGCCGCCTGATCCAGCCCGTCACCGATTTCGGTTCCGGCGAATTCGTTCGCCGCGCCGGCGAGCAGGCGATCTTTCGCCTCAAGAGTTTCAACCCGATGCAGGCGGGTGGCTCGGCGACGCTGCTTGCAGCCGCGGCCCCCTGGCAGCCGGGGCGTGGCGACATCAACCTCGGAGCGGTCAAGGCCGGCACGGATGGGGTGCTGTACAACAGCAGCCAGATGCAGGCCGGTCGCCTGATCATCGGCTTGCTGGAGGGACGCAGTCCGGTGGTCCGGCATTTTTCCCGCGAGGGCGGGGTTTCCGAGGTGCGCCTGCTACCAGTGAAGTTCAGCAAGGCCTACAGCGACTATCAAAGCTGCATGACCAAACTGCTGCCGATGAACTACGAACAGGTGAAACAGGGCGAGATCGGTTTCCCGGGCGGTGGTATCGAACTCGATGCTCGAGCCAAGGCAAAATTGCAGGTGATGGTGGATTTCATCAAGGCCGATCCGACGGTCAATCACGTCGAACTGGATGGCCACTCTGACAACAGCGGCAACCGCTTGACCAATCGCGATCTGTCCCGCCGCCGGGCCTTGGCGGTGATGGAGTTCTTCAAGGCCAACGGTTTGGCGGAAAGCCAGATTGTTGTGCGCTTCCATGGCGAGCGTTATCCCCTGGCTCCCAACACCAATGCTGCCAACCGAGCGAAGAACCGCCGGGTCAATGTGCATCTGGAGCGGGTCGCCCCCACCGAAAAACCGGCTCCGGCGCCTCAGGCTGCCTCCGGTTCCAGCGCCGCGGCGACTTCCTGATCCGGCTGTCGTCGTCGCGCGCTCGACATAATCTGTCGCTTGGTCGTCATAAGCTGTCGCGCCTCTGTAAATTATCCTCGTGGATCGGTAGACTCGACGGCTTTCCGTACAACCCCGTGGAGTGATGGCATGGCGGACGTAAACAAGGTCGTTCTGGCGTATTCGGGCGGCCTGGACACTTCGGTGATCCTCAAGTGGCTGCAGGATACTTACAACTGTGAAGTAGTGACTTTCACTGCTGACCTGGGCCAAGGCGAAGAGGTCGAGCCGGCCCGCGCCAAGGCGCAAGCCATGGGCGTCAAAGAGATCTACATCGACGATCTGCGCGAAGAGTTCGTGCGTGATTTCGTTTTCCCGATGTTCCGCGCCAACACCGTCTACGAAGGCGAGTACCTGCTGGGTACTTCCATCGCTCGTCCGTTGATCGCCAAGCGTTTGATCGAGATCGCCAACGAGACTGGCGCCGATGCCATTTCCCATGGTGCCACCGGCAAGGGCAACGATCAGGTACGTTTCGAGCTGGGTGCCTATGCCCTCAAGCCAGGGGTCAAAGTGATCGCCCCTTGGCGTGAGTGGGACCTGCTGTCCCGCGAGAAGTTGATGGACTACGCCGAGAAGCACGGTATCCCGATCGAGCGTCACGGCAAGAAGAAGTCGCCGTACTCGATGGACGCCAACCTGCTGCACATCTCCTATGAAGGCGGCGTGCTGGAAGACACCTGGACCGAGCACGAAGAAGACATGTGGCGCTGGACCGTCTCCCCGGAGAAGGCTCCTGACACCCCGCAATACCTGGAGCTGACCTACCGCAATGGCGACATCGTCGCCATCGACGGCGTGGAAATGACTCCGGCTACCGTGCTGGCGACCCTGAACCGCATCGGTGGTGAACACGGTATCGGTCGTCTGGACATCGTCGAGAACCGTTACGTGGGCATGAAGTCCCGTGGCTGCTACGAGACACCTGGCGGCACCATCATGCTGCGCGCTCACCGCGCCATCGAGTCCATCACCCTGGACCGTGAAGTGGCCCACCTCAAAGACGAGCTGATGCCCAAGTACGCCAGCCTGATCTACACCGGCTATTGGTGGAGCCCGGAGCGTCTGATGCTGCAACAGATGATCGACGCCTCCCAAGCCCACGTGAATGGTGTAGTGCGCCTGAAGCTGTACAAGGGCAACGTGATCGTTACCGGTCGCAAGTCCGATGAGTCGCTGTTCGACGCCAACATCGCCACCTTCGAAGAAGACGGCGGTGCTTACAACCAGGCGGACGCCGCTGGCTTTATCAAGCTCAACGCCTTGCGCATGCGCATCGCTGCCAACAAGGGACGGACCCTGGTCTGATACCTTGAGTTGTTAAAAAAGCCCCGCGATAAGCGGGGCTTTTTTTTGCCCCTGATTAATAGCGCTTTCGGCCGGAGGCTGAATAGACCAGTTGATTGAACGAAGCGGCTCTATTGATTGCCGTTTGTTGATCACTAGCGAAGAAAGTGATGCTTGATGATGTGGTTTTTAGTACGAAAAGTAGCAAGTCTGGCGATTAATCCTAAGCGCTTTTCCAGTTAAGTGACCTTTATCTAAATTATTTTGTAAGGCAAATCGGTATTGTTTGTAAGGATCGTCCTCGTAGGGGGGTAGCCCCGGGTAGCACGGTGTCAGAGTCAATTCTCTGGGGTATTGTGCGGGCTCTAAAAAACTCTCAGGACTTGGATGGACCTATGAAAAGAGTATTGATCGTGGATGATCATCCTGTTATCCGCCTGGCTGTGCGCATGTTGATGGAACGTCATGGATTTGAAGTAGTAGCAGAAGCAGATAATGGCACGGACGCTTTGAAGTTGGCTCTTGAATATGTTCCCGATATTTTGATTCTGGATATTGGCATTCCACAACTTGACGGACTTGAAGTTATAACCCGTCTGATGTCCAAAGGCATGTCGACCAAGATTCTAGTGTTGACTCTGCAAGTTCCTGGACCCTTTTCCATGCGTTGCATGCAGGCCGGTGCCGCCGGTTATGTGTGCAAGCAGCAGGACATTACCGAACTGATCAGCGCGGTGCGCGCGGTGCTGGCGGGTTACAGCTACTTTCCCAACGAGGCGTTGCACACCTTTCGTTCCAGTCAGGGCATCAGCAGCGAGGAAGAAATGATCGAACTTCTTTCGGGGCGTGAGTTGATCGTATTGAAACAGCTCACCAATGGCATGAGTAATAAGGAAATCGCTGAGGGCTTGTGTCTAAGCAACAAGACCGTCAGCACTTACAAGCGGCGGTTGTTGGCCAAGCTCAATGCTCGTTCATTGGTTGATCTGATCGAGTTTGCCCAGCGTCATCAGTTGGTATGAGTGTTGGTTACTGACGCGACAACCTTGAATGGAGCAACCTGCTAGTTCGGAGTGGGCCGGTCATGCCGAGCGGCTGACCGGTCGAGTTTCGGGGCGAGATAGGCACAAAAAAACCTCCGTCTGGAGGCTCTTTTGTGACTAGAGGTCAAAGTCGTAATCGGCCAGTTGTTTCTGCAGGCGTCGTTCTTCCAGAAGATTGTCGATGGTTCTGCGTTTGCTCAGATTGGTTTTCGCCACCTCGACCACCGGTTCAGCATCGTCTGTCTCTGTTGCGATGAAGTCTTCTTCTACGTCCAGTTGTTCTTTGCCAGTGCTCATAAGGTCAACTCCAGGCTAAGACTGCCATTGGCGCTCCTTATATCGATATTCTCCTGGCGGGTAAAAAAGATTTTTTCAATCGACTCATCAGCAAAATCAATACTTCCTCAATCGTCAGAAGTCTTTTGCTTGTATTCACACAGGTCTTCGATTCGACAGCTGCCGCAACGTGGCTTGCGGGCCAGGCAGACGTAGCGCCCGTGCAGGATCAGCCAGTGATGGGAGTCCAGCAGAAACTCCTTGGGCACAAACTTCATCAGCTTTTTTTCTACTTCCACCACATTCTTGCCCGGGGCCAGCCCGGTGCGGTTGCTGACCCGGAAGATGTGGGTGTCCACGGCCATGGTCAATTGCCGGAAGGCGGTGTTGAGGACCACGTTGGCGGTTTTGCGGCCGACGCCTGGCAAGGCTTCCAGTTCTTCCCGGGTCTGTGGCACTTCGCTGTTGTGGCGTTCCACCAGCAGGCGGCAGGTCTCGATGACGTTCTTGGCCTTGCTGTTGTACAGGCCGATGGTCTTGATGTATTCGGACAGTCCCTCGACCCCCAGGGCATGGATAGCCGCCGGTGTATTGGCCACGGGGAAGAGTTTGGCGGTCGCTTTGTTGACTCCGACGTCGGTCGATTGCGCCGAAAGAATGACCGCGATCAGCAACTCGAACGGCGAGGAGTAGGCCAGTTCGGTTCTTGGTTCGGGATTGTCTTCGTGAAGTCGGCGAAATATTTCCAGGCGTTTGGCGGCATTCATGGGTGGTTCATTTCCTCGAAGGCGGTCGGTTGAAGGACGAAGAGGCGGTCCAGGCCCGCTTTGCCGCCAGCAGCAGGCCAAGCAGGATAAAACCCCCGGGGGCCAGAGTCAGCAGGCGCAGTCCGCCTTGGGGCAGCAACACCCAGCCGGCGCTATCACCGGGCAGGCCGGCGAGCCAGCCCAGATGGCTGCCCAGGGCCCCGGTGCCCAGCAATTCGCGCAGCGCGCCCACCAGCACCAGCGCGCCACAGAAACCGGCAGCCAGGCGCAGCCGGTCGCGGTGCTGGAAGAAGCCCGCCTGCTCCAATATCACGCATTGCAGGGGCAGCAGGCCCAGGTACAGGCCCAACTGCTGGTACAGCTCATAACTCCAGGCTTGCACCGCCAGCCACAGCCAACTGCCGAGGGCAGCGCCGAGCAACAGGCTGGCCAGCCACCGCTGGCGGCTTTGCAAGTGTGGCCGCAGCAAGCCCATGCCGGCCCCAAAGGCCCCGATCACGACAAGGGATGCCAGCGCCAGGCCCAGGGCCTTGACCCAGGAGTCCGTGGCTCCGATCAACGGTGTCAGCATCAGCAGGCCCGGCAATGACAGTGGCTTACTCATGGGCAGCTCCCTGAAGCAGTGGCTGGCGATGCTCATCGAAGTAGCGCAGGGCATCGTGCAGGGCGCTGATCACCGCGCGGGAGGTGATGGTGGCGCCGGCGATCTGATCGAACTGGCCATTGTCCTTTTTCAGGGCCCAGGCAGCATCGTCCGGGGTCGTGCGGGATTTACCGGAAAACCCCTGCAGCCAGGCGTTGGGCTGTTCGGCGATGCGGCCTCCCAGGCCTGGGGTCTCATCCTGCTTGAGCGTCTTGCTGCCCAGCAGGCGGCCATGGCTGTCGATGGCGATCAGCAGCTCGATGGGGCCGGCGTAACCGTTCACTCGACTGCGCAACAGCACAGCACTGGGCTGACCCGCGCGGGTGGCCAGGTAGCCATCCAGCAGGCGGCTGTTGTCCAGTTGCACATCACTCAAGGGCAGTGGCTGGTCCAGTGGCTGATTGTCGTAACTTGCCGCGGGCAGCAGGTCGAGTAACTTGCGGGCCTGCAATGCCCGTTGCTCGGCGGCGATGCGCGGTGCGCCAGCGTATTGCAGCCACAGGGTGGTGCCCATGCCGAGAACGCCGAGCAGCACCAGCAGGAACAGACCGCGAGTTCTCTTCATGCTCAAGCCTTCTCCTGTTCCGAGGAGCACAGGCGCTCCAGCCCCGGCACCGCCAGGTTCATCAGCAGTACGGCGAAGGCAACGCCGTCGGGGTAGCCGCCCCAGGTGCGGATCAGGTAGGTCAGCAAGCCGACGCCGGCGCCGAACAGCAGCCTGGCTTTCGCTGCCTTGGGGCCGGACACCGGTTCGGTGACGATAAAGAATGCGCCCAGCATGCTGGCGCCGCTAAGCAGGTGAAACAGCGGCGAGCCATGAGAGTCGGAGCCCGAGCCGTTCCAGCACAGCAGGCTGATGACAAAGAGGCTGCCCAGCATGCCCACGGGCGCCTGCCAACCGATAACCCGTTGCTGCAGCAGGAACAGGCCCCCGGCCAGAAACCCCAGGCTGATCCATTCGGCACCTCGGCCGCCGAAGTGACCGAAGGCGGGGTTGCCGGCAAAGAGTTCGTCGACGGTCAGGCTCTTGTTGATCCGCAGGCTGTCCAACGCCGTGGCTTGGACCCAGGCATCCGGGTGCAGGCCGTCCGCGACACCGAACACCTGTTGCAGGCCGCCGAGCAGGTCCATGGTGTGGGGCGCAGGCCAATGGGTCATCGCTTGGGGAAAGCACAGCAAGACCAGGGCGTAGCCGAGCATGGCCGGATTGAACGGGTTCTGGCCGACACCGCCGTACAGCTGCTTGCCCAGGAGAATGGCCGCGGCAGCGGCGCCCAGCGGCAGCCACCAGGGGCAATAAGGTGGCAAGGCCAGGGCCAGCAGCGTGGCGCTGACCAAGGCGCTGCCGTCACCGAGGTTGGGCGGCAGCGGGCGTCGTCTGAGGTACAGGACCAGGGCTTCCGCGGCCAGGGCGCCGCTGACGGTCAGCAGCAGATTGAGCAGCACGCCCCATCCGTACAGCCACAGCAGCACCAACAGTCCCGGCAACGTGGCCAGCAGCACTCGCTGCATGGCCTGGCGCAGGCGTTGGTCGACGCCGTCAGCAATCAGCATGGGCCTTCACCTGGCGCTCGGCCTCGTGCAAGCGGGTCTGTGCCTGGGCCAGTTGGTCGGCTCCGATGTCGGGCTGGCGCAGCAGTTTGTTCAGATCGGCGCGGGCATAGGCCAGCTCGGTTTTCAGTTGCCGCAGTTGTGGATCGATCGGGCGTTTTTCGATGCGCGTCAGTACTGGCGCCGGTTTGGCACAGGCATCCTCGGCAGCGTGCAGGGCCTGTTCGGCCGCCGCCAGCGCTGCGCTCAGGGCTTCCAGTTCGGCACTGGACGCTTCGGCCGCCTGGGCTTTCTTCAGTTCGGCACGGCGCGTCGCCAACTGGATCTTCGCTCGCTTGAGCTCGGCATCCTTGGGCACTGGCGTCGGAGCAGGTGGCGCCTGGGATTCCAGCTGGGCCAAGGCCTGCTCGGCGCTTTCGAACTGACGCTGCAGGACGATCAATTGCATTTGCTGCTCGAAGGTCGGTGGATGGCCGAAAGCCTTGAGGGACTTGTGCAACTGGGCCCGGCTCATGGCCAGCTCGATCTTGGCTTTTTTCAGTGCCGCATCGGCTGCAGCGGCTTTCTGCGCACGAACCCGCTCGATGGCGGCCTGCACCGGGTTCTGGCTGTCGTCAGTGGCTTGCGCGGCTCGTTGTGCGCGGGCCTGGCGTTCGGCCAGGCGCCGGGCGTCTTCTTGTTGCAAGCGTTCGTTGCGTTGTTCGAAGCGTCGTCGCGCCTGCTCGCGCTTGCTGCTGCGGGCTTGCAGTTGCTCGGGGCTGGTGGCCAGGCCGCCGACGATCGGCACCACCTTGGCCTCGGGTAGCGGCAGCATGTCGATGCAGTCCACCGGACAAGGCGCCACGCACAGGTCGCAGCCGGTGCATTCGTCCACAAGCACGGTGTGCATCCATTTGGCCGCGCCGACGATGGCGTCCACCGGACAGGCCTGGATGCACTTGGTGCAACCGATGCATTCGGCCTCGCGAATATAGGCGATCTGGGCCGGAGCCTCACCGCGGCTGCGATCGAGCTTCAGCACCGGTAGCCGCAACAGTTGCGCCAGGCCGGCAATGGTTTCCTCACCTCCGGGTGGGCACTTGTTGATGGCCTCGCCGTTGGCAATGCCCTGGGCGTAGGGTTTGCATCCGGGATGGCCGCATTTGCCGCACTGGGTCTGGGGCAGGAGGGCGTCGATGCGTTGAATCAGACTCATGTTTTGATCAGTCCGCTGAAGCCGAAAAACGCCACTGCCAGCAGGCCGGCGCTGATCAGGTCGATCGGCAGGCCGCGCCAGGGCAGGGGAATATCGTTGTTGGAGATACGCTGGCGCAGATCGCTGAACAGGCTCAGTACCAGCCAGAAGCCCAGTCCAGCCCCCAGGCTCATGGCGCTGAGGGTCGCGAACCCGAGGTTTTCCCCAGTGGCGATCAGCAGCAGGCCGAGCGCGCCGGCATTGCCCAGCAGCAAGGGCCATAGGCCGTCGAATGGAACACTGGGCAATGCCCGGGACAGCAGCTGCAACACTGGCTTGATCAGCAGCACGCTCAGAGGCAGCCAGAGAAACAACTGCAAGGATTCCAGTCCCCAAGGCAGCAGCGCGCCACGATAAAGGATATGGCCGAGCACGCAGCTGACCAGCATCAGGACCGTGGTTGCCAGACCCAGCGCGTGGACCCGCTGCCGAGTGCAATCGGTTGGGGCCTGCAGCAGCGGATCGACGCCCAGCGGCCACTGCAACACGAAGTTGTTGATCAGGGCGGTGCTGACAAGGGCGAGGAGGAAGTGGGTCATGGTTGGGCCGGTACGGGCAGGCTGTCCCTCAAGAGTAGGCAAACTCCGGCGCGGGCGCAGGGCCCGCCAGATATACAAATCCCCCCGTTGCGCGGGGCGCAAGGGGGGGACGGGGTCCAGCCTGCGGCCTTACTTGATCCGCTGGCCGGGCTTGGCGCCGCTGTCCGGGCTCAGCAGGTAGATCTCTTCACCGCCAGGGCCGGCGGCCATCACCATGCCCTCGGAGATGCCGAATTTCATTTTCCGCGGCTTGAGGTTGGCGATCATCATGGTCAGGCGACCATCGAGCTTGGACGGGTCCGGGTAGGCGCTCTTGATCCCGGAGAACACGTTGCGCTGCTCATCACCGATATCCAGGGTCAGGCGCAATAGCTTGTCGGCACCTTCCACAGCTTCGGCCTTGACGATCAAGGCGACGCGCAGGTCGATGGCGGCGAAGGCGTCGAAGTCGATTTCCGGTGACAGCGGGTCCTTGGCCAGTTCGCCGTTGCCTGCTGGCGTGGCTGCGCCGGTGTCGGTCTGGCTGGCGGCCAGGTCTTCTTTCGAGGCGTCGGTCATGGCTTGGACTTTTACCGGGTCGATCCGCGTCATCAGCGGCTTGAATTCGTTGAGTTGATGGTTGGCCAGCAGGTGCTGGTGATCGTTCCAGGTCAGTGCCGGAACGTTCAGGAAGGCTTCGGCATCGGCGGCCAGCAGCGGCAGCACCGGCTTGAGGAAAATCACCAGTTGGCGGAACAGGTTGATACCGGTGGCGCAGATGGCCTGGACTTCAGCCTGCTTGCCTTCCTGCTTGTTCAGCGACCATGGCGCCTTGTCGGCGATCCAGGCGTTGGCGCGGTCGGCCAGCCCCATGATCTCGCGCATGGCGCGGGCAAAGTCACGGGCTTCATAGGCGTCGGCGATGCTTGGCGCCGCGGCCAGGAAGGCCTCGGTCAGCTCGGGGGCGGCATTGCTGTCGACCATCAGCCCGGCATTGCCCTTGTGGATGAAACCGGCGCAGCGGCTGGCGATGTTCACCACCTTGCCCACCAGGTCGGAGTTGACCTTCTGCACGAAGTCTTCGAGGTTCAGGTCCAGGTCGTCGACGCCACGGCCCAGCTTGGAGGCGTAGTAGTAGCGCAGGTATTCCGGCGACAGGTGCTCCAGGTAGGTGCGGGCCTTGATGAAGGTGCCACGGGACTTGGACATCTTCTGGCCGTTGACCGTGAGGTAGCCGTGGACGTTGATGCCGCTCGGCTTGCGGTAGCCGGCGCCTTCGAGCATGGCGGGCCAGAACAGCGCGTGGAAGTTGACGATGTCCTTGCCGATGAAGTGGTACAGCTCGGCGGTGGAGTCCTTGCCCCAGAACGCGTCGAAGTCCAGTTCCGGACGACGGCTGCAGAGGTTCTTGAAACTGGCCATGTAGCCGATCGGCGCGTCCAGCCACACGTAGAAGTACTTGCCCGGCTCGTCCGGGATCTCGAAACCGAAGTACGGCGCGTCGCGGGAGATGTCCCACTGCTGCAGGCCGGCATCCAGCCACTCGGCGATCTTGTTGGCGACGGCGTCCTGCAGGGTGCCGCTGCGGGTCCAGGTCTGCAGCATCTGCTGGAAGTCCGGCAGCTTGAAGAAGAAGTGCTGGGAATCCTTGAGCACCGGGGTGGCGCCGGAGATCGCCGACTTTGGATCTTTCAGGTCGGTCGGGGCATAGGTGGCGCCACATTTTTCGCAGTTGTCGCCGTACTGGTCCTCAGTGCCGCACTTCGGGCAGGTGCCCTTGATGAAGCGGTCGGCCAGGAACATTTTCTTTTCCGGGTCGAAATACTGAGTGATGGAGCGCGTGGCGATGTGCCCGGCGTCCCGCAGCTTGAGGTAGATCTGGCTCGACAGCTCGCGGTTTTCTTCGGCGTGGGTCGAGTGGAAGTTGTCGAAGTCCACCAGGAACTCGGCAAAGTCGGCGCTGTGTTCAGCCTGGACATTGGCGATCAGTTGTTCCGGGGTGATGCCTTCCTTTTCCGCGCGCAACATGATGGCCGAGCCGTGTGCGTCGTCGGCGCAGACATAGATGCATTGGTTGCCGCGATGCTTCTGGAAGCGCACCCACATGTCGGTCTGGATGTACTCAAGCATGTGGCCAAGGTGGATGGAACCATTGGCATAGGGCAGGGCGCTGGTGACGAGGATCTTGCGTGGCTCGGACATGGGGCTCGGCTACTTGATGAAACGGAGGTCGGCCACTATAAAGCGCCAGCGCGGATTTTTCATCCTTCCGGGCACATTGTGCACAGCAAGCTTTCTCGCCACGAAGGAGTCGGCGGCGTAGGATAGCCGGCTGATTTTCCTGTCTTGTTATCGGAGTTGCCCATGAGCGCCGTCAATCGCGCAGCGGTGGAAGCCGTTCTTCGCCAATACACCGACCCTTACCTGAACCAGGACCCGGTCAGCGCCGGCTGTGTGCGGGCCATTGATGTCCAGGGCGATAAGGTCCTGGTCCGGATGGAACTGGGTTATGCCGCCGGTCTGTTCAAGAGTGGCTGGGCGCAGATGCTGCAACTGGCTATCGAAGGTCTGGACGGTGTCGCTTCGGCCAAGGTCGAGATCACCAGCGTGATCGCCGCGCACAAGGCCCAGGCGCAGATCCCGGGCCTGGCCAACGTCAAGAACGTGGTGGCGGTGGCTTCCGGCAAGGGCGGCGTGGGCAAGTCCACCACCGCGGCCAACCTGGCCCTGGCCCTGGCCCGGGAAGGCGCCAAGGTGGGGATTCTCGACGCCGACATCTATGGTCCGAGCCAGGGCATCATGTTCGGCATTGCCGAAGGCACCCGGCCGAAGATCAAGGACCAGAAGTGGTTCGTGCCCATCGAGTCCCACGGGGTCGAGGTCATGTCCATGGCTTTCCTCACCGACGACAACACGCCGATGGTCTGGCGTGGCCCGATGGTCTCCGGCGCCTTGCTGCAACTGGTGACCCAGACCGACTGGGGCAACCTCGACTATCTGGTGATCGACATGCCGCCGGGCACTGGCGATATCCAACTGACCCTGGCGCAGAAAGTCCCGGTGGCCGGCGCAGTGATCGTTACCACACCGCAAGACCTGGCGTTGCTGGATGCGCGCAAGGGCGTGGAGATGTTCCGCAAGGTCAACATCCCGGTGCTGGGCGTGGTGGAAAACATGGCGGTGCACATCTGCTCCAACTGCGGCCATGCGGAGCATTTGTTCGGCGAAGGCGGCGGCGAGAAGCTGGCCAGCCAGTACGACGTCGAGTTGCTGGCTTCGCTGCCGCTGTCGATGCTGATCCGCGAGCAGGCCGACGGCGGCAAGCCAACAGTGATCGCCGAGCCTGAAAGCCAGATCGCCATGGTCTATCAGGAACTGGCCCGGCACGTCGGAGCACGCATCGTATTGCAGGAAGCCGCCGCTCCGGCGATGCCCAACATCACCATCAGCGACGACTGACGTCGGAAACAGGCACTGCCGGCGAATGCGATCTTATGGATCGCCTTCGCCGGCAAGCCGACTCCTACAGTTGCGATTACAGGTTCAGATGCGCAGGCCGCCGTCCATCTCCAGGATGCGTCCGGTGTAATAGTCGTTCTCGAAGATATAGGCCGCCGAGTGGGCGATCTCTTCCGGCTTGCCCATGCGCTTGAGCGGAATGCCTGAGGTCATCTTCTCCAGGGCTTCGGGTTTCATGCCCAGGGTCATCTCGGTCTCGATAAAGCCGGGGGCAATCCCCGCCACGCGAATCCCGTAGCGCGCCAGTTCCTTGGCCCAGGTCACGGTGGCTGCCGCCACGCCTGCCTTGGCTGCCGAGTAGTTGGTCTGGCCGACATTGCCGGCGCGAGAGATCGAGGAAATGTTGATGATCGCGCCGCTGTTGTTCAACTCCACCATTTTCGCCGCCACTTCCCGAGTGCAGAGGAACACCCCGGTCAGGTTGACGTCGATCACCGCCTGCCACTGGGCCAGGCTCATCTTGGTCATCTCGCCGTCCTTGACCTTGAGCAGCAGGCCGTCGCGCAGGATTCCGGCGTTGTTGATCAGACCGTGGATGGCGCCGAAGTCTTCGGCGACCTGGGCCACCATATGGCTCACTTGTTCTTCATTGGCCACATTGCACAGATAGGCGCGGGCCTCGACGCCGAGGGCCTTGCAGGCCGCCACGGCCTGGTCGAGTTTTTCCTGGTTCAGATCCACTAGGGCCAGTCGTGCGCCCTTGGCGGCGAAATACTCGGCCATGGAGCGGCCCAGACCTTGGCAACCGCCAGTGATAATGATTACTTTGTCAGTGAGTTGCATTCGCATGTCCCGCTAGCAGGTCTTGAGGGGTGGTCCTTTTCGGGGAACCTCGGCCGGCTGCCGGACCTGGCCTGGCTGCAGATGAGAATTGCCCCGTTGGCGTAGCTGGAACAATGCTCCAGGCGCCCGTCCGTTTTCGACGGATTCTATAGAAGGAGTCATAAAGTGAGCGTTGAAGCTGCCAAGAATGCACGAGAATTGCTGCTCAAGGAATACCGCGGCGTGTTGTCGACGCACTCCAAGGCCATGCCGGGTTTTCCCTTTGGTTCCGTGGTGCCTTATTGCCTGGATGCCGAGGGGCGCCCCCTGATTCTCATCAGCCGCATCGCCCAGCACACCCACAATCTGCAGAAGGATTCCAAGTGCTCGCTGCTGGTAGGCGAGCGCGATGCCGATGACGTGCAAGCGGTGGGGCGCCTGACCTACCTGGCCGAAGCCGAGAAGCTTGAGGACCAGGACGCTATCGAGGCCGCCGCCGAGCGCTACTACCGCTACTTCCCGGAATCCCAGAACTACCACAAGGCCCATGACTTCGATTTCTGGGTACTCAAGCCGGTGCGTCATCGCTACATCGGCGGTTTCGGCGCCATTCACTGGGTGGATCAAGTGGCCCTGGCCAACCCGTTCGCCGGCAAGGCCGAGTTGAGCATGGTGGAACATATGAACAGCGACCACGCCAAAGCCATTGCTCACTACGTGGAACTGACGGGACTGCCGCACAGCGTGCCGGCGCAACTGGCCGGGATCGACAGCGAAGGCATGCACCTGCGCATTGGCCAGGCACTCTACTGGCTGCCATTCCCAAGTCTTTGCAACACGCCGACACAAGTGCGCGAAGCCCTGGTTTTTCTGGCCCACGCCGATCAATGGCCGAAAAATCCGGCACCGGGTGCTTGAATTCACGAATTGGCGACGTCATTTACGGTCTACTGGAAGGCATTCTTCCGCAGAGGAAACCATTTGATGCGCCCTTTTCTGTTGCTCTTTTTACTGTTCCCGGTGCTGGAGCTGTTCGTCTTCGTCAAGGTCAGCGCGGCCATCGGGTTTTTCCCGGCACTGCTGCTGATCATTCTCGGTTCGATGCTCGGTGTGCTGGTGTTGCGCGTGGCCGGATTGGCCACGGCACTGCGTGCCCGTGAAAGCCTCAATCGCGGTGAGTTGCCGGCCCAGCAGATGCTCGAGGGGCTGATGCTGGCCTTGGGTGGCGGCCTGCTGATCCTGCCGGGTTTCATCAGCGACGTATTCGGCCTGCTGATGCTGCTACCCATCAGCCGTCGCCTGCTGGCCAAAAAAATGCGCCAGCGTGCCGAGGAGCAGGCCTTGCGCCAACGCGCCTTTGCCGATGACATGCGTGCGGCCCGTGGCGGCCCTGCGCCGCAACAGCCGTTGGGCCGTGAGCCCAATGTCATTGAAGGTGAGTTCGAGCATCGCGATTCTTGATAACTGGCCTCAAACACACGGCACCTTCGGGTGCCGTGTTCGTTTTAACCCGGGTGATGTAAAAAATTTCATCAGCCTGCCCTTGTAATAACCTTATGCGCCCTTATGTAACGGTCACCGCAAGGTTTCTGGTGCTGACACCAGACAGACTTCCGCGTCTCGCTCGTCGAGCCGCAACCGGCCACGCCGGATTTGCTAACCCGCCGGTATCGACACCGGCCGTTGAAAACCACAATTAGGAGAGATCGACAATGAAGCTTCGTCCTCTGCATGACCGCGTCGTCATCCGTCGCAGCGAAGAAGAATCGAAAACTGCCGGCGGTATCGTTCTGCCTGGTTCGGCTGCTGAAAAACCTAACCGTGGCGAAATCGTCGCTGTAGGTACCGGCCGTGTGCTGGACAACGGTGAAGTACGTGCGCTGGCCGTGAAAGTGGGTGACAAAGTGGTGTTTGGCCCGTACTCCGGCAGCAACACCGTGAAAGTCGATGGCGAAGATCTGCTGGTAATGGCCGAGAACGAAATTCTCGCCGTTATCGAAGGCTGATTTCCCACGTATTTTCCCGCTACTACACAGTATTTAAGGAATATCGATCATGGCTGCTAAAGAAGTTAAATTCGGCGATTCCGCCCGCAAGAAAATGCTCACCGGTGTCAACGTCCTGGCTGACGCAGTAAAAGCGACCCTGGGCCCGAAAGGCCGTAACGTGATCATCGAGAAGAGCTTCGGCGCTCCGACCATCACCAAGGACGGCGTTTCCGTAGCCAAAGAAATCGAGCTCAAAGATCGCTTCGAAAACATGGGCGCGCAGCTGGTCAAAGACGTTGCCTCCCGTGCCAACGATGACGCTGGCGACGGCACCACCACCGCTACCGTTCTGGCTCAGTCGATCGTCAACGAAGGCCTGAAAGCCGTCGCTGCCGGCATGAACCCGATGGACCTGAAACGCGGCATCGACAAGGCGACCATCGCCATCGTCAAAGAGCTGAAAGGTCTGTCCAAGCCATGCGCTGACTCCAAAGCCATCGCTCAGGTCGGCACCATCTCCGCCAACTCCGACAACTCCATCGGCGACATCATTGCCGAAGCCATGGAAAAAGTCGGTAAAGAAGGCGTGATCACCGTTGAAGAAGGCTCGGGCCTGGAAAACGAACTGTCGGTTGTAGAAGGCATGCAGTTCGACCGTGGCTACCTGTCCCCTTACTTCATCAACAAGCCGGACACCATGGTCGCCGAACTCGACGGCCCGCTGATCCTGCTGGTGGACAAGAAGATCTCCAACATCCGCGAAATGCTGCCAGTGCTGGAAGCCGTTGCCAAAGCCGGCCGCCCACTGCTGATCGTGGCTGAAGACGTTGAAGGCGAAGCCCTGGCGACTCTGGTTGTGAACAACATGCGCGGTATCGTCAAAGTCGCTGCCGTCAAGGCACCGGGCTTCGGCGACCGTCGCAAGGCCATGCTGCAGGACATCGCCGTTCTGACCGGCGGTACCGTTATCTCCGAAGAGATCGGCCTGAGCCTGGAAAGCACCACCCTGGAGCACCTGGGTAACGCCAAGCGCGTGATCCTGTCCAAAGAAAACACCACCATCATCGACGGTGCTGGCGTTGAAGCGGACATCCAGGCTCGTGTGACTCAGATCCGTCAACAAGTCGCCGACACTTCGTCCGACTACGACCGTGAAAAACTGCAAGAGCGTCTGGCCAAGCTGTCCGGCGGCGTTGCAGTGATCAAGGTTGGCGCCGGCTCCGAAGTTGAAATGAAAGAGAAGAAAGCCCGCGTTGAAGACGCCCTGCACGCTACCCGTGCAGCCGTTGAAGAAGGCGTGGTACCTGGCGGTGGCGTAGCCCTGATCCGTGCTCTGCAAGGCATCAACGACCTGAAGGGCGACAACGCCGACCAGGACGTGGGTATCGCTGTTCTGCGTCGCGCTATCGAAGCTCCACTGCGTCAGATCGTTGCCAACTCCGGTGACGAGCCAAGCGTGGTCGTGGACAAGGTCAAGCAGGGTTCCGGTAACTTCGGTTACAACGCTGCCACCAGCGAATACGGCGACATGATCGAAATGGGCATCCTGGACCCAACCAAGGTAACCCGTTCCGCGCTGCAAGCCGCTTCGTCCATCGGCGGTCTGATCCTGACCACCGAAGCCGCTGTTGCTGAAATCGTGGAAGACAAGCCTGCAGCTGGCGGCATGCCAGACATGGGCGGCATGGGTGGCATGGGCGGCATGATGTAAGCCAGCCTTACCCCTGTACTGAAAAAGCCCCGCCGGTGAAAACCGGCGGGGCTTTTTTATGCCTGGGATATGAGGGGGCGCCTGGATCTTCGCGGGCAAGCCCGCTCCTGCAACGATGCACCTCTGTAGGAGCGGGCTTGCCCGCGAATGACTTCAGCGCTGACTCAACTCGACCGCCGAGGCCTTGGGCGCCTTCCAGCTCAACAGTTGCTGCTTGAAGCCATAACTGGCGCTCTGGTAGTAACTGATACCGCGCTGGATCAGCGGGTCGTTGTCCGGTACCCGGGATTCCTGGCTGGCGCCCAGGGCCTGGTCATGCCGGCGCAACCCCTGGCGCGGGCTGAGAATCGCCAGGTCCTGGCCGTCGAACAGGCCCAGGTGCTGATAGTTGCCCACCAGCACCCGGGGAGGCCGGGGGTTGTCCTGCAGTAGGTTGCGTCCGAAGAAGGTCGACTCGTAGTCCAGGTTCAACAGGCCCAGCAGGGTTGGCGCCAGGTCGATCTGGCTGGCCAGCTGTGCACTTTCCCGCGCCGGAATCAGCTTGGGCGCATAGATGAACAACGGAATCTGATAGTTGCTGATGGGCAGGTCTTCCTTGCCCGCGCTGCCTGCGGTGTGATCGGCGACAAACACGAAAATGGTGTTGTCGAACCAGGGCTTCTGGCGGGCGGCCTTGAGGAACTCGCCAATGGCGTAGTCGGTGTATTTCACCGCGCCGTCCCGGCCCTTGCCGGACTTGATGTCGATCCGGCTATCGGGATAGGTGTAAGGGCGATGGTTGGAGGTGGTCATCAGTTGCAACAGGAAGGGCCGCTGCTGTGCGTAGTCGGCGTCCGCCAGCTTCAGGGTCTGGGTGTAAAGGTCTTCGTCGGCCATGCCCCAGGCGTTCTTGAAGTGGATCTCGGATTCCTCGACGCTGCTCTGGTCTACCACGCGGTAGCCGTTGCCACTGAAGAAGGCATTCATGTTGTCGAAGTAACCCCGGCCGCCATAGACAAAGACACTGTCGTAGCCCACGGCCCGCAGTTGCTGGCCAAGGCTGGCGAAACCACTTTCACGTCCGATGCGCTTGACGATGGAGCGTCCTGGGGTAGGGGGAATCGCCAGGGTGATGGCTTCCAGGCCGCGGTCGGTGCGGGTGCCGGTGGCGTAGAAGTTGTTGAAGTACAGGCTCTGCTGGCGCAACGCATCCAGGTTGGGGGTCAGGTTGCGGTCGTCGCCGTTGCTGCCCATGTACTTGGCGCTGAAGCTTTCTATGGTCACCAGGACGATATTGGGTGTGCGCGGGGTGCCGGGGTTGTCGATGGCGCGACGGATGTCCAGCGGGTCCTTGCCGATGAAGCGGGCATTGGGCTCGTTGAGTTCGGCGCGCATCTGGCGGGCCACCACATCGGTGGGCAGGCTGCGATAGAACTGCTGGTAATCCAGCTCGTTATTGCGAAACGCGGCAAAGAACTGATACGGACCGTTGCTCGCCAGCTCATTCTGGTAGGCATTGCCGCCCTGGGCCCGCGGACTGTCCTGGCTGAGCAGTTGCAGGCTGGTGCCGGCCACCAGCATTAGCCCCAGGGCGCTGAGCAGACGAGCGCGCAGAGACGGCAAGGGCGCATCCAGGGCCGCTTTCAGCGGCCTGCGCAGAGCCAGGCTCAGGGCGATTGCCGTCAGGGCCAGCAGCCCCATGTACAGGCCGATCGGGTAGGACTCGAGAATGTTGTTGAGGACTTCGTCGGAATACACCAGGTAGTCGACGGCGATGAAGTTGAAACGTACGCCGAACTCGTCCCAGAACAACCATTCCGCGACGGCGGTGAAGAGCATGGCGAACAGGCTCAGGCTGAACAGACCCTGCAACAGCCAGTGCAATCCGCGCCGCTGCCACAGGCTTGGCGGGGAGAGCAGCAGG
>NZ_MOAK01000073.1:72958-76374 GCF_003732485.1 Pseudomonas protegens
CAGGCCCAGGGGCAGGGCGGCGTAGGCCAGGAAGCCCAGGTCGTAGAGCAGGCCGACGCCGAACACTGGCAGCCAGCCGCCACCGGCTTCGTTGAGGTGAGTCAGCAGGAGAGCGCTGCGGGTCAGCAGGAAAATCGCCAGCCAGGTGCTGATCAACAACAGCACCACGCGTGCTGGGGCGGTCTTGAGAAGATCCATCAGAAGGGTGTTCCTTGTGGGCAAACGGCCGGCAGTCTGGGCTTGCCCCTGTAGTCAGGTTGTGAACCTGCGGTGAAAAACTCGTTAAGCCAGTGATGGGGTGAAAAGTGCCCGCAGAGCGGTCAGACAAGGCTGGCGGCGAGTCCGACTTGGCCTTAAGCTGCGCGAGCCAAGACGGCCGTAACTGTGTGCGGAGAGAGTGCCGATGCGAATTCTACTGGTTGAAGACAACCGCGATATTCTCGCCAACCTCGCGGATTACCTGGGACTCAAGGGCTATACCGTGGACTGCGCCCAGGATGGTCTGTCGGGGTTGCACCTGGCTGCCACCGAGCATTACGACCTGATCGTGCTGGACATCATGCTGCCGGGGATCGACGGCTACACCCTGTGCAAGCGCCTGCGCGAAGATGCCCGGCGCGATACCCCAGTGATCATGCTCACGGCCCGGGACCAGTTGGATGACCGGCTTCAGGGCTTCAAGTCCGGTGCCGACGACTACCTGCTCAAGCCATTTGCCCTTTCGGAACTGGCCGCGCGGATCGAGGCAGTGATGCGCCGTACCCAGGGCGGTGGTCGCCGAGCGCTGCAGGTCGGTGATCTGAGCTATGACCTCGATACCCTGGAAGTCACCCGCGAAGGGCGCCTGCTCAAGCTCAACCCGGTGGGCCTCAAGCTGCTGGCGGTGTTGATGCAGAAGAGCCCCCATGTGTTGCGCCGGGAAATCCTCGAAGAGGCCTTGTGGGGCGATGACTGTCCGGACAGTGACAGCCTGCGCAGCCATGTCCACCAACTGCGCCAGGTGATCGACAAGCCGTTCGCCAAACCGTTGCTGCACACCGTGCACGGTGTCGGCTACCGGTTGGCCGAGGGTCGTGATGGAGTTTAAGCAGAGCCTTGCCCAGCGCATCATCATCGCCTTTGCGTTGATGAGCGCACTGGTGGCGGGGGCTTTCGCCATGGGCATCGTGGCGACCGTGCATCTGGTGGAGGAGAAACTCATCTCCGCCGGCCTTGGCGGCGATCTGCAACGCCTGCTGCTGATGGATAACGTTGTCGACTGGAATCACCGCCCCGAGCCCGATCAACTGTTCTACTACAGTGGCGGGCGCGGCGATTTCGAGTTGCCCAAGGACCTGAGGCACCTGGACCCGGGTTTCCATGAAGTGTTTCGCGAGCAGTTGTCCTATCACGCCATGGTCGAAGTGGTGGATGGTCGGCGTTATGTGCTGCTGCAGGATCAGAGCGATTTCGAAGAGCGCGAGCGGGTGCTGTTCGCGGTGGTGCTGGTGGGTTTTGTCCTCAGCCTGGCGCTGGCGGTGTTCCTGGGTTGGGTCCTGGCGCGCCGGGTGATGGCGCCGGTGGTTCGTCTGGCTCGCCAGGTCCGTCACCGGGATCAATTGCTGGGCTTGGCACCGCCCCTGGCTCCGGATTATGCGGCGGATGAGGTGGGCGAGTTGGCGATCGCCTTCGATGCGACGCTGGGACGTCTGCGCCAGGCCTTGAGCCGTGAGCGCCTGTTCACCAGTGACGTCAGCCATGAACTGCGGACGCCGCTGATGGTCTTGGCCACGTCCTGCGAGCTGCTCCTGGAAAACCCCGGGCTCGATCCCCGTGGACGAGCCCAGGTCGAACGTATTGCCCGAGCCTGCGAGGAAATGCGTGAGCTGGTGCAGACGTTCCTGATGCTGGCCAGGGCCCAGCGGGAAGATGCCAGCATGTCGCCGCAATTGACGCTGACCCAGGCTGCCAAGGACCTGATCGGAGTGTGGCGCGAGTCCATCGAGGCCAAGGGTATCGAGTTGATCTTCGAGCCGGGGCAACCGGGTGAGACCCGCTACAACGCCACCTTCCTGCATGCGGTGATGGGCAACCTGCTGCGCAATGCCTTGCACTACACCGAACAGGGATTTATCCGCCTGAGCCTGGTGCCGGATGGATTCGTCGTGGAGGACAGTGGCGTGGGCATTCCCGAAGAAAAGCGCGAGGCGATGTTCCAGCCCTTTGTCCGTGGCGATGAAAAACGTGGTGAAGGCCTGGGACTGGGCTTGTCCCTGGTCCAGCGCATCTGCGAGAACGAGGGCTGGAGCGTCACTCTCAGCACCATGACCCCCAATGGCTGTCGTTTTCACGTTCAGCTGCACCCTTCCAAGGCTTGAATACTCTTGCCAGGCCCTGTTTTACCGGGCAGCTCGCTTGTCGATTTTTCTTCTGAAGTGGCCCCAGGCCACTGTCTGCTGCCTGTAAAACTCTGAAATATTTCCTCGTTGGACGGTACGAAGTTTTCACAAAGGGATGACCTGTCGCTGACACGCTGCTGCCTAAGGTGGCGCCATCAGTTGCAGGAGACTTTGATGATGGCGACACCGATCAAGCTGGAATTTTCCGATAAATACGATGCGCAACATGCACAGCAATACCTGCTCAAGCACCAGGAGGGGCTGGCACGACAGTTGTCCCACAAGCGTGATGAACAATTGGCTCGCACCGCGTTGGCCCTGGCGGGAGAGCCGGGCCTGGTGCTGGACCTGCCGTGCGGCGCGGGTCGTTTCTGGCCGTTGCTGACCGAAAAAGCCAATCGAGTCATTATTGGAGCCGACAATTCAGCGGCTATGCTGAACATCGCCACGGTGGCGCAACCGGCCGACGTGGTGAAACGGGTACGAGCCTTGCAGACGTCTGCGTTTGCCATCGACTTGCCGGACAACGCTGTAGACTGCATTTTTTCCATGCGCTTGCTGCACCATATCGGTGAGGCCGGGCATCGGATGGCGCTGCTGCGGGAGTTTCAGCGGGTCACCCGTGACAGCGTGATTATCTCGCTATGGGTCGATGGCAACTTCAAGTCCTGGAAGCGCAAGCGCATGGAGCGCAAGCGGCTGTCCGAAGTTGGGCAGGAGGGTTACCAGAATCGTTTCGTGTTACCGGCGGCAACGGTCGAAGAAGAATTCAGGCAAGCCGGTTTTCGTGTCCAGGAGCATCTGGACTTCTTTCCGCTCTACGCCATGTGGCGGGTCTACGTATTACGCAAGAGGTAAGAGGATGGCTGTTGAATGTGCTTCGGAAATGGATGCCGTGCCCACAGATTGCTTCGAATACTTCTGGAACCAACAAGGTGAATGGGTCGAGGAACCCAATAAGCGTCGAGGCGGTGAGAGCGGCGTGCAGCGCCTGATCAGCAGCAGTGGTCGGCTGCTCTATGCCAAGCGACAGATCGG
>NZ_MOAK01000073.1:76423-110283 GCF_003732485.1 Pseudomonas protegens
GAGCGTGATGCCCTGCAAGGCCTGCGTCTGCTGGATGTAGAGGTGCCGGAGCTGGTGTTCTGCGGCGCCCGGCGCGGCCCCGAGCATCAGTGGCAGGCGCTGCTGGTGACCGCTGCGCTCGACGGCTTCGTGGAAATCGACAACTGGTATGCCGCAGGTGAGCGTGAGCGCCATGGCGAAGTCCTGCACGAGCGAGTGTTGCAGGCAGTGGCGCAGACCCTGGCGCGTATGCACAAGGGCCGTTGGCAGCATGGCTGCCTGTATTCCAAACATGTTTTCGTGCGCATAGAGGGCGAGGGCGAGCAGGCCCAGGTGAGGATTGCATTGCTGGATTTCGAGAAGTGTCGCCAGCGCCTGAGCAGCCGTCGGGCGGCGGCCCATGACCTCAAGCAACTGCGCCGCCATTCGTCGTGGAACGACACGGACTGGCAAAAGCTCTACTATTTTTATAGAACGGTGTTTGGCAGCCCCATCAAAGGTTTGTAGCTATGAAGCTAGAAATTGCACGAGGTTTGTTCCTGGCAGGAGCCTTGGCAGTTGCTTCCTTGGCCATGGTTGTCTGGGAGCAGCCGCGAACGCAGGTTCTCAGTGCCGCTCAGGGTGAACATTGCCCGTTGCCACGGGTGGCCAAGAGCTCGGTGGCGGTCAAGCCGGATCATGAACTGCTGCTGTTCATGTTTGGCATGAGCCAGGCGTTGAAACCCCAGAGTTGAAGACCTGAAACCGCCACCTGAAGGCCTCGCATTGCGAGGCCTTTTGTTTGTCCCGGGTTCAGGCGTCCGGCTTGGCCAGCAGGGTGTAGATGCAGGGCAGAACGAAAAGAGTGAACAGGGTGCCGATGGACATGCCCGTGGCGATCACCGTGCCGATATCGAAGCGACTGACTGCTCCGGCACCGCTGGCCAGGATCAGTGGCACCATGCCGAACACCATCGCCGCTGTGGTCATCAGCACCGGGCGCAGGCGAATGGACGCAGCTTGCTCCACCGCCTGTCGGGGGCTGAGCCCCTGGTCCCGGCGCAATTGGTTGGCGAATTCAACGATCAGAATCCCATGCTTGCTGATCAGACCGATCAGTGTCACCAGGCCGACCTGGGTATAGATGTTCATGCTCGACCAGCCGAGAAACAGTGGGATCAGAGCGCCGCAGATGGACAGCGGCACGGTCACCAGAATTACCACCGGGTCGCGGAAGCTTTCGAATTGCGCCGCCAGCACCAGGAAAATGATCGCCAGGGCCAGGCCGAAGGTGACCCAGAGCGCGCTGCCTTCCTGGACGTACTGGCGGGCGGCGCTGGCGTAGTCGAAGGCATAGCCGGCGGGGGCCTCCTGCGTAGCGATCTGGCGCATGGTGTCGATGGCTTCGCCCATGCTGACCACGGGCACGCCGGAAATGGTTGCGGCATTGAGCTGCTGGAACTGGTTCAACTGCCGCGGGCGGGCGCGGTCGCTGACTTTGATCAGGGTCGACAGCGGCAACGCCTCACCTTTGCTGTTCTTCACGTAGTAGTTATTCAGCCAGTCAGGGTTGTCCCGATAGGCACGCTCCACTTGGGCGATCACCTTGTAGCTGCGTCCGTCGATGGTGAAACGGTTGATTTCCGCTTCGCCGAGCAAGGTCGCCAGCGTGCCCCCCAGGTCCTGCATGGTAACGCCCATTTGCGCTGCCTTGGCCCGATCGATGTCGACCACCACCTCGGGCTTGTCGAAGGCCAGGTCAATGTCGACAAAGGCGAACTTCCCCGACTCCATGGCGCGTTTCTTCACCCGGTTGGCCACGTCCAACAGGGATTCGTAATCGTTTGGAGTATTGATCACGAAAGCAAAGGGCAGGCCTTCGCCGGTGCCAGGCAAGGCCGGCAGGTTGAAGCCGAAGACTTGCAGGCCGGCGATGCCCGCCAGTTTTTCCTGGACCTGGGGCAGGATCTGCATCTGGGTTTGCTCACGCTGGTTCCAGGGCTTGAGCAGAAAGCCGCCGATCCCCGATTGCACCCCGTTGAAACCGTTGATCTGGAATGAGGAGTAGTACTCCGGGAACTCCTTGAAGATCGCCAGGAACTCATCGGTGTAGGCATTGAGATATTCCAGGTTGGCCGGTTGCGGCGCCGTGGCCAGCATGAAAATGATGCCCTGGTCTTCGTCCGGTGCCAGCTCCGCCTTGGTGAACTTGAGCAGCAGGGGAATCAGGCACAGCACGATCAGCGCGAAGACCAGTACGACAGGACGGGTATCAAGGGTGCCGTGGAGCAGGCGCTGGTAGCGCTGCTTGAGGCTGTCGAAAATCCGGTCCAGGCGATGGGACAGGCCGCTGGGGTTTTCGTCGCGGCGCAGCAACAGTGCGCACATCATCGGTGACAGGGTCAGGGCGACAATCCCGGAAATCACCACGGCCCCGGCCAGCGTCAGGGCGAACTCCTTGAACAGGGCGCCGGTGAGTCCCTGGAGAAAACCTATGGGGGCGTAAACCGCCGCCAGGGTGATGGTCATCGATACCACCGGCATGGCGATTTCCCGGGCACCTTCGATGGCCGCGTCCAAGGGTGTCTTGCCCTCTTCGATGTGCCGATGAATGTTCTCCACCACCACGATTGCATCGTCCACCACCAGCCCGATGGCCAGGACCATGGCCAGCAAGGTCAGCAGGTTGATCGAGTAGCCCATCAACTGCATGAAGAACATCACGCCGATCATCGACAGTGGAATGGTCACTACCGGGATCACCACCGAACGCAAGGCGCCCAGGAACAGGAACACCACCACAATCACGATCAGTACCGCCTCGAACAGGGTCTTGACCACTTCGTCGATGGAGGCCTGGATAAACAGTGTGGCGTCGTAGGCAATGTCCGACTTGAGGGTAGGGGGCAATTGCGCTTCCAGTTCCGGGAGCAGCTTGCGCACCTCCTTGATCACGTCCAGCGGGTTGGCTCCGGGGGTGGCCTTGATGCCGATGTAGACCGAGGGCACACCGCCGAAGGAGCTGATGGCGTTGTAGTTTTCCGCCCCCATTTCCACCCGCGCCACGTCCTTGAGCAGGACCCGGCTGTCGCCATCGGTTTTCAACGGGATAGCCGCGAACGCCTCGGCGGATTTCAGCTCGGTGTTGGCATTGATACTGGTGACGACATACTCGCCCTTGACCTCGCCTGCGGCGGACAGAAAGTTGTACTGGCGCACGGCGTTGCTCACGTCGCTGGCAGCCAGGCCATAGGCCGCCAGCTTCACCGGGTCCAGCCACAGACGCATGGCGAACACCTGATTGCCGAGGATTTCCGCCTCGGCCATGCCCGGCAGGGTCGCGAGCTTGGGCTGGATCACTCGTGAGAGGTAGTCGGTGATCTGAGGGTTGTTCAGTTGCGGGCTGGAGAAGCTGATGTACATCAGCGCCGAGGCGTCGGCCGCCTCCTTGCTCAGCACCGGGTCTTCGGCTTGCTGGGGCAGCTTGTTCTTGACCTCGTTGGCCTTGGCCAGCAGTTCGGTGAACAGGCGGTCGCTGTTGGAACCGATCCGGGCATAGATCGAGATCACCGAGAAGTTCTGCCGGCTCACCGAGGTCATGTAGTCGATGCCTTCGGCGCTGGCCAGGCTTTGCTGCATGGGCTGGGTGATATAGCCCTGGATGGTTTCGGCATTGGCCCCGGGGTAGGCGGTGGTCACCGTGATCAGGGCGTTCTCCATCTGTGGGTACTGGCGCAGGGGCAGCTTGCTCCAGGCCTGGAATCCCAGCAGCACAATCAGCAGGCTGACCACGGTAGCGAGTACCGGGCGGCGAATGAACGGATCGGTAAAGGCCATGGGGATTCCTTGATCAGTCGGCGCGGGGCTGGCTGTTCGGCTGTTCCGCTTGCAGCTTGTCCGGGGTGATGCTGATGTGGGCGCCGTTATCCAGTTTGATCTGGCCGGCACTGACTACCTGTTCGCCCTTTGCCACGCCTTTGTTGATCATCACCAGGCCGCCGCGATGCTCGCCGGTGTCGACAAAGCGCCGCTCGGCGATCAGCAGCGGCCGGCCCTCGGGGTCTTTCTCCAGGCTGCCGTCGGCGGCTTTCTTCTGCGTTACCACGTACACCGAGTTGCCGTAGAGGGTGTAGGCGAGGGCGCTTTCCGGCACCACCACCTTGAGCTGCGGGTCGGGAAGCAATACTTGCAGGTCGGCGAACATGCCCGGCAGCAAGCGGCCTTCGGGGTTGGCCAGGGTGGCGCGTACCAGTACGTTGCGGGTGCTGTTCTCGACCTTGGGGTTGATGGCGCTGATGCTGCCGGGGAACGACTCCCCGGGAAACGCCGCAACGCTGAGCTGCACGGTCTGTCCAAGGCGGATCTTGGGCACCGATTGTTCCGGGATATAGAAGTCCACGTACAGGCTGCTCAGGTCCTGCAGGGTGGCGATCACCGTGCCGCTGGCCAGGAAGTCGCCGACATCCACCTGGCGGATGCCGATCGTGCCCGCAAAGGGGGCGAGAATGCGTTTCTTGGCCAGGGAGGCCTTGAGCTGGTTGACCGTGGCCTTGTTCTTTTGCAACTGGGCCGAAAGCCGGTCGTACTCGCCCTTGGAAATCGCCTGGCTGCCCACCAGCTGGCTGCCGCGTCCGAAGTCCAGCTGGGCCAGGCCGAGGTCGGCCTGGGCGGTTTCCAGCAGGGCGCTTTCCACCGCGCTGTCCAGGGTCAGCAACGGCTGGCCGGCCTTGACCTGCTGCCCGGACTCGAATTGCAGGTCCTTGACCGTACCGGCGACTTCCAGGCTGAGGTTGACCCCTTGCAGGGCCTTGAGGCTGCCGACACTGGGCAGCCGGCTTTGCCAGGGGCGCTCGTCGGCGGTAACCACCGCCACGCTGATGGGCGGCTTGGGGGCCGAGTAGACCTGGACCATCTTGTAGATCGAAAACGCCTTGTAGCCGGCCAGCAACAGCACGACCAACAGGACCACACCCAACATGAACAGCATGCGGCGACGCAGCATATTCCGCTTCCTTGGAAAGCCCGGGAAACAAGCCCGGTAGACATTACTCCGAGTCGCGTGCGGGTTCCAGACGAGCGTCCTGTCGTCCGGCGAAGCTCCCGGCACCAAGGCCGGGGAGGGTTCTTCAGATCAGATGCAGATGGTTGTCCCAGAGCCCTGCGGGCAGGTCCAGCGGCTTTGCCACAATCTGTGTCTGGCGACAGTCGTAGAAGCGGCAGCGGCCTTGTCCCGAGGTCACCACGAAGCCGTCGGCCACGGCGCCGACCCCGGCACAGTCTGGCAGGGGGGCATCGACCCGCACTGCGCCGCTGTCCAGGTCCCAGATGAAGAAGCGGTTGCCCCGGGGGGCGGTCAGGGCTACCAGGCGCAGGTCGCTGTGCACCGCGACGCTGGCGGTGTAGTGCCCCATGGCCTGCAACTGCTGTTCGGGCACCGGGAAGGCCGCGAAGGGCTGGCCCGGACGCTTGATTGCCAGAAGTTCCGAAGGCTCGTGGGCGGCGCCCATGAATTGCTGGCCGGTGACGATGGTGCCGTCGCTGGCGATGCCCATGTGGCGCACGCTGTTCATCTGCTGGGCCAGGGTTTCCTTGCTCAACAGGGTGCCGTCGCGCTGCATCAGCACCAGGCTCGGCTCCATGGCATCGAGGTTCATCTCCACCCGGCTTTCGGCTTCAGTGCGGATGCCGCCATTGGCTACCACCAGGGTTTCACCGTCGGGCATCCACGACACCTGGTGCGGGCCGATGCCGTGGGTGGACAGTTCACCGCTGTGCACCAGGCGCTCGCCTTCGAAGCGATACACCCCGAGCAGGCCACGGCCGGGGTCTCGGGTGTCGTTCTCGGTGGCGTACAACCACTGGCCATCCTTGTGGATCACCGCGTGACCGTAGAAGTGCCTGTCAGGTTGCGAAGTCACGGTCTGCAGCAGTGCGCCGTTGCGCAGGTCGATCAGGTAACTCTCGGTGCCCGGGCGCCGGGCCACGAACAGAGCGATCGGTAACTGCGGGTGATTGATGATGTCATGGCAACGCTGGCCGACCTGGGTGGCAAACACCTGTTTACCGTCCAGCTGATAACCGACGGCGTAATGCTTGCCGTCACCATCGTCCCTGGCCGAAAGCAGCAAGGGCTGTTTGCCCTTTTGCTTGAACAGCGTCCAGCCGCCCAAGGTCACCGCACTGAGCAGCAGGCTGCCCAGTGCCAAAGCCTGACGTCGCAGCATCATCAGTCACCGTCGTTGGCGTTGAAGCCCAGTTGGATTCCCAGCGCCTTGGCCAGCTCGCCTTCGTGCAGGCGGTGGACCACGTTGAGGCTGTCGTACAGATCGTTGAGCTGCTGGCGCCCAGCGTCGTCACCGAGCATTTCGGTCAGCGAGCGCTGGGTGCTGGCGAAGAGTTTCAGCGAGGCGGCGTAGGCGGCGTCGATCTTGTCGGCCAAGGGCTTCTGATCGGCTGGCAACAGGCCGCGCAGGCCCTTGTTGTCGACTCCGGCCCAGACCGTCTGAGCAGCGCTGAGGCTGGCCTCCAGGCCTTGCAGGGACGACTGGCTGCGCCAGGCATCGGCCTGGAACGGCTGGGGAATGCCCTTGGTCTGGCGGCCCATCGGTGTGCCGAGCTTCTTCTTCAGGGTATCCAGGGCAGTGACCTGGACCCGCAGCAAGTCAGCGATGGCTTCATGGGAGTCGGCGTAGCGCTGGTTGGGGAACTTGCTCATCTGCGCGAGCATGCCGTCGTTGGTATTCCAGCCCGCCAGGATCTCCTCCGCCAGTTGTTTCTGACGTTCACCGATGGCGGTCAACAGCGGGCAGTAACGGGCTTTCTGCGCGTTGTCGGCCATGTCGATCTTGCTGTCGAAGAGGATGTACTCGTAGGCCGACAGGCCTTGCACTACCACACTGGATTTGGCCAGCGCCGCGGCATCGATCTGCGGATTGGCGGTGACCAGTTGCTCGACCTGCCGGCCTACCAGGTTTTTCTTGTCCGGCCAGAACTGCACCTGCCAGGCGCGGTTGCCCTCGGCCAGCGGGCCGATCAGCAGTGGTTGCAGCTCGGCCCAGGCTTTTTGTGCGTGGAGGAAGTCGGCGCGGGCGGTGTCCAGGCTTTCCTTGCCTTCACAGAAGGCCAGGGCGCTGATGGCCAGCTGGCGGTCGGCGTCGACCCAACGGCTGTAGGTCGGCAGGATCACCTGCTTGGCGATGGCGGCCGAGGTCACGGCTTGTGGGTCCTGGGGCGAGCAGGCGCCCAGGGCGAGTGCGGCAAGGCTGGTGAACAGCAGTTTGGGGCGGAACATGTTCGGGCTCCCTTTATTGTGGAGAAAGCAGATGAGTCGAGTGTTTATAGCGAATTCAGAAAGGCCAGCAACGCGGCACGCTGCTCGGCATTGAACGCCAGAACCTGTTGCTTCGCGCCTTCGGCTTCGCCGCCATGCCACAGCACCGCTTCCATCAGGTTGCGGGCGCGGCCGTCATGCAGGAACTGGGTGTGGCCACTGACGGTTTCCGTCAGGCCGATGCCCCACAGGGGCGCGGTGCGCCAGTCGCGGCCACTGGCCTTGAACTCCGTGCGGTGGTCCGCCAGGCCTTCCCCCATGTCGTGCAGCAGCAGATCGCTGTAGGGGCGTATCACCTGATTGGCCAATTCGGGTTCGGCGGCGTTGGCCGTGGTGGTGAAACTTGGGGTGTGGCAGGACTGGCAGCCGGCCTGGAAGAACAGGTTCTTGCCGGCCAGGACCTGGGGCGAATCGACATCGCGGCGCGCCGGTACCGCCAGGTTGCGAGTGTAGAACAGCACCAGGCGCAGGATGTTGTCGCTGACTTCCGGCTCACCGTCCGGGCCATTGCCGTTGGGGGCCTGCTTGCAGGCGGTTTGCGCGTCGGTGCAGTCATCGAAAGGCCTCAGGCGAGTGGTCAGGCCCATATCACCAGAAAACGCGTGAACATTTTGTTGATTGAGGTTGGGTTGGCCGGCTTTCCAGCCAAAACGCCCGAGTACGGTCTTTTGCTGAGCGTCATCCCAGACCCAGTTGGGTCGTCCGGCAATGGCCTTGTTGCCGGCGGCGGGCTGAGCGTTGGCCAGGATTGCCGCTTCGGGAATGGCCTCCAGCAACCCCAGGCCGATCATCGGCGGCGCCACGCGGGCGGAGAACTGCGTCTCGGGGTGCATTGGGCCGTAGCCCAGGTCGGTGATCTGCAGCCTGGGCTTGCGCAACTCCACCTGGGTGCCGTCCTTGAACCGCACGGGCACTGGCTCGTACTCGACCCGTACGCGGCCCTCGGGGGCGACTCCGGGAATCGCCATGTCTTGCAACTGGCCGCCATACACCGGTTCCGGCACCACGCCGACCTGCTCAATGACCTTGGCGTAGGCCGGGGTATCCGGGATCGACAGGCGTACCAGCATCGACACGGCGTTCAGCGCATCCGGCGCGGGGGGATGGCCGCGGCCGTCCTTGACGTGGCAGTTCTGGCAGGCGTTGGTGTTGAACAGTGGACCGAGGCCGTCACGAGCAGTGGTGGTTGAGGGGGCGATCACCCAGGGGTTACGGAAAAAACTGTTGCCGACACTGAAGTCCAGGCGTCGGGTCGGCGGCAGGTTGGCCGACGGCAGGGAAAAGGCATTGCGATCGGCCTTGTTCACCGTCGTCGCGCCGCCGGCTCGAGCTTCCCCCGGTTCGGCCTGGGTAAAGCGCGGAGCGTCATCGCAGGCACTCAGGCTCAAGGCCATGAGTAGAGCGGACCAGCGAAGCAGCGACGGGGGCATCGGACATCCTGCAAGACGAGCAAAACAAGGGCGCAAAGTCTAACAGGGCCGCCTGGATTGAATAAGAGGAATTATCGTTTGGTTTGACCCAGGACAAGCTTGCCGGGAAGCATTCAGACGCAGGAAACGCAGCACCACGGGCACAAAAAAGGCGACCCGCAGGTCGCCTTTTTGCTGAAACCGCGCTGATCAGAACTCGTGATCGGCGTTGTCCGGGTTCAGGTCGCTGATGCCCAGCTTGCCCGCAGCCTGTTCGATCGAACCGGTCTGCTTCACCAGGGCGGCGATGGCGTCACGCACGATCTGGTTGCCGGACTCGTTGCCCGCAGCGATCAGTTGATCGTAATGCTCACCCTTGTTGGCGTGGTCCACCATGACCTGGATCTTGGCTTCGGTTGCCGCCAGATCGGCTTTCAGGGCGGCGTCGGCAGCCGGGTCGGCCTTGGCCACCAGGGAAGACAGGCTGGCACCGGTCATCTTGCTGCCGTCGACACGGGTGTACTCGCCCAGGTAGACGTTGCGGATACCCTTGGCATCGTAGAAGTGCGAGTTGTGGGTGTTGTCGCTGAAGCAATCCTGCTCGTCTTCAGGGGAGTTGGCTTCCAGGGAAACTTTCATCCGCTCGCCCGCCAGTTCGCCCAGGGACAGGCTGCCCATGCCGAACAGCATCTTGCGCAGGCCGGTTTCGGCCGGTTCGGCTTCCAGGGTGGCGCGGTAGTTGTCGGCCACGTCCGGCTTCCAGTTGCCGACCATTTCTTCCAGGTCGTTGACCAGCAGTTGGGTCACGGCTTTCAGGTAGGCGCGACGACGCTCGTTGTGGCCGCCGGTGGCACCGGCACCTTCCAGGTAGTCGGAGGCAGGGCGAGCGCCAGCGCCAGGGCCGGTGCCGTTGAGGTCCTGGCCCCAGAGCAGGAACTCGATGGCATGGTAGCCGGTGGCGACGTTGGCCTCGGCACCGCCCAGCTCGTTCAGGCTGGCGAGTTTTTCCGGGGTGATATCTTTCACGTCAACTTTGTCTTCGCCGACCTGGATCTCGGTGTTGGCGATGATGTTGGCGGTGGCCCCCGGGTTGCCCAGTGCGTGCTCGTAGCTCTTGTCGACGTAGTCGATCAGGCCTTCGTCCAGTGGCCAGGCGTTCACCTGCCCTTCCCAGTCATCGATGATGGTGTTGCCGAAGCGGAACACTTCGCTCTGCAGGTAAGGCACGCGAGCGGCGACCCAGGCAGCCTTGGCGGCTTTCAGGGTTTCGTCGTTGGGCTTGGCGAGGAAGGCATCGATGGCGGTTTGCAGGGTTTTCGCGGTGGATTGGGAGTCGCTGTAAACGGCGAACACCATGTCGGCGTAATGCGCGACCACAGCCTTGGCTGCGGCTTCGTCGACCTTGCCGGCAGCGTCAGTGGCTGGGGTGGCTGTGCTGGTGGCCGGGGTCGGCGCTTGAGCGGCAGCCTTGTCGTCTTTGCCTTCGCCGCAGCCGGCGAGGGAAATAGCGATGGCCAACAGACTGGCGGTAGCCAGAGGCATACGAATCATGGCGAACATCCTGCTTCGAGAGGGGAGTGGACGGCGCGGGGGCGCGCAAAAGCTGCGACATAATGCGAAAGATTTGCATTATGTGTAAAGGGCTGTGCTTGTAAATATTTCTTATTCAGCAGAGGACTGCGCTGGGTCAAGAGGCCCCGCGCACCGCCCGTTTCAAAGGATCGCCGCATTGCTGCGCTGCGCCTGTTTCAGGTAGGCGCTCAACTCCCGCGCCGGCAGGGGTTTGCTGTAGTGATAGCCCTGACCTTCATGGCAGCCTTCGGAGATGATGTAAGCCTCCTGTTCGGCCGTTTCCACACCCTCGGCAATCACCTGCATGCCCAGGCTTTTGCCCAACTGGATGATGGCACGCACGATGGTCGCATCGTCGTCGTCATCCAGCAGGTCCTGGACGAAGCTCTTGTCGATCTTGATCTTGTCCAGGGGCAGGCTTTTCAGGTAGCTCAGGGACGAATAACCGGTACCGAAATCGTCGATGGCGATCAGCGCCCCGGAGCGTCGCAGACTCAGCAGGTGCTGGGCGGCCGTGCTGATGTCTTCCATCAGGCCGGTTTCGGTGACTTCCAACTCCAGGCTGCGAGGTGGCAGGCGGTAGATCTGCAGCAGGTTGTTGACCACCCGTGGCAGTTCGGCGTGGTGCAGTTGCACCGTGGACAGGTTGACCGCCATGCGCAGGTCGCTGAAGCCCATGTCGTGCCATTCGCGCAGTTGGCGGCAGGCCTGGTCCAGCACCCATTCGCCGATGGCGATGATGGTGCCGTTCTGCTCCGCCAGGGGAATGAACAGGTCCGGCGGCACCAGGCCGTGTTCCGGGTGTTGCCAGCGAATCAGCGCCTCGACACCCACCACCCGGTGGTCGCGATAGCTGATCTGTGGCTGATAGACGAGAAAGAACTGCTCCCGGGTCAGGGCGTCGCGCAGGTCCTTTTCCAGTTCCCGGCGCCGGCGCATTTCGCTGTCGACGCTGGCGATATAGAACTGATAGCGATTGCGTGACCGGCTCTTGGCCAGGGTCATGGTCTGTTCGGCTTTTTGCAGGAGTTTTTCCGTGCTGTCGCCGTCTTCCGGGAACAGGGTGATGCCGATGGTGGCGCGCAGGCGGATTTCCTGATGATCGAGGGCGAAGGTAGCCTCCAGGTCGTCGAGGATGCTCTGTGCCAGTTCTGCGGCTTCATAGGGTTGTTCGATATCGGCCTGGACCAGGGCGAACTGATCGCCCCCCAGGCGAGCCAGGGCACCGAGGCGGCCGCTGTGGCCGCGCAGGCGATCGGCCAGGGCCAGCAGCAGTTGGTCGCCGGTCTGGTAGCTGAACTGTTCGTTGATGCCCTTGAAGTCGTCGAGGCCGACGCAGAGCACTGCAACTCGGCGTTGCAGGCGCCCGGCGTCCACCAGGATCTTGTCCAGTTGCTGCTGCAGTTGCTGGCGGTTCGGCAGGCCGGTCAGGAAGTCGTACTGGGCCATGCGCAGCAGGCTGTTTTCCGCTTCGTGGCGCAAGTGGGTATTGCGCTCGATGGAAGCCAGCAACTGGTTGGCGGTGTTGATCCAGACTCCCAGTTCGTTTTTTTCGTGACCCTTGAGCAGCGGTAACTGGTGTTCGCTGGGACGATCGGGGTTGATGGTGGTCAGGTGCTCGATGATTCGCGACAGCGGTTTGGTCAGCAACCAGTGATAGACCAGGTACAGCACCAGGCCCATGGCCAGGGCGCGCAGGACTCCAGAGATGAAGATGATCACCGAACTGATGATGAAGTCCTGGCCATAGGTGGCGGTGTCGAGGGTGATGCTCAGGTCGCCGTAATACTCGCTGTAGGGACCGCGGCCCACCAATTGGGTGGTGAAGGTGCGTTCCTGGCCAAGAATCAGGTCAGTGAGCCAGCGACTGGAGGAGTGCTGCAGATCGCGGGACTTTTCCGCGAGCATGGTTTCGTTGGGGTGGCCAATGGAGGCCATGCGCACCGCATCATCCTGGAACAGGCCTTCAATGACTTGCATGCCCATTTCCCGGTCCAGGCTGTAGACCGCCTGTGTCGATGGGTCGCGAAACATGTCGAGAATGCGCTGGGCATCGTTAGCAACCGCCTGCCGAGTCTTGTAGGCATCGAAGACGATCTGGGCGCAGCTCAGGACTACGCCCACTATGAGTGCCGACAGCAGCACAACCCGGAGCAACTTCACCGACAAGCTGTTTTTGAGTTCCAGCTTCAAAGGGCTATTCCTTGTTCCGTGCGTGTAGCGTCAAGTTGCCATGAGTATTGGCAATCCCGTGTTGGCCGTCAAAGTGACATTAATGCCGAGTACAGGACGTCTGCGGGCCAGGCCCGGGTGATCAGATTCAGGATTGCTCTTGCTGTGGATAGTGTGTCGGTAGCGACGCCTTGCAACTTGAGGGGCGGCGTTGATTTTTACATCAGATCAATCTTAGCGCCTCGGTTGGGCGGGACAAGATGCCGGCTTTGTCAGAGGCCAAAAAAAACCCGGCCAGGCCGGGTTTTTTGCACTGCAAACGGACTTAAGCGACGAAGTTCTTGCCTTCGAACTGCTCAGCCACGAATTTCCAGTTGACCAGGTTCCAGAACGCTTCGACGTATTTAGGACGAACGTTGCGGTAGTCGATGTAGTAGGCGTGTTCCCAGACGTCGCAGGTCAGCAGCGGAGTGTCGCCGCTGGTCAGCGGGTTGCCGGCGCCGATGGTGCTGGCCAGGGCCAGGGAACCGTCAGCCTTCTTCACCAGCCAGCCCCATCCGGAGCCGAAGGTGCCAACCGAAGTCTTGGTGAATTCTTCTTTGAACTTGTCGAACGAACCGAACGCAGCGTTGATGGCTTCAGCCAGGGCGCCGGTAGGTTGGCCGCCGGCGTTTGGCGCCAGGCAGTTCCAGTAGAAAGTGTGGTTCCAGACCTGGGCTGCGTTGTTGAAGATGCCGCCCGAAGAGGTTTTGACGATCTGTTCCAGAGTCTTGCCTTCGAACTCGGTGCCTGGCACCAGGTTGTTCAGGTTCACGACATAGGTGTTGTGGTGCTTGTCGTGGTGGTATTCCAGGGTTTCCTTGGAAATGTGCGGCTGCAGGGCGTCGTGTGCATAGGGCAGCGGCGGCAATTCGAAAGCCATGATGATTCTCCTAATCAGGTCAGTTGCGGTGAGCGCAAGGCCGATCACGGGCGGCCAGACAAGCGCCGGGGAGTTTGTACTCTTTGCGGCGCAGGGTTCGGATCATAGCACCGGGGGTGCGGCTTAACCACGCAACAACTGTGTGGGATAGAGGTTCCAGAGCCTTTTGGAATAAGTCACGCAGCACTGATCAGTTGGAACGCCACGCTGAACATCATCACCGCCACCAGCAGGTCGAGAATCCTCCAGGTACTGGGGCGAGCCAGCCACGGAGCCAGCCAGGCGGCGCCCAGGGCCAAGGTAAAGAACCACAGCAATGAAGCGCTGGCGGCCCCCACCACGTAAGCGCCGGGCTCGGTTTGTTGTGCCCCCAGTGAACCGATCAGCAGCACGGTATCCAGGTAGACGTGGGGATTGAGCAGGGTGACCGCCAGGGCACTGAGCATGACCGCCCGGAGCGAACGCACGGTCTGGCCTTCGCCCTGTTGCAGGCTTTGTTTCGAGCAGGCCCGGCGCAGGGCCTGGGCGCCGTACCAGATCAGGAACGCCGCGCCGCCCCAGCGCGCCACTGCCAGTAGCATCGGGCTCTGGGTCAGGACGGTGGCCAGGCCGAACACGCCGGCCGCCACCAACAGGGCATCGCAGGTCACGCACAGTGCCGCCACTGGCAAGTGGTGCTCACGGCGCAGGCTCTGAGCCAGGACGAAGGCGTTTTGTGTACCGATGGCCATGATCAGGCCGGCGGCCACCAAGAGACCGTTTACATAGCTTTGCCACATGATTATTGCTCCTCGCCGGCGGCCAGTTTTTGCAGAACCTGCATGGCTCGCCGGGCATCCGCCTGACCGACAAACAGGTGGTCGTGGTAATAGCCGGCGATCACGTTGCAGCTGATCCCGGCCCGGCCCAGGGCGCCGGCGAAGGCCGCTGTCAGGCCCACGGCTTCCAGGGCCGAATGGACGTTGAGGGTGATCCAGGCAGCCACGTAATCGAAGGCCAGCCCCAGGCGCTCGGCCTGTTGGCGCTGGACGATGACCGTCAATCCCTCGCGTTCGCGAAAGCTGCCCAGCACTTCGCAGTCCTGCAGCAGGCTGGGGTCAGTGAGGGAGCAGAACACGTACTCGCCGTCGTTGAGCTGCGGGCTCATGCTGCGCAGCAGGGTAGCGAGGGAGGTTTCACCGGCCATGAACAAAATCCTTGAGCGAAGAAGCATTACAGAGGCTGTACGCTGGCTATTTTCTCGCTTCAGGCGGTATAAGAAAAACCAATAGTGCTGATCACTCATTAGGAAAACTGATGTTCGACTACAAGTTGCTCTCTGCCCTGGCCGCGGTGATCGAACAGGCAGGATTCGAACGGGCGGCCCAGGTGCTGGGATTGTCGCAGTCGGCGATTTCCCAGCGCATCAAACTGCTGGAAGCCCGGGTCGGGCAGCCGGTGCTGGTGCGGGTGACGCCACCTTCGCCCACGGAAATCGGTCGCCGCCTGCTCAACCATGTGCAGCAGGTACGCCTTCTGGAGCGGGACCTGCAAAGCCTGGTGCCGGCCCTGGACGAAGAAGGCTTGCCGGAACGCCTGCGCATCGCCCTCAATGCCGACAGCCTGGCCACCTGGTGGGCCGAAGCGGTGTCTGACTTCTGCGCCGAACATCACTTGCTCCTGGACCTGGTGGTGGAGGACCAGACGGTGGGCCTCAAGCGCATGCGCGCTGGCGAAGTGGCGGCTTGTGTCTGCGCCAGTGAGCGTCCGGTAGCCGGGGCCCGCAGTCTGCTACTGGGCGCCATGCGTTACCGTGCCCTGGCCAGCCCGGCGTTCATCGCCCGGCATTTTCCCCAGGGCGTACGTGCCGAGCAGGTGGCTCGGACCCCGGCGTTGGTGTTCGGCCCTGACGATTTCCTGCAGCATCGCTACCTGGCGTCTCTGGGTGTCGATGGCGGTTTCGAGCATCATTTGTGCCCGTCTTCCGAAGGCTTCATCCGCCTTACCGAAGCCGGTCTGGGCTGGGGGCTGGTGCCCGAACTGCAGGTTCGCGAGCAGCTGCAGCGAGGCTTGCTGGTGGAGCTTTTACCGGATAAACCCATCGATGTGCCGCTGTACTGGCATCATTGGCGCAACGGCGGACAATTGCTGGGCTTGTTGACCGAGCACCTGGCACGTTTATCTGCACAATGGTTGGTGCCTTGGAAGCAGCCATGAGCGTCAAGCGACAAGCTGCGAGTGCACAGCTTGGGCTTCGATTTTCAATCTGCGGCTTGTAGTTCGTGGCTCGTCACTGCTTTGTTTAGGAATATTCATGAAAATTCTGGTTACCGGCGCAAGCGGCTTCATCGGCGGGCGCTTTGCTCGTTTTGCCCTTGAGCAGGGCCTGGAGGTCCGGGTCAACGGCCGTCGGGCCGAAGCGGTGGATCACCTGGTGCGCCGTGGCGCCGAGTTCGTCCAGGGCGACTTGAACGATGCTGGCCTGGTGCGCGAACTCTGTCGCGATGTCGATACCGTGGTGCACTGCGCCGGTGCGGTGGGCTTGTGGGGGCGTTATCAGGATTTCCATCAGGGCAACGTGCTGGTCACTGAGAATGTGGTTGAAGCCTGCCTCAAGCAGCGGGTCCAGCGCCTGGTGCACCTGTCCTCGCCGTCGATCTATTTCGATGGCCGTGATCATTTGGGGCTGACCGAAGAGCAAGTGCCCAAGCGTTTCAGGCACCCCTACGCAGCCACCAAGTACCTGGCCGAGCAGAAGGTCTTCGGTGCCCAGGAGTTCGGGCTGGAGGTCATTGCGCTGCGGCCGCGTTTTGTCACCGGTGCCGGCGACATGAGTATTTTCCCGCGGCTGCTGAAGATGCAGCGCAAAGGTCGCCTGGCCATCGTCGGCAATGGTCTGAACAAGGTCGACTTCACCAGTGTGCACAACCTCAACGAGGCCCTGTTCAGCAGCTTGCACGCCAGTGGCTCGGCCCTGGGCAAGGTCTACAACATCAGCAACGGTGCACCGGTGCCGCTGTGGGACGTGGTCAACTATGTGATGCGCCAGATGCAGGTCCCGCAAGTCACCCGCTATCGCTCCTTTGGTCTGGCCTACAGCGTGGCGGCGCTTAACGAGGGTTTCTGCAAGCTCTGGCCGGGCCGTCCGGAGCCGACCTTGTCGCGCCTGGGAATGCAGGTCATGAACAAGAACTTCACCCTCGATATCAGTCGGGCCCGGCATTACCTCGGCTATGAGCCCAAGGTCAGCTTGTGGGCCGCTCTGGATGAGTTCTGCAGCTGGTGGAAGGCTCAGGACATAAGCTGAAATCAAAGACTGAACCCGGTTTGCCCGGGCCGGTCCATTGGTCGGGTGGATTAGCGGTTTATACTCGCCGCATTCAGCCATCACCGCGATTCACAAAGGTTGCCCCATGCGTAACGATGCACACGATGACTTCGATGACGTTCCAAGTCTGCGCGCCGATCCCCTCGACGACGATGTCTTTCCTGCCACCAGCGCTGCCCGTGAGCGCACCACCGTGCATTCGCGCAGCGTTCCGACGGTCAAGGCCAAGGGGCCCAGTACCGGTCCATTGTGGGCATTGGTGGGAGCGTTGTTCTTTGCCTTCATCGGCCTTGCCTGGTGGAGCTTCCAGCAGATCTCGCTGATGGAGCAGCAACTGGTGGCGACCCAGGAAAGCTTCGCCAGGATCAGTGAAGAGGCCGCCGGTCGTCTGCAGGACATCTCCGGCAAGGTGGTGGCCAGCCAGACCAATGTCACCACCGACAGCGAAGCCTTGAAGCTGCAGATCAAACAGTTGGAAAGCCGGCTGCAGGATCAGAGCCGACAACAGCAGGGCGTGGCGGGACAGGCCACGGACCTGGACAAGCGCCTGGCGCAGATGAGTGCCCAGACTGCCGAGCAGCAGGCGGCCAACGTCCAGTTGCAAACCCAGGTGAAAGCCCTGAGCGCCGAACTGGCGAGCCTGAAAGGTGCCCAGGCGGACGCCGGCAAGGTCGATACCCAGCTCAAGAGCCTGAGCGCCGACCTTGCGGTGTTGAAAAAACAGGGCAACCCGAGCGCCGCCATCGAGCGCCTGGAGCAGGAGCTGGTGGTGCTCAAGAGTGAGCAGGACAATCGTCCCGCCGCCGCCCAGAACGGAGCCAGCACGGCCGAGTTCGATGCGTTCCGTGGCCAGGTCACCCGCAACATCAATACCCTGCAAAGCCAGATCCAGAACCTGCAGCAGCAGATCAATACCCGTCCTTGAAGGGTCAGGCCCACCCGCGCATGGCGTGGGTGGGCACTGTTTGGCCAAAGTGCGCTGAATATTCACTCATATCCCGCAGCCGTCTACGCTCTTCAAACGCCATCAGGAACGAGGAGCGAGCGATGAGGCTGTTGCAGAAAAACACCTGGCTGGGATGGTTGTTGTTGCTGTGCATGGGGCCGCTGCATGCGGCGGTACCGGCGGCCGATGATGGTGTGGCGGCCCGGGCGCTGCTGGAAAAGGCCCTGCGCTATTACCACGACCAGGGTGACAAGGCATTTGCGGCCTTCAGCCGTCAGGGTGAGTTCGTCGACCGCGATCGTTATGTGTTCGTGGTGGACACCCGGGGCGTGATGCTGGCCAGTGGCGGTCCTTCTTCGGCACTGATTGGTCGAGATGTCTCCGAGGCCCTGGGGCCGGATCTGCGCAAGGCGTTCAAGGACGCCCTGAAGATTCCCGAGGCCAATGGCATCCAGCAAGCCGAGTACCGCTGGCAGAACTGGGCTGACGGCAAGATCGAGCGCAAGCATGTGTACTTCCAGCGTATCGGCGAACGTATCCTGGCGGTGGGGTATTACCTGCCTCGGGCCTCGGCCGAGCAGGCCAAGGCGCTGCTGGAGCGAGCGGCCACGGCCTTGGGCAGCGATCGGCCGGGTACGCTCAAAGCCATCAATGACTTGCGGGGCGGATTTCTCGAAGACGATCTCTATGTGTTCGTGGTGGACCTCGACAGCCACCGCTATCTGGCTCACGGCACCAACTTGCGCCTGCTCAACACCGACTTCGGCAAGATCAAGGATCCGGAGGGCAAACCGGTGGGGGAACCGATCCTGGCGCTGATGGCAGGCCAGGATCAGGGGGAATACGAATACCGCTGGAAGAACCCGGTGACTGGCAAGATCGAGGACAAGCATGCCTATTTGCGCAAGGTCGGGAATCTGCTGGTTGCCGTGGGGTACTACAGCCCTGAGTCCTGAACGCTGGCCCTTGCCAGCATCAGGATTAACGCGCCTTGTCTTCACGGCCCCGTAGCAGGTGATTGGGCATGGCAATCGCCGCAGCCAGCCCCAGCAGGGAGACCGCGGCACTGACCAGCAGCAGATGTCGGAAGGTCAGCAGCAACTCGTTGCGCAATGCGTCGCGCGCGGGTCCAGGTGCGGCGTTCAGGCCTTCCAGCAAAGCATTGCCGGAGTGTCCCTCGCTCATCAGTCCGGTGCCACTCAGATGGGCCAGGCTGGAATCCTGCAGCAAGGCCAGCAGCAATGCCGACATCAGCGCCACCCCCACCGCGCCGCCCAGGGCGCGAAACAGGTTGGTGGTGCTGGTGGCGACCCCGATATCCCGTTGCTCCACCGAGTTCTGGGTGCCCACCAGGGAGGTAGGGAACTGCATGCCGCCGGCAATCCCGCAGAGCAACATGAACAGGCTGCTCAGCAATACCTCCTGGGGCGGCACCAGGGCCATGCCGAGAATCGACACCGGCATCAATAGCGCGCCACCCAGGATCATCGGCTTGTAGCGCCCGGTCACCGAGGTCAGGCGTCCGGCGCAATAGGCGCCCATGGGCAGACCCATGGCCAGTGGCAGCAGGTGCAGGGCGGCACTGTCGGCCCCGGCTCCGGTGATGCTTTGGAAGCGCAGGGGCATCAGCACGATCAGCGAGATGGCCTGGAAACTGGTGAAGAAAATCGTGCACCAGCACAGTAGCGCATTGCGGTTGGCAAACAGATGCATCGGCAGCAGGGGCTCCCGGGCCCGGCGCTCATGCCAGACGAACAGGGCCAGGACGATGCTGGCGATGGCCAGCAGGTCGAGCACTTCGGCGCTGCGCCAGGAGTGGCCCTGGCCCACTTGGGTGATGCCCAGCAGCAGGGCGCTCAGGCCGATGATCAGCAACAGAGTGCCGAGGTAGTCGATGATCGGCTTGCGCTGGGGCACCGGCAGCCCCACCAGGGTGCGGTGGGCCACCCACCAGGCACCCAGCCCCAGGGGCAGGTTGATCAGGAATACCCAGCGCCACGAGAGAAATTCGGTCATGTAGCCGCCCAGCACCGGGCCGGCGACACTGGCCACTGCGTACATGCTGCTGAAGTAGCCCTGATAGCGGCCGCGCTCCCTGGGCGGGACTATGTCGCCGATGATGGCCTGGCTCACCGAGATCATGCCGCCGGCGCCGATGCCCTGGAAGATCCGCGCCAGCACCAGTTGTTCCATGTTCTGGGCCAGGCCGCAGAACAGCGAGGCCAGGGTGAACAATCCCATGCCGAACAGCATCAGCCGACGTCGGCCATACAGATCGCCGAGCTTGCCGTAGATAGGCACAGCCACGGTCATTGCCACCATGTAGCCGGAGATGACCCAGGCCAACAGGCTGACATCCTTGAATTGAGCGGAAATGGCCGGCATGGAGACCGCGACAATGGTCTGGTCCAGAGCACCGAGAAAGATCGCCAGCATCAGGGCGATCAGCACGCTGCGGATGGCCGGTTTGGGCGGGCCAGGTTGTTGGAAGTGGGTCACGAAAAAACCTGCGGGCAGTGATTGATCCGTAGCGGCAAGGCTGGCGGGAATGGGCGTCAGTGTACTCGATAGGGAGCTATCGGATAGCGCCACAAGAACGGTCAAGGCGTTTTTTCATGAAGGTTCTTCAAGCCGTGGCGTTGTGCCAAAAAATCTTGGATTCACTACTTTCGAAAAGGTTTGTGGCACTTGGCATTGATGTGTAATGGGACGCATTCTGTATAGTGTGGGTTCGGTTCCGGCTCCCTGAATCTTGACTGTACGAATGTTTATTTGTGTCGCCGGTGCTTGTGTTTTTCCTGGCTGAACCCGTCAATGGTTCGATGAAACCTGGCGGTGCCCCGAGCATTTTTTCCAGCGGTGCAATTCTCCCCCCGTTACCTCTGAGGCCTGGACTGTAGTGATGAACAAGCCTGCCCTTGCTGCCATTCCCGTGTTCAAACTCTATGGCGAGAGTCTGGAGTGGCCCACTCCGGATCTGCTCCATTGCGAGTCCATCAGTCAACGCAGTCGTGAGCACCAGTGGGAAATCAAACCCCATCGGCATGCCGACCTCTGCCAGTTGCTGTTCGTCTTCCGAGGGCAGGCCGAATTGGAGGTCGAAGGCCAGCGGACCCTGCTGGACGAACCGGTGATCCAGGTGTTGCCGCCGTTATCGGTCCATGGCTTTCGTTTTTCCGAGGATGTCGAAGGTTATGTCGTGACTCTGGCGGCGCCGCTGTTGAGCCATATGCAAGCTCAGTTGGGGCGCTCGGAAAATACCCTGGCCACCTCTGGCAGCTACCCGGCCCGGGAGGATGCGCAGTACCTGAACGGTTTGTTCAGTGCCTTGCAGAATGAATATCAGGGGCAGCAACCGGCTCGGGAAATGCTCATGCACGCCCTGGTGAGCATGATTGTGGTCTGGGTCGGTCGCCAGGCACTGCAGCGCAGCAGTTCCAGTCAGCGTCCCCAGCGGGCCCGGGAGTATTTCAACGGTTTTATCCAATTGGTGGAGGCCCACTACCGCGAGCATGTGAAGGTCGAGGACCTGGCTCACAAGCTAGGCATCTCGGTGTCGCACCTCAACGGCACCTGCCGCGAGCTGGCCGGGCAACCGGCGCTGCAGATCATGCACGAGCGCCAGCTGCTGGAGGCCAAGCGCCTGCTGACCTACACCGGGATGACCATCTACGAGATTTCCGATGACCTGGGTTTTTCCGATCCCACCAATTTCACCCGGCTGTTCCGACGCCGCGAGGGGGTTTCGCCCAAGGTGTTCCGCGACAGGCTCAAGGCCGATCAGGCAGGGGACGCCGGGGCGTTGCCGCTCACCTGAGGGCATTCAAGGTGGCGTTGTGGGGAATGCAGCGCTCCAGGTTGCAACTGGCGTAGGTACGCTGTTGCATGCGGGCCTGCTCGACGCGATAAGCGGCGGTACCGTATAGCGCCAGGGTCATGGTGCAGGTCATGAAAATGGCCAGGTACCTTCTTGTCTTGACGTTCATGGCAACGACCTCTGAATCAATCCCCCTGCGTTTTCAGGGGGATTGATATCAGCATAGGTCAGTTGCGGGGGCTTGCCAGGCTACCGTCCAGCCTGTTTGGCCTGGTATTCAGCCGGTGGATCGAAGTGTTGAGCACTTCTTCTGTTGTCTACAGCCCCGCATCCCAGAGTGGTTCCTGGGGAAACCTGAGCACCAGGAAATCCAGCATGCTGCGCAAGGTCGCCGGCATGTGCTTGCGCGAGGCGTAGACCGCGTACATGTTCATCCTGCGGGGTTCGGCATTGGCCAGCAGGCGCACCAGTTCCCCACGCTTGATGTACTCCCCGGCCTGGTAGCTGGGCAGCATGGCGATGCCGGCGCCGGCTACTGTCGTGCGCAACAGGGTACTGGCTTCGTTGGCGCTGATATTGCCCTGTACCGGTACCGACACCTGCTCGCCGTCTTGTTCGAAATGCCACAGGCTCTTGCCGAAGTAGGAGTGGGTCAGGCAGTTGTGCTGGCTCAACTCCTCGACCCTGCGTGGTGCCGGGTGTTCCTGCAGGTAGGCCGGTGAGGCGCAGATCACCGAGCGACAGACGGTCAGGCGTCGGGCGATCAGGTTCGGGTCCAGGTCGTTGCTGGTACGGATCGCCAGGTCGATGCGCTCATCCACCAGATTCACCGTGCGATCGAGCATCTGCAGGTCGATGCTCACTCCGGGATAACGCTTGACGTAGTCGGCCACGGCATCCGCCAGTTGTGACTGGCCGAAGGAGGTGCTGACGCTGATGCGCAGCAGCCCGCGGGGCGCGTCATCAGGCTCGCCCACCGCAGCCTGCATATCGTTGGACAGCTCCAGCATCTGCCGACAGCGGGGCAGGATCTCGCCGCCGGCAGCCGTCAGGCTGAGTTTGCGCGTGGTGCGGTGCATCAACCGGGCGCCGACCCAATCTTCCAGCTCCGCCAGATAACGTGAAACCACCGGCCGTGAGAGGTCCAGGTGGTCAGCAGCGGCCGACTGGCTGCCCAGGTCGACAACGGTGACGAAGACCCGCATTGCTTGGAGACGATCCATGATTTGCCCACTTTCAGAAACAAACTATGTTCAAGCATCGCATTTTTTGTAACGAGTCTGGCAACTAAGCTTTGTCCACATCCAACCAAGCCAACAGATGCTGGAGCTGCCCTCATGATCGGATTCACCTCTCTCAAACGCCTGCTGCTGGCCACTGCCACCCTGGGCTTTGCCGCCCATGCCGCAGCCGCCGAGCCCATCCTGAAGCTGGATGTCTACAACCCGGGTGCCAATGCCATCTTCCCGGTGACCTCGGTACTGGTCAGCGGCAAGAAGGACGCGATCCTGGTGGATGCCCAGTTCGGCAAATCCCAGGCCCAGCAACTGGTGGAAAAAATCCGAGCCAGTGGCAAGCACCTGACCACCATCTACATCAGCCACGGTGATCCGGATTACTACTTCGGCCTCGACACCCTGACCACCGCCTTCCCCGATGCCAAGGTCGTTGCCTCACAGCCAACGGTGGATCACATCAAGGCTACGGTGGACGGCAAGCTGGCGTTCTGGGGCCCGAAAATGGGCGCAGACATTCCGGCCAAGACCATTGTGCCTGGCGTACTCAAGGGCCACAGCCTGACCCTTGAAGGGCAGAAACTCGAGGTCATCGGCCTGGACGGCAAGCAACCGGATCGCAGCTTTGTATGGATTCCGTCGATCAAGGCCGTAGTGGGGGGCGTGGTGGTCGCGGAAAACATTCATGTATGGATGGCCGATACCCAGACCCCGCAGTCCCACCAGGACTGGCTGAGCACCCTGAAGACCATCGACGGCCTGCAGCCCAAGACGGTGATCCCCGGGCACTTCCTCGGCGATAGCGCCCGCTCCCTGGCCCCGGTGCACTTCACCGCGGACTACATCAAGGCCTTTGATGAAGAGACGGCCAAGGCCCAGGACTCCACCGCGCTGATCGCGGCCATGAAAAAGCGTTACCCGGACCTGGGCGAAGACAGCTCCCTGGAACTGAGCGCCAAGGTCGCCAAGGGCGAAATGAAGTGGTGAAACCGGTTTGACCCGCTCCCTTCGGGGAGTGGACGCCTCTGTACTCTCTTAGCCAACTGGAGACATGTCATGAGCAAGATCGCAATCATCGGTGCCACCGGCCGTGCCGGTAGCCAACTCCTGGAAGAAGCCCTGCGTCGCGGTCACAGCGTCACCGCCATCGCCCGCAACACGGCGAAGATCGGCCAGCGTGCCGGCGTACTCACCCGCGAGGTGGATGTGGCCGACAGTGCTGCATTGCAGGCAGCGGTGGCCGGCCACGACGTGGTGATCAGCGCCGCGCATTTTTCCACCATCCCGGCCAATGCCATCATCGACCCGGTGAAAAAGGCCGGGGTCAAGCGTCTGCTGGTGGTGGGCGGTGCCGGTTCGCTGCTGCTGCCCGGTGGCGGCAAGGTCATCGACAGCCCCGGCTTCCCGGAGGAGTACAAGGCCGAGGCCAGCGCCGGTGGTGTCTACCTGGATACCTTGCGCAAGGAGCAGGATCTGGACTGGACCTTCCTCTCGCCATCGGCGGAGTTCGTTGAGGGTGAGCGCACCGGGCAGTTCCGCCTGGGCCAGGACGATCTGCTGGTCAGTGCCCAAGGTCGCAGTTGGATCAGTTTCGCCGACTACGCCATTGCCCTGATCGACGAAGTGGAAAAACCGGCTCATCGCCGCCAGCGTTTCACCGTCGGTTACTGATTGGCGACCGATTGCCCTGGTAACCGCCTGCCGTAGGCGGTTATCGGGGGTGTTCCGGCAAGTGTTGAAGGCCCCCTGCGGGCCTTTTTGCTGTCTGCCGGCATCAGGGCTTTCCCGTTCAACGCTGTTTGGCCTGCTCCACCAGCCAGTCCAGCAGTTCCTGCAAGGCGGTCGAAGGCCCCGGGCGCTCCGGGTAGACCAGGTAGTACGCCTGGCCCGTCGGTACCTTCAATTCAAAAGGCATGACCAGCCTTCCGGCACTCAGGTCGTCGCCAATCAACGCCCAGTCGCCAATCGCCACTCCCGTCCCCTGGGACGCCACGGACATCGCCAGGTCCAGGGTCTCGAAATGCTGGCCCTTGCCCAGGGTATTGAGTGGCGTGCCTGCGGCTTTCAACCAGCTTTGCCAGTCCCGTTGATCGTGGGAGGGATGCAGCAGCAAATGCTGTTGCAGGTCCGCCGGGCTTTTGAGAGGCACCGGGCCCTCCAGCAGCGGTCGTGAGCAGACCGGCGTCAGTTGTTCATTGAACAGGTGCCGCGAACCGAGGGTCGGGGTTGGCGGGGCTCCGTACATGACGGCGGCATCGAAGGGTTCGCGGCTGAAATCCACGCCGTGCTGAATGGTGGTGGTCAGTTGCACCGGCACATCCGGACGTTCCCTTTGCCACTGCAGCAGCCGAGGCAGCAGCCAGCGCATCACACAGGTCGGAGCCTTGAGGCGCAGGTTGCGGTTCTGCCCACCAATGTCGTCCACCGCGCCATTGATCAGTTCGAATACCTGCTGCACCCGCGGCAACCATTGCGCCCCTTCGCTAGTCAGGCTCAAGCCCCGGGCATGGCGCTGGAACAACGGATAACCCAGGTGGCTTTCCAGGCCGGCAATTTGTCGGCTCACCGCTCCTTGAGTGATGTGCAACTGCTCGGCAGCGCGAGTGAGATTGCAGCACTGGGCGGTGACCAGAAAGGTGTGCAGCGCAGGCAGGGGAGGCAAGCGTTTCATGGGGAGCCAAGGCATGACGTGAGGACATGGCTAGTATGACTTTTTATCCATTGTTGCGGCTACAGCCCCACCGTTCCAATAGCCCTCCCGGCGTCTGCTGACGTTTTCCAGCCAGTGGTCAGGCGTCGGGTATCCCACCAATAAGAAGGGCGATGAGATGGCGACGTGCGGCGAAGTACTGGTCAAGTTACTTGAAGGTTATGGGGTTGAGCAGGTGTTCGGCATTCCCGGGGTACATACCGTCGAGTTGTATCGCGGCCTGGCCCGCTCGCCCATCCAGCATGTCACCCCGCGCCATGAGCAAGGCGCCGGTTTCATGGCTGACGGCTACGCCCGCACCAGCGGCAAGCCCGGTGTGTGTTTCATCATCACCGGCCCCGGCATGACCAACATCACCACCGCCATGGGCCAGGCCTATGCGGACTCGATTCCCATGCTGGTGATCTCCAGCGTGCAGACCCGCAGCCAGTTGGGCGGCGGGCGCGGCAAGCTCCATGAATTGCCGAACCAGAGTGCGCTGGTCAGTGGCGTGGCGGCGTTTTCCCATACCCTGATGAGTGCCGACGAACTGCCAGTGGTGTTGGCCCGGGCCTTCGCCCTGTTCCAGGCGGGACGCCCACGTCCGGTGCATATCGAGATTCCTCTCGATGTGCTGGTTCAGGATGCGGATCACTTGCTGGCCAGCGAGCCGGTAACCATTGCCCGTGCCGGTGCCGCCCCGGACGCCGTCGCCCGGATGGGGCAGCTGCTGGCGGCGGCCAAGCGCCCGCTGATCCTGGCCGGTGGCGGTGCCATTGATGCGGCCGCTCCCCTGACCCGTTTGGCGGAACTGCTGCAGGCTCCGGTGGCCCTGACGATCAACGCCAAGGGCATGTTGCCGTCGGCCCACCCGCTGCTGATTGGCTCCACCCAGTCATTGGTGGCAACCCGTGCCCTGGTGGCCGAGGCTGACGTGGTGCTGGCCATCGGCACCGAACTGGCGGAAACCGATTACGACGTGACCTTTGCCGGCGGCTTTGAAATTCCCGGGGCCTTGTTGCGGATCGATATCGACGCCGATCAAACCGTGCGCAACTACCCACCGAAAGTGGCGCTGGTAGCCGATGCCGGGAACGCTGCCCAAGCCCTGCTGGCCGACCTGTCCCGGCAAACCTTGAGCGAGCGCAGCAGCGACTGGGGCCAGGCCCGGGCCGCTGCCTTGCGCAGCGAACTGGACAGCCTGTGGGACATGCCGACCCGGGCCCAGACCCTGCTCCTGGAAACCGTGGTTCAGGAGTTGCCGGAGATCGTTCTGGTGGGTGACTCCACTCAGCCGGTGTACAGCGGCAACTTGACGTTCAATCCCGAGCAGCCGCGGCGCTGGTTCAACTCGTCCACCGGCTACGGCACCCTGGGTTATGCCTTGCCGGCCGCCATCGGCGCCTGGCTCGGGGGCGCTTCCCAGTCCAGCCAGCGGCGGCCGGTGGCTTGCCTGATCGGCGATGGCGGCTTGCAGTTCACCCTGGCGGAACTGGCCTGCGCCGTGGAAGCACGCACGCCGATCATCGTCCTGCTGTGGAATAACCAGGGTTATGAGGAGATCAAGAAGTACATGGTCAATCGTGCCATCGAGCCTGTAGGGGTCGATATCTACACCCCGGATTTCATTGCCGTGGCCAAGAGCCTCGGGTGCGCAGCCGAGCGCATCGACAGCGTCGAACAACTGCGTGCGGCCTTGCGCATGGCAGCCGATCGCCAGGGACCGACCTTGATTGAAGTTGACCAGAATCGCTGGACTCAAGGAGTACAGGCATGAGTTCGCCACACGTGTTGAACGGTGTGTACATCGATGGCCAATGGTCGGCAGGCAGTGAGCATCTGCAGGTGATCAACCCGTCCACCGAGGCGCCCTTGGCCTGGGTGGCGGGCGCCGGGCCACAAGCCGTGGATCAGGCGCTGCAGGCCGCTACGGCGGGGCTTGCCCGCTGGGCGCAAAGCAGTGGCGTGGAGCGTGCCGCCGTGCTGCGCAAGATCGCTGCCGGCGTGGCCGAACGCCGGGAGCGGCTGATGCACCTGCAGTCCAGCAACAACGGTAAGCCGCAGTTCGAGGCGGCCATGGATGTGGACGATGTCATCGCCACCTTTGAGTACTACGCCGGGCTGGCCGAGGCGTTGGACGCGACCCAGGATGCGAATGTGCCGCTGCCCTGCGCGGATTTCAGCGCGCGCCTGCGTCGCGAGCCCTGTGGCGTGGTCGGGCTGATCGTGCCGTGGAACTTCCCCATGGTCACCACGGCCTGGAAGTTGGCGCCCGCCCTGGCCGCCGGCTGCAGCGTGGTGCTCAAGCCCTCGGAAGTCACTCCTCTGCCGGAGCTGGAGCTGGCGGCGATCATCGCCGAAAGCGGCTTGCCCAATGGAGTGTTCAACCTGGTCTGCGGGACCGGCCTGGCGGTCGGCGCGCCTTTGGCGGCGGACCCGCGAGTGGCGAAGATTTCCTTCACTGGCAGTAATGCGGTGGGGGTCCAGGTCATGCAGCGGGCGGCGGAAACCATCAAGGGCGTGAGCCTGGAACTGGGGGGCAAGTCATCCTTGCTGGTGCTGGCGGATGCCGACCTTGACCTGGCGGTGGAGCTGGCCTGTGGCGGTGGTTTCTTCAATGCCGGGCAGATGTGCTCTGCCACCAGCCGGGTATTGGTCGCCGACGAGCTGGCCGATGAATTCCTCTTGCGGCTCAAGGCCCGGGCCGAAGGCATTCGGGTGGCCGACCCGTTCGACCCCGAGGTGGTGATGGGCGCCCTGGTGAACCAGGCGCAATATCAGAGAGTATTGGCGCACATCGATCGTGGCCTGAATGTCGGTGCCAGGCTGGTCTGTGGCGGCGGCCGCCCGGCCGGGTTGCTGCAGGGCTTTTTCATCCAGCCCACGGTGTTCACCGAGGTGCCGCTGGACAGTGCCCTGTGGCGTGACGAAATCTTTGGCCCGGTGCTCTGTGTGCGCAGCTTCAGCAGCGAGCAAGAGGCGATTGAACTGGCCAATGACAGCGAGTTCGGCCTGGTGGCCAGTGTGGTGGGGGCGGACGTGGAAAATGCCGAACGGGTTGCCAATGCCCTGCAGGCCGGCCTGGTGTGGATCAACGCACCCCAGGTGATCTTTCCCCAGACCGCCTGGGGCGGCTACAAACAGAGCAGCATCGGCCGCGAACTGGGGCCTTGGGGCTTGCAAGCCTTCCAGGAGCTCAAGCACGTAATCCGCGCGCTGTAGGAGCCGGCTTGCCGGCGAGCCCGGGTTACCCGCCCACCCGCAGGCGCGCCATGTCCCGCAGGGGCGGCGCGCCAAACAGTCGGCTGTACTCGCGGCTGAACTGGGACGGGCTTTCATAGCCGACCCGATACCCCGCCGCCGAAGCCTCCAGCCCTTCGGCCAGCATCAGGCGCCGGGCTTCTTGCAGGCGCAGCTGCTTCTGGTACTGCAAGGGGCTCATGGCGGTCATCGCCTTGAAGCGGTGATGCAGGGTCGACACGCTCAGGTTCACTTCCCGAGCCAGGTCATCGATGCGCAACGGGTGCACGAAATTACCGTTGAGCCATTTGATGGCCTGGTTGACGCGGTGACCCTGACTGTTGGCGGTGGCGATCTCATACAGGCGGTGGCCCTGGGGGCTGCGCAGCAGGCGATAGAGAATTTCCCGACGCACCAGCGGCGCGAGCATGGCGATGTCTTTCGGGGTGTCCAGCAGGCGGGTCAGGCGCAGCACGGCGTCGAGCATCGCCGGGTCCAGGCGCTCCACGTACAGGCCCCGTCCGGTGGGCCGGGCGGGTACGCCCAGGGGGCCGGCATCGGCGATCAGCGCATTGATTTCCCCGGGGTCGATGTCCAGGCGCAGGGCCAGGATCGGCTCTTGCGGCGAAACGATCGCCACCTTGCCGCTCAGCGGCACGGAAACCGAGACCACCAGGTAATTCAATGGGTCGTAGTTGTAGCTTTCATCGGCCAGGCGCACTTCCTTGCGACCCTGGGCCATGATGCACAGCGCCGGTTGTGCCAGCACCGAGCCGAAATGATGGGAGGTGCTGTGGCGCGAGACGAACAGCGAGTCGATGGCGGTGGCGTAGCTGCCGTCTTCGGCGGTGTTGCGCGCAATGATCGCGGCCAGTTCCACGCGCTGGCGTTCCATCTCCGGAGCCAGGGGCGGCGGCAGGGTATCCAGTGATGACATGGGGCGCCTCGGGATGTTTGCAGTCGGCACAGCTTAAGTTTGTGCAAGAGTCGCGGGTAGGCGAATTCTGCGTAAAACTTGCCTGATCCTGCTGCTTGCGCGCGCGATAGGCAAGGTGAGCCGATGCTCGGGCGTTTCACTTGCTTGAAACACCGTTGTAACGCTTCTGTCCCGTGTCGCCGCCCATGCGGTACAGGAACAGGCTTGTCGCAGGATTGGGCAAATCAACGGCAGAAATCGACTAACGCGCGAGTGGGCCCGCCCCGTATCGTTGATTGTGTCGCAGCCCGTCCCCCGGCTGCCTCGACAACACCCTGGGAGGGTTCCACATGTCCACGCATATTCCCGTCAGTCACATGGCTTTTGTTCGGGCCCGGGCCGGGCGCTCCACGGAGCTGGGGGCGCGCTTGAGCAGCCTGATCGAACCTTCGCGCCAGGCCACCGGCTGCCTGCACTTCGCTGTACAGCATTCGCAGTGCGATGCCGACCTGTGGCTGATGTCCGGCTTCTGGAGCAGCCAGCAGACAATGACCGCCTATTTCAACTCGCCGACCATGGCGATCTTCGCCGAGTTGGTTCAGGACCTGGTGGTCAACAGCCTGGACTTCCACACCTTCAGCACGGTGTCGGCGCTTGAGGCTCATGGTGAGTACGCGCAACTGCAGCGCGCGCCGGTGCACAAGCTGGCCAGTTGAAGGTTTAGAATGGCCGACTTTCCATTGGCCAGGATCAGCAACATGGCACGTAAAGAGTTTGCACACTACGAAGCAGTTTCCGCTGTGGTTCCAGGGGAGGGGGGATACAGCGCCGCCATCGCCGTCAAAGCCCTGGGCGCTTCAGGGGCTCCACGCTTTCATAAAATTCTGGTTGAGCAGATCTTCAAGACCGCTCACGAAGCCGACCAGGCTGCCGCGCAACACCTCGAACAGCTGGCCGACGTCGATCAAGACGGCGAACTGAGCTTTCACAGTCACTGAGTCGCCGAACTACCTGACCGCTCCTGGGCGGTGCATCTTGAACAGGGCCTCGGGTCCCAACTGGAAATAGTCCGCCGGCCCGCCGCCGCGCAGAATGGGTTCTGCCGCGGCGGTGTCGTAGATCCCGTCCTTGAGCAGCCACTTGGCGATATGCACGGCGACCACTTCGCCAAGGATCAGCCAGCTCGGCACCAACTCCTTGTCCGCACGTTGCAACTGAATGATCTGGGTGACCTTGCATTCGAAGGACACCGGGCTCTGGGCAACCCGGGGCACGCTGATGATCTTCGAGGCCACGGGCGTCAACCCGGCCAGTTCGAACTCGTTGACCTCGGCGGGGACCGCGGCGCAGCTCTGGTTCATCTGTTCGGCCAGGGGCCGGGTGGCCAGGTTCCAGGCGAACTCCCCGGTGGCCTCGATGTTGTTCAGGCTGTCTTTGCGCCCGACGCTGGAAAAACCAATGATCGGCGGAATGTAGTTGAAGGCATTGAAGAAACTGTAAGGCGCCAGGTTCAGCCGGCCTTCGACATCCTGGGAAGAAATCCAGCCAATGGGGCGCGGGCCGACGATGGCATTGAACGGGTCATGGGGCAGGCCGTGGCCCAGGGCAGGTTGGTAATAGTGGATATCGTCGGACATGGCTCAAGGTTCCTGCAGGGGTGCGAGTGAAGGGCGCCATAGTGCAGTGCGCTCTGGTCGAATTCCAGCGTCCGGGCCCCGAGTGATCCAGGTGGCGGCAGATCTTCCCCGGCCAGAAAAGACTAAGCCCGGCCGAAGCCGGGCTGTGGTGTCAGGTGAATCGATCAACTGATGGTGGCGGAACCGGTGCGGTCGTAGCCGTCGGCAGCGAAGGTAGCGGAACCAGTGCGGTCGTAGCCATCTTCAGCGAAGGTAGCGGAACCGGTACGGTCGTAGCCATCTTCAGCGAAGGTAGCGGAACCGGTGCGGTCGTAGCCGTCTGCAGCGAAGGTGGCGGAACCGGTGCGATCGAAACCGTCAGCAGCGAAGGTGTTGGCAGCCAGTACCGACAGGGTCAGGGCGAGGATCAGTTTGCTTTTCATGGTGGTGACTCCAGGTTCGTTGAGGTGTTTGCGTTGGGCTTGGAATGAATCCTACTCCTGTAAATTTGATAAAAAAGCGCAAATTAATGCTTATTAAAATCGAATTTACCGATATGTAGGCCGTCATTACTGACCACCGGTTACCGCACTCAGGCCTCACTACAGATACGTGCCAAGTCGCAACTTGGATTCAGTAGCAGGCTAAGCATCCAGCATTAACTGATCATTAATTGAGCAGGTGGCGGACAAAAAAAGGATAAAAAAACCTTCAACGGTTTTTTCATTCAGCCCCGACCTATTTTTCACTCCGGGGCGTTCAGCCTTCGCGCAGGTCTGCAACCCACGACAGGCCATCTCGAATGCGACCCTTGGAGCTCCCTTACCAATGAACAAACTTCCCCAGATCACCCTGGCCTTCTGGGTCATGAAAATCTGCGCGGCGACCCTGAAACCGCAGGTGATCTGCTGTCGATGCCCCGACCCTTCGGCGCGACCTTGGGCGACTTCCTCACCAAACCCCATGGAAAGGGTGGCCTGGATTTCGGCACCATCGGCTCATCGGCGGTATTGGCGGGGATTCTGCTGGTGATGATTGTCGGTGCGTCCTGGGCCCAGAACCGCTTCTCACGGCAGAACGCCGCTGAACTGTCCTGACTCACACCCAGCATCTGTAGGAGCCGGCTTGCCGGCGAAAGCGTCCTACAGATCAGCAAGTACGCCCGGGCCTTGCACCCGGGCGTTGTTTTTTTCAGTCGGTCTCGATCCGCGAATGCTTGCGGGTGTCCTTCATGGTCACGTAGACCAGCAGCGAACAGGCAATGCAGGCGGTGACGTACCAGTAGTAGCCGGTTTCCATGCCGATGCTCTTGAACCACAGGGCGATGTACTCCGCGGTGCCGCCGAAGATCGATACGGTCAGCGCGTAGGGCAGGCCCACACCCAGGGCACGGATTTCAGTGGGGAACAGCTCGGCCTTCACCACTGCGTTGATCGAGGTGTAGCCACTGACGATGATCAGCGCCGCCATGATCAGGAAGAACGCGCCCCACCAGGTCTGGATGGTGTGCAGGGTGGTGAGGATCGGCACGGTGAACAGGGTGCCGAGGATGCCGAAGGCAATCAGGATCGGTCGCCGACCGATCTTGTCCGACAGCGCACCGATCACCGGTTGCAGGCACATGAACAGGAACAGGGTCGCTGCAGAAATGGTGGTGGAGTCGGAAATGCTCATGCCGACGGTGTTCACCAGGTATTTCTGCATGTAGGTGGTGTAGGTGTAGAAGGCCAGGGTGCCGCCCATGGTCAGGCCGACCACGGTCATCAATTCCTTGGGATGACGCATCAGGGTGCGCATCAGGCTTTCTTTGGGCTTTTCCTTCTTCTTGGTGAAGGACTCGGTTTCTTCCATGCCGCGACGCAGGTACAGGGCCACGACCGCACACAGAGCGCCGATGCCGAACGGAATCCGCCAGCCCCAGGACTGCAGTTCTTCGGTGGTCAGTACGTTCTGCAGCACGATCAGCACCGCCAGGGCGATGAGCTGGCCGGAAATCAGGGTCACGTACTGGAAGCTGGAGAAGAAGCCGCGACGTTCCTTGGTCGCCATCTCGCTGAGGTAGGTGGCCGAAGTGCCGTACTCGCCGCCCACCGACAGGCCCTGCATCAGGCGCGCCAGCACCAGCAGGATCGGAGCTCCGACGCCGATGGTTTCGTAACCCGGGGTCAGGGCGATGATCAGGGAGCCGAAGCACATCAGCAGCACCGAGGCCATCAGCGCGGCTTTACGGCCTTTGCGGTCTGCGTACAGCCCCATCAGCCAGCCACCGATCGGGCGCATCAGGAAGCCCACGGCGAAGATCGCGGCGGTGTTCAGCAGTTGCGCAGTGGTGTCGCCCTTGGGGAAGAAGACTTTGGCGAAGTACAGCGAGAATGCAGCGTAGACGTACCAGTCGTACCACTCGACCATGTTGCCGACGGAACCGCTGAAAATCGATTTCAGGCGGCTGGCGGTGGTCTTTTCCTGGGTGGGCGCAGCCGCCGACCCAGCAGGTAGGGTATTAGAGATATCCATGACGGACCCTTCTATTCATTGTTTTTGTGGAGCGCGCGCAAGCGCAGCCTACTGGGGCTATAGCAGGAGCTGTGCCAAGAGCGAGAGGCCCGGGCTAGAGGGGTTTTATCTGTGGTGATGAGCGGAAATCCGCCTATGGGTGCCTGCCGGGTAGGCGGGAAATTGCCGAAGTGAACGCGGCCCTGGGAGGCGCGCTCGGGCGGCGTGCCTTTTGCGG
>NZ_MOAK01000073.1:110312-113062 GCF_003732485.1 Pseudomonas protegens
GTGAGGGAGTTGGTGGGGTTGCACCGGGCTTGAGAGCCTTTTCGCTGGCAAGCCGGCTCCTGCAGGCGGGGGCTATTCCTCTTTGAGGAACATCTCCCTGGTCAGGCCGTGACGTTGCATTTTTTCATTCAGGGTCCGGCGGGGCAGTTGCAGTTCGTTGAGCACTGCCTTGATCTCGCCCTTGTGGCGAGTCAGGGCGGCGCGCAGGCACTGGGCTTCGAAGGCCTCTTGTTGTGCTGCAAGGGACTGCCCGGCTTCGAGGATGTCGGGTTCCGGCTCTCCGAGGCCCAGCACCTGACGTTCGGCGACGTTGGCCAGTTCACGCACGTTGCCCGGCCAGTCATGGCTGAGCAGGCGGCTCAACTGCGGACCGCTCAAGGGTGCGACGCTGCGTCCCAGACGCTCGGCGGCGGCCTGGGCGAAGTGTTCGTAGAGTTGCGCAATATCCTCGCGACGCTCACGCAGGGGCGGCAGGCGCAGCTCGGCGACGGTCAGGCGATAGGCCAGGTCTTCGCGAAAGCGTCCGGCCCGGGCCTCTTCCAGCAGGTCGGGCTTGGTGGCGGCGATCACCCGCAGGTCGACCTTGATGCTCTGGTTGGAGCCCAGGCGTTCCAGTTTCTGCTCCTGCAGCACCCGCAGCAGTTTTACCTGCTGGGCCAGGGGCATGCTTTCGATCTCGTCGAGAAACAGCGTGCCGCCATGGGCGTACTCCAGTTTGCCGATGCGCTTGCCCTGGGCGCCGGTAAAGGCGCCGCTCTCATGGCCGAACAGTTCGGCCTCGAACAGTTGTTCGGGGATCGCTGCACAGTTCAAGGCCACGAAGGGTTTGGCGGCCCGGGGACCAAAATCATGCAGGCAGCGGGCGATCAATTCCTTGCCGCTGCCGGTTTCACCTCGAATCAGCACATTCACGGGCAGGGCGGCCAGGTCCAGCACCTGGCGGCGTAGGGTCTGCAGGGACCGGGACACGCCGAGCAAGGTGGCGTCGAGCTTGGCCCGGCTGTCGGCCTGTTGGTGCAGGCGACGGTTTTCCAGGACCAGGCGGCGCTTGTCCAGGGCTCGGCGCAGGCTGCTGAGCAGGGTGTCGGGGCTGAAGGGTTTTTCCAGGAAGTCGTAGGCCCCGTCGCGCATGGCCTCGACCGCCATAGGCACGTCACCGTGACCGGTCAGCAGGATGATCGGCAGGTCGGGGTCCAGGCGCTGGACCTGGGTCAGCAGCTCCAGGCCGCTGATACCGGGCATGCGCACATCGCTGAGGATCACCCCGGGGAAGTTCTTCGGCAACTGCGCCAGGCAATCCTCGGCGCGGCTGAACAGCTGGACCTCGAAGCCCGACAGGCTCAGCCATTGTTCGACGGCGGTGCGGATGCTGGCCTCGTCATCCACCACGATTACCGAGTTCAGCATTGGATGTGCGCCTCCAGATCGATGGGCAGGCTTAGGGTGAACACCGCGCCCTGATCCTGGTTGGCGGCGCTCAGGCGGCCTCCCAGTTCGTGGACGATGGCGTAGGACACGGCCAGCCCCAGGCCCAGGCCATCCCCCACCGGCTTGGTGGTGAAGAATGGATCGAACACGCTCAGCAGGTGCTCCTCGGCGATGCCGCCACCGGTGTCGGCGACCCGCAGCTGCCACAGTTGATCTTCGGCTTCGAGGCTGATTTCCAGGCGTTTCTGTGTGTTTTCCTGCATGGCATCGAGGGCGTTGCGCAGCAGGTTGATCAGTACCTGTTCCAGGCGGATGGCGTCGCCGCGGACCCAGGCCGGGCGGGTCAGGTGCAGTACCACTTCGATGTCTTCGCCGCGTAGCCGGGTCTCCAGCAAGTGCAGCGACTGGTCCACCACGGCCGCCAGGTCCAGGCGTTCGCGCAGGCCGCCGGGGCTCTTGCGGGCGAAGGTCTTGAGATGGCTGGTAAGGGCGGCCATGCGGGTCAGCATGTCGTCCAGTGGCCGCAGGGCCTTGTAGGCCTCCTCCACCCGGCCGTGATCCAGCAGCAGTCTCAGGGTTGCCAACTGCATGCGCTGGGCGGTCAGGGGCTGGTTGATTTCATGGGCCAGGGCCGCGGACATCTGCCCCAGGGCGGCCAGCTTGGCCGATTGCACCAGGCCTTCCTGGGCGGTGCGCAGATCTCGAGTGCGTTCCTGAACCAATTGCTCCAGCTCTTCACGGTTGCGCTGACGAATCTTCCCCAGGCGCCAGCGTTGGCTGAGGAACAGCAACAGGAATACCAGGGTCAGCCAGGCTCCGGCGGCCGCCAGCCCGGCATTGCGGCTCTCCTCGAAAGCGCTCGCCGGCTTGCGCAACAGGTGCAGGGTCCAGCCCTCGGCGGTCAGCGGCAGGGATTCCCAGAGATAGTTGGCCACGCCCTCGGGGCCCTCGACCCGGACCAGGCTGCTGTTGTCGTCGAATTTTTGCAGGGCCGTGTGTTGCAGCGCCGTCAGGGGTTGCTTGTCGTACTGGCGAGTCAGCTTGATCTCCGCCAGGTCGTTTTCGGACAGCGCTTGCAACTGCCGGTAACGCCAGCCGGGCTGGTTGGCGATAAAGATGATGCCCCGGGCGTCGCTCACCAGCAGGGTGTCGTTGCCCTGGCTCCATTCATGCTCCAGTTCGGGGAATTCCAGCTTGACCACCATGGCCCCGAGGAAGTCCTCGTTGTCGGCCTTGACCGCACTGGAGAGGAAATACCCCGGAATGCCACTGGTTACCCCCACTGCGTAGAAACGTCCGCTGCCCTGGCTGCGGGTCTGCTT
>NZ_MOAK01000073.1:113140-121019 GCF_003732485.1 Pseudomonas protegens
CAGTTGCTGGCCGCCACGGCCAGGCCTTCATGGTTCAAAAGTTCCAGGGTCGAGGAGCGGGCGGCACCGTTGATCTTTTCCAGCTTGCGGTTCAGTGCATCCTGGGTGTCTGCCGTCACCGGGCCCTGAAGTGCCGCGCGCAGCTCCGGGTCCAGGGCCAGCACCGCCGGCAGCGCGCGATAGCGTTCGATCAGGGTATGCAGGGAGTTGGCATACAGCCCCAGCTGTTCATTGGCGCGGGCGGCATCCTCCACCAGCGTCTGGCGTTCGGCGTGGCGCATGGCCAGACCGGCGCTGATGACGGTGCCAGCGAGAATAACCAGGATATAGAACGTCAAGCGTAGAGGGCGAGAGATCTGGGCCATGAGTCGGGGCAGGCTGCAATGGGGGCGGGAACGATAGCATGAGCGCCGGGTGGAACGTTGATCGCCGACAGTGTCGCGAAAGGGCGCGCCATAAAAAAAGCGACGGGCTGTTGTCTCAACAGCGCCGCCGCTTTGGCCAAACGGGAGAAGGGCTTACTGCACTTCTACTGCCAGGCTGTCACTGATCTTTTTCTGCCAGATGGCAGGACCGGTGATGTGGACCGACTCGCCCTTGCTGTCCACGGCGACAGTCACTGGCATGTCCTTGACCTCGAACTCGTAGATCGCTTCCATGCCCAGTTCGGCGAAGGCCAGGACCTTGGACTTCTTGATCGCCTGGGCCACCAGGTAAGCGGCGCCGCCAACGGCCATCAGGTACACGGCCTTGTTGTCCCTGATCGCGTCGATGGCGGTCGGGCCACGCTCGGACTTGCCGATCATGCCCAGAAGGCCGGTCTGCTCGAGGATCTGCCGGGTGAACTTGTCCATCCGCGTGGCGGTGGTCGGGCCGGCCGGGCCTACCACTTCGTCGCCTACCGGATCGACCGGGCCGACGTAGTAGATGAAGCGACCCTTGAGGTCTACCGGCAGGGTTTCACCCTTGTTCAGCATCTCCACCATGCGCTTGTGCGCCGCGTCGCGACCGGTAAGCATCTTGCCGTTGAGCAGCACGGTCTCGCCCGGTTTCCAGCTTTGCACGTCTTCCGGCGTCAGAGTGTCGAGGTTGACACGACGCGCCGAAGGACCGGCTTCCCAGACGATTTCCGGGTAGGCGTCCAGAGGCGGTGCCTCCAGTTCGGCCGGGCCGGAACCGTCGAGCACGAAGTGCGCGTGACGGGTGGCGGCGCAGTTGGGGATCATGCACACCGGCAGGGAGGCGGCGTGGGTCGGGTAGTCCATGATCTTCACGTCGAGCACGGTGGTCAGGCCACCCAGGCCCTGGGCGCCGATGCCCAGTTGGTTGACCTTCTCGAACAGCTCCAGGCGCATTTCTTCAATGCGGTTGGACGGGCCGCGAGCCTTGAGCTCGTGGATGTCGATGGACTCCATCAACACTTCCTTGGCCATCACCGCCGCCTTCTCGGCGGTGCCGCCGATGCCGATGCCCAGCATGCCCGGTGGGCACCAGCCGGCACCCATGGTGGGCACGGTCTTGAGGACCCAGTCGACGATGGAGTCGGACGGGTTGAGCATGGCCATCTTCGATTTGTTCTCGGAGCCGCCGCCCTTGGCCGCCACGTCCACTTCCACGGTGTTGCCGGGAACGATGGAGTAGTGGATCACTGCCGGGGTGTTGTCCTTGGTGTTTTTCCGAGCGCCTGCCGGGTCGGCCAGGATGGAAGCGCGCAGGACGTTTTCCGGCAGGTTGTAGGCGCGACGCACGCCTTCGTTGATCATGTCGTCCAGGCTCATGGTGGCGCCGTCCCAGCGCACGTCCATGCCCACGCGAACGAACACGGTGACGATACCGGTGTCCTGGCAGATCGGCCGGTGGCCGGTGGCGCACATGCGCGAGTTGATCAGGATCTGTGCCATGGAGTCACGAGCGGCCGGCGATTCCTCGCGCAGGTAGGCCTCGTGCATCGCCTGGATGAAGTCCACGGGGTGGTAGTAGGAAATGAACTGCAGGGCGTCGGCAACGCTCTGAATCAGGTCGTCTTGCTTGATCACGGTCATGAGTCGCGCTCCTCTAAAAGACGGGAACATTTAATAAGGTGGCTGCAGCAGGGTGTATCGGTCGGTTGCAGACACCTTCTAAGGCACGCCGGACAGACAACTGGCGCGACGCTAAAAAGGCGCGGCAGTATACCGCGCCTGGGGGCCCGGCACACCCGCCAGCCAGGCAAACGAAAGTCGCCCATCGGATGGGCACTGTTCTTGCGTGAATCAGCGGCGAAACCGCAGAACACGGCTTAAAATTTGGATAGTCATTTGCCGGGCGCAGCACTAAAGTGGCAACTGGCCTGCAGGGTAGGAAACTCTTTAAGCCTCCTTTCTCACGGTGAGTCAACGATTGACCCATAAAGCCATCCAGAGCTTGTTATTCAAGCGCTTCACCATTGCTGCGGGCACCTACGGACTGATCCTGCTGCTGTTCTGGCTGGCGGTTCTTACGGGGCACTCTCGCGCCTCCATCAGCAGTGCACTGATGGGCAGCGCATTGGTGCTGGCCAGTCAGGGACTGCTGTACTGGGTGTTCACCAGCGGACGCAACCTGCGCTTTGCCGACCCCAGCCTGACCGAAGTCCAGGTGGTTCTGGGCATTGCCTGGCAGACCTGGCTGATCGCCCACCTGGATCAGGCCCGGGGCGCCTTCCTGGTGTTCTATATCCTGCCGCTGCTGTTCGGCCTGTTTCATTTGTCCCGCCGGGCCTACCTGCGGTGCGCGGTGTTGATCTTCTTCTGTTTTGCCGGGGTCAACCTGTGGGACGGCTATCGCTTTGTCCTCGATGATCCCCAGCTGGCGGCGCTGCAAGTCTGTGTGCTGCTGGTGATGCTGGTGTGGATGTGCCTGTACGCCGCCTATGTCCAGGCGTCGCGTTCGCGCATGCGTCAGCGACGTTTTGCCCTGCAGGCCCATCAGGACACCCTGCGGGGGATGATGCGACAACTGGAGGACCTGGTGGCTACCGATGAGTTGACCGGGCTGTTCAATCGCCGGCACTTCCTGCGTATCGCCAGCCGCGAGTTGCAGGCCATGGGCGAGGAACAGGTGCATGGGCTGGCGCTGATCGACCTGGATCATTTCAAGCGCATCAACGATCTCCACGGCCATGCGGCGGGAGATCAGGTGCTGCAGGCGTTCGCCGCGGTGGCCACGGCCTGCCTGCGGGACGACGATGTGCTGGCGCGCTACGGCGGTGAGGAGTTCGTGGTGCTGTTGCCCGAGTGTGATGCCGAGCGCCTGACCTCCTGTTGCGAGCGCCTGCGCCTGGCCTTCATGGAGGTGCAACTGGTGGGCCTGAATGTGCGTGACCTGAGCCTGTCGGCAGGGATGACCCTGCTGCAGGCCGGCGATGATCTGGACAATGCCCTGCAACGCGCCGATCAGGCGCTGTACCGGGCCAAGCGCGACGGCCGCAATCGTTGTTCCGCCGCCTGGGAAAACCTCGATGCCTGAATTGACCGTGGGCAACCGGCGCTGGTCGGTGGCGCCCGCAAGCAACCTGCTGGATGCCTTGAATCAGGCCGGTGTGGCGGTGCCTTACAGTTGTCGTGCCGGCAGTTGTCATGCCTGCCTGGTGCATTGTGTCCGGGGCCTGCCCAGCGACAGTCGGCCGGATGCCCTGAGCGATGAACAGCGCCGTCGCGGCTGGCGCCTGGCCTGTCAGTGCCAGGTGGTGGAGGATCTGCAGGTCGAGACTTTTGATCCGCTGCGCGATGGCCTGCCGGCCCAGGTGGTCGGGCTCGACTGGCTATCGCCCACGGTCCTGCGCTTGCGTGTGCAACCTGAGCGGCCATTGCGTTATCGCGCCGGCCAGCATCTGGTGCTGTGGACCGCCAGCCAGATCGCCCGGCCGTATTCCCTGGCCAGCCTGCCGGAAGAGGACCGCTTCCTGGAGTTTCATCTGGACTGTCGGCATCCGGGACAATTCAGCGATGCCGCGCGCCAGTTGCAACCGGGGGACCCGATCCGCCTGGGCGAGTTGCGCGGCGGCGCCTTGCACTACGATCCGGACTGGCAGCAACGACCGCTCTGGCTGCTGGCCTCGGGAACCGGCCTGGCGCCCTTGTTCGGGGTGCTGCGCGAAGCCCTGCGTCAGGATCACCAAGGTCCTATCCGCATCATTCACCTGGCCCATGACGCCACCGAGCATTATCTGGCCAAACCCTTGGCAGCCCTGGCGGCGAACCGTCCCCAGCTGAGTGTCGAGCTGTGGCAGGGGGCGGAGCTGACGACGGCCCTGGCGCAACTGCGGCTTGTTTCCCGGCAAACCCAGGCCTTACTCTGCGGGCACCCCGACAGTGTCGATGCCTTTGCCCGGCGCCTGTACCTGGCGGGGCTGCCGCGCAATCAACTGCTGGCCGATGTGTTCCTGCCCCGTGGTTGAGCGCTGATTTTTCCAGAGCGAGATCTTCATGACCGATGCCATCGAGCTGCAACGCGAGGGCGGGCTGCTGACCCTGCGCCTGAACCGCCCCGACAAGAAAAACGCCCTGACCCGTGCCATGTACAGCCGTCTGGCCGAAGCCCTGGCCGAGGCGGATGCCGATCCGCAAATCAATGCATTGCTGATCTGCGGCAGCAGCGAGTGCTTTACCGCCGGCAACGACATCGCCGACTTCCTGCAACAGCCGCCCAGGGATCTGGACAGCCCGGTGTTCCAGTTCATGCGCAACCTGCTGGAGTGCCGCAAGCCGGTGGTGGCTGCGGTGGCCGGCGCGGCCGTGGGCATTGGCACTACCTTGCTGCTGCATTGCGATCTGGTCTATGTCAGCCGTGATGCACGGCTGCGCATGCCGTTCGTCAACCTCGGGCTGTGCCCGGAGTTTGGCTCGAGCCTGATCCTGCCGCGCTTGCTGGGACAGGCCAAGGCCGCTGAGTTGTTGCTGCTCGGCGAAGGTTTCAGTGGGGAACAGGCGGCGGCCTGGGGTATTGCCACTGCGGCCCTGGGAGATGGCGCGGCAGCCCTGGCCAAAGCCAGAGAGGCGGCTCTGCGTTTTAGCCAACTGGCGCCGGAAGCGGTGCAGGTGAGCAAGCGCCTGATGAAGGCTCCCTATCGTGAGCAACTGCGCCAGGTGATAGAAGAAGAGGGCGTGCAGTTCACTCAGCGTTTGCGCTCGCCAGAGGCCATCGCCGCATTGTCGGGGTTTCTCGCCAAAGGCTGATGCCTGTCGTTAAAGGGTAGGACGGAGATAAAAAAAGCCCCGGGGTTTTCACCGCCGGGGCTTTTGCGTTCAGCGAGCCAGGGCTCAGACCATCGGGTCGCCAACGTGCAGGATCTTCATGCCGTTGGTGCCGCCGGTGGTGTGGTAGCTGTCGCCCTTGGTGAGAATCACCCAGTCGCCTTTTTCTACGACACCGCGCTTGAGCAACTCGTCGATCGCAGCCTGGCTGACCTGCTCCGGAGGCAGGGAAGCCGGGTCGAACGGGATGGTGTAGACGCCGCGGAACATGGCTGCACGCGCCTGGGTTTCACGGTGTGGAGAGTAGGCATAGATCGGCACCGAAGAACGGATGCGCGACATGATCAGCGGGGTGTAGCCGCTTTCCGTCAGGGCGATGATGGCCTTCACGCCTGGGAAGTGGTTGGCGGTGTACATCGCCGCCAGGGCGATGCTCTGGTCGCAGCTTTCGAACACCTTGCCCATGCGGTGGCTGGAGGTCTTGCTGGTGGGGTGCTTTTCCGCACCGACACAGATCCGCGCCATGGCCTGGACCGCTTCCAGCGGGTAGGCACCGGCGGCGCTTTCTGCCGAGAGCATGACCGCATCAGTGTAGTCGAGCACGGCGTTGGCCACGTCGGACACTTCGGCACGGGTCGGCATCGGGTTCTGGATCATCGACTCCATCATCTGGGTCGCTACGATCACTGCCTTGTTGTGGCGGCGAGCGTGGAGAATGATTTTCTTCTGGATGCCCACCAGCTCGGCATCGCCGATTTCCACGCCCAGGTCGCCACGGGCCACCATCACGGCGTCACTGGCGTTGATCAGGCCGTCGAGGGTTTCGTCGTCGGCCACGGCTTCGGCGCGTTCGATCTTCGCCACCAGCCAGGCAGTACCACCGGATTCGTCACGCAGCTTGCGCGCGTATTCCATATCGGCAGCATCGCGAGGGAAGGACACGGCCAGGTAGTCGACTTGCATTTCGGCGGCCAGCTTGATGTCGGCCTTGTCTTTTTCGGTCAGGGCCGGAGCGGTCAGGCCGCCGCCACGACGGTTGATGCCTTTGTGGTCGGACAGCGGGCCGCCGACGGTCACCACGCAGTGCAGCTCGGTGGCAGTGGCGGTTTGCACGCGCATCACCACACGGCCATCGTCCAGCAGCAGTTCGTCATCGACGCCGCAATCCTTGACCAGATCCGGGTAGTCGATGCCGACGATGTCCTGGTTGCCTTCGGTCAGCGGGTGCACGGTGGAGAAGGTGAACTGGTCACCGATCTTCAGTTCGATACGCTTGTTGGCGAATTTGGCGATGCGGATCTTCGGGCCTTGCAGGTCGCCGAGGATGGCCACGAAGCGGCCGTGCTTGGCGGCCAGGTCGCGGACCAGTTTGGCGCGAGCCTTGTGCTCGTCCGGAGTGCCGTGGGAGAAGTTCAGACGGGCAACATCCAGGCCCGCGAGAATCAACTGTTCGAGAACTTCCGGCGAGTTACTGGCCGGGCCAAGGGTGGCAACGATTTTGGTACGACGAACGGACATGCACGGACTCCTGAGTTCAAGCGCAACGAGAGGCTACTATGCTCCGAAGTTGTAGTCATTGTTCGTTTGCACTACTTATTGCTTTGTTTGTTTACCGCAACAACCTTGAAGATTTTTGCCGATGAGTCGATACACTGCACAAGACAGGAGATACCCCATGCGATTCGTACTCATTGCTGCCCTGGCCGTCAGTGTTGTCGGCTGCACCCGCTGGTCCATGAACCATCATTTGAATAACGCCTACCGCGCTTATGACCGCGGCAACTGCGAGAGCGTGATGCTCGAGTTGAGCCAGGTCGACCGCGACAGCCGTGCACGGCGTTACATCCAGCCGGAAGTTTCGATGCTGCGCGGGCAATGCCTGGAACGCCAGAAGTTGTTCGTCGACGCGGCCCAGACGTATCAGTTCATCATTACCCAGTACCCCAGTAGCGAATACGCCTACCGTGCTCGTGCCCGCCTGGACACCCTGCAGCAACTGGGGCATTACCCGGCAAACGGTGCAGCACAAGTGCGCCGCACCGCGTTGTAAGCGATACCGGTCAGGGGCAGTGTAATTGCCCCTCGTGCTTGAGCTAACATTTGTACAGGTTGTTCGAACACTGCACGGTTCCTGCCTGCGCAGTGGCGTTGAAATCCTTGTGAAGATTTTCCTCGCACCTCGAATCCGGGAGAACGAGCCGCTACTCAAGGCCCGTTGCGAAGCACTAGTGCGGTCATGCTTAATGACCTTTCATAGCGATACCCAGCATGTTCACGGAACCTCGGATCGAGCGGCATCAACTGCCGTCCTACTTGAAAGTCTTCAACCGGTTTACCGACAAGCCTGTCGGTTTCCTGGGCAACATTTCCGCTGACGGGCTGATGTTGATCAGCCAGTTGCCGATGCTGATCGGTGCCGAGTTCGAGCTGCGGGTGAAAGTCCCCGGCAGTGACGGGCAGGCGCAGTTCATCGATTTCAGCGCCTGTTGCCTGTGGTGCCATGAGGACCTGACCCCTCACCAATACGACAGCGGATTCAGTCTGCTGCGAGCGACCAGCGAATTCGCTGAACTGGAGCAGGCCCTGCGGCACTACTTCAGCTTCCATCCGTTGCAGACATCGGCCTGAATGTCGCGGCAGCCGCTACAGGCTGGCCGCTTTTTTTC
>NZ_MOAK01000073.1:121055-122398 GCF_003732485.1 Pseudomonas protegens
CCAGTTCCGCCCCCAGCTCACCTGGGCGGGCGTCGAGCAGGGCGATGCCGTGGGCGCTCAGGCGCTCATGGAGCTCGGCCCGGCTATTGAGGTAGTTCACGGCCGCGCTGTAGATCAGCGCCTCGGGCAGGGTCTGCACCGGGCTCTGGCGCAACTGGTCGAGAACTTCCTCGCGCAGGCTGGCCACCATTACCCGGTGCTGGCGGCTGATGCGCTTGACCGCGGTCAGCAGCTCCTGATCGTCTTCATCCCGCAGGTTGGTGACCAGCACCACCAGCGCCCGACGCTTCTGCCGCGCCAGCAATTCACTGGCGGCAGCCTGGTAGTCGGCTGGACGCTGGCTGGTGTCCAGGTCGTAGACGCCGTTGAGCAGCACGCTCAGTTGGGCCGATCCCTTGACCGGCGCAAGGTAGCGCGAGCGTTCTCCGGCAAAACTGTAGAGGCCCACTGCATCGCCCTGGCGCAGCGCGACATAGCTGAGCAACAGGCAAGCGTTGAGGGCATGGTCGAAATGCGCCAGCTCACCGTCCTGGCTGCGCATGCGGCGTCCGCAGTCGAGCATGAAGATGATCTGCTGGTCACGCTCGTCCTGATATTCCCGGGCGATGGGCGTGCGCTGGCGGGCGGTGGCTTTCCAGTCGATCTGCCGCAGGCTGTCGCCTTCGCGAAACTCCCGCAACTGATTGAATTCCAGTCCCAGCCCCCGGCGTTGCAGTTGGCGCACCCCGAGTTGGCTGAGCCAGTTGTCCACTGCCAGCAACTGCGCGCCATAGAGGCGGGCGAAGTCCGGGTAGACCCGGGTGCTGTCGTGGACTTTCAGCCGTCGTCTGGCGCTCCACAGACCCAGTGGGCTGGGCAGGCTGACTTCACACTGGAAGAAGTTGAAATGTCCTCGTTGCAGCGGTCGCACGCTATACCCCACCCGGCTGACCTGGCCCGGTTCCAGGCTCACCGATTGCGGCAGGTGCTCAAAGCTCAAGCCTTGGGGCGGATGGTCGAACAGCTGCACCTGAAGCGCTTGCCGATAAGGGTGACGGATCTCCAGTTGCACTTCGCTCCAGCGTCCCAGGGGCAGGCTGCCGGGCAACTGGCGCTGCACTTCGGGCGACGCCAGGCGCGACAAGCGCAGAGCATCCAGCAGTGCCAGCAGCAACAGCGCCAGCAACAGGCCCCAGGCGATCGAATCCAGGCGTGGCACGGCCTCGATACCCAGGGCGCGCACCGCTCCCAGGAGGATGTACAGGCCGGCCAGAGTGCCCAGCCAGATCAGCAACAGACGAGTCGGCTTCATCAGTGTGGACGGCTCACAGGCGCGGTGCCGGAATCTGCTCGAGCATCTGCTT
>NZ_MOAK01000073.1:122462-123737 GCF_003732485.1 Pseudomonas protegens
CCGATGCCGCAGTACGGCCAGGGCACAGCCCTTGATGTCATCCGGAATCACGAATTCGCCGCCCCGCAGCAGGGCCCTTGCCCGGGCTCCGCGCACCAGGGCAATGGAGGCCCGCGGGCCGGCGCCGAGGGTCAGCCCGGGCCAGCTGCGGGTGGCCCGGGCCAGGCGCACGGCATAGTCGAGCACCTGTTCGTCCAGGGGCAGTTCACTGGCGATGCGCTGCAGGGCCAGCACGTCCTTGGCCTGGAGCACGGTACGCAGGGGCTGGACATCGAGCATGTCGGCGCGGGTCGAGCGAGCCACCTGGCGAACCATGTTCAGTTCCTCCTCGGCGTCCGGGTAGTCCATCCGCAACTTGAGCATGAAGCGGTCCAGTTCGGCTTCCGGCAGCGGGTAGGTGCCTTCCTGCTCGATGGGGTTCTGGGTCGCCAGAACCATGAATGGCTGGGCAATGGGCAGGGCCCGGCCTTCCAGGGTCACCTGGCGTTCCTGCATGGCTTCCAGCAGGGCGGCCTGGGTCTTTGCCGGGGCGCGGTTGATTTCGTCCGCCAACAGCAGATTGGTGAACAGCGGGCCCTTGCGCAGTTTGAACTGCTCGGTCTGCAGGTCGTACACCGCGTGGCCGGTGACATCGCTGGGCATCAGGTCCGGGGTGAACTGGATCCGTGCGAACTCACCGCCGAAGCAGCGGGCCAGGGCCCGTACCAGCAGCGTCTTGCCCAGACCGGGGACGCCTTCGAGCAGTACGTGGCCACCGGCGATCAGCGCCGTCAGCACATCATCGATCACGGCCTCCTGGCCGATCACCACCTTCTGCAGTTCCTGGCGCACCGCCTGCGCCAGCTGACTGGCCCGTTGCCGCTGCTGGACCGCATGGGCCTGGGGCTGAGGTGCCTCGGAGGAGTCAAGGGATTCGACGGGTTGTTCGCTCATAGGGCATTCCTGAGAGTTTGCAGGTGGGCGACCTGGTGGCTGAAGTCAGCACCGGAAAGGCGCTGCCCGGACAAGGGTTGCAGGGCTTGGCGCACAGCAGCGACAGGCTGCTGGCTGAGCAGGGCGAGCACGTCCCACTGGGCTTCGGGCTCCAGCTGTTCGAAACCCGGATGACGACGTCGGGCCCGGCGCCGGATATCCAGTTGCAGGGCCTGCAGCAATGGGCCCTGGCCGCCATGGCGCAGGATGAAGTCGGCGCTGGCGCGCAGGTGTTCACGCAGTTGGCGCCGGGCCTTGGGCGCCGGTGCCAGCAACGGACCCTGGCGGCTACCGGCCCGCCCC
>NZ_MOAK01000073.1:123787-131471 GCF_003732485.1 Pseudomonas protegens
TAGCGCCAGAGCAATTGCCACAGGCTCGGGTGGTCAGTGTTGAACAGCAGGGTTACCGCCGTATCGGTATTGAGGTACCACAGCAGCCAGGCGTTGTCGTACAGGCCGATGGCCGGGGCTTTCCAGATGTCGGCGTCGGTCAGCACGGTGACCGAGCCCTGGCCGTAGTCGAGCTGGATCATGTGGGTGGCCACGCCGCTGTTGGCCCAGGACAGGGCCAGGCTGTCCGGGTCGTCCAGGTGGAAGGCGGTGTCGAAGCCGATGTAGGCCGGGGCCTGTTCGTCTTCCAGATAGACTTTGGTCAGCTTGGGAAAGGCGTCGTTGGCTTCCTGTTCCGGCGGTTCCTCAAGGTCCTCGCTGAGCTGTTGATGGATCTGCACCCGATCCAGCAGCAGGTCACCGCTTTGTTGGGTGTCATCGTCCCACAGGGCTTCGGCGACAAAGATCAGCCGGCCACCGGCACGGGCCCAATCCAGCACCTGGTCGACCTGGCGCGGGCTCATGTTCGAGCGTTCCCCCAGCAACAACAGGCTGTTGCCGGCGGGCTTCAAGGTGGCCAGTACTTCCAGGCCGTTGGCGTGATCGACCTTCAGGCCGCGTTCGCGCATAAACATCTCGGCGGCCAGGTAGGGATTGGCGCGGGCTTCGGGAGACGGACCGTGATCGACGAGTTCCTGGTAAGGCGTGGCGTGGCGGTACAGGTAGTAGCCGGCGGCTCCCAGTACCAGGATCAGCAACAGGGCCAGGCTGCCCCATAGATAGCGTTTCATGCGGGCGCTCCTAGGCCGAACAGGCTGCGCCAGGCGTCGCACAGTTGTGGCTGCAGATCGGCGCCGGGAACCCGGTGCCCGTAGGCCATGTTCTGCCAGTGTTTCGTCAGCTCGCGGCTGAAGGCTTCCAGGGGCGGTTGCTGCAAGGCCTTGATCCGCTCCAGTACCTGGCCTTCGGTGTCGGCCACGCTGAGGGGCAGATGAAAGTCTTCCAGCAGGCGACTGAGCAGTGCCCGATACAGCAGGCCCAGGGCTTCCCGAGGCTGACTGGACCAGAGCTCCTCGGCGCGGGCGGCCACATCGGCGGGCAGGGTTTCGCTGCTGACGTCCAGACCGAACAGTTGCTGGGGGATCGCGGCGGGGCGTTTCTTGCGCGGTAGCGGACGGCGGCTGACAAAGGCACGCAACCAATCGCGGTAGCGCCAGATCAGCCAGCCCAGGGCCCCTAGCAGCAAGCCCCAGAGGAGGATTTCCAGGCCCTTGGCGAGGCTGCCGAAGCTGTTGTTGTCGAGGTTTTCCAACAGGCTCTTGAGCCAGCCCGGCGGCTTGCCCTTGGCGTCTTTCTTCTGTGCCTGTTCTTCGCCGAAGCGGTAGCGGGTGACCGATTCCTGGTTCTTGAAGGGCGGCTTTTCCAGGATGCCCTGGATGCTGTCCTTCGAGGCCTTGCTGGTCAGCGGTTGCTGCAGCAGCCGTGGCGCTTCGGGGCCGGCCACGGAACTGCTGGGGGTGGCTGCCCAGAGCGATTGGCCCGGTATCGCCAGCATCAGACCGGTCACCAGCAGCAGCGCTGCGGCGCCTGCCAGACGCTGGCGCAGGCGGCGGAAAACCAGTTCGATGTCCCAGGCCTCGAGCTCGGTGCGGCGGTTGAGGTACAGGCTGAAGCCACAGGCCACGTAGATCGGTTCCCAGATCACCAGGACCAGGGCGTAGAAGGCGTTGGTCAGGTGTTCCAGCCAGAGCCAGTCCTGCTGAGCGGCGATGACCAGGCTCTGCCAGTTCCAGTCCAGCTCGATCTGTTGCGGCAGCAGCAGGTAGAACAGCACCATCAGGCCGATCCACAAGGCGCCCTCCAGGTGCATGCCGATCAGGGTCAACCAGCGTGCGGCCCCGGCATTTCGCTGCAGCAGGACCGCCAGGCGTTGTTGCCGGGCGTCGCCACTCAGGCCTTCGAGTTGCACCACCGGCATGACAAAGCTGCGGCTCATGCTGAAGCGGCGCCAGGTCAGGCTCGCCAGCAATTGTGGCTTGAGCAGCCGTGGCCATTGCCTCAGCGCCTCTCCCAGGCTTGGGGTTTCCCCGAACAGGGCTTTGGAGAGGATGAACAGCGGCAGGCGTTCGAAGGCCGGTTTCAGCCACCAGAACAACAACACTGCCAAGGATGGGGATTGCCACAGCAGCAGGCTCAGCAGGGCGAACACCGGCAGGCTGACGATGGCCCAGCTGGTCATCAGCAGGCGTCGGTGGCGCTGGCTCAGCAGTACGCCCAGGTCCATGGCTTCCCAGGGGGGGCGTGGGCGGATCGTCACGCTGGCGTCACTCAGGCGCATGGGATTCACGTCCGGCCAGGGTCAGGTACGCCGCCACCAGGCTCCACAGGGCGGCGCCGACGCTGTATTTGATCCAGGGAGCGGGCCAGGTCATGGAGGACCAGTAGGCTTCGATAAAGGCCGCGATCAGCAGGAACACGATGACCCCGTAGACCAATTGCACGCTGATCCGCGCAGCCTGCAACAGGGCTTCGCCGCGGCTCAGGCGACCGGGAGCGATCAGTGCCCAGCCCAGCTTCAGCCCGGCCGCACCGGACAGGGCAATGGCGCTCAGTTCGAAGGCACCGTGACCGATGACGAAGGGCCAGAAGGTCTGGCCGAAACCGATCTGGGTCAGGTGGCCGGCGATGGCGCCGATCATCAGGCCGTTGAAAAACAGGAAGAACACGCTACCCAGGCCGAACAGCAAACCGCTGGCAAAGGTCTGAAAGGCGATGCCGATGTTGTGCATGATGTAGTAGCCGAACATCACCCAGTCTTCACTGGAGGCGCGTTCGGCAGCGCGCCCCAGGCGTCCGGCACTGGGGTCGTACATGCCCTGCATTTCCGTCACCTGTTGCTGGCTCACCAGGCTGTAGATCAGCTCGGGAAACAGATACACCAGCAGTCCTATACCCAGCAGACTGCCGAAGAACAGCAGGCTGGCGATCAGCACCAGGCGCCATTCCTGGCGCACCAGGCGGGGAAAGCCGGCCAGTACGAAACCCAGGACATTGGCGCTGATGGCGGTGCGTTGACGGTACAACTGCTGATGGCCGCGCAAGGCCAGTTGCTGCAGAGGGTCGATCAGGTAGCTGCTGTAGCCGCGCTCCTGAGCCAGGGCCAGGTGCTGGCACAGGCGACGGTAGTCCTGGACGAAGCTCTGGCAGTCTTCGGCTTTGGCCCGGCGTCGCTCCAACTGGTCCAGCAGTTGCTCGAACTGTTGCCATTGCGCCTGGTGACGGTTTTCAAAAAGGCTTTGTTTCATGTCGTTCCCAGAAAGCCGCGGGCGATGCCATTGAGTTCGGCTGTAGCCTGGGCGGTGGGTACATGCAGCGGCTGCGCGAGGATCGCCGCCAGTTCCCGGGTCCGTTCGGCCGACAGCTGACTCTGGCGTTCGGCAAACTCGAGAATCGCCCGTTGTTCATTCAGGCTCAGGGCAAAAGGCGCGGAGCGGGGCAGGGCGTCTGGCAATTGCGGTCGCTTGACCGGCTGCTCGCGGTAGATCACCAGGGTGCCGGCGGCCAAGTCGCCGAGGCGTTTGAAGGTCGGGTGCTGCAGGCAACTGATTGCGCCGAGGAAGTAGCCGAATGGCAGCATGTCGGCGAAACGCAACAGGTTGCGAGTCAGGGAGGCGCTCCAGCCGATGGGGGTGCCATCGTCCTGCACCACCCGCAGCCCCATCAGTTGTTTACCGGGAGAGCGGCCCTGGTTCAGCACCTCGAACAGCACCATGTACCACCAACTGATCAGGAACAGCAGGATCGAACCGAGGCCGATACCGATCTCGCCGAAAAAACCGAGCACAATGAACAGCAGGCCCAGCACCAGCCCGCGGATACCCAGGTCGAGGGAAAACGCCAGGGTACGGACCAGCAATCCCGCAGGTCGCAGTGGCAGATCGATGCCCTCGGGGGTTTCGACCTGATACCGCGTATCCAGTGGCGGGTGCAGCGATGCGTTCCGTGGCGTTGCTGTCGTCTCAAGCATGGGCAACTTGTCGGCTTGGCCTGGTAGAGAAAAATCCAGCGCCGATGCTAGCAGTGTCTGAGGGGCAAACGACATCATTAACTACGAATTCAATACCCCGATCTGCGAGCTGCCTGGACGCGCGGCTGGCCCTGGTGGCGCTTGAGCGCCTAGACTGCGGCGGTCTTTCAGTTCAGGAACAGGCCGTGACTTCCCTCTTTTGGTACGACTACGAAACCACCGGCATCAACCCTCGCAGCGATCGCCCGTTGCAAGTGGCCGGTATTCGCACCGATCTGGCACTCAATGAGATCGACGAGCCGGTCAACCTCTACTGCCAGCCCAGCGACGATATCCTGCCGCATCCGATGGCCTGCATGATCACCGGCATCACCCCGAGTCGTCTGGCCGCGCAAGGCTTGAGCGAGGCGGATTTCATGACCCGGGTGCACGGGCAACTGGCGCGTCCGGGGACTTGCGGAGTTGGCTACAACACCCTGCGTTTCGACGATGAGGTGACCCGCTACAGCCTGTACCGCAACTTCTTCGATCCCTATGCCCGGGAATGGCAAGGTGGCAACAGCCGCTGGGACTTGATCGATGTGGTGCGCACGGCCTATGCCCTGCGTCCCGAGGGTATCGTCTGGCCGCAGGAGCAGGGGCAGGTAACCCTCAAGCTGGAGCGCCTGACCGCCGCCAATGGTATCGACCACGGTCAGGCCCACGATGCGCTGTCCGATGTCCGCGCCACCATTGCCCTGGCGCGCCTGATTCGTGACAGGCAACCCAAGCTCTATGACTGGCTGTTTCAGCTGCGCAGCAAGCAGCGGGTGATGGATCAGATTCGCCTGCTGCAGCCGCTGGTGCATATTTCCGGGCGTTTCTCTGCGGCACGGCACTATATCGGGGTGGTGCTGCCCCTGGCCTGGCATCCACGCAACCGCAATGCGCTGATCGTCTGTGATCTGCATCTGGACCCACAGGGGCTGCTGGACCTGGATGCCGAAACCTTGCGTCAGCGTTTATATACGCGGCGCGAAGATCTTCTGGAGGGTGAGCTGCCAGTGCCGTTGAAACTCATCCATATCAATCGCTGCCCGGTAGTGGCGCCATTGAGTGTCCTGCGCGCGCAGGATCAACAACGGCTGCACTTGGACATGGAGCAATACCAGCGCCGTGGGTTGCTTTTGACTGAAGCCCAGGAAGTTTGGCGGGATAAACTTTCGGTGATTTACGGCCCTGATGAGTTCGCCGCCAGTGAGGACCCGGAGCAACAGTTGTACGACGGCTTTATTGGCGATCGCGACCGGCGTTTGTGTGAGCAAGTGCGTGAGGCCGATCCGTTGCATTTGGCTCAGCAACAGTGGCCATTTGATGATGAACGCTTGCCTGAATTGCTCTTTCGCTACCGTGCCCGCAACTTTCCGGAGACATTGGATAAAACCGAGCAAGAGCGTTGGCGCGGTTTCTGTCAGCAGCGTTTGCTGGACCCGAAACTCGGCGCGCCCAATACCCTGGAAAGTTTCGCTCAGGGACTTGAGCAATCGTTGTTAAATGCTGATCCGAAGCAGCGTCAGGTGCTGGATGAGTGGCAGGAGCATGTTCGTGCCCTGGCTGGCCGTCTGGCTCTTTGAGGGATTGCCCCGGCCCTGTAGCGGGTCGCCGGGGCATAAAAAAACGCCAGCGGGCTGGCGTTTTTTCAATCAGGCTGCAAGAGCCCGGGCGCTCACTGGCAAGGCTTAGCCCAGCAGGGTTGCCCAGCCTTCAACCACATCGCCGCCCCACTTGGCTTTCCACTCTTTCAGAGTCTTGTGGTTGCCACCTTTGGTTTCGATGACTTCGCCATTGTGCGGGTTTTTGTACTGTTTAACTTTACGGGCACGCTTGGTGCCGGTGGTTTTTACTGCGGCGCGTGGTGCTTTAACTTTCGAGTCCGGATCCAGCAGGGCGATGATGTCGCGCAGGGACTTGGAGTACTCGCCCATCAGGCTGCGCAGTTTGCCTTCGAATTCCAGTTCGGTTTTCAGTTTGTCGTCTTGGGACAGGTTTTTCAAACGTGCTTGCAGTTCTTTAATGGCTTCTTCTGTAGCACGGTATTCGTTGATCAGGGACATGTGGACTACCTTATTGAGCGCTGAGTGGCTGGGTGACAATGTCGCAATAATAGTCAGAGAGTATGTGCAAGTAAACATAATACCGCTGTTTTATTTGTCTCTCTTAGTGTGTTTAGGCGTAAAACTCATTTCGCTATTTAATAGGTCGAAGGGTTCGATTGCGCTATTCACAAACTAGTTATGTGCTAATGGCAAGTGTCGGTATCTGTCGTCGCCGTGGCAGTCGATAAGGCGTTTCAAGGTGCGTTTGCCAATCTAATCAAGGCCCGGGGCGCAATGGATACTGCAGTTTTTTCGCGTAGTGGCTAGAATGGCGACCTTTGCGAAGTTCTGGAGTTTCCCCCTCATGCGCACCTTTCGGTTGGTGATTTCTTGCCCTGACCGCGTTGGCATCGTTGCCAAAGTCAGTAACTTTCTGGCCTCCCATAACGGTTGGATCACCGAAGCGAGCCACCACTCGGACAACCTCAGTGGCTGGTTCTTCATGCGCCACGAGATTCGTGCCGATTCCCTGCCTTTTGGCCTGGAGGCTTTTCGCGAGGCATTTGCGCCGATCGCCGAAGAGTTCTCGATGGACTGGCGGATCACTGATACCGCCGAGAAAAAGCGTGTGGTGCTCATGGCCAGTCGCGAGTCCCATTGCCTGGCCGACTTGTTGCACCGCTGGCACAGCGATGAGCTGGACTGTGAGATCGTCTGTGTGATCTCCAACCACGATGACCTGCGCAGCATGGTCGAGTGGCACGGCATTCCCTATTACCACGTACCAGTCAATCCTCAGGACAAGGAGCCGGCATTCGCCGAGGTGTCGCGCCTGGTCAAACAGCACGACGCCGAAGTGGTGGTGCTGGCGCGCTACATGCAGATTCTGCCGCCGGCGTTGTGCAGCGAATATGCGCACAAGGTGATCAACATCCACCACAGCTTCCTGCCGTCCTTCGTTGGTGCCAAGCCTTACCACCAGGCTTCTCTGCGTGGGGTGAAGCTGATTGGCGCCACCTGCCACTACGTCACCGAAGAGCTGGACGCCGGTCCGATCATCGAGCAGGACGTGGTACGAGTCAGCCATAGCGACAGCATCGAGGACATGGTGCGTTTCGGTCGTGATGTGGAGAAGATGGTCCTGGCCCGCGGCCTGCGCTACCACCTCGAAGACCGCGTGCTGGTGCACGGCAACAAGACCGTGGTGTTCTGATTGAAAAAAACCAGGAGCGGGGGGCAATATCCCGATCCTGGTTCTGTAAATCATGAGGTCAGCCCGATGACCGATCCACTGGATAAAGCCACTTCCCAGGCCCCCGCCACCCTCGGCGAGGGGTGCTTGAGCCGCTACGACCCTGACGAACTTGATGCCGATGACGGCACCGAGTTTCCGGGGGCCGCCCAACTGTGGGAACAGTTGCAGCAGGAGTCTCCGCCGCAACCGCAGTGAGTGGTTTGCCGGCAAGCCGGCTTCTATTTTAAAGGTTGGTAATCGGCTCCCCGCTTAGGAGCCGACTCGCCGGCGAAGGGGCCCTGAGGCCTGTCATCAAATCCTGAAACTGCCCACCAGATGCTTCAAGCGTGCTGCTTGCTGTTCCAGATC
>NZ_MOAK01000073.1:131541-165799 GCF_003732485.1 Pseudomonas protegens
ATTGATTTCGGTGATGTCCATATTGATGGACTCCACCACCGAGGTCTGTTCCTCGGTGGCGGTGGCCACCGACTGGTTCATGCCGTCGATTTCACCGATGCGCTGGGTCACGCTGTTCAGCCGTTCTCCAGCCTGGTTGGCGATCTCCACGCTGTCCTGGCTGTGACGCTGGCTATTGCTCATGGTGCTCACCGACTCGCGGGCGCCCACTTGCAGTTCTTCGATCATGGTTTGCACCTGCTGCGCCGACTCTTGGGTGCGGTGCGCCAGGTTGCGCACTTCGTCGGCAACCACGGCAAATCCGCGGCCGGCTTCACCTGCACGGGCCGCTTCAATGGCGGCGTTGAGTGCCAGCAGGTTGGTCTGTTGGGAGATGCTGGTGATGACTTCGAGAATCTGCCCGATGTTCACGGTCTTGCTGTTCAGGGTCTCGATGTTGCTGCTGGAGGCGCTGATCATGTCTGACAGCTGGTTCATCGCCTGGATGCTGCGATCCACCACCTGCTGGCCGTCTTCCGCCAGGTTGCGGGCGTCGCTGGCCTGCTGCGAGGCCTGGGCGGCATTGCGGGCGATTTCCTGGGCCGCGGCGCCCAGTTGATTGATGGCCGCGGCGACACTGTTGGTGCGACTGGCCTGCTCATCGGAGTTGAGCATCGATGAGTTGGAGGCGCTGACCACCCGCAGGGCTACTTCGTTGACATGTTCGGTGGCCGAGGACACTTCGCGGATCGAGCCGTGGATACGTTCGACAAAGCGGTTGAAGGCTGTACCGAGGATGCCGAATTCGTCCTGATTGTGGATGTTCAGGCGGCGGGTCAGGTCGCCTTCGCCATCGGCGATGTCTTGCATGGCACGGGTCATCACGTGCAGGGGCTGCATCAGCAGGCGTATCAGCAGGCCCAAAAGGGCGATGGTCAGGGCCACAGCGGTCAGGGTGGCGATCAGGGCGGAGGTGCGAAATTCGCTGAGCATGGCGAAAGCCTTGTCCTTGTCCACCGACAGGCCGATGTACCAGTTCACCGAAGACAGGCCCTTGATCGGGGTGAAGGTGACGATACGGGTTTTGCCGTCGACGCTGATCTCACTGAGGTCGCTGCTGATGCGCGGGGTGTCCTGGGGATAGACGTCCTTGAGATTCTTCATCACCAGGTTCTTGTCCGGGTGCACCAGGATCTTGCCGTCGGCGCTGATCAGGAAGGCGTAGCCCATGCCGTCGAAGTCCAGGGCATTGATGCTGTCGGCAATCACCTGCAGGCTCAGGTCGCCGCCCACTACCCCAATCCGCTGGCCGGCCTTGAGCACGCTGTCGACAATCGAGATCACCAGTTGGCCGGAGGCCAGGTCGATATAGGGTTCGGTCAGGGCCGAGCCATTGGTGCTCTCGGCACTTTTGTACCAGGGGCGTGCGCGAGGGTCGTAGCCGTTGGGCATCTTGCTGTCCGGGCGGATGATGAAGGTGCCGTCCTTGTTGCCCAGGTAAGCCCCCATGAAGGTTGAGCTCACGGACTTCTGTTCCAGCAGGTTGCTGACATTGGTCGGGTCGGGGTTGAGAGCCACCGATTGCGAGATGTTCTCGATCAGCAAGGCGCGGCCGGCGAGCCAGGTCTGAATATTTTTTGCCGTAACGTCGCCCATTTCCTGAAGATAGTTGTCCAGATCATCACGAATGGCGTTGCGTTGCAGGTAATCGTTGTAGAGCGTGAATAGCGCAAATGCAGCTATGACGATCAGCGAGGCGGCAAGCAGGATCTTGTGGCTGAAGCGCAGATTTTTGTTCATGGCTTGGTGTGTCCGCTAAGGTCTTTGAGTCCAGGGCATCGGGTTGGAAAAGCGCGCAAAATGGGCGGTGTTATAAGTAAGCTGATATCTCCATCTATCCCAAAGGAATTACCTGACCTTTATTTCAGATACTTCTGATCCATCATTTCTTCATATCGACCGTGTAAGGCCAAAGATTAACCAGGGGTGACAAAATGCCTGACTCATCGCAACTCGTTATCGGTGCCGACCTTGGTGGTCAGCCGATCGCTCAGGCCATGCGCCTGGCCAACCGCCATGGTCTGGTGGCGGGCGCCACCGGTACTGGCAAGACCGTGACCTTGCAGCGCCTGGCGGAGGCCTTCAGTGACGCCGGGGTGGCGGTGTTCGCCGCGGATGTCAAAGGCGATCTGTGTGGGCTGGGGGCTGCGGGCAATCCACAAGGCAAGATCGCCGAACGGATCGCCGGTATGCCATGGCTTGAACATAAGCCTCAGGCGTATCCGGTAACGCTGTGGGATATCCACGGCCAGTCCGGTCATCCCTTGCGCACCACCTTGAGCGAAATGGGGCCGCTGTTGCTGGGCAGCCTGCTTGAACTCACCGACAGTCAGCAGTCGGCGTTGTATGCGGCGTTCAAGGTGGCGGACCGTGAAGGGCTGTTGTTGCTGGACTTGAAGGATCTCAAGGCGCTGCTCAATCACCTCAAGGACAACCCTGAACTGCTGGGAGATGACGCGGCGTTGATGACCACCGGTTCCAGTCAGGCGCTGTTGCGGCGACTGGCGACCCTGGAACAGCAGGGAGCGGAAGCTCTGTTCGGTGAGCCCGCGTTGCAACTGGAAGACATTCTGCAACCGGCTGCCGATGGTCGTGGACGTATTCATCTGTTGGACGCCAGTCGTCTGGTGCACGAAGCGCCGAAAGTCTATGCGACCTTCCTTTTATGGCTGCTGGCTGAATTGTTCGAGCAATTGCCGGAGCGCGGTGATGCGGACAAACCTGTGCTGGCGCTGTTTTTCGATGAAGCCCACTTGCTGTTCGCGGGCACTCCCAAGGCTCTGCAGGATCGATTGGAGCAGGTGGTGCGGCTGATTCGCTCCAAGGGTGTGGGGGTGTATTTCGTCACCCAATCGCCAGGGGATCTGCCGGACGATGTACTGGCTCAACTGGGGCTGCGTATTCAGCATGGCTTGCGGGCATTCACCGCCAAGGAGCAGAAGTCGTTGCGGGCTGTGGCCGATGGTTTCCGTCCCAACCCGGCCTTTGACGCGCTGGCGGTGCTCACTGAGCTGGGCATCGGCGAGGCGTTGGTAGGGACCCTGCAAGACAAGGGGACGCCGGAAATGGTCCAGCGCGTGCTGGTGGCACCACCGCAATCGCGAATCGGGCCGTTGACCGAGGCCGAGCGCAAGGCTCTGATCGCCAGTTCGCCGTTACAGGGTCGTTATGACAAACCTATCGATCGCGAGTCTGCCTATGAGGTGCTGATGGGGCGCAAGGACCTGGCGCCTGACGCGCAGGCGACGCCCGACAAGCCCGCCGCTGAAGAGCCGAGCCTGGCTGATCGGGCGGGTGAATTTCTCGGCACCGCCGCCGGGCAGGCATTGAAGTCGGCCATGCGTCAGGCGGCCAATCAGTTGGGTCGGCAATTGGTCAGGGGCCTGATGGGGTCGTTGCTGGGCGGCAGCAAGCGGCGCTGAGGCCTGGTGTCTGGCTCAGCCCCGTGGTTTGGCGTGGCTGGCCAGGCGCTCCAGGGCGGCGCGCAGATTGGGATCGGTGATGCCTTCGGCTGTGGCCTGGATAGTTGCCGCGGCGTTGTTCGACAGATCCATTGTGTGCCCCGCTGCGCCCTGTTGGACCGTCGGTGGCTGGACCTTGAACAGGATGCGCGTGAGGTTGCTGAACTCGTTGAACTCCAGCAGTTGGCGTTGCAGGCGTTTTTGCTGATAGCGCAGACGCGTAGCCCAGTGGCCATCGGTGACGATCAGCAGCAAGCTGCCTTCTCGCCAGGAGGCGACGTGGCAATGTTCGCGAGCTGCCGGTTGCAACTGGCTCTCCAGCAGGCGCTGCAAATGCGCCAGGCGCTGGGCGTGGCCGAGTATGGCTTTGAGTGGCTTGGCTTCGCGAAGAAGAACGGCGGGCGCGCGTGCCGTAAGGGGGCGAAATGCCATGATCAGAAACCTGAAGTTACAGAGGCGCCATGGTAGCAGAAAGCACCCGGGGCACCGGGCTCATTGCTTTTTCGTACTTTGACTACTTTCTGGCGCTTTGCTGATCGTAATCATTAAGTTCTGTAGTCAATGGGCTTGAAGTTCGGCAAAAAGCCCTTATTTTAGGTGAGCCCCGTCACAGCGCTGTGCCAGCATCGTGGAATAACGCCACTTTCCTCACCATCGTTTCCGGGTAGAATGCTCGTTCGCATGCGGCCATGAGGGCTGCTCGGGCGACTCACGGGGCCGCCCTCCAACCCTATGTGTGGAAGATCCTGCCGATATGTTTGCGCCTTTGTTAAAGAAACTTTTTGGAAGCAAGAACGAGCGTGAAGTCAAACGCATGCTCAAGACGGTACAGATCGTCAATGCCTTCGAAGAGCAAATGGTGGCCCTTTCGGACGATCAATTGCGTGCCAAGACTGCCGAGTTCAAGGCCCGTATCGCCAAGGGTGAAACCCTCGACAAACTGCTTCCCGAAGCCTTCGCGGTTGCCCGTGAAGCCGGTAAGCGCATCATGGGTATGCGTCACTTCGACGTGCAACTGATCGGTGGCATGACCTTGCATGAAGGCAAGATCGCCGAGATGCGCACCGGTGAGGGCAAGACCCTGGTAGCCACCCTGGGTGTGTACCTCAATGCACTGTCCGGCAAGGGTGTGCACGTTGTGACGGTGAACGATTACCTGGCACGTCGTGACGCCAACTGGATGCGTCCGCTGTACGAGTTCCTCGGCCTGAGCGTCGGCGTGGTCACGCCGTTCCAACCGCCTGAAGAGAAGCGTGCCGCCTACGCCGCCGACATCACCTACGGCACCAACAACGAGTTCGGTTTCGATTACCTGCGCGACAACATGGCTTTCAGTATGGAAGACAAGTTCCAGCGCGAGCTCAATTTTGCCGTGATCGACGAAGTCGACTCGATCCTCATCGACGAAGCCCGTACCCCATTGATCATTTCCGGTCAGGCTGAAGACAGTTCCCGCCTGTACACCGAAATCAACAAGCTGATCCCGCGTCTCGAGCAGCACATCGAGGAAGTGGAAGGCCAGGTCACCAAGGCCGGCCACTTCACTGTCGACGAGAAGACCCGTCAGGTCGAGCTCAACGAGGCCGGTCACCAGTTCATCGAAGAAATGCTGACTCAGGTCGGCCTGCTGGCTGAAGGCGAAAGCCTGTACTCGGCGCATAACCTGGGCCTGTTGACCCACGTTTACGCCGGCCTGCGTGCCCACAAACTGTTCAACCGCAACGTCGAATACATCGTCCAGGATGGCCAGGTAGTCCTGGTGGACGAGCACACCGGCCGTACCATGCCCGGTCGTCGCTTGTCCGAAGGTCTGCACCAGGCCATCGAAGCCAAGGAACATCTCAATATCCAGGCCGAGAGCCAGACCCTGGCCTCGACCACTTTCCAGAACTACTTCCGTCTGTACACCAAGCTGTCCGGCATGACCGGTACCGCCGACACCGAAGCCTTCGAGTTCCATCAGATCTACGGCCTGCAGGTGATGGTGATTCCGCCGAACAAGCCGCTGGCTCGTAAGGACTACAACGACCTGGTGTTCCTGACCGCGGACGAGAAATACGCCGCGATCATCAACGACATCAAGGAATGCATGACCCAGGGCCGTCCGGTGCTGGTGGGTACCGCGACCATCGAAACTTCCGAGCACATGTCCAACCTGCTCAACAAGGAAGGCATCGAGCACAAGGTCCTGAATGCCAAGTTCCACGAGAAGGAAGCGGAAATCATCGCCCAGGCCGGTCGCCCGGGAGCCTTGACCATCGCCACCAACATGGCCGGTCGTGGTACCGACATCCTGCTTGGCGGCAACTGGGAAGTGGAGGTCGCCTCCCTGGAGAACCCGACCCCGGAGCAGATCGCCCAGATCAAGGCCGACTGGCAGAAGCGTCACCAGCAAGTGCTGGAGTCCGGTGGTCTGCAGGTAATCGCTTCCGAGCGTCACGAATCGCGCCGTATCGACAACCAGCTGCGTGGTCGTGCCGGTCGTCAGGGGGATGCCGGTTCCAGTCGCTTCTACCTGTCCCTGGAAGACAGCCTGATGCGTATCTTTGCCTCTGACCGGGTGAAGAACTTCATGAAGGCATTGGGCATGCAGTCCGGCGAGGCGATCGAGCACCGCATGGTGACCAACGCCATCGAGAAGGCCCAGCGCAAGGTGGAAGGCCGCAACTTCGACATCCGCAAGCAATTGCTGGAGTTCGACGACGTCAACAACGAGCAGCGTAAAGTGATCTATCACATGCGCAACACCTTGTTGGCGGCGGACAACATTGGTGAAACCATCGCCGATTTCCGCCAGGACGTGCTCAACGCCACCGTCAGCGCGCATATTCCGCCGCAATCGCTGCCCGAGCAGTGGGACGTGGCCGGTCTGGAAGAGTCGATCCAGAGCGGTTTCGGCGTAAGCCTGCCGATCCAGCAATGGCTCGACGAAGACGATCACCTGTACGAAGAAACCCTGCGCGAGAAGCTGCTCAACGAGTTGATTGCCGCGTACAACGAGAAAGAAGACCAGGCCGGTGCCGAAGCGCTGCGTTCTTTCGAGAAGCAGATCGTCCTGCGGGTACTGGATGACTTGTGGAAAGACCACCTGTCCACCATGGACCACCTGCGCCACGGTATTCACCTGCGCGGTTATGCGCAGAAGAACCCGAAGCAGGAGTACAAGCGCGAGTCCTTCACCCTGTTCTCCGAGTTGCTGGATTCCATCAAGCGCGATTCGATCCGGGTCCTGTCCCATGTGCAGGTCCGTCGCGAAGATCCGGCCGAGGAAGAGGCGCGCCTGCGTCAGGAAGCCGAGGCACTGGCCCAGCGCTTGCAGTTCGAACACGCCGAGGCTCCGGGTCTGGATCAGCCGCAAGCGCTGGAAGAAGGGGTTGATGTCGATGTCGCCCTGGCCACCGCACCGGTGCGCAACGAGCAGAAACTGGGCCGCAACGAACTGTGCTACTGCGGTTCGGGCAAGAAGTACAAACACTGTCACGGCCAGATCAACTAAGATCCTCGCCAGACACTGAAACACCCGCGCCGTGACGGCATCCGCCGTCGCGGCGTTTTTCCATTTGCAACACCGTCTTTTGAGACGACGGTGCAGACACCTGATAAGAGGAGCGCATTCATGGCTGTTGGTCTTGGTCCTTTGCCTACGTTGCACCCGGTTGCCGGTTTCGAGCTCGGTATCGCTTCGGCCGGCATCAAGCGCCCCGGGCGCAAGGATGTGGTGGTCATGCGCTGTGCCGAAGGTTCCACCGTGGCCGGGGTGTTCACTCTCAATGCGTTCTGCGCCGCGCCGGTGATCCTGGCCAAGCAACGTGTGCAGGGGCCGGTGCGTTATCTGCTGACCAACACCGGTAATGCCAACGCCGGTACCGGCGAGCCTGGCCTGGCTGCTGCCACCCGCACTTGCGCCAAGCTGGCGGAACTGACCGGCGTCGATGCCAGCGCTGTGCTGCCGTATTCCACTGGCGTGATTGGCGAGCCGCTGCCGGTAGAGAAAATTGAGGGCGCTCTGCAAGCTGCGCTGGATGACCTGTCCGTGGACAACTGGGCGGCCGCGGCCACCGGGATCATGACCACCGATACCCTGCCCAAGGGCGCCAGCCGTCAGTTCCAGCACGATGGCGTGACCATCACCGTGACCGGTATCAGCAAGGGGGCCGGGATGATCCGTCCGAACATGGCCACCATGCTCGGCTACATCGCCACCGATGCCAAAGTCTCTCGAGAAGTGCTGCAGAACCTGTTGCTGGACGGTGCCAACAAGTCTTTCAACCGCATCACCATCGACGGTGATACATCCACCAACGATTGCTGCATGCTGATCGCCACCGGTCAGGCCAAGCTGCCGGAAATCACCCAGGCCGAAGGGCCGCTGTTCGCTGCCCTGAAGCAGGCGGTGTTCGAGGTTTGCATGGAAGTGGCCCAGGCCATCGTCCGTGACGGCGAAGGCGCAACCAAGTTTGTCACCGTTGAAGTCAACGGCGGTGGCACTCACCAGGAATGCCTGGATGTGGGCTACACCGTGGCTCACTCGCCGCTGATCAAGACGGCTCTGTTCGCCTCCGACCCGAACTGGGGCCGCATCCTCGCCGCTGTAGGCCGTGCCGGTGTACCGGATCTGGATGTCAGCAAGATCGATGTGTTCCTCGGTGAGGTCTGCATTGCCAGCCGCGGCGCGCGGGCTGCCAGCTACACCGAGGCCCAGGGCGCGGCAGTGATGCAGCAGGAAGAAATCACCATCCGCATCGAACTGGGTCGTGGTGCGTGCAGCGAAACAATCTGGACCACTGATCTGTCTCACGAATACGTGAAGATCAACGCGGAATACCGCACTTAAGAACCTCTCCGGCACGCCGCTCCACCCCCTGTAGGAACCGGCCTGCCGGCGAAGCGCACATCTCAACGCCTGGCCCGTGAGGGCCAGGCCCAATGCCTGATCAGAGGAAACAGTGCGGTGAAACGAGTACATGTGGCTGCGGCCGTCATCCGGGATGCCTCCGGCAAGATCCTGATTGCCCGGCGTGCCGATACTCAGCATCAAGGTGGCCTGTGGGAGTTTCCCGGAGGCAAGGTCGAAGCCGGAGAAGCGGTGGAAACCGCGCTGGCCCGTGAACTGCAGGAAGAGCTGGGCATCGCCGTACAGACGGCGCGCCCGCTGATCAAAGTGCAGCACGACTATCCGGACAAACAGGTATTGCTGGATGTCTGGGAGGTCTCGGCGTTCAGTGGCCAAGCCCACGGCGCGGAAGGGCAGCCCCTGGCGTGGGTCAGCCCTCGTGAGCTGGCCGATTATGAGTTCCCCGCAGCCAATCAACCGATTGTCGCTGCAGCGCGTTTACCCGCTCATTACCTGATTACTCCTGAAGGCCTGGAAACCCCGACCTTGCTGCGTGGCATGCAGAAGGCCATCGCCCAGGGCAGCAAGCTGATTCAGTTGCGGGCTCCTGGTGGCTACGATCCGCAGTACCGCGATCTGGCGGTGGATGCAGTGGGACTGTGTGCGGGCAAGGCGCAGTTGATGCTCAAGGGGCCGTTCGAGTGGCTAGGGGATTTCCCCTCTGCCGGCTGGCACATTACTGCGGCGCAATTGCGCAAGTACGCCAGCGCCGGACGGCCTTTTGGCAAGGATCGCTGGCTGGCCGCCTCCTGCCATAACGCCGAAGAGTTGTCCCTGGCGCAGCAGATGGATGTGGATTTCGTGACCTTGTCCCCGGTGCAACCGACCCAGACTCATCCCGATGCCCAACCCCTGGGCTGGGAGCAGGCGCAGCAGTTGATCAGTGGTTTCAACAGGCCTGTGTATCTGTTGGGGGGCGTGGGGCCTGCCGAATGTCAGCAAGCCTGGGAAGCCGGTGCTCAAGGTGTTGCCGGTATCCGCGCCTTCTGGCCGCAGGACTGAAGACATCCTCTGTCGCCGCGCTGGCTAGCAGCCGTCTATGTAGGAGCTGGCTTGCCAGCGAAGGCGTCGTCGGCCGTTATGCAGGGCTTGCAAACCTTTTCGCCGGCAAGCCGGCTCCTACGCAGAAGGGGTGGGTTTGGCGGCGGCCTGCCAGAGGATTTCGGCGATGCCCTGGCGTTTGGCAATCAGGCGTGCGGCGACAAACAGCAAGTCCGACAGGCGGTTGATGTAGGCCAGTCCTACTCCCTGCAGAGGCTCCAGTGCATTCAACTGCTGGCAGCGACGTTCAGCGCTTCGAGCCAGGCTGCGGCAAACGTGGGCCTGGGCGATCAGTGCCGAACCGCCGGGCAGAATGAAATTCTCCAGGGGCCCCAGTTCTTCGTTCCAGACATCGATGGCCGCCTCCAGGCGCTGCACTTCGGCCTCGTTGAGTGCCTGATAGACCGGCATCGCCAGTTCGCCGCCAAGGTCGAACAATCGATGCTGACACGGCGTCAGTACGGTGATCACTTCCTCCAGCCCCGGACAGGCGCTGCTCTGCTCGTTCAGGCCGGCCAGGAGCAGTCCCAGCTGGCTGTTTAGGGTATCGACCTCGCCTATGGCTTCGACCCGGGGATGATCCTTGGGCACTCGACGGCCGTCTCCCAGCCCGGTTTCGCCTTTGTCGCCGGTGCGGGTGTAAATCTTCGACAAGCGAAAGCCCATGCTTAGTTCTCCAGTGGTAACGGTTCTTGGACCAGAGGCTGGCTGCTGGCCAGGGGCAGGCGCAAGGTGAAACAGGTGCCTTGGCCCCGGGTCGACTGCACTTCCATCTGTCCCTTGTGATTGTTGGTGATGATGAAGTACGACACCGACAGGCCGAGCCCGGTGCCCTGGCCGATCTCCTTGGTGGTGAAGAAGGGCTCGAAGGTGCGTTTGCGCACGTTCTCGCTCATGCCGATACCGTTGTCTTCCACCTGGATTTCAGCCCAGGGCGGATTGAGTCGGGTGCGCAGGGTGATGCGTCCCGGTTCGCTGTCGTCGTCGCGCTGATGAATGGCCTGGGCTGCGTTCTTCAGCAGGTTGAGCAGCACCTGCTCCAGTTCGTTGGCGGTGCCCGGGACCGGGCCCAGATTCGGGTCGAACTGGCGAATGATGGCCTGGCCCTTGAAGTCGAAACCTATGGCCAGGTCGAAGTCGTTGCTGGCGATTTCTACCGCCTGGTCGATCAGTGCCGGCAGGTCGCAAGGCGCCATCTGCCGATTGCTGCGTCGGCTGAAACTGAGCATGTGGGTGACGATTTTTGCCGCCCGGGCCCCGGCTTGTTGAATGCCATCCAGCAGTAGCGGGACTTCACGGCTGTCCAGGTAGCGATTGACGGTTTGCAGTTCGACACCGATCTGCTGTGCGTGTTCGAGGTTCTTTGGCAGCTCGGGGGATAGCCGGCGGCGAATGTTCTGCACGTTGTGCAGGATCGCTCCCAAAGGGTTGTTGATCTCGTGGGCCATGCCGGCCGCGAGACCGCCCACCGAAAGCATCTTTTCCGATTGCACCATCATTTCTTCCAGAGACAGGCGCTGGGTGATGTCGTCGATCCGGATCACCACGCCGCGTCCGGCGCCGCCCATCAGTGGGTAGAAAGTCAGGGCGTAGTGCTTGGCCTCCTCATCCTTGAGCCAGGTCACCCGCTCGACCTTGGTGACGGTGTGTTGCTCGACGGTTTCCTTGAGTTGCGGCAGGAACGGCTTGAGGGGTTCGAAGGCGAGGAAGATCGGTTGGTTGAGGGCTTCGTCCAGACGGGTGCCGGACAGGGCGCTGGCCTCCTGGTTCCATTGGGTGACGTACAGCTGCTCGTCCAGGGCGATCAGCGCCGAGGGCATGGAGTCGATGATGCTGTTGAGGTAGTTCTGGAAACCGGTGAGCTTCTTCTCGATCTTGCTGCGCACCTGGACTTCCAATTCCAGCTTGCGGTTGGTATGGCGGGTTTCTTCCGCCAGTCCCTGGGCTTGATCGTAGGCGGCCTGGGAGTCGTCCCGGGCACGCTTGAGCTGTTGTTCCCGGGCTTCGATACGCGACAGCATGGTATTGAAGGCTTCCGCCAGGCTGCCGATTTCATCGTGGTTGCCTCGAGAGGCGCGCAGCGAGTAGTTCTCCTCGCGAGTCACCTGACGCGAAAGCACCTCGAGCTGGTGAATGGGCTGGGTGATCAGGCGCTTGATCTGCCGGGCGATGATCAGCCATAGCAACACGCTGAAAATCAGGATTCCCAGGCTCGCGGTGAGGGTGCCGGTGTAGAACGCCATCGGCAGTTCGCTGGTGGCCACCAGCAGCAGATGGCCTGGCGCCTGGCCCGGGCGGGGCAGGGCAATCACTTGGTTGCTGCGAAATTCGGTCAGTTGCCAGGCTTCGATGTGCCGGTAGCGTTCGGGTAGCTTGAGGTGTTCTCCATGTTGCAGTTGGGCCAGACGCATGCCCTTGCCGTCATAGAGTGCCGCCGCCCGCAGCGGGGTGTAGCTGTCCAGCTCGTTGAGCAGCTTTTGCGCATCCTCGGGAGAGTTCAGAGCCTGTACCGCCAGGGCCGGATTGGACACCAGCCGGCCGATAGTCTGCAGTGCCTGGGGCGCCATGCTTTCCTGGGATATCCAGTAGGCGGCGCTGATAAAGGTCAGGTTGGCGACCAGCAGCACGGTGGTCAGCAGGACGAGCAGGGCGGCCAGGAGCTTCTGGCCCACGGGCAGGTTTTCGAGACGCTGGCGCAATGGCATCGGCTATATCGCTGGAAATGAGCAAGTGGGCAGCGTAGCCGCTGCTCAGGCGCTGGGCAATCCGCGTAGACGCAGGTGGCTCACCAGGCGTTGCTGCAACTGTTGCAGATGAGGCAGCTGCAAGCGGTGACGGGCCGCGGCCTGGCAGGCATAGCCCAGTAAATAGCTGATTTCGGTCCGCCGTTGGCTGGCCACATCCTGATGCATCGAGGAGTAGTTGGCGGCGGTGGCCTGGATAACCCGTTCCACCTCCTGTTGCAGGTTTTGCGCCGCGGTGGGTTGTCCGCAGCATTGCAACAACTCGCTCAGCTCGGCGCACAAGGTTGCCACTTCGCATTGGTGTTGCTGCAGGCCGCCGTTGCGGCAGTCGTGCAGCACGGTCAAGGGATTGATCGCACAATTGAGCGCCAGCTTGCGCCAGAGTCGGGTCAGTATCTGGGTGCTCCATTCGTGGGGGATGCCACTGGCACTCAACTCATCCAGCCAGATCGGCGGGGTAGGGTGGCCCGAATCGCCAAGCCAGGTGTAGCCATGGCCAGCGAAGACCACTCGCCAGTCACCGTCGCGAAATGCGCCTTCGGTGCTGGAGGCGGCGATGCAGCGCGCTTGGGGCACTCTGGTGGCCACCGCGTCCTGGCTGCCCAGGCCATTTTGCAGCAGGATCAGTTCGGCGCCCTGGGCCAGGCGGGGGGCGATGCTGGCCACCGCCGCTTCGGCGTCGTAGGCCTTGCACGCCAGCAGCAGGCGATGGATGGGGGCGGGGCTCTTGCAGGTTTCCCCGGGAATGGCCAGCAGGCTGCTTTGGCCCTGCTCCACCAGGGTCAGGCCGCCCGCCGCCTGATAGGCCTGCAGGCGCGTCTGATCGCGCAGGATCAGGCGCACCGGCAAGCCGGCGCGGGCCAGGCGGGTGGCCCACAAGGTGCCGAGGCTGCCGGCGCCGAGAACATGCCAGGTCGTGGACATCAAGTTTTCGCTCTGTTTGGCAGCCCCGCAGAGGGCGCGCGGTGAAGGAGGGGAAAGACCCGTTATAATGAGCGCGGATTTTAACCGCAAGCCGGGCGTGTTCGATGTTTTGAACAGCGCCCCTTTTTATTTGGAGAGATTACATGCCGTCGTTTGACGTGGTATCCGAACTGGACAAGCACGAAGTCACCAACGCGGTGGAAAACGCCGTCAAGGAACTGGACCGCCGCTATGACTTGAAGGGCAAGGGCAGCTTCGAGTTCAAGGAAAAGGAGTTGGCCGTCAACCTGACCGCCGAAGCCGAATTCCAGCTCGAGGCCATGATCGAGATCCTCAAGCTGGCCTTGGTCAAGCGCAAGATCGATGTGCAGTGTCTGGAGGTCAAGGACGCCTACGCCTCGGGCAAGGTGATGAAGCAGGAGGCCGTACTCAAGGAAGGAATCGATAAAGAGTTGGCGAAGAAGATCGTCGCTCATATCAAGGATGCCAAGCTCAAAGTGCAGGCTGCCATTCAAGGCGAGCAGGTACGGGTCACCGGCAAGAAGCGCGACGATCTGCAAGAGGCCATTGCCGCTCTGCGTGCCAAAGAATTCGGCATGCCGTTGCAGTTCAACAACTTCCGCGACTGACCCGCTTCTCCGGGAACCTCTAGAGCTTTTTGGCGTCCGAGGCCGGAGCAATGGCAGAAACGATTGAGCTCCAGGCGAGCCGGTCGTTCTGCCGGTCAGTCAAGCACGCCGCAACCCCGGGAATCTGGAGAGATAGATGGATTTGAACGCTGAAGTAGACAACCTGGTCCGGGCTTCCCAAGCCTGGGTTCCCATGATCATGGAATACGGCAGCCGGGTGCTGCTGGCAGTACTCACCCTGGCTATCGGCTGGTGGTTGATCAACAAGCTGACTCATAAAGTGGGCAAGCTGTTGGCGTTGCGCAATGCCGACCTGGCGTTGCAAGGATTCATCAGCAGCTTGGCCAATATCATTCTCAAAGTGCTGCTGATCGTCAGCGTGGCCTCGATGATTGGTGTCGAAACTACCTCTTTCGTCGCTGCGATCGGTGCCGCCGGCCTGGCCATCGGCCTGGCCTTGCAAGGCAGCCTGGCGAACTTCGCCGGCGGGGTGCTGATCCTGCTGTTCCGTCCGTTCCGCATTGGCGACTTCATCGAAGCCCAAGGCATCAGCGGTAGCGTGGACAGCATTCAGATCTTCCACACCGTGCTGCGTACCGGTGACAACAAGACGGTGATCGTGCCTAACGGCAACCTGTCCAACGGCATCATCACCAACTACAACCGACAGCCGACCCGCAAGGTGGTGTTCGATGTGGGTGTGGACTACGACGCGGACCTGCAGAAGGCCCGCGAGGTGCTCCTGGAGTTGGCGAAAGACGAGCGAGTGTTGGCCGATCCTGCACCGGTAGCTGTGGTGTCCACGCTCGGAGACAGCGCGATTACCCTGTCGCTGCGGGTCTGGGTCAAGACTGCGGACTACTGGGATGTGATGTTCCAGTTCAATGAGCTGTCCCGAGATCGCTTGAAGGCCGCAGGAATCGATATTCCCTTCCCGCAGCGAGTGATTCGAGTGGTTCAGGAAGCAGCAGTGTAAGTACGTCAATTTCAAGACTTGGCCGTTCGGTCAACTAATGCTGTTCAGGACAAGGGGCTATCAGCCCCTTGTTTGTTTTCAGGGGCAGCCATTGATAACTATCAAGTTGCAATCCGCGCCAGCGAACATCAACTATTTAAGTTTGCCTGCTTAGTTAGCTTGCTATTTAATTTTGGTTTTTCCGCAAAGTTTCTTGCGAGCATAAAAAAGCCGCCGACCTGATTCAGGGCGGCGGCTTTTATTTCAACTGCGTATTAGCGCATTCAGCTGAGCACTGAAATTACAAGATGCTCAGTGGATACTCTACGATCAGGCGCAGGTCGTTCAGGTTGTCGTAGTTGGTCGCGCGGTAATCGCTGTTGGTACCACGATAGATCGCGTTACGCAGACGGAAAGACAGGTCCTTGGCCGGGCCTTCTTGCAGTACATACTTGGCTTCTACGTCCCATTCGTGCTCCTTGCCATCGTTGGAGTCAGCAACGGTAACGTTGCTGCCACGAATGTAGCGGGTCATGAAGCTCAGGCCTGGTACGCCGAAGGAGGCCATGTTCAGGTCGTAGCGAGCCTGCCAGGACTTCTCGTCCTCACCAACGAAGTCGGAGATCTGCACGGAGTTGGCTACGTAAACGGTACCGCCACCGTCGACACCGTAGTTGTAACCGGTTTTACCAGCGGACTGCTGGAAGGCCAGGGTGAACTTGTGGGCTTCGATGCTATAGGCGGCTGCCAGGCTCCAGACGCGGTTGTCCAGATCGCCGGCCAGTTTCTTGCCGTCGTCCTTGCTGCGGTAGCCGTTGAAGTCGAAGTTCAGCGACTGTTTGTCGCTCAACGGCAGGGTGTAGTTGACGTTGACGTACTGCTTCTTCCAGTAGTCTTCAACGTCGGAAGCGTGCACGGCGAAGATGAAGTTCTCAAGACCCGAGTAGGTGAAGCCGGCGATGTTCGCTGCGCTCAGTCCTGGGTTTTGCTTGCCGGTGACACGGCTGCGACCGTTGATGCTGTCACGGCCCATGCCAGTTTGCGCGCTCAGAGCGGTGAAGCGACCGGCGCTCAGTTCCAGACCCTTGATCTCGTTGCTGGTGATCAGGGTACCGGTGGCGACTTCAGGCAGCAGACGGCCGTCGTCGGTGGTGAAGACCGGGCTGGATACGAACTGGTTGCCGTATTTCAGAACGGTGTCGGAGATGCGGAACTTCGCTGCTGCGCCCAGTTTGGACTGAGTGTTTTCCGGTTCGCCGGAGCCGTTGGTAGCGAACAGACCGTTACCGGCACGACCCGAGCCACCGTCGAGTTTCACACTGCCCATGGCCATGGCATCGACACCGACACCGACGGTGCCCTGGGTGAAGCCGGATTGATAGTTGAGCAACTCGCTGATACCGGTGTCTTGACGGTAGCCGCTGGTTTTATCGTCAGTACCGGTGGTGTAAGTGCCGTTACCACGACGCACGTTGCCCACGCCGTCCTTATAGTCTCGGTTCATGTACATCGCACGGGTTTTCGCGGTCAGGGTGCTGTCTTCGATAAAGCCCTTTGCGTCGTCCTGGGAGGACGCGATTGCGAACTGCGAGGTGCCTGCTGATACAGCCAGGGCGATCATGCTCCACTTCATCACGCGCATCGTGATTTGCTCCTTTGGTTTTTAGAAGAGTACTGCCGTCCCACCTGTTTTATTATCTGGGCGGCTCTTTCTTTTTGTGTCGGCGCAAACTTATATCACGCTGACAATGTTGGCGATACTTGCCTATCTATCCTTTCAGCTTCTTTACGACCCTGTCGCAAACTGCTCGATCGGTGTCGCAATTCTGCAGTCGGTCTGTATCCGGACCAACAACTTATGCAGTGTTCTTCGAAGCAATATCACGAGGAATTAAGCCCCCCATGTACACACTCTACAAAGCACCGCGGGGCAACCCTGCCACTATTATTATGAGTCTGTGACGGGCCACTTCTGGTGATCCGCCGCAGACGATGTCGGGTTGAATGCAACAAGCGTGCACAAACCGAATTTGCTTCGTCTTTTTTCTTCTGGGCGGCATGCCGACCTGTAAAAACCGCATAAAATCGCCACTTCAAGCGTCTTTTTGTTTGGCTTGACGCGATGCTCTTCCTGGTGCAGGACTGTGCAATAAGTTGCACAGCGTGCCAAAACGTTACCGCTGCACACTGCAAAGTGAGTAAACGGCGGATGCTTGAGGGATTTAGCGTAGACCGCCTGTACGATTCTGGTGCAAAACTTTTGCAACGCTGTGCACGGTTCATACAGTCATGGGCAGGTAGGGTGAGGAACATCAATAGCTTGGCCAGTCACTTTTCGCGCATTTTCTGCGTGTTGTGCGCAAATGGTGCGAAGGGCTGGAAAGTGTTCTGCTGTGGGGCGTGGCTCCTGCATTGAGATTGGCTCCTTGCCGGGGGGAGAGGGCGCTATCCTGGCGCAGTCTCATTGATCATGAAGCTCAATGCATTCACAGGTATGCTGCGCGTCTGTCGCCTGGCCAGTGTCGTTGATACTGAACGCCAGGCTGGAATGAGCTGAGCGGGAGTAAGCGCGGTGTTCACTTTAGATTCACGGCTGCACCAAGACACATTGCCCATCGGGGATTTCCCCCTCTGTCGGTTGCTGCTGTCCAATGACGCAAACTATCCCTGGTTCATCCTGGTGCCACGTCGAGAAGATATCAGCGAGTTGTTTCAGCTGGATGTCACCGACCAGCAGCAGTTGTGGCAGGAAACCACGGCTCTGGCTGAAGTGCTCAAGGATTCTTTCGACGCCGACAAGATGAATGTGGCGACCCTGGGTAACGTGGTCAGCCAGTTGCATATGCATGTGATCGTGCGTAAACGCGATGATGCGGCCTGGCCCGCGCCGGTATGGGGCAAGCACCCGGCCGAGCCTTACAATGCGCAGCAGGTTGCGGCGATCCGCGATCGGCTGCGGGTGGTGTTGGCCGATGATTTCCAGTTTCTGGAGGACTGAGTCATGAGCCTGGAAGAACGTGTAACCGATCTGGAGAGCCGTCTGGCGTTCCAGGATGACACCATTCAAGCCTTGAACGATGTGCTGGTATCGCAACAGAAGGTTGTCGAGCGCCTGCAGTTGCAGATGAGCGCCTTGCTCAAGCGTCAGGAAGAAATGCTCGGGCAGTTCGAATCTTTCGAAGAGGAGGCGCCGCCCCCACATTATTGAGGGAGAGCAGGTGTCCTTGAGGCATAAAAAAACCGCGCCTTGGCGCGGTTTTTTTGTGGGCGCGAATCAGCGGCGCGGCAAGGCAGCGATGACGTCTTCGGCTTGCAGGCCCTTGTCGCGGTTCATCACCGAAAACTCTACGCGCTGGCCTTCTACCAGGACGCGGTGGCCTTCTCCGCGAATGGCGCGAAAGTGCACGAAGATATCGTCGCCGGAGTCCCGGGAGATAAAACCGAAACCCTTGGAGGTGTTGAACCACTTCACGGTGCCGGTATCGCGGTTGCTCATGTCATAAGTCGGCGCAGCGGAGGCCGCCGGTGAGGACTTGTAAAAGCTGATGGCCAGATGCAGGACCACGGCGAGCAGAGCGGTCAGCAGGCTGACCAGGACCGCCGGTTGGCCACCAATGACTGGCATTGGTGCCAGCAGGGTGAGGGTTTGCAGAACGACAACCAGTACCAGCAGTGCACTGACCAGATTCTGCAAATGATGGCGCGAGCCTTTGTTCCAGTACGGGATAACTGGGGCGAGGATCAGGTTGAGCAGGCCGAAAAGGGCCAGGTAAATAGCATCGGGTTGTTGCAGGTAGGGAATTGCGTCGGATCTAAGGCTCGGAATCAAGGACAGCAGCAAAGCTGCAATGCCTGTCAGCAGGTGGACGATTTTCAACATTTTGATTAACTCACGTTAAGAAGGGAGCACAAGGAAGAGCTGATCACGCACGGTTCGCTTCTGAACAAATAGGTGAGGCGGTGGTTTCGTACGCGGTGTCAGCCTATGCGCGCTGGCCGAAGAAATAGGCAACAGCGACACGGGCTCTATTTAACAGCAAAGCCCAGGCCTTCTCAAATCAGCAGCGGCCCCCAGGGAGGGGCTGGAAATACCGCGGGTCAGGTGGTGGCTTCGCAGCATTGGGCAAAGACCTGTTCTAGACGGATGGCCGTGGATTTTCCAAGGAACGTCGGTTTTTCCCTGCTGTCAGATCTGGCTCGAACTCAACGCTTAAAGGCCTTGGCTGGGCCGCGAGACAATCCACCGCAGGCTGATCGACGATCCGGGTCGGCGGGGGTGCAGTACTCTTGCTAGAGTGGTCCGGCAGCTGATTGGGTGAATCCATCCCGTTAACGGAGAGAAACATGGCAATTGATATCGGTATCAGCGAAGAAGATCGTAAATCCATCGTCGACGGCCTTTCCCGTCTGCTTTCGGATACTTACGTGTTGTACCTGAAAACCCATAACTTCCATTGGAACGTCACCGGCCCACAATTTCGCACCCTGCACTTGATGTTCGAAGAGCAATACAACGAACTCGCCCTGGCCGTCGACCTGATTGCCGAACGTATCCGTGCCTTGGGGTTCCCGGCGCCGGGCGCCTATTCCATTTATGCCCGACTGTCCTCGATCAAGGAGGAGGAGGGCGTGCCGGCGGCTGAAGAAATGATCAAACAGCTGGTGGCCGGTCAGGAAGCGGTAACCCGCACCGCCCGGGGCATCTTTCCGTTGCTGGACAAGGTCAGCGATGAACCGACCGCGGATCTGCTGACCCAGCGTATGCAGGTGCATGAAAAAACCGCGTGGATGCTGCGCTCTCTGCTGGAAAACCGTTAAGCCTGTAATAGCGAATGACGTCCTGGGCGTCATTCGCGCCTTTTCACAGCGTCCGCTATCTATATGGTCATACGGCTGCACAGGGCCGATTTAATGGATATAATCCCGCTCTTTGCTAGGTAGCCCGAGCTTTGGCGTGGGCTCTGGCTGTAGTTCAAGCAGTAATCTGGATTGCCGAGACGCCCCCATGCCCATGTACGACTACCAATGCGCTTCCTGTGGTCATCAGTTGGAAGCCATTCAAAAGATCAGCGCCGCGCCGCTGGTCGATTGCCCTGCCTGTCAGGCGCCTGAACTGAAAAAGATGCTGTCCATGCCCGGTTTCCGCCTCAGTGGTACCGGCTGGTATGAAACCGACTTCAAGACCGGCTCCAAGAAGAATCTGGCCGGTGGCGACAAAGCTGACTAAGTTGAACGACACGCGCGAGCTCTTGCACTAACCGGCACCTCGAGGTGCGCAAGGCCTCCATCGAATTTCGAATTACGAGAAGTGAAACCACTACCATGATGCGCAGCCATTATTGCGGCCAACTGAACGAAAGCCTGGAAGGTCAGGAAGTAACCCTTTGCGGATGGGTCCACCGTCGCCGTGACCATGGCGGAGTGATTTTCCTCGATATCCGTGATCGTGAAGGTCTGGCCCAGGTGGTGTTCGACCCGGACCGCGCTGAAACCTTCGCCGCCGCCGACCGCGTGCGCAGCGAATACGTAGTCAAGATCACCGGCAAGGTCCGTCTGCGTCCGGCCGGTGCCGGCAACGCCAACATGGCTTCGGGCATGATCGAAGTCCTGGGCTACGAGCTGGAAGTGCTGAACGAAGCGGAAACCCCGCCGTTCCCGCTCAACGAATACTCCGACGTGGGTGAAGAAACCCGTCTGCGCTATCGCTTCATCGACCTGCGTCGTCCGGAAATGGCCGAGAAGCTGCGTCTGCGTTCGCGCATGACCACCAGCATCCGTCGCTACCTGGACGAGAACGGTTTCCTCGACGTGGAAACCCCGATCCTGACCCGCGCCACCCCTGAAGGTGCTCGCGACTACCTGGTACCGAGCCGTACCCACGCGGGCAGCTTCTTTGCCCTGCCGCAATCGCCACAGCTGTTCAAGCAGCTGCTGATGGTGGCCGGCTTCGACCGCTACTACCAGATCGCCAAGTGCTTCCGCGATGAAGACCTGCGTGCCGACCGTCAGCCTGAGTTCACTCAGATCGACATCGAGACCAGTTTCCTCGACGAAAAAGACATCATGGGCCTGACCGAAGGCATGATCCGCAACCTGTTCAAGGAAGTGCTGGATCTGGAATTCGGCGAATTCCCGCACATGACCTTTGAAGAGGCGATGCGTCGCTACGGTTCCGACAAGCCGGACCTGCGCAACCCGCTGGAACTGGTGGACGTTGCCGACCAGCTCAAGGACGTGGAATTCAAGGTGTTCAGCGGCCCGGCCAACGATCCGAAATGCCGTATCGCTGCCTTGCGCGTTCCTGGTGGGGCGAGCATGCCGCGCAAACAGATCGACGACTACACCAAGTTTGTCGGCATCTACGGCGCCAAGGGCCTGGCCTACATCAAGGTCAACGAGCGCGCCAAGGGTGTTGAAGGTTTGCAGTCGCCGATCGTCAAGAACATCCCGGAAGCCAATCTGAACGTGATTCTCGATCGCGTGGGCGCGGTCGACGGCGACATCGTGTTCTTCGGGGCCGACAAGGCCAAGATCGTCAGCGAAGCCCTGGGCGCGCTGCGTATCAAGCTCGGTCACGACCTTAACCTGCTGACGTGCGAATGGGCGCCGATGTGGGTTGTCGACTTCCCGATGTTCGAAGAGAACGACGACGGCAGCTTCACCGCCCTGCATCACCCGTTCACTGCGCCGAAGTGCTCGCCGGAAGAACTGGAAGCCAACCCGGCTACCGCTCTGTCGCGCGCCTACGACATGGTTTTGAACGGCACCGAATTGGGTGGCGGTTCGATCCGTATCCACCGCAAGGAAATGCAGCAAGCGGTATTCCGCCTGCTGGGCATCAGCGAAGCGGAACAGGAAGAGAAGTTCGGCTTCCTGCTGGACGCCCTCAAGTACGGCGCGCCGCCGCACGGTGGCCTGGCCTTCGGCCTGGATCGCCTGGTGATGCTGATGACCGGCGCCCAGTCGATCCGTGAAGTGATCGCCTTCCCGAAAACCCAGAGCGCGGCCTGCGTCATGACTCAGGCACCGGGTCTGGTGGATGCCAAGGCTCTGCGCGAGCTGCACATCCGCCTGCGCGAACAGCCCAAGGCTGAATAAGCCGGCCCGATAAGGCGCACCTTCGGGTGCGCTTTTTCTATGGGTCGAGTTTTTGTTGCCCGCACCCGCCATGCGGCGTGGGCAATGTTTCAAAGAGAATTTGGAGCAAGTTATGGCAGGTCATTCCAAGTGGGCGAACATCAAGCACCGCAAAGAGCGTCAGGATGCCAAAAGAGGCAAGATCTTCACCAAGTGGATTCGTGAGCTGACCGTCGCGGCCCGTCAGGGCGGCGGCGATCCCAACTCCAACCCGCGCCTGCGCCTGGCCCTGGACAAGGCCCTGGGTGCCAACATGAGCCGCGACATCATCGATCGGGCCATCGCCCGTGGTACCGGCGCTGCCGGCAGCGACGATGTGGTCGAGCTGACCTATGAAGGCTACGGCCCCAACGGCGTGGCGGTGATGGTCGAGTGCATGACCGACAACCGCAACCGCACCGCGGCAGCTGTTCGTCATGCGTTCAGCAAGTGCGGCGGTAACCTGGGTACCGACGGTTCGGTGGCCTATCTGTTCGAGCGCAAGGGTCAGATCACCTTCACCGAAGGTGTCGATGAGGACGCGTTGATGGACGCGGCGATGGAAGCCGATGCCGACGACGTGGTCAGCAACGAAGACGGCTCCGTCGATGTGTTTACCTCGTTCGCCGGTTTCTATGGCGTGCGCAATGCCTTGGATGCGGCGGGTTTCACTGCTGCGGACGCGGAAATCGTCATGCTGCCGACCACCAGTGCCGAACTGGACCTGGAAGGCGCGGAGAAGGTTCTCAAGCTGATCGACATGCTGGAAGACCTGGATGACGTGCAGAACGTCTATTCCAATGCGGATATTCCGGAGTCGGTTGCCGAGCAGCTCGGCTGATCCAACTGCACTAACCTTGAAGCCGGATGTGCGAAGCCGCGATGATTGCGCGGCAAGGTACTTCCGGCTTCTGCCTTTTCGCGGTTCCGGTCATGGCCGGCAAGCCTCTTTATTCAAGCAGCAGGCGTTATGACTCTTATTCTTGGCATCGACCCCGGTTCGCGCATTACCGGCTATGGCGTGGTTCGAGACACGGGGCGCGGCTGTGTGTACGTGGCTTCCGGTTGCATCCGTACCGGCGCCGGTGAGCTGCCCGATCGGCTGCAGATCGTCTATCGCGGTGTTCGTGAGGTCATCCAGACCTACGGTCCGGTGACCATGGGGATCGAGAAGGTGTTCATGGCGCGCAACGCCGACTCGGCGCTGAAGCTCGGCCAGGCACGTGGCGCAGCGATTGTCGCCGGTGCCGAAGAAGGGCTGGAGATCGCCGAATATACCGCCACCCAGGTCAAGCAGGCTGTGGCCGGCACCGGCGGCGCCAACAAGGAACAGGTACAGATGATGGTCATGCACCTGCTCAAATTGACCACCAAGCCGCAGATCGATGCCTCGGATGCCCTGGCCATCGCCATCTGTCACGCTCACACCCGTTCCAGCCTGCTGCCCCATGGCCTGGGAACGGCACGCAGTCGTGGCGGCCGCCTGCGTCTCTGATAGCATCAGCGCAGTCATTTTAGGGGTTGAGCGTTTTACGCCTGGGTAGCCGGCGCGGACGCTCGCCCAACGAGTCGCCAGCTGCGGGCTGGCCATCGCCTAAGGATCTGAAACGTGATTGGACGCTTGCGCGGCACCCTGGCTGAGAAACAGCCGCCGCACCTGATTCTTGATGTAAACGGGCTGGGGTACGAAGTCGAAGTGCCGATGACCACCCTGTATCGCCTGCCGTCGGTCGGCGAACCCCTGACCTTGCACACCCATTTGGTCGTCCGTGAGGACGCGCAGTTACTCTACGGCTTCGCCAGCAAGCGCGAGCGAGACTTTTTCCGCGAGTTGATCCGTCTCAATGGTGTAGGCCCGAAACTGGCCCTGGCCTTGATGTCGAGCCTTGAGGTGGATGAGCTGGTGCGTTGCGTGCAGGCCCAGGACACTTCGGCCTTGACCAAGGTGCCTGGGGTCGGCAAGAAGACAGCCGAGCGCCTGCTGGTGGAACTCAAGGACCGCTTCAAGGCCTGGGAGGCCGTACCGAGCATGTTTGCCCTGGTGCCGAACCAGCCGGATGCGCCAGTGCCGGTGGCCAGCGCCGAGTCGGATGCGGTCAGTGCGCTGATCTCCCTGGGCTACAAGCCGCAGGAGGCCAGTAAGGCGGTATCTGCGATCAAAGACAAAGGCTTGAGCAGTGAAGACATGATCCGCCGAGCCCTGAAGGGAATGATTTAAGTGATTGAAGCTGACCGTCTGATCGCCGCCACGGGGCCCCGTGAGCGCGAGGAAATCCAGGACCGGGCGATTCGCCCGGTCAGCCTGGCCGACTACATCGGCCAGCCCAGCGTGCGCGAGCAGATGGAGCTGTTCATCCAGGCCGCCCGTGGGCGCAACGAATCCCTGGATCACACCCTGATCTTCGGCCCTCCGGGGCTGGGCAAGACCACCTTGGCCAATATCATCGCCGAGGAAATGGGGGTATCGATCAAGAGCACTTCCGGCCCGGTACTGGAGCGCCCTGGTGATCTGGCGGCGCTGCTGACCAATCTTGAGCCCCATGATGTGCTGTTCATCGACGAGATTCATCGGCTGTCGCCGATCGTCGAGGAAGTGTTGTACCCGGCCATGGAGGACTTTCAGCTCGACATCATGATTGGCGAAGGCCCTGCGGCGCGCTCGATCAAGCTGGACCTGCCGCCGTTCACTCTGGTGGGGGCGACCACGCGGGCGGGGATGCTGACCAACCCGTTGCGCGATCGTTTCGGTATCGTCCAGCGCCTGGAGTTCTATAGCACCGCGGACTTGGCGACCATCGTCAGTCGTTCCGCCGGTATTCTCGGACTGCCGCTGGACCCGGAAGGCGCCTTCGAGGTGGCTCGGCGCGCCCGGGGTACTCCGCGGATCGCCAACCGCCTGTTGCGTCGGGTACGGGACTTCGCTGAAGTGCGGGCCAAGGGGCATATCACCAAGCCGATCGCTGATCTGGCACTGAACCTGCTGGACGTTGATGAGCGTGGCTTCGACCACCAGGACCGGCGTCTATTGCTGACCATGATCGAGAAGTTCGACGGTGGCCCGGTAGGGGTCGACAGCCTGGCTGCGGCCATCAGCGAGGAGCGTCATACCATCGAGGATGTGCTGGAACCGTATCTGATCCAGCAGGGCTACATCATGCGTACCCCTCGTGGTCGTGTGGTAACCCGGCATGCCTATCTGCACTTCGGGCTAAACATCCCGTCACGAATGGGGGACATGCCCGTGGTAGACGAATTCCTCGATGCCGTGGACGATTAATAACCCGCGCCTTGTCGATTTATTCGGGGTTTGTGCTGTCCTAGGGACTGGCATCGTTAAAACATCACGAAAAGTCGTACAAGAATGAAAAAACAGTTGCCTGGCCGGATTGGCAACCTGAGGAGTAAGCACTAGAGTATGCGCGCGCAAAACGGGCTTGAGCCGTTCGCACATCGTTGTCGCGTTTATTACGAGGACACCGATGCCGGCGGCATCGTGTATTACGTTAATTACCTTAAGTTTATGGAGCGGGCTCGAACCGAGCGGCTACGACACATGGGCTTTGCCCAATCGCAGCTGGCAGGGGAGAACCTGTTATTTGTCGTGCATTCCAGCGAAGCGCGTTATCACGCGCCGGCGCGACTGGACGACGAGCTTCTGGTCAGTGCCCAAGTTACCGAATTGAACCGGGTCAGCCTGCGCTTCACTCAGCAGGTCAGGCGGGCCACAGACAATGTGCTGCTCTGCGAGGGGCAGTTTCTGGTGGCCTGTGTGCGCGCCGACAATTTCAAACCCCGCGCCATTCCAGACGCTCTGCGTACGGCCTTTGCCGACGAGAGCAGCGCGGGTACACACTCAGAGCAGGAGATAAAGCGTGGAAGCTAACGTCGTCGACCATTCCTCCATGTGGAGCCTGGTCAGCAATGCCAGCGTTGTAGTGCAGTTGGTAATGCTGACCCTGGTTGCCGCATCGGTGACTTCATGGATCATGATCTTTCAGCGCAGCAACCTGCTGCGCGCCGGTCGACGTGCCCTGGAGAGCTTCGAAGAGCGCTTCTGGTCCGGTATCGACCTGTCCAAGCTGTACCGTCAGGCGGGCAGCAACCCTGATCCGGATTCCGGCGTGGAGCAGATCTTCCGTGCCGGCTTCAAGGAATTCTCCCGCCTGCGTCAGCAGCCGGGTGTCGATCCTGAAGCAGTCATGGAAGGCGTAGCCCGTGCCATGCGCGTAGCGATCTCCCGCGAAGAAGAAAAGCTCGAGCAGAGCCTGCCGTTCCTCGCCACTGTGGGTTCGGTCAGCCCGTACATCGGTCTGTTCGGTACCGTTTGGGGGATCATGAACTCCTTCCGCGGCCTGGCCCAGGCCCAGCAAGCGACCCTGGCCACTGTGGCTCCGGGTATCGCCGAGGCCCTGATCGCTACGGCCATCGGCCTGTTCGCGGCCATCCCGGCGGTGATCGCCTACAACCGTTTCGCCGCTCGTGGCGAGACGCTGATCAGCCGCTACTACACCTTCGCCGACGAGTTCCAGGCGATCCTGCACCGTAAAGTGCACACCAGCGAAGAGTGAGCAGGTAAACCCAATGGCCCGAGTTCGCCACAAACGCAAGCCGGTTGCCGAGATGAACGTGGTGCCTTACATCGACGTGATGTTGGTACTGCTGGTTATCTTCATGGTGACCGCGCCGATGCTCAATCAGGGCGTGAAAGTTGACCTGCCCAAGGTTTCCAGCGAAGCCTTGCCCCAGGACAACAACACCCAGGTACTGACCATTTCGATCAAGGCTGACAAGACCTACTACTGGAACCTTGGCAGTGAAGTCGACACCGAAAAGCAACAGGACAAGGCGATGACCTTGCCGCAGATGACCGACGCGGTGACCAAGATCATCCGTGCCGGCAACGAAGGCGGCAAACACACCCAGGTGTTCATTCGCGGTGATAAATCCGTCGACTACGGCGCCGTGATGGGTGCCATGGGCGGCCTGCAGAAAGCCGGAGTCGGTAACGTTGGCTTGATTACCGAGGCGCCCTGATGCACCAACAGCGAGAGCCGTCCGCCTCGGAAAGCTACTTCTGGCCTAGTGTCTGGGCAATCGCCCTGCACGTGCTGGTGTTTGGCATGCTGTTCGTCAGCTTCGCCATGACCCCGGAATTGCCCCCGGCCAAGCCGATCGTCCAGGCGACCCTGTATCAGCTGAAATCCAAGAGCCCGGCGACCACCCAGACCAATCAAAAAATTGCGGGTGAGGCGAAGAAATCCGCCGCGCGTCAGACCGAAGCCGAGCAACTGGAGCAGAAGAAGGTCGAGCAGGAAGAGATCAAGGCTGCGGAACAAAAGAAAGAAGAGGCTGCTCAAAAGGCCGCGGAAGCGAAAAAGGCCGATGAAGCCAAGAAGGCTGACGAGGCGAAGAAGGCTGATGAAGCCAAGAAAACTGCGGAAGCCAAGAAGGCTGAAGAGAAGCAATTGGCTGATGTAGCCAAGAAGAAAGCCGAAGAAGAAGCCAAGAAAGCCGCTGAAGAAGAGGCCAAGAAAAAGGCCGCTGAAGAGGCCAAGAAAAAAATCGTCGAAGACGCGAAGAAGAAAGCCGCGGAAGACGCGAAGAAGAAAGCTGAAGCTGACGAGGCGAAGAAGAAGATCGCTGAGGATGCGAAGAAAAAAGCTGCCGCCGACGCCGCGAAGAAAAAGGCCCAGGAAGCAGCGCGCAAATCTGCCGAAGAGAAAAAGGCCCAGGCCCTGGCAGACTTGCTATCCGATACGCCGGAGCGTGAAGCCACGAAGTCGGATGAGGTGGGGGACAGTGTCGCGGGCAGTTTCGATGACCTGATTCGTATCCGTGCAGCGGAAGGCTGGGCTCGTCCTCCTTCGGCGCGCAAGGGCATGACGGTGGAACTGCGGATCGGCATGTTGCCTGATGGCACGGTGACTACGGTTAGCGTGATCAAGTCCAGTGGTGATGGTCCGTTCGACGCTTCGGCGGTGGCGGCAGTCAAGAACATTGGGCGTTTGACAGAAATGCAGGGTTTGAGTCCGAAGGATTTCGCGCCCTATCGTTCATTCAAGATGACATTCACACCTGAGGATCTAGCCTTGTGAGAAACCTTCTTCGAGGAATGCTTGTCGTTATTTGCTGTATGGCAGGGATAGCGGCAGCGGATGAAAAAAACATTCTGGTCACCAGTGGCAGTGACCGGGCGACCCCGATTGCGGTAGTGCCGTTTGGCTGGCAAGGCGGCAGCGTGCTGCCGGACGACATGGCGCAGATCATCGGTGATGACCTGCGCAACTCGGGTTACTACGCACCGATTCCAAAGCAGAACATGATCAGCTTGCCCACCCAGGCCAGCGAAGTCATTTTCCGTGACTGGAAAGCGCTGGGTGCCCAGTACGTGATGGTCGGCAGCATTGTTCCAGCGGGCGGTCGCCTGCAGGTGCAATACGCGCTGTTCAACGTCGCCACCGAGCAGCAAGTGCTGACCGGTAGCGTATCGGGCAGTGTCGATCAACTGCGGGACATGTCGCACTACATTTCCGACCAGTCCTTTGAAAAGCTCACCGGCATCAAGGGAGCGTTCTCGACGCGCCTGCTGTATGTGACGGCTGAGCGCTTCTCGGTGAACAACACCCGTTACACCTTGCAGCGTTCGGACTACGACGGTGCACGGGCCGTGACTCTGTTGCAGTCCCGCGAGCCGATCCTGTCGCCGCGTTTCGCTCCGGATGGCAAGCGCATTGCGTACGTGTCGTTCGAGCAGAAGCGTCCGCGGATCTTCGTCCAGCACATCGACACCGGGCGTCGTGAGCAGATCACCAACTTCGAAGGCCTGAACGGTGCGCCTGCCTGGTCGCCGGATGGCACTCGCCTGGCATTCGTTCTGTCCAAGGACGGCAACCCGGATATCTATGTGATGAACATGGCATCCCGGCAGATCAGCCGCGTCACCAGTGGCCCGGGCATCAACACCGAGCCGTTCTGGGGCAAGGATGGTTCCACCATCTATTTCACCTCCGACCGTGGCGGCAAGCCGCAAGTCTATAAAAGCAATATCAATGGCGGTGGCGCCGAACGTGTGACCTTTATTGGTAACTACAACGCCAACCCGAAACTTTCTGCTGACGAAAAGACCCTGGTAATGATTCACCGCCAGGATGGTTTCACCAACTTCCGGGTAGCGGCTCAGGATTTGCAGCGCGGTAGCGTAAAAATCCTTACAGACACTAACCTTGATGAGTCAGCTACTGTTGCGCCCAACGGCACCATGGTAATCTACGCCACCCGCCAGCAGGGCCGGGGAGTCTTGATGCTCGTGTCCATTAATGGACGTGTGAGGCTCCCGCTTCCTACCGCTCAAGGCGAAGTCAGAGAACCGTCCTGGTCCCCTTACCTGAACTGACGCGGCGCTACAATGTTTCACTTAACACACTGGGGTTCATTAGGAGTTTCACGATGGAAATGTTGAAGTTTGGTAAGTTTGCTGCGCTGGCTCTGGCCATGGCTGTGGCTGTAGGTTGCTCCTCCAAAGGCGGCGACAACGCCGGTGAAGGCGCTGTTGATCCAAACGCTGGTTACGGCGCTAACACCGGTGCTGTTGATGGCTCCCTGAGCGAAGAAGCTGCTCTGCGCGCAATCACCACCTTCTACTTCGAATACGACAGCTCGGACCTGAAGCCAGAAGCCATGCGCGCTCTGGACGTTCACGCCAAAGACCTGAAAGCAAACGGCGCTCGCGTTGTTCTGGAAGGCAACACCGACGAACGTGGTACTCGTGAGTACAACATGGCTCTGGGCGAGCGTCGTGCTAAAGCCGTTCAGCGCTACCTGGTTCTGCAGGGCGTTTCCCCTGCACAGCTGGAGCTGGTTTCCTACGGTAAAGAGCGTCCAGTTGCTACTGGCCACGACGAGCAGTCCTGGGCTCAAAACCGTCGCGTCGAACTGCGTAAGTAATTCGTCATGCGAACGTGCCGTCGTGCTGTAACTATTTTGGCTCTCAGTCTCACGCCGCTCGCGGCGTGGTCTGCGGTTCCTGTGGTCGATAACAACTCCGGCTATAACAATAGCGGGAGCAGTTATCCGCCAGCGGGTTATGGCACGAACGGCGCCTATGCCGGGGGAGGGGTCTCGACCCCTGTCTCGGCACAGGGCGAGCTGTTCCAGCAACTGCAGCAAATGCAGGAGCAGATTGCACGCCAACAGGGTGTGATCGAAGTTCTGCAAAATGATGTAGCGCGCATGAAGCAGGAAAGCCTGGAGCGATACCAGGATCTTGATCGGCGCATAGGAAGCGGTGTTGCACCTGCCGCGACTCCTGAGAATTCTTCTGCCGGTGGCGATACCAATGCCGCCGGTGCTGCAGCTGGCGCTGCTGCCCAGGCACCCGCCGCCAGCAGCGAACCCGGTGATCCGGCCAAGGAAAAGCTCTATTACGATGCTGCCTTCGACCTGATCAAAGCCAAGGATTTCGACAAGGCCAGCCAGGCTTTCTCGGCATTCCTGCGCAAGTACCCCAATAGTCAGTACGCCGGCAATGCCCAGTATTGGCTGGGTGAAGTGAACCTGGCCAAGGGCGATCTGCAAGGTGCAGGTCAGGCGTTCGCCAAGGTTTCCCAGCTGTATCCGAAGCACGCCAAGGTGCCGGACTCGCTGTACAAGCTGGCTGATGTAGAGCGTCGCCTGGGTCATACCGACCGGGTCAAAGGCATTCTGCAGCAGGTGGTAGCCCAGTATCCTGGCACTTCTGCCGCTCAGTTGGCTCAACGGGATCTGCAACGCATGTAAATGCGTTGGCAGCCGTTACAAGAAACCCGCGCTTGCCGCGGGTTTTTTCGTTAGAATCCATGCCCTTTTTCTGAAATACGCTTCCTGGGATCTGCGCGATGGCGGGGTTCCTTGAAGTGCCTGACGGAGGCGGACAGCCTGTTTAGCTGTTACGCCCGTGGCGACTATGCAAGACACATTGAGAATCACCGAAGTTTTCTACTCGTTGCAGGGGGAGACTCGGACTGCCGGGCTGCCCACGGTTTTTGTGCGCCTGACCGGATGTCCGCTGCGTTGCCAATACTGCGACAGTGCCTACGCCTTCAGCGGTGGCACCCAACGTACCCTCGACAGCCTGCTGGAGCAGGTTGCCGGTTTTCGTCCGCGTTATGTCTGTGTCACCGGCGGTGAGCCGCTGGCCCAGCCCAATGCCATTCCCTTGCTCAAGCAGCTGTGCGATGCCGGTTATGAAGTGTCGCTGGAAACCAGTGGTGCTCTGGATATCTCCGCGGTGGACCCGCGAGTCAGCCGGATTCTCGACCTGAAGACTCCCGGGTCCGAAGAGTCCCACCGTAATCGCTACGAGAACATCGAGCTGCTGACCGCCAACGATCAGGTCAAGTTTGTCATCTGTTCCCGCGAGGACTATGACTGGGCCGTGTCCAAGCTGATCCAGTACGGCCTGGAGCGACGTGCCGGTGAAGTGCTGTTCTCGCCGAGCCACCATGACCTGAATGCACGGGACCTGGCGGACTGGATCGTCGCTGACAACCTGCCGGTGCGCCTGCAACTGCAACTGCACAAATACCTTTGGAATGATGAGCCGGGGCGCTGACATGACTGAGCAAGCACAGAACCAAACGTTGACCGAAAAACGTGCAGTGATCCTGCTCTCCGGCGGCCTGGACTCGGCCACCGTGGTGGCCATGGCCCGTGCCGAAGGCTACCGCTGCTACACCATGAGCTTTGATTACGGCCAGCGTCATCGTGCCGAGTTGCACGCTGCCGAGCGCGTGGCTCGCGACCTGGGCGTGGTGGAGCACAAGGTGATCGGCCTGAACCTCAACGGCATTGGCGGTTCGGCACTGACCGACAGTTCCATTGATGTGCCGGAAACACCCGGTGAGGGGATTCCGGTTACTTATGTGCCGGCACGCAACACCGTGTTCCTGTCCTTGGCCCTGGGCTGGGCGGAAGTCCTGGAGGCGCGGGATATCTTCATTGGCGTCAACGCCGTGGATTACTCCGGCTACCCGGATTGCCGTCCCGAGTTCGTCGAGGCTTTCGAGCGCATGGCCAACCTGGCGACCAAGGCCGGTGTTGAAGGGCAGGGCTTCCGTATCCAGGCGCCTCTGCAGAACCTCAGCAAGGCCGAGATCATCAAGGCCGGGGTGCGCCTGGGTGTGGATTACGGGCTGACGGTTTCCTGCTATCAGGCGGACGACAACGGGCACGCGTGCGGTAAATGTGACAGCTGCCGTCTGCGTGCGGAGGGCTTCAATGCGGCCGGTGTTAGCGATCCAACACCTTATTTTTGATTTTTTTCACATAGGGTGTTGAATTCCCGTTAGAAATCAGTATTATACGCGCCACCACACAGCGGGTCGTTAGCTCAGTTGGTAGAGCAGTTGGCTTTTAACCAATTGGTCGTAGGTTCGAATCCCACACGACCCACCATTTTCTAGCAGTATTTAAAATCCGAAAGGCCCACGAAAGTGAGGATTTTCGGGTTTTTTTTTGCCTGCAGAAACGTGTAGGTGCGGGGCTGGAAGGTGTTTAAGGCACAAAACATACTTACAGACATGCAGCCGTCTGTGGCGAACCATAGTTTCGAGCCGAGGTGATGTCAATATGGAATATTGTGAGGCTCAAGAACGAGCCTGGGCCATTTTGTCAATGGCGGGCTTAGAGCGCGTGAATCTGTAGGTATCTAACGGAATTTAGGTTGAAAGAACTCCTCCAGATCTGGATCTATAATTCCCAATTCAGATAGTGATTTACTCTGTATATTCGTTGATTTTTAGCCTATCCCGGAATCGATGGACAGATGGTTAAGGGGTATTCCTCGCATTTCTCTGCTCCAGCTCAATAGGGCTGAGATAACCTAGAGTCGAGTGGCGAGGGCGGTATTGTAGTTTTTAGAGTCATGAGTGAATATAAAACAGCGAAAATATTTAAAGCTTTAGGGGGGGGAGGTTGATGTTCGTTTTTATTTGTAATCCATCGTGTATGTCAAGGATGTATTAGCACTTCCGGCAGTGATATCGCTTTGCATTCGAATGTAGACAGCCTAAGTGAAACCCGCGACAAATACAGTCTGGAAAGACTTGAGAAAGAATATCAATTGTTTCGCCTCTGTACTTCGGGTCTGTAGAAATAACGAGTGCTTTGAGTGAGGGCATAATGCATGGTGGTCGATAGTTAATAGCCACAATACCTTCGAGAATCCTGCCCTTAGGTAATGTATGATTTATACTGCTAATTGTACAGGGAGCGTCTCCTGCTCCAAGGGGCGCGGTGGGGTTTATGCTTTATAATAGATCTTGTTTTAATGGGGGGATAGATAATATAAAGTGTTGTTAATTAAATTGCATAATATTGATTTTTTGTGATTTGTCGATGATATTAAATGTCTAATAGTGATCTTGCAGCGAACCTCCGGACAATAAAGTTGGAGCAGATAGGTGTGCGTTATCGCAGCAAACTAATTTTTTTGCTTAACACCGCATATGTATTTTTTGACTCGCTGTATTTCGTTGGTGTGCACTCCTCTCTCTCTCGACAGCCATTATTCCAATAAGGTTAGTTGAAGTATATTGCCTGTCGTCCTGTTTTTTGTTAAGAGTTTTTCTATTTGATTCTGAGGAAATAAAAATCCAATGTCGGGGGGCGTTTTGTTGCTGTGGTCGAGTGGATGTGTTTGCTATTCGTAATAGATTGTGAAAGTTAAAGATGCATTGGCACTGCCTGCTTTAACTGTGTCTTGGGTTTTAATATATGCAGCCTTCATTGGAATGGTAAAGCTGTCGCTTGTCTGGAAGTTCTCAATTAATGGGTTCGGTTTATTTAATGGAAGTGGCTTATCGTTGTTGTCGAGGATCTGGATACCTATGCCTTCGGCGGTGGAGGATTGATCCAATGCCACAATTGAGTTGTTGTAGCTCAGAATTGAAGTGGTAGGGTCTAGCTGATATGTGACTTTTTTCAAGGAAGGGCAGTTAGAGAGCTTAATGTTGAAACTCACCGGAGTTGATCGGCTGTTTATGGTTTTAAAATTTTCTGACTTTTGCTGACCCATATTGACCGGTGGAACGGGAGCGATCACGCATGTAGCACTGACAATACGGAACGAATTCTGCAGCTCAAATGAAATCGGGGCAGGAGTAAGGTCTGGAGCCACGAATTCGGCAAAGACTCCCGCCTGAACCTCATTATCATCTTTTACCTGGGAGATTTTGTATATATCCAGGGTAAAGGCATCTTCTCCAAAACTCCAGTTAGCAGAGTAGAACGTTGGATACGGTTTGAAGAATCTATTGTTGCCAGAATCAGTCAGTTTATATCCTAGTCCGGTGTTTCCCATGCTAAAAATATTATCAGAGCCAACTGGCTCTGATTGCCCAAGACGGTTCTTAATTCCTATTTGTTGGCGGCTACAATAAAACTTGGTTTTCGTTGTCGTGGCTGGTGTAGTATAGATA
>NZ_MOAK01000073.1:165929-167388 GCF_003732485.1 Pseudomonas protegens
TTGATTTTAAAAAGAAATGCTTAACATACGGCATAATGATAAGGTCCTTGCTTGGGCTAGAGTTAACGGAAGTCATTAGCGTAGTTTGTTTGGTGGTTAAGTATGTTGATAATATCAGGTGCGGTATTGGTTTTTAGTCGAGGTAGATATATGCTTGGTGTTAGCGGTGCGCTGATACTTTTGGAGTTGCTGCTATGATAATTGCAATGTGGGTATATTATCTTCGCAGGGTTTGCTGTGGGGTAGTGCCGGATATCCTATTTGTTAGTAGGAATCGTCCGACTAATTTGTCCTGTTGCTGTTGAGGTATGTGGAGAGGAAATATGGCTGAGTGATGACTAGTGGGCTGAGCGGTTAATCCATTAATTTATTTTTTATCACGCTCAGCTTTGCTTTATGTACTGAAATAATGATGGCCTCAGCCGTTTTATTCCACTTGACTTGCCCCTATCAAACCGGACACCGGTACCCCGTTAAGTTGATGCCTCAGCCAAGCGCCTGAACTCCCGAGGTGAGCGATATTTCAGGGCGCTATTCGGATGTTCCTCGTTGTAATGCTCGAAGGCGATGGCCAAGTTGCGTAGGGCCATTGCTCGATCGGGCTTGGGCGTGTGGCGGATGTAGTCGCGCTTCATGGTCTTCACGAAGCTCTCGGCCCTGCCGTTGCTCTGCGGACTGCGCACCGGGGTTGTCAGCGGCAACAGGCCGATCTGTCGGGCAAAGGCGCGGGTCTGTTCGGCGGTATAGGCCGAGCCATTGTCGCTTAGCCATTGCACCGGCGACGCAGGCAGTTCACCGCCGAAACGGTGCTCGATGGCTTCCAGCATCACGTCGCGGACATCGTCGCCACTGTAGCCGTGGGGGGCTGGCCACCCAGCTGATGGCTTCGCGGTCACAGCAGTCCAGGGCGAAGGTCACGCGCAGCTTTTCGACATCCTCGCAGCGGAACTCGAAGCCATCCGAACACCAGCGGGTGTTACTCGTATCCACGGCCACACGATCTTCGTGACGCCGCGCCACACCCGGCTGTTTGCGCCGTCGTTCCAGCAGCAGATCGTGGTCCCGCATGACACGGTAACCCCGTTTCACATTGACCGGTGGCAGGGCCTGCCGCTCATGCTGCCGACGCAACAGACCCCAGACCCGCCGGTAGCCATAGCTGGGCAACTCGCCAGCCGCCAGCTTGATCTGTTCGACCAGCGCCGCATCGCGGGAGGCCCTGCCACGACGAACTCTCTTTTCGCCCGTGGATTGCTTGCATCGAGCCGTCAATTTCGAGCGCGCTACACCGAGACTTTCACTGACCGGCTTCACTGGTCGTCCCCCGGCAACAAGGGTGAGTGCGCAATCCATTTTCGCGACCGGGCGATCTCCACGGCTTTTTTGAGGATTTCCGCTTCCATCGTTTTCTTGCCCAGCATCCGTTGCAATTCACGGATCTGCTTAAGCGCGTCGCTCA
>NZ_MOAK01000073.1:167441-192926 GCF_003732485.1 Pseudomonas protegens
GGCTGCGGTCCTGATACAGCTCAAAGGAATAACTGGTTGGCATTGATGCGGTTGCGCCGAGCCACCACCGACACGCCTTGTCCTGGCTCAAGACTCTCGCGAACCATGGCCAGCTTTTGCTCCGGGCTCCAGCGGCGCCGCCGCTCCTGGCCCAAAAGCCCCCACTCTTATCGTTGCTGTTAGTCATAAACATAACCGTTTTCCTATCCTTATCGTAAGGGGGAAACGGTGTCCTGTCTTTCATGGGGTTCGTTCACAGACCAATTATCCACGTTGAGTCAGTATCCAATCTGCACGTGACCGACCAGTGGTGTCCGCAGGTCTTTGGCCGCACTCTTCAAATGATTTCAAGTACCACTTTTTACTTCGGTCCAGACTCGATTTCGTATGCGTTCGAGTGGTAGCGGCAGCGGCTCAATAGGAAATAGTGTGGACATGACTTCTTTGCTTGGATAGATCATCGGATTAGTAAGATGTTTCTGGTCCAACAGTATTGTGGCATCCTTATTAGAGTTTGGGGGGGCGCGAGATAGTTGGATATATTGGCAATGTTTTCCGGGCGCAATAGTAAATTAATTAACTCCTTACTAGGTTCGAAGCTTTGCGCATTTTTGAGAAGTACAAGATTTTCTATCCAAATTGGCGCAGCGCCAAGCAATTGTGTCATGTTGGAGGAAAAGTATTCTCCGCTTCCCGCTTGATAAATGGGACCGGTCCGATTAGTGAATCGTAGAGTGGAGCCAGAAGGGCCCTTTAGGTCAGGAACCTGGCCAGCGTCACTCATACTGTCACCAAACACCAAAAAGTTGGAATAAGGAGAGGGTGAGGCTATTGCTGTGAAGCAAGACAGCGAGATGATAAAGCTCGCAATAGACGTGTTCGATTTTTTGAGGGCCATGGTTATTCCTGTATTTATATTTATTGCTCACATGCACCCGTTTTGTGGCTCTTAATAGGCTGTTTAGCACGGACCCAAAATCGCAATAAGAATTCGGGTGATTTTTAAATAGGAATTCGGGAGGTTTTGAGTAGGAATTTAGGGGGGCGGCCATCGGTGTCCAGGGAAGCAGATGGTGCCTTTAGCAAGACAGTTGCAGGTCGATGAGCCGCATTCAATCGGCAGAATTCGCTTAGGTTTGTACTGCTGATCCAGTCGAAGTGAAAAGTTTTATAGTCGCCACTAGTGGTGGGTAAACGCTGGAGAAGTATTTCAGCACGTCTACTCTCATAAAGGTATATGCGATTTTATGTGCAAGGAAATTTTATTGTTGTGATTGAACTCGCCTTGAGGAGAGGTAAAATGATATAAGTGTCTAGTGGTTTGGGCCTGCCTTTTTATATATGGTTGGTGAGTGGGTTTTATTTGTAGTCCATCGTGAACGTTAAAGATGTATTGGCGCTTCCGGCAGTGATGTTACTTTCCGTTCGAATGTAGGCAGCCTTGAGCGCGATGTTAAAGTCTCCACCGGCTGTTGTATTGGCAACTAGTTTTTTTTCTGTTTTTAAGGGGAGCGGATTGTTGCTATTGTCTAGAATCTGAACGGCTACCCCTTTGGCGGTGGATGTGCTATCCAGTGCGACAACTCCGGCATGGTTATCCAATATGGCTGTCGTCGGATCAAACCGGTAAGTAATTGCCTTGAAAGGTGGGCAGTTCCTAAGGGGGATATTAAATGCTACTGGAGGCGCCAAAGTGTACTGTCCCGATGGGAAGTCGGTTATTTTTGTTTTTCCCATATTGACAGGGGGAGGACTTGCAATCTGGCAGGTGGCGTTGGTGATTTTTATTGGGTTTGATATCTTGAAAATTATGATTTCAATACTATCTGCTTTATACATGCCGACAGTGCCTGCAGGAATTTCCGCATTATCGGCTATTTGGCCGATTTTATAAAGATCTAATGTTAGAGATTGCCCATTAAAGCCTGATGTTCCATTAAGAGCCCTCGGGTAGTTAAACAACTTCCCCGCGGCAATACTTACTTTGAATCCAAGTCCGGTATTTCCTATAGGTTGGGGAGCTCCCGGAGCTGCGTCTGCTCCAAGCATGTTTGTCAACCCATGGAAACCAGGGCTACAGGTATAAGAAGCACTTCCTGGCATCAGTATTGGTTGCGAAGAGTAGATCGGTGTACTGGTACTGATATTAGCATTTCGCGCAAACGATAAGTCAGGGATTGTATAGGTAATAGTTTGAGTAGATTGCTTGCTGTCGAAAAATTTACATTCTGCATTCACCATCTGTTGAGCTCCACAAGCGCTCAGCATCAAAAAAGCTATAAAATGGATCTTGAATTCTTTTTTCATGGGAGCGTGTTTTCCGAATTTGATGGCTATAATTAATTTATGTTCTGGCTACGTGATGTAGGGCATAAAAAATAACGTGACTATAGCAAATATAGATTATGGAGCAGAACCCCGGACGGCAATAGGAATCTAGCTGGTTTTTGAGTAGGAATTTAGAGCGGGGTATATCAACCATAAGGTTCAATGATGTTTAGAGTGATATAGTTCTTTGGTAAATCAATTGTAGAGCGATAAATCGCATTCGTTACCTTGAAGCTTCACTGTAGATTCGGCCACGGTGAAGAGCTTCATGACTCGCTGTCGGTGATAAGCAAATGCTGGGGGTGTACTTCAGTATAGCCGAGAACTCCTGCCGGGCTATTTATGTCCATCAATTCAACGGACTGCATAAATAGATAGAGGGAGAGAGCGCCAGGCAGCTCGGTTGTGATAGACACCTTTTTTGACGAGCAGCGTGTATCTTTAATGCCTGACTCTACACTGGGGTATCGCAAGATATATCGAGCATTGAACGAACCGTTATTACTGCCATAAGATTTGGAGTCCTGTGTTGATGCTGGCAATTCCTTTGCAATAATCAGTACATCGATCTGGCAGGATTCTACTCTGGTTAACTTGAGAGTTTCCTCGTGTGTAGTGGCAGTGGTTATACGGTAATAACCCAGCTGGTTCAGACTCCTTTCGATATGCATCTGATGCTTAAAATTCGGATCTGCAATCAGAATGCGGAAATCCTTCATTTTCATCGATTTGCCTCTTAACAATTATTCATTATTCCTGGAGTTAGGCGGCATAGGCCAAGAATTGATTCAATGGCATAGGACGGGCGAAATAAAAGCCTTGCGCAATATTGCAGCCCAGCTGTGCAATACGCTCAAAGTCTTCTTCTGTTTCAATACCTTCGGCGACAATACTTAAACCCAAATCTTGAGCCAGGCTAACGGTGTACTGCAGGATTTTCCGGGCTAGCAGGCTGGTACGCGCTTGGCGAATACAGGATTGATCAATTTTCAGCTGACTGAAGGGGATTCTTGCCAGCCGCTGTAACGAAGAAGTCCCGGTACCGAAGTCGTCAATTGCACAAGGAAAGCCACGCAGGCGCAAATGCCCAATAACGCCGGCTAGGGCTGGCTCCTGTAGCTCGCAGGTCTGCTCGGTCACTTCGATGCCCAGTTGATGCGGCTTGAGGTTTGCTTGGGCCACGCCCTGAGCGATATCTTCTGCCCAGGAAATGGTATTGGCCACGTCTGGTGTAACGTTCAAGGCCACACTCAGGCTTGAGTTGTTCAGTTGATGCAGTGCATAAATGGTCTGATCAAGCATTTGCTTCCAGAGAGCAGACCGAAGCGAGGGGGAGTGGAAACGCTCCAGAAAATAGGGCGGGTTCAGAATGCCATGAGTCGGGTGCTGCCATCGGGCGAGGGCTTCGGCCCCACATAATGCGCCATCAATGACGCGATGCTGCGGTTGGAAGTAGGCCACCACCTGCTCCAGGCACTTGTCAGTCGATAACTCATTACAGTTCGAAGCAAGCGAACGGTTACTGTAAGCGCCAGGTTGAATAACCGATAAAGGAAGATTTATCAGACTGGCGATATCAAAGGCCTGAGGTGAGCCTGAACTCAACAAGACACTGACGTCTTTGAACCACGCATAATCCCTGACGGCATCCGCGACATGGGGATTATCACTATGGCTGAGCAAAAGCCGAGCACGTGTTGCCCGAGGTTGTTCGGCCAAGGCATCGATCAACTGAAAGCCGGTTATTTCCTGCATGTCCAGCGGAGCAACAATTATGTCCCAAGGCTGGCGCTTGATAAAAGATAAAGCGGATCCGTCACGATATTCACGACAAATCCAGCCTGGGAAGGTTCGAGAAAAAATATCGATTGCTTCATTTCTGTACCTCGGGTCTGTGGAAATGACGAGAGCTTTAAGTGGGGGCATAACACATGGTGCTCGATAGTTAATAGCCACATTGGCGGCGATCATGGGATACCTTCGAGAGTCCTGCCCTTAGGTAATGTTGATTTATACTGGCTATCGCGCGAAGAACGTCTCCAGTTCTAAGGGGCGCGATAGTTTTTACAAATGTTGAAACCGATTCTCTCTACAGTTGATAGAGCAGACGAGCTGATTTATAGAACATTAATTGCAAGAGGTTGCTTGTTTGTAATTTGGCGTGAACGTCAAAGAAGTCCTTAATTGGTCTGGGCTTGACGAAAGTCGCCAACTTAACCTGGCGTGTCATTGAAAAATTTTATGAAATAAGCACAAAATTCAGTAACTCTAGTTGGGCAAATAGCAGCTTGTTGTTTACAGCAATGAGCTGGTATTCGGTGCCTCGGGGTAGATGTTATAGCTTGTGTCATGGATGCATTATCTTTACCGGGTTCGCTGCGGGGTAGTACCGAGTATCCTATTTGTCAATAGGAATTCTCTGACTGGTTTTCTATAAATGGCTCCTGTTGCTGGAGGGTGGGGCTGCGACCTCGAGAAAAAATTGAGTATGCAGGTCATGGGATCATTTAGTAGGTCGCGGCTTGCCGTAGACATGCGAAAAGAGCTGTGTAAGCGCAGTTAGTGCAAAACCAGCTCCTGCATGCGGAAGTCATGATCCAGGGGCATTTCAAGGTCAAACATTCATATCGGATGATCAAATGCAATTCGGTTGCTCGAAGCCCGGAGTAGAACAGCAGAGTAGCTGCGGCGCAATTAGAACTTTTGCATCATGGATAACAGCACTGCGTTTGTTGATGAAGGTAAAAGAAGCGCGTGGATGTGTGAGGTGGCAGTTTTGAGCTCCCTAGAGTGGATAATTAACTTAGAAATAAGCGGATGAGGTGATCGCCTTTGGTCGAACTGTTACTTTGAGTTAGCAATGTTCAAGCCTATATCTATATTGATGTTGAAGTCCTATATTGCGGTGTAGCTTCATATTTATTTATCGAATCAAAAGTCTGAGCATTGCTCGTTTTTTGTTTTGGGAATATTGTCGGTGCAAGAGTATTTGCGATTGTAGCGCTTCTTTTTTCTTGTGCTGCATATATGGCTGTGTTCTCGAAAATATTGTGTGAAATTGATATGGGTCGGCAGTAAAACTTAAGCCAAGAGATGTCATCAATATGATTTTGGTCAGGTGTTTTTTTGTCATTAGGCTGTGGGGACAATATCATGATATTGCTAGGAATATTCGCCCCCCCCCCCACACACACCCACACCAAGCATACGTGCTTTCTTCCTGTCTATATGGATTTCGTATTGTTGGCGATGGCTCACTGTGGGAGCAGCGCTGATTGGCTTTGAATGGATTTTTCGGTGGGGCGAGGGTCCTGGTTATCATGCTGTCCATGTTTTGATCCGCATGACATGCGTCGCGAAAATTGCCGCACTTATTTTGAGATGATGCTGTAGTTGTCATACCCTGATTTCGGCCTTTATGTGATGTTGTTCGGAGCTTGGTTGTATGCCTTGTTTCTGTTGGTAATTTAAGTTTCAGTAGGAACAATCCTATTTGAAAATAGGATATTTAGAGTTGGCTTAATAGGAGGCCAAGTGCTCGAAGTCCTGAGGGCGAGGACGCATAATTTCTCCGTCGCCGTCATGGGGCTGAAATCTGCTACTGGCAGTCCGTCATTATAATTACCTGCATTGCGGGTGTATGGAATTAGGGTTATGAAAAAGAAACTTGGCTGTTCTTGCTTGGTGGTTGCCGTTGCTACCGGGATTCTCTCTCTGTCGGTGTTTGCTTCCGATGGTACGGTGAATTTTACTGGTGAGGTCGTTAACAATACTTGCGCTGTGACTAACGGTGGCGCGGGTAAAACCACTCAGGTTAATCTTGATAAAATCAATGCGTCATCGCTTGCTGATGTAGGAAATACGGGTGGTTTCAAACCTTTTACTATTAGTGTCACTGGTTGTAATAAGGAGCTGGCTGGCCTTGTTAAGGTTGGCTTTGAGTCTGTTGGTGCTGGTGTGGAAGCAGCAGTTGGTCGTATAAAAAATACTAATGCTGGCGGCGCAAAAAATGTTGAGCTGCAATTGCGAAATCTTGATAACACAGTAATCAAGATTGGTGATAATAGCACTGTAAATGGAGTGACTTTTGCTGCAGGAACTGCTCCTAAATCTGCTGATATGACTTATTATGTTGGTTATTATGCAACAGGTGCTGCAACTCCAGGGCAAGTAAACGGTAGTGTTACTTACTCCATTATTTATCCTTGATGGTCTTGAGAGGGAGGCGTGGCCTCCCTTTCATGTTATTTCCCAGTTAGGGAGTGCATTGTTGTGGGTGATATTTGGCGTCAAATTCTTGCAGTTTTTTTTTCCGGCCTCCTGCTGAGTCAGTTGGCTCATGCTTCTATCATATTAAACGGCAGTCGAGTGATTTACGAGGCTGAAGAGCGTGAGGTCAATGTCAAGGTTAGTAACGTGGGCGTTCAGCCTGTTGTGCTTCAGTCCTGGATTGATAGCGGAGAGGTAAGCCAGGATCCTAGTTTGCTCAAAGTGCCTTTTTTGTTAATGCCGGCATTGGCTCGGGTCGAAGCGGGGCAGGGGCAAACTCTACGCTTGACCTATACTGGAGAACCGCTTCCCGCTGAGCGTGAATCTGTGTATTACCTTAACGTGCTGGAGATTCCGCCAAAGGGGTCGGCGGCAAAGAACGATAGCACGCTTCAGTTGGCTTTCCGTACCAGGGTCAAGCTGTTCTTTCGTCCGAAAGGGCTAGCGGGTAGCGCCTCCGACGCCCCATCAAAACTTGTCTGGTCTCTAAAGCAGAGTGGGCAAGGTTGGGTGGTACGGTGCTCGAATCCTAGTGCTTATTATGTGTCAATGAGTGAGATTTCTCTGGTGGAAGGCGGCAGTACGAAAAAGATCGGCGAAGGAATGGTTGCTCCAGGTCAGCAACTGGACATTAGCTTGAGTGGCCGTCCTGCCGGAGAAGTAAGAATTGAATACAGCAGTATTGATGATTATGGCGCGATTCGTACTGGGCGCTCTTCGCTGAAACCGTAAACTCCAATTCATTTGAAAGTATTTTTTGCCGGTTGCCCGGTAGCGGAATCCTTTTGCCTATTTATTGGTCGCCCATGAAAACTTTCATGTACTCATCCGTGTCTTTGAAAATAAAAAGCCAGGTGTTTTCACCTTTGTTGATTGTGCTATGCCTGGCTCCTTACCATCTTGTCTGGGCGATTGAAGAGTATGAGTTCGACTCCACGTTCCTCCAGGGAGGGACCAATGCTGCGGAGTTGCAAAAGTTTTCCAAAGGTAATTTCATTGCACCGGGCAAGTATCAAGTAGACATTGTCATTAACCAAGTTGCCGTCGGGCGCGACAATGTCGAATTTCAGGCGATGCAGAGCCAGGAGAGCGCCAAGCCTTGCCTAACGGTTGATGTATTGGATCGTGCTGGTCTGGACCTGCTCAAGATTTCTGGAATGGATCTCAAAGATCGGCAGGCGTGCGTCGATCTTGCCAGCAGGATTGTCCCCTCTTCAGTGCATTACGATGACGGTGAGCAGCGTTTATTGCTCAGCGTTCCACAGGCTTATCTGCGGCGCAGCATCCAAGGTTATGTCGATCCCTCGCAATGGGACAGCGGCGTTAATGCCGGAATGCTTAACTATAACTACGGCAGCTTTTACAGTAGTACTCAGCAGGAAGGTGTACAAAACTTTCTGGGACTCACGGCGGGGGTGAACGTGGCTGGCTGGCGACTACGCTCCCAATCGAATTTCGATTGGAACAGTCGCGTACGCCATTGGCAGAACCGTAATACTTATGCGCAGCGAGAAGTTCAGAGCCTCAGTTCACAATTGACCCTTGGTGATTTCTCTACAAATGGCAATTTGTTCGACTCGTTTTCGATGCGTGGCGTGCAAATAGCCAGCGATGAGCGAATGTTGCCCGACGCTCTGAGCGGGTATGCGCCAATTGTGCGCGGGCAGGCCAATAGCAACGCTAAGGTCAAGATCACCCAGAACGGCTATGTGGTCTACGAGACGACGGTGGCGCCGGGGCCCTTTGAAATTGATGATCTATATCCATCCGGATACGGTGGGGACCTGGAAGTCAGCGTGACTGAAGCCGACGGTCAGGAGCGTAAATTTCGCGTGCCTTATGCCTCGGTCGTACGAATGTTGCGTCCGGGCGCCCAACGTTACAGCGCCGCTCTGGGGCAGTACCGAAGCGGCTTTGATACCGGTAGCAAGCGTATGGTCGGACAGTTGACTTACGAGCGCGGGCTGAACAATACGTTTACCGGATATACCGGCATGCTGGCAGCAGAGGGCTATACGGCGCCTATGGTCGGAGTTGCAATGAACACCAGCTTGGGAGCGTTCGGTTTGGACGTTACACACGCCAGGACCCAGGTCAGCCCGGAGGGCGAGAAAGGTACATCGACCGGCCAGAGCGCGCGCCTTTCCTATAGTAAGACTTTGCCGGAAACCGGTAGCTCGGTGTCGATTGCGGCCTACCGCTATTCCACTAGTGGCTTTTATAACCTGGCTGACGCCATGCAGGCATTGGACGGTATAAATGCTAAGGACTGGCGAGACGCTTTTAGCGACCCTAACTATCTTGACGGTTCGACGTCGCTCTTCGAACGTCGCGATTTTGATACGACCTACAAGGCTTCGCGCCAACGTAGCACCTTGCAAGCAACACTGAGCCAGTCGCTGGGGGAGCATGGATCGATCTACTTCAATGGTATCGCCAGTAACTACTGGAACCAGAAAGGTAAGTCCTTGCAATATCAGGTAGGCTACAGTGGCAGCACTCGTTACTTCAATTACTCAATCTCCGCCATGCGCTCGACTAATCAGAGCGGTGAGCGCGACGATCAATTGGCCGTGACGTTCAATATCCCATTGGGCGGGACAATCAGTACTTCCTCCAGTGTTACATTCAATAAAAATGGTACTGGCCTGCAGGGCTCGGTTGGCGGTTCTGGTGGCTCCAACAACGAATATGATTGGGGTGTCAGTTCGAACAAAGACGAGCAAAGTCGAAAGTCGATCAGTTCATACGGTAACTATAGAGGCGGCATAGGTACCCTTAGTGCCTCCGTTGGTAGCGGTACCGGCTACAATCAGGCGTCATTGGGGGCCTCTGGTTCTGTGGTGCTTCACCCTGGGGGAGTCACCTTTGGTCAGCAGGTCAGTGAGACCTTTGGAGTGATTGAGGCCCCGGGGGCTGCCGGTGCGTCCATCACTTCCCAGTCAGGGATTAAAGTCGATGAGCGGGGTTATGCAGTTGTCCCTTATTTGTCCCCCTACAGGCGCAATACACTTGATATCGATCCTCGAGGTATCTCCGACGATGTCGAATTCACCTCCACCACCCGAAGCGTTGTGCCTCGAGCAGGGGCAGTTGTCATCGCCAAATTTGAAACAGTGACGGGACGGGCAGTGGTTATCGATTTGCAACTTCCTGCCGGGACAAATGTGCCTTTTGGCACTGAGGTACTATCGGCGAACGGCGCAGTGGCCGGTGTAGTCGGGCAAGGTGGGCGGGTCATGGTCAGAGGGGTCGAGGATGCTGGCACGCTCATGGTGAAGTGGGGAGAGAGCCAGGCTCAGCAGTGTCAGGTGACCTATGCATTGCCGCCGGCTGAAAAAAAGGCGTCGACAAGCCGCTTTGAACGGTTTAGCGCCCCTTGTATTCCTGGAGGTTCAAATGAGCGCGTGGTTGCCCAGCAAATTCGCTAACCAGGAGAGTGAGGATAAAAAGGGATCGAGACTGTTTAACCGTGACGTACAAAAACTGTCAAATCAGTCGAGTGCTATACTGATTTCGTCATTACTAAGGGCGGTGCCGGTGGGCGTAGCACTGTCCTTGGCCTTTTAGTTCGGCAGCCTCGAAGTGCACCGAGCAGTTGCACTTTCTGGTTCGCTAACCTTTCAGGTAACTGATCATGAGCTTCAATCAACAACTGTCATCTATCAAAAATATCGTAGTCGCTGATGATCATCCCGTTGTAGTACTGGGTATAAGGAAGCTTCTAGAAGAAGCGCCCGGACTTCATGTCGCTGGTAGTGCAACCTCTGTCAGTGAACTTTTCAGTGTCCTCGAGCAAACTGACTGCCATGTACTTATTTGCGACTATTCGTTTGATGCTCCTGATCAAACGGACGGTTTGCTATTGCTTGAGCGCATTCGCAGATTGCATCCGGAGATCTGCATCATTGTATTAACCGCCCATGATGACTTGGTGATTGTGCAACGAGCCATGCAATTGGGCGTGATGGGTTTTCTCAGCAAAGCCAGTTATGAACTATCAAGTCTGGTGTCGGTAGTCTATCGGGTACTTGAAGGGGAGCGTTATCTGGATCCGACCACATCAAAAATGCTTCTGCAGCATGTCATGACTAGTAATCTTTCAACACCGGCACTCTCTAGCATGCAACTGACGGCGCGGGAGCTTGAAGTGGTCCGGCTGTTTACCCGTGGCATGTCGGTTACCGAAATTGCCCGGCACACTCACAGAAGTATCAAGACAGTTAGTACTCAAAAAAAGAGAGCCATGATAAAACTGGGCGTAATTAATGACGTCGGTTTGATCAATGCATCTAAAGAAATTTTTTAAATGCCTGATAAAGGGCCAAGGGATGGATGAAAGATGTTTTACACCTGGAAGGTTGCTGCATCGTTTACATTCGACCTCTCAGGACTTTCCAGGCATCTACCATCGTCGGCTGCTGATAGGGGCGGGCATTGCCGTAACTTTTGCGGTTTTGGGGGCGACGCTCTCAGTATTCACTCTACAATTGACTAGTCTTGCGGCTGAGTTTGAGCGTGAGTTCAATAGTGAACAGGAGACTATTAAGGTTTATCGAGATAAATATTATAAGAGTTTGATGCTAAGTGTTAAAAGCTATGAGTTGCATAAAGAGCACCCAAGATACCACGGGTTGGATATGCCCCGGTATAGGCAGTTGTTTGACCAAGGCGGAGGGCTCCTGACTATCCCTGTTGAGCCAGTAAATAGGGTTCTGACAGTCGTTTCTACTGACAACGGTTCGGTTTTCACTGAGCGGTTAAAGATGACATTGGCATTGATGAAGACTCCTTTACGCTTTCAATTGAATAAAGGTTATGGGCTAAGGGTATTTATCTATTCGACCGACCGACATTTTCTTGCCAGTTGGCCGCCTCTGCCTGAGGCTAAGATGCAACTGATCCGCAAGGAAGGACGCCAAAGTTTCATTGAGCAATCTGTCATTGCTGTTGAAGCAGCGATCGAGCGGGTTCCTCCAGCAGAAATGCAGGAGCAACGTATAGTTTGGCTCGACACTCGACGGTCGCCGATCACGGGAGAATGGGTCTCGCAATTTGCTGTGCCAATTTATGACAATGAAAAACGTATTGCAGTTGCGGTAGTCGAAATCCCGATCGATCGATTTGCTGCCCTGTTTCAAAACGCTCGCCCTATATACAGATTCTTTGTACTGTCTCGGGATCTGAAACATGTATTTGATGTTCAATCCCTTGATAAGCCAGAGAAAACCTGGGTAAGTTTGATACCCCGAGTTATCAGTAAGTACGGTGAGGATGACCCAGCATATGATGATTATGAAATACCTGCGTGGAACTTGCTTGATGGTGTGCGTCCTACGCATATAAATATGCACTGGGAATATTTTACATTATATATATATCAACGTATTGCTGGGCCTGATTGGTTTGCTGTCTATGTAATTGATTGGCGGACATTGATGGAAGAAATGGAGGGGCGTTTATTTTATTTATTTTTAATAGATTTGATTATACTGTTTCTTTTGTGGGGGGGGGTGATCTCGTTTGATCGTATGGTACTTGTTCCTCTGGTCACTCGGGCCAAGCAGGTATATGAAGGCGAAGCGTTCAACCGAGTGGTCCTGGCTACTGCGCCAGTGGGGCTTATTGTTTATGAGCTGGGATCAAATCTTGTCGTGATGCAGAATGAAATGGCCCGTGAGTTGCTTGGTGCTAAGGATGGAACGGACGAAGTATATAGTAGTTTGATTAAAGATCTGTCTTTTGCGGCGGGCGAGGCTTCAAAGAAGCGGCCCATGGAGATCGGGGTAGTTAATCATACCGAAATACACTTGACCGCAAGCAACGGCATTAGGCGCGAGTTGGCGGTAGACTTTGCCAGAGCTAATTATCAGCGGCGCGAGGTTGTAGTCCTCGGTCTTACCGACATCAGTGACCAAAAGTCGGCGTTTCGCCTGCTTGAGCATGCGCGCGAGACAGCCGATCAAGCCAATCAGTCAAAATCTATGTTTTTGGCCACTATGAGTCATGAAATCCGAACACCTTTGCACGGTGCTCTAGGTAATCTGGAACTATTGGCAATCGAACATTTGACAGTGCGACAGCGAGAACGTGTCTCAACCATTCGGAGAGCATTTGATACCTTGCTATTGTTAATTAATGACATTCTTGATCTTTCAAAAATAGAAGCCGGCGAGTTGCGTCTGAATGAAGAACCATTTCGCCTTGATGAACTAGTAGAACAGTGCGGTCAAACTATAATTCCGCTTATTTTAGAGCGTAATGTCCGTTTTTTTTGTCTTGTTGACCCTTACCTTGCAGGAGTCTGGTTGGGGGATGGGCATCGAATCAATCAGCTTTTGATGAATCTTCTGAGCAACGCTCGCAAGTTCACTGACCGCGGAGCTATCACCTTGCGCGCACTTCTGTTAGATGCGAATGAGGAAGGACAAAGAGTGCGCTTTTCCGTGAGTGATACAGGTATAGGTATTTCCTCTCTACAATTGAAGAGGATCTTTGAACCTTTCGTACAGGCCGACAGTAGTATCGCTAGTCGATATGGGGGAACGGGGCTCGGTTTGGCATTGTGCAAAAGAATTGTGGACTTGATGGCGGGTGAAATTACTGTCGATAGCCTCGAAGGCGAGGGAACGATTTTCACAATCACCCTGCCTCTGGTTCGTCATCACGAGGATACTCCAGAGGCCCAGGTAATCACTAAGCCACTGTTTCGTAGTGCCGTTGTAGTTTGTGATTCGTTGCTTTGGCAATTTAACCTGATGGCGCAAATTCAATATTGGCTGCCAGATATTCAATTGGTCAGCGCTGAACTGGATGCACCAGTGGCCGCCCATGATGATCAATCGATCATTGTGTTCTCCACGTTCTGCCACGATATTCCTGAGGCGTGGAGTGAGTTTCAAGATACTTACCTAGACCGTTTGGTGCTATCCGGGGATGGACCTCTTACCCCTGAGCGGCGTAATGATTCCTGGTACTTGACCTCACTCTCGTCATCCCGCCTCAAATATGCGCTTACCCTGTGTGGTCGACATAATTATATAGGCCTCCGTTCACCGTTCAATCCGCACCGTGCACCGCATCAGAGGGAGGATGTGAAGTTTTTGGTCGCTGAAGATGATCCGGTGAATCGCAAGTTAATTCAGCACCAGTTGGCTGCACTTGGTTATGATCGAGTGGATATCGTTGAAAATGGCAGGGCGGCGCTTGATCTGTGCCGGGCCAACACCTATGACCTGGTTATCACCGATCTGGGGATGCCGATCATGAATGGGCAGACCTTTTTGACCGAGTTACGCCGACACAAGATTGATGTCCCGGCAATTGCCTGTACGGCAGAAGCTGCCGGGGAAATACAGGCTAAGTTGTCGGGCTTCGCTGATATTTTGCATAAACCTGTCAGTCTGGATCGTTTAAGAGGAGCGATCGAAGGGGTATTAAAACTTCCAGTTTCAGCTGTAGCGGTCCCCGCTGTCATTTCTCGGTTGAGCCCTATCGACAAGCAAATGCAGGAGCTTTTCTTGGCTGGCTGGGAAGAAGAGAAGGCAAATCTTCTAGCGGCGCTAGATATGACTGACAGCAAGCGGTTTTTGGCGCGTCTGCATCGTCTGAAGGGCGCGTTATTGGCATTGCAGGAATCCGATTTGGTGGTCGATTGTGACCGCTTGAAGCTGCTGGTTGAGGCGCAGGGTATCGAAGCGAGCCAGGAGGTAGCGCAAACGTTCTTTGTGAAGATGCAAATACTAACGGAGGACTACCGACGGGTGCTTTCTGTCTGACTCAAATTGTTGCTGTTAAATTTGCAGCATCCCTGATGCGGGAAGCGATTCAACGGACTTTTTACAGTCATGTCATGCGTCTTTATTCTGGGACCACCCTCTGTCTCGATAAGTTTGATTTGATAGTGCTAAAAAAGCAGGATATATAGCTCTTTAGATATAAGGCGCAGGAAAAACTGCTGGGAGGAGTGTACAGGGCTGGTGTGGGGTAGAGGGCGCGTCCGGAATTTCCTGAAATTTGTCCGCTTCTCTTCTAGCTCATGATTGCTGTCAATGTTGTTATTTGCCCAGTGAGAAAATCTCTTGAATGAGCTGATAATAATGAATAAATCCTCTGCAATTGTCCTTTCATGGGGTTTGTTGAGTGCCCCCTGTGTAGTACTCGCTTTCCCTTTTAATACACCGGTAGAAGGGCTTGATGCATCCTTGGATAGCACTCTAGACTATTCGGCCATGTATCGGACCGCAAAGCCCGAACGTATCATTAGTGAGGGGCGGAATCTTTTCGACAATACTAACGATGGTAGTGAATATTACTCGCGAGGGTTGGTGGCCAGTGAGTTTAAGATTACATCGGAATTGAGCCTCAAGTATGAGGATGACGGTTTCTTCATTCGCGGCAGTGCCTGGTATGACACTCAGCTAATGGACCATCCACCCAGCGGAGGTGAGTTCGCAACGCATAACAGCGACAGTGCTCGTAAATATCCGTCCGATTTGCGTAACCGGCTTGGGCATGGTACGCGGCTATTGGATGCATATGTCTACAGCAACCGTGAGATCTATGATATGCCCGTAAACTTGCGGCTCGGTAGGCAAGTTATCAACTGGGGTGAAGGGATCTATTACGCTGATGGTCTTAACGTAGTCAATCCCGCCGATGTAGGGCGTATTGTGCTGCCCTCTGCCAGTCTCAAGGAAGCACTCCTGCCAACCAACATGGTGTCTCTTCAGGTCGGGCTTAGCGACAGCTTCAGTATGGAAAGCTTTTATGGGCTGGAGTGGAAGGCGAATCAATTGATGCCCACCGGTGCCTTTCTCAATAATACCGATGTGTTGGGTAAAGGGAGTCGAGGTGCTATCGCCGACTTACGTAGCGAGCTGGCAAGCGAGGAAATTCCAGCCAGTTTCGTGCCGGGTGTAAACGGCGAAGACGGTATTGTGGCTGCGTCGCGTTATGGGAAAGAACACAAAGCCCACGATAGTGGGCAGTTTGGGGTTGCGTTACGCTACATATCCGAATCCTTAAATAATACAGAGTTCAGCCTCTACTATCTCAATTATCACAGTAAGGTGCCATTTGTTTCATTGCATCCGGGAGCCCCTTATGGTTGCAGCCAGGGAGGCGGTGGAAAATTTGCCAGTTTGTGTGGGCTTGCAAATAGTTTGGCTCCAGAATACATACCATTGGTCGATGGTCTGGAGTTGCTCGACCAAAGCCGTTACGATCTGATCTACCCGGAAAATATCCGCCTGTTTGGTTTCACCATTTCCGGCAATATCAATGATACCAATCTGGCTGCAGAGTTGACCTATCGTCCCAATGCTCCATTGGAGTCCTCGATGACCGATGAGATTGAGCAATTGGTGAGAGGCGCATTACTCCAAGGGGGCGGCAGTGGTGCTCCGATCGAATTGGGGAGTTTCGGTGTTGCAGATAATCGGCCAATTAACCTCTATCGCCGCGGAGAGCTATATACCAGTTCATTATCGGCCATCCATACCTTCGGCCCTGCTCTAACGTTGGACGGTTTACTATTGGTAGCGGAGGTCGCTTCCAATTATGTTCCAGGCAGTCTGACTAACAGTTCGAGCTACCATTACCTGTCCCCGTTCTCCTGGGGGTATACCCTGAACTTCAGTGGTACTTGGGAGAACGTTGTGAAGGGGATTGATCTGATGCCAGGATTTACATTCCGTCAGGATGTATCGGGCACGTCTCCTGCGCTGAACGAGAACTTCATACAAGGCCGCAAGTCTTCCACGATCGAGTTGGGTGCGCGTTACAGTGAAAACCTTAGTGGCAAGCTTAGCTACACTGCTTTCTGGGGCGCACGTAAGGAAAACTCGCTGATTGATCGCGACAACCTCGCCCTGAACCTTTCCTATTCTTTCTGATTGGATATCGCCATGAAACGCTTCCGTCATCCAGCGGTCGGCGCGCTGCTGTTCGCCCTGCTGCCTCTCACCACATATGCCAAGGTTTCCTCCGAGGAGGCTAGCCGTCTCGATAATGAGCTCACACCCTTTGGTGCTATCCGTGCCGGCGACACAGCGCTAGGGATACCCGTCTGGACGGGGGGGCTGCAGAAAGCTCCCCCGACCTTTGCCGGCGCTGGACACTTTGATACTGACCCTTACGCTAGCCAGCTCCCCCGGTTTGTTATCGATGCTCAGAATCGGACGGAGTATGCCGGATCTCTGAGTGACGGCGTCCAGGCTCTTTTCGCAGCTTATCCGGACAGCTTTCGCATTCCGGTATACAGCAGCGAACGCAGTTTTGCTGCGCCACAGGAGGTCTATGCCAATACACGACTCAACGCAACCAATGCCGAACTTGCCGAAGGTGGAAACGGTTTCATTCATGCCTATGGCGGCATCCCGTTCCCCCTTCCAAAAAATGGCCTTGAAGCGATCTGGAATCATATAACTCGATGGCAGGGGCGCTACTTCGATGAGGTTTCGTCAACAGCGCTGGTTCTTCCAAATGGGGACTTCTCTACTTATCGTGAACGTAATCAACTGCTCTCCAATTACTACTCGGCCGATCAAAACTCCAGCAGCCTGGACAACATATTGTATCGCTATATGAACCAGGTACTGCCACCTTCACGCAATGCTGGAGAGACTTTGCTGGTGCACGAAACCATCAACCAGGTCGAGGCCCCACGAATGGCCTGGAACTACTTTCCAGGCCAACGCCGAGTTCGGCGTGCGCCTACGGTGGCATATGATAATCCAGTAGATGGTTATGTCAGTGACGATGCTGACATGTTTAACGGAGCTCCCAACCGCTTTGAATGGAAGTTGCTGGGCCGCAAAGCGCTTTATGTGCCTTACAACAACTATCGGCTGAATCAGCCGGGGCTGACGTTTAACAATATCTTAAAGAAAGGGCATATCAACCCTGATCTCACTCGCTGGGAAATGCACCGTGTGTGGGTAGTGGAAGCAACGCTCAAGTCAGGTGAGCGGCATGTTTATGCCAAGCGCCGTTTCTATCTGGATGAGGACAGCTGGAACATTCTCATCGCTGAAAACTACGACAGCCGTGGTCAGTTGTGGCGAGTCAATCTGGCATATACCCAGCAGGCTTATGAGGTGCCAACCATTACCACTGACATGATTGTCTATCACGATCTGATTAGTCGCGACTATAGCGCCTTGGGTCTGCGCAGTCAGGAGAAAGCCCCTCGCCAATTTCCGCAGGAGGCTCCTGCCGATAGTTACTGGCAGCCTGCGAATTTGCGTCGAATGGGAACGAATTGAGGTCAACTGAATGAATAGCTCTTATCCTAAGCGGCTAGTGCTGATCTCTGTAATGATCGTATTCTGTATATTGATGATTTTCGTAGGTCGCAAATCGCTACGGATTTGGCAAAGCGATACACTCTTTGAACGCGAGAAAATTGTTGAGAACTTTCGGTCTATGCCCTTGATGTTCGACGCGCTGACTATTAAACGTTCAGGAGAACCACTACCCCTCGGCGTATCACCAAAAAACCTACCGGCCTATTTTGAGTTTCAAGGAAAAAAAATTGGTATCAATGACTGGGTTCGAGAAAGCGGTACTACTGGTCTATTGGTTGTGGCAAATGATCAAATAGCTTTCGAGGAGTATTACCAGGGCAATACTGCTCAAACCCAGGCTATCGGTTGGTCTGTCACTAAATCTTTCATGTCGCTGCTGATCGGTATTGCGCTCAAAGAGGGCGCAATCCACAGCTTGCAGGATCTGGTGAGCCAATATGCGCCAGTGCTCAAGAACAGTGCCTATAAAGGCGTCTCACTGGAAGATGTTCTAGAGATGTCCTCTGGAGTTGTATTTGACGAGGACTATTCCAATCCCAAGTCGGGCATCAACCAATTAAGCATAATCATTGCGCTGGGAGGTTCTGTCAATAATTGGGTCTCTGGTTTAAAACTGGCAGAGGCGCCGGGGCGCAAGCACAATTACATTAGTGTAGATACTCAGGTCTTGGGCATGGTTCTCAAGGGCGCAACAGGTAAGGGGCCTGCAGAGTATATGCAGGAAAAGGTATGGTCCCGGTTGGGGGCCGAGTGTGATGGTAAATGGCTCACTGATGCGTATGCTACCGAGCTCGCTTTTGGTGGGCTTAACCTGTGCCTGAGAGACTTCTCTAGGCTTGGCCTGCTCTATTTGCATAATGGTCGTAATCAGGCTGGTGAGACTATCGTGGATGAGCGCTGGGTAAGAAGATCAATTACTTCGCAGAAAGAGCACTTACTGCCGGGACGCTTTCAAGAAGAAGGTCAACCGAGTCTTGGCTATGGATATCAATGGTGGATACCGCAGGGTAATGAAGGAGAGTTCATGGCGATAGGTGTGTATGGCCAGTTTGTTTACGTCAACCCACGACGAAGGGTGGTCATTGCAAAAAACTCTGCCTATGCGGACTACAATCAAAATGGTGTTCTCATGGAATATAAGACACTGGAAGCTTTTCGTGCGATTGCTCGGAAAATAACGTCTGGCAGGTGAATATGCAGATTGAACCCATATTTGATTTCGATTGGCGTCCTTTGCAGAACTATCTTAATGATCGGGGAGTGGCCTCGCCAGTGCTGTCTCTGACTAGGGGAGAGGAAGTACAATTACCTAGCGAGATGTTGTACAACTGGATTGTCAAGCACGCGCAGGCACCAGAAGCAGGCTTGCAATTGGGGCGCTACTACCATATATCCGATTATGGCGTGGCAGGCCTGGTTCTGCTTAGTGCCGAGCGTGCTGCCGATGCGTTTAAGGTTATCAGGGCCTACGTTCAACTATTTAATCGTGATATTGCGGATATTCGCGTCAGCAACGATATACATAACCAGATGCGCATTCTCATCAGTCTGAATCAATTTCCTGGTTGGACGGCATTGGAGCAGCAGTTCCATGCCAATGTTGTGGCTTCCGCCTCCCACAAACTGTTGTACGATTTGTTCGGTGGAGCTTTCAAGATATCGGGTCTGACAATGCCTAGATATTTGCCGAACGGTTTCGACTATTCCAGTTTTTTTGGATTTCCGGTTAGGTTGCGTGGCAGTGATATTGTATTCCACTTCCCTAGAAGCCAGCTTGATCGCCCACTTCCCACGGCCAATCCAGCTGTTTTTCAGTCTACTCTTTTACTGGCCAGTGAGAGCTTCAATAAGCTGCTAGAGGCAGAAATGGGAGGTTTAAAACAGCGCATCGTTTCTCTGCTCGAGTCACTGCCGGGACTTTATCTCGATATCCAGGCTGTCGCTTATCAACTGAAGATTACAGAGCGAACATTGCGACGGCGGCTGGCTTCGGAAAACAGCAGTTTTCGTCAGATACTGGATGAAGTACGACAATCAAAAGCAAAACAGTTACTGCAGACTCAGTTATCAATAAGCAAGATCAGTGAGCAGCTTGGCTATTCGGATGCTTCCAGCTTTAGATATGCCTTCAAGCGTTGGACCGGGCAATCGGTCGCTAATTTCAGAAAGTTAAATCCTTAGGTGAGCTTCTGCTGTTGGAGGCATATGCAGAGAGTTGAGTTTTCTGGTATCGGCAAACGTCTGTTTCAGGCTCTATAAGGCTCTTATCTCGACATTGTTCTATCGATGAGCTTGAGGGTACTAGCTTTCGTCACGGTTTCTAATATTGTGGGGGGTATAGGGGGCGGGAAAAGCCATACTACAAGATTTTCTGTTGAAAAAAATCAATAATAATTATTTGTTTGCTATGGTGATTTCCGGGTCTGTATAAGACGGTGAAAGACAGCAGCAGTACAAACGGGTCATATTGAGTTTACAGGCTCGGCCTCTGATGAAAGGTCAGCTTGAGACCTTGTTCGCTAATTTATATCAATGATTGCCGCTTTCTGAACTCGATGGGTGAGACGCCCTTGTTTTTTTTGAAGGCGTAGCTGAATTGCGAAGCACCCTGAAAGCCACAGGCTAGTGCAATGTCTATAATCGGTTGCAAGGTATGTGTCAGCAGTATTTCAGCTTTTATAAGGCGCCTTTGGATGATGTACTGGTAAGGCGTAAGGTTGAAAGAGTTTCTGAACAGACGAATAAAGTGAAAGGTACTGATCTGCGAGAGCTCAGCGAGATAGGCTATCTTTATTTCAGTGTCCAAGTGCTCTTCAATGTAATCTGAGAGCATGTTCTTGAGGTGTTTCGATAAAAAGGCTTGTCCGCTGTGGCTGCTTTTAGTTTGAAGCTGGGTAGAGTAGGAAAGTATCGTTAACGCCAGTGTTTCCTTAAGCAAAGGCGAGTCGGTATTGACAAACTCACAGCAGGCAGTGGCCAGGAATTTATCCATTATGTAAAACTTGGCCTTGATTTGGAACATGTTACGACGGGATGGTATCAACGAGATAAGGTCGTCCGAAAAACTTATCGTAGTCAAACGTATTGGAGGACCTATATAGGTAGATATGTATTCGGCATCCTTGGGTATAAGGTCCATTTTGCCGCGTAGTAATCCCCGTCGGTAAATAGGTTTGCCATTGAGCGTGCCATGGCCTCTCTTGTTTTCACCATCTTCGAACAAAAAAATAGTATGTTCGCTTCTCGCGACCTTAACGTTGTGATCGCCCTCCACCGCTATGCGGTCAGTTCTGCCAAAAGACCATTGGGTGGAGTGTGTGACAAGTTTACAGTCGGAGTCATAGATAATCCCTGCTAAATCAAGTGCTCTGGCATTAGGGTGATATCTAGTCTGATTGTTCTCTTGTATGAGGTTTTTTTTTCTCATGGGAATCGTTCCTAGTGCGGCAGAGACGGAAAGCACCTTTAATCAGGCCGAAATGGGATTTCATTTGGTATTCAGTCTAAATGGCTTGTTTTTAAGTTTTTCTATGGCATGCATTTTGGGGGGGCTAGAGAGAAATAGAAGAATTGACGTACGGTATCTTAATTTAGGGGGCAAGTTGTGCTGTAGGAGCGTCTTGGATGCGTCCTTTGTTTGTTGAAATCCATAGTGACGGCCTTTGAAAATTACAGAGGTGGGTTCTGGTATCATTGGATCAACTGAAGTGGCAATGACGCCAACTGTCGAATCTAGCGAGGCGGTGTATCTGGAGTTTCAAAAATAATAGTTCGAGTAGCCTAGACTGTGGTAATCCATCTGTAGGTCGTGTTTCTCAATTGTTAAGTGCTGCAGAAAACCAATAAAATATTATTGAAAAAATTATCCGTGCCTGGTTCTTTGGGAGTAAGGCTAATGCTGGCCACTGCTGGGTTTTTGAAATGGTAATGCTATTGACTAAACCTCCTCTTGCACCTTAATTATTTCAGGGCTGCTAACGAAAGCGTATTGCCGATTATCCTGTTTTTTTTTGGGAATTTTCTTAGTCGACGAATAGGAATAATAAAGAATGCAGTGTGCAGGGGGGGGGGCGCACTGATGGCATAGCAGCATGAAGTTTATGTTTCTGCTGGATTTTTATGGTTTCAAGTTCTGTACCCAATGCGGCCCTGTTGCTGCAGGATTCGTAAAGTAATATCGGTGGTCTGGAGAGCTTTGGCTAAAGCAGTATTTATAAAATTTTCGCAGTTATTATAAAGTGCCTTTCTACCAAGTTGGTAATATTTAGACACAGCTTGGCATTAAAACGACTCTCATATAGGGCGAGAAGCCTGGTTCGGCTTTTTTAGCATTCAAGAACAGCTTGGTGCTGTAGCGCAAGTTTGTGTTGGCGATGAGTCCAGGTTGTTCGTTGATTATAGAGAGTCGGAAGCCATCTGTAGGAGCATGTCGTATCTCGGCTAAATTTATGTTGGGGTATATGAATGCTATCGGCAGTTTCAGAATCAGGGGTGGTTTACATTCGATGCTGTGGCTGTCGCTTTAATTGAAAAATAAATTGTTGAAAGGAATGTGCTATGAAAGTCAAAGGTTCGGCAATCATCATGCTATCAGCTCTGTCTCTGGGAGCTATGCAGGTCCATGCTGCTAGCGTTACTACTAACGGCGGTGCAGTGCACTTTAGAGGAGAAGTTGTTAACGCCGCTTGCGCGGTTGATGCACAGTCTATTGATCAAACTGTTCAATTGGGTCAGGTGCGTACTGCAAAATTGACTAAGGATGGGGAAACCAGTAACGCTGTTGGGTTCCATATTCAGTTGAATGGCTGTGACAACACCACGGTCAAAAAGGCAGCCATTTCTTTTTATGGCACTCCTATTAATAGCGCTCACAAAGATATTCTGGGGCTTCAGGGGTCCGCGGGTGGTGCGGCAGCCAATGTCGGCGTACAAATTCTCGACGCAAGCGGAAATGCGGTACCTGTGGATGGTAGTGCCATTGCTGGTCAACTGGAACTTAGTGAGGGCACCAATATTTTTCCATTCCAGGCACGCTACTACGCAACGGGTGTTGCCACCGCCGGTAATGCTAACGCGGATGTGAACTTTAGAGTTCAGTACGATTAACTAGCTCGTCAAGCAGGGAGAAGCGGCCAGGGAGACAGTGATACTGAGAATGTATCGAGCCTGGCTGTTTCCCTCTCCCCGCGACGTCTTTTGCACTGGCGGCTAATTATTGGACGGGCATCATCATTAGGTCTTGTCATGTTCAATTGAGAGGCCGAAAGATAATGACCGATATGGCCAGACAAATTATTGGTTTCATTCGTCAGAGGGGGCAGACATTGTTCTTCTGATATTCATTTACTGCTGGACCCACGGCCTGCAGTAGTGCCGATGATCTGCTCATCCTTCAAAAATACTACGGAGGAGACCGGCCGGAAGCAGATGTCAGTGACAGCAACAAAAAGGTGAAAGTGTGATAAAAAAAACGGCGATAACTCCCTGCTTATTAACAGTATTGCTAGCAGCATCTGTAACCGGATATGCAGCCGGCGCCGCGGCAGGTGTGGCATTAGGCGCTACTCGGGTGATCTATCCAGCGGAACAGAAACAAGTGCAGCTAGCGGTCACCAACAATGAAGAAAAAAGTACTTATCTTATTCAATCCTGGGTGGAAAATGCTGCTGGCCAGAAAGATGGAAGATTTGTGATTACTCCTCCACTTTTTGCTATGCAGGGAAAAAAAGAGAGCACACTGCGGATTATTGATGCAACAAATAAGCAGTTGCCTCAGGACCGAGAAAGTCTGTTCTGGCTCAATGTCAAGGCTATTCCGTCGATGGATAAGTCAAAACTGAGCGAAAATACATTACAGCTGGCGATTACTAGTCGTATCAAACTTTACTACCGGCCGGCGAAGCTGGACTTGCCTGCAGACCAGGCGGTGAATCAACTACGTTTTCGCCGCAGTGCGAACAGCTTGCTACTGATCAATCCGACCCCCTACTTTCTGACTGTTACGGAACTCAGGGCGGGTCTCCAAGAGTTGGAAAATGCGCTTGTTCCGCCAATGGGGGAAGTGTCTGTCAAGTTGCCGCTAGGTTCTGGCAGCGAAATCAGTTACCGCACCATTAATGACTTTGGGGCACTGACCCCACAAACGAATGGTGTGACGCAGTAGGCCAAGTGGGGCTGATACAGCCCATAATCTGAGCGATAAGAGGAGCCAGATTCCGGACGATAGAGTTGCCGGAAAAAGGAATTTCATATATGAAAAAAAATAACTGGATTTTGTTGGGGTTGGAGGAATGCCTATGTAAACGTTATCTGTATAGACTTCGTTTTGCTTCGTTATCTCTAGCCTGTTTCATAACACTACCAACTTTTTCTGCGCGGGCAGAGCTCTATTTCAATCCTCGATTTTTATCAGATAACCCCGATGCGGTGGTAGACCTGAGTGCATTCGAAGGGGGGCAGGAAGTCCCTCCGGGTAAATACCGTGTTGATGTTTATCTGAATAACGGGTTTATGAACACTCGTGATGTGATCTTTAAAGCAGGGAAGACAGGGCATGACTTGGTACCTTGCTTAACCCGTGGGCAATTGTCCGGTATGGGAGTGAATACCGGGGCTGTGCCTGGAATGGATGAGGGGGGGGGGGATGCGTGCGTGCCATTAGCCGACCTGATCAAAGATGCCACAACTGAATTTGACGTTGGTCAGCAGCGATTAAATTTGACCGTGCCGCAGGCCTTTATGGAAAATCAGGTGCGCGGCTATATTTCGCCAGGGTTGTGGGATCATGGTATCAATGCTGGTTTAATCAATTATAATTTTACCGGTAGCAATGCCCGTCTTGATAGCGGTGGAACTACAAACTATGCTTACCTGAGTTTGCAGAGCGGGATAAATGTAGGCGCATGGCGGTTACGTAATAACACAAGTTGGAATTATACCGACGGCGGTGGATTATCAACTTATGAAAATAAATGGCAGCACATTAATAGCTGGCTTGAGCGTGATGTTATACCCTTCCGCTCGCGGCTAACGCTAGGGGATCGTTATACCAGCGGTGACGTTTTCGAGGGTATCAACTTCCGTGGTGTGCAGTTGGCGTCCGATGAAAACATGCTGCCAGACAGCCAGAAAGGTTTTGCGCCGGTGATCCGCGGAATTGCGCACGGCACAGCACAAGTGTCTATCAAACAGAACGGCTATGAGGTTTACCAAAACACGGTTCCACCTGGGCCTTTTACCATTAGTGACCTCTATGCGGTAGGAAGTAGTGGAGATCTGGAGGTCACCATTAAGGAGGCCAATGGTAGCGCGCAGGTCTTTACCGTACCTTATTCTTCTGTCCCGCTCCTGCAACGAGAAGGCTATACACGCTACTCTTTGAGTGCGGGTGAATACCGCAGCGGAGTTGAGGGGCAAGAAAAGCCAAAACTCTTGCAAAGCACTGTGTTACATGGTCTATCGGACGGTTGGACATTGTATGGCGGTACACAACTGACGGACCGTTACCATGCATTCAATCTTGGTGTAGGCAAGAACATGGCTGGCCTGGGCGCCATTTCGCTGGACATAACCCAAGCAG
>NZ_MOAK01000073.1:192987-209786 GCF_003732485.1 Pseudomonas protegens
ATAATAAGTCACTTGATATGGGTACCAACATTCGCTTGGTGGGTTATCGCTATTCCACAAAGGGTTACTACAACCTAACAGATACCACTTATAGACGGATGAGCGGTTATAACCTGGAGATAGAGCCAGGGGTAATCCAGACTAAACCGAAACTTACTGATTACTACAACCTCGCTTACAACAAGCGTGGCAAGGTTCAAGCCAGTATCACTCAGCAGATAGGAAATAAGTCCTCGTTTTATCTGAGTGGCAGTCACCAGACCTATTGGGGTACTAACAAGACGGATCAGCAGCTACAGGCCGGGTTGAACACTACGGTTGGTGATATTAGCTGGACGGTGAACTACAGCCTGACCCAAAACGCCTGGCAAAGCGGGCGCGATCAGATGTTGGCGATAAACGTGAATATTCCATTCAGCCACTGGATGCGTTCCGATAGCCGCTCTGCCTGGCGTCATACGAATGCCAATTACAACATGTCGCATGATCTTAAAGGGCGGATGACCAATCTGACCGGGGTGTCCGGCACGCTCCTGGAGGATAACAACCTCAGCTACAGCGTGCAGAGTGGCTATGCCGGCGGTGGGAACGGTGGTAGTGGTGACAATGGGTATACGGAGATGAGTTACCGCGGGGGCTATGGCAACGCGAATGTCAGTTACAGTCGCGGCGATGGGTATGACCAGTTGTATTACGGTTTGAGCGGGGGAGTATTGGCCCACGCTGACGGGGTGACTTTCAGCCAGCCGTTGAACGATACGACCGTATTGATCAAGGCCCCTGGTGCGAAGAACGTGAAAGTGGAAAACCAGACCGGTGTACACACTGACTGGCGCGGTTATGCGGTCCAGCCTTACGCCACGGAGTATCGGGAAAACCGAATAGCACTGAATGCCAATACGTTGGCGGACAACGTGGATTTGGATGACGCCGTAGTGAGCGTTATTCCTTCCCACGGCGCCATTGTGCGGGCCGAGTTCAAGGCGCGGGTGGGGATGAAGATTCTCATGACGCTGACCAGAAACGGTGAACCCGTCCCGTTCGGTGCCACGGTAACTGGCGACAGCAACCAGAGCAGTATCGTTGCCGATAACGGGCAAGTCTATCTGAGCGGTATGCCGCTGGCGGGGCAGGTCCGTGTGAAATGGGGAGACACCACGGGCACTACCTGTGTCGCCGATTATCATTTGCCAGAGGAAAGCCAGAAGCAGGCATTGAGCGAACTGACGGCGGCCTGCCTCTGAGGAACGAACCATGATGACAAAACACCCCGTTCTTTCAGGACTCACACTGCTACTTGTCGCAGGCCACACCCCGGCAGACGGCAGCAAGCTGACTATCACCGGACAGGTCCGGGATAACGCTTGCGCCGTAGCGACGGTGTCGAAAGATTTCAGTGTCGATTTGTTGAACAACGCGACAAAACAATTCCATGCCATTGGAGCAACTTCTCCAGTGGTGGCTTTTCGTATCGTGCTTTCACCTTGTGGCGCAGCGACCACCGCGGTGAAAGTCGGGTTTGGCGGGGCGGCAGATAGCGACAATACCAGTCTCCTGAAGCTGGATGGCGGTAGCTCGGCCGCATCAGGAATGGGCATACAGGTATTGGACAGTACTCAGACCGCACTGCCGCTCAATGCTGCGTCGTCAACGCTTTCCTGGACATCGCTGAAGCCCGGCCAAACCAACGTATTGGATTTCTACGCCCGGCTGATGGCTACTCGGGTGCCAGTCACCGCTGGGCACGTCAACGCAACAGGGACATTCACTCTTGAGTTCCAGTAACCGGAGGCTGTTATGCATTGGACCCATTCAAAGTGGTTGATGGCCGGGATTCTGGCCGTGGCCTCTACTGTGTCACAAGCGGCCGACGTCACTATTACCGTTAATGGCAGGGTAGTAGCGAAGCCGTGCACGGTTTCTACCCCCAACGAGACCGTCGACTTTGGTGATCTTTACACCTTTAGCCTGGCTCGACCGGGCTCCACCTCGGCCTGGCGAAGCGTGTCTTTTGATTTGAGCAACTGCCCGGTGGGTACCAGCAGGATCACGGCCACTTTCAGCGGCATCACGGACAGTACCGGTTATTACAAGAACCAGGGGACTGCGGGCAATATTCAGTTGGAGTTACAGGACGATGGCGGGACGTTGTTGAATAACGGTACAAGCAAAACAGTACAGGTGAACGACTCGACGCAGTCCGCCCGCTTTCCGTTGCAGGTCAGGGTATTAACAGTGAACGGTCAGACCACCCAGGGAAATATTAAGGCTGTAATTAATATTGCCTACACTTATTTCTGAGTCTGGAGAAAGTATGTTGATGAAAAAAAAGATAATCCTGATCGCTACACTTTGGCTTATAGGGTGGTCGATTAATGCTTGGTCGTTTACGTGTAAGACCTCAAGCGGGACAGAGATTAAACGATACGGAGGAAGTGCAGACGTCTATATTCCGTTGGCGCCAAAAGTAGAGGTTGGGCAGAATCTTGTGGTCGATCTCTCTAAGAATATTGAATGTCATAACGAAGTCCCGGGTTCCTATATCGATATTGTCTCCCTGGAAGCCGGATCGGCCTATGGCGGTCTTCTTTCAAACTTCTCAGGCACTGTAAGATATAATGGTACTTCATATCCGTTTCCTACTACTGGAGAAACCTCGCCGATCAGCTATGAAAGCTTTGCATATCAGAAATGGCCAGTCGTTCTTTACTTGACGCCGGTCAGCTCTGCCGAAGGAGTGGCGATTGCTTCTAAAACGCTAATTGCGACGCTGATTCTCCGTCAAAAAAATAATCATGGTGAGTCACACGCATATAAATGGTTTATATATTCAAGTAATGATGTTGTTGTGCCGACCGGTGGTTGCGATGTTTCCGCACGTGATGTGATAGTGTCGCTGCCGGATTATCCCGGGACGACGAATATCCCTGTGACCGTGCACTGCGCGAAGAGTCAAAAGTTGGCGTATTATTTGTCTGGTACGACGGCTGACGCTGCTAATACTGTATTTACTAACTCTGCTTCTGTTTCGGCAGCTCAAGGTGTTGGTGTGCAGGTTTCTCATAATGGTAGCGTTCTGGCTGCAAACAACACGGTATCCCTAGGCTTTGTCGATACGTTGCCAGTCAATCTTGGGTTAACCGCCAGCTATGTACGTACCAGTGGGCAGGTTACGGCCGGTAAGGTGCAGTCTATTATTGGTGTGACTTTTTTATATGAGTAGTTTGCTCGGCTGTTGATTGCGACACATGCTTGTGTTTTTCCGATAACTTTATGCTTACTTGATTTTGTTCAGGTTTACTATGGAAGAGCCAATTGACAGGGGCAACGAGCTGATGCTGAGCAACGGCTAGGAGCCAGTCCATGATGGCCACGGCCGAACCTCTAGCGTCTCGGCACCGAGGCGGATATCGAGTTCCCGCGGTCTTACCTGAGGGGCTCGGTGGTGCTGATCGGCAGGCGCCGCCGTCCATAGCCCGGAGGAGGAGCAGGCAAACACCTGGTCAGTGTTGCCGGGTATTTCATCAACCCAACCATTCGGGCCTGACGCAGGGGGAGTCTCAACCTCGTTGGCTGATGCGTCATTCGATTTGGCCAAGGCCATCAGCGTGGTTACGTTGCTGAGGATTTTCTGTTTGTCCATCATTTCGGCTACTACTGCTGAGTGAAGGATTTGCAGCTGCAGTTGGGACAAGCCTTGTCGGAACGGTTGTGATCTTTTGGGTGTGGTTTATTGATTAGGTCCGCGTGAACACCTTTCCATCGGCAGCGACGGCATTTCCAGAGGGGCTCCATCCAGATGCCCTGTTCAGTTGCAGCAGGGGGAGGGCCTCAGTCCTCAGTCGCAGGGTTTCTTGCCTACGCCGCCTTTTGGTGGAAACGAGCGATGTGATTTTCATTTTTAAAGCCTCTAATGTTGGGGGGTATCAGAGGCTGCTAAGCCATATACCTTTGGGACAAAACCTATTCCACGGGGCTTGGAGCGACCTGAAGCCCAATTGTTTTTTTAACCAATTGGTCGTAGGTTCGAATCCCACACGACCCACCATATTTGGCGGTTTAGAAAATCCGGAAGGCCCACGAAAGTGAGGATTTCCGGGTTTTTTTTTGCCTTTCAAAAACGTCCCTGCCACCCTGCGATGGCTCAACTCCCCAACTCCCCCATGACTCAAAGATCAGCGTTTCTGTAACGGCTGGCCTTTTGCTGGTAGCCGGAGTCCTCTCTAAAAACCTTGATAAATTCAGGGGCTTTATCTGAATTCCCCCTTTTTTTCAGTGGTTATCGCTTTAAATTCGAAATAAGTGCGGGTCTCGTTGACAGTGCAAATGCCTCCCGCGTAAATCTTGCCGCCATTGCCGACAGGGGTTGCGTCCCTGGCAAGGAGAACACGTACCAGGGTCGGTAACTTCGCAGTCAGCAGGGCTTTGCCCTGCCTGTACGAATCTGTCCCTGAGTATGTGCGTGAGTCACAAGCCCGGCTTACTCAAGGTGGCAGGATGTTCACAGAAGCGGTTGCAATATCCGTTAAGCGCAGCGCCCCCTCCAGCCCTTCCGTTGTTCGTGGCAAGGGATGTTTTCTTTACGATGAGCAGGGCCAATCCTTTCTCGACATGTCCGGTGGCAGCGGTGCCGCCAACCTGGGTTATCAGCGCGATGACCTGGTCGAGGTCCTCAAGCGTCAATCCGAATTGCTGATTCATACCGGCTGGAACATCGACAACCCGCAGCGCCATGAAGTGGTGGCCAAGCTGGCGGGCCTGGTGCCCTACGCGCAAGCTTCGGTGTTTGCCGCGGTCACCGGTGCCGAGGCGATCGAGGTGGCGCTGAAAATCGCCCGCGCCGCTACCGGACGCCAGGGCGTGGTGTATTTCCACAATGCCTTCCATGGCAAGACCCAGGGCGCCTTGTCGGTGACCTCCAACCGCAGTTTTCGCAAGCACCTGGCCGGTGGCGACAGCCTGCAACTGACCGCCCTGGCCCTGGATTATGATGCCGACCAGAACCCGGCCCGAGCCGCCCTGTGGCGTGAGCAACTGGCCGAGGATCTGCGCCAGGCGCAGCAGGCCAATCGCTTGCCGGCGGCGCTGATCATCGAGCCGATCCAGGCGGCGGAAGGCATGTATCCGGTGCCCCTGACGGCGCTCGAAGCGATTGTCGAACTGGGCAAGACCTTCGGCGTGATCACCATCTTCGATGAGATCTACACCGGTTTCGGTCGCACCGGGACACCATTTTTCAGCAACCCGCAGCTACTGCCGGACTTGCTGGTCCTGGGCAAGGCCCTGGGCAACGGCTTGCCGATTTCTGCAGTGGTGGGCCGCCCGGAGCTGGTGGACTGCCTGGGGTATGCCGAGCATTCCTCCACCTTCACCCTGATGCCCCTGGCCTGCGCCATGGCCTCCAAGGTGCTGGACATCTATCACCAGGAACAACCCTGGGAGTGGGCCGCGAGCAACGGTGCCTATCTGCGCCAGGCCCTTGAGGAACTGGGGGCGCAGGATGCGCGGGTGGTCAATGTGCGCGGTCGCGGCATGATGCTCGCCTTCGATTTCGAGGGCCAGGGTCAGGGCGGTGATGTGCTGGCTCTGCGCAACCGTCTGTTGGAGCACGGCGTGATCGTGCGTACCGGCGGACGCAACCCGGCAACGGTCAAGCTGACCCCGCCACTGAGCATCTCCCGACAGGAAATCCAGGCATTCATGCAGACGCTGCAGGGCGTTTGCCGCTCCCTCTAAAAACAACAAGGCAGGGATATCATGTTGCAGGCTTTTGCCCGCATGGCGGGTACCGATGTTGCAGATGCAGGAATCATTGATGTCCAGGGCAGCCTTGGTTTTGCCGAGCTCGACCAGCTGCGCGAGGCCTTCAGTGCCGAGCTGGAAGGGCTGTCGCAGCCGGTGGTGGCGCTGTATGCCAGCCATGGCCGGGCCCTGTATGCGGCGCTGATCGCGGCCTTGTCCGCTGCCCGGCGAGTGGTGTTCATTGACCCGGCGAGCAACCTGGACGAGCTGGCGCCGGTGCTTGAGCGCCTGGGCGTGAACCTGATCCTCAATGGCACAGCCCGGCCCGGCCCGCAGCTGAGCGCCTCCTTGCCGGTGCTCGACCTGCTGCCCCTGCAGCCCCGGCCCGTAGCCCCTGGCCGTGAATACCCGCTGCGCTGCGAGGAGTACGTGATCTTCACCAGCGGCTCCACCGGCGAGCCCAAGGCCATAGTGCAGCGCATCGAGGCCTTGGATCGGCACATCGACAACTACATCGGCTATGTCGGTATCGGCCCCGGGCAGCGTGTCCTGCAACTGGCTTCCGCTGGCTGGGACGCCGGCCTGATGGACATCTTCGCCAGCCTGAAGACCGGCGCCACCCTGTGCAGCCTCAATCCCCGGGAACATGACTTCGCCGCCGTCGAGGCAATGATCGCTGAGCATGACATCGACGTGCTGCACATGACCGTGCCCTACCTGCGAGCCTTCTATAGCGACGCCAGCGCCACTTACGCCCGGCCCAAGCGGCTGGTGATCGGCGGCGAGATCATCCACCCCTCGGACATCCAGCGTTTCAACCATGCCTTTGCGCCAGGTTCGCAATTGTTCAACGCCTACGGGCCGACCGAATGCACCACCGCGCTCTACGCCAGGATCGACCAGGGGCAGACCCTGCAGGACCCGACCTGGGCCCTGAATTGTCCGGTGGAGGGCGTAACCCTGGAGATTGCCCAGGAGCCGGGGCAGCCCTATGGCGACGGCGTGGGTGAATTGCTGCTTTATTCCTCCCTGGTTGCCCGGCGCCTGGACCCGGCCAGCGGACTGATCGTCGAGCTGACCCAGCCCAGCCCTACGGACCCGCAGCGCCCGTGCTACGCCACCGGCGATCTGGCGTGCCGCCTGCCCGATGGCTCCATTCGCCTGCTGGGACGCAAGGACTCCATCGTCAAGGTCAACGGGCAGAAGGTCAGCCTGGTTCAGGTGGAGTCGGAGCTCAAGGCCCTGGCCCAGGTGCAGGAAGCCTGCGTGATCGCCCATCAGGCGGGGGACAACGTAGCCCTGGTGGCCTTTGTCATTGTCAGCGACACCCACCTCGGCGAAGACCTGCTGCGTCAGGCCGCCAGGGCCGCGCTACCGGCGCACAGGGTGCCGGCGCGGTTCATGCTGGTAGAGCGTTTCGCCCTGAACCGCAATAACAAGATCGACCGGCAGGCGCTCGCGCAACTGGCAGCCAGTGCCATGGCAACAGTGTCAGCAGAGGCCGCATCGGAGCCTTTGTGGCAGGCCATCGGCCAGGTGCTCGGCGGGCAGAGTGCGGACCCGGCCAGGAGCTTTATCGACAATGGCGGTGATTCGCTGCGGGCCTTGCAGGTGGTCGCCACGCTGAAGAGAAAAGGTCTGGTGCTGGACCTGGAAGAGCTGCTGTCGGACCAGGCGCTGGGGCAGTTGCAGCTTCAACCGGCGAAGGCCAAGGCCCGTCCCGGGGTTTCCCAAGCACAGGCCATTGGCTTGCCCAATCGGCGTTTTCTGCTCAGCCGCGGGATCAGCGACCTGGACCACTGGAACCAGGCCCTGGTGCTGGATATCGCCGCGGGCGAGGAGCCTGGGCGGGTCAGTCAGGCGTTGCGGGCGATATTCAGCCATCACTTCATCGAGCAAGGCGTGCAGGACCTGGGGTTACTGCCCGCCACGACAGACCTGCAGCAAGCCGTGGCCCAGACCTGCGCGACCATCTCCCTGAGTCAGGGGCAACGCTGGTGTTTCAGTCAGCAGCAGGATGCCGATGGTCACCACCTGATCATTGCCGGGCATCAGTTCCAGGTCGATCGATACTCCTGGATGCTACTGGTTTCCGAGCTGGATGAATGCTTGGGGCAAGGCCTGGAGTGCATGCAGCGCTGGGCCCGGCCAACGGCTTTCGAGGAGTGGCTTCAGATCTATCAGCGCGAGCATGCTGCCGCTTCCCATGAGGGGTTCTGGGAAGCGTTGCCCTGGAGCCGCTGCGCGCAGTTGACGGCGCAGCCGCCCGAGTTTCCCCGGCGCGAGGCCTTTGGGCGGGCAGAACTGTCTTTGGGCCCGGTCCGCGACCTGCCGCAGTGGGCCCAGGGCGTGGCCGAGACCAGCCAGTTGTTGCTGGCGGCGATCCTTCGCGCCATGAGCCAGGGCGACGACAATCCGTTCCAGAAAGTCCATGTGCTGGATCACGGCCGGGCCCTGGACAAGAGCGGTGCCGAGCTCAATAGCGTGTTCGGCTGGATGACGGTGATCTATCCCCTGGTGTTGCAGATCGCCAGCCTGGACCTGCAGGAGATCGCCGGCGCAATCAAGGCCAGCCAACAGGCCAGCCAGGGGATCGCCCACAGTTTCGGCAACCGCTACTTCGCCACGCCCGAGGCCGAGCGGCTCAGGGGCCTGTTCGATTGTGGCTACAGCTACAACTTCCTCGGCGCCGTGGAGAACCAACCCGGGGCCCGGGTCGGTGTGCATCCCTTGAGCCTGCAGTTGATGCAAGGCAGCCCCAGCCATCACCTGGAGTTCACCGGCTACCTGGCCGCGGGCGAGCTGTTGCTGAAAATCGATTACGACCCGCAGGTCTTCGGCGCCGAGCGCCTGGAGTCGCTGCTGACCGGGATCGCCACTGCCTTGAACTAGAGAAACCTCCATGAACGCCATGCCCGATAACAACAAGAAACCTCGTTCACTGGTTGCCGTGCTGATGTTTCTCGGTTGCCTGCTGATCTGGTCCACCAACTGGATCGCCATCTCCCTGCAGGTGGAGCGCAGCGACGTCGGCTCTTCGCTGATGCTGCGCTTCCTGATCGCTTATGGGGTGCTGTGGTTGTGGCAACGGCTGTTCGCCGGTCCCCGGCAGCCAGTGACACGCAAGGCCTATCTGCTGATGGCCACGGTGGGGGCGGTGTACTTCTATGCCGGCATTGGCCTGGCCTACCTGGCCACTGCCTACCTGGGCGCTGCGCAAATGGCCTGCCTCAGCGCCTTCGTGATTTTCTTCATCATCGGTCTCAAGCGTGTGTTCCTGCATGTGCCGGTTGCCTTGCACAACCTGCTTGGCGCAGTGGTGTGCATTGCCGGGCTGGGGGTGTTCATGCTTGGCGATCCGGGGCGGCCGCTGTCGCTGGCCGGGGTGGCTCTGGGGCTGACTTCCTTTCTGGCGGTGGCCATCGCCTCGGTGCTTTCCGAACATATCCAGAAGACCTTCCAGCTCGGCACCCTGCACATCAACAAGGTCGCGTCCGGCTGGGCCTGCGCCCTGTACGCCATCAGCCTGCTGCTCAGCGGCCAGGGGCTGCAGCTGCCCGCAACCCTGGCCGACCTCGGCATCCTGCTGTACCTGGGGGTGGTGTGTTCGGCGCTGGTGTTCGTGCTGTTCATCGACCTGATCAAGCGCATGGGCGCCGAGAACGCCGGCTACGTCGGCGTGCTGTACCCGATCGGTGCGAGTTACCTGTCGGCGTGGCTGGGGGAGACGCCCCTGAGCCTGCACCTGATGCTCGGCAGCGCCCTGGTGATGCTGGGCAGCCTGATCAACTTCAAGTTTCGCTACCACCCCGCCCCCAAGAAAGTGGAGTTCAGCTGAATGAGCAACGTACGGATACGCCAGGCAACCACGGACGATCTGATCGGCATTTTCGAGGCCCACCGCAACTCGGTAGAGCGCCTGTGCACCTCTGAATACAGCGATCAGCAGATCCGCATGTGGCTTGATGGGCGCTCCCCGGAAACCTACCGCGAAGCCGTGGAAAAGGGCTTGTTGTGGCTGGCCGAGGGCGAGCAGATCGAAGGTTTCGTCGAGCTTGACGGCAACGAGGTCAGCAAGCTGTTCATTCGTGGCGACGGTGCCAGGCGCGGTATCGGCAGCCGCTTGCTGGAGGTGGCGCTCGCCCGGCTGCGGGCCAGTGGTGCCAGCTCCGCCTACCTGGAGGCGACCCTGACGGCCGAAGGCTTCTATGCCTACCACGGCTTCCAGAAGATCGGCGAAGGCACTTTCAGCCGTGGTAACAGCCCGGTGTCCATCGAAATCATCAAGATGGAACGCCCGCTTTGAGCTGACCGTCAGCGGCCACTTCAGCACTGCAGGTTCTGCCCGCCCCTGATTCGCAGGGGCGCGGCCGGCTGCACCCGGAAAACGGCACACGAGGCTTATCCAAGATGACAGGGATGTTATTGAAACTAACGGTGCTCGATCAGAATCTGTGTGCCGGTTGCGGCGCTTGTGCCCTGGTGTGTCCAGAGCAGGTGATCAGCTTCGACCCGGACCGGGTGGTGCCTTTGCTGGAGGGCATCGGCGACAGTTGTGGAAGTTGCACCGAGTGCCTGGCGGTGTGTCCGGGTTTGCAGCCGGATACCGATCGCGCCGAGCTGGAGCTGTTCGGTCGTACCCGCCGCACCGATGAGCGCTGGCTGGGAATCAGTCGCCAGGCCATCGGCGCGCGCTCCACCGATCCGCAGATTGTCCGGCGCTCGGCCAGTGGCGGCACCGCCACCACCTTGTTGCTGACCGCTCGGGAGTACTTCGCCGTGGACCTGACCCTGACCATGGGGCGTCACCCCGAGCAGGGCTGGCGCAGTGCCCCGCAGCTGGGCAGTGCCGCGCAGGCGATCATCAACAATGCCCAGTCCACCTACCAGTTGGCGCCTTACCTGAATGCCCTGCGTGAAGTTTACGAACAGCAGCCAGAGGCCCGCATCGCCCTGGTGGGGCTGGCCTGCCACGTGCAGGCGATCCGCAAGTTGCAGCGCCGGGACACGGCCATCGGCCACTGGGCCTGCAGCCAGATCGTCTGCGTGATCGAGACCGCCTGTTCCTCCAACACCTTGCCGGCCGGCACCCGCAGCATCATCAGCGAAGTGCTGGGGCAGGACCCGCAACAGGTCCGCGACATCAAGTACCGCGAAGGCGATTACCCCGGGCGCCTGCAAGTCACACTGCTGGACAGCCAGACCTTCGGCATCGATTTCTGGGAAATCCTCGGCAAGCTCAAGGACAACAAGACCTTTCGCTGCCTCAGTTGCGGTGACTGGATGAGCGGGCTGGCCGACGTCAGCGTCTGTGATGGCGACCCGAACATCTTTGAAGCCAGCCTCAACGGTTCCGAGGAGCAGAAACACGGCCGTGCGCTGATCCGTACTGACACGGGCCAGGCCCTGGTGGACAGTGCCATCGCCCACGGCCGGCTGGAAAGCTGGGGCGTCGACCTGAGTGGCTTCAACCTCGGCCTTGAACGCAAGAAGAATCGCCGGCGCTTCTACGAAACCCAGCCGCTGGTGCTGCCCGCCGGCCCCGGCGTGGGCGACCACTTCGAGGGCGAAGCGCTGGTGGACGACGCCGAACTGATCAACCCCGCCAAGTACAGGAGTACCCAATGATCGATTATCCGGACCGGCCCATCGATTTCACCCTGGACCGTGAACAGCAGGTCTGGGCCAACATCGACGACTACCTGCCGTCGGACAAGTCCATCAGCCACCGGATGATCCTGTTCGCTGCGCTGGCTCGGCACCCGGTGCGCCTGCGGGACCTGAACCGGGGCAAGGCGGTGACCCTGTTGCTCGATGCCCTGCAGCAACTGGGCCTTGAGGTCACGTCGGGGCAAGCGCCACAGACCCTGGAGATCAGCGGTGAGTTCGCCCTGGCAACCCATGATCGGCGGGTCGACCTGGGGCCCTCCAGCGCTGCGGCGCGGCTGTTGATCGGGATGCTGGTGGGGCTCAATGTGCCGTGCATCGTCGACGGCGACGAGACCCTGCGCAATCGTCCCTTTGACTGGATCGTCGAGCCCTTGAACCAGATGGGCGCCCACCTGGAGTACCTGGGCCGGCCGGGAGCATTGCCGATCCGCATCCACCCGGCATCGTTCCAGGGCGGTGCGGCGCAGATCCGGATTGGCAGCGCCCAGGCCATCAGTACCTTGCTGTTCGCCGGGGTCGCTGCACGCAAGCCAATGTCGATCCGTTACCCGGTGGTGGCCCGGGATCACACCCAGCGCATCATCAACAGTTTTGGCGACTGGCTGCAGGACGAGCAGTTGCAGATCCACTATCAGCCCCGTGACTGTGCGATCCCCGCCGAGATCAGCGTTCCCCGCGACCCTTCGGCCATTGCCTATCCCGCGGCGTTGTTCCTGCTGTGCAACCGCAACCAGGAGCAGCAATGCCTGAGCTTCGACAATCTGTGCCTGAACCCGACGCGCCTGGGCTTCTTCAACTGGCTGCTGGCCTGCGGCTTCAACCTGACGCTGGAAGTGGACAGCATTCGCCATGGCGAGCCGGTGGGACGCCTGCTGCTGCGTGGCGGTGGCCGACCCAGGGCTCACGACTTGCGCGACAAGCACCAGTTCCACGCGATGATCGACGAGGTGCCGCTGGCCCTGGCCATCAGCTGCGTGCTGCCGGGAAGTGCGACCTTCAGTGACCTTTACGAACTGACCTTCAAGGAGTCGGACCGGATCGCCGCCACCCGCAGCATGCTCAATGCCCTGGGCCTGGACTATCGGGTCGAGGGCTACGACGTACAGGTGTCGGGCGGGCAAACACCGCGGGTGCAAGGAGCGATCCCGACCTTCGGCGACCATCGCCTGTCGATGACCGCCCATGTGCTACTGCTGGCCCACGGGCTCAAGGCCACCATCCTCGAAGGGCATTGCTACCAGACTTCCTTTCCAGGGTTTGCCCAATGCCTGGATCGCCTGACCGGACGGGAGGCCTGATGAGCAGCAGCCGATACACACTCACCGCCTGTGGCGCTGATGGCGTGATCGCCGTGCATGAACCTCTGGCCGCTCTGGCGGCCACTGAAGTGCGGGTGGCGGTGGACTACTCCATGGTCAGCCCGGGCACCGAGCGTCACTATCTGCAGCAGGTCCGCGAGACGGGCGAGCAGTTGCCGCTGGGCTATTGCGCGGTCGGGGTGGTTCACGCAGTGGGGGCCCAGGTTGCAGGCTTGCAACCGGGGGACCGGGTGGTGGCCATGGGCTGGAAGATCGCCACCCATTCCAACTGGATTCAGGTGCCGCAGCGCCTGGTGTGCAAGGTGCCGCCGTCACTGACTCAGGACCAGGCGATTCTCGCCACCCTGGGTGCCACGGCCGTGCATGCGGTGGACCGTGCGCAATTGCAGGCGGGGGAACAGATTCTGGTGGTGGGCATGGGCCTGGTGGGCAAGATGCTCGGCCTGGTGGCGGCCTGTCATGACGCGCAGATCTGGGTTGCCGACCTGAACCCGGCCGCCATCGATCCGGGCCTGCCGGTGCAGGTGCTCGACCTGCTGGCCGAGCCTGGGGCGATGGCCGGGCGCTTCACCCGGATCTTCCTGTGCATCGATGGCGATATCAGCGCCTTGTTTCCGCGCTTGCTGGCGCTGCTCAATCCGGAGGGTAACGGGCAGACCCGTTCGCGGCTGGTGAATGTCGGGCGAGTCAGCCTGACCCTGGAGCTATCGCCGCAAATGGGCAACATCGACATCGTCAACGTTTCCCGTTGCGGTAACGGTTATCGCGACGACGCCTACCATCATGGCCTCAAGAACGTGCAGTGCCCGTTAGGAGAGGCCACGGTTGAGCGCAACATCGCGCGTTGCCTCGACTATCTGGTGGCCGGCAAGGCCTGGCTGGAGCACTTGCAGCGAGTCGAGATGGACCTGGAGCAGGCGTTGCAGACCTACAACAGCGCGGCGTTCTTCGCCCCTGGAATCAACCTGATCAAGCACAGGGAAGGGTAACGGCATGGGCCACCTATCTATTGCTTCGCGCCTGAATGAAGTCTTCGCCCGCCACGCCACGGACACCGCGCTGAGCTGCAACGGCGCGCGGCTCAGCTACCGGGAGCTGGAGCAGCGCTCGGCCCGGGTGGCGGCGCGGCTGCTGGGCCTCGGCCTGTCACCGGGCAGCACCCTGGGCCTGGAAGTGGAGCGTTCGATCGAGCAACTGGTGCTGCTGGTGGGCATGGTCCGGGCAGGTCTGTCGTACTGCTATCTGGACCGCAGCAATCCACCCCAGTGGAACCAGTCGGTCTGTGAGCGCAGCGGCGTGCATTGGCGCATCACCCAGGATGCGGCCGGTGGCCCAGGGTACCTGGCACTGGAGTCATTGCTGGCGCCGACGGACGAGGTGCCGTGCTGGCCGCAGCTAACCGGTGCCGAGCCGGTGTATGTGAACTTTTCCAGCGGTACTACCGGCGCACCGAAGATCATTCCCTGCACCCATCGCGGGGTGTTGGGCTTTTGCGACCGCCCGCGACACTTTCCGCTGCGGCCGGGCTTTCGCATGCTCTATGCCTCGAATCTGACCTTCGATGCCTCGCAGTTCGAGATCTGGACCGCGCTGCTCAATGGCGGCGAGCTGCACATCCATGTCCCCGGTCCGCTGACCCTTGGGCACCTGCGGCGTTACATCCATGACGCTGGGGTCGACAGCCTGTGGCTGACCTCGACCCTGTTCAACACCTTCATCGACATCGATCGCGACTGGCTGCGGGGCGTCCAGCGGCTGATGGTCGGCGGCGAAGTACTGTCCGCGGGGCATATCCAGCAGGCCTATGCCGCCGCCGACGGGCTGACGCTGTACAACGGATATGGCCCCACGGAAAACACTATGGGCACCTGTGTCTATGCCATTCCCCGGGACTTTGACAGCAACCGGGAGATTCCCATCGGCCATGGCGTGGACGATGCTGTCCTGTTGCTGGTGCGTGCCGACGGGCAGGAATGCGACGTGGATGAGCCCGGTGAATTGCTGATTGCTGGAGCTGGGCTGTCCCCCGGTTATCTTGGGGACGTCGCGCTGACCCAGGAACGCTTCATCGAACTGCCGTGGCAGGGCCAGACGCTGCGTTGCTACCGCAGCGGTGATCTGGTTTCCCGCGATGGCCAGGGGCTTTATCACTTTCACGGCCGCAGCGATGACCAGATCAAGTTGCGCGGCCAGCGTCTGTCGCTGACTGAGGTGGCTGCTGCCTTCAAGCGTTATCCGGGAATGCTCGACTGTGCGGTGCTGCTGGATGATCTGGGGAGCGAAGCGCAGTTGCTGCTGGTGTACCTGGAAGCCCCAGGGGTCGAGCCCGGGGCGCTGGCCGAGTATGGTCGGCAACGCCTGCCGCCGTTCATGGTGCCGCAGCGCTTTGTCGGGCTTGAACGTTTTCCCCTGCGGGCGTCCGGCAAGCTGGATATCGTTGAACTGAAGCAGCGTCTGTGCCGCGAACATCCGACCGGTGAAGCGGACGCGTCGGCGGCGGGTCGTTTTCTCGCGCGCTTTGGCGTGTTGGCTCATGACCGTCAGCGCAGCTTCTTCGACAACGGAGGCAACTCTCTGGGGGCGATCAAGCTGGTGGACACGGTGAACCGGCACCTGGGCCGGGAGGGCCTGGGCCTGGAGCAGTTCTACCGCATGAGCAGTCTGCAGCAGTTGCTGGACTGGCTGCAGGCGCAGCCCGCTTTGGCGTCGTTTCTGGAAAGGGGCTCCGAGCAGTACTACGTCATTCCACTGCAGCAGGAGTCCCTGTCCGAAGCCCATGCAGGGTTTTCGATCAACAGTCACCTGGGGCGTTTTGCCGTGGTCCGCGCCACCTCCGCCAGCCAGGCCCGGGAGGCGCTGCACAGCGTTCCCGAGCCGTTGCAGGCGGCTGGTGACAGTCGCTGGATCGGCCTGAACAAGAGCCAGCTGTCGATGGTGTATGCCGAGCTGTTGCACAAGGACCTGCGGGCCAACAACGTGCTCTATCTGTTCCGGCCCGAGCAGTTGCCGGCCGCCGGAGTGGACCTGGCGACGCTGGCCCAGGGGCTGAAGCAGCGTTATCCGCTAGCGGCCTGTCGAGTGGCACGGGTCGAGGGCGAGTACTGTTTCGACCTGGCTCCCGAGCCAGCGGCGCGCCTGTGGCTGGACGCTGTGGCGGAGTTCCCCAGCCAGGAGGCCTGCGTGGAACACTTCCTCCAGCGGCCGCTGTCGTTGTTCGAACAGGACCTGTGCAGCCTGTTCAAGGTGCGCATCGACGGCGTCCTGCACCTGGGGCTGTGGCTGCATCACATTCTCGGCAACCACGTCGGACAACTGAGCCTGCTGCGCAGCGTTGAGCAGTGGGTGCTGAACCCGCAGTCGATGCCGGAGGGGGCGGATTTCTCCTTTGTCGTTAACAACCTCATGCAGGCCGAGGACTATGAGCGCCTGGCAGATTCCGGCACCGAGGCCTGGGAGCAGGAGGCCGATGAGTATGCGCCGCTGGCCGATATCGCGGCGCCGGCGGCCACCGCCCAGCCGGTACAGATGCGCACGCGGCTGGCCATGGACCCGCTGAAGCTGGCCTCGCCGCAACGCCTGTTTCACCTGTTGCAGGCGTTTCGCCAGGGCTGTGCCGGGGGATTGGGGATCGAAGCGCCTATCGTCAATCTGCTGTTCGCCTGGGCCGAGCATGCGGTGATCAGCGGTTTCTCCACTTACACCGTGCCGGTGCCGCTGACACCGGAGCGATTTGCCGAGGGTTGCGAGCCGCAGGCCACCCAGGATTACCTGAATGCCAAACTGGCCCGAGCGGCGCTCGGCTATGAGGAGATACTTGCTGCGCTGGGCTTGTATGGCTTTGCCCCGGCGTTCCTGTGCAACTTCGTCGAGCTGCCGGCCAGTGATGCACAGTGGCTGCAAACCCGGATCGCCAACCCGGTTACTGAGTGGCCCAAGACCCTGCTCGATCTGACGCTGGTCAAGTCGGCCCAGGACTGTGAGGTGTTGCTCAACAGCTATTTGCCAGAGCCGCAGGCCCGGGCCTTCCTTGAGTCTTTTGTTGCGGCGGGGGGGCGGGGGTGAAGCCGA
>NZ_MOAK01000073.1:209870-211939 GCF_003732485.1 Pseudomonas protegens
AACTACAGCGACTACTGGCCCTATTCCAGTGTCGACGCCCTGGCCCGAAACATTGCCCAGGAGCATGACCTGAGTACAGTGGACGCGGTACTTGGTTACTCCTTCGGCGCCTATGTGGCCGCTTGTTGCGTGGCACAGCGGACCCCGGCGACCGCGCCGCAGCCCGTATTGCTGGTGGACCCGCCACGGCTGTCCGAGCTGCGAGGACTGGCCCCGGCCGCCATTGCCCAACGCCTGGAAGCCGACCCGCAGTACGCCTACATCGACGACCTGGTGGATGCACAGTTGGTCAGCCGCGACTGCGTCCACGGCAATATCCTGCTGCTCTCTGAGTGGCAGGCCGTGTCGCTGACGGCCGTTGCGGTGGATGTGCTGCTGTCCGCCGGTCGCAGCGCCGAGGCATTGGCCCAGGGCTTGGGCCTCGATCCGGCCCAGGACAATCGCTACTGGCGGGATGAACGGAGTCACCATGCTTCGGTGATCAACAGCCCCGATGTGGCGACCTGGCTCCTGGATCGCGCTGCCTTGCCGCGAATCGCTTGGTGAACGGTTGTGGGTTGTTCGAGGCGCGTGAAGCTCCTGTCGGGTCGTTCCTCGTACTTCCTGATGGTGCATGCCGGACCGGCGCGGGCAGTGCCCCGTCCGACCAGCGGGCCAGGGCGCAGCCTGGGTGCGTGCGGGCAGATACGGAGCCGGCGGGGCAGGGCGTGGCTGTTGGGCAGAATAGGCTTTTGAATACCCTGGATATTCTGTAGCCTTGCGCGGCTCCAATGCTGTCCGTACCTGATGAACTCACTCTCCCGGCGGGGCCCTAAGCGGTCCGGAGCCGGTGGTATACTCGACTTTCGCGCCCAAGCGCCTGCAGGTCTTGCGAACATGACGCAAATTTCTGAACGCCTTCTGGTTCAAGCCCACCTCGACGCCAAGCAGCCCAAACCCTTGAGCGCTGAGCAAGAGGCCCATCTGCGCACCGCCATCGCTGCCGAGCTCAAGGCTCAGGATGCGGTGCTGGTCGCACATTTCTATTGTGATCCGGTGATTCAGGCCCTGGCCGAAGAAACCGGTGGCTGTGTTTCCGACTCCCTGGAAATGGCGCGCTTCGGCAATGCCCATCCGGCCAAGACCGTAGTGGTTGCCGGTGTCCGCTTCATGGGCGAGACGGCGAAGATTCTCAATCCTGAAAAGCGCGTGCTGATGCCGACGCTGGAAGCCACTTGCTCTCTCGATCTGGGTTGCCCGGTGGATGAGTTCTCGGTTTTTTGCGATCAGCATCCTGAGCGTACCGTGGTGGTGTATGCCAACACCTCGGCAGCGGTCAAAGCCCGCGCCGATTGGGTGGTCACCTCCAGCTGCGCCCTGGAGATCGTCGAAAGCCTGATGGATAACGGCGAGAAGATCATCTGGGGGCCGGACAAGCACCTGGGTACTTATATCCAGCGCCAGACCGGTGCCGACATGCTGCTCTGGGACGGTGCATGCATCGTTCATGAAGAGTTCAAGTCCAAGCAACTGGAAGACATGAAGGCGCTGTACCCAGAGGCGGCGATCCTGGTGCACCCGGAGTCCCCCAGCTCGGTGATCGATCTGGCTGACGCCGTTGGCTCCACCAGTCAGTTGATCGCTGCCGCGCAGCGTCTGCCAAACAAGACCTTCATCGTTGCTACCGACCGCGGCATCTTTTACAAGATGCAGCAGTTGTGCCCGGACAAGGTGTTCATCGAGGCGCCGACTGCCGGTAACGGTGCGGCGTGCCGCAGTTGCGCCCATTGCCCGTGGATGGCCATGAATACCCTTGAGCGTACCTTGCAGTGCCTGCAGCAGGGCAGCAACGAGATCCATGTGGACCCGGCGCTGGTCCCTAATGCGGTTCGGCCGCTCAAGCGCATGCTGGACTTCACCCAGGCGGCGCGGATGAAACTGGCGGGTAACGCCTGATCGGTTTTCTCCCGTGGTCATGAAAACGCCCCGATCTGTCGGGGCGTTTTTGTGAGTGGCGGGCTATTTCTTTTTCTTGGGGATGCGCACCAGCTGGGTGTTGGAGTAGATGTCGTGCCAGCTGCGTTTCTGCT
>NZ_MOAK01000073.1:211991-212463 GCF_003732485.1 Pseudomonas protegens
GACACCATGAAGCGCAACAGTGCCTGCCACAGACTGATGCGGCTGCCGTCGGCGTTCTGCACCCGAATGCCCCAGACCTGCATGCCCAAGGTCTGTCCGGAATGGGTCCAGAACTTGGCGAAGAAGCCGAACAGCACGAACAGCAGCACGGTTGAGTACAGTGGATCGCCGTCCAGGGCTCCAGACTCGGTCAGGGTACGCATCCGAGCTTCGCCGATGATCTGCATCTGGATCAGCTTGTAGATGCCGCCCGTGACAATCAGCAGGGCGACGCAGAGTAGAAAATCATAGAACATCGCTGCCAGGCGACGACCCAGACCGGCGGCGGGGAATTCGCCTTGGGGGCTTAGCAGATGTTTCGACATGACAGGCTCTCGACTGAAAAAAGAAGCCATTTTACGGAATTGCGCGCACAAAAAAGCCCCTGATGTCAGCATCAGGGGCTTTTTCGTTACAGACGATTAAGCTTCTG
>NZ_MOAK01000073.1:212530-226464 GCF_003732485.1 Pseudomonas protegens
TTTTGGCCTTCTTTCAGGCTCTTGAAGCCGTTGCCCTGAATGGCGCGGAAGTGTACGAACAGATCCGGACCGCTTTCTGGAGTGATAAAACCAAAACCTTTCTCGTCGTTAAACCACTTGACGGTACCGCTCTGACGTTGGGACATTTCTTATTTCCTTTGACGCTAAAAAATTAATGACAGTCTCTTTCTCATGAAAGAGTACTGGGCTGGGTTGCAGGAAAGTAAGAGACGTCGAACGGGTTGTAGCAAACTTGTTAGCTACTGCCCAGGTCACGATTCCAAGCGACCCATGCAAACACAGTGGGGAAACTCTACGCCAACTATGGGAGAAAAAACAAGCCCCGCGAAGCCCCGGTTTTACTCAGCTTACCGAGGTTTGGCGGAACTAGCGTGCAGGGCTTATTCGATAGAGTTGTTCAATTGTTTTCGGGCGTTATAAGTAGAGTTCAGTATCGAAAATATGCACTGTTTTATGGCGGTTGCGTTACAGATTAGTGCACTTTTAACGCAACCGCGTTACTTATAGAAACAGTCCTTTAGCCACGGTAGTAGCGTTGTGGCACGAATGGCATTTTGCTTACAAGCATTGGCACCTTTTTCCCACGAACTATCGCAGCAACTGGCGTATCAAGTGCACTGTGCTTCACGTCGAGGTAACCCATGGCCAATGGACCGCCCAAGGTCGGGCCGAAGCCGCCGCTGCAGACGCTGCCGATGATGTTGCCTTCCGCGTCGACGATTTCCGCGCCTTCTCGTACCGGTGTCCGTTCCTGGGGCAGAAGGCCGACGCGTTTGCGACTGACACCTTCCTGGTGTTGGGCAAAGATCGCCTGGGCGCCGGGGAAACCACCCGCGCGGGCGCCGTCGGTGCGGCGGACCTTGGAGATAGCCCACAGCAGGCTGGCCTGGATCGGCGTAGTGTCGCTGTTCATATCGTGGCCATACAGGCACAGACCGGCTTCCAGGCGCAGGGAGTCACGGGCGCCCAGTCCAATGGCCGCCACTTCCGGCTCGGCCAGCAGCGTCCGGGCGAGTTTTTCCGCCTGATCAGCCGGTACCGAGATTTCGAAGCCATCCTCTCCGGTGTAACCCGAACGGCTGACAAAACAGTCGGCTCCCAGCACCTGCACCGGCTTGAACTGCATGAAGGTCATCTTCGCCACTTCCGGTGCCAGGCGTGCCAGCACGGTGACTGCTGCCGGGCCTTGCAGTGCCAGCAGGGCGCGTTCTTCGAACAGGGGTTGAATGTCGCATTGATCGCCGATGTGCTGGCGCAGATGGGCCAGGTCCTGCTCCTTGCAAGCGGCGTTGACCACCAGGAACAGTTGCCCGTCGCCCAGGTTGGCGACCATCAGGTCGTCGAGGATACCGCCCTGTTCGTTGGTGAACATGGCGTAGCGTTGCATACCCACCGGCAAGTCGATGATGTCTACCGGCACCAGGGTTTCCAGAGCCTTGGCGGCATTGGCACCGCTCAAGCGGATCTGCCCCATGTGGGACACATCGAACAGACCGGCGTGCTCACGGGTGTGCTGGTGCTCTTTCATCACCCCAAGCGGGTACTGCACCGGCATGTCGTAGCCGGCGAAAGGCACCATGCGGGCGCCGAGTTCCAGGTGCAGGCTGTGCAATGGGGTTTTCAACAGTGTTTCGGTGGACATGGGCAACTCCTGAAAAATGTGCGGATGCGTCGCTTGGGCATCAGCACTCGATAATGTTCACGGCCAGACCGCCACGGGCGGTTTCCTTGTATTTGCTTTTCATGTCGGCGCCGGTCTGGCGCATGGTGCGAATGACCTTGTCCAGGGAGACGAAATGCTGCCCGTCTCCGCGCAGAGCCATGCGCACCGCGTTGATGGCTTTCACCGAACCCATGGCGTTGCGCTCGATGCAGGGCACCTGCACCAGGCCGCCAATCGGGTCGCAGGTCAATCCCAGATTGTGTTCCATGCCGATTTCCGCGGCGTTCTCCACCTGCTGCACGCTGCCCCCGAGCACCTCGCACAAGGCCCCGGCAGCCATCGAACAGGCCACGCCGACTTCACCCTGGCAGCCGACTTCGGCACCGGAGATCGAGGCATTTTCCTTGTACAGAATGCCGATGGCGGCCGCAGTCAGGAGAAAGCGCACCACCCCGTCCTCGTTGGCACCGGGAATGAAGCGCATGTAGTAGTGCAGCACCGCCGGAATGATCCCGGCTGCGCCATTGGTGGGGGCGGTAACCACTCGCCCGCCATTGGCGTTTTCCTCATTCACCGCCAGGGCGTAGAGATTGACCCAGTCCAGCACCGACAGGGCATCGCGCAGCGCCGCTTCCGGGTGCTGGCACAGCTGGCGATGCAGGGCGGCGGCGCGCCGCTTGACCTTGAGCCCGCCCGGCAGGATGCCTTCGTTGCGGCAGCCGGCGGTCACGCAGTCCTGCATCACCTGCCAGATCTTCAGCAGTCCGGCGCGGGTTTCCGCTTCCGGGCGCCAGGCGCTTTCATTGGTCAGCATCACCTGGCTGATGGACAAGCCGTAGGTGCTGCAGTGTTGCAGCAGTTCCTTGGCGTTCCTGAAGGGGAAGGTCAGGCGAGTGGTGTCTTCGACGATACGGTCGGCGCCGGCGGCATCTTCGTCGACGACAAAGCCGCCGCCAACGGAGTAGTACTCACGGCTACGGATCTGCAGGCCGGCGCTATCGAAGGCGCGAAAGATCATGCCGTTGGGGTGATAGGCCAGAGGTTTGCGGATCATTGCCAGGTGTTCTTTCTCGTTGAACGCAATGCTGTGTTCGCCGAGCAGGTTGAGGCGCGCGCTGCTGCGTATTTCTTGCAGGCGAGCGGCGATGTTTTCGGTATTCACGGTGTCCGGGTGTTCACCTTCCAGGCCCAGCAGCACCGCCTTGTCGCTGCCGTGGCCCTTACCGGTGGCGCCCAGCGAGCCGTATAGCTCGACCTTGACGCAGGTGGTGCTGGCCAGCAGTTGATCGCGACGCAGGCCTTCGACAAAACGCGCGGCGGCGCGCATCGGGCCGACGGTGTGGGAGCTGGAGGGGCCGATGCCAATCTTGAACAGGTCGAACACGCTCAGGGACATGTTGGTTCTCCGGTTTCTTATTGTGGTGATCGGCACGCAGGCACTTGTAGGCGCGGGTTTGTCCGCGATCCAGGCGCCGCTGTTCTACCCGATTGATGCGTTATCGCTCATCGCCGGCGAGCCGGCTCCTACAGGTATACGCGGTATCTGCAGGGGCACGGCTCTCCAGTGATGGACGGCTTAGGCGTCTTGGTAGCTTTCGATCGACGGGCAGGCGCACACCAGGTTGCGGTCGCCAAACACGTTGTCGACCCGGCCAACCGGCGGCCAGTACTTGCCTTCGATCAGCGATGTCACCGGGTACACGGCCTGCTCACGGCTATACGGATGGGACCATTCGCCCACCAGTTCGGCTGCGGTGTGCGGTGCGTTCTTCAGTGGATTGTCATCCTTGTCCAGGGCGCCGCTTTCCACCGCGCGGATTTCTTCGCGGATGCGGATCATGGCGTCGCAGAAGCGGTCCAGTTCTTCCTTGGATTCGCTTTCGGTCGGTTCGATCATCAGGGTGCCGGCCACCGGGAACGACATGGTCGGCGCGTGGAAACCGAAATCGATCAGGCGCTTGGCCACGTCGTCGACACTGATGCCGCTGCTGTCTTTCAACGGGCGCAGGTCGAGGATGCATTCGTGGGCCACCAGGCCGTTGCTGCCGGTGTAGAGCACGGGGTAGTGCTCTTCCAGGCGGCGCGAGATGTAGTTGGCATTGAGGATCGCCAACTGCGAGGCGCGCTTGAGGCCGGCGCCGCCCATCATGCGGATGTACATCCAGGTGATCGGCAGGATGCTGGCGCTGCCGAACGGTGCGGCACAGACCGCGCCTTTCTTGTTTTCCAGCGCGGCGTGGCCCGGCAGGAAAGGCGCCAGGTGCGATTTGACACCGATCGGGCCGACACCAGGACCGCCACCACCGTGGGGAATGCAGAAAGTCTTGTGCAGGTTCAGGTGGGACACATCGCCACCGAACTTGCCCGGTGCGCAGAGGCCGACCATGGCGTTCATGTTGGCGCCGTCGATGTACACCTGGCCGCCGTTGTCATGAATGATGCCGCAGATTTCGCGGATGCCTTCTTCGAACACACCGTGGGTCGACGGGTAGGTGATCATCAGTGCGGCGAGGTGTTCGCGGTGCTCGATGGCCTTGGCTCGCAGGTCCTCGATATCCACGTTGCCACGGGCGTCGCAGGCGGTGACCACCACGCGCATGCCGGCCATGTTGGCGGTGGCCGGGTTGGTGCCGTGAGCCGAGGAAGGAATCAGGCAGATGTCGCGACGGTCATCGCCACGGCTCTGGTGATAGGCGCGGATGGCCAGCAGACCGGCGTACTCGCCCTGGGAACCGGCGTTGGGCTGCAGGGAGACGGCGTCGTAGCCGGTGGCGGCGCAGAGCATCGCTTCCAGCTCGGTGGTCAGTTGCTGGTAGCCGGCGCTTTGCTCGGCGGGAGCGAAGGGGTGCAGCGCACCGAACTCGGCCCAGGTGATGGGGATCATTTCGCTGGCGGCGTTGAGCTTCATGGTGCAGGAGCCCAGCGGGATCATGGTGCGATCCAGGGCCAGGTCCTTGTCCGCCAATTTGCGCAGGTAGCGCATCAGCTCGGTTTCCGAGTGATAGCGGTTGAACACCGGGTGGCTGAGGATTGCCGACTGACGGACCAGGGCGGCGGGGATGCTGCTGGTGACCGAAGCCGCCAGTGCGGCGAAGTCCGGCGCGGCTTTGCCTTCGCCCAGCAGGTTCCACAGGCCTTCAACGTCGGCCTGGGTGCTGGTTTCATCCAGGGACAGGCCCAGGCGCTCGGCGTCTATCACCCGCAGGTTGATGCCCTGGGCGCGAGCCTTGTCGTGCAGCGCGGTGGTGCGGCCAGCGGTGTGCAGGCTCAGGGTATCGAAGAAGCTTTCCTGCTCCACGGTCAAGCCCAGCTGGACCAGGCCCTTGGCCAGGATCGCGGTCAAGTGGTGGATGCGCTGGGCGATCTGGGTCAGGCCCTTGGGACCGTGGTAAACGGCATACATGCTGGCGATGTTGGCCAGCAGGACCTGGGCGGTGCAGATGTTGCTGGTGGCCTTCTCGCGGCGGATGTGCTGCTCGCGGGTCTGCATGGCCAGGCGCAGGGCCGGCTTGCCGAAACGGTCTACCGAGACACCGACCAGTCGGCCCGGCATGTCGCGCTTGAAGGCATCGCGAGTGGAGAAGTAAGCCGCGTGCGGACCACCGAAGCCCAGCGGTACACCGAAGCGCTGGGCGCTGCCGATGGCCACGTCCGCGCCGAACTCGCCTGGCGGAGTCAGCAGGGTCAGGGCCAGCAGATCCGCGGCCACGGCTACCAGGGCGTTGGCGGCGTGGAAGCGCTCGGCCAGTTCGCGGTAGTCGAACAGGTCACCGTTGCTCGCCGGGTATTGCAGCAGGGCACCGAAGAACGGGCTGACATCGGTCAGTTTGCGCTCGTCGCCGACCACCACATTGATCCCCAGGGGCTCGGCACGAGTGCGCAGTACGTCCAGGGTTTGCGGGTGGCAATGCACGGAAGCGAAGAAGGCGTGGCTGCCCTTGTTCTTGCTCAGGCGCTTGCAGAAGGTCATGGCTTCGGCGGCGGCAGTGCCTTCGTCCAGCAGCGAGGCATTGGCGATGGGCAGGCCGGTCAGGTCGCTGATCAGGGTCTGGAAGTTCAGCAGGGCTTCCAGGCGACCTTGGGAGATTTCTGGTTGGTAGGGGGTGTAGGCGGTGTACCAGGCCGGGTTTTCCAGCAGGTTGCGCAGGATCGGCGAGGGCGTGTGACAGCTGTAGTAGCCCTGGCCAATGTAGGTCTTGAACAACTGGTTCTTGTTGGCGATGGCCTTGATCGAGGCCAGGGCCTGGGCTTCGCTCTGGCCATGGCCCAGGTCCAGTACGCTGGTGCCCTTGATGCTTTCGGGAATCACGCTGGCGCTCAGGGCTTCCAGGGAGTCGAAGCCCAGGCTGTTGAGCATGGCTTGCTCATCGCCCTGGCGCGGACCGATGTGGCGCGCGATGAATTCGTTGGCGGTAGTCAGGTTGACGGTCATGACGGGGTCCTCAGGCTTCGGCGCTGGCTTTGATCAGACGGTCGTAGGCGTCCTGATCCAGCAGTTGGCCGACAGCGGCGGCATCCGCGGGCATGAAGCGGAAGAACCAGCCTTCGCCCAGCGGATCTTCGTTGACCAGTTCCGGGCTGTCTTCCAGGGCCGGGTTGGTGGCGACCACTTCCCCGTCCAGGGGCATGTACACACCGCTGGCGGCCTTCACCGATTCCACGGTGGCGGCTTCGGCGCCTTTGTCGTAGCTCTGCAGCTCCGGCAGTTGCACAAACACCACATCACCCAGGGCGTTCTGGGCGAAAGCCGTGATGCCGACGGTGACACTGCCATCCGCTTCGCTACGCAGCCATTCGTGATCTTCAGTAAAACGCAACTCGCTCATGGAAACTCCTCAGGGGCCAGACTCGTCTGGTGGACGCGATTGAATGCTCGTGCAGGGCCGAGCCGAATGACAATGTCCATAGCAAGAACACGGCCAATATTGATTTGTTCTTTTAAGATCAATGATTTGAGCGTTTTATCGAAAAGCCTGAACGGCTTGGGTGTAGCGAAATCGCTACATCTGACCCTGTAGAAAAAAGGCTTTGAGGATCAAAGCCTTGCACGGCAGCGATTACAAGGCTGTGTAGCGAAATCGTTCCGCTGTAGCGCTTTCAGTACAGTTGCAGGTCGTTTCTAGAACGCTAGACGCAGCGGGGAGGTAGGAGCTGGCTTGCCAGCGAAAGCGCCCATAAGAGCGACACAGGGCTTGAGGGCCTCTTCGCCGGCGAGCCGGCTCCTACGGGTGAGGGGGCGGGTCAGGCCTTGCTGGGGATACCGTACTTACGCAGGCGATGGGCGATGGCGGTATGGGAGGTCTGCAGGCGGTTGGCCAGTTGCCGGGTCGAGGGATAGTTGACGTAGAGGGTTTCCAACAACTCCTTCTCGAAGGCTTCCACTGCCTGCTCCAGGCTCTCGACTTCGGCATCGTTCTGCCGTGCCACCGAGGTGCCGGCGATGTCCAGGTCGCCGATATCCACCAGGTTGCTTTCGCAGATGGCAGCAGCGCGAAAGATCACATTCTGCAATTGCCGTACGTTGCCCGGCCAACGGTTGCCCAGCAGAGCGGGGTAGGTGCCCGGGGTCAGGCGACACACTGGGCGCTGGATTTGCGCGCAGGCCTGCTGCATGAAGTAGCGGGCCAGCAGCAGGATGTCCTGGCCGCGTTCGCGCAGCGGCGGCACTTCGACATTCAATACGTTGAGACGATAGAACAGGTCTTCGCGGAAGCTGCCTTCGCCGACCATTTTTTCCAGGTCACGATGGGTAGCGCTGAGGATGCGCACATTGACCTTGATCTCGCGATCGCCGCCAACCCGACGAAAACTGCCGTCGTTGAGAAAACGCAGCAGCTTGGCTTGCAGGTAAGGCGACATCTCGCCGATTTCATCGAGAAACACCGTGCCCTGGTTGGCCAGCTCCATCAGGCCCGGCTTGCCACCGCGCTGGGCCCCGGTAAAGGCCCCGGGGGCGTAGCCAAACAGTTCGCTTTCGGCGAGGTTTTCCGGCAGCGCCGCACAGTTCAGGGCCAGGAAGGGTGCGCTGTGCCGGGCGCTGATGGCGTGGCAGGCACGAGCCACCAGCTCCTTGCCGGTGCCGGTTTCGCCCTGGATCAACAGAGGTGCATCCAGGGCCGCGACCCGTTGGGCACGGGCCTTGAGCGTGCGAATCGCCGGGGATTCGCCGAGCAGGGCATCGAAGCCTTCGGCGTGATCGTGGTGCAGGGCAGAGAGTCGTTCACCGATGCGGTTGGGTTGATATAGGGTCAGCAGCGCACCGGCATCGGTAATGGGCGTGGCGTCCAGCAGCAGTGTCTGTCCGTTGACCATGATTTCCCGCAGCGGCAGGCGAAAGCCGTGTTCCAGCAGGGACTCCAACAGGGCCGGGTCGGCAAACAGTTCGGCAACGCTTTCTCCCGCCGGTTCACGACCATACAGGGCGATCAGCGCCGGGTTGGCCAGCAATACCTTGCCGGCGCTGTCCAGGGCCAGCACCGGATCGGTCATGGCTGCCAGCAAGGCGTCCAACTGCAAGTGGCGACGCTGGCCGGGCAGGATGTCGACCACCGTTACCGTCTGCACGCCCTGTACGTTGAACAGCGCATCGCGCAATTCTTCCAGTACCTGGGGGCTCAGGGTCGGGGCGTCGATATAGACGTTGGGTGGCACCATTTCCACCGCATCCAGGTTGAGATTGCGTCCGCCCAGCAGGGCCAGGACTTCCTGGGTAATGCCGACGCGGTCGATGAAACTGACGTGGATACGCATGGGATGGCAGACGATTCTGGGACTCTGAAGTGCGCCAGTATGCCTTGGGCAATGGCCTTAGTCGAAATCGGTGGGGCTGTTGTAGGAGCCGGCTTGCCGGCGAAGGCGGACCAGATCCCCAGGCACGGCGGTGGTCATTTCGCCGGCAAGCCGGCTCCTACAGAAGGGGAGTGGTCATGCCAGGTGTTCGGGGTTTATCGGGTCGCCGGGCTTGACGTTCAGTTGCTTGCGTACGTCTTCGAACATCTCGTCGTAGTACTTGTGCATGGAGGCAATACTGGCGCTCTTGGGCAAGCCGTACTGTTGGGCGATGCGGGTCGCGTGACGGGCGAAGTCAAAGGCCAGGTCCTTGGCCAGGAAGAACTGCTCTTTCAAGGATTTGTCTTCAATGGTGCCGTGCAGGGTGAACAGCATGCCATGACCCTCCTTGGGGTCCTGGGCCAGTTCGTAGTCGATACACAGGTTGTAGCTGAAGTCGTCCTTGCTCAGCGCATGGCGCTCTATATGCAGGTGACCGGGCTCAAACATGGCCATAGGCGTCTCTCCTCCAGGGCTTTGAATGAGGGCAGGCACCCGACCTGCCCTGTGTTCTTACAGCAAGCGTCTTACAGGTAGCTGATGCCGGTTTTCGCCGTACTGATGCGGGTGCCGGCCTTGCCCTGGACGATCGCTTCGATGTCCGAGAGTGAACCGATCACCGCGACTTTGCCAGTGTGCCGGGCAAATTCGCAGGCGGCCTGGACCTTCGGTCCCATGGAGCCGGCGGCAAAGCCCAGCTTCTCGATTTCGTCCGGGTGGGCCTCGCCGATGGCCTTCTGGGTCGGTTTGCCGAAGTCGATGAATGCTGCGTTGACGTCGGTGGCGATCACTAGCAGATCGGCTTCGAGTTGTTCGGCCAGCAGCGCAGAACACAGGTCCTTGTCGATCACCGCCTCGATGCCCTTGAGCTTGCCGTCCTCGCCGTACATCGTCGGAATGCCGCCACCGCCGGCGCAGATCACGATGCTGCTTTTTTCCAGCAGCCACTTGATCGGGCGGATTTCGAAAATGCGCTTGGGCTTGGGACTGGCCACCACTCGGCGGTACTTGTCGCCGTCCGGGGCGATGGCCCAGCCTTTTTCCTTGGCCAGCTTCTCGGCTTCTTCCTGGCTGTAGACCGGACCGATGGGCTTGGTCGGGTTCTTGAATGCCGGGTCCTTGGCGTCCACTTCCACCTGGGTCAGCAAGGTGGCGAACGGCACCTCGAAGTCCAGCAGGTTGCCCAGTTCCTGTTCGATGATGTAGCCGATCATGCCTTCGGTCTCGGCGCCGAGCACGTCCAGCGGGTAGGGCGAAACCTGGGTGTAGGCCGCCGCCTGCAACGACAGCAGGCCGACCTGCGGGCCATTGCCGTGGGCAATCACCAGTTGGTTGCCGGGGTGGATCTTGGCGATCTGTTCGGTGGCGATGCGGATGTTGGCGCGTTGGTTGTCCGCGGTCATGGGTTCACCACGGCGGAGCAGGGCGTTACCGCCCAGTGCAACGACGATACGCATAATGCAGTCCTTCTAGAGGCTCTGTAGGAGCCGGCTTGCCGGCGAACAGCAGTTCGCTGGCAAGTCAGCCCCGGCAGGGGGAGGCGGGTTAGAGGTCGGCCAGGGTCGAAACCAGGATCGCCTTGATGGTGTGCATGCGGTTCTCCGCTTGCTCGAAGGCGATGCAGGCCGGGGACTCAAACACGTCGTCGGTGACTTCGATGCCGTTGGCCAGATGCGGATACTGCTCGGCGATCTGTTTGCCCACCTTGGTGTCGCTGTTGTGGAAGGCCGGCAGGCAGTGCATGAACTTGGTCCGTGGGTTGCCAGTGGCTTTCATCAGCTGGGTGTTGACCTGATACGGCAGCAGTTGCTCGATACGCTCGGCCCAGGCTTCCACCGGTTCGCCCATGGAGACCCAGACGTCGGTGTGGATGAAGTCCACGCCCTTGACCGCGGCTTTCGGATCTTCGGTGAGGGTGATGCGGGCACCGCTTTCCTCAGCGTATTGCTTGCAGCGCTGCACCAGGTCGTCATGGGGCCATAGGGCCTTGGGCGCGCAGATGCGCACGTCCATGCCGAGCTTGGCACCCACCAGCAGCAGCGAGTTGCCCATGTTGTTGCGGGCGTCGCCCAGGTAGGCGTAGCTGATCTCGTGGATCGGCTTGTCGGCGTGCTCGCGCATGGTCAGCACGTCGGCGATCATCTGGGTCGGGTGGTATTCATCGGTCAGTCCGTTGAACACCGGAACCCCGGCAAATTTCGCCAGTTCTTCGACGATTTCCTGTTTGAAGCCGCGGTACTCGATGGCGTCGTACATGCGCCCCAGCACTCGGGCGGTGTCCTTCATGCTTTCCTTGTGGCCGATCTGCGAGGAGTTGGGGTCGATGTAGGTAACGTTGGCGCCCTGGTCATAGGCAGCCACTTCGAAGGCGCAGCGGGTACGGGTGGAGGTTTTTTCGAAGATCAGCGCGATGTTGTTGCCCTTGAGGTGCTGCTGCTCGGTGCCGGTGTACTTGGCGCGCTTGAGGTCGCGGGACAGGTCCAGCAGGTAGCGCAGTTCGCGTGGAGTGTGGTGTTCCAGGCTCAGCAGGTTACGGTTGTGAATATTGAAAGCCATGATGGATCTCCTTTGATTTCGGTCGTCCACTTGCCGAGGCCCTTTGTGGGGGCAACGACAAGCTGCTATTTCGGATAAGGGCGCTTAGTAGTCGATCGGATCGCGAATGATCGGGCAGGTCATGCAGTGGCCGCCGCCACGACCGCGGCCCAGTTCGCCGGCGCTGATGGTGATGACTTCGACCCCGGCCTTGCGCAGCAGGGTGTTGGTGTAGGTGTTGCGGTCGTAGCCGATGACCACGCCCGGCTCCACGGCCACCACGTTGTTGCCGTCGTCCCATTGCTCGCGTTCGGCGGCGAAGCTGTTGCCACCGGTTTCCACTACGCGCAGGGCCTTGAGGTTGAGGGCCTTGGCCACGGTATCGAGGAAGCTGGCTTCTTCGCGGCGCACATCGATGCCGCCCGGTTTGCTTTCGTCAGGACGCAGGCTGAACGCAACGATCTGGCTCACCACTTCCGGGAAGATCGTGACCAGGTCGCGGTCGCAGAAGCTGAATACGGTATCCAGGTGCATGGCCGCGCGGGACTTCGGCAGGCCGGCGACGATCACGCGCTCCACGGCCTTGTGCTTGAACAGGTTCAGTGCCAGTTGACCGATGGCCTGGCGCGACGAGCGTTCGCCCATGCCGATCAGGACCACGCCATTGCCGATAGGCATCACGTCGCCGCCTTCCAGGGTGGCATTGCCGTGCTCCTGGTCCGGGTCGCCGTACCAGATCTGGAAGTCGGCGTTGGTGAACTCGGGGTGGAATTTGTAGATGGCGGTGGTCAGCAGGGTTTCCTGACGTCGCGCCGGCCAGTACATCGGGTTCAGGGTCACGCCGCCATAAATCCAGCAAGTGGTGTCGCGGGTGAACTGAGTATTGGGCAGCGGCGGCAGGATGAAGCTGGAGTGGCCGAGGAAGTCGCGGAACATCTCGATGGTCTTGCCGCCGAAGCTGCTGGGCAGGTCGTCGGCCGAGACGCCGCCGATGAGGAATTCGGCAACCTTGCGTGGCTCCAGGCTGCGCAGCCACGAGCCGACTTCGTTGACCAGGCCCAGGCCGACCTGATTGGCGGTGATCTTGCGCTCCAGGATCCAGTCCAGGGCTTCGGGGATGGCAACGATGTCGGTCAGCAGGTTGTGCATTTCCAGCACATCAATGTCCCGCTCGCGCATCTTGGTGACGAAGTCGAAGTGGTCGCGTTTGGCCTGGGCCACCCACAGCACATCATCGAACAGCAGTTCATCGCAGTTGTTCGGGGTCAGCCGCTGATGGGCCAGGCCTGGGGAGCAAACCATGACTTTGCGCAGTTTGCCGGCTTCGGAATGGACGCCGTACTTAACTTTTTCCGTGGTCATTACTGTGATCCTCCAGAGACAAAACAATTTGGGTGTTGCTAAGGCAGAGCTACAGGGTCAGGAAGCCGTCGTAGAGTCCGTAGGCCGCCACCAGGGCGCCTATGACCACTGCGGCAAAAATCAGCTTCTCGACGTTGGTGAAAATCGGTTTGTGCAGTTCCAGCTTGGCCTTGGCGAACAGCACCACGCCGGGGGCGTAGAGCAGGGCCGAGAGCAGCAGGTACTTGACCCCGCCGGCGTACAGCAGCCAGATCGCGTAGAGCAGGGCGATGCCGCCGATGATCAGGTCCTTCTTGCGCTCGGCCAGGGCCTGTTCGTAGCTTTCGCCGCGCACCGCCAGCAGGACCGCATAGGCCGCCGACCACAGGTAGGGCACCAGGATCATCGAGGTGGCGAGGTAGATCAGCGACAGGTAGGTGCTGGCCGAGAACAGGGTGATGACCAGGAAGATCTGCACCATGGCGTTGGTCAGCCACAGGGCGTTGGCCGGTACGTGGTTGGCGTTCTCGCGGCGCAGGAACTCCGGCATGGTGTGGTCCTTGGCAGCGGCGAACATGATCTCCGCGCACAGCAGCACCCAGGACAGCAGCGCCCCCAGCAGCGAGATGATCAGGCCGACGCTGATCAGCACCGCCCCCCAGTGGCCCACCACATGCTCCAGCACTGCCGCCATGGACGGGTTCTGCAGCTTGGCCAGTTCCGGCTGGGTCATGATCCCCAGGGACAGCACGTTCACCAGCACCAGGAACAGCAGCACGGTGATGAAGCCGATGACGGTGGCCTTGCCCACATCCGAGCGTTTCTCCGCCCGGGACGAGAAGATGCTCGCGCCCTCGATGCCGATGAACACCCAGACGGTGACCAGCATCATGTTGCGCACCTGGTTCATCACGCTGCCCAGGTCCGGGTTCTTCACCCCCCAGATATCAGCGGTGAAGATATCCAGCTTGAAGGCGAACAGGGCGATCAGCACGAACAGCAGCAGCGGCACCACCTTGGCAACCGTGGTCACCAGGTTGATGAAGGCCGCTTCCTTGATCCCGCGCAGCACCAGAAAGTGCACGGCCCACAGCAGGATCGAGGCGCCGATCACTGCGGCCGGGGTGTTGCCCTCGCCGAAGATCGGGAAGAAATAGCCCAGGGTGCTGAACAGCAGGACGAAGTAGCCGACGTTGCCCAGCCAGGCGCTGATCCAGTAGCCCCAGGCCGAGGAAAAGCCCATGTAGTCGCCGAATCCGGCCTTGGCGTAGGCATATACACCACCGTCCAGATCAGGTTTGCGATTGGCCAGGGTCTGGAAGACAAATGCCAGGGTCAACATGCCGACAGCGGTAATTGCCCAACCAATAAGAACTGCACCGACATCGGCACTGGCTGCCATGTTTTGCGGTAAGGAGAAGATCCCGCCGCCAATCATGGAGCCCACTACCAGGGCGACTAAGGCGCCCAGTCTTAGTTTACCGGGGGATTCAGACATTGCATGACTCCAATGCAGGAGAAGAGAGACGTCAGAGTAAATCTGCTT
>NZ_MOAK01000073.1:226507-231557 GCF_003732485.1 Pseudomonas protegens
GAATGACTTAAGATTTGTTGCGAGGGGTAGAATGCTGCCCTGATAGGGCCATTCCAGAGGCATTGCGATCTCCTTATCAGTAGCGGTTCTCATTGCCGACGACGTTTGAAACTAGACCCTTTTGGCGGATGTGCAAATCTTTCGGAGGCATTGATTAATTACTTGGTAGTGATGGCACTTAGTGCATAGGCCAAACAAAACAGTCGGTTATTCAGTGCCTTCTGCCGGGTATCCGTAACCCTGTTGCATAAAGGATGATTAATTGACTGTTACTGTTAGACGCAAATTTGTAGAAGTTATTTAATAGCGTGTAGCTTTATCGCCAGATCGACTCACTGAAGCAGAGGTAGGGATGTCACAACCGGCGCAGAAGCTGCAACTCGGTGCATTGATCGCCTTGGTGGTGGGTTCCATGATTGGTGGCGGGATCTTCTCGCTGCCGCAGAATATGGCGGCCCGCGCTGATGCCGGCGCGGTGTTGATCGGCTGGGCCATCACCGCTGTGGGGATGCTGACCCTGGCCTTCGTTTTCCAGACCCTGGCCAACCGCAAGCCGGAGCTCGACTCCGGGGTCTATGCCTATGCCAAGGCCGGATTCGGCGACTACATGGGCTTCTCGTCCGCCTGGGGTTACTGGATCAGTGCCTGGCTGGGCAATGTCGGCTACTTCGTCCTGCTGTTCAGCACCCTGGGCTATTTCTTTCCGGTGTTCGGCCAGGGCAATACCCCGGTGGCCATCGGCTGTGCCTCGCTCCTGCTGTGGGCTGTGCATTTCCTGGTGCTGCGGGGGATCAAGGAGGCGGCCTTCATCAACCAGCTGACCACCGTGGCGAAGATTGTGCCGCTGGTGATGTTCATCGTTATCGCTGCCGTGGCGTTCAAGGCGGATATCTTCACCCGGGATATCTGGGGCCGCAGCAACCCGAATTTTGGCGGGGTGATGGACCAGGTGCGCAACATGATGCTGGTCACGGTATTCGTGTTCATCGGCATCGAGGGCGCCAGCGTGTATTCGGCCCGAGCGCAGAAACGCGCCGATGTCGGGCGGGCCACGGTGATCGGTTTTCTCGGGGTGTTGGCGCTGCTGGTGCTGGTGAACGTGCTGTCGTTGGGCATCATGAGCCAGCCGGAGCTGGCGCAATTGCAGAACCCGTCCCTGGCGGCGGTGCTGGAGCATATCGTCGGCCCCTGGGGCGCCTTGCTGATCAGTATCGGCCTTGCGGTTTCCTTGCTGGGGGCCTTGTTGTCCTGGGCCTTGCTGTGCGCCGAGATCCTCTACGCCACTGCCCGGGACCGGACCATGCCGGCGTTCCTGAAGAAGGAAAACGCCAACCATGTGCCGGTCAACGCCTTGTGGCTGACCAACGTGATGATCCAGATCTTCCTGCTGATCACCCTGTTTTCCGCCGGCACCTACACCAGCCTGATTTACCTGGCGTCGTCGATGATCCTGGTGCCCTACCTGTGGTCGGCGGCCTACGCGGTCCTGCTCAGCGGTCGCGGGGAAACCTACGAACAGGCGTCGCGTGAACGCAAGAAGGACCTGTTCATCGCCACCGTGGCGCTGAGTTACGCCATCTGGCTGTTGTACGCCGGCGGACTGAAGTATCTGCTGCTGTCGGCGTTGCTGTATGCGCCGGGGGTGATCCTGTTTGCCCAGGCCAAACGCGAGCAGGGCGAGCCGCTGTTCACCCCGCTGGAAAAACTGATCTTCGCGGCGGTGGTCATCGGCGCTTCGCTGGCGGCTTATGGCCTGTACAGCGGCCTGCTGGCGCTGTGATTCAACTCCTGCCCTACCAGGGCGCCTACGACTGGCCGGCGATGCTGGGTTTCCTCAGGGCGCGCGCCATCGAGGGGCAGGAAGTGGTCCAGGGCGATACCTATGCCCGCACCTTCGCGCTGGAGGGCGGCCAGGGCATCTTGAGTGTGTGCCCCGGGCCGGTGGGCCATTTGCAGGTGCAGTTGCAGGTCACCGAGCAAGCCCTGCTACCCCAGGTGCTGGCGCGCCTGCGCCGGCAATTCGACCTGGACGCGGACCTGCCCCTGATCAACCGCCATCTGGCCCGTGACCCGCTGCTCGCACCGTTGCTGGCGGCACGCCCCGGCCTGCGAGTGCCGGGAACCTGGGACGGCTTCGAGCTGGCCATTCGCGCCGTGCTGGGCCAGCAGATCACTGTGCAGGGTGCGATCCGTCTGGCGGGCAAGCTGGTGGCGGTGCATGGCCGGCCGCTGGCCAGTCCAGATCCGCGGTGGCCCGGTCTGACCCATGTATTTGCCTCGCCCCAGGTGCTGGCCGCTGCCGACCTCGGCTGCCTGGGAATGCCTCGCAGCCGGGCCCATACACTGTCCGCCGTGGCCCGGGCCTTGCTCGACGACCCGCAACTGTTCGAACCCAAGGCCAGCCTGCAACAGGGGGTGGAGCGCCTGCGGCAATTGCCGGGAATCGGCGATTGGACGGCGCATTACATAGCCCTGCGCCAGATGCGCGAGGGCGACGCCTTTCCGGCGGCGGACGTAGGCCTGTTCAACGCCGTGGCGCATCTGGAGGGACGGCGGTCCAATGCCCGTCAACTGCTGGCGCGGGCCGAGGCCTGGCGGCCTTGGCGCGGTTATGCGGCGCAGCATTTGTGGACGGCCATGGGCTGAAATTGTCCGCTGGTCCCTGTAGGAGGCGGTTTGCCGGCAAATCGGGCCTTGAGCCTTGCACGCCCCTGGGAGCTTCTTCGCTGGCAAGCCAGCTGCTACGGGATCAACCGGCAGCCAAGGCGCTCACCACCATCTGGGGCGATGGGCGCCCAGGGCGGTGGCCGGGCCATTCCACTGCACGGGCGTTCCATTGATGTGCAACGGCACCCGCAGGCGCCGGGCCGGTCCCCAACTGGTCTGTTCCAGTACCAGCCCCTGATCCTCGTCGTCCTCGGTCCGCAGTGGAATTTCGGTTGTCGCTGACAGGGAATGATCAATCAGCAACTTGGCGGTGCGGGCTAGGGACAGGCGCGCCGACGAGCCTTGGCCGCCGCTCAGGGACTGGTTCAGAGCCCGTAGGGCAGTGGCTGCCATCAGGTAGCCAGTGGCGTGGTCCAGGGCCTGGACCGGCAGTGGCACGGGTTGCTCCGCGACTTTCCAGGCCATGCCGGCTTTGGCGATGCCGCAGCTCATCTGCACCAGGCTGTCGAAGCCCCGGCGGTTGCGCCAGGGGCCGCTCCAGCCGTAGGCATTGAGGCTGACCTCGATCAGCCCCGGGGCGATTGCCTGGCGTGTCCCGGCGTCATAACCCAGGTGCTCCAGGGCATCGGCGCGATAGCCATGCAGAAGCAGGTCGGCCTGCGCCAGCAGGCCTTCGAACAAGGCGCGCTGCTCAAGGTCGTGCAGATCGAGGCGCGCGCAGCGTTTGCCCAGGGTCACCTCCGGCTCCAGGGCCGGCTCGTTCCAGTGCGGCGGATCGATGCGCAACACCTCGGCGCCCAGCCCCGCCAGCAGGCGGCTGGCCACCGGGCCGGCCAGGACCCGGGTCAGGTCCAGCACCTTGAGCCCGGCCAGCGGCCGGTTGCTGGAGCCGCTCCAGGATTTTGGCCGCTCTGCGTCCTGGGGCAGCCAGTGCACCAGGGGCTCGCTGTTGACCGCCTGGCCCTGGGGATGGGCCTGCCACTGCGCCCAGCTGCGCATCTGCGCGGCACAACCGCCCTGGTCGACTATCGCCTGTTCCAGTTCCAGGGCGTCCCAGGTGGCGACCTGGGCGGCCATGGCCGAGCGTTCGCTCGCAGCTCCCAGCACCCGTTCGGCGGCGGCCCGGTGGTGAGGTGCGTTGGTGTGCAGGCGAATCCAGCCGTCGCGGGTGGCGTAGTCGCCGGCAATCGGGTCCCAGGGTGATGGCAGGCTCCAGCCCTGCGGGCGGATCGAGCTGGCGAACCAGAACGAGGCCAGGCGCCGGTCGACGCTGACCTCTGGCAGGCGCCCGGTCTGGTTGTACAGGAGTTCAGCGACTGCCTGCCCGGAAGCGGCAATGCTGGCACTGGCCAGGTCGGTCACGGCGAAGGCCGAGGGCAAGGCGCCCTGGCCGGTTTGCCGGATGCTTGATGACGCCAGGCCCAGCGCGGCCTGGATGGATGCGAGTAACTCGGTCATGGCCCACTCCGCGGATCAGAGGAGGGCATTGCACCCTGAAACTGCCGCGGCTGTCGATCACCCCTGGTCATCGGCCGCGGCTGGCGCCAGCGCAGCGCTTACACGCGAAACTGATCCATCAGCTTCATTTGCTGGGTCGCCAGGGCATTGAGCTGGCTGCTGACCTGAGCCGACTCACTGGCCTGTTCGGTGAGGGTTTCGGTCACGGTGCGGATCGCCGAGACGTTGCGGTTGACCTCTTCGGCCACCGCGCTCTGTTGTTCGGCGGCGCTGGCGATCTGCAGGTTCATGTCGCTGATCACGGTGACCGCGTCGCTGATCTTGCCCAGGGCCTGGACCGCCTGCTGAATCTGCCCGGCATTGTTCTGCGCCTGGCTCTGGCTGGCGTGCATGGTGGTCACCACATCCCGGGTGCCGCTCTGGATGCGTTCGATCACCACGCGGATTTCTTCCACCGAGTCCTGGGTGCGCTTGGCCAGGTTGCGCACTTCATCGGCTACCACGGCGAAGCCGCGACCGCTTTCCCCGGCACGGGCCGCTTCGATGGCGGCGTTGAGGGCCAGCAGGTTGGTCTGCTCGGCGATGCTGCGGATCACTTCCAGCACCGAACCTATCTGTTCGCTGCTCACCGCCAGGGCTTCGACTTCACCCACCGCCTTGCTCACCTCGTCGGCCAGCAGGCTGATATCCCGGGTGCTGCGCTCGATGATGGTCATGCCTTCCTTGGCCGACTGGTCGGCGCCACGGGCGGCCTGGGCGGCATTGGAGGCACTGTTGGCGACATCGTGGGCGGTGGCGCTCATTTCGTTGGACGCGGTGGCCACCTGGTCGATCTCGCGGAACTGCACTTGCATGCCTTCGCTGGTCTGGCGGGCGATTTCCGAAGACTGGTCGGCGGTGCCGCGGGCCTCGGTGATGCTCTGCT
>NZ_MOAK01000073.1:231624-241057 GCF_003732485.1 Pseudomonas protegens
ACCAGCTCGCCCAGCTCATCTTTCTTGCTGTAGTCCAGGCGCTGTGTCAGGTCGCCGTCGCCGCTGGCGATGGCCTTGAGCATCTGCGCCACGCTGTTGATCGGCCGGGTCACGCCGGAGGCGCTGAGCCAGATCAGCAGCAGGCCCAGCAGGCCGGCGCCGACCGCAACCAGCAGGGTTTTCAGGGTGCCGCTGGTCTGGGCTTGATCCAGCAGGGTCTGCAGCTTGACCGAGTCCGCCAGCAGCACCTGTTGTGGCAGGTCGATGGTCACGCCCCAGGCCTTGGCATCGGCAATCGGACTGAAGGGGTAGACCGCACGGATCAGGTCGCCTTGCTGCAGGACTTTCGCTTGGCTGCCGGCGAGCGTCGCGAGGATGTCCTTGCCCTGGGCGCCAAAGGTTTCATTGATGTTCTTGCCGACCTGGCCGGCATCGGCGCCGACAGCGGCCAGCAGCCCACTGCCGGCCAGGATCATCATGTGCCCGGCCCCGTCGAACAGGTCCCGTTGGGCCTCGACAGCAGCGGCTTGCAGGGAGTCCAGGGCGATGTCGACGCCAATCACGCCCAGCACCTTGCCGTCCACCAGCAGCGGCAGGGAGATGGTGGTCATCAGCACTTGCTTCTTGTCCTGGCCGATGGTGTCGGCATAGGGATCGAGCAGGCAGATGCGTCGGCTGTCCCGGGGGCAGGTGTACCAGATGTTGTAGGGCGTGCCGCTGAGGTTGAGGGTGGTCTTGGTCATGTCCTCCTCAGCCATCACGGTATTGAGTTGCTGGCCGCCGGCGCGACTCCAGTAGGTGGCGAAACGTCCGCGTTCGTTGGAGGCGCGGGTGGCGTCGTTGGCGAACTCGCTGTCCTTGCCGTCCAGGGCGTTGGGCTCGTAGGCGAGCCAGATGCCGAGCACCTTGGGGTTGCGCTCGAAGGCGGTTTTCAGGCTGCGGTTGAGTTCTTCGCGCAGGGCCGGGGCGTCCAGGCCGCGCTTGTTGGCCAGGTCTTGCAGGTCCCGGACCTGATCCGCCAGGGCGGTGATCACCAGCTGGCTTTCGCCGAAGGTCTTTTGAATGCGCGCGGCTTGTTCGGCTGCCTTGGCCTGCAGCAGATCCTCGACTCCGGCCGTGAGCATTTGCGTGCTGGACGTGTTGACCAGTTGGTTGTTCTGCTGGCTCTGATAGATGTTCATGCCGACGATCAGCGCCATCACGCCTAACAGGCACAGTCCGGACAACAGCACGATTTTCAGGCGGATGGAAAGAGAGTCGAACATGGGGCGATCTCGCGAAAGGACAGGTGGAAAGCACGGAATCGGCTGATTCCGGTCGCCAAGTCCATTCAGCGCCATGTCCGGAACATCGGCTTGGCCGGCTTTTGCGTGAGTTTTAGCCGACGAACGGTAGGGAGAGGGATTCGCCGCGTAGGTGCTGGCTTGCCAGCGAAGGGGGCCGTGAACTTGATGCAAATTCTCTGGGGGCTTTCGCCGGCAAGCCGGCTCCTACAGGGGCGGGGGGCAAGTTTGTGGCAAGGCTTCGGGGCGCGACCAGATCCACAGGTTGCCCAGGGTCATGCCGGCGATGGCGGCGTACATCGTCCAGTGATGGTTGAGCAGGGTCAGCATCAGGCCGGCGCACAGCAGCATGCTGAGGGTGGCGCTGACTTTGGCCTTGCGGCTGACAATCCGGCCGTTGCGCCAGTTGCTCAGGATCGGGCCGAACAGGCGATGGTTCTCCATCCAGGCGCTTAGCCGTGGCGAGCTCTTGGTGGCGGCCCAGGCAGCCAGCAGGATGAACTCGGTGGTGGGCAGGCCCGGTACGACGATGGCGATCAGGCCGATAGCCAGGCTGATGTAAGCCAGCGCGCCAAACAGCAGGCGGGATATTTTCGACGAGGAGGGGCGAGTGGGGGTCATGGCTTCGATGATGAGGTAACGCGCCGTACGGCTCAATCCGGGGAAGACGCCGGCCGACAAAATACCGCTGTGGGCAGGGCCGCGGTGGAAGCCGCCACCTTGCCCACAACTTCGGGGTCAGGCCGGTTGTGCAGCGCTGGAGTAAGCCTGTTCCAGCAGTACGGTGAAGCGGTTGAAGGCATCCAGGGCGCCTTTTTCCGCTGCAGCTTCTTCTTCGGCGGTGAACTCCAGGCCGTCGAGGATGCGGGTGAAGGTCTTCCAGCCTTCGGCACGGCCGCCGGCCGGTTCGCCCAGGTGACGGGCACCGAAGGTTTCGCTCAGGCCCAGGCCCACGGCGCGCTTGATCAGGAACGCGGCGCCGAGCTTGGAGCCTTCGGACACGAAGATCCAGCCCAGGGCTTCGGCCTGGCTCGGGTTGCTGACGGCACCGGCCACCGGTGCCGGAACTTCGGTTTCCAGGTCGGCCAGGTCGGCCTTGGCCGCTTCGGCGCGGCAGCGCTCGGCCAGGTCCGGGACGATCTTGTTCAGTTCGGCATCGTTGTACAGAGCCACCAGCTCAGACTGGAACAGGTACTGGGCCACCACGAAACGGGCGAATGCACCCTGGGTTTCGAAGGGCGCGTGGGCCTTGACCAGGGCATCGAGCTTGGAATGCGGCTCGTGGGTGATCTGGTTCAGACGTTGGGAGCGCAGGTGATGACGCTGGGAGGAATCCTGGGAGGTCATGCAGATGTCCTTGAGAATGAGAGGCACTTAGTGACTAGACGAACAAGAAGACGCGACACAGTAAAAAATCCTCACTGCCCCCGGATGAAAAAGGGCAGTGAGGCGGTTTGGCGTCAGATATCCCAGACCAGGTTGACCGAGAAGTTACGGCCGGGCTGGGTCAGGCGGTCGAGGTTGGCGGGTGCGGTCTGCCCGGCTTCACCGACACTGTCGTAGCCGCGCACGTCGTCCCAGTTCCAGTATTTCTTGTCGGTCAGGTTGTACAGGCCGGCGTTCACGGTCAGGTCGTCGGTGACCTTGTAGAAGCCGCTGAGGTCGAGGATGCCGTAGCCCGGTGTCTTGAACTGGCCGCTGGTGGTGCGGCCATCCGGGGCCTTGAAGGTGCTGTTGTCGACCCGGTCCTTGCGTTTGACCAGGGTCCAGCTCAGCAGCGCGCCATAGTTGTCCTGGTCGTAGCCGAGGCCAAACACGCCCTTGAGCGGGTTGACGCTGTTGATCGGTTCGCCGTTGTCATTGTTGCGACCGTAGGCGTAGGCCAGCGAGCCGATGCTGTACAGGCCCTGTGGTGCACCGAAGGCATCGAGGTTGAGACGGCCCCTGGCTTCGGCGCCCTTGATGGTGGCGTGTTTGATGTTGTTGCTCTGGATCACCGATTGCAGCGCGCCGGCAGTAATGGCGTCTTCGTTGATGAAGTCGCGGTACTGGTTGTAGAACACCGAGACATCGAAGGAGCCGGCGTCGAAATTGCCTCGCAGGCCGGTTTCGTAACCTTTGCTGGTTTCCGGCTTGAGGTTGGAGTTGGGCTCGACGATGTACCCGGTGGTGATGTTTTCAAAGCGGCCGTAGAGCGCCTTGGCCGACGGCGTGCGGAAGCCTTCGGAGTACTGGCCATAGGCCGTGTAGTGCTCGTCGAAGCTGTAGGTCAGGCCGAGCTTGGGCGAAACCCGATGCCAGGTCTTCTTGTCGTCGCTGACCGGAAAGTTGCCGGTGGGGTTGGCGACATTGAGGAACTCCTGCGTCAGTTTCGGCTTGAGCTGGGTGTAGTCGTAGCGCAGGCCAGGGGTGAAGGTCCAGGCGTTCCAGCTGATCTGGTCCTGGACGAACAGGCTGTAGGTGTTGATGGTCGGGTCCGGAAAGTCGCTGGACTTTTTCACGCTGTCACCGGCGGAAGGGCTCGGCGCGCCAACCGCGGTGCAGCCGGCACCGACGGTCAGGCAGCTGGCGGTGCCATAGCGCGAGCCTGTGACCTTCTGCTGCTTGAGAGTGGTGCCGTAGGTCAACTGGTGATCGGTTTCACCCAGGGCGAAGGCCTTGTCCAATTGGGCGTCGAACACCCATTGTTTTTCCTGGTACAGGGTTTTCCGCTCGCGCTGCACGTCACGGGCCACCGGGCTGAATATCGACACCGGGTTATAGCGTTCGGAGGTGGTCTGGTCGGTCTTGGCGATCTGGTAGTTCAGGCTCCATTTGATCCGATCGGCGATTGGCGACTCCAGGGCAAAGCTGTTTTCCAGGCCGAAGCGTTCGCGGGTGATGGTGTCGTTGCCGACGCGCGAGCGATACCAGTTCTGGCCAACGCCATTGAGGAACAGGCCGCCCACCGCACTTTTCTGGTTGGTGTCGCGGTCGTCCTTGTACTTCTCGTAGGTCAGGCCCAGGCGTGCGTCGTCCGCATAGTTCCAGCCGAGCTTGGCCAGCACGTTGGTGGTCCGGGCGTCTTCCGGGTTGGCGGCGGTGCGGTTGAGGCCGGTGCCGTTGTTGCTGCCATAGGACTCGGTCTCGTGGCCGTCACGCTGGCTCAGGTGCAACAGGCCGTCGAATTCGCCGACCCGCCCGGCGAAGGTGCCGGATTTCAGCCAGCTTTCGTCCGCCGAGCTGTAGCCGGTCTTCAGGCGCGCGCCAAAATCCTCGCCGGGCTTGATGATGTCGTCGGCGTCCAGAGTGTAGTAACTGACGGCGCCACCGATGGCGCTGCTGCCGTAGAGCACCGAGGCAGGACCGCGCAGGATTTCCACGCGCTTGACGATTTCCGGGTCGACGTAGTTACGGTTGGTCTTGGCATAAGGGCCGCTGAAGAAGTGATCCGGCACTTCCACGCCGTCCACCTGGGTGAGGATCCGGTCGCTGTCGATACCACGAATGTTGTAGCCGCTGATACCGGCACGCTGGCCTGCACCGCCGACTGAAACACCAGGCTCATAACGCACCAGTTCCTTGATTGTGTTGACGTTCTGCCGGTCGAGTTCTTCCCGGGTCTGCACACTCACGGTGCTGGGTACCGAGCTGATGTCCTGCTCCTGGCGGGTGGCGCTGATGGTCACTTGCTGCAGGTTCACCACGTTGGCGCCGCTGCGTTTCTCCAGGACGATGCTGTTGTTGCCCAGCTTGCGGTAGCTCAGGTTGGTGCCGCCGAGCAGCCGATCCAGGGCCTTTTCCGGCGGCAGCGAGCCGCGTACGCCGGGGGAGGCAACGCCGGCACCCAGCTCGGCGGGCAGGCCCACTTGCCAGCCGGTGACCGCGGTAAAGGCATTGAGCGCCGAGACCAGCGGTTGTTGGGCAATGGCGAAGTTGTAGTTGCCCATGCGCTGGCTGGAAGGCGCCGGGGCATCGGCGGCCATGACAGGAGTGGCGTGAGCGCCGGCCAGCAGGATCGCCGCGGTGAGCAGCGACAGGGTGCAGTTCTGCAGGCGGGTACAGGGAACAGAGGATCGGCTGTTGAGGCGAGGGGACATCGAGAGCGCTCCGGGTCGCACGAATCTTATAGGTGCAGATACGCATTCAAAATGCGAATCAGTTGCATTGGCTATAACGAGACGTATGACCCATGGCTATCGCGTAAAAATAATTATTCTCAGTTGAGAATCACCAACGCCGGAAACTCCGAGAGCTGCGCCGAGGTGATATGGGCCAGGGAGCGCAACACATCCAGGGGCTGGTCCAGGCGGTAGTTGCCGGTGACGGCAACATTCGCCAACTGCTCGTTGTTATTGACGATCCAGCCCGGGTAATAACGTCGCAGTTCCGCCAGCACCTGGTTGAGGGGGCAGTTCTCGAACACCAGGCGACCCTCGACCCAGGCCAGGTCCTTGCCGGCATCGAGCTTGGCCGGGTGCTCAAAACCCTGAGGGCCAACGCGTACGCTTTCACCGGCCTTCAGGCGAATGCGCTGGTCGGCATGGGTCGCCCGCAGGTCGATATCGCCGCGCTGCACCTGGACCTGGGCGACGCCGTCCAGATAGCGCACGGCAAAGGCGGTGTCGCCCACGCTGGCCTTGACCGGACCGGCGTCCAGCTCCAGGGGCAAGCCGAGCGTGGCCGGGATCTCGAAGAAGGCTTCGCCCTGGTACAGCCGGGCCACCCGCTGGTGAGCGTTGATCTCGCTGGAAAACGCCGAGTTGGTGTTGAGCAGCACCTTGGAGCCGTCTTCCAGTTGCAGGCGCTGGCGTTCACCGACCAGGGTCAGGTGGTCGGCCTGCAGGCGCAGGGGCAGGTTGCTGAAGCTGAACAGCCCAAGCACCAGCACCGCGGCGGTGGCCAGGGGCTTCCAGTGGGGGCGCAGGCGGGCCAGGCGTGAAACCTTCGGCACAGGGGCGGCCAGGGCCTGGGCACAGAGCGCCACTTGCGGTCCGTTCCAGATGGCCTGGGCTTTTTCGAAGGCCTGGGCATTGAGCGGTGAAGCCGCCAGCCACTGATGAAACTGGCGCACTTGTTCCTCGTTCGGATGTTCCAGCTCGATCAGCCATTCCAGCGCCTGATCCATGGCAAGGTTGCTTGAGTGCGGGCCGGCTGGAGTGGGCGGTTCGGCGCTGTGAAAATCCGTCACGGGTGTTCCTCGGCTGTGTCTGTGCACAGCTGTTTTTCAAGTAGAGAGCGAAAGCCGGCCAAGGTTAGCAAAGGCGCGGGACTGACGCAGTCATTCTGCTCAGCGGTTGAGACTCACTGACCGTCGAGACGTTCAGCGACGCCGATGCAGATGGCCATGATCAGTTTCAATTCCTTTTGCACCGTGCTCGGCGATACCCCGAGCTCATCGGCGATTTCCTGATAGCTGTGGCCGTGCAGGCGGCTGAGGATAAAGATCTGCTGCTGGCGCGGGCTGAGCTGGCCGAGGCTGAGGTTCAGGCGTTCGAGCAACTGTTCGGCGTGGGCCGCGTCTTCGGCGCTGCTGACGGGCGCGGCGACATTCTCCACCACCTCCGGTGGCACATCTTCCAGCAGGGTGCGGCCTTGTATGCGTCGGGCCCGCAGGTGGTCGAGCGCCAGATTGCGTGCGGTCTGGAATACGAAAGGCTCAAGGTGGGTGATCGTCCGCTCACTGAGGGCGCGGGTCACCCGCAGATAGGTTTCCTGCAGCAGGTCTTCGGCGGTGCTGTGGTTGTTGACCATCCGCTCCAGCGTTCGCAGCAGAGAAATTCGTTGAGTGAGGAAGACGTGGTTGAAGTGCGATTGACTCACAGCAAGGCCTGATCCATTTTTCCAGCAGATGATAATGATTGTCATCTACGTCGATGGTCAAGCCTTGTGTGATTTATCCCCGAGCGGCCAGGTACGCCTGGTAGTCGGGAATCCGGTGTTCATGGGCCTGGCTCATCAGTGGGCTGCTGAGCAGGTAGTCGGCGCTGCACTCGTTGCAGGCCACGGGAATGTTCCACACCGCCGCCACGCGCAGCAGGGCCTTGATGTCCGGGTCGTGAGGCTGGGGCTCGAAGGGGTCCCAGAAGAACACCAGCAGGTCGACCCGCTGCTCGGCGATCTGCGCGCCCAACTGCTGATCGCCGCCCAGAGGGCCGCTGATCATGCTTTCCACCGGCAGTCCCAGGCGTTTGCTCAGCAGCAGCCCGGTGGTGCCGGTGGCCACCAGTTCATGTTCGGCCAGCCGTGACTTCTGTCGCTCGGCCCAGTCCAGCAGAAAGACCTTGCAGTGGTCGTGAGCGACCAGGGCGATGCGCTTGCGCGCCGCCATGGTCTTTTGCGTGAAACTGATACCGATCATCGACGAATATCCGTTTTATTCCGCGTTGCACAGGGCCAGGCAGTTATCCAGCATGCGGTTGGAGAAGCCCCACTCGTTGTCGTACCAGGCCAGCACCTTGAGCAAGCGACCGCCGCTGACCTTGGTGTGGTTGGCGTCGAAGATCGACGACAGCGGGTTGTGATTGAAGTCGCTGGAGACCAGCGGCAGGGTGTTGTAACCGAGGATCTTCGAATGCTGGCTGGCACTCTTGAGCAGGGCGTTGACCTCTTCGGCCGTGGTGTCGCGCTTGAGGGTCACGGTCAGGTCCACCAGGGATACGTTGATCACCGGTACCCGCACGGCCATGCCGGTCAGCTTGCCCGCCAGCTCCGGCAGCACCAGGCCCACGGCTTCAGCGGCGCCGGTCTTGCTCGGGATCATGTTCTGGGTGGCCGAGCGGGCGCGGTAGGGATCGCTGTGATAGACGTCGGTGAGGTTCTGGTCGTTGGTGTAGGCGTGGATGGTGGTCATCAGGCCGTTGTCGATACCCAGCTCGCGATGCAGCACCTGGGCCACCGGCGCCAGGCAGTTGGTGGTGCACGAGGCGTTGGAGATGATCTGGTGCGACTGGCGCAGGATGTCGTGGTTGACCCCATAGACCACGGTCGCGTCGGCGCCTTTGGCCGGGGCCGAGATGATCACTTTGCGGGCGCCGGCAGTAAGATGGGCGGCAGCCTTGGCACGGTCGGTGAACAGGCCGGTGCATTCGAAGACCACGTCGATCTTTTCCGCGGCCCAGGGCAGTTCGGCCGGGTTGCGGATGGCGCTGACGGCGATGCGGTCACCGTTGACGGTCAAGCTTTCCTGGTCGTGCTGGACTTCGGCATCGAAAGTGCCGTGGACGGTGTCGTGTTTCAGCAGGTGGGCATTGATCGCGCTGTCTCCCAGATCGTTGATGGCGACGATCTGCAGATCCTGACGATAGCCTTGGGTATAGAGTGCGCGCAGGACGTTACGGCCAATACGGCCAAAACCATTGATTGCGATTCGAAGAGTCATGTGCAAACGCCTGTCGTTAAATTTGTTGTTGGAATTACAAGATTATTCGCATAGAAATAGAAAACAAGCCTTTTTAGTGGCAATATTTTGTCTTATCTACAACGAGTGACCTGAATCAACTGGTCCAAATGGTCAGGAAAGTCCTCCGCCGTCCCTGGTTGGCGACGTTTCTGATCAGCATAGACAAACAGGTCGCCACATCCGTTAGCCTGGAGTTCTACACATGCATCCCCGCGTTCTTGAGGTCACCGAACGGCTTATCGCCCGCAGTCGCGCCACTCGCCAGGCCTATCTCGCTTTGATCCGTGGTGCTGCCACTGACGGCCCGCAGCGGGGCAAGCTGCAGTGTGCGAACTTCGCCCACGGCGTGGCCGGTTGTGGCGCCGACGACAAACACAGCCTGCGGATGATGAACGCGGCCAACGTGGCAATTGTTTCGTCATATAACGACATGTTGTCGGCCCACCAGCCTTACGAGCATTTTCCCGAGCAGATCAAGAAAGCCCTGCGGGAGATCGGTTCGGTGGGCCAGTTCGCTGGCGGCACCCCGGCCATGTGCGATGGCGTGACCCAGGGCGAGGCCGGCATGGAACTGAGCCTGCCGAGCCGCGAGGTGATTGCGCTGTCCACGGCCGTAGCGCTGTCACACAACATGTTCGACGCGGCGCTGATGCTGGGGATCTGCGACAAGATCGTCCCGGGCCTGATGATGGGCGCCCTGCGCTTCGGTCATCTGCCGATGGTCTTCGTTCCGGGCGGACCGATGGTGTCGGGGATTTCCAACAAGCAG
>NZ_MOAK01000073.1:241105-241299 GCF_003732485.1 Pseudomonas protegens
TGCTGGAATCGGAGATGAAGTCCTACCACAGCCCGGGCACCTGCACCTTCTATGGCACCGCCAACACCAACCAGTTGCTGATGGAAGTCATGGGCCTGCACCTGCCGGGCGCCTCCTTCGTCAACCCCAACACGCCGCTGCGTGACGCCCTGACCCATGAGGCGGCGCAGCAGGTCACGCGCCTGACCAAGCAG
>NZ_MOAK01000073.1:241363-260374 GCF_003732485.1 Pseudomonas protegens
TTCCACCAACCACACCCTGCACATGCCGGCCATTGCCCAGGCGGCAGGTATCCAGTTGACCTGGCAGGACATGGCCGACCTGTCGGAGGTGGTGCCGACCCTGTCCCACGTCTATCCCAACGGCAAGGCCGACATCAACCACTTCCAGGCAGCGGGCGGCATGTCGTTCCTGATCCGCGAGCTGCTGGAAGCCGGCCTGCTTCACGAGGACGTCAACACCGTGGCCGGCCGCGGCCTGAGCCGCTACACCCAGGAGCCGTTCCTCGATAACGGCAAGCTGGTATGGCGCGACGGCCCGATCGAAAGTCTTGATGAAAACATCCTGCGGCCGGTGGCCCGGGCCTTCTCCCCGGAAGGCGGCTTGCGGGTCATGGAAGGCAACCTCGGCCGCGGGGTGATGAAAGTCTCCGCCGTGGCTCCCGAGCATCAGGTCGTCGAAGCCCCAGCCGTGGTGTTCCAGGACCAGCAGGACCTGGCCGATGCCTTCAAGGCCGGCCTGCTGGAGAAAGATTTCGTCGCGGTGATGCGCTTCCAGGGCCCGCGCTCCAACGGCATGCCCGAGCTGCACAAGATGACCCCCTTCCTCGGTGTGTTGCAGGACCGTGGCTTCAAGGTGGCGCTGGTCACCGACGGGCGCATGTCCGGCGCCTCGGGCAAGATCCCGGCGGCGATTCATGTCAGCCCCGAAGCCCAGGTGGGTGGGGCCCTGGCTCGGGTGCTGGATGGCGACATCATTCGTGTGGATGGCGTCAAGGGCACCCTTGAGCTTAAGGTGGACGCCGCAGAATTCGCCGCTCGGGAACCGGCCAAGGGCCTGTTGGGCAACAACGTCGGTACCGGCCGCGAACTCTTCGCTTTCATGCGCATGGCCTTCAGCTCGGCAGAGCAGGGCGCCAGCGCCTTTACCTCTGCTCTGGAGACGCTTAATTGAAACTGGCCCTGGTCGGTGACATCGGTGGCACCAACGCGCGCTTCGCGTTGTGGAAGGACCAGCAACTGGACGCGATCCAGGTCCATGCAACGGCGGACTATCGCTGCCCGGAAGACGCCATCAAGGCGTACCTGCAAGACCAGGGCCTGGCCCTGGGCTCCATCGGTTCGGTATGCCTGTCGGTGGCCGGTCCGGTCAGCGGCGACGAGTTCCGCTTTACCAACAACCACTGGCGACTGAGCCGTCAGGCGTTCTGCCAGGCCTTGCAGGTGGAGCAGTTGCTGCTGGTCAACGATTTCTCGGCCATGGCCCTGGGCATGACCCGCTTGCAGCCCGATGAGTTTCGTGTGGTCTGCGAAGGAGTCGCCGAACCCTTGCGTCCGGCGGTGGTGATCGGCCCGGGCACCGGCCTCGGCGTCGGCACCCTGCTGAATTTAGGTGACGGCCGCTACATGGCCTTGCCGGGAGAGGGTGGCCACGTCGACCTGCCCTTGAGCAGCTCGCGGGAAACCCAACTGTGGCAGCACATCCACGATGAGATTGGCCATGTCAGCGCCGAGACCGCTCTGAGCGGCAGCGGATTGCCTCGGGTGTACCGGGCGATCTGCGCGGTGGACGGCCATGAGCCGCGCCTCGATACCCCGGAAGCCATCACCGCTGCCGGGCTGGCCGGCGACCCGATTGCCCGGGAAGTGCTGGAGCAGTTCAGCTGCTGGCTGGGGCGGGTGGCGGGCAACAATGTACTGACCACGGGTGCTCGGGGCGGGGTGTATATCGTCGGCGGGGTGATTCCGCGTTTCGCCGACTTCTTCATCCACAGCGGCTTTGCCAAGAGTTTTGCCGACAAGGGCTGCATGAGCGACTACTTCAAGGGCATCCCGGTGTGGCTGGTGACCGCGCCCTATTCCGGGCTGACCGGTGCCGGCGTGGCGCTGGAACAGGCCCAGGGTTGACGCCTGGCAGCAGGGTGTAGGAGCCGGCTTGCCGGCGAAGAGGCCGTAACGGGCCTCCCACCATCAGGCATAATCGCGCTCCCTGCCTAACAATAAGGACGGCCCCGGTGAGTTCAGTCAGTAAGTCGATTTTGTTGGTTGACGACGATCAGGAAATTCGCGAGCTGCTGGAAACCTACCTCAGCCGCTGCGGTTTCCAGGTGCGCACGACCGCCGATGGTGCCGGCTTTCGCCAGGCCCTGAGTGAGGCGCCCAGCGACCTGGTAATCCTCGACGTGATGCTGCCCGACGAAGACGGCTTCAGCCTGTGCCGCTGGATTCGCCAGCACCCACGGCGCAGCCAGGTGCCGATCATCATGCTCACCGCCAGTTCCGACGAGGCCGACCGGGTCATCGGCCTGGAACTGGGGGCCGACGACTACCTGGGCAAACCCTTCAGCCCCCGCGAACTGCAGGCGCGGATCAAGGCCCTGCTGCGCCGCGCCCAGTTCGCTCAGGAGCGGGTTGCCGGCGAAGTGCTGTGCTTCGACGAGTGGCGCCTGGATGTGATCAGTCACCGGTTGTTTCATAACGACGGCGAGGAAGTGATCCTCTCCGGCGCCGACTTCGCCCTGCTCAAGCTGTTCCTCGACCACCCCCAGGAAATCCTTGATCGCGACACCATCGGCAACGCCACTCGCGGGCGCGATTTGATGCCCCTGGACCGCATCGTCGACATGGCCGTCAGCCGCCTGCGCCAGCGTCTGCGGGACACGGATAAGCCGCCGCGGCTGATCCGCACCGTGCGTGGCAGTGGGTATCAATTGGCAGCCAATGTGGTTGCCGGCAATGGTCACTGAGGCGTTGCGCGGAGTGTTGCGGCGGGTGCCGATGCCCCGCTCTCTACTGGGCCGCATGCTCCTGCTGACCCTGCTGGCGGTGCTGTTCGCCCAGGCCCTGTCCAGCGTGATCTGGGTTTCACAATTGCGCGCTACCCAGCTTGAGGGTCTGGTGACCAGTGCCCGCAGCCTGGCTCACTCGATGACCGCCAGCGTCAGCTACCTGCGTTCGCTGCCGGTGGCTTATCGCCCCCTGGTGCTCGACCAATTGCGCAGCATGGGCGGTACCCGTTTTGTCGTGACCCTCAATGACAAGCCCCTGGGCATGCAGGTGCTGCCCGCCACCCCGCGTAAAGAGGCGGTATTGCAGGCGGTGGAGCAAGTGCTGCGCCAGTCCCTGGGCAACGCCGCGGACATTTCCGTGACCTTTGTCAGCCCCGATGATCTGCGGATCTTCAATGGCGGCCTCAAGCTCGATGAATTGCCCCGCTCCTGGGCCCATTACGCCCTGACCCTGGAACCGGTGAATCCGCCGGTGCTGGTGACCCAGATCCAGATGGCCCCGGGCGAGTGGCTGTACATTGCCTCGCTGCTGCCCGAGCCCTACACCAGCCTGGAAGAACAGGGCCTGCCGGCGCAGCAGGTATGGTTCATCCTCCTCACCAGCGGTTTTCTGCTGCTGTTCATCGGCCTGCTGGTGCACTGGCAGAGCCGGCCCCTCAAGCGCCTGGCCCGGGCGGCGCGGGACATGTCCCTGGGCGCTGATGTCGAGCCGGTGGCGGAGGGTGGCGGCAGTGAGGTGGTGGAAGTCGGGCGGGCCTTCAACAGCATGCGCGAACGCATCAGTCGCTACCTGACCGAGCGTAGCCAACTGTTCAGTGCCATCTCCCATGACCTGCGCACCCCCATTACCCGCCTGCGCCTGCGGGTGGAACTGCTGGAGGACGAGCAACTGCAAGCCAAGTTCGGCCGCGACCTGGACGAACTGGAGCTGCTGGTCAAAGGCGCGCTGCAGTGCGTCAAGGACACCGACATCCACGAGAACATCGAGCCGGTGGACCTCAATCAGGTGCTCGACTGCCTGGTGGAGCCGTACCTGGCACCCAACGGCAATGGCCGCGTGACCCAACAGGGCCGGGCCCTGGCCAGCTACCCGGGCAAGCCCCTGGCACTCAAGCGCTGCATGGGCAACCTGATCGACAACGCCCTGAAGTACGGACAGAACGCCCACCTGCACATCGAAGACGACGACAGCGGCTTTGTCCTGCATGTAGACGACGAAGGTCCCGGCGTACCGGAGCAACGCCTGGAGCAAGTCTTCGAACCGCACTTCCGCCTGGCCGGCCAGCAGCAGGGCTACGGCCTGGGCCTGGGTATTGCGCGCAACATTGCCCATAGCCATGGCGGCGAAGTCAGTCTGCAGAACCTGCGCGAAGGCGGCCTGCGCGTAACCCTGTACCTGCCCCGGACCTTCGACTGACCTGCCGGCCGTTGTAAGCGCTGGCTTGTGTAGGAGCTGGCTTGCCAGCGAAGGCGTCCTCAAGGGCGCTACAGCACTCAAGGGCCTCTTCGCCGGCAAGCCGGCTCCTACGGGACGGAGATTAATGTCACCGTTTGGTGACATTGTTCGGGCCCTTCGTTACCTGCGGTTGCCGGCGGCTTGATTAGACTCAAGCCTTCGATAAAAACAACAACAGGTCACTCATGGACTCTCTCCCCCTGCCGCTGCGCAGTTGGCTGAACGCGCCCGCTCACCATTCCTGGCTCGCCGCCGAAGGCCAGCGCCTGCTGGATTTCGCCACGGCTTCACGACTCGCCGAAGGCTTCGGCAACCTCGATGCCCAGGGCTGCCTGCCCGTCGGCGCCCTGGCCGAAACCATGAACACCGCGCGCATGACCCACAGCTTTGCCATGGCCCATATCCAGGGCCTGCCGGGTTACGCCGGGTTGGTGGACCACGGCATCGCCGCCCTCATGGGCCCGTTGCGTGATACCGAGCACGGTGGCTGGTTCGCCGTGGCCGGTCAGGCGGATGGCAACAGCACCAAGGCTGCCTATCTGCATGCCTTTGTCGCCCTGGCCGCCAGCTCCGCAGTGGTGGCGCGGCGGCCCGGTGCCGAGGCCTTGCTCGCGGAGGCGATCCGGGTCATTGACGGGCATTTCTGGAGCGAGGAGGAGGGCGCCATGGGCGAGTCCTTCAGTCGCGACTGGAGCGAGCAGGAAGCCTATCGCGGCGCCAACAGCAACATGCACGCCACCGAGGCCTTTCTGGCCCTGGCCGATGTCACCCAGGACCCGCGCTGGCTCAACCGCGCGCTGCGCATCGTCGAACGCGTGATCCATCAGCACGCCGCAGCCAATGACTTCATGGTGATCGAGCATTTCGATCCGTCCTGGCAGCCTGTGCGGGACTACAACCAGGCCTGCCCCGCCGACGGCTTCCGTCCCTTCGGCACCACGCCGGGCCACGGTTTCGAGTGGGCCCGGCTGCTGTTGCACCTGGAAGCATCGCGGGTCCAGGCCGGCCTGTTGACCCCGGGTTGGCTGGCGCTGGATGCGCAACGTTTGTTCCAGAGCAACTGTCGCAACGGCTGGGACGTGGATGGTGCCCCAGGCATTGTCTACACCCTGGACTGGGACAACCGGCCGGTGGTTCGCCAGCGCCTGCACTGGACCCACGCCGAGGCCAGCGCCGCTGCCAGCGCCTTGCTCAGGCGCACCGGCCAGGAGCAGTACGAGACCTGGTACCGGCTTTTCTGGGAGTTCTGCGAAGCGCATTTAATTGATCGCCAGCAGGGCAGCTGGCATCACGAACTGGGCAGCGACAACCGCCCGGCTGCCGAGATATGGGGCGGCAAGCCGGACCTCTATCACGCCTGGCAAGCCGTGCTGATTCCGCGTCTGCCCCTGGCGCCGAGCATGGCTTCGGCTTTGGCCCAAGCGTCTGTTCCGGGCCTTGTGTAACCATGTCGTGACATTTCCCCGTCGCTTCGTTACCCGAACGTTCGACTAGGCTGTTTAGACTCGTGTGCAGCGCAAGCACCAGACTTGCATGCATAACAACAAGAAAGGTACTTCAAATGAATGCGATTTCTCGCCTCGCCACTGTCATTTCCCTTGCCTCTCTGTTTCCCCTGAGTGCCCTCGCCGCCGATTCCAAAGGTTCCGTGGAAGTCGTCCACTGGTGGACGTCGGGTGGTGAAAAAGCCGCTGTCGATGTGCTCAAGGCCCAAGTGGAAAAAGACGGTTTCACTTGGAAGGACGGCGCCGTGGCCGGTGGTGGCGGTTCCACCGCGATGACCGTGCTGAAAAGCCGCGCCGTGGCCGGCAACCCGCCGGGTGTGGCGCAGATCAAGGGCCCGGACATCCAGGAGTGGGGCAGCACCGGCCTGCTCAGCACCGACACCCTCAAGGACGTGGCCAAGGCGGAAAACTGGGACGGCCTGCTTTCGTCCAAGGTGGCCAATACCGTCAAGTACGAAGGTGACTACGTCGCGGTGCCGGTGAACATCCACCGGGTCAACTGGCTGTGGATCAACCCTGAAGTGTTCAAGAAGGCCGGGATCGACAAGGCTCCGACCACCCTCGAAGAGTTCTATGCCGCCGGTGACAAGCTCAAGGCTGCGGGCTTCATTGCCCTGGCCCATGGTGGCCAGCCGTGGCAGGACAGCACCGTGTTCGAAGACGTGGTGCTGTCGGTGATGGGCGCCGAGGGCTACAAGAAAGCCCTGGTGGACCTGGATCAGAAAACCCTCTCCGGCGCGGAAATGACCAAGGCCTTCACCGAGCTGAAGAAGATCACCGGCTACATGGACCCCAACCGCGCCGGGCGTGACTGGAACATCGCTGCCGCTGACGTGATCGGCGGCAAGGCCGGTATGCAAATGATGGGCGACTGGGCCAAGAGCGAATGGACGGCGGCGAAGAAAGTCGCCGGCAAGGACTACCAGTGCGTGCCGTTCCCGGGCACTGACAAGGCCTTCACCTACAACATCGACTCCCTGGCGGTGTTCAAGCTCAAGGCCGATCGCAAAGGTGATATCGCCGCTCAGCAAGACCTGGCCAAGGTCGCTCTGGGCAAGGACTTCCAGAAGGTCTTCAGCATCAACAAGGGCTCGATCCCGGTGCGTACCGACATGCTCAATGCCATGAGCGCCGAGGGCTTCGACTCCTGTGCGCAAGCCGCGGCCAAGGATTTCCTGGCGGACGAGAAGACCGGCGGCCTGCAGCCGAGCATGGCGCACAACATGGCCACTTCCCTGGCGGTGCAGGGCGCGATCTTCGACGTGGTGACCAACTTCATGAACGACAAGGATGCGGATCCGGCCAAGGCCAGTGCGCAACTGGCCTCGGCGGTCAAGGCCGCGCAGTAAGGTCCGGCGCCGCAGGTTCGCCTGCGGCTCCTTGTCCACCTCTCCCCGTGTAGGAGCCGGCTCGCCGGCGAAGCGCCGTGCCCGGCACAGCGTGTCGTGTGCTGTCGAGCCGGCTCCTGCAGGCTGAGGCTCCATTTCTTCAACCGGGTTATTGCGATGAGCTCTGTGGCGGTTTTCAGCAAGGCCTCACCCCTGGACGCACTGCAGCGCTGGCTGCCCAAGCTGGTGCTGGCGCCAAGCATGGTGATCGTGCTGGTGGGGTTCTATGGCTACATCATCTGGACGTTCATTCTGTCCTTTACCAACTCCAGCTTCATGCCGAGCTACAAGTGGGTCGGCCTGCAGCAGTACCTGCGGTTGATGGACAACGACCGTTGGTGGGTGGCGAGCAAGAACCTCGCGCTCTTCGGCGGCATGTTCATCGCCATCAGCCTGGTGCTGGGGGTGTTCCTGGCGGTGTTGCTGGACCAGCGCATCCGCAAGGAAGGCTTCATCCGCACCGTGTACCTGTACCCCATGGCGCTGTCGATGATCGTCACCGGCACCGCCTGGAAGTGGCTACTCAACCCTGGCCTGGGCCTGGACAAGATGCTCCGTGACTGGGGCTGGGAAGGCTTTCGCCTGGACTGGCTGGTGGATCAGGACCGGGTGGTCTACTGCCTGGTGATCGCCGCGGTGTGGCAGGCTTCGGGCTTTGTCATGGCGATGTTCCTCGCCGGCCTGCGCGGCGTCGACCAGTCGATCATCCGCGCTGCCCAGGTGGATGGCGCGAGCCTGCCGACCATCTACCTGAGGATCGTCCTGCCGAGCCTGCGGCCGGTGTTCTTCAGTGCCTTCATGATCCTCGCCCACATCGCCATCAAGAGCTTCGATCTGGTGGCGGCGATGACCGCGGGCGGCCCGGGCTACTCCTCCGATTTGCCGGCGATGTTCATGTATTCCTTCACCTTCAGCCGTGGCCAGATGGGCATCGGTTCCGCCAGTGCCATGCTGATGCTGGGGGCCGTGCTGACCATTCTGGTGCCGTACCTGTACTCCGAGCTGCGAGGCAAGCGCCATGACTAACTCCCTCGCCAAGCCGACCCTGAATTTCAGTCGGATCGCCATCTACACCACGCTGTTGCTGGCGGCGGCGGTGTACCTGATTCCGTTGGTGGTGATGCTGCTCACCAGCTTCAAGACCCCTGAAGACATCCGCACCGGCAACCTGCTGAGCTGGCCTCAGGTGGTGGACGGCATCGGCTGGATCAAGGCCTGGGACACCGTGGGTGGCTACTTCTGGAACTCGGTGAAGATCACCGTGCCGGCGGTACTGATTTCCACGTTCATCGGTGCAATGAACGGCTACGTGCTGTCGATGTGGCGCTTTCGCGGCTCCCAGCTGTTCTTCGGCCTGCTGCTGTTCGGCTGCTTCCTGCCGTTCCAGACCGTGCTGCTGCCGGCCTCGTTCACCCTTGGCAAGTTCGGCCTGGCCAACACCACCACCGGCCTGGTGCTGGTGCACGTGGTCTACGGCCTGGCCTTCACCACGCTGTTTTTCCGCAACTACTACGTGAGCATCCCCGATGCCCTGGTCAAGGCGGCGCGCCTGGACGGCGCCGGGTTCTTCACCATCTTCGGCAAGATCCTGCTGCCGATGTCGGTGCCGATCATCATGGTCTGCCTGATCTGGCAGTTCACCCAGATCTGGAACGACTTCCTGTTCGGGGTGGTGTTTGCCAGCGGCGACGCGCAACCGATCACCGTGGCCCTGAACAACCTGGTGAACACCAGCACCGGGGCCAAGGAATACAACGTTGATATGGCGGCGGCGATGATCGCCGGGCTGCCGACACTGCTGGTCTACATCTTCGCCGGCAAGTATTTCCTGCGCGGGCTGACGTCCGGCGCGGTCAAGGGGTAAAGCATGGCCACTCTCGAATTACGCAACGTCAACAAGACCTACGGTGCCGGCCTGCCGGACACCCTGAAGAACATCGAGCTGAAGATCGACGACGGTGAGTTCCTGATCCTCGTCGGCCCGTCCGGCTGCGGCAAATCCACCCTGATGAACTGCATCGCCGGGCTGGAGAACATCAGCGGCGGGGCGATCCTGGTGGATGATGCCGACATCAGCGGCATGAGCCCCAAGGACCGAGACATCGCCATGGTGTTCCAGTCCTACGCGCTGTACCCGACCATGAGCGTGCGCGACAACATCGCCTTCGGCCTGAAGATCCGCAAGATGCCCAGCGCCGAGATCGACGCGGAAGTGGCGCGGGTGGCCAAGCTGCTGCAGATCGAGCACCTGCTGACCCGCAAGCCGGGCCAGCTCTCCGGTGGCCAGCAACAGCGGGTGGCCATGGGCCGGGCGCTGGCGCGGCGGCCGAAGATCTACCTGTTCGACGAACCGCTGTCCAACCTCGACGCCAAGCTGCGGGTCGAGATGCGCACCGAAATGAAACTGATGCACCAGCGCCTGAAGACCACCACGGTCTACGTCACCCACGATCAGATCGAAGCCATGACCCTGGGCGACAAAGTGGCGGTGATGAAGGACGGGATCATCCAGCAGTTCGGTACCCCAAAGCAGATCTACAACGACCCGGCCAACCTGTTCGTGGCGAGCTTTATCGGATCGCCACCGATGAACTTCATCCCCCTGCGCCTGCAACGCCAGGAAGGCCGCCTGCTGGCCCTGCTGGACAGTGGTCAGGCCCGTTGCGAGCTGCCTCTGGGCATACAGGACGCGGGGCTTGAAGACCGTGAAGTGATCCTCGGCATTCGTCCGGAGCAGATTTCCCTGGCGCCCACCGAAGCCAACGGTTTGCCCACCCTGCGCGCCGAGGTCCAGGTGATCGAGCCCACCGGCCCCGACACCCTGGTATTCGTCACGCTCAATGGCACCAAGGTCTGCTGCCGCCTGGCTCCGGATCAGGCGCCCGAGGCCGGGGAAACCCTGACACTGCAGTTCGATCCGGCCCGAGTGCTGCTGTTCGATGCCCAGAGCGGCGAGCGCCTGGGAACGGCCGGCGCGCCTGTGTCCGAGCCCCGTAGCGGCAACGTGGCGCAGTTCAAGGGACGTTGAATCCGTGGCGGATGGCCTGTCATCCGTCGCACCCGCTGTAAACCGCGTTGGATAAATCGTTAATAACAATAAAGACGAGGATGTAGGGATGAAAAAGCAACACAGCAATACCCGGCTGCTTTGCCAGTTGTCAGCGGCTGCGGCATTGGTCCTGTCCGTCAATGCCATGGCTGACGAGGCGTTCAGCGCCGATTCCAAGTGGATGACCGGCGACTGGGGCGGCGAGCGCACCCGGCTGATCGAGCAGGGGATCGACATCAAGGCCGACTACGTCGGTGAAATGGGCGCCAACCTGCATGGCGGCTACAACGACGACAAGACCGGGCGCTACAGCGACCAGTTCGGCCTCGGCGTGGCGTTCGATCTGCAGAAGCTGCTGGGCTGGGACAATACCCAGGCCAAGATCCAGCTCACCAACCGTAACGGTCAGAACATTTCCAACGACCGCATCGGCGACCCGCGTGCCGGCACCCTGAGCTCCTCCCAGGAGGTTTACGGCCGTGGCCATATGGTGCGTCTGACCCAACTGTGGATTCAGCACCAGTTCCTCGACGGCAAGCTGGACGTCAAGGCCGGTTACTTCGGCGAAGGCGAAGACTTCAACACCTTCCCCTGCGACTTCCAGAACCTGGCCTTCTGCGGCTCCCAGGTGGGCAACTGGGCCACCGGCATCTGGTACAACTGGCCGGTCAGCCAGGCGGCGTTGCGCATCAAGTACCACATCACCCCCGAGCTGTATGCGCAGATCGGCGCCTACAACCAGAACCCTTCGCAGCTGGAGCATGGCAACGGCTTCAAGCTCAGCGGCAGCGGCACCAAGGGCACTGTGTTGCCGGTGGAACTGGTCTGGTCGCCCAAGCTCAACAGCCTGCCGGGCGAGTACCGCGTCGGTTACTACAAGAGCACGGCCGATGCCAATGATGTGCGCAAGGACGTCAACGGTCAGGATGCCGCGAACACGGGTGATGCCTATCGCGTGCACAACAGCAAGCACGGCTACTGGTTCGTCGGGCAGCAGCAACTCACCACCCACAACGGTGATGCTTCCCGTGGTCTGAACATCGCCGCCAACGCCACCTTCCACGACAAGGACACCAACGTCGTCGACAACTACCAGTCGCTGATGTTCGTGTACAAGGGGCCGTTCGATGCGCGTCCGAAAGATGACGTGGGCATCGGCTTTGCTCGTATCCACGTCAATGACGATGTGCGCAAGAACGCCCAGCTGATCAACGAGGACAACGGCATCAGCAACTACGACAATGCGCTGTACATGCCGCTGCGCGATACGGAATACAACTACGAGATCAACTACGGTTTCCACGTCACCAACTGGCTGACCGTGCGCCCCAACCTGCAGTACATCACTCACCCGGGCGGTGTGGATGAAGTGGATAACGCGTTGGTGGCCGGTCTGAAAATTCAGTCGGTGTTCTAGGGCTGTTGCGATAAGCTCCTTCTCTATGTGCGCATTTTGCGGATGGCCTGGGCCGTCCGCTTTTTTTTGTGGGGATTGCGAGTCCCCCTGATGAGTATCGAGACAGCAGTGATTTTCAGGACCGCGGCCCATGCATGAGCATCCGCTACAACGCTTTTTCAAATCCTTGCGCGAACGCCCGGTGTTCGCCTGGGAGCGCTATCAGATGCGCGACGTGCTGGTGATCGATCATCCGCTGTGCCAGGCGGTGTTCAGTCGCCAGGGCGCACAGCTGTTGCACTTCCAGCCGGCCGGGCAGAAGCCCTGGTTGTGGTGCGCTGCGAAGTGGCCGCAAGTGGGGGCGATCCGTGGTGGGGTGCCAGTGTGCTGGCCCTGGTATGGCCGTCACCCTAGCGAGAATGCCTGGCCGTCCCACGGTTGGGCGCGGCTGCTGGACTGGAAGCTGCTGGACAGCAGCAACGCTGACGACGGAGTGCGCCTGCACTGGCAATTGCAGTTGTGTGACTGGAAGGTCGACCTGCATGCGCACCTGGGCCAGAGCATGGATCTGCGCCTGAGTACCGAGCACCAAGACAGTGAACCCTGCCAGTTGAGTCAGGCTTTGCACGCCTACTGGCGTATTGGTGACGTCGGTGAGGTAGCGCTGTCTGGGCTCGATGGCGCACAGGGTTATGACCAGTTGAACCGCCAGGTCTGTCAGCAGCAGGGCGAGTTGCGGGTCGACGGCGGGTGCCAGCGGGTGTTCCAGCACGAGGGCGAATTGCAGCTCAAGGATCACGCTTGGCAACGGGAGCTGTGCATTGATACTGGTGACGATGCCGACACCGTGGTCTGGCATCCCGGCACCCGGCCCTTGCTGGGGGTGAGCTGGAACGAGGTGTCGCGGTTCGTCTGTGTCGAAGCGGCTGCCGGGGGCACCGACAGCCTATGCCTGGCGCCGGGGGAGCAGGCGCACCTGAGCTTGCAGGCGCGGGCTGCGGGGCAGGAGCCGGCTTGCCGGCGAACGGGACTACCTCAATTGAACTCGTCGCCCACCGGATAGCGGCTGGCGTTGAGGCTTTCCTTGATCTTGCGCAGGTGCGGCTGGAAGTCCACGCCACGGCGCAGGGTCATGCCGGTGGCCAGCACATCGAGCACGGTGAGCTGGATGATCCGCGAGGTCATCGGCATGTAGATGTCGGTGTCTTCCGGCAGCGGGATGTTCAGGCTCAACGTACTGGCCTTGGCCAGCGGCGAGTTTTCCGCGGTCAGCCCCAGCACCGAAGCGCCGTTTTCTCGGGCAATGCGCGCCACTTCCACCAATTCGCGGGTACGGCCGGTGTAGGAAATGATCACGAACAATTCGCCGGTGTGGGCCACCGAGGCGATCATGCGCTGCATCAACACGTCGGCATGGGCCGTCACTGCCAGGTTGAAGCGGAAAAACTTGTGCAATGCATCCATGGCCACCGGGGCCGAGGCGCCGAGGCCGAAGAAGTGGATCTGCCGCGCCTGAATCAACAGGTCAACGGCCTTGCTGATCAGGTTCGGGTCCAGGGCCTGGCAGGCGCTGTCCAGGGAGGCGATGGCACTGCCAAAGATCTTTTGTGTGTAGGCTTCGGGATTGTCGTCGGCCTCTACGGCGCGGCTGACATACGCGGCGCCGCTGGCCAGGCTCTGGGCCAGTTGCAGTTTGAGTTCCGGGTAACCGCTGACACCGAACGAGCGGCAGAAGCGATTGACCGTCGGCTCGCTGACCGAGGCGGCCTGGGCCAGCGCAGCGATGCTGAAGCGAGTCGCCTGCTGCGGGTTGAGCAGGATGACTTCGGCGACTTTACGTTCCGCCTTGTTCAGTTCTTCAAGGCGGTTCTGGATCTGCTCCAGAAGATTTCGCACTCGGTCCATTAAAGTTTCCTAGATCGGCTAGACAGGCGCAGCGGCAGAGCCGCGACAAGCGCCTGCAATGCGAAGTTGAGAGGTGGCCTATCCTACTGATGGCCTGGATCGACCACCACCTGGAATCTGTATTTTGTAAAAATGTTGTGTTTATTACTACATTTTTCCTTGAGTGATGCCTTGAAAAAAGGTATTTGTAGCTTAACTTGATAAAAGAACAAACATCATGCCTTCGATAACGGTTGAACCCTGCACTTTTGCCTTGTTCGGCGCGCTGGGCGATCTGGCGCTGCGTAAGCTGTTTCCTGCCTTGTACCAACTCGATGCCGCCGGTCTGTTGCATGACGACACGCGGATTCTGGCCCTGGCCCGTGAGCCGGGCACCGAGCAAGAGCACCTGGCGCATATCGAAACCGAGCTGCACAAGTACGTCGGCGACAAGGACATCGATAGCGCGGTCCTGCAGACTTTTCTCGCTCGCCTGAGCTACCTGCACGTGGACTTCCTCAAGGCCGAGGACTACGTGGCCCTGGCCGAGCGCGCCGGCAGCGAACAGCGCCTGATCGCCTACTTCGCCACCCCGGCGGCGGTGTATGGCGCGATCTGCGAGAACCTGTCCAGGGTCGGGCTCAACCAGCACACTCGCGTGGTCCTGGAAAAACCCATCGGCTCGGACCTGGACTCGTCGCGCAAGGTCAACGACGCGGTGGCGCAGTTCTTCCCGGAAAACCGCATCTACCGGATCGACCACTACCTGGGCAAGGAGACGGTGCAGAACCTGATCGCCCTGCGTTTCGCCAACAGCCTGTTCGAAACCCAGTGGAACCAGAACTACATCTCCCACGTGGAAATCACCGTGGCCGAGAAGGTCGGCATCGAAGGTCGCTGGGGCTATTTCGACAAGGCCGGCCAGCTGCGGGACATGATCCAGAACCACTTGCTGCAACTGCTGTGCCTGATCGCCATGGACCCGCCGGCCGACCTGTCCGCCGATAGCATCCGTGACGAGAAGGTCAAGGTGCTCAAGGCCCTGGCGCCTATCAGCCCGGAAGGCCTGACCACCCAGGTGGTGCGTGGCCAGTACATTGCCGGTCACAGCGAGGGCCAATCGGTGCCGGGTTACCTGGAGGAAGAAAACTCCAACACCCAGAGCGACACCGAAACCTTCGTCGCCCTGCGTGCCGATATCCGCAACTGGCGTTGGGCCGGGGTGCCGTTCTACCTGCGCACCGGCAAGCGCATGCCGCAGAAACTGTCGCAGATCGTCATCCACTTCAAAGAGCCGTCGCACTATATCTTCGCCCCCGAGCAGCGCCTGCAGATCAGCAACAAGCTGATCATTCGCCTGCAGCCGGACGAAGGCATCTCGTTGCGGGTGATGACCAAGGAACAAGGCCTGGACAAGGGCATGCAACTGCGCAGCGGTCCGTTGCAGCTGAATTTTTCCGATACCTATCGCAGTGCACGGATTCCCGATGCCTACGAGCGGTTGTTGCTGGAAGTGATGCGCGGCAATCAGAACCTGTTTGTCCGCAAAGATGAAATCGAAGCCGCGTGGAAGTGGTGTGACCAGTTGATCGCCGGGTGGAAGAAGTCCGGGGATGCGCCCAAGCCGTATGCGGCCGGGTCCTGGGGGCCGATGAGTTCCATTGCACTGATCACGCGGGACGGGAGGTCTTGGTATGGCGATATCTGATTTGCAACTGCCGGCGGGTGTAGCCGCCCACGAATTCCACAGCCCGACCCTGTTGGCCGAAGGCCAGGCGCTGAGAGTGGTCGAGCTGCTGCGCGAGGCCATTGCCGCCCGCGGCAACGCGACTCTGGTGGTGTCCGGTGGCCGGAGCCCGGTGGCGTTTTTCCAGGCCCTGGTGAAGCATGAGCTGGACTGGTCCAAGGTACTGATCACCCTGGCGGACGAGCGTTGGGTGCCGGTGGAACATGCCGACAGCAATGCCGGTCTGCTCAAGCGCTATCTGCTTCAGGGGCCGGTGGCCAAGGCCAGCTTCCTCAGCCTCTATAGCGCTGCGGCCAACCTGGAAGAAGCGGCCCGGCAGGCAGATCGTCTGTTGTCCGAGTTGCCGGGTATCGATGTGCTGGTGCTGGGCATGGGCGATGACGGTCATACCGCCTCGCTGTTCCCCAACAGTCCGAACCTGGACGAGGCGCTTCGGGTCGATGGCATCCGTCGCTGCTGGCCAATGCTGGCGCCGACCGTGCCCCATCAGCGCCTGAGCATGAGCCGGGCCTTGCTGGCGTCGGCCCGCAATCAGCTGTTGTCGATTTCCGGTCAGTCCAAGCTGACCACCCTGAGTGCCGCGCTGGCCGGTGACGCTGTTGCCGAAATGCCGATTCGCGCCTTCCTGCAAACCCCGTTAGAGATTTACTGGTGCCCATGAGCCAAGGATCAGCCGCTATGACAAACCTACCCCCGACCGTTTCCATGGCGGACAAAGTTGCCCTGATCGACAGCCTCTGCGCCAAGGCGCGGATTCTGCCGGTGATCACCATTGCCCGTGAGCAGGATGTGCTGCCACTGGCAGACGCCCTGGCGGCAGGCGGCCTGACGGCCCTGGAAGTGACCCTGCGTTCGCAGTTCGGCCTCAAGGCCATCCAGATCCTGCGCGAGCAGCGCCCGGAACTGGTGACCGGCGCCGGCACCGTACTCGATCCGCAGATGCTGGCAGCGGCCGAAGCGGCGGGTTCGCAGTTCATCGTCACCCCGGGCATCACCCGCGACCTGCTGCAGGCCAGTGTGGCCAGCCCGATCCCGCTGTTGCCGGGGATCAGCAATGCTTCCGGGATCATGGAGGGTTATGCCCTGGGTTATCGTCGCTTCAAGCTGTTCCCGGCTGAAGTCAGCGGTGGCGTGGCGGCGATCAAGGCTCTGGGCGGTCCGTTTGGTGAGGTGAAATTCTGCCCGACTGGCGGCGTTGGCCCGGCCAATATCAAGAGCTACATGGCCTTGAAGAATGTGATGTGTGTGGGCGGTAGCTGGATGCTCGATCCCGAGTGGATCAAGAACGGCGACTGGGCACGCATTCAAGAGTGCACGGCCGAGGCCCTGTCTCTGCTGGACTGAAGTCTTTACTCGATTCGTTGGTGTGTTCTACGGCTTTACGGTGCGCTTGGTCGGTGCACCGTTTTTTTTTGCCTGGAGAAAAACTCCCTCTTCGCTCAAGGGGGAGAGGAGTCATGGGTTGGCCAATTCACCCACGGCTTCGATCAAGTGCCGGATATGCTCAATAGGTGTCACCAGCCCCGGGGTGATGCGGATGCAGGGGCCAAAGCCGGCGCCGGTGCGGGTTACGGCGAACAGGTTGTAGTCCCGCAGCAGGCGCTCCACCAGGGCTTGCTGGTCGGCGTGGCGGGTAAAGCGCAGGGCGCTGATGGCGCAGCACAGGCGCGGGTCTTGCGGGGTCAGGATTTCGATCCCAGGCGTCTTGCGGACTGCTTCGGTCCAGGTCGCGCGCAGGTAGTTCAGGCGTGCGCCCTTGGCCGCGGAACCGCCCATGGCGCGATGTTCCTCGAACACCAGGGGCAAGGTCATCAGCGCCGGGATGTTCGGTGTGCTGTAGGGCGTTCGGGCTCTGATGTCGTCGACCGGGAAGTGGAACTCGCCCATGTCCGGGTCGATATCCTCCAGGCGTTCCGGGTGGATATAGATGAAGCCCAGACTCAGTGGCGCACCGATCCACTTGTGCAGGTTGAAGCCGGCAAAGGCGATGCCCAGCTGGGGCAGGTCGAACTCGATCTGGCCCAGGGCGTGGGCGCCGTCGAGAATGATGTCGACTTGGTGTTCCCGGGCGGCGGCGGCAATGGCCTGGACTGGCATGACCAGTCCGCTGCGATGGGTGACATAGGTCAGCGGCATCAACTTGAGTCGCGGGTAACGCTCGAAGGCACTTTTATAGGTGTCGACCAGGCTGTCAAAACTGGCAGGGTGCTGGTGCTCGATCTCTATCACCTCGACACCCCGGTGACGGGCCAGCCAGCGCATCGCGCTTTTCACTGTGTCGTACTCCAGGTCGCTGAGCAGCACCTGGTCGCCCGGTTGCAGGCGGTTGTAGTTGCGGATCAGGGATTGCAGGGCGTCGGAAGCACAGCGGGTGAGGGCCACGGCATTCTCCGGGGCCTCCAGTAGCTCCGCCAGCTGGCCACGGATCTGCCGGGCCTCGATCTGTTCGAAGCGCTGGCGCACATGCACCGAGTTGCTGCGGTTCACCCACTGGATATGGTGTTGGTACTCCTCGGCCACCTTGCGGGTCATGCGCCCGAAATAGCCGTTCTCCAGATTGATCGGCCCGGACTCGATGTCGAATTGCCGGGCAATTGCACGCCAATGGTCTTCGTCGTGGGCAAGCGTTGCTGCAGTCCTTGGCATGGTGGGCTCTTTTTCAGTGGCGGGGTTTGGGTTTGCCGTGCTTGGCGCGCAGCGGGTCCAGCAGGTCGGACAGGCCGTTGTGATCGATCTCCTGCATCAGGGCCAGCAGGCCGCCAAGCTCGCCCTTGGGAAAGCCTTCCCGGGCGAACCAATTCAGGTAGGGGCCGGGCAGGTCGGCCAGGATGCGGCCCTTGTACTTGCCGAAGGGCATTTCCCGGGTGATCAGCAGTTCAAGTGTCTCGGGGGTCATGGCGCAATTTTCGTGTGATTCGAACGCCTTGGAAAATACAGGCATTCTGCATGCAGGCCAAATGACAGATCATGCAAATAACGCGGATACAGATTTTCCATTAAAACTTAAGTTATTGAAAAATAAGTAATAAATATAAATTCAAAGTCTGGCATGGCGGGTGCAACGGTTAGCTCAGCAGTTAACTCAGCAGTTGACTCAACTCTCTTAACCCGCAAGGAACCAGAAAATGACTGACTTGAACAAAGAAGCAATTTCGGTGCTCAACAGCCTGATCGAGACCAGCAAGGATGGTCAGGAAGGGTTCAAGACCTGTGCCGAAGACATCAAGCACCCGGAACTCAAGGCGCTGTTCATCAAGCGCTCCACCGATTGCGCTACAGCCGCTGCCGAACTGCAGTCCGTGGTGCGTTCCATGGGCGGCGATCCGGAAACCTCCACCAGCGTCAGCGGCGATCTGCATCGTCGTTGGGTCGACCTCAAGTCTCTGGTGACCGGCAAGGATGAGGAATCGGTGCTCAACGAGGCCGAGCGTGGTGAAGACCATGCCTTGAAGTCCTATAAAGAGGCGCTGGAGAAAATCAACAAGCACAACCTGGTGGGTATTCGTGATGTGGTGGAGCGCCAGTACCACGGCGTGCAACGCAATCACGATCAGGTCAAGGCATTGCGCAACCAGGCCCGTGCCCGTTCGTAACCGTTAAAGCCTGTCAAAAACGCCAGCCAGTCTGGCGTTTTTTTATGCCCGTGATTTAGTGCTGGACGGGAATTAGTTAGCTAGCTAATAATTAGCTCGCGCCCACTCGTGGCGATCCCGACTATGGTTATTCAGTCCCTCCGAGAGTCCTTGTTCGTGCCCATTACCTTGCAGGCCTTGCTTGCTCCCAGCCTTCGCGCCGTGCAGTTCGCGATCAAGACTCTGCTT
>NZ_MOAK01000073.1:260485-268884 GCF_003732485.1 Pseudomonas protegens
GGAACCCTGGTTGGCACGATTATGTCGGTGCTGTTCATGGGGCTGTTCGCTCAGACTCCCTGGTTGTTCCTGCTGGCCCTGGCATTGTGGCTGGGCGTGTGCACCGCCAGTTCCACCCTGTTGCGCAGTGCCTGGTCCTACTCCTTCGTGCTGGCCGGCTACACCGTGGCGATCATTGCCTTGCCTGCCATCAGTCATCCTTTGGGGGTGTTCGATCAGGCAGTGGCCCGTTGCACGGAGATCTCCCTGGGGATCATCTGCGCCACTGCCAGCAGTGCCCTGATCTGGCCGATGCGGGTCGAGCGCCAACTGGCCGATCAGGCCCGCAGCGCCTGGCAGAGCGGCATGCAGGCGGCCCGCGCGACCCTGGCCGGCGATGCCCTGGCACGCAAGGGCCTGCTGGAAATTCTCGGGCGCATCGTCGCCGTGGATTCCCAGCGCGAACACGCCTGGTTCGAAGGCCCTTTGGGGCGCCAGCGCGCCCGGGCCATCAGTGGCCTGAGCCAGAAGCTGCTGATGCTGTTGCGGATTTCCCGTTCGGTGCGGCGCCAGTGGAAACAACTGGACGCCGACGAAGCCCGGCAACTGCTGCCCTGGATGGATCAGGTTCAGGAAGCCCTGGCGGCGGCCGACAAGGCTGGCCTGCAAGCCCTGCGTCCACGCTTGCAGGAGGCTTCCCATGATCTTCAGATCAGTCCGGCGCAGAGCTTTTGCCTGGCGCGTTTTGCTTTGTTGCTAGATACCGCCCTGGCGGCAACCCATGCCCTGGACGCGGTGCAGGAGGGGCGAGCGCCGGTGGAGCAACCGGCCACCCTGACTCCCCACCGTGATCTGTCGCTGGCCCTGGTATTCGGTGCCCGCAGTGCCTTGGCGTTCCTCACGGTGGCCAGTTTCTGGCTGGCCACTGCCTGGCCTGCCGCCTCCGGGGCCATGCTCCTGACGTGCGTGGTGTGCAGCCTGTTCGCCAGTCGTGAGAACGGCGCGCAGATTGGCATGAGCTTCATGCGCGGAATCTTCCTGGCGATTCCTGCGGCGTTCCTGGTGGGGCAGATCCTCCTGCCTCAATGGAGCGGCTTTGCGATGTTGGCCATGGCCCTGGGCGTGCCGCTGTTCTTCGGTGCCCTGGGCATGGCCAAGCCCCAGATCGGCGCCACTGCCACTTCGTTCTGCCTGCATTTCATCGTGTTGATTTCGCCGATGAACCGCATGAGTTTCGATGTCGCCAGCTTCTTCAATAATGCCCAGGCCATGGTGCTGGGGGTGGGCGCCGCGGTACTGGCTTTCCACCTGTTGATCCTGCGTAACCCGGCCTGGCACGGCCGGCGCCTGCTGGCGGCGACCCTGAGTGATCTGGTGCGTTTGACCCGGCGCAACCTGCGGGGCGCGGAAAGCTGGTTCGGCGGGCGCATGGCCGATCGCTTGCTGCAACTGGCCCGGCATTACCCGGAGTTGCCGGAGCCGGCCCGCAGTCGTTGGGACGATGGCCTGTTGGGCCTGGACATAGGCGATGAACTGATGCACCTGCGCCTGAGCCTGGCGGTGGCCCAGGTGCCGGTGAGTGCGGCGCAACGGGAGTATTTCGAGCAGTTGCAACGCATCCTCGAACAAGGCCCGGCCGGTCGTCGCCAGGAAGCCCTGGTGGAGCCCAGTGTGGCGTTGCTCGACGCTTTGGACCGGCAGCCACCCAGTGACGCGCTGAAACTGGCCAAGGGCGCGGTGCTGCAATTGCAAAACAGCTGGCGCAGTTGGTGCCGGCAGCAGGAGGAAAGTCATGGGGCTGCGTGAGTGGTCGTTGGGCGGGGTGCTGCTCAGCCCGTTTCTGATTTACGTGGTGCTGGCGCTGGTGGTCACCGGCGTCCTGCGGGTGCTGGTGCGGGTCACCGGGCTGGGGCGCTGGATCTGGCATGAAGCCCTGTTCGATTGTGCCCTGTACGTCTGTGTATTGACGGTGATCACTGTGGTCCTGGGACCTTTATAAGGAGTTGATTATGCGTACACCCGTACGTGTCGTGTTTACCCTGTGCCTGGTGGCGGTGGCGATCTTCGCCGGTTACCACCTGTGGCAGTACTACATGCTGACGCCCTGGACCCGGGATGCGCGGATTCGCGCCGATGTGGTGATCGTGGCCCCGGACGTATCCGGCTGGGTGCGCGAGCTCAAGGTGGCGGACAACCAGCAGGTGAAGGCCGGAGACTTGTTGCTGAGCATCGACCGCGACCGCTTCGAGGCGGCCCTGGAAAAGGCCCAGGCCGTGGTTCAGACCCGTCAGCAGCAATTGAGTCTGCGCGAGCACGAGGCCAGTCGCCGTGCGGCCCTTGGTCCCCAGGCCATCAGTGCCGAGCTGCGCGAGAACGCCCAGATCAACGCCGGCATTGCCCGGGGCGAACTGCGTCAGGCCCAGGCCGAGGCCAAGGTCGCGGAGCTCAACCTGGCCCGCAGCCAGGTGCACGCCCCCCGTAACGGGCATATCACCAACCTGCGCCTGGCCGAGGGCAACTACGTCAATGCCGGGCAGCCGGTGATGGCGCTGATCGATGATTCGACCTTCTACGTCCAGGCTTATTTCGAGGAAACCAAGCTGCCGCGAATCCAGGTCGGCGACTCGGTAAAGGTCTGGCTGATGAGTGCCGGCGATGCCCTGCAGGGCCATGTGGAAAGCATCAGCCGGGGGATCACCGACCGTAACGCCACCCCTGACAGGCAACTGCTGGCGGAAGTGGAGCCGACCTTCAACTGGGTGCGCCTGGCCCAGCGGATCCCGGTGCGGATCAAGCTGGACAAGGTGCCTGAAGGCATCAACCTGAGCGCGGGGATGACCGCCAGCGTGCAGGTCGAGGAGGGCAGCAAACGGTAGGAGCCGGCTTGCCGGCGAATGCACTGGCAAGCCATGACGCGAGGAAAGCCTGCGCCGGCAAACCGACTCCTACGGGACACGTGGGGCAGGGTTCAGCCGATGGTGATGGCCGGCAGGGTCGGCAGGGTCACGGTCTGTTGCTTGCGTGGGGCGAGGATCTCGGCTTCGCCGTCCACTACCAGCTCGTCGCGCTGGTTGAATACGCGGGTGGCGATGCGCACGCGGAATTTCGGCAGTTTCTCGAGGATTTCCAGGCGCACGGTCAGGGTATCGCCAATCTTCACCGGCTTCTGGAAGCTCATCTGCTGGCCGATGTAGATGGTGCCCGGCCCGGGCAGTTCGCAGGCCACGGCGGCGCTGATCAGTGCACCACTGAACATACCGTGGGCAATGCGTTCCTTGAACATGGTGGTGGCGGCGAACTCGGGATCCAGGTGCACCGGGTTGTGATCGCCGGACACGGCGGCGAACAGCTGGATGTCACGCTCCTCGACGGTCTTGCTGTACTGGGCGGTCTGACCGACTTCCAGGGCTTCGTAAGGGGTGTTGGTAACCTGGGTCATGTTGCTGAAATCCTCTGACAGGTAAATGAGCGCACTGACCGCGCCGTCGCTTACTCCGACCGGGGTGGCCGGCGGTGTTGCAGCGCTTGGTCCAGCCAGGCCAGTACGTCGTGGGTCACTTGATCACGGTTGCTTTCGTTGAACAGCTCATGACGTGCCTGCGGGTAGATATTGAGTTGCAGGCACTGGCTGCCGGCCTCACGCAATGCGTTGGCCAGATCCTTGAGACGCTTGCCATCGCTCACCGGATCACATTCTCCGCCCATGACCAACAATGGCAGGCCGGGATCGATCTGCGCCAGATTGGAAATCTTGCTGATTTGCTGCAGGCCGCCCAGCAGGTCTATCCACAGCTGGTTGGTGCAGCGATAGCCGCACAGCGGGTCATTCAGGTACTTGTCGACTTCCGCCGGATCGCGGCTGAGCCAGTCGAAGGCGGTGCGGTTGGGCTTGAAGGCCTTGTTGAAGGAGCCGAACGACAGCCACTCGATCAGTGCGCTGCGTCCCTGGCCGCCCTGGCGCCAGCGTTCGAACCGCGCGATCAGGTTGGCGGCGCGGTACAGGGCCACCGGCTGGAAGTTCGAGCCGCTGAGAATCGCCCCGTGGAGGCTGGCGCTGTGATGTTGCAGGTAGGCCTGGGCGATGTAGCTGCCCATGCTGTGGCCCAACAGTACGATGGGCGTGCCGGGGTGTTGCTGGCCGATGTGCTGGTTGAGACTGGCCAGGTCGCCGACCACCTTGTTCCAGCCATCCTGGTCCGCGTAGTGGCCGAGGACCCCGTGTTCCGCGGATTTACCGTGGCCGCGCTGATCCGGGGCATAGATTCCATAACCCTCGGCGCACAGGGACGCGGCCAGGCGGGCATAGCGCTCGCTGTGCTCGGCCATGCCGTGGGACAGCAGGATCACTGCCTTGAGCGGGCTCTCGGGCAGCCATAGGTTGACGAAGAGGCGTTGGTGATCACTCGTGGTCAACCAGAACGTGTCGTGGGTCATGGCGATTCCTTTGCACGAAGACGCTGCACTTTATAGCGTATCGCCGCGTGTGCGTCTGATTCGCAGGCCTGTTGGAAGCAAGATTCACAAAATTAATGACACACTTGCGCATATTTGCCTGAATCGCCATAGCTGCTAACGTCCGAGGAGCCCCGCCGCTGATAGCGTTACAGAGGCGGCCCGGACCGTTCAGGTAATAAGAGGACAAGAATAATGCAACCTGATTTCTGGAATGATAAGCGCCCCGCCGGCGTCCCCAACGAGATTGACCTGGGGGCCTACAAGTCGGTGATCGAGGTGTTTGAGCGTTCCTGCAAGAAATTTGCCGATCGCCCGGCCTTCAGCAATATGGGAGTGACCCTGACCTACGCCGAGCTGGAACGCTACAGCGCGGCCTTTGCCGGTTATCTGCAAAGCCATACCGATCTGGTACCGGGGGATCGTATTGCGGTGCAGATGCCCAACGTCCTGCAGTACCCGATCGCGGTCTTCGGTGCCCTACGGGCCGGTCTGGTGGTGGTCAACACCAACCCGCTGTACACCGCCCGTGAGATGCGCCATCAGTTCAAGGATTCAGGAGCCCGGGCCCTGGTCTACCTGAATGTCTTTGGGCAGAAGGTCCAGGAAGTCCTGGGGGATACCGATATCCAGTTCCTGATCGAGGCCAAGATGGGCGACCTGATGCCCACCGCCAAGGGCTGGTTGGTCAACACGGTGGTGGACAAGATCAAGAAGATGGTCCCGGCCTATCACCTGCCGCAGGCCATTTCCTTCAAGAGTGCCCTGCGCCTGGGGCGTGGCCAGGGGATCAAGCCGCTGCAGGTGGGGCTCGATGATGTCGCCGTGCTGCAGTACACCGGCGGTACCACCGGCCTGGCCAAGGGCGCGATGCTGACCCACGGCAACCTGGTGGCCAACATGCAGCAGGCCCGGGCCTGCCTCGGCCAGCACGGGCCCGACGGTCATACCCAGTGGCGTGAAGGGCAGGAGGTGATGATCGCGCCGCTGCCGCTGTACCACATCTATGCCTTCACCGCGAACTGCATGTGCATGATGGTCACGGGCAACCACAACGTGCTGATCAGCAACCCGCGGGATATCGGCGCCTTTATCAAGGAGCTGAAGAACTGGCGTTTTTCCGCTTTGCTGGGGCTCAACACGCTGTTCGTGGCGCTGATGGATCACCCGGAGTTCAAGAACCTGGATTTTTCCAATCTCAAACTCACCAACTCCGGCGGCACGGCCCTGGTCAAGGCCACCGCCGAACGCTGGCAGAAACTCACCGGCTGCCGGATCACCGAAGGCTACGGCCTGACCGAAACCTCGCCGGTGGCCTGTACCAACCCCTATGGCGACCGCTCGCGGCTGGGCACCGTGGGCCTGCCGGTGCCGGGTACCACCTTGAAAATCATCGATGATCAGGGCGTCGAACTGCCGTTGGGCGAGCGTGGCGAGCTGTGCATCAAGGGGCCGCAGATCATGAAGGGCTACTGGAACAAGCCGGAAGCCACGGCCGAAGTGCTGGATGTCGAGGGTTGGTTCAAGTCCGGCGATATTGCGGTGATCGATCCCGATGGTTTCGTGCGCATCGTCGATCGCAAGAAGGACATGATCATTGTCTCGGGTTTCAACGTGTACCCCAACGAGATCGAGGATGTGGTCATGGCTCATCCCAAGGTGGCCAACTGCGCGGTGATCGGTGTGCCGGACGAGCGTTCCGGCGAGGCGGTGAAGCTGTTTGTGGTGCCTCGTGAGGCGGGGGTCAGCCTTGAAGAGCTCAAGGCCTACTGCAAGGAGAATTTCACGGGTTACAAAGTGCCGAAACACATCGTCCTGCGTGAGTCTCTGCCGATGACACCTGTGGGCAAGATCCTGCGTCGCGAGCTGCGCGACATCGCCTGATCGCTGGCTTTCTACATCGCGGGCAAGCCTGTTGGCTCAACGGGCTTGCCCGCGCTGCATTCCGGGGGCGCAAAACCCCGTGCCAGAGCGGAATTCACGGTTGTAGAATTTTTACTCTAAAAGTGACTATTGAATTGTCTTGAGTCATTTATGTGACTATTCAGGCCTTCTTTGGCTCTAGGCGGCCTTTTCCAAAGCTGCTACTCTCGGCGCGCTTTGTGACTTCTCGGCCTAAGTAAAAGCCAGACTCACCAACAATAGACACCAATAAAAAACACAGACAAATAATAATCGCATCAAATGCGGTGATGAATTCGCGTTGCTGAGGAGTGGGCTTCCATGATCGAAGACTTTTGGAAGGATAAGTACCCAGCTGGGATTGCTGCCGATATCAATCCTGACGAGTATCCGAATATTCAGGCGGTGTTGAAGCAATCCTGCCAACGTTTCGCTAACAAACCGGCCTTTAGCAACCTCGGCAAGACAATCACTTACGGTGAGCTGTACGAACTGTCCGGGGCCTTTGCCGCGTACCTGCAACAGCATACCGATTTGCAGCCTGGCGATCGAATCGCCCTGCAATTGCCCAACCTGCTGCAGTACCCGATTGCGGTATTCGGTGCTATCCGCGCCGGCCTGATCGTGGTCAACACCAACCCGCTGTACACCGCGCGGGAGATGGAGCACCAGTTCAACGACTCCGGAGCCAAGGCCCTGGTTTGCCTGGCCAACATGGCCCACCTGGCAGAGACCGTGGTCCCCAAAACCGGGGTCAAGCACGTGATCGTCACCGAAGTGGCGGACCTTTTGCCCACCTTCAAGCGTGTGCTGATCAACAGTGTGGTCAAGTACGTGAAGAAGATGGTGCCGGCTTATCACTTGCCCCAGGCCATCAAGTTCAATGACGTGCTGAGCAAGGGCCACGGCCAGCCAGTACAGGAAGCCAACCCTGCCAGCGGCGACGTGGCGGTACTGCAATACACCGGCGGCACCACCGGCGTGGCCAAGGGCGCGATGCTGACCCACCGCAATCTGGTGGCCAACATGCTGCAGTGCAAGGCGCTGATGGGCTCCAACCTCAATGAAGGTTGCGAGATCCTCATCACTCCGCTGCCGCTGTACCACATCTATGCGTTCACCTTCCATTGCATGGCCATCATGCTCATGGGCAACCACAACATCCTGATCAGCAACCCGCGGGACTTGCCGGCAATGGTCAAGGAGCTGTCGAAGTGGAAGTTCAGCGGTTTTGTCGGTCTCAACACTTTGTTCGTTGCCCTGTGCAACAACGAAGCGTTCCGCAAGCTGGATTTTTCCGCGCTCAAAGTCACGCTGTCCGGGGGCATGGCCCTGCAACTGGCGGCCGCCGAGCGTTGGAAATCGGTCACCAATTGCCCGATCTGTGAAGGCTATGGCATGACCGAGACCAGTCCGGTGGCTACGGTCAACCCGATCCAGAACATCCAGATTGGCACCATCGGCATTCCGGTGCCTTCGACCCTGTGTCGGGTGATCAACGACGCCGGCGACGAGCTGCCCCTGGGGGAAGTGGGTGAATTGTGTGTGAAGGGCCCGCAGGTGATGAAGGGCTACTGGCAGCGTCAGGACGCCACTGACGAAGTCCTCAGCGAAGGCTGGTTGAAGACCGGTGACATCGCCCTGATTCAGCCGGACGGCTATATCCGCATCGTCGACCGCAAGAAGGACATGATCCTGGTCTCGGGTTTCAACGTGTACCCCAACGAGCTGGAAGACGTACTGGCTTCCCTGCCGGGCGTCCTGCAGTGCGCGGCGATCGGCGTACCGGACGAGAAGTCCGGCGAGACCATCAAGATCTTCATCGTCGCCAAGCCAGGGGTCACCTTGACCAAGGAGCAGGTGATGGAACATATGCGCGCCAATGTCACCGGCTACAAGGTGCCCAAGGCCGTGGAGTTCCGCGATGCCCTGCCGACCACCAACGTCGGCAAGATCCTGCGCCGCGAGCTGCGGGACGAAGAGCTGAAGAAGCTCGGCGTGAAGAAATAAGTCGCAGCCCCCATGAAAAAGCCCCGCCAGTGCGGGGCTTTTTCATGGGGGCGTGA
>NZ_MOAK01000073.1:268914-280881 GCF_003732485.1 Pseudomonas protegens
ACTGTTGGAACTGGGAGAAGTCCACGCCGGTGCCGGCCGGGCGCACGTCCTTGAGGAAGGAGTCCTTGTCGGCACTCAACTCCAGGCTCAGGGCGGCCTTGCGCTTGCCTTCGTTGCGGATCACCAGGCCTTCCATCTTTTCCCGCAGGAATACGGTCGGCACTTTCAGGTGCAGCAACTGGTTGGTGTCCGGGGTGTGCAGCAGCAGGTGCACCCATTCGTACTGACCAATGGCCAGACGGGTCACCAGGATATCGAACCACCAGATATTGCGATTGCGGTTGAGCTCCGCGAAATGGCAGTTGTTGACGCCCAGCACCGCACCGCCCAGTTCCTGGTTTCTACGGGCAATGGCCTGCTTTTTATCGAGTTTCATAACATTCCTACGGGGATGGGATCTTCAGTGCTTGGCCTGAACAGGTCGAGCATTCTCCCGGGTTGCCCGACAAACATAAAGGGCAACCTCGGGCCTGGGATGAAATGCCCGACGAAAAATAATTGAAACTCTGCGCAACGGCCACGAGTCAACCTTGGGTAACGACGCAAATCCTCTTTGTTCGATCAATGAATGTTCTACGGAGAAATACCATGGGCAGCACAGCGGATAAGGCAAAAGGTCTGGCCAACGAAGCCGTCGGCAACGTCAAGCAGGGTGTCGGCAAGGCCACCGACAACACCAAGCTGCAGGCAGAGGGCAAGCTGCAGGAGAAGAAAGGCGAAGCCCAGCAAGCCCTTGGCAAGGCCAAGGATGCAGTGAAAAAGACCATCGACAAGGCCTGAGTACGACGCCCTCGATGATGCACCGCAGCGGCCATCCACGGATGGCCGTTTTCATGTGTGTACTGCCGTCGAGAACCCGTAATCAGCCCGTCCGAATGGTTGCGGTTCGCCAACTAGGCTAATTTGTTGTAGAAAACGCCCCCTGAGTCGCTATCGACTTCGACCTTTTTGCGGCGAAAGGAGACGCTATGATTTTTCCGGACCTCAAAGGTTTGCCCCTGCACCGTGTGCTGATCCGCACGGTCAATGAATTCATCGCGGACGAGATGTCCACCTATGCCTCGGCGCTGGCCTACCAGATGCTGTTTTCGCTGTTCCCCTTCATCCTGTTTCTCATTGCCCTGATCGGTTTCCTGCATCTGCCGGACTTCTTTACCTGGCTGCGCCTGCAATCGGAGCTGGTGCTGCCGCCCCAGGCCCTGGAGCAGGTGAACCCGGTGATCGATCAACTGCAACAGTCCAAGGGCGGATTGCTCTCCGTGGGTATCGTCATCGCCCTGTGGACCGCCTCGGCGGGCGTGCGCCTGATGATGAGTGCAATGAACGCTGCCTACGATGTGGTCGAGGGCCGGCCGATCTGGAAGCGCTTCCCGCTCTCGGTGTTCTACACCGTGGGCATTGCCGGCATGCTCCTGGCCGCTGCGGCCCTGATGGTACTGGGGCCCCAGGTGATGACCTGGCTGGCGGGGCAGGTGGGCCTGGAAGAGTTCATCGTCACCTTGTGGACCATCCTGCGCTGGCCGGTGATCGTGCTGCTGATGATGGTGGCGGTGGCCCTGATGTATTACGTGATGCCCGATGTGAAGCAGAAGTTTCGCTTCATCACGCCGGGCTCGGTGCTGGCGGTGGTGGTATGGATTGTCGCGTCCCTGGGTTTTGCCTACTACGTGAAAACCTTCGCTAACTACAACGCCATGTATGGCAGTATCGGCGCGATCATCGTGTTGCTGCTGTACTTCTACATCTCTGCTGCTGTGCTGTTGCTGGGGGCGGAGATGAACGCGGTGATCGAACACATGTCGGCCGAAGGCAAGGACCCTGGCGAAAAGGACTTTGACGGGCCCGGCGATAAACAACACGTATCGGGACTGGGCCGGGATCACTCGCTCCACCCGACCACTGACGAAGCCTGAACATGATCCGTGAAATCCTCAAAATGGGCGATGAGCGCCTGCTGCGTATCGCGCCCCCGGTGCCGCCCGAGATGTTCGACAGTCCGGCGCTGTGGCAACTGATCGACGATATGTTCCAGACCATGGAAAGTGTCGGTGGCGTTGGCCTGGCAGCACCGCAGATCGGTGTCGATCTGCAACTGGTGATCTTCGGCTTCGAGCACAGCGAACGTTATCCGGAGGCGGAAGCAGTGCCTCAGACCATCCTCATCAATCCCTTGATCACGCCCTTGAGTCCGCAACTGGAAGAGGGCTGGGAGGGCTGTCTCTCGGTGCCGGGGTTGCGGGGCGCGGTGCAGCGCTACCAGCAAATTCGCTATGAAGGCTTTAGCCCAAAGGGCGAGCCTATCGTGCGTGTGGCCTCGGGCTTTCATGCCCGAGTGGTGCAGCATGAGTGCGATCACTTGATCGGGCGGCTGTACCCGTCGCGGATCACTGATTTCAGCAAGTTCGGTTTCACCGAGGTGCTGTTTCCCGACCTCGATCCCAACACTGACGAGTAGCGCCCAAGCCTACGGACCCAGATGGCCGCTGTCGGTCCCCATGGCCAGCAGCGGCTTGCTGCGTTGATAGCGAGCCAGTCGTTCGGCCAGGGGCTGGGGTAATCGGGTATCGCTGGAAAAACTCATGCGCTGATACAAAGTTTCCAGATCCGGGTGGCAGAACAACCAGACCGGTCCTTCGACCTGCTTCAGGGCTTGCTCCACCAACTGCCCGGCCAGACCCTGGCCGCGGCGGTCGGGGGCGACGAACAAACCTGTCAGCCAATGCCCCTGGGCCACCGGGGTCAGGCTCATCCCGGCGACGATCCCAGCGTTCCTGAGCACCCAGAGCTGACCGGCGGACGAGGCCCGCATGGGCGATTGGTGCTGGCGATAGAACTTGTTCAGCAAGGGGCGCGCGGCCTCGGCAAGGCGGCTGATCTGGAGGCTGGACATGGGCTTTCCGGGTTTGCAACAGGGAGCGGCGGATTATAAAGGAACCCCCGGCAGCTATAGGTGCTATACCTCAATCCTATCCCGCAACAGTGGAGTGAAGATCATGTCCAAAGGTATGAACGCCAAGAAAAATGCGAAGAAGAAACCGGCAAAGAGCGCTGACGAGAAACGCGCCGAGAAAAAGGCCAAGAAAACCGAAGTGAACATCTTCGGCCATTGATCAATTTGACGAAGCCCGCAGCGCGGGCTTCGTTTTATCCCTTCCAAAATGGCAGGCGCGCGTTGTGCCTGCTCAGCGCGACTTCTGCATTTCCTGTTCCAAACCTACGCCAGCTCCACCGCCAATGCCTCCCGCACCGACGGCCGCTGCTCGACCCGGGCCTGGAACTTCGCCAGCGCCGGCCAGGCTCCCAGATCGATGGCAAACAGCGCTGTCCAGCGCAGTACGGTGAACAGATAGGCATCGGCGATGCCGAACTGCCCGCCTTGCAGATAATCCTGGCGCTCGAGGGTCAGCTCCAGCAGGGCAAAGCGTTTGAACAGCTTCTGCCGGAACACCTCTTTCACGCTGTCATCGAGCCCCGGGTTGAACAACCAGCCCATGATCCCGTGAACTTCGCTGGTGATGAAGTTCAGGGTTTCCTGCAGGCGTACCCGTTGCCAGCTGCCATTGGCCGCCGCCAATCCGGCCTCGGGCTTGAGGTCGGCCAGGTATTGCAGGATCGCCGGGCCTTCGGTGAGCACTTCGCCGTTGTCCAGTTGCAGGGCCGCCACGTAGCCCTTGGGGTTGATGGCGAGGAAATCCTGGCCGTCGGCGGTGCGCTTGCTGCGATTGTCGACACGGATGGCGTCGAATGGCAGTTGCAGTTCCCGCAGCACGATATGGGAGGCCAGGGAGCAGGCTTGAGGGGCGTAGTAGAGTTTCATCGGCAGGTCTCTGGTGAGTGTTCGAGCCAGTGTCGGGGCAACGCTGACATGGGTAAAATTAATCTTTCAGAAAATCGCCATAAGGTTAGCTACTGTCATGATGAACCTGATGCATTGGCGCCTGCTGGTGGCGATAGCCGAGTGCGGCACCATCACCCGGGCCGCCGAGCAGGTGGGCATGACCCAGTCCGGGGCCAGTCAGGCCTTGGCCCAGATGGAAGACATGCTGGGCGTGCAACTGTTCATCCGGGAAAGCCGCCAGGCGCTGCCCACGGCAATCGGTCTACAGGTGCTGGAGCAGGCCCGGGTGATGCTCGGAGCCCTGGCCCAGGTTCGCCGGCAAGTGGACACGGCCCGGGGCCTCCTCCAGGGCAGTTTGCGTCTTGCGGGCTTTCCCATGGTCCTGGCGAGCTTCCTGCCACCGGTGCTGCGACGCTTCAAGCAACTGCATCCGGGGATCGAGGTGGTGCAACTGGAGGTCAGCGACGACGAAGTCGAAGCCCTGCTGGAGGCGCAACTGGTGGATCTGGGAGTGGTACTGAATCCGGCGCCCGAGCGTCGTTCGTGGTTGCTGGGCGTCGATTCGTGGGTGGCCGTGCTGCCCCAGGACCACCCCTGGCAGGCCCCGACCATCGAGCTTGAAGCCTTGCTGGCGCAGCCCTTTGTCCTGGCCACTGGCGGCTGCTCGGTGAATGCCCGCAGCCTGGCGGTCGAAGCCGGAATACCGTTGGCGGATGTGCGGATCGAAGTGCGCGAGTGGAATAGCGCATTCAGCCTGGTGCGCGAACGTTTGGGGGTGACCCTGGTGCCCGAGAGTACCTTGCCGGACCTGCGCCCGGGATTGCGGGTGCTGCCCTTGAGTTGCCCGATCGAGCGGCAATTCGCCCTGGTGGCGGCGCCGGGGCGGGAGTCGCACGGGCTGGTTCAGGCCTTTGTGCAAATGCTCGTTCGGGACTAGTCGGTTAACGGTTTCCGGCGAGTCATATTTATGTCTTGTTTGATACTTTTCGCGAAGGTTCGAGAGGCGTTTAAACGTTGTGAAAACAGATTGACTGGTGGCCTTGCATAGAGTCGTCGGCTGTCTATGCTCAATTGTGAAAAAACGTACCGGTCGCTTTGTGAACCACTGTCTCGTGATGTTTTCAGCCTTTTAACGGGTGTTTGTGGAATGTTCATCCGAGCACGAAATTGAATTCATGAATAAAGACGAGAGTGCGCAACTAGAGGCACCGCAGGCTCAGGAGCATTTAATTAGATGGAGTTTCTTTTCTTTGTTAGGTCGGACCCGGCAGCGGGTCATCAAGAAAAGGATGGCTTGATAAGAGCGTTGCAACATGGACTCTCCGATTAAACATCATTTATCACCTGACACTTCCTTTCTCATATGGAGAGAGGCGCTTGCCCTGTTTATGGAACGTTGTGGTGGCTCAGTTGAAAGACTAGAAACTTCCGTCAATCAAAAGACAGCGTTGAAGGTGATACAACCATGTTTAACCTACATCACAAGGCTGACCTGCTAGAGATCGAGCGCTTTAACTGTGCATTGACCGAGGCCAATGCCAAGTTGGCGGCGATCAGCCGTTCCATGGCGATGATCGAGTTCTCTCCCGATGGCATCGTGCTCGACGCCAACGAGAATTTTTGCAAGGCCATGGGCTATTCCGCGGAGGAGATACGCGGCAAGCATCACCGGATCTTCTGCGAGGAAGAGTTCTACCGCAGTGAGGAGTACGCCAAGTTGTGGCGTGACCTGGGCCGGGGTGAACCTGTCAGTGGCACCTTTTTGCGGCTGAACAAGCGCGGCCAGGAGATCTGGCTCGAAGCCAGCTACATGCCGGTGTTCGATGCCGATCGTCAGGTCAAGAGTGTGATCAAGGTGGCCTCGGACATCTCCGAGCGCATCCACCTGGAACATGAAAACCAGAGCCTGCTGAACGCCATTGGCCGGTCCATGGCAATCATCGAATTCACCCCGGACGGCAAGATAGTTGCCGCCAACGACAACTTCCTCAAGACCATGCAGTACTCCCTGAACGAGATCCTCGGTCAGCACCACAGCATGTTCTGTCATCGCTCTGAAGCCGAGTCTTCGGAGTACAAGCAGTTCTGGGCCTCGTTGAACCGTGGCGAATACCACTCCCACCGTTTCGAACGGGAAAACAAGTACGGCCAGACCGTGTTCCTCGAGGCATCCTACAACCCGTTGTTCGACACCAAGGGCCGCTTGTACAAGGTGGTCAAGTTCGCCAGTGATATCACCCAGCAAGTGACCACCCTGCAATCCGCCGCCGAATCGGCCCACAGCACCTCGGTGCAGAACGATGCCTGCGCCCAGAAGGGCTCGGAGGTGGTGCAACAGACGGTGGAAATCATTCAGCAGATTTCCCACGACCTGAATGAAGCCGCCCGCAGCATCGATGCGGTCAGCAAGCAATCGGAGATCATCGGCACCATCGTCCAGACCATTCGCGGGATTGCCGACCAGACCAACTTGCTGGCGCTCAATGCAGCCATCGAGGCGGCCCGGGCCGGCGAGCATGGGCGGGGGTTCGCGGTGGTGGCGGACGAGGTGCGCAGCCTGGCGGCACGTACCAGCCAGGCGACGGTGGAGATCGTCGAGGTGGTGCGCAAGAACCATGACCTGTCGATGAGCGCGGTCACCAGCATGCAGTCGAGCCTGAGTCGCACCGGACTTGGGGTCGAGCTGGCCAATGAGGCGGGGGAGGTGATCCTGGAGATTCAGCAGGGCTCAAGGCATGTGGTGGATGCCATCAGCCAGTTCAACTCGACCTTGCAGCTGTAGCCGCGGTTTTACTGCGGACACAAAAAAGGGTTCCCATTGGAACCCTTTTTCATTGGCGCTGTTACAACGAGGCGAGGAATTTCTCGTCGACCGGTTTGGCGCTGTTCTTGACCTCTTTCTCTTCCTTGGCCAACTGCATCTTGTCTTGCATGCGCTGGGCGATTTCCTGGTTGATCGTCAGTTGGCGCTCAGGTGGCAGGTTCCTCAGGTCTTCTTCGGTCAGCCCCATGTCCTTGAGGATGCTGTCGCGCAGACGCTGTTCGGGCGTCTTGCTCATGTAGTCCTTGAACTCGCTCAGGGCATCGGTTTGCGTGGCGCTGGTGGCCGGTGGAGTGCTGGTGGCGGGCGGCGTGGCCTGGAGCAGGACGCGGGTCTTGGCGAACGCTGCATTGACGTTGTCGTCCACGGTATTGCCTTGCAGGCTGGACTGGGACGTCGGCACGGTCACGGAGTTCTGGGCCTGCTGCAGCATGCCGCTGTACAGCGCGCTGGCGGCAGCGGTGGTCGGGTCCATATCGGTGCGCGAGGTGGGCTGCACCGAAACGGATTTCTGGGCGTTGACCAACATGATCGGGAACCTGTGTGAGAGAACTAGGCTGAAGTTACAGCAAGTTCCATGCCGATGCTTTGGTCAATGGATATCAAGGAGTTAGGGGCACAGTTGTCGGTGGGTGGCCAGTAAGCGGACAAGTCTTGCCGCTTCCTGGCAATGGCCGCCCGCCTGTTTGCCGAGGGGCGGCGATCAGCGTCTCAGTAAGTGATGGGAATGCCGAAATGTTCCTGGAAGGCATCGTCCACCGGCTGGTACCCCAGTACCTGGGTGGTTTCGCTGAGGTCCAGGCGCTTGAAGCGGTTGTTGGATATGCCATGGCCGATCAGGTACTGCACCCCTGGGGTTTCCACCGCTCGCTGTAGCAGCTGCACGGCGTCTCGGGGGCTGAGCCAGGCGCTCAGGTCACGGGTGGTGGTCAGTTCGTGGTGTTGCGGGTCCTCGAACGCACCGATGCGCAGGGCAATGCAGGACAGCCCGCGCCGGGTCGCATAAAAGGCGCACAGGGCTTCGCCATAGCATTTGCTCACGCCGTAGAGGTTGGCCGGCATCACCGGCATGCCGGGGGTGATCTGCCGGTCCACCGGGTAGCCCTCGATGGTCTGGGCGCTGCTGGCGAACACCAGGCGCCGGCAACCGGCGTTCACTGCAGCCTCGAACAGGTAGGTGGTGGCGAGGATGTTGTTGGGCAGCAGTTCGTCAAAGCTGGCACTGGCGTGGGGGATGCCGGCCAGATGCACGATCACGTCGATCCCTGGCAGCAGGCGGCTGATGGCTTGCGGGTCATCGAGGTCCAGGCGCACGAAACGGTGGGGCGCCGGGATGTCGAAGTCCGGTTCGACGCGGTCGGTGAGGGTGAAGCGATGGCGTTCCTGGGATCCCTGGAAAAACACTTTGCCGATCCTGCCGCAGGCGCCGGTCAGTAGTACGTTGAGTCCATCCATGTCGAGTCTCCGGTGGGCTGAGAGGGGGGCTAGGGAGTGCCGTTGCGTCCATGCAGCAGGAAGCCCGGACGCAGGCTGAGGCGTTCGTAGTAGGCGGCCACGGCGGGGAAGTCCGGGTGTTCCATGGGGGTCATCTTCCAGCGATTGATCGAGAGGCCAAGGACGATATCCGCCAGGCTGAAGTCCTCGCCGAGCACATAGGCCCCGGTGCTTTCAAGCTGCCGTTCAAGAATCGCCATCTTGCTGTTCCAGGCCAGCAGGCTGGCGCCGATGCGCCGGCTGTCCTGGCAGTCCGGATGCTGGCGCACCAGGCCCATGAAGGCATAGCTCCAGGCCGGATTGAGTTCGGTGGCCTGCCAGTCCATCCACTGTTCCACCAGGGCCCTGGCCCGCGGGGCGATGGGCAGCAGGCCGCTACCGGGGTGCAGGTTGGCCAGGTAGCGGCAGATGCTGTTGGACTCCCACAGGGCCCCGGCGTCATCGATCAGCACCGGGACCTGGGCGTTGGGGTTGAGGGCGAGAAATTCGGGACTGTGGGTCGACTGAAAGCCGCTGCCCCAATCTTCCTGCTGGTAGGAAAGGTTCAGCTCTTCACAGGTCCACAAGACTTTCCTGACGTTGATGGACGAGGCTTTACCGAGAATTCTATAGGGGGTTCCCATGACGCTTCCTTGTTCGTGGCACAGGTTGGCCATGGGAATCTATCAGTGAGCCAGGTTCTGGGCGACGGTCAAATTGCCTCCAGGGGTGTTTTGCTGCACTTCAGGCCGGATCGGGCAGGGCCGAAGCCGGCAGACCGAAGACCCGGTCGAACAGCCAGTTGAAGGCAAAGGTGTAGCAGGGGATGAACAGGATCAGAGCCAGGTCCAGGAGGAAGGCCTGCACCAGGCTGATGTTCATCCACCAGGCGATGAGCGGGATCAGGAACACGATCAGGGTCAGCTGGAAGACCACGGCATGGGCGATGCGCCGCTTGACGGTGCGGGTGCGTGACGGCTGGCGGCTCTCCCAGCGCTCGAACAGGCTGGTGTAGATGAAGTTCCAGGTCACCGCGATGCTGGTGATGACCACGGCCAGCGGCCCGGTGCTGCTGGGGGATGTGCCGGACAGCAGGGCTAGGCCGAGGGCCGAGAAGGTCATGCCGAACACCTCGAACAGGGATACGTATACCAGTTTGCGTTTCACGCCTTGCATGGAAATTCCTCGGTATTGAATGGCAATGGCCAGGGCTGGACTGGCGCAGGGCGCGAAATATAGATTCAATGGCAATGACAGAAAAAGTCGGAAGCTTTCAGTTTTACTGATAGGTTGCACCCATGAATTTCTCCAGTGACAGCATCCAGTTGTTTCTCGCCGTGCTTGAGCGCGGTTCCTTTTCTGCGGCGGCCCGCTCCCTGGGCAAGGTGCCTTCGGCGGTGAGCATGGGCATTGCCAACCTTGAGGCCGAACTGGGTTACGCCCTGTTCGATCGCAGCCATCGCGAGCCGGTGCCGACGCCCCTGGCCCTGTCGCTGGCGCCCCATGCGCGGTTGATCGCCGACCAGCTCAAGCAGTTGCAGGTGCACGCCATCGAGCTGTCCCTGGGCCTGGAGAGCAAGCTGTCGATCGCCGTGGTGGATGACATCGACAAGCAGCGAGTGCTGGCCGCCATCAAGCTGATTGCCGAGCGCTATCCGCTGTTGGAGGTGGAGGTGCTCAGTGCCCCCCAGGATGATGTGCTGCAACTGCTGCACAGTGGGCGGGTGAGTGTGGGCGTGGCCTTTGCCGGCTTGAGCGTGAATGCCCTGGAGTATTTCCAGTACATCGGCAGTGAACGGGTGATTGCCTGTATCTCGCCGCGACATCCGGTGTTTCTGGCCAGCGATGGCTCGTTGTATCTGGAGGAGCTGATCCGGGTCCGCCAGGTCGTGGTGGCCAGCCGCGATCTGCCCATCAGCGATACCCGGCCGTTGGTGGGCGAGTCGCTGTGGCGCACCGATAGCCTGGCCATGGCCCTGCACATGGTGGAAGCCGGCATCGGCTGGGGCAATTTCCCCTTGTCGGTGATCCAGCCGCTGCTGGCGGCAGGGCGCCTGCAGCGGCTGAAGTTCAAGAACCTCGACAACGGTTTGTCATTGCCGGTGCATGGGGTGTGGCTGAAGAACCGACCTTTGCAGAAGGGCGCTCTGGCCCTGGTGCAGTTGCTTTGTGGCGAAGATCCGGCGCTGGGGCCGCTGCCCGGCCCCGGGTTTTAACCCTGGGCCTGTTCACGCAACCAGCGCAGCAGGTGACCGGCCGCTGAATCGTCGCTGATCGTCTGCGCGGACAACAGGTAATAGGCGCTGCCATCGGCGACGAAGTCGAAAGGAGCGCAAAGCAATCCTCCGGCCAGATCATCGCGCACCAATTGCCAGGGGGCGATGGCCAGCCCCAGGCCCGCCACCGCCGCTTGCAGGCTGAAGTAGAAATGCTCGAAGACTTGCTCCTGGGGAGCCAGGGAAGCAGGCAGTTGCCGCCGTTGCAGCCACTGCTCCCAGGCTTGCGGCCGGGTGGCGCTGTGCAGGCGCGGGGCGTGTTCCACCAGGGTCGGCTGGCCGGCTGGCGAAGGGGCCCAGTCAGCCTGTTTGTCCGGCCGGCAGACGGGGCCAATGGCTTCGTCGAATAACCAGTGGGCCTGGGTTTCGTCGCTCCAGGCGAAATCGTTGCGGCGAATCGCCAGGTCGATGCCGCTGTTGAACGAGAAAGGCCCGCCGCCGGCCAGCAACTGGATCGATATCTCCGGGTGGGCGGCCTGGAACGCCGGCAGGCGAGGGATCAGCCAGCGCATCAGCAGGGTCGGTTCGCAGGACAGCACCAGCGGCGCCTCGGGGTTGGGTGTCCGCAGGCGGCTGGCGGTGTTCTCGATCAGGTCCAGGGCCTGGGTCACGCTGTGCAGCAGTTCGGCTCCGGCCGGCGTCAGAAATACCCGGTGGCTGCGGCGTTCGAACAGTGCCGTGCCCAGGTCCTCTTCCAGGGCGCGCACGGCACGGCTGATGGCGCCGTGGGTCAGGTGCAGGGCGGCGCCGGCCTGGGTGAAGCTTTCCAGGCGTGCGGCCGCTTCGAAGCAGCGCAAGGCGCCGAGGGGCGGCAGGCGCCGGCGCAATGTCTGTGAGTTTTTATCACTGAGAGTGTCAGTTTTCATCGTTGGCTGTCCCCGTGCCGATCCCCATACAGTAGCGCCTGATTCTATAGCCAAGGCGTATGTAACGTGACTGAACTGTTAGTTGTAATCACCATCACCATTCTGGCGGTACTCAGCCCCGGAGCCGACTTTGCCTTGGTGACGCGCAACAGCCTGATGCTCTCGCGCCGTCACGGCGTGTTCACCGCCCTGGGGATCGGGTTCGGGGTCATGCTGCATATCGGCTACAGCCTGCTGGGAGTGGGGGTGCTGTTGCAGCAGTCGCTGCTGTGGTTCACCGGGCTGAAGATTGCCGGGGCGCTTTATCTGATCTATCTGGGAATCAAGCTGTTGCGCGGTTCTGACCAGAGGCTGCAAGAGGCAGGGGCGGCGAATGTCGAGATATCGTCCTGGGCGGCTCTGCGCAGCGGCTTTCTGACCAATGCGCTGAACCCCAAGACGATGATTTTCGTTCTCAGCCTGTTTATGCAGGTGATCCAGCCGGGCACGGCATTGCCGGTGCAGGTCGGCTACGGGGGGATCATTGTCCTGGCCCACGTGTTGTGGTTCGTGGCGGTGGCGCTGTTTTTCTCGGCACCGGCCATTGCCAGTCGATTGCTGGGGTACAAGCGCCGTATCGATCAGGTATTCGGCGTGGTGCTGGTGGGGTTCGGGCTGCTGCTCAGTGTCCTGAGCATGCAGCCCTGACGCACC
>NZ_MOAK01000073.1:280901-283363 GCF_003732485.1 Pseudomonas protegens
GGTGCTTTCCCGCACCCGCAGCTCGAAGCCCATGTCCACCACGGGCTCGGCCACGCTGTTGCCGGCCAGCAAGGTCAGCATCTGCTCGGCTGCGCGGCGGCCAATGGCTTCCCTTGGGGTGCTGATGCTGCTCAGGCGCGGCACCATGTGTTCCGAGGACGGCAGGTCGTTGAAGCCCAGCACTGCGACCTGTTCCGGGACCTTGATGCCGCAGCGCATGGCTTCCAGTAGCGCGCCCTGGGCCAGGTCGTCGTTGCCGAAGAAGATGGCGTCCACTTGCGGCTGGCTCTGCATCAGTTGCAGGAACAGTTCGCCGCCCAGGCCCACGGAGGATGGACGTGGGGTCAGCAGTTCCAGGTCGGGGTTGTACAGCCCGGCCTCTTGCAGGGCGCGACGGAAACCTTCGCCCCGCAGCAGGGTGCGTTGATCCAGTTGTGCACCGACGTAGGCCAGGTGTTTGCGGCCACGGGAAATCAGATGCTGGGCGGCGGTCTCGCCGGCATTCAACTGGGAAAAGCCCACGCAGTTGAGCCCGGCACCGGAGTCCAGATCCATCATGTAGACACAGGGAATATTGTTGGCCTCGATCATCCGCCGGGCGCTTTCGGTACGGTCGAAACCGGTCAGCAGCAGACCCCGGGGCTGGTAGGTCATGTAGTTGCGCAGCAGGTTCTCTTCTTCATCCCTGGAGTAGTGGTAGTTGCCAATCAACACTTCGAAGCCCTTGGGTCGCAGGACCTGATGGATGGCTTCCAGGGTTTCAATGAACAGCAGGTTGGACAGCGACGGCACCAGCACCACCACCGATTGGCTCTGGGCCGAGGCCAGGGCGCGGGCGGCGGAGTTGACCACGTAGTTCAACTCCAGCGCGGCCTTCTGCACCTTTTCCACCAGTTCGGTGGCCACGCTGCTGACACCGCGCAGGGCACGGGAAGCGGTAATCGGGCTGACTCCAGCCAGGCGTGCCACTTCGTTGAGGGTAGGGCGCCCCGTGGTACGGGAGTTTTTATCGTTTTTATGAGTGGTCATCAGACGGCTTGCCAAACAAAATTCAAGTCACTAAGGTAGCGCTGTCCTGAAACAGCTGCAATGCGTGAGCGAGGTGTGCCTGACCCTCGCTCTTTGGTTTGGCGGACTATATACGCGGCAACCCACAAAAATGACAAGAAGGCGTCGGCAGACACTGTTTTTGTACTAGAACTAGAACTAGCGAAGGTAGCGCTGTCTGCGCGCTGAGGTGTTACATGAGTCAATCTATTACCGCCCTGGTCATCATGGGTGTTGCCGGCTGTGGCAAATCCAGTGTCAGTCAGGCCCTGTGCCAACGCAGCGGCGCCACGGCCATTGAAGGCGATACGTTCCACCCTGCCGCCAATATCGCCAAGATGAGCGCCGGCATTCCCCTCGACGACGACGACCGTGCCGGCTGGCTCGACAGCCTCTGCGATGAATTGCGTCGTACCCTGGCCGCCGGTCAGCGTCCGGTACTGACCTGCTCGGCCCTGAAACGCAAATACCGCGAGCGCCTGCGCGCCGCCACCCCCGGCCTGGGCTTTATCTTCCTCGAACTGACACCGGCAGTGGCCGCCGATCGCGTGGCACACCGGCCAGGGCATTTCATGCCTTCGACCCTGATCGACAGTCAGTTCGCCACCCTCGAATCCCCGGTGGGGGAGCCGCTCACCCTGGCCCTGGATGCCAGCACCCTGAGCGTCCAGCGCCTGGCCGAACTGGCCAACCAATGGTGGCTGGAGCATGGCCTTGAACCTTCACATTAAGTGCTGGCTCGAAATAGGTAGCGCTATCCCACTCGGCCCTTGTTTTTAACGCTTTAATAAAAACAACAAACCGGAGGCAATCCCATGTTTGGCATGTCCCAAGAGACCTATCTGCTGGTTGATGCAGTGGTCACTATCATCGGTCTGATCGTACTGATCACCCGATTCAAGCTGCATCCCTTTATTGCCCTGACCATCGCCGCGGGGTTCCTCGGCCTGACCTCGGGCATGCCGGTGGACAAGATCATCAAGGCGTTCCAGGACGGTTTTGGTGGCGTACTCGGTTTTGTCGGCATCATCCTGGCCCTGGGCACCATGCTCGGAAAAATGATGGCCGAGTCCGGCGGCGCCGATCAGATCGCCCAGACCCTGATCCGTTCGTTCGGCAAGGAGCGGGTGCAGTGGGCGATGATGTTCGCCGCGTTCCTGGTGGGCATCCCGCTGTTCTTCGAGATCGGCTTCGTGCTGCTGATCCCGCTGGTGTTCATCGTTGCCCGGCGCACCGGGGTGTCGCTGATCAAGATCGGCATTCCACTGCTGGCCGGCCTCTCGGCGGTGCACGGCCTGGTGCCGCCGCATCCGGGGCCGCTGCTGGCCATCGGCGTGTTTGGCGCCGACATTGGCAAAACCATTCTCTACGGCCTGATCGTCGCTCTGCCGACCGCCATCATTGCCGGTCCGATC
>NZ_MOAK01000073.1:283429-283669 GCF_003732485.1 Pseudomonas protegens
TCGACCAGTTGGCCCGTGAAAATACCTCGCAGAACCTGCCGAGCTTCAGCGTGACCCTGCTGACCGTGCTGCTGCCGGTGTTCCTGATGCTGCTCAAGACCTTCGCCGACGTGGCGCTGCCGGACGGGCATTTCTTCCGCATCTGGATGGACATGATCGGCCACCCGATCAGTGCCTTGCTGCTGGCCTTGCTGCTGTCGCTCTACACCTTCGGCTACAAGCAGGGCATCGGCTCCAAGC
>NZ_MOAK01000073.1:283818-291559 GCF_003732485.1 Pseudomonas protegens
TGATTCGTATCGCCACCGGTTCGGCCACCGTGGCGACCATCACGGGCGCAGGCATCGTGGTGCCGGTGGTGGGGATGATCCCCGGGGTCAACCGCGAACTGCTGGTGCTGGCCACCGGCGCCGGCTCGCTGATCCTGTCCCACGTCAACGACGCCGGGTTCTGGCTGGTGAAGCAGTACTTCAACATGACCGTGGCCGAGACCTTCAAGACCTGGACGGCGATGGAAACCATCCTCTCGGTGGTGGGGCTGATCTTTATCCTGCTGTTGTCGCTGGTGGTTTAAGAGCTTCGCCTGTAGGAGCGGGCTTGCCCGCGAAAAACCGGCAGCACGGCCACAAAAAAACCGCATCACTGCGGTTTTTTTGTGGCTGAAAGCATCTCAGCTTTTCTGCACCAGCCCGTCAGCGCGGAACATGCCGCGAATACCGCGCACCGCCTGGCGAATCCGGTCCTGGTTCTCGATCAACGCAAAGCGCACATGATCGTCGCCGTATTCACCGAAACCCACCCCCGGGGACACGCAGACCTTGGCTTCGGCCAGCAGCTTCTTGGCGAACTCCAGGGAGCCCAGGTGCGCGTAGGCCTCGGGAATCTTGGCCCAGACATACATCGAGGCCTTGGGGTTCTCCACCATCCAGCCCAGCTCATGCAGGCCCTTGACCAGTACGTTGCGCCGTTGCCGGTACTGCTCGGCAATGTCCCGTACGCACTGTTGGTCGCCTTCCAGTGCCGCGATAGCTGCTACCTGCAGCGGGGTGAAGGTGCCGTAGTCGTGGTAGCTCTTGATCCGCGCCAGGGCGCTGACCAGCTCCGGGTTGCCGACCATGAAGCCGATACGCCAGCCGGCCATGTTGTAGCTCTTGGACAGGGTGAAGAACTCCACCGCGATGTCCTTGGCCCCGGGCACTTGCATGATCGACGGGGCTTTCCAGCCGTCGTAGACGATGTCGGCGTAGGCCAGGTCGTGGATCACCAGCACGTCGTACTGCTTGGCCAGGGCGATCACCCGTTCGAAGAAATCCAGCTCCACGCACTGGGCGGTGGGGTTGGAGGGGAAGCCGAGGATCATCATTTTCGGCTTGGGGATCGAACCGCGAATGGCCCGCTCCAGTTCGGCGAAGAAGTCCACCCCGGGCACCAGCGGCACCGAGCGCACCTGGGCGCCGGCGATCACCGCGCCGTAGATGTGGATCGGGTAGCTGGGGTTGGGCACCAGCACCGTGTCGCCCTGGTCCAGGGTGGCGAGCATCAGGTGCGCCAGGCCTTCCTTGGAACCGATGGTGACGATGGCTTCGCTTTCCGGGTCGATATCGACCTCGTAGCGATCCTTGTACCAACGGGAAATCGCCCGGCGCAGCCGTGGAATGCCTTTGGAGGTGGAGTAGCCGTGGGTGTCCTCACGCTGGGCAACGGTGACCAGTTTTTCGACGATGTGCGGCGGAGTCGCGCCGTCGGGGTTACCCATGCTCAAGTCGATGATGTCTTCGCCGCGCCGACGCGCAGCCATCTTCAGCTCGGCAGTGATATTGAAAACGTAAGGGGGGAGACGATCGATGCGCGCAAAGCGGCGCGGCGAACCTTGTTCGGCCATTGTTGCCTCGAAAAGACGTAAGCGCCCGGAACCGTCCGAGCGACGTTGGCCACTGCGGTGGCCTGCGGGGCAGACGATAAAGGCGCTGTCGCGGGCTTGTCCAGAGGTGCGGAAAATTATTTTGCGCTCCGGGCGGTTTGCCGGGCTGTCGGGTTTGCCGCTATAACGTGCACGCTTTTTGCCTGCAAGGACGGCGATCGGCTTCTGCCTGATCCGTTCGGGCGGTTCTGACGCCGCTCGGCAGCTCTTCGAACAACAGCGTCAAACGGGAAGAATGATGGAGTTTACCAGCGGCTTTTTACTGAGCCTTTCGCTGTGCCTGGACATCGGCGTGGCCAATATTGCGATGATCACCCTGGCCATGCAGCGCGGCTATTTCCAGGGCTTTTGCCTGGGCCTTGGGACCTGCGTCGGTGACCTGATCTACGCACTGCTGGCCCTGGCCGGAATGACCGTGCTGCTGCAGTACGAAAGTGTGCGCTGGGTGTTGTGGATCGGCGGTTCGGCGCTGCTGGTGTATTTCGCGGCGAAGATGATTTATGCCGCCATTCATCACAGCGCGACACTGGCCACGGCCGGGGAGGCGGACCGCGGTTCGCCACGCAGGGAGTTCTTGCGCGGGATCTTCCTGGCCATGTCTTCCCCCAGCGCGATCCTCTGGTTTGCCGCCGTGGGAGGCACCCTGATTGCCCGATCCGGTGGCGGCACGATTGCCGACTCCGGGTTGTTCCTGGCCGGATTCTTTTGCGCCGGGCTGGTCTGGACCATGGGCCTGTGCCTGGCCGCGACCCAGGGCGGCAAGTTGCTGGGGGACAAGCTGTTGCGCTACTCCTACCTGGCATCTGCAGCGATCTTCTGCTATTTCGCGGTTTACGTGATCCTATCCGGTTACCAGGAGTTCATCGTCGGCGCCGGGGTGGTCGACCTTCCGGCGCTCTGATCCTGGCCCTGGCGATTGGCTTCTATACTTGTTGCCGTACCCATCTTTTCTGCGGCAGGAGTGGCATTCATGGATGAGCAAAAACAGGGCGCGGGTCCAGAACCGCGCTTCGAAAGAGAGCGTTTTCTGCTGATCGCCGGCTTCAGCGAGCGGTTTACCCCTGGCTCCGGCCAGGACATCGGCCAGCTCTGGCAGCGCTTCATCCCCCACATCGGCAAGGTGCCGGGGCAAGTGGGCGAGGTGACCTACGGCATCTGTTGCAACCCCGATGGCCAGGGCAGCTTCGAATACCTGGCCGGGGTCGAGATCAGCAAGCTTGACGACCTGCCCGAGCGCTATCGCTGGATCGAGGTGCAGCCGCAGAACTATGCGGTGTTCGAGCACGACGGTTCTTTGCAGGACTTGCCAAAGACCTTCGACTACATCTGGAAGACCTGGCTGCCCCAGTCCGGTCGCGAGGCGGCCGATGCCCCGGAATTCGAGCGCTACAGTGCCGATTTCAACCCTGATACCGGTAGCGGTGTGGTGGAGATCTGGCTACCGCTCAAAAGTGAATGATTCCCTCGGGGGCGCTGGCCGGCCCCCGATTCTCCCTGCCTTGGCCGCAATCTATACGCCGTCTTAACACCGCCCCCCGCAATCAGTGTCCGACCTTGATACGCCCTCACCTAACCTGCGTGGCGCAGAGGAGAGCGGCGGACGGCTCGTTCCCGACTCCCTGCCGGTGCCCATTGCCGGGTGCCTGACCGGTTGCGCCCCGGGCCGCTGTCTGCGGTTGCGGCGCCGCCTCAAGGGATTAAGGGGAAAAGCCTTGCTGACACTGGAATTCATCTACGGCGCCAGCGGTTTTTGCGCCGTGCTGCTGTTTGTCTACCTGGGTTACGCGCTGATCCGTGCCGAGAAATTCTGATGACCGCACCCAGCGCTACCCCGGCATTTTCATTCGCCCGTCCGGGCATTCTCGAGAAAGGAAACCAGCCATGTACGACCTGATCTTCGTGGGCCTGTCCCTGGGGTTCTTTGTACTGACGGCCCTGGTCATCGTCGCCATGGGCAAGATTTGAACGGAGCATCGACATGTTGAGTACTGTGCTGGAATACGCGGTGATCCTCGGGGTAATGACTGGGCTCGCCGTACTCATGGGCAAATGGCTGGCCCGGGTCTTCAGCGGCCGCGGCCACGCCTTGCCCGAGCGGGCCACCTACCGCCTGCTGGGGATCGACCCCGGCGAAACCATGGGCTGGGCCCGCTATGGCTCGGCGCTGTTGCTGTCCAACGCGGCGATGATGCTCCTGGGCTACCTGGTGCTGCGCCTGCAAACCGTCATGCCCCTCAACCCCCTGGGGCTGGCGGCGCAGACCCCGGACCTGGCGTTCAACACCGCCGCGTCCTTTATCACCAACACCAACTGGCAGGCGTACTCAGGTGAAAGCAGCCTGTCGAACTTCAGCCAGATGGCGGTGATCACCTTCCTGATGTTCGTCGGCGCTACCGCAGGTGTTGTCGCCGCGGCCGGCTTCATTCGCGGCCTGAGCCGTTCCAGCTCGGCGGATATCGGCAACTACTGGGTCGACTTCACCCGCACCCTGTACCGGGTGATGCTGCCGCTGTGCCTGGTCATGGCCCTGGTCTATGTCTGGCAGGGCATGCCCCAGACCCTCAACTCCCAGGCCCTGGCCACCACCTTGGAAGGCGCCCAGCAGCAACTGATCGTCGGCGCCGTGGCCAGCTTCGAGTCGATCAAGCACATCGGCACCAACGGTGGCGGCTTCTTCAGCATGAACGCCGCCCACCCGTTCGAGAACCCGACCCCGCTGACCAACGTCCTGCACATCCTCAGCATGTTGCTGATCCCTTCGGCGCTGACCTACGCCTTCGGCAGCATGCTGCTGCGTCGGCGTCAGGGCTGGGTGTTCTTCGGCACCTTCCTGGTGATGTTCGTCGGCTTCCTGGCCATTGTCTTCACCGCGGAGCAGGGCGGTAATCCGCTGCTGACCCAGGTCGGTGCCGACCAGCAACTGTCGGCAACCCAGAGCGGCGGCAACATGGAAGGCAAGGAGCTGCGCTTCGGCATCGCCGACACCGCGCTGTTCGTCACCACCACCACCGGCGCCACCACCGGTTCGGTGAACGCCATGCATGACTCGCTGACCCCTATGGGTGGCTTCGTGCCCCTGGCGCAGATGATGCTCAACTGCGTGTTCGGCGGTGATGGCGTGGGCTTTATCAACCTGATCCAGTACGCCCTGCTGACGGTGTTCCTGGTGGGCATGATGATCGGCCGCAGCCCGGAATTCCTCGGCAAGAAGATCGAGGCCCGGGAGATCAAGCTGGTGATGCTCTCGGTGCTCGCCCACCCGATCTGCATCCTCGGCTTCACCGCCCTGGCAGCGCTGTGGCCCGACACCCTGAACAGCCTCAACAACCTCGGCCCCCATGGCTTCAGCGAGGTGCTCTACGCCTACGCCTCGGGCACCGCCAACAACGGTTCGGCGTTTGCCGGGCTGAACGCCAACACGCCGTTCTTCAACACCACCATCGGTCTGGCGATGCTCATGGGGCGTTTCTTCACCATGCTGCCGATGCTGGCCGTGGCCGGTTCGCTGGCGGCGAAAAAGAACATCCCGGCCGGTGCCGGCACCATTCCCACTGCCACGCCGCTGTTCATGTTCCTGGTGGTGTTCGTGGTGCTGGTGGTTGGTGGCCTGACTTTCCTGCCGGCCCTCGCGCTCGGCCCGCTGGTGGAGCAACTGCAGTTGCTGGCCGGCCAGACTTACAAGTAAGGGGTTGTGATGACGACGCAAATGCAAACCCAAGGCACCACTGCGGTGCTGTTCAAGGGCCTGTTGCGCCCGGTGCTGGTGGCGGCGGTGTTCTTCATGCTGCTGACCGGGCTGGCCTATCCGCTGGCGACCACCGTGCTGGCCAACCTGCTGTTCCCGTTTCAGGCCCAGGGCAGCCTGGTGCAGCGTGACGGGTTGGTGGTGGGCTCGGCACTGATCGGTCAGTCCTTCAGTCGCCCGGAGTATTTCCAGGGCCGGCCGAGCATGACCCTGGGCAGCGATCCGCTGGACCCGAGCAAGAGCGTGCCCCAGCCTTACAACGCCGGGGCCAGCGGTGCCAGCAACCTGGGCCCCACCAGCCAGAAGCTGGTGGACAGCGTGGCCGCGCGGGTCAGCGCCTATCGCCAGCTCAACGGCCTGGCGGCGGACATGCCGGTACCGGTGGACGCGGTGACCGCCTCGGCTTCCGGCCTGGACCCGCACATTTCCCTGGCCAACGCCCAACTGCAATTGAACCGGGTGGCCCGCCTGCGCAACCTGCCGCTGGCCGATCTGCAGGCGCTACTGCAGGACCACAGCGAAAGCCGCACCTTCGGCCTGCTGGGCGAGCCCCGGGTCAATGTGCTGCAACTCAACCTGGCGCTGGATGCCCAAGCGCCCCTGCATTCCTCGCCCGTTGCGGCCAGTGAGTAAGAGACGTCGATCATGAGTAGCAACCCTCGTATAGCGTTGTTCGACCGTGGGCTAGTGCTCACCGCGTGCCTGGATGCCGTGAAGAAACTGCTGCCCCAGGCGCAGTGGAAGAACCCGGTGATGTTCGTGGTCTACCTGGGCAGCCTTCTCACCACCCTGCTGTGGTTCCAGTCCCTGGGCGGCGAGGGTGAGGCCCCCAGCGGCTTTATCCTCAGCATCACCCTGTGGCTGTGGTTCACCGTGCTGTTTGCCAACTTTGCCGAAGCCCTGGCCGAGGGCCGCAGCCGGGCCCAGGCGGCGAGCCTCAAGGGCATGAAGCGCCAGACCCTGGCCAAGCTGCTGCAACAGCCCCGGCATGGCGCCGCCTGGTTGCCCATGGCCGCCAGCGAACTGCGCAAGGACATGGTGGTGCTGATCGAGGCCGGCGACCTGGTGCCCCTGGACGGCGAGGTCATCGAAGGCGTGGCCACGGTGGACGAAAGCGCCATCACCGGTGAATCGGCGCCGGTGATCCGTGAGGCCGGGGGCGATTTCTCCTCGGTCACCGGCGGCACCCGGGTGCTGTCGGACTGGCTGGTGGTGCGCATCAGCGTCAACCCCGGCGAGTCGTTCCTGGACCGCATGATCTCCATGGTGGAGTCGGCCAAGCGCCAGAAGACTCCCAACGAGGTGGCCCTGACCATTCTCCTGGTGGGCCTGACCCTGCTGTTCCTGCTGGTGATCGTGACCCTGAGCCCGTATTCGATCTTCGCCGTGGCCATGAGCGGCACCGGCAGCGTGATCAGCGCCACGGTGATGGTGGCGCTGCTGGTGTGCCTGATCCCCACCACCATCGGTGGCCTGCTCTCGGCCATCGGTGTGGCGGGCATGAGCCGGATGATGTCGGCCAATGTCATTGCCACCTCCGGCCGCGCCGTGGAAGCGGCGGGGGACGTGGACGTGCTGCTGCTGGACAAGACCGGCACCATCACCCTGGGCAACCGCCAGGCCAGCGCCTTCCTGCCGGCGCCGGGGATCAAGGACAGCGAACTGGCGCAAGCCGCGCAACTGGCTTCCCTGGCGGACGAAACCCCGGAAGGCCGGAGCATAGTGGTGCTGGCCAAGCAACTGTTCGACATCCGTGGGCGCGACCTTCACGCCCTGGGCGCCAGCTTCGTGCAGTTCACCGCCCAGACCCGCATGAGCGGGGTCGACCTGCCCGAGGGCCGGAGCATCCGCAAGGGCGCGGCCGATGCCATCCGCCGGCATATCGAGGCCCAGGGCGGCAGCTTCCCGCCGGCCTTGCAGGCCAAGGTCGATGAAGTCTCGCGCCGTGGCAGTACGCCGCTGGTGGTCAGTGAAGGCGCCCAGGCCCTGGGCGTGGTGGAGCTCAAGGACGTGGTCAAGGGCGGGATCAAGGAGCGCTTCGCCGAGCTGCGGCGCATGGGCATCAAGACCGTGATGATCACCGGCGACAACCGCCTGACCGCGGCGGCCATCGCCGTGGAAGCCGGGGTCGACGATTTCCTCGCCGAAGCGCGGCCCGAGGACAAGCTGCAACTGATCCGCGACTACCAGGCCAAGGGCAAGCTGGTGGCCATGACCGGCGACGGTACCAACGACGCCCCGGCCCTGGCCCAGGCCGACGTGGCGGTGGCCATGAACAGCGGCACCCAGGCGGCCAAGGAAGCCGGCAACATGGTGGACCTGGACAGCAACCCGACCAAGCTGATCGAAGTGGTGGAAGTGGGCA
>NZ_MOAK01000073.1:291622-293269 GCF_003732485.1 Pseudomonas protegens
GTATTTTGCTATCGTACCGGCCGCCTTCGTCGCCACTTACCCGCAACTGGCGGCGCTGAACGTGATGCACCTGAACAGCCCGAACTCGGCGATTCTCAGTGCGGTGATCTTCAACGCGCTGATCATCGTGTTCCTCATCCCCCTGGCGCTCAAGGGGGTGAAGTACCGGTCCATCGGCGCGGCGGCCTTGCTTAACCGCAACCTGCTGATCTACGGACTGGGCGGGGTGCTGGTACCCTTTGCCGGGATCAAGCTGATCGACATGCTGCTGGCCGGGCTTGGCCTGGTTTGACAGGGACTTGCAAGGCGGCGCTCTTTCGAGTGCCGCCTTGTCCATTTAAGGATGCACATGGCTGTTCTCGATGCTGACATGCCGCCCCGCGACGGTCGCCCCGATCCCGATGCGCTGCTGGAAAAACTGCAGCAGGACGAGCAAGCGGCCCAACGGGGCAAACTGCGGATCTATTTCGGTTCCAACGCCGGAGTCGGCAAGACCTGCGCCATGCTCACCGCGGCGCGCAACGAAGTGGCCCAGGGCCGCGACGTGGTGGCCGGGGTGGTGGAAACCCATGGCCGGCGGGAAACCGCCGAGCTGCTGCAAGGGCTGCAAGTGCTGGAGCGCCACCGCCTGATGCACCGCGACTACGCCTTGCCGGAGTTCGACCTGGATGCCGCCCTGGCGCGGCACCCGGCGGTGCTGCTGGTGGACGAGCTGGCCCACAGCAACGTGCCCGGCTCGCGCCATCCCAAGCGCTGGCAGGACGTGGAGGAATTGCTGCGGGCCGGCATCGATGTTTGGACCACCCTCAACGTCCAGCACCTGGAAAGCCTCAACGACATCGTCAGCGGCATCATCGGCATCCGCGTGCGCGAGACGGTGCCCGATCACCTGTTCGATGAGGCCCACGAAGTGCTGGTGATCGACCTGCCGCCGGATGACCTGCTACGCCGCCTCAAGGATGGCAAGGTCTACATGGGGCCCCAGGCCGAGCGTGCTTCACGCAATTTCTTTCGCAAGGGCAACCTGTTGGCCCTGCGCGAGCTGACCCTGCGTCGCACCGCCGACCGGGTCGATGCGCAAATGCGCGACTATCGCCGCGAGCGCTCGATCAATGCCCTGTGGCCGGCCCGGGAGCGGCTGCTGGTGGGGATCGCCGGCGACCCGGCGGACGAACGCCTGGTGCGCGAAGCGGCACGCCTGGCGCAGAAACTCGAAGCCGACTGGATCGTCGTGCATGTGGCTTCGGCGCAACGCAAGGGCCGTGGCGCCGGTCGTTATGCGGCGGCGATGAGGACCCTGGCCCTGGCCGCCGAGTTCGGCGCCGAGACTGCGACCCTGCCTGGCATGGACGTGGCCGAGGCCCTGGTGGCCTGCGCCCGTGAGCACAATGCCAACCGCCTGGTGCTGGGCCATTACCCGCGCAAGGTCTGGCAGTTCTGGCATCAGTCGGTGAGCGATCGCATCAGCCGCCAGCATCCGGAAATCGACCAGATCGTGATCGCCAACGGGCCCTTGAGCCGGCGCCCGGCACCTGCGGACAAGCCAGAGGCCGGTTTGTCCCCGAGCCGAGCGCCGGCCTATCTGTGGGCCAGCCTCGCCTGTTTCGCCGCCACTGCAGTGGCGGCGCTGCTGCTGGAGGGGTTCGA
>NZ_MOAK01000073.1:293290-310938 GCF_003732485.1 Pseudomonas protegens
TGTTCGATCCGGCCAACGTGGTGATGCTGTTCCTGCTTACTGTGGTTCTGGTGGCCCTGCGTTTCGGGCGTGGCCCGGGTGTCTGGGCGGCCATGCTGGCGGTGCTGTGTTTCGACTTCTTCTTCGTCCAGCCGGTGTGGTCGTTCACCGTCAACGACACCCAGTATTTCTTCACCTTCGCCCTGATGCTTGGCATTGCCCTGATCACCGGCCAGCTCACCGCGCGGCTGCGCCACCAGGCCCGCACCGCCGCCGAAGGTGAACGCCGCGCCACCTCCCTGGCCGGCCTGGCTCGGGAGCTGTCGGCGGCACTGACCGAGGAGCAGATCTGCGCCGTGGCCCTGCGCACCTTCAGCGGGGTGTTCGAGGCCCGGGTCGGGTTGGCGCTGCCGGATGCGGACAGTCGCGTGCGGGCCTTGAATGCCAATGCCCTGGCGATCGATGAAAGCATTGCCCAGTGGGCTTATGACCATGATCAGCCGGCAGGCAGCGGCACCGACACCCTGGCGGCGGCCAAGGGCTGCTACCTGCCGCTCAAGGCGCCGATGCGAGTGCGCGGGGTGCTGGTGCTGGAGCTGGCGGATGCCGAGCGCCTCAAGGAGCCCGAGGAGCAGCGCCTGCTGGAGGCCTGCATGAGCCAGCTGGCAATCGCCCTGGAGCGGGTGCATTACGTCGAAGTGGCGCAGAGCACCGTGGTGCAGATGGAGGGCGAGCGCATGCGCAACACCTTGCTCGCCGCCATTTCCCATGACCTGCGCACGCCGCTGACCACCATCATCGGTGCCGCCGATGCCGCGTTGCCCCATGCTCCGAATGGTCCGCTGCCCGAGCTGTTGCATGGCATCCATGATCAAGCCACGTCCATGCAGCGCCTGATCGAGAACCTGTTGGACATGGCGCGAATGCAGGAGCGCGGGGTGCGCCTCAAGCGTCAGTGGAATTCCCTGGAGGAGATTGTCGGCAGCGCCCTGCGCCAGTTGCGCGAGCCCCTGGCCGGACATGAACTGCGGGTGAGCATGGCGCCCCATCTGCCCCTGGTGGAGGTGGATGCACTGCTACTGGAACGGGTGCTGGTGAACCTGCTGGACAATGCCGCCAAGTACACCCCTGCCGGTACCCTGGTGCAGATCACTGCCCGCCAGGTGGACCAGCAGATCATCCTGCAGGTCAGCGACTCCGGTCCGGGCTGTCCCAAGGGCAGTTCCCCGGACAGCCTGTTCGAGGCCTTCAGCCGTGGCCAGCAAGAGTCCGCGGTGGCCGGGATCGGTCTGGGGCTGGCCCTGGCCAAACGTATTGTCGAAGCCCATGGCGGGCGTATCGAGGCCCAGCCTCACGCCGACGCCGGGCTGAGTTTTGTCATCACCTTGCCGGCGGGACAACCGCCATCCATGGAAGCCCTATGAGCAGCCCACGCATCCTGATTGTCGAGGACGAAGCCAATATCCGCCGTTTTGTCGGCATTGCCCTGGAGGACGAAGGTTTCCAGGTGTTCGAGGCCGACAGCGTCAAGCGTGCCCTGATCCATGCCGCCAGCCGCCAGCCGGACCTGGTGATCGTCGACCTGGGCCTGCCGGACGGCGACGGCAAGCAACTGATCAGTGAACTGCGCGGCTGGCTGGCGGTGCCGATCCTGGTGCTGTCGGCCAGGGACCGCGAAGACGAGAAAGTCGCCGCCCTGGATGCCGGCGCTGATGATTATCTGGTCAAGCCTTTCGGTGTGCCGGAGTTGCTGGCGCGAATTCGTGCGCAACTGCGGCGCCATGGCCAGAGCGGCGCGGCGGCGGCCACCAGCAAGGTGGCCTTTGGCACCATCGAAGTCGATCTGGCCACCCATGAGGTGCGCCGCGAAGGGCAGTTGGTGCACCTGACACCCATTGAATACCGTCTGCTCTGCGCCCTGATCCGCGGCCAGAGCCGGGTACTGACCCATCGTCAGCTGCTGCTGGAAGTCTGGGGCCTGGACTATGTCGATCGCGCCCATTACTTGCGGGTGCACATGGCCCATCTGCGGCAGAAGCTGGAGGCCGATCCGGCTCAGCCCCAGCATCTGATCACCGAGTTGCAGGTGGGTTATCGCCTGGTGGGGCTCTGATCCTGCCTTGTGGCGCCGCTCAGGGCTTTTTTGCCGCGACGCCGCTCATGTACAAAATCGATGTACAAGGTAATGCAGCCGAAGGCGGCGATGCCGAACAGCACAAGAAGGCCGATCTGGATGTTGCTCATGGAGAAGGTCCTGTGGGCAAGACGCGGCAGGACCGGCTCGATGGGGCCGGCCAGGAGGCGTCGGGGATCAGATAGATAATCCCTGGGCGCCGCCCTTGCCAGGGTTTATATGAAAGCTTTACGGCGGCCCCGACTATCCCTATGCCCTGCATACGCAAGGCTCCCCATAACGCCACTCTTGCTAGAATCGGCCATCCTTCACCGTCTTCAGGTTGCCGCCCATGACCGCTTCGACCCCACTGATCCGTACCGTCCTGCCCACCGATCTGGATGCTTGCTTCGCCATCGAGACCCTGGCCTACGAAGGCGACGAAGCCGCGACCCGGGAAAAGATCGCTACCCGCATCGCCACCTGGCCCGAGGGTTTTATCGTCGCCGAGGTGGATGGCGCAGTGGCCGGCTTCATCAACTCCGGTGCCACCTTCGAGGTGCAGATGGCCGACGAAGCCTTCAAGGAACTGATCGGCCACGACCCGGCCGGCTCCGAAGTGGTGATCATGTCGGTGGTGGTGCATCCGGATTTCCAGGGCCAGGGTCTGTCCCGGCAACTGTTGCAAGCCTTCATTGCACGCATGACCGAGCAGGGCAAGGCGCGCATCCACCTGATGTGCAAGGAACGCCATGTGCCGCTCTACGAGCGCTTTGGCTTCGTCTACATCAAGGCGTCGGCGTCGGACCACGGCGGCATGGCCTGGCATGAGATGGTGCGGGGGTTGTAAGTCCCAGGCATGCCCCTGATGAACAAGGGGCGCCTGCGTAGGGTCTTTTCAGGGGCTGCTAAGCAGGAGTGCCCTTGAGTTGAAGTGCTGAACTCAAAACGCCAGGACCATCCTGCGTTCATAACCCATCCGGCCTTTACAGGCCTGGCCATTCTCGACCCAGCCCAGTTTGAGATAGAGCTGGAGTGCGGCCTGGTTGTCGGCATCCACCGCCAGCATCAGGCCCTTGAGCTGCGGCCACTCCCGGAGCGCGGCGCCGGGCAGGGCTTGCAGGCAGGCGGTGCCCAGTCCCTGGCCCTGGAACGGCAGGTCCACTTGCAGGGCGTGCAGGGTGGCGTGGTCGGCCTCGGCCCAGGCCGGCAGGCAAGGCGCGTGCTTGAGCAGCAGGAAAGCCACCGGCCGTTCGTCGCTGAGCAGAGCGAAGCCCTTGATGGCGCCGGCCGGTGCATTGCCCAGGGTGTACAGCGCGCCATGGATATCCCCGGAAAACGCCCTCTGTTCAGGCCGTACTTCAAGGCTCAGCAGTTGGGCACGCTGATGGCTGTCGAGCTGTTCATAAGGCACGAGACGAGTGGTCACTGGCGGGACTGTCCAGGGGAGGGAAGGGGGCGGATTCTAGCGATTTTGCCCGAGCGGGAAAATTTTTTATCGAGGTTGTCGATTGTCTGTGGGGCCAGACGACTAAGGGGGTACCGAGCATTCAAGTGCGCTCTTGCAGAGGCTGCCCGGTGCCGGTTGATTCCACTCTTGAGGAGTTTTTGCCATGCACAACCCATCCACTGAAGCGCAGATCCGCAGCCTGATCGACCATTGGCAACAGGCGGTGATCGCCAGGGACATCGAGGCTATCGTCAGTTTTTACGCCGATGACATCGTCTCTTTCGACGCCGTCGGCGCCCTGCAGTATTCGGGCAAGGCCGCCTACCGTGAACATTGGCAAGCCTGCATGGAGGTCTGCCCGGGCCCGGGCATCTTCGAGTTTCACCAACTGCAAGTGCGGGCCGCCGAGCAGTTGGGGTTCGCCCATTGGCTGGCCCATTGCGGGGGCACCGATGCCCAAGGGCAGACCAAGGCCTGCTGGATGCGGGTGAGCGCCGCCTATGAACTGCGCGACGGGCGGTGGCAGGTGGTGCATGAGCACTGGTCGGCGCCGTTCGACATGCTGACCGGGACCACCCAGTTCGATCTGCAACCCTGATGAGCGGGCGGTTCGCCAAAGGACAAAACAGCAACCATAGTTGATCGGCCCGAACCCGGAGACACCCATGAAATACCTCTGTCTGGTCTACAGCGATGAACAGTTGTTGCACAGCTTGCCCGAGAGCCCCAAGGACGCCGAGTGCCAGGCCTATGCCGAGTCGGTCCAGGGCAGCGGAAGGATGCTTGCCGCCGAGGCGTTGCAATCGATACAGACCGCCACCACGGTGCGCATGCGTGGCGGCAAGCTCTCCATCACCGACGGCCCGTTCGCCGAAACCAAGGAGCAGCTGGCCGGTTTCTACCTGATCGAGGCCAGGGACTTGAATGAAGCGATCCAGGTGGCGGGGAACATTCCGGCGGCCCGGGTCGGCAGTGTCGAAGTGCGTCCGGTGCGTGAACTCAATCCCTGAAAACAAGCATAAGCAGGAGTTTGCCAATGACCTTTTCAACAGTCGGCCGCCAGGCTGCCGAGCATGAACTGTCCATCAGCCGCTTGATCGATGCGCCACGGGCCAAGGTGTTTCGCGCCTGGACCGAGCCGGCGTTGCTGGCGCAATGGTGGGGGCCGCACGGCATGACCACCCCGGAGTGTGAAATGGACCTGTGGGTCGGTGGCCAGTTTCGCACGTTGATGCGGGCCCCTGACGGCGCCGAATACCCGACCATGGGGGTGTTTCTGGAGATCCACGCGCCGTCGCGCCTGGTGTTCACCGATGCCTATGTGCCCGGCTGGATTCCTTCGGGCAAGCCGTTCATGACCGCTGAAGTGACCTTCGAGGAGCAGGACGGCAAGACGCTCTACACCGCCCGCGCCATGCATTGGAGCGAAGCCGATCGGCAGGCCCACGAAGCCATGGGATTTCATCAGGGCTGGGGCGAGAGCCTGGAGCGTCTGGTGGCCCTGGTGACCCAAGGCATGCCGGACTGATGCCGGGCCCATCCAGTGAGGCCGTGCAGGTCCTGGTGGCGCGGATCTACCGCGAGGAATCGCGGCGCATTCTCGCCACCCTGATCCGCCTGCTGGGGGATTTCGACCTGGCTGAAGAGGCCTTGCACGAGGCCTTTTTTGTCGCCGTGGAGCGTTGGCAAGGGGACGGCGTGCCGGACAATCCTCGGGCCTGGCTGGTGTCCGTCGGACGTTTCAAGGCCATCGATGCCTTGCGCCGACGGGCGCGCTTCGCCGCTTCCCAGGCGGCGCTGGTCAGCCAGTTGGAGCAACTCGAACAGCACGACTGGAGCGGTGAGGATGTGCAAGACGATCGCCTGCGGTTGATCTTCACCTGTTGCCACCCGGCGCTGGCGGCAGACGCCCAGGTGCCGCTGACCCTGCGGGAAATCTGCGACCTGAGCACCGAGGAAATCGCCCGGGCCTTTCTTGTCACCCCGGCCACCATCGCCCAGCGTATCGTGCGCGCCAAGGCGAAGATCCGCGACGCCGGGATTCCCTATCAGGTCCCGGCGCTGGACGAGTTGCCGGAGCGCCTGGACAGTGTCTTGCGAGTGATCTACCTGGTGTTCAACGAAGGCTATTCGGCGTCCATGGGCGCCGAGTTGACCCGTGAGGAGCTGACCCGTGAAGCGATACGCCTGGGGCGCCTGCTGCTGGAACTGTTACCGGAGGCGGAAGTATTGGGCCTGCTGGCCCTGATGCTGCTGCACGAGTCCCGACGTGGGGCGCGACTCTCCAGCACTGGCGAGTTGATCCTGCTGGATGAGCAGGACCGCTCCCTGTGGCAGCGGGCCTTGATGGACGAAGGCTGTGCCCTGGTGGAGCGCGGGTTGCGCAGCGGACGCGGCGGGGTCTATTGCCTGCAGGCAGCGATTGCCGCGGTGCATGCCGAGGCTCCCAGCGCCGAACAGACCGATTGGCCGCAGATCGTCGGCCTGTATGACGTTTTGCTGCGGCTGCAGCCTTCGCCGGTGATCGAACTCAATCGTGCCGTGGCCCTGGCCAAGCGCGACGGCCCCGCGGTCGGCCTGGAGCAGGTGGAGGCCATCCTGGGGCGCGGCGACTTGCAGGATTACCACCTGATCCACGCTGCCCGTGCCGACTTCTGCCGGCAGTTGGGGCGGGTCGAGGCGGCGCGGGAGTCCTACCAGAGAGCCTTGGCCCTGACCCGGCAAGCTCCGGAACGGCGTTTTCTCGAAGCTCGCCTGGCCCAACTGGCCTCCAGCTCGGTGTAGTTTTGCAGGGGGCGCTCTACAGGTGCGCAGACTCGAACTGCCTCACTCCAGCATCCGCCCCAGTAGCCAGCTCCCGGCCGGCCCGGGTGGATGCAGGCGTGACCAGAGGGCATCCACCGCCACCGTGCGCGGCCAGCCGCGTACGTTCAGCTCCTGTAATTTACCGGCGCCAAAGCCTTCCACCAGCCAGCTCGGCAACGGTGCCCAGCCAAAACCGCCCTGGGCCATTTCCAGCAGCATCAGGTAGCTGGGCGCCGACCAGACCCGTCCCTGGGGACGGCTGTCGTAGGGGTTGAGCACTGTTGCCAGGCGCAGTTCCCGGTGCTGGCGCAGGGTTTGCTGATCGACGTGCTCCAGTCGGGCCAGGGGATGCTTGCGGGATACGTACAGGGACATTTCACCCTGTTCATCCAGGGTCTTGTGATCCAGGTCCGCCGGGTAATCGGCCTGCATCTCGGCAAAGGCGATGTGCGCCCGGCCACTTTGCACCAGGGCGATCAGGTCTTCGCATTCGGCGATCAGGCATTCCAGTTCCAGGTCCGGGTAGCGCTGCTCGAAGGCGCTCAGGCAGCTTTCAAAGCGATCCGACTGATAGGTGTCGGACAGGGCCACGGTGAGTTTCGGCTCGACCCCCCGGGACAATTGGCTGGCGGCCATGTCCAGGCGACTGGTGGCCGCGAGGATCTCCTCCGCGTGCTGCAGCAGTACATGCCCGGCGGGCGTCAGGCCGGGCTTGCGGCTGGTTCGATCGAACAACTGCACATTGAGGTCGATTTCCAGGCTGGCCACCGCCGCGCTGATGGTGGACTGGCTCTTGCCCAGCTTGCGGGCGGCGGCGGAAAAGGAACCCTGGGTCGCTGCCTGGACGAACGCCAGCAGCACTTCGTGTGAGGCCATGAACTATCGCCTCGGTCGATGTTTATTGATTATGAAGTATCGGCCTGATCCTGGAAGATCGCCAACACATTCACTCAAGGAGCACGGCAATGAGCCTGCACAAATCCCTTACCGAACGTATTTTCCAGGCTGTAGGTTTTGAACTGCTGGCCGTGCTGATCTGCACGCCGCTGCTGTCCTGGATCATGGACAAACCCATGGCTGACATGGGCCTGGTGACCGTCGGCATCGGCCTCTTGGCGCTGATCTGGAACGTGGTGTTCAACGGTCTGTTCGATCGTCTGCTCAAGCGTCTGCAGCTTGCACGCAATGGTTGGACCCGGGTCCTGCATGCCCTGCTGTTCGAAGGCGGTCTGGTGGCGGTGGGGGTACCGCTGATTGCCTGGTGGTTGAACATCAGCCTGTTGCAGGCGTTCATCCTCGATATCGGCGTGCTGTTGTTCTTTCTGCCCTACACCTACCTCTACCACTGGACCTACGACGTACTGCGGGACAAGTGGCTGCAACAGCGTCTGGCTCATTGAGCCGCAGGCCTCTGTGAGCGTCGCCGGCCCAGGTCTTGGTCGGCGAAAACCCCCGGGGGGGCCTATTATGGCGCAGAGGTCTGCGACCTGATTTCAGACAGAACTGGACACCGTCCTCGAGTTTTTCTGAAAATGAGCGTCCGCTGGAGGCCGTCACTGAACCTGCAGCCCTCCCGACTATCTGAAGACCATGACTATTTCCCGTAACTGGATCATCTGCGAACACTGCGATTCGCTGTACGAATCCGTGCCGCTCGGCAAAGGCCAGGCTGCCCAGTGCTCGCGCTGTGGCGCGGTGCTGGCCCGTGCCCGCTACATGAACGTGCAGCAGCTGTTCGCCCTGTCGATTACCGCCGGGTTGTTGTTCGTCTTCGCCAATCTGTTTCCGGTGATCAAGATCAGCCTCGAAGGCCTGAGCAACGAAGCGACCCTCTGGCAATCGGTAGAAGCCCTGGCCCAGGGCCGCATCAGCCTGATTGCAGCGATTACCGGCCTGACCATCATCCTGGCGCCGTGCCTGCAGATCATGCTGCTGTGCTGGGTGCTGGGGTTCGCCAATTTCGATCGCGCCGCGCCAGGCTTCAAGGCCTGCATGCGGGCCCTGGAGCACCTGCGGCCGTGGAGCATGCTCGAGGTGTGCCTGCTGGGCATTCTGGTGGCCATCGTCAAGCTTGCCGGCATGCTCGATGTGCACCCCGGCCTCGGGCTCTGGGCCCTGGCCATGCTGACAGTGCTGATCATCCTGATTTCCGGCAAGGACATCCGCTATCTCTGGGATGACCTGGAGGGTCGCTACTGATGAGTACGCCCCCTTACGCCCGGGACTATCAACTGATGCTCTGCCACACCTGCGGCCAGGTCTGCGAGCAATCCGAGCACCAGTGCCCCCGATGCGACTCCGTGGTCCATGCGCGCAAGCCCAACAGCCTGGCGCGGACCTGGGCCTTTCTCGTGGCCAGCCTGATCTTCTACATCCCGGCCAACCTGCTGCCGGTGATGCACACCAGTATTTTTGGCAGTGCCAGTGAAAACACCATCATGAGCGGCGTGGTGGAGTTCTGGAAACACGGCTCCTGGGACATTGCCCTGTTGATTTTCATCGCCAGCGTGGTGGTGCCCTGCATCAAGTTCTTTGTCCTCGGCACCTTGCTGGTGACCTGCCAGCGCCGCAGCCTCTGGGCCCAGCGCGAGCGTGCCAGGCTGTACCGTTTTATCGAGGTGATCGGTTATTGGTCGATGCTCGATGTGCTGGTGGTGGCCCTGGTGGCGGCCCTGGTGCAATTTCGGGCCCTGAGCTCCATCGATCCGCGGATGGGCATTCTGTTTTTTGGTTTGGTGGTGGTGCTGACGATGTTGGCGGCCATGAGTTTCGATCCCCGGCTTATCTGGGATGTAGAGGTTGAAGATGTCTGATCATCCAGGTTCCAAGGCAGCAAGTTCCCAGCCGGCTCCCGGCGCTCCGGCGCTGCGTACACGGCGTTTCAATGTCTCGCTGGTGTGGTTGGTGCCCATTGTCGCGGCCTTGGTGGGGCTGTCGATGGTGGTCCACAACTCGCTGTCGGCCGGGCCGGAAATCACCATCAGTTTCCAGACTGCCGAGGGCCTGGAAGCCAACAAGACCCAGGTCAAGTACAAGAACGTGGTGATCGGCAAGGTGACCTCCATTGCCTTGAGCGACGATCGCCGCAAGGTGCTGGCCAAGGTCGAGCTGGACCAGTCCGCCGAACCTTTCACCGCTGACGACTCGATGTTCTGGGTGGTGCGCCCGCGCATTGGCGCCAACGGCGTTTCCGGGGTCGATACCTTGCTCTCCGGGGCCTTTATCGGCGCCGATGCCGGCAAGTCGGAGAAGCGCAAGGACAGCTTCAAGGGCCTGGAAACCCCGCCGCTCATTACCTACGGGCAGAAGGGCAAGCGCTTCACCCTGCACACCGACGACCTGGGCTCCCTGGACATCGGTTCGCCGGTCTACTACCGGCGCATCGAAGTGGGGCAGGTGGTGTCCTATCAGTTGGCCAACAGCGGCAAGGGCGTGGACGTGAAGATCTTCGTCAACGCGCCCAATGATAAGTACGTCACCACCGACAGCCGATTCTGGAACGCCAGCGGTGTGGATGTGACCCTGGGTGCCAACGGCTTGAAGGTCAACACCGAGTCGGTGTCCTCGATCCTTGCCGGCGGCATCGCCTTCGTTGAGCCCAAGTACAGCCCCAACGCCAAGCCGGCCGAGGAGAATGCCGAATACACCCTGTTTGGCGATCAGGATACGGCGCTGGCTCCGCCGGACGGCGCGCCGTATTACATCCGCATGCGCTTCGACCAGGCCCTGCGCGGCCTGTCGCTCAATGCCCCGGTGGAGTTCCTTGGGGTGAACATCGGCAAGGTGGTGTCCATGGACCTGGACTACGACGAACAGCGCAAGTATTTCCCGACCCTGGTAGGGGCGGTGATCTATCCCGAGCGCCTGGGCAAGGCCCATGAAAAACTGGTGAAGCAGACCGGCGGCGAAGACGACGCCCGCTCCGCGAAACTGATCGGCGCTTTCGTCAAGAACGGCCTGCGGGCCCAGCCCCGCAGCGGCAACCTGCTGACCGGCCAGCTGTACATCTCCCTGGATTTTGTCGCCAACGCCAAGCCGGTGGCCTACAACCCCGCCGCGCGGCCGCTGGAGATCCCCACCATCCCGGGCAGCATGGACAAGTTGCAGGAACAACTGCAGGCCGTGGTGGACAAGATCAGCAAGCTGCCGATCGACTCCATCGCCGCCAACCTCGACGGCAGCCTGGTGGAGATGCAGAAGACCCTGAAACAGGTCAATGGCCAGGTGCTGCCGCAGATGCGCGACACCCTGGAGCAGTCGAAGAAGACCCTGGCCAGTGCCAACGAGAGCTTCTCCGAGGACTCGCCACAACGGCAGAAACTCAGCCAGGCCATGGAGGAAGTGCAGCGCACCGCCCGTTCGGTGCGGGTGCTCAGCGACTTCCTCGGTCGTCATCCTGAAGCGTTGATTCGCGGGCGCCTCAAAGACAACCAACCGGATGCCTACCAGTCGCCATCCTCCTCTGTTCGCGAATCCGCACCGGAAGCCCAGCCATGAAAAAACCTGCCTTGTTGTTGAGCCTGACCCTGGGACTTGCCGCTTGCAGCTCTGCGCCGACCCATTACTACACCTTGATGCCACCGGTGGCTGAAGGCAGCGCTGCGGCCCGCAACGGGAATCTGCAGTTCGAGATGTCCACGGTGCGCATCCCGGTCCAGGTGGATCAGCCGCAATTGGTGGTGCGTCAGGACAGCGGCACCCTGGCAATCCTGGAAACCCAGCGCTGGAGCGCGCCCCTGGTGGATGAGTTCCACGACGCCCTGGCCAGCCAGATGGAGCACAAGCTCGGTACCCGCAACCTTGAAGGCTTGCCCAAGCAGCCCGGGCGCCCGGTGCTGTCGTTGCAGACCGATGTCCGGCGTTTCGAATCCCTGCCCGGGCGTTACGCGCTGATCGATGTGGTCTGGAGCCTGCGCCTGCGGGGCGAGGGCGGTCCGGCCCGCAGCCTGACCTGCAGCAGTCAGATCCGCCAGCCGGCGGGTGTCGAGCTGGGCAGCCTGGTCAAGGCTCATCAACAGGCCATCGCCCAGTTGGCCGGACAGATCGCCAGCACCGCGCAACGCTGGACCTGCCCCTGAGTTAGCGTGTGTAGCCATTGCCGCAGTAGGCACTGTGGCAGGCGCCGCCGCGCTAGGATCGCTATAGGTTCTGCGGCCTCTTTCGCAGCCGCGCGGGCTCGGCTACGGCTACAGACTGTGCAAGACCTCAGCGCCGGGCCGAGAGTTGCTGGGGCGCCAGGAAGGCGTCGTGGAAGTAGTCGCGCAAGGCCTGCATCGCCGGGGTGAAGGTCCGTTCGCGGTGCCAGGCCAGCCCCACGCTCATGGGGGTCACCGCGTCGCTCAGGCTCAGGGTCTCGATGCGCTTGCCCTCCAGGGACCAGGGCCGGTGCACCAGGTCGGAAAGAATCGCCACGCCGCTGCCGTTGGCCACCATGCTGCGCACCGCCTCCACCGAGCTGGTGCGCACTCGCACATTGGGCTGCTGGCCGGCCTGTTCCCAGTAGCGCATGGCACTCTGTTCGGCTTCGTCGACGGTGAGCAGGATGAACGGCTCCTCGGCCACGTCCGCCAGGCTGACGCTGGCCCGTTCGCAGAGCCGATGGTGCGCCGGCAGCCACAGCCGGCGCTCGGAGTTGAACAGGGTTTCCGAGACGATGTCCGGATGGGTCAGGTTGGCGGTGAGCACCACCGCCATGTCGAAACGCCCCTCCAGCAACCCTTGCTCGATGGCCTGGCGCTCCTGTTCGTGGAGTTCGATGGTGACGTCCGGGTGCCAGTGCTCCAGGCGTTGCAGGTGGTGCGGCAGGAAGTAGCCGATCACCGTGTAGCTGGCCGCCAGGTGCAGCACACCGCTGGCCCGATAGTCCGGCAGCGGGCTGTTCAGCGCATCCTCGACACTGCGCAAGATCACATAGGCACGGTTGAGAAAATGCCGCCCGGCGTCGGTCAGGTTCATGCCCTGGGCCGAGCGCACGAACAACTGCACCGCGAGCATCGCTTCAAGCTCCTTGATCGCCGTGGTCACCGCCGACTGCGAGATGTTCAAGTGAATCGCTGCCTGGGAGATCTGCCCGATCTCCGCAGTGGCCACGAAGTAGCGCACCTGGCGCAAGGTCAACGACATGTCCCATTCCCCTTCACGCTGTAGGAGCCGGCTTGCCGGCGAAAGCGATCTCGCTGCCGGCTGCCCACTCTTAACAAAGCTTTATCTGTTTTTCAGAAGATGCTCTATCTGATAATAGATCTTCCCAAGGGGTCAAGGCCGCTCTAATTTTCACTGCACGAAGTCACAAGAGTTGGAGCAATAGTGATGCAGGCAGTGGATTTCAATTCGGACATGGGCGAAAGCTTCGGCCCCTGGACCATCGGCGACGGTGTCGACAACGAGCTGATGGGCTTTATCAGCTCGGCCAATATCGCCACCGGCTTTCACGCCGGCGACCCCGGCACCATGCGCCGCACCATCGAACAGGCCAAGCGCCTGGGGGTTGCTATCGGTGCTCATCCGGGGTTCCGCGACCTGGTGGGTTTCGGCCGCCGGCACATCAACGCACCGGCCCAGGAGCTGGTGGACGACATGCTCTATCAGCTCGGCGCCCTGCGGGAAATGGCCCGGGTGCAAGGCGTGAAGTTGCAACACATCAAGCCCCACGGCGCGCTCTACATGCACCTGGCCCGGGATGAAGAAGCCGCGCGGCTGCTGGTGGAAAATCTGCGCAAGCTGGAGCCCGAGCTGCTGCTGTATTGCATGCCCAATTCGGTGATCTGGCACGTCGCCCAGGAACTGGGCCAGCCGGTGATCCGCGAGTTCTACGCCGACCGCGATTACGACCTCAGCGGTTCCATCGTTTTCATCCGCCAGGTGCGTGCCCTGGACCCAGTGGCCGTGGCGGCCAAGGTGCTGCGCGCCTGCCAGACCGGCCTGGTGCGTACCGTCGAAGGCGAGGACCTGTTCCTCGAGTTCGATTCCATCTGCCTGCACAGCGACACCCCCGGCGCCCTGGATCTGGTGGAGGCCACCCGCACGGCGCTGGATCAGGCCGGCATCGAGGTGCGCGCACCGCGCTGAGGCGCATCGACACGAAGCACCGTGCACAGACGCGGGGTTCATCTGGTTTTGTTTTTTTTGCCTGCCTTTCTACAACTATTCCAAAAGGAACAGACATGGCCGAATACAGTGTTATCACCCCCTTGCCGGGCACCTTTTATCGCAAGGCCACCCCGGAGTCGGCGCCTTTCGTCGAGGTCGGCGACAGCGTCAGCGCCGATACCGTGATCGGTCTGATCGAAGTCATGAAGCAGTTTTCCGAACTGACCGCCGGGAGCGCGGGTCAAGTCAGCACCTTTCTGGTGGAAGACGGTGATCCGGTGGAACCGGGTCAGGTCGTCGCGACGCTCGAACAGTGAGGGCCGGGGCATGACTGGATCAATCAACAAATTGCTGGTGGCCAACCGTGGCGAGATTGCCGTGCGCATCATTCGCGCGGCCAAGGCCCTGGGGATTCCCACCGTTGCCGCCTGCAGTGAGGCGGATGCCGATTCCATGGCCGCACGTATGGCCGATGAAGTGCAGATCATCGGCCCGGCGCGGGCCGACAAGAGCTACCTGAATGTCCAGGCCCTGCTCGGTGCCTTGCAGGCCAGCGGTGCCAATGCGGTACATCCGGGCTATGGCTTTCTTTCCGAGAATGCCGACTTCGCCGAGGCGGTGGTCAAGGCCGGAGCAATCTTCGTCGGTCCCAGTGCCGAAACCATCCGCCGCATGGGTGACAAGGCTGAAGCCCGGCGCACCGCACAGGCGGCGGGAGTGCCGGTGGTACCGGGCTCCCCAGGTGAACTCTTCGACCTGGACGCCGCGCTCAAGGCCGCTGAAAATGTGGGCTTTCCGCTGTTGATCAAGGCCAGTGCCGGCGGTGGCGGGCGCGGGATTCGCCTGGCTCAGGACTCGGCGCAATTGGCCGAGGAATTCCCTCGGGCGCAACGCGAAGCCCAGACGGCTTTCGGCAACGGCGCGCTGTACCTGGAGCGTTTCATTGGCCGTGCGCGGCACATCGAAGTCCAGGTGTTGGGCGATGGCAAACACGCGGTGCACCTGTTCGAACGCGAGTGTTCGCTGCAACGGCGGCGGCAGAAGATCTTCGAGGAGGCGCCGTCGCCGGTACTCAGTGCCGAGCAGCGTGAGCAGTTGTGCAGCAGCGCCGTGCGCCTGACCCAAGCCTTGGGCTACCAGGGCGCCGGCACTCTGGAATACCTCTACGACGACAGCACCGGCGAGTTCTTCTTTATCGAGATGAACACGCGGATTCAGGTGGAGCACCCCATCAGCGAACTGATCACCGGCATCGATCTGGTCCAGGCCATGTTGCGCATCGCCGGGGGCGAGCCCCTGGGGTTGCGCCAGAGCGATATCCAGCTCAATGGCGCGGCCTTGCAGATGCGCTTGAATGCCGAAGACCCGGCGCGGGATTTCTTCCCCAGTCCGGGCAAGGTCGAGCAACTGATCTGGCCGCAAGGGGCGGGGGTACGGGTCGATAGTCACTTGTACCCGGGCTATGCTGTGCCGCCTTATTACGACTCGCTGCTGGCCAAGCTGATCGTCCACGGCCGTGACCGCGGCGAGGCCCTGGCCCGGGCGCGGCTGGCCGTGGAACACACCACCTTGACCGGCATGGCCAGTACCTTGTCGCTGCACCGTGAACTGCTGGCCGAACCCTGGTTGCAGCAGGCCGATTTTCACACGGGAACCCTGGAAACCTGGCTGGCCGAGCGCCGCGCCGGAGGTGTCGCATGAGCCAGCCGATCCGCTACAGCTTTGGTGCCGACGAGCACCTGTTCGCCGAAGTCAGCGACAGCATGTCCCTGCAAGCCTTCTTCAAGGGCATGGCGGTGACCCGCGCCGTGGAGCGCCTGGAATTGGATGGGGTGCTGGATGTGTGCCTGGCCAACGCCTCGTTCCAGATCCGCTTCGACCCGGACCGCATCGCCCCGCACACCCTGTTGGAGGCGGTGCAGCAGGCCGAGGCCGGGGCGGTGGCCGAGCGCAGCCTGCACACCCGGATCATCGAGATCCCGGTGCTCTACAACGACCCCTGGACCCATGAAACCCTGATGCGCTTTCGTGACCGGCACCAGGACCCCAGCGCCACGGACCTGGAGTACGCAGCGCGAATCAACGGTCTGGCGGACGTCGACGCCTTTATCGCCGCCCACAGCGGTGCGCCCTGGTTCGTCTCCATGGTGGGTTTTGTTGCCGGGCTGCCGTTCATGTTCCAGATGGTTGAGCGTGAGCGGCAGTTGCAGGTGCCCAAGTACCTGCGGCCGCGCACCGATACGCCAAAACTGACCCTGGGTCATGGCGGCTGTTTCGGCTGCATCTACTCGGTGCGCGGTGCCGGCGGCTACCAGATGTTCGGCGTCACCCCGGCCCCCATCTACGACCCGCAGCAGCAACTGGCTTACCTCAAGGCGCACATGGTGTTCTTCCGTCCGGGGGACATCGTGCAATTCAAACCCATCGATCGTGAGGCTTACGATCAGGCGGTGGCCGAAGTCGAGGCCGGGCGCTTTGACCTGCGTATCCGCGAGGTGGAGTTTTCCCTGGATGCCTTTCTCGCCGACCCGGTCGGCTATCCCAAGTCGCTGCAGGAGGTGCTGGCATGATCAAGGTCATCAAACCGGGCCTGGCCACATCGGTGCAGGACCTGGGTCGCGAAGGTTTCTATCACCTGGGGATTCCGCCATCTGGCGCCCTGGACCAGTACGCCCTGAGCGCGGCCAACCAGTTGGTGGGCAACCCGGCAGGCGCTGCGGGATTGGAGTGCACGCTGCTTGGGCCGGAGCTGGCGTTCAGCGCCGATGCCCTGGTGGCGGTTTGCGGCGCCCATATGACGCCCAAACTCGATGGTGTGGACATGCACCTGGACACCGCCTTTGCGGTCAGGGCCGGGCAAGTGCTGCGTTTCGACTTTCCCAAGGCCGGGGCCCGAGCCTACCTGGCGGTGGCCGGTGGCATCGATGTGCCGCTGGTGCTGGGCAGTCGTTCGACCTATGCCCTGGGCGCCCTCGGTGGTTTTCAGGGGCGGCGTCTGGCGGCCGGGGATGAGCTGCCGGTGGGCGTCGCCAGCGGTAAAAGCCGTCCCGGTGCCAGCTTGCCCATGGCGCTGCGCCAATCCCTGGGGGGCGAAATCAGCCTGCGGGTGGTGCCGGGCCTGTACTACGAACGTTTGAGCGACGCGGCCAAAGCCAGCTTTTTCGCCGAACCCTGGACCGTGGGTTCGGAGGCTGACCGCATCGGCTATCGCTTCAAGGGCGGCAGCGCTCTGAGCTTCCAGCCTCGGGAGCAGCCGTTCGGCGCCGGTTCCGATCCGTCGAACATCGTCGACAGCTGCTACCCCATCGGTTCGATCCAGGTGCCGGCAGGGCTTGAACCCATTGTCCTGCACCGGGACGCAGTATCCGGTGGCGGCTACGCCATGATCGGTACGGTGATCAGCGCCGACCTCGACTTGATCGGCCAGATGCAGCCCAACCAGAAGGCCCGCTTTGTGGCGGTGACCCTCGAAGAAGCGCTGGATGCCCGGCGTTCCTACAAGAAAAAGCTCAGCTGTCTGAGCAAGCTCTTCCCTTCCTGACTCTGCCCGCCGCATCGCGCGGGCCATGCCAAAAGGTAAGCCAACGCCGCACTTCGGTGCGGTGACGGCTGCCCGCGCTTCAACCCTTGACTGGTTCTGGAGTTCACGCACATGGCAGCTTTATCGCAAGCGAAACACACCGGGCAGGACCCGGCCAGCGTTGCCGTCCCGAGTGAGGCACGGATGGGGCGGTTGTCCCTGACCATGGCCTGGTGGGCGGTGTGCAGCGCGATGTTCTACATCGTCGTTGGCGCCTCCCTGGCCCTGTCTTACGGCACCCGTAATGCACTGATCGGCATGCTGCTGTCGGTGCTCAGTTATGGCCTGGTGAACAGCGTGCTCAGCCGCTTCGCCATGCGCAGCGGGCTCTCGGTGGCACTGTTTTCACGGTTGTTGTTTGGCAGCACCGGGGCCTGCCTGGCGACCTTGATTTTCTTCTCTACGGCGATCTACTACGCGGTGTTCGAAGGGTCGGTGATCGCCGTGGCCCTCAACCACCTGTACCCGCAACTGCTGTATCCGCTGGCGGCGCTGGCGGTGGTGCTGTACAGCGTGCCGCTGATCCTGGGCAGCGTGCAGCATTGGCTGGACAAGCTCAACGGCGTGCTGTTGCCGGTGTATCTGGGTGGCTTGCTGTTCGCCGTGGGCCTGTCCATCAGCCGTTATGGCTA
>NZ_MOAK01000073.1:310977-314568 GCF_003732485.1 Pseudomonas protegens
TAGCACGGGCTGGTGGGACTGCTTCGTGGCCTACATGGGGGTGTGGATCCTGATGCTGTTCACCTTCGACTACGCACGTTTCGGCAAGCCGGCAGACGCCGCTTATCACGGTCGCTGGAACTTCGGCATGCCGTTCTACGCGGTGACGTTCTTGCTCAACGGTGCGGCAGGGATCTATCTGGTGAGCAGCATTCCCCATGAAGGCGCGCTCAATGAAGTCTCGGTGGTGATGGCGATCTTGCAGTTGATGGGGCTCTGGGGGCTGTTGTTCGTCTGGGCCACGCAAACCCGGATCAACACCGCCAACTACTACCTGGCGACCTTGAACATGCAGGCGTTCTTCGGTCGTTTCGGTCTGCGCGGCTCCTACCTGATGTGGGCGGTGGCGGTGGGGATCATCGTCTACGGCCTGATGCTGGCGGATGTGTTCGCCTACCTGCTCAAGGCCCTGGCCTATCAGGGGATCTTTGTCGTGGCCTGGGTCGGCGTGGCCCTGGCGCAGATTCTGCTGGGGCGTACGGACGTGGCAGCGATTGATCGCGTGGCGGCTTTCAACCCGGTGGGGCTGACTGCCTGGTTCGGCGGCACGGCCCTGGGGCTGATGCTGATGTGGGCGGGGGGCGGTCTGGCCAGTTTCTCGGCGCCGCTGACCGGGGTCCTGGCGTTTGCCTTGCAGGCCGGGCTGGCCAGTCGCTTGCGGGGCCGCTTGCCCGCCGTCGGCTGACAGGGCGGCGGGCAAGCGGGCGCTGATCAGAACAGTTGGGTGAACAGCCAGTACAGGCTGCCCGACAGCAGGATCGCCGCCGGCAAGGTCAGGACCCAGGCCATGGCCAGGTTGCGGATGGTGCGCATCTGCAACCCGCCGCCATTGGCTACCATGGTCCCGGCCACACCCGAAGACAGGACGTGAGTGGTGGATACCGGCAGGCCGAACATGTCCGCCGCGCCGATGGTCAGCATGGCCACGGTTTCCGCCGAGGCGCCCTGGGCATAGGTCAGGTGGGTCTTGCCGATCTTCTCGCCGACGGTCACCACGATGCGCTTCCAGCCCACCATGGTGCCCAGGCCGAGGGCGATGGCCACCGCGATCTTCACCCACAACGGGATAAAGCGCGTGGCGTTGTCGATCTGCTGCTTGAACAATTGCAGCTTGTCCCGGGTGTCCTGGTCGAAATGGCCCACCTGGTTCTTGTCCATCAGGCGGATGGTTTCGCTGGTCAGGTACATGTCGTTGCGCACGTTGCCCATGGCTTCGGCGGGAACCTTGGCCAGCGAGCCGTAGCCCTTGACCTCGGCACCGATGGCACCGGTCAGGGCGGCCAGCGCCGGGATCAGTTCAGGCGTCGCCTCCTTGCTGCGCATGTATTCCGAGAGCACCGCACGAGGATCGGCGGGCGCCGCTTGCGGGGCGCTCTTCACCAGGGCTTGCTGGGTGACTTCGGCCACTGCGGCGAACTGCAGCGACTGGTCGGCAGGCATGGTGCGGTTCAGGGCATAGGCCATGGGCAAGGTGCCCACCAGAATCAGCATGATCAGGCCCATGCCTTTCTGGCCGTCGTTGGAACCGTGGGCGAAGGACACCCCGGTGCAGGTCAGGATCAGCAGGCCGCGAATCCACCACGGCGGTGGTGCGTCACCCTTGGGCGCCTTGTACAGCGCGCGGTTCTTGACGAACAGGCGCAGGGCCAACAGCAGCAGGGCAGCAAACACGAAGCCGATCAATGGCGAGAACAACAGGGCGTAGCCGACCTTGCTCGCCTGGCTCCAGTCCACGCCGCTGGTGCCGTCGCGGCCGTGCATCAGCGCGTTGGCCACACCGACGCCGATGATCGATCCGATCAAGGTGTGAGACGAGGAGGCCGGCAACCCCAGCCACCAGGTGCCCAGGTTCCACAGAATGGCGGCGATCAACAGGGCGAAGATCATGGCGAAGCCGGCCGAGGAGCCCACCTGCAGAATCAGTTCCACCGGCAGCAGGGCGATGATGCCGAAGGCCACCGCGCCGCTGGACAGCAGCACGCCGAGGAAGTTGAACAGGCCGGACCAGACCACCGCGAATTGTGGCGGCAGCGAGTGGGTGTAGATCACTGTGGCCACGGCGTTGGCGGTGTCGTGGAAGCCGTTGACGAACTCGAAGCCCAGGGCAATCAGCAGCGCTACGCCCAGCAACAGGAAGGGCGTCCAGGTGGTGACCGTGGTGCCCAGTTCGTGCATGTCATGCACCAGGCTGTAGGCGGTGAACAGCAAGCCCATGGCTAGCACCGCGAAAAACACCACGAGGGTGAAGGGGCCGGGTTTTTTATCCAGTTGCGGTTTGACGTCGAGGCTGGGGGAAGCGGCAGTCAGGGAAGGGGTGGCCATTACTGGACAATCCTGTTGCTGGAAGGAATGGCGTCCATGATCGTTGCCAAATGTTACAGGTAGACTGCCTCAGGTCATGGTTTACGCGATTGAGCCGTTCCGTTGATCAGATCGATCACGCACGACCATCCCTCCATCCCGCTCATCCCGTAGGAGCCGGCTTGCCGGCGAAGAGGCCCTCAAGCCAAGCACCTGCCTTGGCGGACGCCTTCGCCGGCAAGCCGGCTCCTACAAGGTGGGGTCAGTAGTCCTGGCGCTTGCGGAAGGCCCAGCGCCCGGCGATCACGGTGAAGGTGGCCACCAGCGCCACCAGAATCCAGAAACCTTCGGGGTCGCCGGAGAAGGGAATGCCACCCACGTTCATGCCGAAGAAGCCGGCGATGATGTTGATCGGCAGGGCCAGGACCGTGACCACGGTCAGGGTGAACAGGGTGCGGTTGGTCTGTTCATTGAGGTTGGCGGCGATCTCTTCCTGCAGCAGTTTGATCCGTTCGCCGAGGGCGGTGAGGTCGTTGATGATCAGGGCGAACTCTTCGGTGGACTTGCGCAGTTCCTTGACGTCTTCCTTCTGCAACCACTGCGGCGGCCGATTGAGCAGGCGCAGCAGGGAGCCCGGCTCCAGGGCCAGCAGGCGTTGCAGGCGCACCAGTACCCGGCGCATGGCCCCCAGTTCGGCACGGTTGCTGGAGACCCGGGACGCCAGCAACTGGTCTTCGATCTGGTCGACGCTGAGGCTGGTCTTGCGCACGATCTGGGTCAGCACTTCGCCCTGGTCGCGCAGCAGGTGCACCAGCAGTTCCAGGGGCGAGCGAAAGCGTTCGCCGGCCTTGACCGAGGAGCGCAGCTTGTCCACCGAGTGCAGGGGCTGCAGGCGGGCGCTGATGATCAGGTTGCTGCGCACGCAGACCCACAGGGTGGAGATGTCCGAGGACACCATGCTGCTGAAGTTGAACACCACATCGTTGACCACCGCCAGCAGGGCCGAGTCCACGTGTTCGATACGGGTCGAGCGCGAGCCTTCGTGGAGGGCTTCGAAGAACTCCTCGGGCAATTGCAGGTGGGTCTTCATCCAGCGCTCGCAGGCGGCGTGGGCCAGGTTCAGGTGCAACCAGAGGAATTCGTCGCTGCTGCGTGGCTGTTGCAGGGCTTGCAGGGCCTTGGCTGAGTCCAGTTCATGACCCCGTTCGCCGGGCCGAAAGCTGAAACCGTAGAGCAGGCCAAACAGATCGG
>NZ_MOAK01000073.1:314614-318142 GCF_003732485.1 Pseudomonas protegens
CAGTGCCTGGCGCGGGTTTTACAGGTTCACTTGGGCCTCATCATGGCAAGGCTTTTTGACAGTTTTGTGACGTTTCAAAGTGGACAATCCGCGGCGCCATACCAGTGGTCGGCAGCGCTCAAGAATGGATCGCGGATGCCGATCACGCTCACATGCAATGCGCATTCGATTCTCCTCGAGTGCTCCTGACAGGGAAGTTCGGACCTACGCATGCCCTTAGTGGCTTGCTCTATCCCTGCCATGAGATCTTCTCGATGTTTTTGCAAAAATCCCTGAGAGCGCAAATTCTTGCCCTGCTGAGCGGTAGCCTGTTTGCGGTGTTGCTGATCGCCCTGGCGTGCTTTCACTTGCTGTCCGGTGGCGTGCAGAGCTACCGCGAGCTGATCGAAGGTCCGCTGCGCAGTTCGCAGTTGATCGACGAGGCCAACCTGCAGTTCAAGAGCCAGGTGCAGGAGTGGAAGAACGTGTTGCTGCGGGGCAAGCAGCCCCAGGAACTGAACAAGTACTGGCAGCAGTTCGAGGATCGTCAGCGGGATGTGCAGAACATTCTCGGCCAGTTGGCCCAGACGCCGGGCCTGGACTCGGGCCTCAAGAGCCGGGTACAGCGCCTGGCCGAGGAGCACCGTTCGCTCGGCTCGGCTTATCAGAAGGGCCGTGACGCCTATGTGGCCGCAGGCGCCGAGCCGAGTGCCGGCGATGCTGCGGTCAAGGGCGTGGACCGTGCCACCAGCGAACAGATGAGCGAGTTGGTGACCGAGCTGCGCAAACACAGTGACCAGCAGTCCCGGGACATCAGCTCGGCGGCCGATCGCACGGTGTGGCTGGGCATCCTGGTGATGCTGGTTTCCGGTTTGCTGATCGGCCTGCTCAGCCTGTGGCTGGTGAACCGCAGCCTGGTGCAGCCGATCCGCCAGTTGATCGACTACGTCGCCCAGCTCAGCCGTGGCCAGTTCGCCGACCGGGTGGCCAGCGATCGTCAGGACGAACTGGGCAGGCTGGCGGCTGCCGCCAACACCCTGCGTGACTTCCTGGCCCAGACCTTCAGCAGCCTGCAGCGCAGTGCCTCGGACCTGGACAGCTCCAGCGGCGAGCTCAACTCCATCGCCACTTTGATGTCCCAGGGCACCAACGAGCAGTTCAACCGCACCGATCAGGTGGCGACGGCGATGAACGAGATGTCCGCCACGGCCCAGGAAGTGGCGCGCCACGCTGCCGATGCTGCGCGCGCCGCGGATGATGCCGACCAGTCGGCGCAGCAGGGCGAGCAGGTGATGCAGAGCACTATCCACAGCATCACCCAGATGCGTGGCGAGATCGCCAACACGGCCACGGTGATCCGCCGCCTGGAGGCCGACAGCGGACGTATCGGCAAGGTGCTGGAAGTGATTCAGGGGATCGCCGAGCAGACCAACCTGCTGGCGCTCAACGCTGCCATCGAAGCGGCCCGGGCCGGTGAGGCGGGGCGCGGTTTTGCCGTGGTCGCCGATGAGGTGCGCAGCCTGGCCCAGCGTACTGCGGCGTCCATCATCGAGATCAACCAGATCATCCAGAGCGTGCAGACCGGTGCGGTGGATGCGGCCCAGGCCATCGAGAGCGGCCAGTCCCGCAGCGAGCAGAGTGTGCAGCAAGTGACCGAAGCCGGTGCAATGCTGGAGCGCATCACCGAAGCGGTGGAAGCGATCCGCGACATGAATCGGCAGATCGCCACCGCCGCCGAGGAGCAGACGTCGGTGGCCGAGGACATCTCGCGCAACCTGACCGAGATCACTTCGATTGCCAGTACCAACCTCGACAACGTCCAGCGCACTGAAGCGGCGAGCCGCAACCTGCACGGTCTGTCGGGACAATTGAACGAGGTTACGGCGCGTCTCGGCGCCTGATACCGCTCACCCTGTATGCGGGCGCAAAAGCACAAGGCCGCGCTCCCGAAACGGGGCGCGGCCTTGTGCTGTGTGCGGGGGCTTACTTGTCTTGCTTGTTGCTCAGGACCTTGCCGGTCTTGGCATCCAGGTCCACGTCCCACTCGATGCCTTTGCTGTCACGCAGTTCCACCTGGTAGACGTAGGCGCCTGTAGCGGTCTGCTCCAGCTCGGTATCGGTGATGCTGGCGGCGGTGGTGCCCGGGTGCTGGGCCAGGGCAGCCTGGTTGAGTTTTTCCAGGTCCATGATGGCGCCGGATTTGAGCAGGCCCGGGATCAGGTCCGGACGGACATCGGCCTGGGCCAGGCCGGCGGTCAGGGTCAGGGCGGCAGCGGCGAACAGAGCGGAGAACTTGGTCATGGGTTGATTCCTTGGGGTGATGGGTTTCGATGGACACAGGTTAGCCACTGCAACTTAATTCACCCTTAATTCAGGTCAGTGGTTGCGCCGTTTGTTCAAGCCAGGGGCTGAGGCGAGCCCCAAGCTGGTGTCTCCCTTCTAGGAGACTGAGCGAATGAAACGATTGCTTGCGTGGTTGTATGCCCCCTTGTTCTTTGGTGGATTCATCGGTGGTGCGCTGTGCTGGATGAGTGCGCAAGAGGCTTCTGCGGGTGGGTTGCTGGTGCTGTTTGCGGCTGCGCTCCTGGTGTCTTTCCTGGTGGAGTGGGTTCTGCCTTACGAGCCGGCATGGAATCGCTCCCAGGGTGACCGCCTGCGGGACAGTCTGCATGCTCTGGTCAATGAGGGCCTGAATGCCCTGGGCCTGCTCGCATTGCCGGGACTGGTGGCGCTGCTGGCCCATGACGGCCTGTGGCCTCGGGAATGGCCGCTCTGGGGCCAACTGCTGCTGGCGATAGTGATCGCCGATTGCGGGATCACCCTGGCTCATTACGCCAGCCATCGCTGGGCCTGGCTCTGGCGCCTGCATGCGGTGCACCACAGTGTGCTGCGCATGTACGGTTTCAACGGTCTGCTCAAGCATCCCCTGCACCAACTGCTGGAAGCGACGGCGGGGTTGTTGCCATTGTTGGTGCTGGGCATCCCGCTGCCGGTGGCACAGTTGCTGGCCCTGGCCATCGCCATTCAGTTGCTGTTGCAGCATTCCAATGTGGATATGCGCCTGGGATTGTTGCGACTGGTGTTTGCCTGGGCGCCGGTGCATCGCTTTCACCATATGAAGTACGGCCGCGCCGGTGATGTGAATTTCGGTCTGTTCTTCAATCTCTGGGATTGGCTGTTGGGAACCGCGTTCTATCGGCATGACTATCTGATGCGCCAGGGCGACCTGGGCATCGGTAGTCGTCCGGACTATCCGGTGGATTACTGGCCGCAGTTGCTGGAGCCATTCAAGGCCCAACGCTATGCCGCCGAGCCCAAGGTGCCCGAGGGGTTGCGGCGCCCGGTCAATCCAGCAGGCGGGGCCTGAGGGTTTTCAGGGCCTGACCGGCGGTGACGCCGAACAGCGCCTTCAAGGTGCGGGAGAAGTGCGCGGTGTCGGCGAACCCGGCGCCGTGGGCTGCCTGGGCCATGGCCTGCCCCTCCAGCAACAGGGCCATGGCCAGGCGCAGGCGCCGCCACAGCACCAGCCGCCGTACCGGCAGGCCTACA
>NZ_MOAK01000073.1:318185-336913 GCF_003732485.1 Pseudomonas protegens
TTGGCTCAGGGACAGATGGGCCTGGGCTGCCAGTTGCGTCGCTGCCACCTTGCCCTCCAGGGCGGCGTCCAGGGCCAGCAGCGCCCGTGCCACGCGACGGTCGGCAATGGGCTGGCGCGGACAACTGCGCAGCGCCGCTTCCAGGCCGGGCAGTGAGGGCTCGATACGGCTGACGCTGAGCTGCAGGTCCTGGGCCGCGATGCGCAGTGGCTCGGCGTAGACCGTGAAGGCCCGGTCTGGGGCCTGGATAATGGCGTGGCGGCGCAGGGCCTGGATCAACAGGAAGTGGCTACTGAGCCGGAAACCGTCCAGTTCCACTGTGACCGGCTGTTCGGGGGCAATGATCAGTTGATGGGCGTAGTGGGCGTGGGGCGTGGTGCGTCCCATCGCCCCGTGGATCAGGCCGAAGTCATGGCCCAGCCAGAGTTCGCCGCTCCAGTGTAAGGCGGACATTCAGTAACCGCTGGCCTCCAGCAACTGGGCCACGCTGGCGCTGGCCGGCCGCTTGAAATACTTGAGCAGCTCGGCGCTGCGGTTGGTGAAGATGCCATCGACCCCGGCCTCCATGACCTTGTTGAAATCCACCGGTTCATCGACGGTGTAGACGTGTACCAGCAGGCCCTGGTCGTGGGTGTACTGATTCATCCAGGGTTGCACCAGATCCGCATAGCTCTGATCGCCGCCAGCGGTCAGTGCTGCGGAGGGACCGGTGCCGATGGCACCCTGGGTCTTGGCGAAGTCGATCCAGCGCTTGAACTCGGCCTGGTCCTTGGGTTGCTGTTTGGCATAAAAAGCGGCCTTGTCGGTTTCGCCGCTGCTGGCGAACGTCTGGCCGGAGGCGGGCTCGATGCTGCCGGGAGCCACCCACAGCAACAGGACTTTCGGCACCTTGGGCATTGCCTTGTGCAGCAGCTCCAGGCTGTGTTTGTCGAAGGTCTGCAGCACGACCTTGCCTTTGCCCTGGCCCACGGCCAGTTCGCTTTTCGCCAGCTTGGAGCCCGCCGGGCTCAGCCAGCCGCGATCCTGGAGTTTTTCCTTGAGATCGTGCTCGATGCCGGGGAACAGCTGAGGCTCCTTGGTCTCGATGTAGAGCCCGGGTTTGTGCTGTGGATTGCCCTGGGCGATGTCGATGATCTCGTCCAGGGTGAGGATCTTCAGGCCGGCGAAGCCCGGGCGGGCGCGGTCCGGATGGGCCTGGTTGAACCAGCTGCCGGCGTCGAGGGTTTTCAGTTCGGCCATGGTGAAGGCGTTGGCCGGGCTGTCCTTGCGTTCGGGGAATTTCTGCGCCACGTCGGTGGTGCGTTGCAGGTTGTTGTCGTGCAGGGCGAAGAGCACACCATCCTTGCTGCGCTGCAGGTCCATCTCCAGGTAATCGGCGCCCAGGTCCCGGGCCAGCCGATAGGACGCAGCAGTGGACTCGGGGGCATCGAAAGATGCACCACGGTGAGCGATCACTGCCGGCTGCGGAATTCCCTGGTGAGCGGCCAAGGCATCTGGATCGGGTTGTTCAGTGGCCTGGGCCAGGCCGCAACCGAGCATCAGGGCCAACATCAGGGCACAAGGGGGGAAGGTCGCTGGCATGCTCGAAATCCTTTCGTGGAGGCAAGTACAAGGAGATATCTTTTAGCAACTCAATGACGCTTGTGCTATCTCCAGAGCGACATAAATCCTTCTCATACGCATCTTTCGCGGTTTTTTCCGGTGCTTTGCAGTACTCTTGGGCGCTGCAGTTTCCCCATCAGAGGGAAGCCTGAAAACAGCTCCTTCCTTGCCTCGCGTGTAGACCATCGATCACCCGTCCCATGGGACTTACAGTGAGGTTTACCATGAGCATCACCTCCGAACTCATCTGCCAGGCTGCCGATCAGCTCAAGGGCTTTGTCGGCTTCAATCGCAAGACCGGCCGCTACATTGTGCGTTTCAGCGAAGACTCCTTCGGCATGGATGTGGCGGATGACGCCATAGTTCCGGCCAATGAATTTGTCTGGGCGCCGGTGTCCGATCAGGCCATGAGCCTCAAGCGTGAGCAGATCCAGTTGCTGCTGGATCAGAACATCGACGACCGGATCAACATCAGCGAACCGCTGCGGGTCTATATGCGTCGCAGCGATCTACCGGAAATCCAGGCGGTGCGCAGCCTGCTGTCGACCGCCCAGGGATGACCCGCGCTTGCCCTGAACCGCATCCGACGCGGTTCAGGGGCTTGCTTCAAATGCCGAAGCTGTAGGCCCGCTCCACCTTGCTTACCCGGGTATGAAAGTACCGGTACCAGTCATTGCGACCACGCTCGCGGATGGCGCGGTGTTCGGCGTGTTGCTTCCAGGCCAGGATCGCCGCCTCGCAGGTCCAGTAGGACACCGTGATACCGAAGCCATCCTCACCTCGTGCCGATTCGACCCCAAGGAATCCCGGTTGTTGGCGAGCCAGATCGACCATGTGTTTGGCCGCCTGGTCGTAGGCGGGATCGGCTTCGCGACGCTGGGAACTGAAGATCACTGCGTAATAGGGTGGGGCGGGCGTCTGGCCGATCATCCTTGCGCCTCCAGGCAGGCTTTGAGCAGAGCGGTGACCAGGGGCGGTGTGCGGCCTTGCAGGGCGGCGCGCTCGGGCTGGAACAGTGTGGCGACGAAGAACGGATGGCCGTCCAGTTCCACGGCGCGCAAGTCGCCGTCACTGTCGTGGCCAGTAGGGCGCAGCACACCACTGAGCAAGGGGCCGGCAAAGTCCGGATTGATTCCATAGCGGCAGCGATAACCTTCCTCGATGCTCTGGGTGCCGTAGGCCTGGGCGATCCGGCTGCCGCTTTGCAGCTGGATTCGGTCGCGGGCTTCCACCAGGGCGCAGCTCAAGGGGGTGAGCACCGCGCGCTGGGCATGGGGGTTGATCTCGCCATGCTCGGCGTCGGTCCAGCCCAGCACGTTGCGGGCATATTCCAGCACCGCGTGCTGAAAGCCGCCGCAGGTGCCGAGGAAGGGCCGTTGCCGTTCCCGGGCGACACGGATCGCCAAGAGGGCACCGTCGATGTGGCGGTAGGGACTGCCAGGCACGCACCAGAGGCCGTCGAAACCTTCCAGCTGTTGCTCGTGGGTCAGCTCCGGCGTGGCCAGCCACTGGTAGTCCACCCTGACCTTGCTATCGATAGCGGCGCGTTCCAGGGCCAGGGGAATGGCCTGGTGTGCGGTGATCTGTGGGTCGTAATCCCCCACCAGGGCGATGCGGACGGTGGCGGTAGATCGGGCTGGGTACATGTGGCCTCTCCGGTTGTGGCGCTGACTTGTCGACTGCCTGGAGCCACTATAGATTGGCGATCACGCAATCAATATTGGCGTTTACCCAAGTGATCAATGCAGCCATGCACTATCAGCTGGACTATCCCGACCTGTCACTGATTCTCGCCCTGGTCCGTGGCGGCTCCCTGGCCCGCGCCGCAGCCCTGCTCAAGGTGGATGTGTCCACGGTGTTTCGTGCCGTGCGCCGGCTGGAGGCCGGGCTCGGGCAGCAGTTGTTCGACAAGAGCCGCGCCGGTTACCTGCCCACCAGCCTGGCCCAAGCCCTGGCACAACAGGCCGAACAGGCGGAGCAGGCGCTGGAGGCCGCGCGGATCGGCGTGGCCCAGGGAGGAGAGGTGATCAGCGGCACAGTGCGCCTGACCTGCACCGATTCGGTGTTGCAAGGCCTGCTGCTGCCGGCCCTGGCGCAATTCATGCCGAACTACCCGGCGCTGGTTATCGAACTCTGTACGTCCAATGATTTCGCCAACCTCAATCGGCGTGATGCGGACATAGCGCTGCGCCTGACCGCGACACCGCCGGAACATCTGGTGGGGCGCTGCCTGGGGGCGGTGTCGTATCGGCTGTGCGCGAGCCCGGTGTACCGGCAACGGATAGACTGCAGCGACCTGTCGAAGGTGGCCTGGGTCGCCCCGGATGACTTTCTCCCAGACCATCCCACCGTGGCCTGGCGCCGTCAGTGCTGGCCTGGCGTGCAACCCAGCTACCGCTGCAACAGCATGCTTGCGGTGACCGAGCTGGTACGGGCCGGCCTCGGCGTTGCAGCCTTGCCGGATTTTCTCATCGGCAGTGGTGGCCTGGAGGCGTTGAGTGAACCCTTGGGCCATGACACAGCCCTGTGGCTGCTGACCCGTCCGGATTGCCGGGCCCTGCGTTCGGTGGTGACCCTGTTCGATGAATTGGCGCGCCATTTGCGCTGGCCCTGAGCAGGGCTCAAGGGTGGGGCTGATCCTTGCGGACAAAGTGTGCGTGCATCTCGCTGGTCAGGTTCTCGATGCGTTCGGTCAGTTGTTTGGTCATTTCCGTGAGCCGGGTGTTCTGCTCCAGCAACTCCAGCAGTTGGCCGGTGGTCTGCGCGGCCTGGGCCTGGCGTTCGCTGTTGGCGATGGCCAGGGCTTCGCGGTGCTGGGCATCTGCGTCCGACTGGGCTTTGTCCCGTGCGGCCTGGCGGGTCTGAGCCAGAAGAATCAGCGGTGCGGCGTAGGCTGATTGCAGGCTGAAGGCCAGGTTCAGGAGGATGAAAGGGTAAACATCGAAATGGGTGACGCCGGTCAGGTTCAGGGCGACCCAGATCAACACGATCAGGGTCTGTGCACCCAGAAAGGCCGGGGTACCAAAGAACCGGGCGAAGGCTTCGGCTTTCAAGGCGAAGGCGTCGTTGCCAAAGGTCGGCCCGAGGTGGGCGTGGGCGCGGTGAAAACGCAGATGGTCGACGTTCGGGGTGGTTTTTTCCGGGGTGTCGCTGGAACTCATGATGGCCTCCGCCAGGCGTTGGGACGTCGGGCCACTATAGTCCTCAAGGCCAGGCCCGACGTCATTATCGACGTCGGGAAAACCACCCTCAGAGTGCGTCGCGTTCGTTGGCGAACATGCTGACGGCTTGCACCGCGTCACTGGCGCCATCACGAATCTGCAGGATCACGGTCCCGGCCTGATCCGCCAGTTGCACGCCCTTGGCAGCTCGTTCACGAGTGCCGTCCATGCTCTTGATCGCTTGCTGCGTTTCGTTCTGGATCATGTCGATCATGCTGGAAATTTCCGCCGTCGAGCCGCTGGTGCGCGCCGCCAGTTGCCGGACTTCGTCGGCCACCACGGCAAAACCTCGGCCCTGTTCTCCGGCCCGGGCGGCCTCGATGGCAGCGTTGAGGGCCAGCAAGTTGGTCTGATCGGCAATACCGCGAATGGTGTTGACGATGGCGGTGATCTGCTCGGAGCGTTCGCCGAGGCGGGCGATCAGCGAGGAGGAGTCCTCGATGTTATGGGCGATCTGGCGCATCTCGCTGGCAGCCTGCTGGATCACCCCGGTGCCTTGTTCGGCGACTTTCCGGGTTTCCACCGAGATGTGATAAGCCTGGCTCGCACTCTGGGCGTCCTGCTCATGCTTCTCCACCTGCTGAGTCACGTCGGCGGCGTACTTGACCACCTTGCACAGGCGTCCGCTGGCGTCATAGACCGGGTTGTAGTTGGCTTCCAGCCACAGCGTGCGCCCGTGCCTGTCGATCCGCTCGAAGCGGCCGTTGAAGAACTCCCCCCTGTTCAGGCGACTCCAGAAGTCCTGGTAGGCGCTGCTATTGGCCAGCTCGGGTTTGCAGAACATCCGGTGATGCTTGCCCTTGATGTCCGCCAGGCTGTAGCCCATGCGGCTGAGGAAGTTGGCGTTGGCGCCAATGATGCTGCCGTCGAGGTTGAACTCGATGACCGCCATGGCCCGGTCGATGGCCTCCAGTTTGTTCCGGGCCTCGACTTCCTCCTGCACCCTGGCGGTGACGTCGAGGGCGTACTTGACCACTTTATACACCGTGCCGGAGGCGTCGCGGATCGGGTTATAGCTGGCTTCCAGCCACAGGCTCTGGCCGGCGGCGCCGACTCGCTCAAAGGTGCCGGACTCGAACTGGCCGTTTTTCAGGCGGGTCCACAATTGCTGGTAGTCGCTGCTGCGAGCGTATTCCGGGAGGCAGAACAGTCGGTGAGACTGGCCGATCACCTGATCTTGCCGATAGCCCAGGGTCTTCAGGAAGTTGTCGTTGGCTCGGAGCACCGTGCCCTGGAGGTCAAACTCGATCACCGCCATGGAGCGGTCGATGGCGTCCAGCAGGCGGGATTGTTCGGCGATGGTCTGGTTCAGGGAATCGATGGTCTTGTTGTGACGGTTGAATAGCATGTTGGCAGTTGCTCTGTGGGAGAAACGTCGCGTCGATCCCTATGGAGTGCGCCGGTATGCCGAAAGCTCCCCGGCGATCGGCATTATCTGCTCAATGTCAGCGTTCCATGACTGACAGATAATTTCGCAGCGGTGAAGCGGGCGACATTTCGGACGAACGTCGCTGGCCGCATCAAGAGGATACGTAATGGCTGCGAATCGATTTAGTTGGATTGGATGACTTTGATGGCAGCGGTGCCGAGGGGTTATCCGCTGCTGCAAAGTGGCGGCATTATGATGTCAATCACGGGAATAAATCCAAATAAACTTGTACAAAAATGTTTTTTACTTCTTTTTTGTATAAGTTTTAACGATCTTTATGCCATTTGCGCGGGAGAGAAAAGGGCTTCGCTGTCATTGCTGGCAGTGCGGTTGCGCCCGCTGTTCTTGGCCAGATACAGGGCCTTGTCCGCCGCATCGAGCCAGCCTGCAGGGTCGCGGAAGCTTGAGTCGAAAGCCGCCAGGCCGATACTCAGGCTGACCTTCAGTTCCTGCACCTCTGGATGTCGGTACTGGTTGAAGACCTGGCGCAGGCGCTCCATCACATCAAGGGCTTGTTGCCGGCTCATGCGTGGCAGGATCACGCAGAACTCGTCGCCACCGTAGCGCCCGGCGAGATCGTCATGGCGCAGGTTGCGGCGCAGTTCGTTGCTCAAATGGCGCAGCACCGTATCGCCGACAATATGCCCGTAGGTGTCGTTGATCGCTTTGAAGTGGTCGATGTCGATCAGGGCGATGCTGGCTTCCATCTGCTGTTGCTGGCATTTGTGGAACTTGATGTGCAGCAGGTCCTTCCACGAGCCGTGGTTGAGCAGGCCGGTGAGGCTGTCGGTGCGGCTCAGGGCGCTGAGGGCGCGCTTGTGTTCGGACAGTTTGATCGCCAGTCGATAGCAGACCGTGCCCACGGCCAGGGGGTAGAGGGTCAGCATGGGCAGGCAGGCATAGATCTGCAGCGCGCTGATCCGGGTACTGAAGTTGGCCCCTAACAGCACCCAGGACAGCAGTATCCCGGCACATTGGGCCAGGCCACCACGAATGAACAGACGCAAGCCACCTGCGGCGACGTTGTTCATGGTCATCATCGAGAGGATGGTAACTGCCGGCAGGGGATTGAATTGCATGGTTGCCGCCCAGAATCCCCCCAGCAGCGAGTCATACAACAGGTTGCGGCGTTCTGCCCGGTAGGGAAAGCCCGAGCGGGTGGAAAGCTGATACGCCAGATGGGGCCAGATCAGGCCGTGGAACAACAACAGTGTCCATATCCAGTCAGGCGGTGCCAGGGGGTAGAGTGCGGCCAGGACACTGATGCCGCCGATACTCAGGCCGATGATCCTTGGCCAATAGATGCGTCGGGCAAATGACAGCCCCTTGCCGCGTTGGTTTTCCATAAATTCCTGCACCAGATTCTGTACTGAAACACCTTGTGGTGTTTTTGCGGCTTGGCCGTTTATCGGATCAGTCTGGTGAATATTGTCATTTATTCCAGTGGGAATAATCAGTGTCCTTCGAAGCCATTTAACCGTGGTCGAACGTCGCGCGACGAGAATGCAAGCAGGTTCATGCCTGGTAGTGAGTCAGGAACATGTCCAGCGCCGACTCGATGACCCGGGTCTGCATGTCCGCTGTCAGGGGCGGCTGGCCCATGGTGATCTGCGGCCAGAAGGCAAAGCTCTTGAGCAGCCCGTGCATCTGTTGCGCGGCGAACTCCGGGTCTAGGGGCTTGAGGCGGCCATCCGCCAGGGCTCCGCGGATCCACAGGGTCAGGCCTTCTTCCCGTTCGCCGAGTCGCTCCACCATGTTCTGTGCCCGCTCGGGGGAGTGGATGGTGGCAGCAATGGCAACTCGGGCCAGGTCGAGGAAGTTGTTGTCGGCCAGCAGTTGCAGTTTGGCCAGCAGAACGCTGTGCAACTGCTCGCGCAATGGCTGGTCGCTGCGGTAGCTGACGTCCGACTGGGCGCTGGTGCTGGCCCAGAGCTTATGCAGAATTTCGGCGAACAACTCTTCCTTGCTGGGGAAGTGGTTGTACACCGTGCGCTTGGAAACTCCGGCCGTGGCGGCAATCTTGTCCATGCTGGTGATTTCGAAACCACTGGCGCGGAATTCGCTGATCGCCGCCTGAATGATGGCGTTGCGTTTAAGGTCGGTGAGGCGCTTCGGAGCTGTCATAAGTTGGGTTCGGTCAGGGTCGGCATTGAAATCAGTCGGCAGTCTACTTCGTCTTAATCCTGTTGCAATGTAGAAACTACACTGTGTAGTGTAGTTTCCCTTGAGAACGATGATTGGCGGCTGATGCTTGCGTGCCTTGGCCAGTAGATCGTCCCGCAGAACAACGTCGGAACCTGCCGCGTTCCAATGGAGTCATTTCAATCATGGCCACTGTTTCGTCCAGCGTCACACGCACACCCCGCCAGGAAACTTCCCGCCAGGAGCAGGGCGCCTTTCGTAACCATGCTCCGGTACGTCGCGCCGGTTTCGGTAAAACCCTGCAGATTTTCTGGAACATGCTGTTCCACAAACCGCGCAATACCCGTCCGGCCGGAGCCATTCCTGTACAGCCACTGACCCGCGAGCAACTGCAGGCGGCCCCCAATCACAGCGTGTTTCGTCTTGGGCACTCCACGGTGCTGTTGAAGATGCGGGACAAATTCTGGATCACTGACCCGGTGTTTGCCGAACGTGCGTCCCCAGTGCAATGGGCCGGCCCGAAGCGTTTTCACCAGCCTCCCATCAGCCTGGAGGCTTTGCCCGAGATCGAGGCGGTGATCCTGTCCCATGACCACTACGATCACCTGGACCACCAGACAGTACTGGCCCTGGCAGACAAGACCCGGCACTTCCTCACCCCGCTGGGAGTGGGAGACACCCTGATCAAGTGGGGGGTGCCTGCGGCCAAGGTCCGGCAGCTGGATTGGTGGCAGGGTTGCGAAGTCGAGGGCATTCGCTTTATCGCTACGCCGTCGCAGCACTTTTCCGGTCGCGGGTTGTTCGATGGCAATCACACCTTGTGGGCGTCCTGGGTCATGATCGACGCAGCGACGCGGATCTTCTTCAGCGGCGATACCGGTTACTTCGACGGCTTCAAGCGTATTGGCCAGCAGTACGGGCCCTTTGATCTGACGCTGATGGAAACCGGTGCCTACAACGTCGAATGGCCCCATGTACATATGCAGCCGGAGCAAACCCTGCAAGCTCACATCGACCTGCAGGGTCGCTGGTTGCTGCCGATCCACAACGGCACCTTTGACCTGGCCATGCATGCCTGGCATGAACCCTTCGACCGCATCCTGGCCCTGGCCTGGGAGCGCAGTATCAATATCACCACGCCGCAAATGGGTGAAGCCTTCAACCTGGCACAACCTCAGCGGGGCGGTGCCTGGTGGCTGGAGGTGGAAGGCGCTCCGGAACAGGCGGCTGTCGAGTCCGCCTAATCCTGCCCTGATCCATGTGTGGCAGGTGGGCAAAGACAGGCCAAGGCTGTAAACCTGTTGGATGTCCGCTGCAAGGGAGCGGTGTCATGGCCCACAGAATTCATATCTTCGGCGCATCCGGCTCCGGAACAACCACCTTGGGCCGGGCCCTGGCCGAGCGTTTGTTTTGCAAACACTTCGACTCCGACGATTTTTTCTGGCAACCCGGCGCCAAGCCTTTTAGTTGTCGGCGTCCCCGGGACGCACGCATCCATATGCTGCAAACCCAAGTGCTGACGGAGCCGGACTGGGTCATGTCCGGCTCCCTTTGTGGTTGGGGGGATGTGCTGATCCCCAGTTTCACTCTGGCGGTCTTTGTGCAACTGGACCCGGAGGTTCGCTTGCAGCGCTTGCGTGCCCGGGAACTCCAGCGCTACGGCGAGCAGATTTTTATGGGGGGCGAGCGTCATGCCGCGACCCAGGCTTTTCTTGCCTGGGCCGCGGGCTACGACGAGGGTGGTCACGGGACCCGCAGTTTGCGGCGCCATGAAACCTGGATCAAAACCCTGGACTGTCCGCTTGTTCGCCTGGATTCGACCCGGCTTTCAGTGCCGGACTTGTGCGGGCAACTGCTCAAGGCACTGGATCACTCGATCATTGCGTAGTCAGGGCGTTCCATGGGATTGGGGGTAGCGCCCTTGATATTCATGCCGCGGCCGGGAGTGAAGCCGGGAAAGAACACCAACCCTTGGGCTTCAAGGCAGAACGCCAATGCCAGGCGGGTCACGTCACGCACCTCGTAACCGGCTTCGAAGCGCTGGATGGCTTGCACCGAGACTGCGGACTCACGGGACAGTTGATCCATGTCCCAACCCAGCATGTCCCGGGCCTGGGCACAGTGCTGCGGGGTGAATTGATAGAGGGCGATACGTTCCAGGGTGATTTTCATCGCTAGAGAGGCCATGGTTTTCTCCGGGAGGTTAGGCAGGAAGTTGGCTTTATACTGGTTATTTGTACAGTTGTTTTATTCCCGGATCAAACTGATTTTTGCTCTCTGTCCGCACCTTTGGTCACAAGGTTTTTCCCAGGCTCGGGTCCGCCCTGTTGAGGTAGGTGCTGGGGGGGTGTCCCAGCACTCGGCGGAACATGGTGGAGAATGCCCCGGGGCTGTCATAGCCGAAATCCAGGGCGATGCGTGTCACGGGCTCCGCGGCTGCCAGCCGCGCCAGGGCCAGGATCACGCAGGCTCGTTGTCGCCATTGAATGAAGCTCATACCCGTTTGCTGACGGAAGACGCGATTGAAAGTGCGCAGGCTGACGTGCAACCGATCCGCCCAGTGCTCCGGGGATTGGTGAATATCGGGTTGCCCGAGAAAGGCCTGGCACAACTCCAGTAGCGGGTCATCAGCCGGCAGAGGGATATGCAGCGGTAGCGCAGTGCTGCGTCGCAGTTCATGCAGCAGCAGGTCGACCAGCAATCCGTCACGCCCGCCCTGATCGTATTCCAGGGGAATCTCTACGGCCTCCAGAAGCAGTTGGCGCAACAACGGCGAGACGCTGACGACTCGACAGTCGCTGTTATCCAGGGGCGCCGCGGCAGGTTCGATATACAGGCTGCGGGTACTGACCCCGAGCATCAGCACCTCATGCTCCACCCCGGGCGGGATCCACACCGCATGTTGCGGTGGCACTACCCAGTTGCCCTGATCGGTGCCCACCTGCATGACCCCAGTAGCGCCATACAGCAGCTGTGCCCGCCGATGGCGGTGGCGGGGCAGGCGTTGGCCGTCGGCGTAATCGGTTCCGATGGCCAGTACCGGACGCGGTGTCTGATCCAGTTGATCGATGGAGATGTTGCGCATGCCGAGTCGTTCCGTGTTTGGCGTAAACGCAAACATTATTGGCTGACTTGCTGAAGTCGGCCAAGTGATGAAGCTCTATCGTCCAGGTCTTCTGCAAAGACGAGCGTGGTCCGATGTTCTATCTACTGCTGGCACTTTTTGGTTGCATGACGGGCATCAGCGCCGTGCTGTTCGGCTTTGGTGGCGGATTTGTAGTGGTGCCGCTGCTGTACTGGCTGCTGCTGGGCAGCCAGGGTGCGGACTCGGCGGCAGGGCAGTCGGCGATGCATGTCGCGGTGGCTACCTCAACCTGCGTGATGATCGTCAATGCCCTGGTCGCTAGCCGTCGACATCAGCGGGCGGGCAATCTTGTTCGCCACTACCTGTGGCCGCTGGGGGGCTATATAGGTCTGGGGGCGATCTTGGGTGCGGCAGCGGCCATGTGGGTCAGTGGCGAAGTGATTCGCTATGCCTTTATCGCCTATCTGGGGATCACCATTGCCGACTGCCTGCTGCGCCGCGGTTTTCTTGAACCGTCGCAACGGCAGACAGCACGTCTCCTTGGAGCCCGCGAATCGCTCTTTGGCGGTGTAGGAATAGGGGTTGTCGCCACCTTTCTCGGCGTAGGCGGCAGTGTCATGACGGTGCCTCTATTGCGCCGTTGCGGTCTGACCATGACCCAGGCCACCTCAATGGCCAATCCTCTGAGCGTGCCTGTGGCGTTGGCGGGAACTGTCACCTACATGGCCCTGGCCCATTTCAGCCCGTTTGATCTCGGACCCTGGTTCGTCGGTTATGTGGATCTGCTGGCGTTTTCGGTACTGACCCTCGGCTCGTTGCTGGGCATCCGCCTGGCCACTCCCTGGATTGGCAGAATTCCCGACCGCCTGCATGCCCGGGTGTATATCGGCCTGTTGTTGCTGGTACTGCTCAGCATGTGCCTGAAGTGATAGGAGCGTCACGCTTGGTGGCTCGATTGTCCTTGGCCGTAGGTCCATAATTGCCCGGTGCTGAACGCAGGTTCCGGTTTGGCTGACCGTGCTGCCGGCTTTTTCATACAGGGGAGTTTCCATGATCAACGGATTGATACGCCCGCTCTTCGGTGTCCTGTTGCTTTCGATCTATCTGTCGGCTGTGCAGGCTGGACCTTCCCGCGAGGTTTTCAGCGGAACCTTGGGCAAGATGCCGATTGTGCTGGAGATCAGCACCCCCAATCCTCAGGAAGTCACGGGGCGTTACTTCTACCAGAAGTACCATCGTGACCTGGCGCTCAACGGTACGCTCCAGGGGCAATCGCTGGAGCTGCGTGAAGGAGGAGGGCGCTATGACGATGAGCCGTCGTCCCTACCCACCTTCAAGTTGCAACGCACTGCCGACGGTTGGCAGGGGCAGTGGCAGAGCCCCAAGGGCAAGACTCTCGATGTGCAATTGTCGGCGGCCAGGGCCGACGCACCCAAGGCGGATGCGCTGCCATACTTGGCACAGCTTTATCTGAGCGATTTGTACGAATACCTGCGTCTACAAGGCCTGACGCTCAAGCAGGGCAAGCAGCAGAATTTCATGGGCTACACCTTGCAATGGTGGAGCGAGCCCGAGTCGAAACTGTCGATGTTCAAGGTGATTGCCGGGTATCCGGAGGCGCAACAGCAACAGCTCAACCAATCGCTGATGGAGCGCCTGTGGAGTGACGTGAGCGCTTATCACGACTGTATGCTGGGGGCCGGTTCCCAGTGGGGCGAGTTCATGCAGACCGTGAAACCGCAGTTCCTCTCGCCGGCAGTGCTCAGCGTGAATATCTCCACCAGCTATTCCTGTGGCGGTGCCCATCCGGACTTTGGCGACTCACCGCTCAATATCGATGTGAACAGTGGCCATCCCCTGTCCCTGGCGGATGTGCTGTGGGTGGGGGCAGGCAAGCCGCTGCTGCACAGCGACCGCAACAGCAAGGGCGATATCCGTCTCACTGAGGCAGAGCGCAATGCCCTCTATGACTACAACCGTGAACAGCTGTCGCCGTGGCTGATCAAGCAGTTCACTGTCTTGTATCCCGATGAGATGCGCGCGCCGGCCAACCTGGAGGAGGACTGCAACTACAGCGATGAGAGTGTCTGGGGCGATAACAGTTGGTACTTCACCCCCAAGGGGCTGTTCATCAATGCCTACTTCCCTCGGGTGGCTCGGGCCTGCGATGGGCCCGAGTGGTCGGTGCTGCCGTACTCGGTGGTCAGGAAGCATCCGGGGGCCGTGGCCCTGGAGTTGCCCAAGCGGTGAGATCGCAGGAGGCTATTTTGCTTCCAGGCCTGGTGCCTCGCGAATCACGAAATGGTCCAGGTTCTCGATATTGGCGCTGAATACCCCGAAGGTCGCTTCGGGGTTTTTCTTGCTCGGCACCTGCTTGAGTGTCGGGGTGACGCCATAGAAGAAGCAGTACAACTCACGCTGGCTGTCGATGGCGCCCTTGATCTCTTCAAGGAAGGCTTTGCGCTTGCGGTAGTTGTCGACCAGTTTCTTGCTCAGGTAGACGTTGACTGAATAGGGCTTCTTCTTGGCTTCGTCTTCTTCCTTGAACCAGACCTTGGGCTCGAAGTCGATGCGAAAGCTCTGGGTGTAGTCCTTGATTTCCTTGATCTTGCCCCAGTAGATCAGCCCCTTGTTATCCAGCAGGTACTCGATCTTCTTGAAGAACGAGGCGTAGGACGCGCTGTGCTCGCCGATCTTCAACGGCATGCGCTTGAGCAGTTCCTTGTCGTCGATATTCGATACGAAGCATTCCACCGGGTGGGCGAAGACGCTGGTCTTGTCCGGGGGTGTCTCGCGTCCGGCGTGGGGCGTTTGCAAGCTGGCAGGCGTCACTGGCGGGTTGTTGCCAGGTGTCTGCGGCGCTGCTGTAGGGTTGGCCGGTCGGCGCAGGTATTCGCGGCGGGTCAGCAGCAGCTCCGAAGGGAAGTGCTCCTCGCGATCATCCTCGACTGCAGTCCCTTCGATGCTGCCGGGGCTTTTGCTGATCCCATAAGGGCAGCCTTCTATATGAAGAGTGCTGGGCAGGTTCTTGAAATGCGGAGTGCGGATGTAATTGACGTTCTTGGCATTGAAGGTGCCCAGTTGATTGGCGGCATCGAACGCTGCGCGACAGTCATCGTTGGGGCACTGGAAGCTTTCCTTGGCCGAGTCGAAGACCAGGGTTTCATCGAAGTTCAGATCCCGCACGTCATAGATCGACAACTTTTCGTCGAGGCTGATGCAGTAGGCGGTATCGAATTTCATGAGCGCTTTGATCCTTAAGCGGGGGAGGTGACTTTATAACGGTAGGTCTTGGAGCCTGCACGTACTTTAATGAACCGGGTCTTGTACAAGAAACAGGTGCGGATTTGCGCGGCCAATAAAAAAGCCCTGACCAAGTCAGGGCTTCTTGTTTGTTTCATCGATCCGGGAATCAATCCCAGCTCAATGCACCGCCAGTCTGATACTCGATCACGCGGGTCTCGAAGAAGTTCTTCTCTTTCTTCAAGTCCATGATCTCGCTCATCCATGGGAACGGGTTGGTGGTACCTGGGTACTCTTCCTTCAAACCGATCTGCGACAGGCGACGGTTGGCGATGAACTTGAGGTAGTCCTCCATCATGGCCGCGTTCATGCCCAGTACGCCGCGCGGCATGGTGTCGCGCGCGTATTCGATTTCCAGTTGGGTGCCCTGGAGGATCATCTGGGTGGCTTCTTCCTTCATCTCGGCATCCCACAGGTGCGGGTTTTCGATCTTGATCTGGTTGATCACGTCGATGCCGAAGTTCAGGTGCATGGATTCGTCGCGCAGGATGTACTGGAACTGCTCGGCGACACCGGTCATTTTGTTGCGACGGCCCATGGACAGGATCTGGGTGAAGCCACAGTAGAAGAAGATGCCTTCCAGAACGCAGTAGTAGGCGATCAGGTTGCGCAGCAGTTCCTTGTCGGTGTCGACGGTGCCGGTTTCGAACTTCGGATCGGAGATCGAACGGGTGTACTTCAGGCCCCAGGCGGCTTTCTTCGCGACCGATGGAATCTCGTGGTACATGTTGAAGATCTCGCCTTCATCCATGGCCAGCGATTCGATGCAGTACTGGTAGGCGTGGGTGTGGATCGCCTCTTCGAACGCCTGGCGCAGGATGTACTGGCGGCATTCCGGGTTGGTGATCAGGCGGTACACGGCCAGTACCAGGTTGTTGGCAACCAGGGAGTCGGCGGTGGAGAAGAAGCCCAGGTTGCGCATGACGATGCGGCGCTCGTCGTCGGTCAGGCCTTCCGGGTTTTTCCACAGGGCGATGTCGGCGGTCATGTTGACCTCTTGCGGCATCCAGTGGTTGGCGCAGCCGTCGAGGTACTTCTGCCAGGCCCAGTCGTACTTGAACGGTACCAACTGGTTGAGGTCGGCGCGGCAGTTGATCATGCGCTTTTCATCAACGGCGACACGGGCGGAAGAACCTTCCAGTTCGGCCAGGCCTTCGGCGATGTCGAGCTGGTCCAGGGACGCCTTGGCGCGGGCAACGGCAGCGGAGTCGCTGGCGGTCACGGCGCGGGCTTCAAGAGCGGCGGCGCCACCGGCGCTATCGAGGCGGTCCATGTTGGCTTCAGTAGCGTGGCCGGCGTTGGCGCCTTTGACTGCAACTTCGCCTTCTTCTTTGTCGAATTCGTCCCAGCTCAGCATGACGTGTCGTCTCCTGCTTGAGGGCCAGATGCCCGTGTGAAAACAAAAGGGTTGGCTTTTCACACGGCGCTACTGGCCGCGTTAAATCATTGGAAATCGTTTGTTGCAGCAGTGAACGCAGGCAATAAACAGAAATACGTGTTCGGGTGCCTTGAGGCTGCTGTCGGGCGGAACTGAGGGTGTCGGCTCCGGCGCGGGATTCAGCAGGTCGTTTTCATCCGGTAAGGGAATGTTGCGGGCCCGTTTTGAGGACGCATTATAAGGATATTTTCAGGGTCGTGGGGCGACCGATGGGCGCAGGCGGACCCAAGAAGGAGGGGGACTGAGAGCAAAGCACGGGTTTACAAGGCTTTGGCCGTTGAAGATTTTTTTTCAGGCTCGAAAAAATTATCCGGAAGTGGCCAAAAAATAGCCAATTTTACTAGATGTTGTGTTTTTGCAAGCCTTTTCCAGGTTTTGAACACAACTCGAATCGTTCGGTTTTGTCGCTGGAAATCTCCTGGCAGAGGTCTTCAAGGTTGGCAGGATTGCCCTGGCCGAAGTCGTCAGCCGAGATGCTCAAAAGCTCGTTGACAGTGCCATGAACGGGCCATCAACCACAGCAGGAAAAGTGCGTGCGATTGCCGTGCTCGCACGTCGTCAAGGTGAGGCCTTTCATTACCCTCGGGCGGGTCGTCGTCTGGCATCTTTGCCGCAAGAGGGATTTCTTGCGGCCGGCAGTCATCAAGGTCCGTGCAATGAACTTGGCTATTAACCGTTAGAGCAACCGTTGCCCATTACGCGGTATTGAAGAATATGTCGCTGACCGTGGGAGTCTTCATATTCCATGCGCGCTGGTACAACTTCGCATACTTCTGGAACTTCGCTCATGGAGATAACTTTGGCGATATCCAGGTCAGTGGAGTAAGTGTATTCCTCTACCGGTACTTGCTGCTGGGCGACATCAGTCGGGATCTCATCAGCCATCGCGGTAACGCACAGACTGCTGAGGGCCAGAACTAATAAAGCTTTCATTTGCGTTTTACCTTTCTAAGGTCGTGTGGGGTCACGCAGCCTTTGTGGGGCTGCGTGTGGAACTTGAGTAAAAGTTTGATTAACTGCCTTCGTGGGGGCTGCAACTTGGTTAATCAGATTGCCTGTTTGGCGAGGCAGATTTTAGGCCCGGGGCCAGCGGCCATATAGGCGTACTTTTGATAAACACCTTTGACGGTTTTTGTAACAATCCCCGAAAAAGGCCCGTCTGGAGGTCTGTTTGAATATTTTTTCCGCAGTGAATATCGCTGTATACAGCGTTCTTGAAGGGTTGCAGCAAATATCGGGGTATTTCGCAGGGGGTTGTTACTACCATCGTCGAATGGTTCTATAGGCGCCCCCCGGCTACAACGGGGTCATACAAAAACAACTATGTCACCGAGGTAAGAAAGATGAGTGCGGCTTCTCTGTATCCCGTTCGTCCCGAGGTTTTGGCCAATACGCTGACTGACGAGGCGACCTACAAGGCCATGTACCAGCAGTCGGTCGTGAACCCGGACGGTTTCTGGCGCGAACAGGCCAAGCGTCTCGACTGGATCAAGCCTTTTACCACGGTGAAGCAGACCTCCTTCGACGACCACCATGTGGATATCAAGTGGTTCGCCGATGGCACCCTGAACGTCTCCTACAACTGCCTGGATCGCCATCTCGCCGAACGTGGCGATCAGATCGCGATCATCTGGGAAGGCGACGATCCTTCCGAAAGCCGCAACATCACCTACCGCGAACTGCATGAACAAGTCTGCAAGTTTGCCAACGCCCTGCGTGGTCAGGACGTGCACCGCGGCGACGTGGTGACTATCTATATGCCGATGATCCCCGAGGCGGTGGTGGCCATGCTGGCCTGCACCCGTATCGGCGCGATCCATTCGGTGGTGTTTGGTGGCTTCTCTCCCGAAGCCCTGGCCGGACGCATCATCGACTGCCGCTCCAAAGTGGTGATCACCGCCGACGAAGGCATCCGTGCCGGCAAGAAGGTGCCGCTCAAGGCCAATGTCGACGACGCCCTGACCAACCCGGAAACCAGCAGCATCCAGAAGGTCATCGTGTGCAGGCGCACCGGTGGCAACATCAAGTGGAACCAGCACCGCGACATCTGGTACGAAGACCTGATGAAGGTGGCCGGCAGCGTCTGTGCACCGAAAGAGATGGGCGCCGAAGAAGCGCTGTTCATCCTTTACACCTCCGGCTCCACCGGCAAGCCCAAGGGCGTGCAGCACACCACTGGCGGTTACTTGCTCTATGCGTCGCTGACCCATGAGCGGGTGTTCGATTACCGTCCGGGCGAAGTCTACTGGTGCACCGCCGACGTTGGCTGGGTCACTGGCCACACCTACATTGTCTATGGCCCGTTGGCCAACGGCGCCACCACCGTGCTGTTCGAGGGCGTGCCCAACTATCCGGACGTGACCCGGGTGGCGAAGATCGTCGACAAGCACAAGGTCAACATCCTCTACACTGCCCCGACCGCGATCCGCGCCATGATGGCTTCGGGCACCGCCGCCTGCGAAGGCGCCGATGGCAGCAGCCTGCGCCTGCTGGGGTCGGTGGGCGAGC
>NZ_MOAK01000073.1:336928-339758 GCF_003732485.1 Pseudomonas protegens
TCAACCCGGAAGCCTGGGACTGGTACTACAAGAACGTCGGTCAATCCCGTTGCCCGATCGTCGACACCTGGTGGCAGACCGAAACCGGCGCCACCCTGATGAGCCCGCTGCCGGGAGCTCATGCCCTGAAGCCGGGTTCTGCGGCACGTCCGTTCTTCGGCGTGGTGCCGGCCCTGGTAGACAACCTGGGCAACATCATCGAAGGCGCGGCCGAGGGCAATCTGGTGATCCTCGATTCCTGGCCGGGCCAGGCGCGGACCCTGTACCGCGATCACGATCGTTTCGTCGATACCTACTTCAAGACCTTCCGTGGCATGTACTTCACCGGTGACGGCGCCCGTCGCGATGAAGACGGCTACTACTGGATCACGGGTCGTGTGGACGATGTGCTCAACGTATCCGGGCACCGCATGGGTACTGCCGAAATCGAAAGCGCCATGGTCGCTCACCCGAAAGTCGCCGAGGCGGCGGTGGTGGGTGTGCCTCACGACATCAAGGGTCAGGGCATCTATGTCTATGTAACCCTCAATGGTGGCGAAGAGCCGAGCGAAGCCCTACGTCTGGAACTGAAGAACTGGGTACGCAAGGAGATCGGCCCGATCGCCTCGCCAGATGTCATCCAATGGGCACCGGGCCTGCCGAAAACTCGTTCCGGGAAGATCATGCGGCGAATCCTGCGCAAGATTGCCACGGCGGAGTACGACGGTCTGGGAGATATCTCCACCTTGGCCGACCCAAGTGTGGTGCAGCATCTGATTGATACCCACAAGACCATGAACGTCGCCTGAGGCGGGGTTCCGAGTCATCCAGCCCCGCCCGGCCTTGTGCCGGGCGGGGCTTTTTTGTGGCCACACGATTCGCCGGCAAGCTGATTACTGCGGGGCTGCGTGGTTGTTGCGGCGGCTGCTTTGCCAGCGAAGAGGGGCGAATAAATATCGGATATTTCCGGCAGGCGTATCCGAATGTTACCGATGTTGCCGAAGATGTAACCCCGCGCTCATTTTCGGGGCAATGGGAAACGCCAAGCCCCATTTCAGGACCTTTTATATCCATATGAAAAATAAGTCATCACGCTGCGCTTGCCGGAGTAGAAGGCTTTGCGAATAATAGGCCCGCAATTTGCAACATAGATCGGTTTACTGTCTTTTGCTCTTGCATAGTTTTGAAGAGCTGTCAATGTGCCGGGCCGGCATTCTCGATGCTTCTGTAATTTGTTGTCGCATTGAGGAAATATCGGCTTCCAGCCTGTCGTTAGAATGCCGGTCACTCGCTCGTCGTTGCCTGTGTGTGAGTCCTTTGTGGGCTTCCCGGGACGCAGCGCGGCAATTCAGGTTCCACCCATTCGCATATTGGGCTGTCGCTCACTCTGCCGTTTTCGCCCTTTACCGATGGAGTTCTAAGATGAAGAAACTCGTGCTTCTTGGCGCCCTGGCACTGTCCGTGCTGTCCCTGCCGACTTTCGCCGATGAAAAGCCTCTGAAAATTGGTATCGAAGCGGCTTATCCTCCGTTTGCCTCGAAGGCGCCGGACGGCAGCATCGTCGGTTTCGACTACGACATCGGCAATGCCCTGTGCGAAGAGATGAAGGTCAAGTGCGTTTGGGTCGAACAAGAGTTCGACGGTCTGATCCCGGCGCTGAAAGTGCGCAAGATCGACGCCATCCTCTCGTCCATGTCGATCACTGACGATCGCAAGAAGTCCGTGGACTTCACCAACAAGTACTACAACACTCCGGCCCGTCTGGTGATGAAGGCCGGTACTCAGGTCAGCGATGGCCTGGCTGAGCTCAAAGGCAAGAATATCGGTGTGCAGCGTGGCTCGATCCACGAGCGTTTCGCTCGTGAAGTCCTGGCGCCGCTGGGTGCACAGATCAAGCCTTACGGCTCGCAGAACGAAATCTACCTGGATGTGGCAGCCGGTCGCCTCGACGGCACCGTGGCGGACGCTACGCTGTTGAATGACGGCTTCCTGAAAACCGACGCCGGCAAGGGCTTCGCCTTCGTCGGTCCGGCCTTCACTGACGTCAAATACTTCGGCGACGGCGTAGGGATCGCTGTGCGCAAGGGTGACAAGGCCGATCTGGACAAGATCAACGCCGCCATCGCTGCCATTCGTGAGAATGGCAAGTACAAGCAAATCCAGGACAAGTACTTCGACTTCGACATCTACGGCAAGTAAGACCGTCGAAACAGTCAGTCCGAGATGGCGCAAGCAGCAGAATCTCTGAAGTTTGCGCCATTTTTTCATCCCAATTTTCGAGGACCTGAATCATGTTGAAAGGCTACGGGGCTGTCATCCTCGATGGCGCTTGGCTGACGCTTCAGCTCGCCTTGTCGTCCATGGCCCTGGCCATTGTTCTGGGTCTGATCGGGGTCGCGCTGCGCCTCTCGCCGGTGCGCTGGCTGGCCTGGCTCGGTGATCTGTATTCCACGGTGATCCGTGGCATTCCCGATCTGGTGCTGATCCTGCTGATCTTCTACGGCGGCCAGGACTTGCTGAACCGTGTGGCGCCGCTGCTGGGCTACGACGATTACATCGACCTCAATCCGCTGGCCGCCGGTATCGGCACCCTGGGCTTTATCTTCGGTGCCTATCTGTCGGAAACCTTCCGTGGCGCCTTCATGGCGATCCCCAAGGGGCAGGCCGAGGCGGGCATGGCTTACGGCATGAGCAGCTTCCAGGTGTTCTTCCGGGTGATGGTGCCGCAGATGATTCGCCTGGCGATTCCCGGCTTCACCAACAACTGGCTGGTTCTGACCAAGGCCACTGCACTGATTTCGGTGGTGGGTCTGCAAGACATGATGTTCAAGGCCAAGCAGGCGGCAGACGC
>NZ_MOAK01000074.1:0-5063 GCF_003732485.1 Pseudomonas protegens
TGTCGACGTGCAGGTCCAGCAGTTGGTTGTCGTCGAAGCTGACGGTGAAGCCATTGCCTGCGGCCAGCGCCACACGCCCGTTCTGCGCATTGATCGTGCCCTGGTTGGTCACCTTGGCCCCGAGCAGCGCAACGCCACCGCCGTCAGCGGCAGTGATGGAACCCTGGTTGACGACCTCGGCCACCGAGTCGCCGGTGAACTTGTAATTGCCGGCCTTGAAATCGGCATCGCTGATGTCGCGGGTCGTCGCCACCAGGCCACCGACATTCACCTGTGAGCCTTGACCAAACACTACCCCGTTGGGGTTGATCAGGAACACCCGGCCATTGGCGTTGATCTGCCCATGAATCTGGCTGCCATTGACACCGACGACCCGGTTCAGGGCAATCGAGGTGCTGGTGGGCTGATTGAAGTTCACCGACTGATTGGCCTGAACATTGAAGTCATTCCAGTTCGTGATCAGCTTGTCCGTGTGCTGATTGATCGACATGTTCGGGCCCTGGGTAAGGATGTCGGCACTGCCGAACACCACCTCCCCACCGGTGGGCAAGGCAAACGCCGAGGGCAACCCGGTCAATGCCAGGAGACTGGCAACCGCCACCACCAGGCCCTTGCCGGAACCGGTACGCCGACGCCGGGCGCCTTCGTGAGTGACGTTCCAGCAGCCTTGGGCCTGGTTCCATACCAACGCATAGATCTTGTTCATGAAAACTCCATATCGATTTATCTACGTACTACAAACCTTTGCAGCACGGCACTGCCGCTGAAGCGCCCGCTAGGCCTTCAAAATTGAACGACGGTGTTGGGTGGAACTCGCCCACGGACGAACCGGTTCATTGACCGGTCGCGATCATGGGAAGGTAAAAGTGAACTCTGCGGCCCCGTTGGCCTCCCCGCCGGCCTGGACCTCCTGGTCATTGCCAATGCGGATGTAGCTGGCCCGCAGGGGAATGCTTGCGCCATCGCCGATGCGCTGCATCTCGTAGCTCTGGCCGCTGTACTCGATGCGCTCCGAAGTCAGCCCATTGGTCATGACAATGCCGAACCCCCTGGTACTGGAATTGATCAGACCCAGTACGCCCTGGACCGACGATCCTCCGGATTTATCGATAAAGCTGATGCGAGGCTTGGCCTGCATCGAACAACGGCTCAACCCGATACTGAAGGGAACCGCAGGCGAGGTAGCGTTGACCTGGGGAAAGTCCGACAGGGCGAAGCGCCCCAGGCGCACCCCGATCTCTTTGTAGGCTTCCACCACGCAGGTCTTGGGCAGCTCGATATTCATGCTGAAGTCCAGGCCGCCCATGACCAGGCTCGTGCGGCAACTGCCGGTCAGCGGTGCGCTGAGATCGCTCAATTGGGACCCCAGGGTCGACTCGTTTTTTTTCAGGTCGTACGCATGCAACTGCAGGTAGGACGAGCCTGTTACCTGGGTCACTTTGAGGGTGCCCGTGGGCAACTGATCCGGCGGCACGGTCAGGATCAGCGATTGAACAATCTGGGTGACCATGGTCTGAGAGGGTGAACCGCTCTCGTAGACCAGATCGTCATTTTTTTCCAGCGCTATGGGAAAGGTGACTTGAGCCACCCTTATGCTCTTCCCCCCTCGAGGAGCAGCATCCAATCGAAGACCTATGCCTTGGACATTGGTAGGAGCGGCGTCATAGGGCTGCGGCGTACCGCCGCTCCAATGTCCGGCAGTCACCAGCTCTCGCGGACTCCCGGATATGGCAAGACTGAAACTGGTGTGCAAGGAGACCGTACGCTCCCACAACACGGTCCCCTCCGCAGTGTTGCTGTTCAACGGGTTGACCAGCCTCCATTGTGAACCGGCGTCGCTGGTGATCCTGCAGTCCCGGGCATAGCCGTTCAACAGAGCGGCTCGCGCATCCGCGCTGCCCCAGCCGCACAGCACCCCTGCGAGCATGACGCCATGAACCCACAGGGGCAGCCATCTGCGACCAGCTACAAGCCTCAGCCATTGGCGAATCATCTGTCATTCTCCCTATCTGCACCTGTGTACCGCCGCCCATGACAACGGCGGCGTCGTGCACAAATGAGATGGATTGCCCAACAGTGGCCGGCTGCTACCGGCCACCCTTAAAAAGTCATCAGGGAACGAGACAAGCAGGTGCCCGTCAGCAGCCAGAACCCGGTGCACCAGGCATCAGCCAGGCACACCGGGGGGAACTGCCATTCCTCAGATCAGCAAGTACCGGTCATCAGTCGCGGATATCGCCCTCGTTCAGGCCAACCGCTGGTACTTGGCTCGCCAGTTCCAGCGCCTCGTTGTAACGCATGTCTCCGTAGTTGACCCCGACCAGGCCACCGTAGGTCTGGGCGTTGCGCGCAACGAAGTTGATCTTGCCGGTGGCCACGGAGCTACGCAGATCGCCCGTGTTCAAGCCGACCAATCCGCCCAGGCGGGCAGAGACGCCACCGCTCACCTGACCATGGGCCAGGGAGTTGGTGATGAACGAATTGTTCTGACCGGCCAGGCCGCCAACCGAACTCTGATTACCGCCCAACACGTCGCCTTTGGCCGATGTGCTATTGATGCGGTGATCGACAAGGTCGCCATTGGTACCCACCAGGCCGCCGACGTTGCTGTTGACGCCGCCGCTGACGTTACCGCTGGCCTCGGCCGAACTCAGGTCACCGTCGTTGTAGCCCACCAACCCGCCGACGTTGCTGATGTTGCCGCCGCTGGCATTGCCACGAGCCACGACATATTCGGTGCTGCCGCCAAAGTTGTGTCCGATGAGGCCGCCGACATTGCTGTTGGCACCACCTACCACATTGCCGCTCGCTTCCGCCGTGTCGATCCGGCTCTCCTCGTTCCTGCCCACCAGACCGCCAATGTTGGTGCCGGTGGAGTCAGTGACCGTGCCAGTGGCCTTGACGTTCGTCAGCGTGCTGTTCTGGTTCCAGCCCACCAAGCCACCTGCGGCCAGGGACGTTGCCCCCGTAACCGCACCACTGGCGCTGGAGTCGATGATGGAGCCATTTCTGTTGGTCCCCACCAGGCCACCGATGCGGCTAGCGGCATAACCCCAGACATTGACCGAGGACATGCTGTTCTCAATCTGGCCGCCTTGGTTGTAGCCCACCAGGCCACCCAGGTTCGGGTCTATGTAAGGCGGACGAACGGGTGGGTTAACGGGTGGACGAAAACCAGTTCCGATCGTACCGGCACTCGAAGAGCCCCTGATTTCCCCTCCCTTATTGACCCCCACCAGGCCGCCCATGCCACCAACCTCACTGAGCTGTACGGTGCCCAGCACCTGCACGTTGGTGGAGCTATTGGTAATGGTCCCCACACCAGCGCGGCCGACATTGTTTTCGCCTACCAGGCCGCCCATGGCCAAGGTGTTGTTGTTACCGGTCACCGTACCGGACACCGAGCCACGGTTGATGCTGCCGCCGGCGTTGACGCCGACCAGGCCACCGACAGTGTTGGTCTGATTGCTGTTGGCGTTCACGGTCAGGTTGATGCCACTGACGTTTTCGATGCGGCCGGTGTTCTCGCCGACCAAGCCTCCGATTTTTCCGAAGCCAGAGTTGGAGGTGGTACCGTTGATTCTCATCGACGCCAGCTTGAGGTTGCTGATGCTGCCGGACGATCGGCCGAACAGACCACCGTAAGGCCCATCGGTATTGACGGTGAAACCACTGATGGTATTGCCCAGGCCCTCGAAGATTCCGTTGAACTGTTTGTTGCCACCAATGGTCTTGATGATGCCGGTGCCCTTGATGTCATTGCCCAGCACATACAGGCCACCAAGGTTGGTGCCGATCGCCTGCAACTGCGCGGAGTTCTGGATCACTGTGTACAGGTCATCATTGACGTCGAACGAAGCGCCGCTGCCGGACAGGGTGACCTGGCCGTTGTCGCCCAAGGCATAGCTGTTGCCGTAGACCAGGCCGAGGCTGCTGTTGGTGCCGGTCAGCGCTATCGCGCCATCGAGCTTGATGTCCCGATCGGCCTGGAGCTCGATACGGGCGCCTGCACCAGTGGCCGTCAGTTTTTTGTTGAGATTGATGTCCTGGGCCGAAGCGACACTCAATTGATTGCCGCTGGTCCAGTTGATGTCACCGTCGATCGAAACGTTGCCGGACTTGCTGCTCAACTCGACGTTGGTGGTAGACAGGTTATGCGACAGGGTATCGGCATAGACGTTGTTGCTGCCGGGGGTGGAGGTTGGGCTGACATTGACATCGGTGGAACTGATCTTCCAGGTACCGGCCCTGCCGTTGGTGGCCAGGGTGTTGACCCGGGCAGCCAGTTGCACCTTGGTGTTGGCGCCCTTGGTCTCCACTACACCGCCATCACCGATCGAGGCCAGTGCGCTGGCGCTCATCGAACCACCGACGTTGACCACGCCTACATCACCACCGTCCAGGGTGATCTTGCCGGCCTTGCGCGACAGGGTATTGGCTTCGATGGCGCCCTGGTTGTTGACCACGGTCTGCAGCATCGAGCCGGCACTCCGTGCGGTCATCAGCACCTGCCCGCCATCGGCCTTGAGCAGACCACCGTTGCTGACCAGTGCATTGATCGCCGCCGCATCGACTTTCAGGTCCAGCAGGTTGTTGCTGTCGAAGCTGACGGTGAACTCGTTGCCGCCACCCAGAGCCACACGGCCCTTTTGTGCCTTGATGTCGCCTTCGTTGCGCACGGTCTTGCCGAGCAGGGCCACACTGCCACCATCGGTGGCAGTGATCATGCCGTTGTTGACGATTTCAGCTTGTGAGGTCCCGGCAAACCTGTAGTTGCCGGCGGTGAAGTTGGCATCCGTGATGTTCTGGGTCGAGGCTACCAGGCCACCCACGTTCACCTGGGCGTTGTTGCCGAACACCACCCCGTTGGGGTTGATCAGAAACACTTGGCCGTTGGCCTTGATCTGCCCCTGGATGTTACTGGAGTTGACACCAACCACCCGGTTCAGGGCGACCGAGGTCTTGGTCGGCTGGCTGAAGATCACCGTCTGGCCACGATTCACACTGAAGTCGTTCCAGTTGATGATCAGCTTGTCGCTGTGCTGGTTGATCGACATCTGCTT
>NZ_MOAK01000074.1:5104-19430 GCF_003732485.1 Pseudomonas protegens
GTCGGCAACGCGAACGCCATAGGCAAAGCGCCTATGCCCAGCAACCCGGCAACCATCACCACCAGGCCTTTGCGGGTTCCGGAACGCCGACGGCGTCGCGCCCCTTCGTCGGCCACACTCCAGCAGCCCTGGGCCTGGTTCCATACCAATGCATAAACCTTATTCACGTTGACTCCTTATTTTACTGATTAACGCCCTGCAACTTTTGCGGGCGGCACTACATCCGAAGCGCTCACACGCCTTCAGAAATACTGAGTCGCGCTTGCCCAGATCCTCGGCGTACGCTCGGGACCGCTGCCTTCCTGGTTGTTGTCCAGGGCCCAGGCACTGGTCACGCTGATCTGTTGCGAAGGACCGCTCCAACTGGCGCCCACACCGGCGCCCGAAAGCTGGCGGCGGTTCTCATCGTGAATCCAGGGGCGTTTGTTGATCTGCACCGCGCCGTGGTCGACAAACGCCTTGAGCTGCCAACGCGGGGCCAGGAGGAAGCGCAGCTCCAGGCTCGCTTGCCAGCCCTGGTCGCCACTGCTGGTGCCTTGGGGATAGGCGCGCACATCGAAGGGTCCACCGATGCTGAATTTTTCCGAGCTATCCAGGTTGGTCGAAGACCATTGACCGTTGAACTGGCCGTAGAGCTGAAAGCGCGGGCTCAGGTACTGCAGGCGCGCAGCATTCAGGTTGAGTTTCTGAAAGCCACCGTTGGTGCCGGCCGTGAAGTGGTCGCGCCACTGGTCCATCGGATCGTCGATGCTCAACCGGCCACTGCCGTAGGTGAGGTAGAAGAAGTTCTGCCCGCCGCCGAGCACGGTGTCCTGGGAGTTGCCGTTGAGGCTCAGGCTCCAGAGTTCCACATGCTTCTGGCTGCTGATTTCGAACAGGTCCATGTCGTCCCGCAGCCGTTTGTCCTCGTACTGCAACTGAGCGCTGAGATCGAAGGTGCGGCTGCGGATCAGCGGTTGAGTGATGAAGACACTGCCGATGCTGGCCTGGCCGTGGGCCTCCAGCAGCTCGAAGTCCCGGCCCAACTCGTAGTTCATCCGCGAATAGGCCACGCCCAGGCTGGTGGACCAGGGGCCTACCGGGAGTTTGTAGGCGGCGCGGTAGTAGCGCTGATCCTCATCGCTGCCCAGCACCCGCAGGTTGAGCTGGTCGCCCAGACGCAACGGGTTGTTGAGGTTGAGGCTGCCCCCCAGGCGGTATTCGCCGGTGTAGTAGCCGCCGAAGTTGTCGGCTTCCAGGGTGCCACTGGCCCAGGGCCCGGGCTGCGCATTGATCAGCAGATCGGTGGTACCCCGCTGCTCACCGGCACTCAGGGTGCCCTTGACCCGAACTCCGGGAAGGTCGCTCAACAGCAGCAGGCTGCGCTCAAGATCGTCACTGCGCACTGCGGTATCGCTTTGCAGCGACGACAGGGGGCCGCTGATCACCGAGTTCAGAGCCCGGGACTGGTTGTTCACTTGAATACGGCCGTAACGGCCTTCCATGACCTCGATACGCACCACGCCGTCCTCGATGTCCTGGGCCGGCAGGAAGGCCCGGGCCAGCATGTAGCCCTGGTTCTGGTAATAGGTGGTCAGGCGCTCGGCAGCCGCGCGCAGCTGGTTCAGATCCAGCTCCTGACCCTTGAGGTCCGCCAGCTCGGCCTGCAGCGTCTCGTTGCTGAACACCTGATTGCCGACGATCACGAAATCGTTGACCTGCAGGCGGATGCCGGAGGTATCCGGAGCCTGGGCAGGGGCGCTCGGCGGCTTCGCCGGCAGGTCCAGTTCCGGCGCCGGCGGCTCCGGCAAGGCCGGTTGCGTGGCCTCAATGTCACGCATCGCCTGCCCGGCGTTGGGCAGCGCGGCGGCCGCCACCCCGGGCAGCATCAACAGCAAGCTCAGGCAGCCCCTGGACAAACGCAGCCGGGGCCGTCCAGGACGACCAGCAAGTGGGTTGTTCGAAGTCTTGTCCAAGGCAACTTCAATCTTGTATTCGCGCACTTCCACTCAGCGTCTCCCCGCTGTCAGTTGCCACTTGGTAATGAACCACCGCCTGATCCGGGGTAATTCCCTGCATATCGGGCAGGGCGATCCGCGCCGAGCCGAAGGGCTCCACGGTGATTCCCTGCAATGTGATTGATCGATTGCCGCTGCCCAGCGCCACCTCGGCGAAGGACACGTAGTACGGGGTCGGGTTGCCGGCCAGCAGCGCAGCGCCAGCCTGCCCCGGCGCCGTAAGGCGCCAGCGCAATTGGCGGACCGCTTCGTCAGCCTTGCCGGGCAAGCCCTGGGGGCGGTACAGCAGCTTCATGCGCATCCGCGATGCCAGCCGCAACAGGTTGTCCTTCGCGGCCGCCAGGGGCGGTACTTCAAGAAAGTTGATCCAGAACACCGACTCACGATCGCCGGGCAGCGGCTCGCCGCTGTAGCGCAGGACCAGTGCTGCGTTCTGCCGAGGCTCGAGCCGGGATATCGGCGGCGACAGTACGAACGGCACCACCAACGCACTGGGATCGGCCTCGGGATTGCCCTTGTCCAGCCAGGCCTGCAACAGGATCGGCGCCCGGCCGATATTGCCGACCCGAATGCTGATGGCCGGCTTGCCGGCGGGATAGATAAACCGCGTACCGACAATCGACAAGTCGGCCTGCGCCCAGCCGCTGCACAAAGCCAGCATCCCCAGTAGCAGCCGACGGCAACCGCGCATGGAACAGGCGATGCCACGTCCGTCTCGATAGCCCATCAGAGCCGCTCCTCTACGGAACTGGCAGGGGTTGCCCGACAGGGTCGCTGGAGCAGGACATAGGCGGTTGACACCGAGTCACGGGGCGGCAACTGATAGTCGATCAGGCACTGCTCATCAGCCTCACCGCCCCACTCCACCCGGATCGTTCCCTGGTCCTGCTCGGACCGCAGCACCAGGCGGCTGCCTTGCCCCACGGCACCCAGCTCGGCACCACTCTGTGCATCGGTCGCCATCGCGGCAAACGGCAATTGCTGGCCATTGGGCTGCTGGCTATCGACCAGGAAGGCCCTGGCCTTGCGGGTCGGATAAGCAAGCATCACCACCGAGCCCGCCACAGGGGCGACGTTACGTGAACTGAGCTGCAACTCGACGTCGTCGGGGATACCACTCGGGTCGATATCCACGGTATTCAATTGATAGGGGCTCAGACTGGTTACCACGGCATATCCATACCGATTGACCTGAGCTCTGCCGGGGCCGACATTGGCGCCCTGAGCATTTGGGGCATACACCAGCCCCGTGGTCTCACTCAGGGTCTGTGAGAACGTCAGCCCCCCCGAATGGAGAATCATGCCCCCCGAAGCCCCCAGGGACTGTTGGCGATAGTCGCTGCCCTGGGAAAAGCTCGAGCTCAGAGAAATCTCTGGCAGGTAATAGTTCAGGCTGGCGTTGCCTGATGTTTCTCGCTGGCGCTGATCCTGGGAGGCCGACACGGCATACGTGACATCTCCACGCTCATCCAGTGATCCGGAAATGCCGCTGGTGTAGTGCGCACCGGAGTTGCGGTCATGGCTGGCATAGGAGTTGATTGTTGTCCCACGTTTTCCGTCACGCCCCAGGGGCACCGACAGACTGAAACTGAAAAAGGTGTTGTCCGCCCCTGGCCCGGACGCTGTCCCGGAGCTTGAGGCGCGCATGCGCTGGGCCGTGAACGAGTAGCTGTTACCGCGCCACTGATTGCTGTAGCCCAGAGAGAAATTCAGGGTCTGGCCCTTACGATTCCAGTATTTGAGGCTGGAGCCGGTGACATAGACCTGGCCGCCAGAATCGCTCAATTGCTGGTTGATGTTCACATCCAGGCGGTCACGCACCCGCGCGAACGACTCGGCGCTGTCACCACGCTCGACGTAATCCTGCAGGGCAACGGCGTCATGTAAGCCCAGGTAGCCTCGAGTGGAGTAGCGATACGCCAACAAGGAAAATTGAGTACCACTGAGGGGCAGATTCTTGCTGTAGGAAAGACGCAGGCTGGTCCCCTGCATGCTGCCGTCCCGGGGTATCTCGGTTCTGGCCTGAGTCAGGTCGAGACCAAAGGCCCCCACGGAGGTATTCAACGCACTGCCGATCAGGGCGGACATGTAACTGCCGGTGAATGAGGTGCCGACGTAACCGGTCACCTGGTTATCCAGCCCATAGTGCATGGTGCCCTGGGCCACATACTGCTTACTGCCACCCAGCCCCGGATCATTCACCTGGCCTGCGGTCAGGCTGTAGCGGGAAGTGCCCGGGCGCAGCAATTGCACAGTGGTGGCAAAAGGCACAGTGAAGTGGCTGGCCTGGCCATCGGCCTCGGTGACCGTCACCTCCAGATCCCCGCCAAAGCTGGCAGCCTGTAAATCGGAAATTTCGAACGGCCCAGGAGCAACCGTCGTCTCGTGGATCAGGTATCCACGCTGATACACCGACACCTTGGCATTGGAGTTGGCCGTGCCCCGTACCTGCGGCGCGTAGGAGCGCAGAGTATCGGGAAGCATGCGCGAATCACTGGCCACTCGAACGCCACGAAACGACACCGCATCGAACAGGTCGGAATCGGTGGTGCTTTCACCCACCAGCAATTGCGAGCGCCAGGCCGGAAGATCGGTCTCGCCATAGATATAGCCAGGTTGATAGTTGCTGCCAGCGTCCGGCGACCAGGTTGCGGTGCCGCTGTGGCGCAAACGTACAGCACCAAGGTTCAAGCCCATGTTGAGGCCGACAAAGCCATTGGTGCGGCGTTGCCCGGCACTCTGCGAACTGAACAGGCTGGTGTTGTAATTCAGTAAGCCCGAGACAATCCCTGTGTCCCAGTTCGACGGATCAACGTAGGTTTTCGACAGGTTCTGCTGCAGGAACATCTGCGGCACGGACAGCTCGATCTTCTGCTCCGCAATTTTGACATGGGTGGCTGCCCTGGAGATGTAAGTGCCCAGGTCGCCGCAGAACAGCCCCTCGCCCATCAGTGGATGGGAAACACCGGCGCCCAACGCCGCATCGGCCTTCTGCAGATCGATCCCCAACTTCTGCAACAACGAACGATCGAAGCAGGGCTCGCTGTTTTGCGACTCATCGCTGGCGCGGAACTCGATTTCCTGCAGTGCTCGCCACTGACCACTCACTACCAGATCAAGCAGGTACTTGCCCGGCGCAACATAACCCAGGCGCTCAAAACGCGAAGTGTCAATGGGCGCTCCCTTGCCTTGGAACAACATATCGCTGTCGAACAGCACTTCCAGGCTGGAAGCCTTATCAAGGTCCTCTTCCGCCTCGGACGCAGTACGCCCTTCGCCCACCACCGCCATTGAACCGCCCATCAGCACGACCGCTAAACAAAGTGACTGCGCAATCGGGGCGAAGCCCCACTCATACAAGAAAAATGGGCGCCTCGGTAATTCGTGCCGACGGCACTGAATACTCAACATAACGAGGTCCCTTACACTCCCACAAAAGCCAAATCCCTGGATTCGAACTACGCCGAATGAGAACTCCAACTAAAGCAACGGCTTCTCCAACGAGCCTCGGCCACCGAAATCGTTAATGACTTCATAGTGAATAGAAGCCTTTGCCGGAGTTACCGGGGCCTTAGCCGGCCAGACAAAAGACTCTTGCCCAAAGGGCGCGACCATACCTGGCTTCAAATCGAAGCGGCGGCCTGCAAGATCAACTTCCATGCTACCGAAAGAGATGTAATACGGTGTTGGATTAACTACTTTAATAACCGGTGACTTCGAACCGCCAGACCGACTCAACTCCCACTTTAGTTTTTCGCCAGCGGAGTCGACATTACCCGGCAAGTTCTGAGGACGAAAAAAAATCTTGATGCGTGTTCTGAATGCAAACTGCAGTACGTTCTCATCACCTTTCTGGCGCGGAGGCGTTTCCAGTACATTCAGCCAGAACAAAGACTCACGATCTTTTGGCAGCGGTTCTCTTGAATAAGACAGCCGCAACACTGCAGAACCTCCGGACTCCAGCCGACTGACGGCCGGAGCCAGAAAGAAAGGCACCTTGATCTCCTCAGGGGATTTGCTGGCATCCCCCTCATCGACCCAACTTTGCGCCAAAAGAACAGAAGAGCCGGAGTTACTTATTTTCAATGTAACTTCCCGGGCATCTTCGGGATAAACCAGCCGCGTGCCTTGCAGGATTATCCCGGCATACGCGACCCCCGAGGACAACCCCAGGAACATGACGCCGATAACGAGTAGATTTACAACACGCGCTGTCGGCGTCATGACCAGCCCCTTAATAACTAACGACTATTACTGATAGGCCAGGGTGTAGCGGATGTAGGAAATACCCGTACCTGCACCCACCGGGTGTACCGTCGAGACATAAGCAGCCTTGTATTTCAGGGTCGCTGTCTTATCCACGATCGAGGCGATTTGCGGAGATGCCTCGGCTTGACCCAAGAAAATTTTCTTTGGCTCGGCGCCGTCGGCGTTATAGATCTGGATCTGTACACCCGTTGCCGGTTTGCTGCCGATCAGCTTGAGGTTGCCAGAAGCAGGATCGACGTTTCCGAGTTGATCGAACTCAATAGAGACCTTTTTACCGGAAGTGCAGCCGTCGCCTGTGAGAACCAGGTTGAAATCTTTCAGAGTGGTGGTATCTCCAACCTTCTCGAAAACTGTAGGCGCGAAGTTACCGAGCTCGAGGTTGAATTCGTTACTTTCTCCAGGTGCCTTGCCGTTAATCTCGCAAGTAACGTCGGAGATGCTACCACTGAACTTGACGATACCATCAGTAGCCTGGGCAAAAGTTGGGACCAACGCTGCCAGCATCAAGCCGGAAGTTGCAATGGAGAGGAGAGTCTTATGTTTCATCTAATTTCCTTTTTCAAATGGCTCATAAGGGGACAAGAGTCAAAAATCCTTTCACCTAAAGAGATCGACAAATCATGCCGCTACCATAGGAGAAACAGACTCACCCACTTTTACTGCGAGTTTATTAATACTGCTGACCTCTATCACTACCGACCAACTTTAATAATGAGAGCGAGCCAGGTTTGTCAGCAGCGGCAACGATACCGAAGCATCGATTGATTTGGATCAAGATCACGCCGACTTGATTTAAAGGAATGCTCCGATAGAGCAACAGGAAATTTCCCACAACTCATAAATCAGCACTAATCACCTACAACATAACGGACAGGATCCGTCAGTAAACTCCCGACATGGGCAATTAACTTTTTTGTAAACCACGAACAACCGTCAACATACTGCCAACCAGGCAAGTGCCGAATAAACTTGGAATACTTATATTTGCAGCTTCAACAGCTGGAGTTCAGGGAAGAGTGCGATAAAAGACGTAGCAGATGAACGACACTGCCAGCGTAGTCCGGCCCCGCGAGGCACTGGAGTTTTATCGGGATCTGAGCCAGCGCCCCGATCACGAATTGGAGACCGTTGGTGTATTGAACGGTGCTAGCAAACTTTGGCAACGATAGACAGGATGGCAGCGACAGCGCTGCACCACCTGTTCGCGCACGTGGTGCGCGACCTTCTCGCTGTGGCCGTTTTCCAGAGCATCCAGCACGTCGCGCAAGCAGCCCGCACGCACGCCGAAACCTCGGGTAGTGACGGCTGGAGTACCGATACGCACCCAGAGGTCACGAAGGGTGAGCGTGGGTCCTTGGGCACAGCGTTTTGTAGGTGGTGATGCAGGCGTTACTCAGGGCCGCACGGCTTCCTTGCCGGTGCAAGACCTGTCGGACAGGGCGATCAGCATCCTGTGGTTATCGTGAAAATGCTCGGTTTCCGGGCCGCCTAGAGCGGCCCTGCATACCGCATCTTTTGCCCTGAAAATGCCCTGACAAATACCACAGAAACGAAAAAGCCCCCGCAATCTTCAATGATTGCGGGGGCTTGGTCTTGTTCAATAATGGCGGAGAGATAGGGATTCGAACCCTAGGTACCGGTGAAGGTACAACGGATTTCGAATCCGTCCCATTCGGCCACTCTGGCATCTCTCCAACGGCGCGCATCATAACAGCACCTTTGCTCGAAGCGAAGCCCCCCGAGCAAATTTTTTCCGTGCTATCAGATGCTTGCGTCGATTACAGCGGTACGCCGAGGCGCTGGGCCACTTCTTCGTAGGCTTCGATCACGTCACCGAGGCCCTGGCGGAAGCGGTCCTTGTCCATCTTCTTCTTGGTGTCCTTGTCCCATAGGCGGCAGCCGTCCGGGCTGAACTCGTCGCCCAGGACGATGGAGCCGTCGCTGAACACACCGAACTCCAGCTTGAAGTCCACCAGCAGCAGACCAGCGTCATCGAACAGCTTGCTCAGGACTTCGTTGACCTTGAGCGACAGCTCTTTCATGCGCGCCAGTTGCTCGGCGGTGCCCCAGCCGAATGCCACAACGTGGGATTCGTTGATGAACGGGTCGCCCTTGGCGTCGTCCTTGAGGAACAGCTCGAAGGTGTAAGGATTGAGCTTCATGCCCTCTTCCACGCCCAGGCGCTTGACCAGGCTGCCGGCCGCGTAGTTACGCACCACGCACTCCACCGGGATCATGTCGAGCTTCTTCACCAGGCACTCGTTGTCGCCCAGCAGTTTGTCGAACTGGGTCGGCACGCCGGCGGCTTCGAGTTTCTGCATGATGAAGGCGTTGAACTTGTTGTTCACCATCCCCTTGCGGTCCAACTGCTCGATGCGCTTGCCGTCGAACGCCGAGGTGTCGTTGCGAAACAGCAGGATCAAGCGGTCGGCGTCGTCGGTCTTGTAAACCGATTTGGCTTTGCCGCGGTAGAGTTCTTCACGTTTTTCCATGATGGGCTCCGCTTGCTAAGTAGGTGGGCTAGGCGATGTGGCGCCAGTCGAGCCCTGAATCTTGATCGGCCAGTTGCAGCCAGTCCGGGTCGCACCCGAGGGTGTCGACAAAACATTGCCGGGCCAGCTGCGGCAGGTTGTTCTTGCTGCTCAGATGAGCAAGGACCAGATGCTGCAGGTCCTGCCATCCCAATTCGGCCACCAGGCTTGCGGCCTGATGGTTGTTCAAATGCCCTTCGTCGCCGCCGACCCGCTGCTTGAGAAAGTACGGGTAATAACCGCGCGCCAGCAGGTCCCGGCAATGGTTGGCCTCAATCATCAAGGCATCCAGGCCACGATAGCCTTCCAGTACGCCGGCACAGTAGGAGCCCAGGTCGGTCAGCAGGCCAAAACGCCGCTGACCGTCGCTGAAGACGAACTGCGTAGGTTCCTGGGCGTCGTGAGCGACGGCAATCACATCAATGCACAAGGCGCCGATCTGCAGTTGCTCGCCACCGCGGACAAAACCCGCAGCCTCCACCGGCTTGCGCATCCCGCGCAAAGTGCCCTGGCTGAGGTAGACCGGTAAATTGTAGCGCCGAGACAGCAAACCCACGCCATGCACGTGGTCGGCATGTTCGTGGGTCACCAGGATGGCGCTCAACTGCGAGGGATGAACTCCCAGGCGCAGCAGGCGCCGCTCGGTTTCCCGCAGGGAGAAACCACAATCCACCAGGATGTAAGTGTCGGCACTGGCGATCAGCGTGCCATTCCCTTGGCTACCACTGCCGAGAACGGCAAAACGCATCGGATCAGCCCAGGTTGTCCTGAATCACGCCCAACACTTTGCGCGCTACATCGGCCGGCGCCACGGTGTTGATGTTCTTCTCGACCGTGACCTGGACGTTGTCGCCCACCTTGCTCAGGCGGACCTGATAGCGCTCGGCACGGGCTTCGATCTCTTCCTTGGCCGGCTTGCTGCCGAACAACTTGCCGAAGAAGCCCGGCTCGTCGTTCTTCTTCTCGGCTTTTTCCGCCAGGTTGATGTAGTACAGGCCCAGGCTGCGGTTGATGTCCTCAACCCGCCACTCGCCCTGCTCCAGGGCGCGGCCGACGCTGGACCAGGCGCGATCGAGGTCGGCGCCCAGGTTCAGCACCGGGTTGCCGCTGCCGTCTTCGCTGAGGCTGACCCGGCTCGGGGTATCGAAATCGCGAGCCGCCAGCAGCGAAACCGAACCGCCCTTCTCGGAGGTACGGCTCATGCTGGCCAGCATATCGTCCACCAGCGCGGCGTCCAGGCCAGTGTTGACCGAACGATTGGTGAACTCCACATCAGCGGTGCTGCCGGCGGGACGCTCGGCACTGACTACGTAGACTTCACTGGTATTGCGCTGCACGCCCGGCTCGATACGGACCCGCACACGGGTTTCGCTGTCGGCGGAGACACCGGCGCTGCTCAGGCGCTTGGCCACGGCAGTGGAAAGCTCGTCGGAACGCTGCCAACTGGTGCTGAACTCGCCGGTTTGCGGACGCTGCTGATCCAGGCGGAAACCGTTGTCCTGGAAGAACTGCACCGCCACTGGCCAGACTTCGGCCGGCGGATGCTGGGCCATGACCCAGCGCGAATCTCCGCTCTTCTGCAGGGTGTAGTCGCTGGCATCGGCAACGGCCGACAGCGGCTGCGGACGAGGCACTTGGTACTCGCCCTTGACGTTGTCGTCAGCCACGTTGCGCGGGATCGGCAGCAACGGATCCAGACGCTTGGCGGTCTGGACATCCGGCGGCAGTTGCATGGGTGCTGTTTGTTGCGCTTGCAGGTAATCGCTACCCCGGTCACGGAAGTAGCCTTCCGGGCCCCAGATCCAACCGCAGCCACTGGTGCTGGAGATAATCAAGGCAAGTGCGGAAAGTCCGGCCATTCGCTTCATGCGTTGTACTTCCTCAATTAAACCAAGACGCCGGACTGGCGCATGGCCTGCCGCAGCGGTTCGTGACAGGCGGCACTGAGCCAGGTGAGCGGCAGACGGATACCGTCCGGCATCAAGCCCATTTCGTGCAGGGCCCATTTCACGGGAATAGGGTTGGATTCGATGAACAGAGTCTTGTTCAGCGGCATCAGGGTTTCGTGGATCTCGCGGGCCTTGGCGGCATCGCCGGCCATGGCTGCGGCGCACATCTGGCTCATGGCCCGAGGCGCTACGTTGGCGGTCACCGAAATATTGCCCTTGCCGCCCAGCAGGATCAGCTCGACGGCGGTGGCGTCATCGCCGGAGTACACCAGGAAATCGTCGGGCACGCCGGCCAGGATGGCCTTGGCGCGCTGCAGGTCGCCGGTGGCTTCCTTGATCCCGATGATGTTTTTTACGCTGGACAGGCGGATCACGGTCTCGGCCTGCATGTCGCATGCGGTGCGGCCTGGAACGTTGTAAAGGATCTGCGGGATATCCACGGCCTCGGCAATGGCGCGGAAATGCTGATACAGGCCTTCCTGGGTCGGCTTGTTGTAGTACGGGGTCACCAGCAGGCATGCGTCGGCGCCGGCGATCTTCGCGTTGGTGGTCAGTTCGATCGCTTCACGCGTCGAGTTGGCGCCGGTACCGGCAATCACCGGGATACGCCCTGCAACCTGGGTTACCACTCGACGAATCACTTCGATGTGCTCGTTGACATCCAGTGTGGCCGACTCACCTGTGGTGCCGACCGCCACGATGGCGTTGGTGCCCTCTTGCAGGTGGAAGTCCACCAGTTTGCTCAGGCTGTCCCAGTCGAGATTTCCCTGTGCATCCATGGGTGTGACCAGTGCCACCATACTGCCCGCAATCATGCAACCGCTCCTGCCGGAAAAAGAGAGCGGTAATGGTACTGGCGCCAAGTTCCTTGCACAAGCGAAGTCCCGCGCCGTGAGCATTCCCCTGAGCGATGGTTTTCGCTACCCTTCAGGCTTTGATCGCTACCGATAAGCGTGTAAACCGGGTTATCGCCTGCCTGCTGGATCCATAAAGCCCCATTCCTGCGTCGCCTGCCTGTGTTCCGGGAGTTTCGGAGCCTGTCGCCGGCTTGCGGTTCAAGGCCCAGAAGATCCGCTTGCAGCGCTTGCCCGGCGCTTGCTTGTCAAATGTATCGACCGCTCATCGCTTTAGGAATGCTGCATGTCCACCCCCACAGTTCGCGAACAATTCCTTGTCATCAGTGCCCTCGGCGCCAACCCCATGGAGCTGACCAACGTCCTGTGCCGCGCCAGCCATGAAAACCGCTGCGCCGTAGTGACCTCGCGCCTGACCCGACATGGCGAGTGCAGCGCCCTGGTGCTGGAGATTTCCGGCAGCTGGGACGCCCTGGCGCGCCTGGAAAGCAGCCTGCCATCCCTGGCCAAGAAGCACGCCTTCACGGTCAACGTGGTGCGCAGCGCCGCCCTGGAAAGCCGCCCCCAGGCCTTGCCTTATGTCGCCTACGTCAGCGCGGCGTACCGCTCTGACATCGTCAATGAGCTGTGCCAGTTCTTCATCGACCACCATGTCGAGCTGGAAAACCTCACCTGCGATACCTACCAGGCTCCGCAAACCGGCGGCACCATGCTCAACGCCACCTTTACCGTGACCCTGCCCGCCGGCACCCAGATCAGCTGGTTGCGCGACCAGTTCCTGGATTTTGCCGATGCCATGAACCTCGATGCGCTGATCGAACCCTGGCGCCCACAGAACCCTATGTAAGGAAGCCCCATGGCCGTTGCTATCGATCAACCTATTGCCGATTTCCAAGCCCCTGCCACCAGCGGCCAGACCGTCAGCCTGTCCGGCCTCAAGGGCAAGCAAGTAGTGATCTACTTCTACCCCAAGGACAGCACCCCGGGCTGCACCACCGAGGGCCAGGGCTTTCGTGATCAATACCCCGCCTTCCAGGCCGCCAACACCGAGATCTTCGGTATCTCCCGCGACAGCCTGAAGTCCCACGAGAACTTCAAATGCAAGCAGGAGTTCCCCTTCGAGCTGATCAGCGACAAGGACGAAGCCGTCTGCCAGCTGTTCGACGTGATCAAGTTGAAGAAGCTCTATGGCAAGGAATACCTGGGCGTGGACCGCAGCACCTTCCTGATCGACAAGGACGGCGTACTGCGCCAGGAATGGCGCGGGGTCAAGGTTCCGGGGCACGTCGACGCTGTCCTGGCAGCAGCCCAGGCACTGAACAAGGCCTGAAACCAACGGGGCGGCTGAATCAGCCGCCCCGCGTTATCTAGAGTAAAGGCGCCACCACCGGATCCTTCCTCGGCCAGGCATCCAGTACAGCCTTGAACAGGGTGGCCAGGGGAATCGCAAAGAAAATCCCCCAGAAGCCCCACAACCCGCCAAACAGCAGCACCGCACAGATGATGGCTACCGGATGCAGGTTCACCGCGCCGGAGAACAGCAGCGGTACCAGCACGTTGCCATCCAGGGTCTGGATGATCCCGTAGACCGCCATCAGATAAATGAACTGGTCGCTCCAGCCCCACTGGAACAGTGCAATCAGCGCCACCGGCACCGTTACCACTACAGCGCCGACATAAGGCACCACCACCGAGATGCCCACCAGCAGCGCCAGCAGGGCCGCATAGTTGAGGCCCAGCGCAACGAAGGCGATGTAGGTCACACCTCCACAGATGACAATCTCGATGACTTTGCCGCGGATGTAGTTGGCGATCTGCCGGTTCATTTCATGGGCGACCCGGGTAATCAGGGTCCGCTCCTGAGGCAGGTAGCCGATGACCCAGCGGCTGATCATCGCCCGGTCCTTGAGGAAGAAGAACACCAGGATCGGCACCAGCACCAGGTAGATCATGATGTTCACCAGCAAGGGCAGGCTGGACAGGGAGAAAGTCAGCGCCCACTGCCCGAACTTGCCGATCTCGCCCCGAGCCACCTCGATGGCCTGCAGTACCTGCTCGTCCGACACCAGGTGCGGATAGCGCTCGGGCAACAGCAGCAACAGCGACTGCCACTTGGCGAGCATGCCCGGCAACTCGTTGAACAGGGTGACGAACTGGTGCCAGAGCAACGGCACCACCACCAGGATGAACACCAGCAGCAGCCCCATGAACAGGGCGAACACCAGTCCCACCGCTGCCCCACCGGGAAGACGCAGGCGCTCCAGGCTCACCACCAGCCCCTGCATCAGGTAAGCCAGGACCATGCCGGCCAGTACTGGCGCCAGCATCCCGCCCAAGGTCAGGACAGCGGTAAAGGCCAGGAACAGCAGGACAGCAAGCACCACCGCCTCTTCATCCGAGAAGTAGCGCTGTATCCAGTCACGTAGCACTTTGAACATCAATGATCCTTAGATGAAAGCGGTGAATGGCCGTCAGGCCTTTTTCAGCCAGTAACGATAGACCCCGGCCTCGTCCTCTTCGCGCAACAGGGTATGACCGGCCAGACGAGCGAAGGTACGAAAGTCACGCTGGGACCCGGCATCGGTGGCAATGACCTTGAGCACCGCACCACTGGCCAGGCGATTGAGTTCCATCTTGGCCTTGAGCAGCGGCAGCGGGCAGTTCAGCCCGCTGGCATCCAGCTCGGCGTCATGGGCGACAACATCGGTCATGGACTTACTCCGATC
>NZ_MOAK01000074.1:19484-37599 GCF_003732485.1 Pseudomonas protegens
AAGCCTGAAACCAGAGCACTGTTGCACCGAGGCAAAGGCTCGATGAGGTAGACGTCGGAATTTACCCGAAAGCACTTTTTTATCCTCAGAGTTTTCACTGGCTTTGTCTGGTCCCCGGCCAGGTGTCCAGCTACAGTAGAGCCTTTGTCGACTAAGGCTTTGTGCATGAATTTATTGCGCCCTACCCTGCTGACGCTCGCTTGCCTGCTCGCCTCACCGGGCTTCGCCGACGACCTGCCGTCACTTGGTGATGCCAGTTCATCCATTGTCTCTCCACAACAGGAATACCAGCTGGGCCGTGCCTGGCTGGCGTTGCTGCGCAGCCAGGTCTCGCAGCTCAATGACCCGCAACTCAAGGACTATGTCGAAACCAGCGTCTACAAACTGGTGGAGACCAGCCAGGTCAACGACCGGCGCCTGGAGTTCATTCTGATCAACAGCCCGCAGCTCAACGCCTTCGCCGCCCCCGGCGGGATTGTCGGGGTCAACGGCGGCCTGTTTCTCAATGCCCAGACCGAAGGTGAATACGCCTCGGTGCTGGCTCACGAACTGGCGCACCTTTCCCAACGCCACTTTGCCCGCGGCGTCGAAGCCCAGCAGCGCATGCAGGTGCCAATGATGGCCGCCTTGCTGGCGGGGATCGTGATCGCCGCCGCCGGCGCCGGGGATGCAGGGATCGCCACCATCGCCGGCACCCAGGCCGCGGCCATCCAGGAGCAACGGCGCTTTTCCCGACAGAACGAACAGGAAGCCGACCGCATCGGCATTCTCAACCTGGAGAAGGCCGGCTACGACCCGCGCTCGATGCCCACCATGTTCGAGCGCTTGATGCGTCAATACCGCTTCGACGCCAAGCCGCCGGAATTTCTCCTGACGCACCCGGTCACCGAATCGCGGATCGCCGACACCCGCAACCGCGCGGAACAGGCCAAGCTTGGAGGAACCGAAGACAGCCTGCGCTATCAACTGATCCGTGCCCGGGTGCAGTTGAACTACGAAGAATCTCCAGGCCTGGCCGCCAAGCGCTTTCGCGCCCAGCTCGATGAAAACCCGAAGAACGACATCGCCCGCTACGGTCTGGCCATCGCCCAGATCAAGGGCAGCCAGTGGAACGAAGCCCGGGAAAACCTCAAGCCACTGCTGGCCAAATCCCCCAATGACGTCACCTACAACCTGGCCCAGATCGAACTGGACATGGCCAACAACCGCCTGCCGGATGCTCAGGCCCGGGTGGAGCGAATGCTCAATCTGTACCCGGGCAATTATCCGCTGAACCAGATCCGGGTGGACCTGCTGCTCAAACAGAACCGCCCGGCGGATGCGGAGAAGGCCCTGGAGAGTTTGCTGAAAAGTCGTCCGGACGATCCGGATGTCTGGTATCTGGTGGCGGAAACTCGCGGCCTGTCGGGCAATATCATTGGCCTGCACCAGGCCCGGGCCGAGTACTTCGCCCTGGTCGGCGACTACCGCCAGGCCATCCAGCAGTTGGACTTCGCCAAACGGCGGGCCGGCAGCAACTTCCCGCTGTCATCGAGAATCGACGCTCGCCAGCGGGAGATGATGGATCAGGAGCAGATGGTCAAGGACATGATGCGCTGATGTTTCCAGGCAGCATAAAAAAGCCCGCCTCTTACGAGGCGGGCTTTTTATTACGCGAGCATTTCGTCAGACGGATTACTCGGCCAGTTTGAAGGTAATGAAACTGGCTCGCCCCTGACGCAGTACGCGCATGGACACCGAACGGTTCTTCGGCAGCGCCTTGGCGATTTCGGTGAACTCCTTGGCGGTGGTAATCGCCTGGTTGTTCAGATGGGTGATCACGTCACCCGGCTGCAGACCGATCAGCGCCGCTGGGCCGTCCTGGACTTCCTTGATGACTACGCCGCCCTTGAGGTCAAACGTTTTCTTCTGCTCATCATTGAGCTCGACCACGGCTACGCCGAGACGGTTGCTGCTGCGCTCGACACCGGACTTGGGCAGCATGCTCAGATCCTTGTCTTCTTCAGGAATGGCGCCCACGGTGAGTTCGACATTCTTGCGCTTGCCTTCACGGATCACTTCCAGGTTGGCCTTGGCTCCGGCCTTCAGCGCTCCTACCAGATGCGGCAGGTCCGCCGACATGACGATTGGCTGGCCATTGAGGCTGAGAATCACGTCACCCACTTGCAGACCGCCCTTGGCCGCTGGACCGCCGTCCTGAACCTGCGCAACCAGTGCACCGGCAGGTTTTTCCAGGCCAAAGGATTCAGCCAGGTCTTTATTGACCTCCTGAATCACTACGCCCAGCCAGCCACGACTGACCTTGCCCCCGGTTTTGAGCTGATTGGAAACGTCCATGGCTACGTCGATCGGGATCGCGAAGGACACCCCCATGAAGCCGCCGGAACGGGTATAGATCTGCGAGTTGATCCCCACTACTTCCCCCGCCAGGTTGAACAGCGGACCACCAGAGTTACCCGGGTTGATCGGCACGTCGGTCTGAATGAAGGGGACGTAGTTTTCGTTTGGCAGACTGCGACCAATGGCACTGACGATACCCTGGGTCACGGTGTGGTCGAAGCCAAATGGCGAACCGATGGCCACGACCCATTGCCCGGCCTTCAGGTCCTGGGATTTACCCAGCTTCAGCACGGGCAAGTCCTTGCCATCGATTTTCAACAGTGCCACGTCGGAACGCGGGTCGGTGCCGATCAGCTTGGCTTTCAATTCGCTGCGGTCGGCCAGGCGCACGAGAATCTCGTCCGCATCGGCGATCACATGATTGTTGGTGAGGATGTAGCCATCCGGGGAAATGATGAACCCCGAGCCCAGGGACTGAGCTTCACGCTGGCGATCCCCTCGCGGAGAGCGCTGCTGCGGCATGCCGCGCTCGAAGAACTCCCGCAACATTGGCGGCAAGCCCTCCAGATCAGGCATCTGCGCCGAGTTGGAGACTCGGCGATCAGGCAGTTTCTGTGTGGTACTGATGTTCACCACTGCTGGTGAGGCCTGCTCGACCAGTTGGGTGAAATCAGGCAACTCGGCTGCCTGGGCAGACACGGCCTGCCCCAGTACCAGCACGGTGGCAAGAATGGTGAAGTAAGACTTCAAACGTGGTATCGACATACGGCTCCCGTTACGACGAGCGTGGTTAAGCGATATGGAGCAAGCCGTACCGAACATACAGGGGCGGTACTTTTGCTCCAGGAACGACAAATAAGGTCAGAACCGAGGGGGTTCTGACCTATAAAAAAACTCTGGGGATTTTGCAAATGAAATTGCTCACCAAACATTTCATCTTCTCAATTGTGGAGTAGGCATTACCGACCTCTTACACAACCAATAAAGGCTCATTGCTTGGTGGTGGCATCGGAACGCATCGACAGTGCGATACGTTCAGCGGTACCAATGGGGATTTCCCCGACCACGGTGACCATCATTTCGCCATCGGGCGTGGTCAAGCGTCGCGATACGGCGACAGTCGGACCGAGCTGAGTGCGGGTGTCGGTAACTGTCGCACCGTTGAGCGGTTCGAGGAATACCGAGAAACGCGCCAAACCGTCGTCATACAGCAAGCTGTTGACTAGGGACTTGGTTTCCGGGTCCTTGCGGGCGGAGCTACTGGTCAGCTCGAAACCTGGAGGCAACCAGTCGGAATGCCAGGTTTGCGCGGTCTTGATGGCTGAAGCCTTGTCGCTGTCCAGACTCACGGGTTTGCAGTCAGCACCAGGTTGCAACTCGGCATCTTCAGGAACATCTGTAGTATCCAGACGAGTGAACTGGAAGCGCTCCAGCAGTTGCCCCTTGTCATTCAACAACAGGGACTTGAGCGGCAGGCCGGTTTCCCTGTCCAGATGCAACTCAAAGCCGTAACGATGCTGATCTCGGGGCGTAACCGAAACGATCACTGCCTGACGCCCAGCCACACGAGACTTGCCGATAACGGCAAGGTCGTACCAACTCTTGAGCTTTTGCGGGTCCAGCACACGGGCCGCAGAGTCTGGAGCATCGCCCAGCCCTGCCACCAACGTACCGCTGACGCACTGGGTGCGACCATCAACGCGCACTACCTCTTGAGCGGATCCATCGAGCTGGATCAGACGCTCACGGACCTTTCCATCCTGGACGCGATGCCAGATGTTATGGGTAGAAAAACTACCGTTACGCTCATAAACGAAAGTGCCCTGAAAGCTTTGCTGCTGTTCCGCTTGCCCAAGACGCTGCAACCAGTCCTGAGCTTCATCGGCGTGGGCTGGAACCACAAACCAGCCACTAAGCAGAAGCGAGAGTAGAGGTATGGCGCGCATGATCCTCCTTAGCGGTTTTCCAGGCTTGCCGCACGGGCATAAGGCAGTGCGCTTTCAGTGCCTTTGAGTGCAGCTTGCTGGGCATGCTGACGCAGGTAGCTTGGCAGACGCTGATCGTGCCAGCCTGGCTGCCCTTGGAGTACGCCATTAGCCATGGGGCCAGTGGCTTCCGAGCTTTCATTGTAACCGGCCAATACAGCAGGGCCTTTAACTTGTGGAGTGGACAGGGTTGGCTGACCGGCTTGCTGAGCCAGTTCAACGCCTGCGATCTCGTCCTGGTTGTACAGACGCACACCGGCCAATACCGCGACAGTCACCGACGCAGCTACCGCCAGACGGCCCAGGCTACGCCAAGGTCCGCGGGACGCTTTGGCCGGTACGGCCTCATCAGCCAGAGCTGCAGAAACGGCAGCGGCGATGTCCAGACGTGGAAGCAGCAACTCCTTGTGCATAGCTGCCCGGGCGATTTGATAACGGGCCCAAGTCTCACGGGTTTCTACTTCGTCGACGGCATTCAATACCCGACGCAATTCCAGTTCGTCCGCTTCGTTATCCATCACCGCGGACAGCGATTCCTGCAGGGCTTCACGACTCATGGCGGTTCCTCTCTTGGCTGTCGCCGCTGTCTCAGGTTTCCTGCAACAACGGCTGCAGGGCTTTATCGATGGCTTCCCGAGCGCGGAAAATCCGGGAGCGCACGGTACCCACCGGACACTGCATGACGCTGGCAATGTCCTCGTAACTCAGACCATCGAATTCACGTAAAGTTAAGGCTGTACGCAAATCTTCAGGCAGTTGCTGGATGGTTCGATGGACAGTGCCCTCGATCTCATCCCGCAGCAATGCACGTTCCGGCGACTCGAGATCCTTCAGGCCATGATCGCCGTCATAGAACTCCGCATCCTCAGAACTTACATCGCTATCCGGCGGCCGGCGGCCGCGTGAAACCAGATAGTTTTTCGCCGTATTGATGGCGATACGGTACAGCCACGTGTAAAACGCGCTGTCCCCCCGAAAATTACCTAGTGCACGGTAAGCCTTGATAAAGGCTTCTTGTGCGACATCCTGGGCTTCATGGGTGTCGTGCACGAAACGCACGATCAACCCGAGAATTTTGTGCTGGTATTTCAGCACGAGCAGATCGAACGCTCGCTTGTCGCCGCGTTGAACGCGTTCGACCAGCTGCTGATCCTCTTCCTGGGTTAGCATGAACACTCCTCGATAAGCTCGGAGGAGGCTTGCATCACTAATTGATCAGGCTTGCAAACATAGACTCGGGCTTTTCGCAAAAGTTCTCCCCCTCCAAGCAAGTTTCCTGCGGGCTCTGATCCGGCACGCACGAAAAACGCAGCGCGGGCAAGGCCGGCTGCGCGAATAATCCTGTCGTCGATGCCTGTCACAAGGGACAGATTGCAAACCTTGGCCAGAACCGACGCTGTCCCTTCTTTCAGGCAACCTTCTATTGAGTTTAGGGCCTTGGCAAAAGTTCCCAATCTTTATAGCTGTGCCGAACGAAGATTGTGTAACCGTGAAGAGAAAAACCGCCCTACTTCTTCGATCACTCGGTTTCGCAACCTGGAATGCTTCGAATACCTGGGTGATCGAGAGCAACGCTTCTGCTCAGCGAAGTCGCACAATGCCCTGAAGGCGCGACTATTGTGCCGATCCCCCCCTCTATATACTAGTGGGCTGTGTGGCTGCCATGACTCGCCGATTCAGGCGTCTTGCGCCAACCCCGTCCTGGGTCGCTTTGAGCGGAATCCTTCAAATGAGCCAACAGTTTCAACACGATGTTCTAGTGATTGGCAGCGGTGCCGCCGGCTTGAGCCTGGCCCTGACCCTGCCCCGCCACTTGCGTATTGCTGTCCTGAGCAAAGGCGATCTTGCCAATGGCTCTACCTACAGGGCCCAAGGCGGCGTCGCTGCGGTGCTGGACGATACCGATACCGTCGAATCCCATGTCGATGACACTCTCAACGCCGGCGGCGGACTGTGCCACGAGGATGCCGTGCGATTTACCGTGGAACACAGCCGCGAAGCCATCCAATGGCTGATCGACCAGGGCGTTCCCTTTACCCGTGATGAAGATGCCAGCAGCGACGACAATGGCTTCGAGTTCCACCTGACCCGGGAAGGCGGTCACAGCCACCGACGGATCATCCATGCCGCAGACGCCACCGGCGCGGCCATCTTCAAGACACTATTGGCCCAGGCCCGACAACACCCCAATATCGAATTGCTGGAGCAACGGGTTGCCGTCGACCTGATCACCGAGAAACGCCTGGGCCTGGAAGGCGATCGCTGCCTGGGCGCCTACGTGCTCAACCGCGGCACCGGTGAAGTGGATACCTTTGGCGCCCGCTTCGTGATCCTCGCCTCCGGCGGTGCGGCCAAGGTCTACCTCTATACCAGCAACCCCGACAGTGCCTGTGGCGACGGCATCGCCATGGCGTGGCGCTCGGGCTGCCGGGTGGCCAACCTGGAGTTCAACCAGTTCCACCCCACCTGCCTGTATCACCCACTGGCCAAGAGCTTCCTGATCACCGAGGCCCTGCGCGGTGAAGGCGCCCACCTCAAGCTACCCAACGGCGAACGCTTCATGCAGCGGTTCGACCCCCGGGCCGAACTGGCTCCCCGGGATATCGTCGCCCGGGCCATTGACCATGAAATGAAGCGCCTGGGGATCGACTGCGTCTACCTGGATATCAGCCACAAACCGGAAGCCTTCATCAAGACCCACTTCCCCACCGTGTATGAACGCTGCCTGGAATTTTCCATCGACATCACCCGACAGCCAATCCCGGTGGTGCCAGCCGCCCACTACACCTGCGGCGGCGTGATGGTCGATCAACAGGGGCGCACCGATGTGCCAGGCCTGTATGCCATCGGCGAAACCAGTTTTACCGGTCTCCACGGAGCCAACCGCATGGCCAGCAATTCGTTGCTGGAGTGTTTCGTCTACGCCCGTTCGGCAGCGGCCGACATTCTCCAGCAGTTGCCCCAGATTTCGATCCCCATCGCCCTGCCGGCCTGGGATGCCAGCCAGGTCACCGATTCCGACGAGGACGTGATCATTGCGCACAACTGGGACGAACTGCGGCGATTCATGTGGGACTACGTCGGCATCGTGCGGACCAACAAACGCCTGCAACGGGCTCAACACCGGGTACGCCTGCTACTGGACGAGATCGACGAGTTCTACAGCAACTACAAGGTCAGCCGTGACCTGATCGAGTTGCGCAACCTGGCCCAGGTGGCCGAGCTGATGATTCTCTCGGCCATGGAGCGCAAGGAAAGCCGGGGTCTGCACTACACCCTCGACTACCCGCAGCTGCTGCCCGAGGCTCGCGACACTATTCTGCTGCCGCCCACCTACGCCGGCCGAACTTGAGCCGCACCCGCAGACGCCGATGCTCATCGGCTGTCTGCGCGTCCCTCGGAACACAAAGCGAGTGCACCCAGCGCTCACCCCGCAGACGAAAGCGCAACACCACGATCAGCGGCAATGCCAGGCTGTCAGGCCGCAACTGCACCACCTGCCACCCCGTGGCCGGACTCCACAGCTGCCAGCCCTCAGGCGAGTGCCGCAAGCGGCTGAATGCTCGGGAATGGGTCAACAAAATCTGTCGCGGCAGCACCCAGCCGCCATGCAAAACACACAGCAGGATGCCCAGCCCCTTGGCCAAAGACGGGATATCCAGCAGAAAAATGGCGACCAGGGCGAATGCCTGGGCCAGCAGATAGGCCGCCAGCAGTTGCCGTGAGGCACGCCAGCGGCACTCGAACAGCCTACTTGGGCTGGACACGGTCCAGAATCATGCGAACCATGCGCTGCAGCTCAGGATCCTCGGACTCGCTGCGTTCCATGAACCAGCCGAACATGTCCTGATCCTCGCACTCCAGCAACTTGCGGTAGCACTCGCGATCAGTCTCATTGAGATGCGGGTACACCTCCCTGACGAACGGCACCAGCAATACGTCCAGCTCAAGCATGCCGCGACGGCTGTGCCAGTAGAGGCGATTCAGTTCAACATCTTCAACCATGGAGCGCTCCTCAAATAGAGCGCAAGTATACAGCCCGGGGAACACGAGAACAGTCGGCTTTGGTCGGTCACCACCCGTCCTTTGTGAACTATCCATTTCAGGGGCGCCCCCTTATGATGTGCCCCAGACTTTTTACCCTGCGATGAACCATGGCTGACTCCGCTTTTTTCTGTCCCCTGTCCCACGAAGGCGTCCTCGCCGTCCGCGGCCCCGATGCCAGCAAATTCCTTCAGGGTCAGTTGACCTGCAACCTCAATTACCTCAGCGACAGCCAGTCCAGCCTGGGCGCCCGTTGCAACCAGAAAGGCCGCATGCAGTCGAGCTTCCGTATCCTCCTGGAGGGTGACGGCTGTCTGTTGGCCATGGCCAGCGAACTGCTTGAGCCGCAATTGGCAGACCTGAAGAAATACGCAGTCTTCTCCAAGGCCAAGCTCACCGATGAAAGCGCCAACTGGGCACGATTCGGCCTCAGCAATGCGGACTCCTGCCTGAGCGGCCTGGGCCTTGAACTGCCCCAGGAAGATGACGCCGTAGTCCGCGCCGACGGCCTGATTGCCGTGCGCGCCTCAAGCAACCGTGTCGAACTCTGGGTCCCGGCGGAACGCGCGGAGAGCCTGGGCCAGCAACTGGCTGCGCAACTGCCCCAAGGCGAGCTCAATCAGTGGCTGCTGGGCCAGATCCGCGCGGGCCTCGGCCAGGTCATGGCGCAGACCCGTGAACTGTTCATTCCACAGATGCTCAACCTCCAGGCCGTAGGTGGCGTCAGCTTCAAGAAAGGCTGCTACACCGGTCAGGAAATCGTCGCCCGCATGCAATACCTGGGCAAGCTCAAGCGCCGCCTCTACCGACTCGCATTGCCCGCCGGCGAACTCCCCGTCCCAGGCACCCCGCTGTTCTCCCCAACCCACAACAGCTCCATCGGCGAAGTGGTCCTGGCCGCCCAGGCCCCCGATCAAGTGGAACTGCTGGCCGTGTTGCAGGCCGAAGCGGTAGAAGATGGCAACCTGCACCTGGGCACACTCGAAGGGCCAGGTCTGCAATTGCTGGACCTGCCGTACCAGTTGGACCGCGATCGCGAAATCCAGCGCTGACCGACTCCCCCTTTCCTGCAACACCCTAGAGAACTGAAATGACTGAGCTGGCGGAAAAGGTCCAACAGGATTTGGTGGAGGCCATCGACAACGATGACCTGGTTCTGCCAACCCTACCGGAGGTGGCCATGCAGATTCGCCGGGCCGCCGAAGACCCGGAAATCAGCGTCAGCACCCTGAGCAAAGTGATAGGCCGCGACACCGCGTTGTCGGCGCGACTGATCAAGGTGGTCAACAGCCCACTGTTGCGGGCGGCCCAGGAAGTTACCGACCTGCATACTGCAATCACCCGTCTGGGAGTCAACTACAGCAGCAACCTGGCCATCGGCCTGGTAATGGAGCAGATCTTCAATGCCCGCTCCGAGGTGGTTGCACAGAAAATGCACGACGTCTGGCGCCGCAGCCTGGAAGTGGCCGGGGTCAGCTATGCCCTGTGCCGCAGCTACACCCAGCTCAAGCCCGACCAGGCGGCCCTCGGCGGCCTGGTGCACCAGATCGGCGTGCTGCCGATCCTGACCTACGCCGAAGACCACAACGAACTGCTTTCCGACCCGGTCAGTCTCAATCACGTGATCGAACGCATTCACCCGCTGCTGGGGGACAAGCTGCTACGGGTCTGGGAGTTCCCCGAGCAACTGGTGGAGATCCCCGGGCACTACCTGGAGTTCAACCGCCAGACCAGCGGAATCGACTACGTCGACCTGGTCCAGGTGGCGACCCTGTACTGCCACAAAGACACTGATCACAGCCTCTCGCGCATCGACGCCTTCAGCGTGCCGGCGTTCAAGAAGCTGGGGATCGACCCGGAAAACAAGGCCATGTGCAACGATCTGCAAAAATCCCGCTCAATGCTCTACTGATCCTTGCCCGCGATAAAACTCACCCGCACCTTCAGCCCCGAAGGCTCGCCATCGTGCAGGCTGATCTGTGCCAGATGGGCGCGACAGATTTCCCCCACGATCGCCAGCCCCAACCCCGAACCGGCCACCTGCTGATTACGCCGGTAAAAACGCTCGAAGACCCGGTCGCGATCCTCCAGGGGAATTCCCGGCCCGTCGTCCTCCACCTCCAACACCCCCGGCGCCGATACCCGCAGCACCACATTGCCGCCCGGCGGCGTGTGGGCCAGGGCGTTGTCCACCAGGTTGCTCAGCAGTTCATTGAGCAGGGTCGGTTCACCCTTGAGCCACACCGGCTCGTCGGCTTCCAGGGCCAGGGCCACCCCTCTGGCATGGGCCAGGGGCGCCATGGCCATGCCCAGTTCCCGGGCCAGCTGGCTGAGATCGAGCAACTGCGCGCCTCCCTCGGCGATGGCTCGGGCGCCATTTTCCACCCGGGCCAGGGACAGCAACTGATTGGCCAAATGGGTCAGGCGATCGGTGCCCTGGGCTGCGCTTTCCAGGGTCGTGCGCCATGTGTCCGGCTCGCTGGAACGCAGCCCCAGCTCCAGACGGGCCTTGAGTGCTGCCAGTGGTGTACGCAACTCATGGGCGGCCTCGGCAATGAACTGCGCCTGGCGTTCGAACTGCCCCCGCAGGCGTTCGGTGAAATGGTTCAAGGCCCGCACCAGGGGCCACAACTCACGCTGTACCGAAACCAGCGGCAGCGGCCGCAAGTCATCGGGCTGGCGTTCCTCCACCGCACCGCGCAAACGTTCCAGCGGACGCAAGGCGGCACTCACCGCAAACCACACCAGCAGCAACGCCCCAATGGCCAGCATTCCCAGGCGCAGCAAAGTGTCGGCCATCAGGCTGCGAGCCATGGCGACCCGCGCCTCGTCGGTCTCCGCCACGCGGATTTCCGCCATGCCGTTCATGTTCGGCTCGCTGACCGCCTTGAGCAGGCTCACCACTCGCACGTTCTGGCCCTGGTAGGTGGCGTCGTAGAAACGCGCCAGGGCCGGATAGTCATCGGTACGCGGAGTACCCGGTGGCGGACCAGGCAGGTTTTCGTAACCGGAGATCAGTTGCTGGTGAATATCGTTGACCTGGTAATAGATGCGCCCGGCACTGTCGTAGGCAAAGGTGTCCAGGGCCACATAGGGCACATTGGCGCTGAGGCTGCCGTCACGCTGGGACAACCCGGCGGCAATGGTCCGCGCCGAGGCCAGCAGGGTGCGGTCATAGGCGGTGTCGGCGGCCTCACGGCCGTTCCAGTAGGCACTCAAGCCGCTGGCCAGCATCAGCACCACCAACAGCAGTGCCAGGTTCCACAGCAACCGCCAGCGCAGGCTGCTGGGCCTATGCATCGCGGCTTTCCAGCAGATAACCCAAGCCACGGAACGTCACGATGGCCACCGCATGACCATCGAGCTTCTTGCGCAGACGGTGGACATAAATCTCGATGGCATCCGGGCTGGCCTCCTCATCCAGGCCGAACACCTGAGAGGCCAATTGCTCTTTGCTCATCACCCGGCCGGGACGGGCAATCAATGCCTCGAGCACGGCCTGCTCGCGGGACGTCAGGGTCAGCAATTCCTCACCCAGGGTGAAGCGCCGGGTATCCAGGTCATAAGCCAGCACTCCGCAACGCTGCTGGCGCTCGCCCCCCAGCACGCTACGGCGCAACAACGCCTTGACCCGAGCTTCGAGCTCGGTCAGTTCGAACGGCTTGGCCAGGTAATCGTCGGCCCCCAGGTTCAGACCGTGGACCCGATCCTTGACGTCGCTGCGGGCGGTGAGCATCAGCACCGGCAGGTTCTTGCCCCGGGCCCGCAGGCGCGCCAGCACTTCGAAACCGTCCAGGCGCGGCAGGCCGACGTCGAGGATCGCCATGGCGTATTCCTCACTGCCCAGGGCCAGGTCGGCGGCCACGCCATCGTGCAGCACATCCACGGTCAGGCCGGTGCTCTTGAGCGCCTGGGCGACACTTTCGGCCAGTTGCAGATGGTCTTCGACGAGCAGGACTCGCATGTTTTCTTACCTCGTTCCGGGGGGGATCGACGCCGCTCTTTGGCGCGGAGTGTACCGCCGCAACCGCCGCTGTGAAGCCCAAAAGCCGCGAAAGTGCACTGAAAGGTTAGCGAAAGGTTGGCCCTTTAGAGTCCGGCTACGGACAGTCTCGACTGCCCTGGCCGTGAAGGCCGCTGACCCGCAAAACGCCTCGAAGCGTTTTCGTCAAAATAAGAACAATAACGGAGTACTCCAGGATGCCATCCTCGCACCCTCAGGCTGTCCAGCCCGCGCGTTTTTCCCGTCTGACCCCAACCGCCCTGGCCAGCGCCGCCGCCCTCGCCGGTGTCGCCCCACTCAGCCAGGCCGCCTTCTTCGAAGACAGCAGCGCCACCTTCGAAACCCGCAACATGTACTTCAATCGCGACTTTCGCGACGGCACCAGCGCCCAGCAATCCAAGCGCGATGAATGGGCTCAGGGTTTCATGCTCAACCTGCAGTCGGGCTACACCGAAGGCACCGTGGGTTTCGGCCTGGACGCCCTGGGCATGCTCGGGGTCAAGCTCGACTCCAGCCCCGACCGCACCGGTACCGGCCTGCTGCCGACCCACGACGACGGACGTGCGGCCAACCAGTACTCCAAGCTCGGCCTGACCGGCAAAGTGAAGATCTCCGCCACCGAACTGAAAATCGGCAGCCTGATCCCCGAGTTGCCGATCCTCAAGCCCAACGACGGGCGCATCCTGCCGCAGACCTTCGAAGGCGGCCTGCTGACCTCCAGGGAAATCAAGAACCTGACCTTCACCGGCGGGCGCCTGGACAAGGCCAAGGACCGCGACGACAGCAACTACGAGGACATCCGCCTCAACAACAAGAACAGCCGCTTCGCCGGCACCGTGGCCGGCAAGCACTTCAATTTCGGCGGCCTGGATTACAAGTTCACCGACAAGATCACCGGCAGCTACCACTTCGCTCAACTGGACGATGTCTACAACCAGCACTTCCTCGGCCTGGTAGCCTCCCAGCCCATGGGGCCGGGCACCTTCGGCACCGACCTGCGCCTGGCCATCAGCGACGACCAGGGCCAGGCCCGGGGCGGCAAGATCGACAACAAATCCCTCAACGGCCTGGTGAGCTATGCCCTGAACGGGCATAAACTCAGCGCCGGCTACCAGCACATGTCCGGCGACAGCGCCTTCCCCTACGTGGATGGCAGCGACCCGTACCTGGTGAACTTCGTGCAGATCAACGACTTCGCCGGGGCCGAGGAACGTTCCTGGCAGGCCCGCTACGACTACGACTTCGCCAAGCTGGGGATTCCCGGCCTGAGCTTCATGACCCGCTACCTCAGCGGCGACAACATCGCCCTGAAAAACGGCGACACCGGCAAAGAGTGGGAACGCAACACCGAGGTCAAATACGTAGTGCAAAGCGGCACCTTCAAAGATGTCGCCGTGCGCCTGCGCAACGCCACCTACCGCTCCAACTACTCGGCTCGCGACGCGGATGAAGTGCGCCTGCTGGTGAGCTACAGCGTGGCCCTGTGGTAAGCCACCCGTATCACGCTGCGTCGTAGGCGCTGGCTTGCCAGCGAAGAGGCCCGCAAGCCCTGTACAAAACCAAGGCCCCCTTCGCCGGCAAGCCGGCTCCTGCGGAAAAAGGGTCGGGGATGACCCGGACATACCGATGACAACAACTCCTGTGGAGACGTTCATGGACCTTTCACTGCGCAAACTAGCCCTCGCCGCCGGCTGCATGCTGTTCGCCGGCCAACTGCTGGCCGCGACCGCCGAGCCCAAACGCCCGGAATGCATCGCCCCGGCCTCCCCCGGCGGCGGTTTCGACCTGACCTGCAAGCTGGCGCAAAGCGCCCTGGTCAACGAAAAGCTCCTCACCAAGCCGATGCGCGTGACCTACATGCCTGGCGGTGTCGGTGCCGTGGCCTACAACGCCGTGGTGGCCCAGCGTCCCGCCGACGCCGGAACCCTGGTGGCCTGGTCCAGCGGCTCGCTGCTGAACCTGGCCCAGGGCAAGTTCGGCCGTTTCGATGAAAGCGCGGTGCGCTGGCTGGCCGCGGTCGGCACCAGCTACGGTGCCATCGCCGTGAAAAGCGACTCGCCCTACAAGACCCTCGACGATCTGGTCCAGGCTCTGAAGAAAGATCCAAGCAAAGTGGTGATAGGTTCCGGCGGCACCGTGGGCAGCCAGGACTGGATGCAGACCGCACTGATCGCCAAGGCCGCCGGGATCAACCCCCGGGACCTGCGCTACGTCGCCCTGGAAGGCGGTGGTGAAATCGCCACCGCCCTGCTGGGCGGACACATCCAGGTAGGCAGCACCGACATCTCCGACTCCATGCCCCATATCCAGGCCGGCGACATGCGCCTGCTGGCAGTGTTCTCCGAACAGCGTCTGGACGAGCCGGAAATGAAAGACATCCCCACGGCCAAGGAGCAGGGCTACGACATCGTCTGGCCGGTGGTACGCGGTTTCTACCTCGGGCCGAAAGTCACCGACGAGGAATACGCCTGGTGGAAAAATGCCTTCGACAAGCTGCTGGCCTCCGAAGAGTTCGCCAAGCTGCGTGACCAGCGCGAACTCTTCCCCTTCGCCCTCACCGGCCCCGAGCTGGACACCTATGTGAAGAAACAGGTGGCCGACTACAAGACCCTGGCCAAAGAGTTCGGCCTGATCCAGTGACCGACCCTTTCTGACGGCCCGGCCCTCGCGCATCGAGGGCCGCGCCCGGGAGTTAGCCATGCTCGTTCAACGTCTCTTCGCTGCGGTGTTGCTGCTGGCCTGTGCCAGCCTGGCACTGATGGCCTGGCCGTATCAGGCGGCCTTTTCCTACGAACCCGTCGGCCCGCGGGCCTTCCCCTTGCTGATGCTCGGCCTGATGGGCCTGGCCCTGCTGTACATGCTGCTGCGTCCGGCCCCCATCAAGCACAGTGAAGAAGAACCGCCCCTGGACCGGGCAACCCTGAGCAAGATCGCAGTCTGCGTCGCCTTGCTGCTGGTGTTCGCCGGAACCTTCGAACCCCTGGGCTTCATCGTCGCCAGCATCCTCATCGGTGTACCGATGGCACGGCTCTACGGCGGCCGCTGGCTACCGAGCCTGGTGATCATCAGCCTGCTCAGTGTCGGCCTCTACTGGCTGTTCGACCGGGTCATGGACGTACCACTGCCCCTCGGCCTGCTCGACGTTCTGGAGAATTGATATGGATACCCTCAGTTATCTGGGCCAGGGCTTCGGCGTTGCGCTGACCCCCTACAACCTGGTTACCGCCCTGTCCGGCACCCTGATCGGCACCGTGGTCGGCCTGCTCCCGGGCCTGGGCCCGATCAACGGCGTGGCTCTGTTGATCCCCATTGCCTTCGCCCTGGGCCTGCCACCGGAGTCGGCGCTGATCCTGTTGGCGGCGGTGTACCTGGGTTGCGAATACGGCGGCCGCATCAGTTCGATCCTGCTGAACATTCCAGGCGAAGCCTCCACCGTAATGACCACCCTGGACGGCTACCCCATGGCACGCAAAGGCCTGGCGGGCGTGGCCTTGTCACTCTCGGCCTGGAGTTCGTTCATCGGCGCCTTCATCGCCACCTGCGGCATGGTGCTGTTCGCCCCGCTGCTGGCCAAGTGGGCGATCGCCTTCGGCCCGGCGGAATACTTCGTGCTGATGGTGTTCGCCATCGTCTGCCTCGGCGGCATGGCCGGCGATCGGCCGCTGAAGACCTTCATTGCCGCGTTGATCGGCCTGTTCCTGTCGGCGGTGGGCATCGACGCCAACAGCGGCGTGTACCGCTTCACCGGGGACAACATCCACCTCACCGACGGCATCCAGTTCGTGGTGCTGGTGCTGGGCCTGTTCTCCATCAGCGAGATCCTGTTGCTGCTGGAGAAGACCCATCGCGGCCAGGAAGCGGTGAAAGCCACCGGACGCATGATGTTCAACTTCAAGGAAGCGGCCTCGGTGTTCGTGGTGAACATCCGCTGCGGCCTGCTGGGCTTCATCATGGGCGTACTGCCCGGCGCCGGCGCGACCCTGGCCAGCGCTGTGGCCTACATGACCGAGAAGCGCATCGCCGGCGCCAGCGGCACCTTTGGTGAAGGTGACAAGCGCGGCCTGGCCGCCCCGGAAACCGCCATCGGCGCCTCGGCCTGCGGCGCCCTGGTGCCGATGCTGACCCTCGGCGTGCCCGGGTCCGGCACCACGGCGGTGATGATCGGTGCCCTGTCGCTGTACAACATCACCCCCGGACCGCTGTTGTTCCAGCAGCAGCCGGATATTGTCTGGGGCCTGATCGCCTCCCTGTTCATCGCCAACATCATGCTGGTGATCCTCAACATCCCGATGATCCGCATCTTCACCCGTATCCTCGCCGTGCCGAACTGGGCCCTGGTGCCGGTGATCGCAATCATTACCGGGATTGGCGTCTACGCAGTGCACGCCACCACCTTCGACCTGTTCCTGATGGTGGGCATCGGCATCTTCGGCTACATCCTGCGCAAGCTCGACTTCCCGTTGTCGCCGGTATTGCTGGGTTTCATCCTCGGCGGCTTGATGGAGCAGAACCTGCGCCGGGCGCTGTCGATCTCCAATGGCGCGATGGAGATCCTCTGGTCGAGCCCGATCACAGTCGGGGTCTGGGTGTTGACCATCCTCATGCTGCTCATGCCGCTGCTGCGCATCTGGCGCAAGCGTTCGGTCCAGCAACGTGCCGTGGCCGATGTCTGAAGCCCGCTTCAGACAATGGTGGGGCACGCCCCTGGTGGGCCTGGCTGGCGGTTATCTCGCCAGCCAGATCGGCTGGCCGCTGCCCTGGATGGTCGGCTCGCTGCTGGCGATCATCCTGGTGCGCTGCCTGACGCCCTGGCAATTGGCGGAAATTCCCGGCGGCCGCAAATGTGGGCAATGGGTGGTGGGCATCGGCATTGGCCTGCACTTCACCCCATTGGTGATGGAGCAGGTCATGCGCCACTTTGGCCTGATCTTCTTCGGCGCCCTGGTGACCAGCCTGTCCAGCGTGGTCGGGGTCTGGTTGCTGCGGCGTACCGGAGAGGATCGGGCCACGGCGTTTTTCTCCAGCATGCCCGGCGGCTCCGGGGAGATGGTCAATCTGGGCGCGCGCAATGGCGCGGTGCTCAGCCGCGTAGCGGCCGGACAGAGCCTGCGGGTACTGACGGTGGTGCTCTGCGTGCCGGCGGCCTTCAAGTATCTGCTGGGAGAAGGCCCCCCCGCCCTGCATGCCACCAGCGTGGACTGGCAGTGGCTGGCCCTGCTGTTTCCGGCGGGCGCGCTACTGGCCTGGATCTGGCAGCGTCTGCGTCAACCCAACCCCTGGCTGTTCGGCCCCTTGCTGCTCAGCGCTACGGTGAGCATCGCCTGGGACCTGCACATCGGCCTGCCCGAGGGCGGCAGTCAGGTGGGCCAATGGCTGATCGGCAGCGGCCTGGGCTGTCACTTCAATCGGCAGTTCTTTCGCCGTGCGCCGTCGTTCATGGGACGGACCTTGATCGGCACCGCCCTGACCATGCTGATCGCCGGCCTCGCGGCACTGGGCCTGAGTGTGTTGACCCACCTGGATCTACGTTCTCTGACATTGGGCATGATGCCCGGCGGTATCGCGGAAATGAGCCTGACGGCCGAGACCCTGCAACTGTCGGTGCCACTGGTGACCGCCATGCAGGTGATGAGGTTGTTGTTCGTGCTGTTTCTCGCGGAGCCGTTGTTTCGGCATTGGAACAGGGATTGAGAACCTTGTGCGCCGGCAAGCCGGCTCCTGCTGGGGATGCAGGAGCCGGCTT
>NZ_MOAK01000074.1:37632-37788 GCF_003732485.1 Pseudomonas protegens
GGCAGGCGCCACTCGATGGGCGTCTCGCCGTTCTGCTCAAGGTATTTGTTGGTGCGGCTGAAATGCCCGCAACCGAGGAAGCCGCGGTAGGCCGACAGCGGCGAAGGATGCACCGAGGTCAGCACCAGATGCTTGGTGGCGTCGATCAGCTTCTGC
>NZ_MOAK01000074.1:37848-40004 GCF_003732485.1 Pseudomonas protegens
CCACTTCGATGATCCGATCGGTGAAGAACTGCCAACCCTTGCCCGCATGGGACGCCGCGTTGGCCCGCTCCACGGTCATGGTGGTGTTGAGCATCAGCACACCCTGGTCGGCCCAGCTTTGCAGGTAGCCATGGTTGGGAATGTCGATGTTGAGGTCACGCTTGAGCTCTTTATAGATGTTCACCAGCGAGGGCGGCGCTGGTACCCCGGGCTGTACCGAGAAGCACAAGCCGTGGGCCTGCCCCGGCCCGTGGTACGGGTCCTGGCCGAGAATCACCACCTTGACCTTGTCCAGCGGTGTCGAGTTCAAGGCATTGAAGATCATCGGACCCGGCGGATAGATTTCCTTGCCGGCGGCATGTTCCTGGCGCAGGAATTCGCGCAGTTCGCCCATGTAGGGCTGCTCGAATTCGGCACGCAGCGCCTCCTTCCAGCTCGGTTCGAGTTTGATACGATCGTCAGCAGTCATGGCCATGCCCGTGAAAAAACAATGGCCGCACCCTAGGAAAGCCGACTTCGCTTGTCAATTGATCTGACACAGAACCGGCACTTTCCCTACCAGCGATCATACTGATCGCTCCTATTTCCCCTCGAGGTCACGATGAACCTGCACGTCGAAGAACTCACCGGCACCGATGGCGCACGCATCGCCATTGCCACCCTGGACGCGGAAAAATCCCTGAATGCCCTGTCGCTGCCCATGATCCAGCAGTTGAGCGAGCGCCTCGACGCTTGGGCCAAGGATCCGCAAGTGGTCTGTGTGCTGCTGCGGGGTAACGGCACCAAGGCCTTCTGTGCCGGCGGCGAGGTACGCAGCCTGGCCCAGGCTTGCCTCGATCACCCCGGCGAAGTGCCGGCCTTGGCCGGGCATTTTTTCGCAGCGGAATACCGTCTCGACTATCGCCTGCACACCTACCCCAAACCCGTGATCTGCTGGGGCCACGGCTATGTGCTCGGCGGCGGCATGGGCCTGCTGCAAGGCGCCGGGATTCGTATCGTCACCCCCAGCAGTCGCCTGGCAATGCCGGAAATCAGCATCGGCCTGTATCCCGACGTCGGCGCCAGTTGGTTCCTCTCGCGGATGCCCGGCAAGCTCGGCTTGTTCCTGGGGCTGACCGGCGCCCACATGAATGGCCGCGATGCCCTGGACCTGAACCTCGCCGATCGCTTCCTGCTGGACGAACAACAGGAAGCACTGATCGAGGGGCTGTTGCAGTTGAACTGGCAGGAACAGACACCAAGGCAACTCAACAGTTTGCTCAAGGCGTTGCAGCAGGAAGCGTCGGCTCAACTGCCCGAGGCCCAATGGCTGCCGCGTCGGCAGCAGATCGACGCCTGGCTGGACGTCAGTGACGTGGCCTGTGCCTGGCGTGCCATCAGCCAGTTGCAGAACCACAGCGATGCCCTCTACAGCCGAGCGGCCAAGACCCTGGTCGAGGGCTGCCCGCTCACCGCGCACCTGGTATGGGAGCAGATCCGCCGTGCCCGCTACCTCTCTCTGGCTGAGGTATTCCAGATGGAATACACCCTGAGCCTGAACTGCTGTCGGCACCCGGAATTCGCCGAAGGGGTGCGTGCACGCCTGATCGACAAGGATCATCAACCCCATTGGCATTGGTCGGATATCAGCAGTGTGCCCGAAGCGGTGGTGGAAGCGCATTTCCACAAGGCCTGGGAAGGCCGCCATCCCCTGGCGGACCTGACGGATTACTAAAAAGCCTGTAGCCGCCGACAGCGGCTACAGGCTTTTGGCCTACAGAGAATCAATGGCCGCGACCGCCTCGCCCATGGTCGCCACGGTCACGATCGCCACGTCCGCCGTGACCGCCCCAATCCCGGTTGCCACCGTTGTTGCCCCAATTGTTGTTGCCCCGGTTGCTGTGGCGATCATGCCCGCCCCAACCCTGGTTCGGATAAGGCCGGTACACCGCCCGGGGTGGCTGGTGGTAGCGCGGAGCCGGTTGGTAATAACGGGGTGCCGGCTGGTAGTAGCGCGGTGCGTAGTAACTGCGGCCAGTGGAGTAATAGGAAGACCCACCACCGTAGTAATAGGCAGGCGCGGGGGAACTGTAGACTTCGGAGCTGTAATAGCTTGAACCTCCACCGTAATAAGGGACACACGCGCTAAGACTCAGACCCAGTAATGCAACAAGCAG
>NZ_MOAK01000074.1:40047-41682 GCF_003732485.1 Pseudomonas protegens
CGCTGGCAGGCGGCAGTCGACAACAGGCCGACTGACGAAATATCTGACCGCGAAAACCCCTTCTGGTGCGATTTTGGCAACACATTGATACAAGTCCTTCGACCGCCCGTAACCGCCTAATCAGGACGACTCGGGACCTGCGTTTGCGGCACCGGAAAATCCCCCTGCCGTGTATCGATTCCGAGACAATTCAGTGCGCTGATGAACGAGTTATTTCCGCGCCGTGCCACTAGAATGCGTCAACGGGCCACTATCACGGAATCGCCATGCCGCTTCGTTCTCCCTTGTATTCGCAACGTTCGCTGGTACTGGCACTGATCACCTTGCTGGGCAGTGGCTTCCTCGCCACTTCCCTGCTCAGCTACTACGCCTCCCGGGACTCGATCCGCGACAGCATCGTCAACACCGAACTGCCCCTGACCTCCGACACCGTGTACTCGGAAATCCAGAAAGACCTGGTACGTCCGGTCCTGATCTCCTCGATGATGGCCCGCGACACCTTCATGCGTGACTGGGTGGTGGCCGGCGAACAAGACCCCACCCAGATGACCCGTTACCTCAATGAGGTCATGACCCACTATGACGCCTACACCGCGTTCTTCGTCTCCAACACCAGCCTCACCTATTACCAGGCCAAGGGCGTGCTGAAGAAGGTCAAGGTCGATGAGCCCCGAGACGCCTGGTACTTTCGCGTACGCGACATGGCCACGCCCTACGAAATCAACGTCGACCCGGACCTGGCCAATCAGGACAAACTGACCTTCTTCATCAACTACAAGGTCTACGACTACCAGGACCGCTTCATCGGGGCGGCCGGAGTGGGCTTGACGGTGGACGCGGTGATCAAGCTGATCGACAAGTACCAGCAGCGCTACCAGCGCAGTGTGTACTTCGTCGACACCTTCGGCCGCATCGTCCTCACCGGCGCCGACGGCGGGCCCCAGGGCGCCCGCAGCGGCCAGTCCCTGCATGACCTGGACAGCCTCAAGGAACTGATGACCCAACTACCCAAGCCCCACAGCGGCAGCTATGAATATTCGACCCAGGGCCAGGGGCACTTTCTCAATGTACGTTTCATTCCCGAGCTCAACTGGTACCTGTTCGTCGACAAGCGCGAAGACGGCGCCCTCAACAGCATCCGCCAGTCGCTGTACCTGAACCTGCTGATCTGTCTGGTGATTACCAGCATCGTGCTGATCCTGCTCAGCGGCGTGGTGCGCCGCTACCAGCGCAAGATCGAGGCCCAGGCCACCCTCGACAGCCTCACCCGCCTGCCCAACCGCCGCGGCTTCGACCTGCTGGCAGCCCAGGCCCTGCAAGAGGCGCGGCGGGACATGACGCCACTGTGCGCCCTGCTGCTGGACCTGGATCACTTCAAGCGCCTCAACGATACCTACGGCCACCTGGCCGGGGACCTGGTGCTCAGCGGTTTTGCCCGTGACCTGCAGGACTGCCTGCGCCAGTCCGACATCGTCTGCCGCTGGGGCGGCGAGGAGTTCATCGTCCTGCTCAAGGACACCGAGAGCAGCGCCGCCCTGGTCATCGCCGAGAAGATCCGCCTGCAGACCGAACAACAGCGCTACTACTATGAAGGACAGCCTCTGCAACTGACCGTCAGTATCGGCTTTTCCCCCC
>NZ_MOAK01000074.1:41787-50279 GCF_003732485.1 Pseudomonas protegens
CCTGACCTTTGCCCGGCCTGCGGTGCCCGCAACGACTGCACCCTGGCCGATCCGCGGACGGCGGACCAAGCCTGCTGGTGCTACAGCGTAAGCATCGACCCGGCAATCATCGAAGCCTTGCCGCCACAACTGCGCGACCGCTCCTGCCTGTGCCCCCGCTGTGCCGGGGTCGAGGCGCAGTTGCGCGCCGGCACCTTGCCACGTTCCTGAACCTCCTCACCTTGCCCCCAACCGCCGATCACCATGCGCATTGACCGTTTCCTCAGCAACCTGCCCCGCTTCAACCGTCAGCAGGTGCGCCTGCTGCTGGTGCAACGCCGCATCCGCATCGACGGCCAGCCAGTGAGCGACCCCAAGGCCGAGGTTCGGGAGTTCAGTCGCGTAGAGCTGGATGAGCAAGTGCTCCAGGTCGGCAAGCCGGCGCGCTATTTCATGCTGCACAAACCCATGGGCTGCGTCAGCGCCACCCGAGACCCCGAGCACAAAACCGTGCTGGAGCTGCTCCACGAGCCGGATCCCCAGGACCTGCACATCGCCGGGCGCCTGGACTACAACACCACCGGGCTGATGCTGATCACCAACGACGGCAGCTGGTCGCGACGCTTGACCCAACCGCAGACCAAGTTGCCCAAGCTGTACTACGTGGAGACCGAGGAGGAGATTGGCCCCGAGTACATCGAGACCTTCGCCCGGGGACTGTATTTCGCCTTCGAGGACCTCACCACTCTGCCCGCGCAGTTGCAGATTCTCGGCCCCCGCAGCGCCAGACTGAGCATCGTCGAGGGGCGCTATCACCAGGTCAAACGGATGTTCGGTCACTTCAACAACAAGGTTGTGCGCCTGCACCGCGAACGCATGGGACCTCTGGTGCTGGATGAATGCCTTGCCCCCGGCGAATACCGCCCCCTCAGCGCAGACGAAATCCGCCTGATCTGAGGCCGCTTCCCCTCTGAATGACCGCTGGGCAGAAGCTGTCGAACAATTTGTCCAATGCACTTGCAGGTTCGCGGTTGCCCTGCTTGAATCAGTCCGTCGGCCGAATTGTGACCGATGAGTCACTAACACACATCTAAGAAACCTTTTGCCGGCCTGAGCCCTGCCTGCTCTGCATTCAACCCGGTAAATCGCCCGCCTATAACAACACCCGTCGACCTGCATTACCGGATCGACATGGGCTCCCATTCCAGGCGTATGCCTACCTGTCACATTGCCCGTGCACACTCAATGTTGCGCGCATACCCGCTTGCCAGGAGTCTTATGACATGAGGCCAGAAATCGCTGTGCTGGATATACAGGGTCAGTATCGGGTTTACACGGAGTTCTATCGCGCAGATGCCGCAGACAAGACCATCATTCTGGTCAACGGCTCGATGGCCACCACTGCGTCCTTTGCCCAGACCGTGAAGAACCTGCACCCGCAATTCAACGTGGTGCTCTACGATCAGCCCTACGCGGGCCGGTCCAAGGCCCACAACAGGCATGAACGGATGCTCACCAAGGAAGTGGAGGGGCAGATCCTGCTGGAGTTGATCGAGCACTTCGCCGCCGAGCATGTACTGTCGTTCTCGTGGGGCGGCGCGGCGGCCTTGCAGGCCCTGTCCCAGCGTCCACGACGCATCGAAAAGGCGGTGATCAGCTCGTTCTCGCCGGTGATCAACGAACCCATGCGCGACTACCTGGAGCGCGGCGTCGACTACCTTGGCAGCCTCGACCGCCATCGCGTCGGCCACCTGGTCAACGACACCATCGGCAAGCACCTGCCATCGCTGTTCAAGCGTTTCAACTATCGCCATGTCAGCAGCCTGGCGGAGCATGAGTACGGGCAGATGCACTTCCACATCAGCCATGTGCTCAACGGCGATCGCCAGTGCTACTTGCGGGCGGCGAAGAACATCCAGGTGCCGGTGCTGTTCATCAACGGTGAATGGGACGAATACACCTCGGCCCATGACGCCCGTCTGTTCGCCAACCACGTACAGCACTCAAGCTTCAGCACCATCCAGGCCACCGGGCACTTTCTCGATATGGAACACAAGGCGGCCTGCCGCGACAGTCGCCAGGCACTCATGGGTTTCCTCAAGCCAGCCCAGTACGACAACCGCTCGCGTCCACACTTTGTTCAGGATCAGCATGCACGGGCCATCTGAAACCCCGTCGCCACAGGCCGTCACCCCGCCTTGAAAAACCCTGTTTTTCCTGGCACGTGACGCACCTGTGGCGACCTCAACCGACACGCAAGCACAAGTCAGATAAAGAAAAACTTCAAATCCCCAGCCACATCTGGTACAAAGTCAGCCGTTCGAGCGGGTGTCGTATAATGGCATTACTCCAGCTTCCCAAGCTGATAACGAGGGTTCGATTCCCTTCACCCGCTCCAAGTATTTCAAGGCCTCCAGCGGTGCATGTACATGACTGCAATCAGTTGGGGGCCGTTTCGGGGTCCGTTTGTGTGAATGCATGCACAAACAGCAGCGAGACCTCAGCCAGCACCGCCCCCTAGGTGCCTTCGGCGTTTCATGTTGACCCATCGGAAAAAGGTTAGGACGGTTAGTTTTTTACTAACACCGCTGGAGGCCTTGTGATATGCGGCTTTCAGCCGAGTGATAAAAGTTAGTTTTTGGTTAGGTCTGGGTTATTTTCTAACCTTTTGAGATGTTAATTTTAAGGTTTATAAACTCCTTTAAATTCAATAACTTACAGATTACTAACCTTAAACCTAACCTAAACTAACCCATGAAAGTTAGGTCTCAAGCCCAGTAAATCCGGGCCTTTCCCCCCTTCTCAGCAGCCTCAGAAAAAAACTAACCCTTTTCCCGAGGCTCCTCTCAGATTCGGCAGGCTATCCCCCTATCAGCAGGCGCTGAAAAAATGCCTACCTTCGCAGGGTTCCGCAGGCTTTTACCTCCTCAGGGACGTGCCAGAGCGCCCAGGCCGGCGCTGTTCTGAATAGGTTGCAGGGGTGCAGAAAAAGCGACCCATTTAGCCCGCAGGCGAGGTGGGGGGACGACGGCGCGCGCCGGGGTTGAATCCTTCAGAATACTGTATAGACATACAGTAAAATGAAGAGCAGAATGGCTGTGCATCACTTTTGAAGGGCCCGCTAACCAGAGGGCTACACTTACATAACGCAGCTACAGCAGTTTTCTGCAGAACCCTGACGACTGCCGCCTGTCGAAAAAACAGCAGCAAGCATGCCCAATGCCGAGCAAACAGGTGTCATAAAGCCATAAGTCATTGACAAGGCATTTGACTTGCAGATAATCGCCGTCCAGAGTTGTCTTAGGTTGTGGATAAGTACGTTTACAACCTGTGCGTAACGTTCACGGAAGATTGCTCCGCATGAACATGTCCGGAGAAAAAAATGGCCTTTAACGAAAGAAAAGCAGCCCAGATGGCCGCATTTTTCCTTCATCAAGGTGGAGGAAAGCTCGAAGTATTGAAGCTCATGAAGCTTCTTTACCTGGCCGACCGACAAGCAATGGATTGGTACGAGCAACCAATTTCTGGCGACCGAATGGTCTCCATGCCCAATGGCCCAGTTCTATCTCGCACCCTCGACCTGATGAACGGAAGTCGTCCTTCAGTAGATGACGGTTGGCAATGTTGGGTCGCAGATCGGGAGTCCTACGAGGTAGCGCTTCAAGCTTGCCATTTAGAGAATGGCAAGCTTCATTTAGGTGCTCTCAGCGAGGCTGAAATAGAAGTCCTCGGCGCAGTTTGGGCTGAGTTCGGCGGACTCGGAAAATACGATCTGGTGGACTACACACATTATCGTTGCGCCGAGTGGAAGGATCCGAGCGGATCATCACGTCCAATTAGCTATGCGGATGTGTTTTTGGCACTTGGCCGCGATGGGGAGCATGCAGAAGAAGCCGCTCAAGCCCTGGAAGGTCAAGACACTGTGGATAGGATATTCGCGAGCCTTTAATGTTTATAGCTACCCGTAGAGCTACTGTATTGGTTCCTAGCGGAACCCCCCAGAGACCTGACCTAAAACACTTGTTCATCCTCCTCAATGATCCAACCGGGGAAGATCAGCTTGTTCTGATCGTGAGTATCTCTACAGTCCGACCAGGGGGGAGGCACGATCAGACATGCCTCCTCTATCCCGGAGATCACCCCTTTATACAAGCACCTAGCTTTGTCATGTATGGGATGAGCCGACTTGAACCAGCAAAGAAGCTGATCAAGGCCGTGGACAAAGGTATTTTTGTCCCAAAAGCTCCAATCGATGGCGGGATTTTTGCCCGAATATGTAATGGAGTCCTTGACTCCGCATTTACAGCCCTAGAGTTCAAAGAGTTTTTTCGTAAAATTTGGACAAGATGAACTGAGGCCCAGCCAAGTGCTGGGCTTTTCTTTGGAGGTAAAATTTTGAGGTCTGATTTGGGCAGACCTACTTATCGACTGCGAGGAAGCTCTACTACCCCACCTGTGCCCAACTCAAACGGCTTGAACTTGACGACCTCTTCGCCAAGCCATTCATTGACCTGTGCCAGGCGCGCCTGCAGTGGCTCAAGTTCGTTGACCGCCCAAACCTCAGCAGCCTCCCGCAACGACCCAAAACCACCCGCGTTCTGCGGCACGATGCCCATCAACTGCGGCGGAATACGCAAAGCCGCGAGCAGGTCGTCGCGGCTGATGTTCTTGATTGAGCTGAATTCATCCTTCGCCGCAACCTCACTGACCGGGATCAGCTGGATGCCGTCCTTCTTCCCGGCGGGTGCGTAGACGAACAGGTTGCGGAAGTTGCCCGGGCCTTTCGAGTTCTTCAGCGCGGTACGCAGCGAATCGATGTCCTCTTCCTTCTGGGCCGCGTCGGTCATGTAGAGGATGAAACCTGCATGACTGCCGTTGTTGTAGTACTTGCGGCGGAACAGCGTGGCACTCTCGTTCAGCAGTGCGCTTTGCAGCGCCGCCAACCACTCCGGCAGCCCGTAGATCTCCTGGTTGATATCGGCCTCACGTAGGTGGCAGATGGAGCCCGGGGCAAATTCGTGCTCATCCTTCCAGCCCCGCACCTGGTAATAGGTCACCAGATCGGCACCGCGGCGCATGTACTTGGCCAGTGGCGGGACCAGGCCCAGAGTGTTGCGCAGCATGTTGTTGCGCTTCTCCAGGTAGCAGTTACCGCACCAGAGCCAGTCCAGGGCGAACTGCTCAAAGGCCTGGCGGCTGAGCAGCTTGTGGGGGATGAAGGTGCGGGCCAGCATATTGCGCTTGAAGTTCAGCCCAGACTGCAGATACACGCTGGCCCGGGTGGTCTTGGCCAGGCCATCCATGGACATCGGCGTTTCGTACCAGCGGCCGTTGAGCCAGCACTGTAGGTAGTCGAGGATCTCGCGGCCATCCAGCACCGGCGTCGGGTCGCCGAAGGTGAACGCCTCTACCGGGCCGGCCTGGGCCTGCAGGAGTTCCCCCTCCACTGCCGCCGAATTGTTGGCCGGTACTAGGTTTTTTCCGCGCGTGCGTCTGCTCATCAGTAGGACTCCATAAATCCAGTGTTCGCCGTGGTCTGCCCTTCGAGGGGTTCGTTGTGCAGGGCGTGGAAGGTCGCCCACGCCAAGTCGGCATGGCCGGTTTCGTCGGTGCGACCGGCCGTGTAGGTGAACTGGCGCCCGGAGGCGGTGACGGTCTTTCGAATGGCCATCAGCGACTGGGCCATATCCGTCCAACCGGCATCGAACTCCAGCCGGCCGTTCTTGATCACGTCGTAGGCCTTCAGCACCAGGCGGGTTTTAACTTCGGGCGAGTAGCTGAAGGTGGTGATGTTCGGGAAGAACGACTTAACCAGCTGCGCTACGCCTGAGCCCATGCCGGTTATGTCGATCCCGATGTAGGTCACCCAGTAGCGCTGGGTGACCTGGCGGATGGCCTCAGCCTGGGCCGCGAAGTCCATGCCCCGGAACTGGTGCCGCTCAAGGATTCGGAACTTGCCGCCGGGCACCATGGGGGGAGCGATCACCACCATGCCTGCGCTATCGCCGTTTTCCGCCGGGTCATAGCCCACCCAGACCTGGCGATCGCCGAACGGCCGCGCGGCGAAGGGTTTGTAGTCCTCTGCCCAGAGGTCCCAACTGTCCACCATGCAGGGCTGCAGCATCGCCAGCGGGAAGATGCTCGCCCCGTCGTCGATGAACTGGCACATCAGCAGGTTCTGGAAGGCCTCGGCGTCGTACTCAAGCCGCAGCTCGTCCAGGTCGAACAGATCACAGCCCCGCCCTTCCGCGTCCAGGATGGTGACGATCTGGCGCCAGATCCGGTCCTCGCAGAGCCGCCCCTGCTGTAGGGCGTTGTGGGACACGTCGAGCTTGATCCGCTGAGCCGCCGGCTTGCCCTTGTTAAAGCGCTCACCGGTCCAGAAGGTGTAGGCCTCATGCGCCATGCTCGACGGCGTCGAGAAGTAGGTCCGGCGGTATTGTTTCTGCATCGCCATGCCGCTGGCGACCTTGTTGAGTTCCTTGAACTTGAAGGTCCAGAAGAATTCGTCGAAGTAGAAGTTGCCGTGATAACCCTGGGCGGTACGGGCGTTGGTCCCCAGGAAGTGCAGCTCGGCGCCGTTGCCCAAGATGATCGGATCACCTGTCAGCTCGATACCGACCGTCTCACGGGCGAAGGCCTGGATGTAGGCCTTGAAGATGTGCGCCTGATTCTTCGAGGCCGACAGGAAGATCTGATTGCGCCCGGTGGTCAACGCATCGATCAACGCCTCCCGGGCGAAGTAGAACGTCGCGCCAATCTGCCGGGACTTGAGGATGGCGCGGGTACGCTGGTTGCCCGCCTTGTACCAGTCCAGCTGATAGCCGAAGCAGCCATCGATGAACGCCTCGGTCAGCTTTTCGATGTGTTCTTCATCGAACTCGTTGCGCTTCGGTGCCTTCTTCGGCCCCTCGTTACGCTTGGCCAGGTTCGGGTTCAGCTCGGTTTCGGTACCGCCCTCGGTAAAGCGCCGGATTCGCGCCTGGCGCTCCAGCTGGCGGTGCAGCAGGTCGATTTCCTTGTAGTCCGCCCCTGACTTGGGGTCCTTGAGGATCAACTGCACCAGGCGCGCTTCGGTGGCCGCTTCGATGCGCTCCAGCGGCGTCGCCCGGTCCCATTCGTCCCGGGCCTTCCAGCTGTGCAGGGTCTTTTCCTTCTCCCCGATCAGCTCGGCGATCTCGCACACGCGATACCCCTGCCAATACAGGTGTTTGGCGTGGCGGCGGTGATCGGTGGGCAAATCGACGATGGCATTCATGGCGCAGATGCTGCCGCCCGCGCGCGAACACTTCCCGCGCCGCCCCTTGTACGCCGCGGATCTACAACAGCGCCTCGTTGCCCGACTCGCCCGCGCTCAACAACATGCCCTCAACGCACAAAGCACCATCGCCACCGCATCGAGGACAGCCCGTCATGAGCACCACCGCCGCCAAGAAATTCCGCTCCAAGTGGTTCCGCATCGCCGTGGAAGGCGCCACCACCGATGGCCGGAACATCGAGCGCGCCTGGATCACGGAAATGGCCGCCCAGTACAGCCCGAACACCTACGGCGCCCGGATCAACTGCGAACACATCCGCGGCCTGGGTCCTGACTCCACCTTTGGCGCCTATGGCGATGTGCTGTCCTGCAAGGCTGAAGAGGTCGACATCGACGGCAAGAAGAAACTGGCACTGTTCGCCCAGATCGAGCCAACCGCCACCCTGATCGACCTCAACAAGCGCGGCCAGAAGATTTACACCTCCGTCGAGGTCAATCCGAAATTTGCCGACACCGGCAAAGCCTACCTGGTGGGCCTGGCGGTAACGGACAGCCCGGCCAGCCTGGGCACTGAAGCGCTCCAGTTCAGTGCACAACACGGCACCCTCGCAGGACGTAAGCAGGACAAGGAAAACCTGTTCTCGGAAGCCATCGAGGCGCGATTCGAATTCGAGGAAGTCGAGGACGAAAGCGGCAAGGTCGCAGGCCTGTTCAGCCGCGTGCTCGACCTGCTCGGTAAGAGCAAGGACAAGGAAGGCAAGGACGCCGCTCTATTCACCGAGCTCGGCGAGGCCGTCGAGGCCATGGCTGAGCATGTCGCCGGCCAGGGCCAGGCCTTCGCCGCCGAAAAGGCCGCCCGCGAAAGCCTGCTGGCCAAGCACGAGAAACTGGCTGCCGACTTTTCGGCGCTGGTGGAAAAACTCGAAAAGACGCCGGCCGGCACCAGCCAGCAACCGCAGTTCACCGCTCGCCCCGCGGCTACGGGTGGTGACGGGGCTCTCGTCACCGACTGCTGATCCCAACACGGACAACACCAAGCCAAGGAACATCGGAGAACACCATGCGTAACGATACCCGCGTCCTGTACAACGCCTACCTGCAACAACTCGCGCAGCTGCACGGCGTGAGCGACGTCACCACCAAATTCACGGCCGCCCCCAGCGTCGCCCAGACCCTGGAAACCCGCATTCAGGAGTCCAGCGCGTTCCTCAGTGCCATCAACATTTACGGCGTCTCCGAACAGTCGGGCGAGAAG
>NZ_MOAK01000074.1:50333-51165 GCF_003732485.1 Pseudomonas protegens
GCGAGCCCCGCGACCCGAGCGGGCTGGACAATCGCGGGTACGCCTGTACCCAGACCAACTTCGACACCGGGATTCGCTACCAGAAGCTCGACCAGTGGGCCAAGTTCAAGGACTTTCAGGCGCGCATTCGTGACGCCATCATCAAGGCCCAGGCCCTCAACCGGATCATGATCGGCTGGAACGGCACCAGCCGCGCCGCGACCTCCAACCCATCCACCAACCCGCTGTTGCAGGACGTGAACATTGGCTGGCTGCAGAAAATGCGCCTGGAAAACGCTGCTCGCGTGTTGCACGAAGTGGTCGACGGCAGCGGCAAGATCCAGATCGGCGCGGGCAAGGATTTCGAAAACATCGACGCCCTGGTCATCAGCATGGTCAACGAGTTCATTGAGCCCTGGTACCAGGAAGACACCGAACTGGTGGTGGTCTGCGGTCGCCAGCTACTGGCCGACAAGTACTTCCCGATCATCAACAAAACCCAGGCGCCGACCGAGATGCTCGCGGCCGACATCGTCACCAGCCAAAAGCGCATTGGCAACCTGCCAGCCGTTCGGGTACCGCACTTCCCGGCCAACGGCCTGTTGGTGACCCGCCTCGACAACCTGTCGCTGTACTGGCAGGAAGGCACCCGCCGCCGCACCGTCGTCGACAACGCCAAACGCGACCGCATCGAAAACTTCGAATCGGTCAATGAAAGCTACGTGATTGAAGACCTGGGCTGCGCTGCCATGGCCGAAAACATCACCCTGAGCTGAGGCCGGCAATCATGACCAACCCCTGCCGTCGTCACTTCCAGCGCGTAACAGCAGCCGTTGCAGCGGCTGCTGTCGCC
>NZ_MOAK01000074.1:51205-54158 GCF_003732485.1 Pseudomonas protegens
ACCATGGATGGCGCAACCATCTACGAGCTGCACCTCGCCAAGCTCCAACAGGATTACCTGCGGCTAAAACAGGTGCAGTCCACCGAGGGCAAGGCAGAGCTCAAGCGGCAATTACTGCCGGAGTACGAGCCCTACGTCGAAGGCATGCTCGCCGAGGGCAAAGGCGCCCAAGACCAGGTGCTGACCACCCTGATGGTCTGGCGCATGGACGCCGGCGACTTCAAGGGCGCCCTGGACATCGCCGCCTACGTGATCGAGCACCAGCTGCTGATGCCGGATCGCTTCGAGCGCACCACCGGCACCATCGTCGCCGAGGAGATCGCCGAAGCCGCGTTGAAGGCCCAGAAAGCCGGCAGCAGCTTTGACCTGGATTTGCTACTGCACACCGAGCAGATCACCACCAAGGAAGATATGCCAGACCAGGCTCGGGCCAAGCTGCACCTGGCCATCGGCAAGGCGCTTTCTGCTCAGGTCGCCGATGACGCCCCCGCAGACACTGCCCTGCAGCCCCTGGAGCAGGCCAAGACACACCTGGCCCGCGCCATCGAGCTGCACAGCAAATGCGGCGGCAAAAAGGATTTGGAGCGCGTCGAGCGCCTCCTCAAGAAACACACTGCGCCAGCCCCTTAAAGGCACGCAGTTAACCGAGCGTCCCCACGCACCCCGCCGGCTCGGGGCGGATCGGCCAGACCGCTCCGCCTGAACGTGAAGCCCCGACCACCGGCGACTTATTGAGCGCAGCACCATGAGCGGATTCGTAGCCGGCGGCACCACGCCAAGCGGCCACATCAACACCGACCCATTCTGGCCCTCGATCGACCTGGACCAGCTGCGCGCCACCTTGCGCATCGACAGCAGCGTCACGCCGGCCCGCCTGGAAACAGCGGTGATCAACGCCGCGATCAGCGTCAACCGGGAGCTCGATGACTGGCGCATAGCCCAGCAAGCTGCAGGCTATACCGAACTGAAAGACGTCCCCAGCCCCCTAGTCAAGGATGAATCCGCCCAGGTCCACCTGTACCGCCGAGCGATCGAGGCAGGCGTTGGCGCTGAGGTCTGTGAACGCTACCGCTCCTACGACAGCACCAACACCGGCAACCGCAAGGCCGAAGAACTGACCCCGAACATCGACGACTACCACCGCGACCAGCGCTGGGCCATCCGCGATTTCCTGGGTACCAAGCGCACCACCGTGGAGCTGATCTGATGGCCGTCACCCTTCGCGCCCTGCAAAACGACACCGTCGACGCTCTCTGCTGGCGTCACTACGGCCGCACCGCCGGCGTCACCGAGGCGGTGCTTGAGGCCAACCCCGGGCTGGCTGATCACGGCCCCACCCTGCCGCAAGGCCTCGCCGTTCAAATGCCCGAAGCCCAGACCACAGCCCCGCAGCGGCAGATGGTGAACCTATGGGACTGATCCACTTGAGCCGCCTCCTTGAGACCTACCACCCTGGACCCTGGAATGAAGCGAATGCCTGACCGTCCCGACACCTGGGCCTGGCTCGCCGCCTGGCTCGAACAGAACTGGCCGACTCTGTACGCCGGCGTCCTGGCGCTGATCATCGCGGCCCTACGGATCATGTACGGCGGCGGCACCCTTCGCCGAGTGTTGATCGAAGCGCCGCTCTGCGGGGCGCTGGCCCTGGCTGCCAGCCACGGTCTGGCGTTGCTCGGCATCCCAGCATCGACCGCCCCGTTTTTCGGTGGCGTGATCGGCCTGCTCGGCGTCGAGGGCACCCGCGCCGCGGCCCGCAAGTTTTTCAACCGCAAGGTAGAGCAGCTATGAACACACTCCGGCACGGCGATCGCTCGCAGGCGGTTCGAATCCTGCAGAAGAACCTCAACAGTCATGGCGTTAATGTGGCAGTGGACGGCGACTACGGCGACGCCACCGAAAAGGCCGTGCGCGCCTACCAGCTCAAGGCCGGCCTGGTGGTTGACGGTATCGCCGGCGAGAAAACCCAAACCAGCCTGGCCGGTGGCGATTGCGCTCTGTTGCTGAAGAACAACGACCTGGTCAGCGCCGCCCAACGCCTGGATCTGCCCCTCGCCAGTGTCTACGCGGTCAATGAGGTCGAATCGAACGGCAAGGGCTTCTTCGCCAACGGCAAGCCGGCGATCCTGTTTGAGCGGCACATCATGTACCGCCAGTTGAAGACGCCACGTCACCCAGGCGACGCCCCGTCAGAACTCAAGCGCCACGCCGACGAGCTCGCGGCGCAGTACCCGGCCATCATCAACCCGAACCCTGGTGGCTATGCCGGCGGCCCTGCTGAGCATCAACGCCTGGCCACGGCACGCCTGATCGATGACACCGCGGCCCTGGAGTCCGCCTCCTGGGGCGCCTTCCAGATCATGGGCTTTCACTGGCAGCGCCTCGGCTATGCCAGCGTGCAGGATTTCGTGACGGCCATGAGCACGAGCGAGTCCCGCCAGTTCGACGCCTTTGTCCGCTTCATCGAGACCGATCCGGCCCTCCACAAAGCGCTGAAGGCCCGCAAGTGGGCCGACTTCGCCAGGCAGTACAACGGGCCGAACTACCAACGCAACCTGTACGACACCAAGCTCCAGCGCGCCTATGAGCGGCATAGCGCCTGCAGCTGCGGTCAGGAGGTACCGGCATGATCAATCTCGAAGCGGTGCATAAGCTCAAGGTAGAGGACGGTGACGTCCTGGTCGTGCCGGAAAAAACCGAGCCAGAAGCCATGGAGCTGCTGGCCGAGGCGCTGCAATTTGTCGATCCAGGCTGCCGGGCGATTGTGATCCGCGGCCCGCTCGAACACCTGGACGTCGGCGCCATGAACAAACTGGGCTGGTACCGCGCATGACCGCCAAGATCGCCTACCTCGAAATCTCCGGGCGCCTGACGGGGAAAACCACCCGTCTGGTGAAGTTCGCAAACGAGCTCACCGCCCAGGGCGAGACGGTGATTTTCGTCACCCCACAAGCAG
>NZ_MOAK01000074.1:54231-75685 GCF_003732485.1 Pseudomonas protegens
CTCCTGATGACGTCGACCAGGAACAAGCCATCTGGATCTACGACGAGTTCGACTGGCTCAAGTCGGCCAAGGTCCGCAACGGCGGGTACTACGCAACAACGGCGAGCCGAGTCCGCGACTTGGGGATCGATACCCCGGAAACGGATCTGTTGTTGCAACTGATCGAGCTCAACGGCGGCAGCTATCAACGCCATCTTCTGACACCGGGGGTAATCGATGAGGCCTACTACGAGGAGGCCCGCGCGGTCTACACCGATGAGCAGTACCGCCAGTTGATCCTGGGGGAGTTCCTCAAATGAGCACCATCCGCCAGATCCTGCTGGGCCTGGCCTTGGTCGGCGTGCTGGGCCTGCTCGCCTGGAATCAGGAACAACGCATTGAAGTCGCCGACAAGAACAGGGAGCTGGCCGAGAAAAACACCCAGGACGCGCTGGCCGCGGCCGGACGCAGCGAGGGCAAAGCCAACGCCCTGGAGGCTGCGCTTTCCGCCGAGCGCGAGGCCCAGGCCCGTCTGCGCACGGAACAGGATCTACTACGCCAGGGGCTCGCCAAACGACAACTCACAATCGAGGGGCTGAAACGTGAAAACGCTGATCTGCGTGCTTGGGCTGACCAGCCCTTGCCTGATGTTGCTCGCCGGCTGCGCGAGCGCCCCGCCCTCACCGGCGCCGACGCCTATCGTCAGTGGCTGTCCGGCCGTGGTGCCCTGCAGCCTGCCGGCGACCAGCCCAAGCAGTAACGGCGACCTGATCACCGACCAGGACCGTAGCGAGGCCGCCTGGGCCGAATGCGCGGGCCAGGTCGACATGATCTATCGCTACCAGCAGGCCAAACCATGAACAAACCCGACAGCCTGCGGGCCTTCCTTCTGGAGCAGATCCCGGAACTGCGCCACAGCCCTGACCGGCTGCTGATCTTCATCGACAACGGCAAGGTCCGCTGCACCGCAGCCAGCAGCCTTTCGTTCGAGTACAACTATGACCTGCAGGTAATCCTGACCGACTTCGCCGGCCATCCGGACAGCGTCATGCTACCGCTACTGGGGTGGCTCCGCGTGAATCAGTCCGAGCTACTGGAGAACCTCGACAAGTCCGCCGACGGCATCAAGTTCGAGGCCGACCTCATCGACAAGAGCAAGGTCGACATGAGCTTGACCCTTCCCCTCACCGAGCGGGTGGTCGTTCGTACCGATGATGCAGGCAACACCACCATCAGCCACCCAGGTGAACCACAGCGAAACCCCACATGGCCCGAGAGTGGCCCGGAATGGATAGTGCCCAATGGCAAACCTTGAAGCGCTTGAGGATTGGGCCGCGGGCCTGCTGGGGCAGTTGCAGCCCACCGCCCGCAATCAGCTCGCCCGAAGCATCGGCCAAGCCCTGCGTCGTAGCCAACAACAGCGGATCATTGCCCAGCGCAACCCCGACGGGAGCAAGTACGCACCGCGCAAACAGCGGAACCTGCGGGGCAAACAGGGACGCATCAAGCGCCAGGTGAAGATGTTCAAGAAAATGCGCACGGCGAGCTTCTTGAAGGTTCAGGGGGATGGTAATGCGATCAGCGTTGGGTTTACTGGGCGAGTGGCCCGTATTGCGCGGGTGCATCAATACGGGCTGGGGGATAGGGCCGAGCGTGGGGCACCAGAGGTGAAGTATGAACAGCGGGAAGTATTAGGCTTTACAAAGCATGAAACAATCATGATTAAGGAAGAACTCCTCGCTTATCTCACCACCTAGATCAGAATTTCAACTAGCTAAGCAACTCAATCTTTTCAAACACAAGCCCGTACTCGGACTGATGAATCTTAGACTGATAAAACTCAACACCTCTATAGCTTCTATCCTCGACAATAGACTTCATCACACCAACCGCTTGTTCTGAATCCATTCGAGCCCCAAAAGTTACAGACTTAACAACACTAGCAGGAAACTCAAACAAACACACTCTACCAGCAGGCAAAACGATCTCCTTAGTTGCATCCAAAAGAGGCATCAACATCCGCCACTCTGCCTCATATTCCCAATGGTCACTTTTTGTTAAAAAAATATCCTCCGACGTCGCTTGAGAGAGCACTGTGGATGGTCGAGTTTTTTTATACTTAACCTTACGTAAGTGCCGCATCTCATCATTTACAGATCGTCTCTGATCAAAAAAAGTTGAGTTTGAATCGAACTCGATCACAAAGCCTTTGTGACAGTCTGCATAGTGTGCCCACATGAGTAGGTCACTTTTATTTTCTGACAAACAGAGAACGCCAATTCGCTCATTACATCCCTCAAAAAGCGTCTTCTGAGCAAACCCACCCAGCTGCGCTTTCAACTCTAAATTAAAATCCCTCTTGAGATCTAAAACTTTCTCTCTCATTAAGCTTTGAAACTGATCAAAGGTGATTTTTTCTTTATAGAAGGCATCAAGGGCCTCATACTCACTTTCCAACCCCATATTAACTACGTCATCAATAGCAATGCCAAATTCTTCATCAGTACTAACAGACTCTATAGATGGCAAGAATTCAAATGGGTCATTAAAAGCCCCGGGCTGCGAAAACCTGATAAGCCTATCTTGAAAAATAGATACCCGCTCCGCGCCAAAATACTTAAACATCCCCACAAAAATCTCCTTATAAAATTTTGGCCAACAGGCTCTTCCAAAATCACAGGACTTGTAACAGCCGTCAATACACGACTCTAAAGATGCGCTCTCGCACGCGCAACGCCACCATCGGCGCCATGAACGATCTAGCCACCCTCGCCCGCCTGATTGAAAACCTCATCCGCTTCGGCGTTGTTGCCGAAGTCCAGATGAAGCCCCCGCGCGTGCGTGTGAAAACCGGTGAACTCACAACCACCTGGCTGCCGTGGCTGACCCTGCGCGCCGGAGCCGACAAGGAATGGGACCCGCCTACCGCCGGCGAGCAGGTCCTGCTGATCAGCCCCTCGGGCCAGCTTGGCAACGGCGTGGCCTTGACCGGCCTGTTCAGCGACAGCGCCCCGGCCAACGGTGACCGCGCGGGCCTCCACCGCCGCACCTACAACGACGGCACGGTGATCGAGTACGACAGCGTCGCCCATCACCTGAATGCCACCCTGCCCCCGGGCGGTACCACTAACCTGGTCAGCGACGGCGGCATCACTATCGTCGGCCCGATCACCCACCAGGGCGACTACACCCAGACCGGCAATCAGACCGTCACCGGCAAGGTCACCGTGTCGCAGGACGTGGTCGCGGCCGGCATCAGCCTGATCAAGCACATGCATGGTGGAGTGATGCCGGGCGGAGCCAAGACAGGAGCACCGGAATGAACCGAGAAACCGGCGCGGCGATCAGCACCACCGAGCATATCGAACAGTCGTGCAGCGACATCCTCAGCACTCGCCTCGGCACCCGCGTCATGCGCCGAGAGTACGGCAGCCTCTTGCCCGAGCTGGTCGACCATCCATTCAATGATCTAACCCGTCTGCGAGTGTATGCCGCCACAGTGATGGCGCTGATGCGTTGGGAACACCGCGTCAGCCTGAGCCAGGTGCAGTTCAAGGGCGCCACGCTGCAGGGACAGTCGGTGTTGGATATTGAGTGTCGTCGTGTCGATACCAACGAACCGCTCAATCTGGCCGTTACCCTGCAACTGGGGGCCAGCGCATGAACACCTTTGCCGCCATCGATCTCAGCCAGCTACCACCGCCACAGATCGTCGAGCAGATCGATTTCGAGTTGATCCTCGCCGAGCGCAAGGCTTATGCCATCAGCCTTTGGCCGATCGAAGAGCGTGCCGAAATCGCCGCCCGCTTCGACATGGATTCTGAGCCCCTGGCCAAGCTGCTGCAGGAGAACGCCTACCGGGAAATGGTCTGGCGCCAACGGGTCAACGAGGCAGCGCTTGCCAATCTACTGGCTACCGCCAAAGGCACCGATCTGGAGCAGTTGGCCGCCAACTACAACGTCAAGCGACTGGTGGTACAGGAAGCCAAACCAAGCGCCGTACCACCGCTGCCCCGGATTATGGAAGGCGACGACAGCCTCCGTGAACGCGCCCAGATGGCCTGGGAAGGCCTGAGCACGGCGGGGCCCCGTAACAGCTATATCTTCCACGCCCGGGCCGCAGACGGCCGTGTCGCCGACGCCACCGCTGAAAGCCCATCGCCTGCCGTGGCGGTGGTGACGGTGCAGAGCCTGTTGGGCGACGGCACCGCGCCGGCGGACCTGCTCGCCGTGGTCAACAATTACCTCAGCGACGACGACCGCCGCCCGGTGGCCGACCGCCTGATCGTTCAAGGCGCGACCATCCTGCGCTACCAGGTCAAGGCCAAGCTCTACCCGCTATCCAGCGGCCCAGAAGCCGAACCCATCCTGGCCGCGGCGGAAAAGAGCTTGCAGGCCTATGTGCATCAGCGCCGACGCCTGGGGATGGAGGTCACCGAGTCAGCGGTCCACGCGGCCTTGCACGTTGAAGGCATGCGCAAGGTGCTGCTGGACAACTGGGTCGATATCGTCGCCACCAAAGCCCAGGCGCCCTACTGCACCAACATCGTATTGAGCCGGGGGGCTGAGTGATGAGCGCTCAGCCGCTGCTGCCTGGCAATTCCACAGCACTTGAGCGCCAGGCCGCTGTGGCCTTGGCGCAGATCCAGCGTGTGCCGATTCCGCTGCGCCAGCTTTGGAACCCCGGCACCTGCCCGGTTGAGCTACTGCCCTATCTCGCCTGGGCCTTCTCTGTCGATCGCTGGGACAGCAATTGGCCTGAGACTGCCAAGCGCTCGGCGATTCGCTCATCCCACTACATCCACTCACGCAAGGGCACCATCGGCGCCCTGCGCCGCGTGGTGGAACCGCTGGGGTACCTGATCGAGGTCCTCGAATGGTGGCAGGCAGTACCGGAAGGTGTGCCGGGAACCTTTGCCATCAAGATCGGCGTGCTCGAAACCGGCATCACCGAGGAGATGTACCAGGAACTTACCTGGCTTGTGGATGACGCAAGGCCCGTGACCCGTCACCTGACCGGCATGGCGATAAGCCTGGAGGCCACCGGCCGCATCTTCCTCGGCGCTGGCTTTAGCGATGGCGACGAAATCGACGTCTACCCCCCTACCCAACGCGACATCGAGGTCAGCGGCTTTATCCGCCTGGGCGGCCGTGAACACAACATCGACACCATGGACATCTACCCATGACAGACCAGAACAGCCAGTTTTTCGCGATCCTCACTGCCGTAGGTAAGGCCAAGCAGGCCAACGCCGACGCTTTGGGGGTGCCTTGGACATTTGCCCAGATGGGCGTGGGTGACGCTAACAACACCGAGCCAATGCCCAGTGAACAGCAGACTCGACTGATCAACGAGCGCCGGCGGGCACCGCTGAATCAGCTGAAGGTTGACCCGAACAACCCCAACATCATCATCGCCGAGCAGGTCATTCCTGAAAGCGTCGGCGGCTGGTGGATTCGCGAGATTGGCCTGTACGACACCGCCGGCGACCTGGTGGCCGTTGCTAACTGCGCACCCAGCTTCAAGCCGCTGCTGTCCCAGGGCTCAGGCCGCACTCAGGTCGTGCGCATGAACCTGATTGTCAGCAATACGGCCAACGTGGAGCTCAAGATCGATCCGAGCATTGTCTTGGCGACCCGATCCTACGTTGACGCGAAGGTATTGGAGGAGATCTACAAGCTCGACAGCAAGCAGTCGGTACGTGTGGCTACCACCGCCAACATTGCCCTGGCCGGGCTGCAAACTGTGGACGGTGTGGCGTTGGTAACGGGTGACCGTGTGCTGGTGAAGAATCAGACCGTGCCAAAGGACAACGGCCTGTACAGCGCGGCAGCGGGCCCCTGGACGCGCACAGCTGACGCGGACACCAGCGCCAAGGTGACCTCGGCGCTGATCGTGTCCGTCGAGCAAGGTACGACACAGGCCGATAGCCGCTGGCAGTTGATCACCGATGACGCGATTGTCTTGGACTCGACACCGCTGGTGTTTCAGAACATGACGCAAGGACTCGCGCCAATCAGCTCCCCCGCGTTTCTGGGTACTCCAACGGCGCCGACGTCGCCCCAGTTCGATAACTCGAGCAGACTCGCGACGAATGAGTTTGTGCAGCGCGCGCTGGGCAACTTCGCCGGCCAATACAGCGCAACATCGACTCAAACACTGACCCTTGCGCAGGCTGGGTTAATTATCAATGCGGGTAACACAATCACATTGACTCTGCCGACTGCTACAGCGCTAAACATCGGTGCAACTTATCAGATCAATAACGCTGGTACTGGGGAAGTTACAGTGCGAGCGTCAACCGATCAGTTTCTTTACGGCATAGGCAATGGAACTCCACGTACATTTGTTCTGCGCTCTGGCGATACGGTGACAATTTCTTATGTCGGGGGGAAATCTTGGTATGCCTGGGGCGGTGTGCAGTTAGGTGCCTCAGCATCCTTTGCTGCCGTATTCTCGGCGGGTGGCTATCAGGTGCTCCCGAGCGGTGAGTTAGAACAGTCAGGAACAATCACCCTGGGCCCTATTGGAAACTTCAATGCTCAAGTCCTGGGCGGCGTGACGTACTACACGACCTACTATCAGGTCACATACCCTCTCGCATTCACCGCAGGTCCCTACACCGCGAACGTGACTCTTGCATGTGCGCCTTTTACTGTGCAAGGAGGTATGGCTGGTTGCCACGCAACATGCAGTATGAACGGCGGTGGATCGCCATTGACTAGGCTCGACATTGCTGTGACAAACCCAACTTTAGGGTTCACACCTACCGTTCACTGGAAAGTCAGGGGGAAAATATGAGCGTGTTTTACTCTCCAGCTACCGGCGGTTTCTACCGCCCCGAGTTTCATGGCAATAACATACCGCCAGATGTTTTTGAGATAACAGAGGATGAGTATTCAGCGCTTGCGGGGCGTGTTGTTGTCCTGAATGCCGCCGGGCGGCCGGTAGCCGAGTCTCTGACTCCACCACCTGATTTTTCAGCAGAGATCGAGCGTGCTTGGCGTGACAGACAACTTTCCATTACAGACAGCATCGTCACTCGTCACCGTGACGAACTGGAGGAAGGATCAGAAACTACGCTTGCGGCGGAACAATACACCGAACTTCAGGCGTACCGTCGTGCTCTACGCAACTGGCCTGAAGCGGGAGAGTTCCCACTAATCGAACACCGGCCATCAGCTCCGTCCTGGTTGACTGAGGACCTGTAACCCCCTCCCCTACAAGCCTGCGCGCTCGCCCAACCGACGCGCGCGCGGCAGCCTGTGCACTGTCCCCCCATTCACTGCGCAGGCAAAACCCATGGCCGATTATCTTCACGGCGTGCGGGTCCTCGAACTCAACGACGGCACCCGCCCCATTCGCACCATCCCCACCGCTGTTATCGGCCTGGTCTGCACTGCCGACGACGCTGATCCGCTGGCATTCCCGCTCGATACCCCGATCCTACTGACCAACGTTCAGACCGCGGTCGGCAAAGCCGGCACCAAGGGCACCCTGGGCGCCAGCCTGCAGGCCATTGCCGACCAGACCAAGCCCTACGTCATTGTGGTGCGGGTCAAGAGCGGCGAAACCGAAGCTGCGACCACCAGCGCCCTGATCGGCACCACCACCGCCGACGGCAAATACACCGGCATGAAAGCCCTGCTCGCGGCCAAAGCACGTGTCGGCCTGGTGCCACGCATCCTCGGCGTACCAGGCCTCGACAGCCAGCCGGTGGCGACGGCGCTGGTCTCGATCGGCCAGCAGTTGCGGGCCTTCTGCTACGTCAGTGCCCGGGACAGCAAGACCAAGGAAGAGGCCGTCGCCTACCGCGAGAACTTCGGCGCCCGCGAAGTCATGGTGATCTGGCCGGACTTCGAACACTGGGACACCACCGCCAACGCGACCACCAAAGCTTCCGCCGTCGCGCGCGCCCTGGGCCTGCGGGCGAAGATCGACCAGGAGGTCGGCTGGCACAAGACCCTGTCCAACGTCGCGGTCAACGGCGTCACCGGCATCAGCGCCGACGTGTTCTGGGACCTGCAGAACCCGGCAACCGACGCCAACTACCTCAACTCCAACGAGGTGACCACCCTGATCAACGAGGGCGGGTTCCGCTTCTGGGGCAGCCGGACTTGCAGCGACGATCCGCTATTCGCCTTCGAGAACTACACCCGCACCGCGCAGATCCTCGCCGACACCATGGCCGAGGCGCACATGTGGGCCCTTGACAGGCCCATGACCCCAACCCTGGTGAAAGACATCATCAACGGCATCAACGCCAAGTTCCGCGAGCTGATCTCGGCCGGGTACCTGATCGGTGGCAACTGCTGGTACCAGGAAGACGCCAACGACAAGGACACACTCAAGGCCGGCAAGTTGTTCATCGACTACGACTACACGCCGGTTCCACCGCTGGAGGACCTCACCCTGCGGCAGCGGATCACCGACCGCTACCTGATGGACTTCGCCAGCAAGATCAACAGCTAACCAGGGGCTCCCCCGTGAAGGGAGTCACACCGTGCCAGAACCCCGGAGAAAACCGCCATGGCCCAGCCTCGCAAACTGAAAAACCTCAACCTGTTCAACGACGGCAACAGCTACCTGGGCGTGGTCAAGTCGGTCACCCTGCCGCCCCTCGGCCGCAAGATGGAGGCCTACCGGGGCGGCGGCATGAACGGCTCGGTCAAGGCAGACCTGGGCTTCTCCGATGACGGCATCCAGTTCGAATGGAAAACCGGCGGCCTGGACCTGATCGCCCTGCGCCAGTTCGGCTCGGTGAATGCCTCCGGGATCATGCTGCGCTTCTCCGGCGCTTTTCAGCAGGACGACACCGGCGAAGTCAGCACCGTCGAGGTGGTGGTACGTGGCCGGCACGAAACCATCGAGATGGGCGACGCCTCCCCCGGCGAAGACACCGAGCACAGCATCACCACCACCTGCAGCTACTACAAGCTGACCGTGGACAACGAAGACATCATCGAAATCGACCTGCTCAACTTCATCGAGAAGGTCAACGGCGTCGACATGCTGGAGAAACAGCGCAACGCCCTCGGCATCTGATCCCCTGCCACTCTCAGTCCGAGAGCGGATAACACTGCAACCTGGAGCACTCAATGAACACCGACGACAACACCCAAGCCCCTGCCGAAGTCGAAGACAACACCGTGGTCCTCGACACCCCGATCACCCGGGGCAAGACCACCATCGACAAGATCACCCTGCGCAAACCCCAAGCTGGCGAGTTGCGCGGCGTGCACCTGGTCGAACTGCTGAACATGGACGTTGCCACCCTGATCAAGATCCTGCCTCGCATCAGCAGCCCAGGCATCACCGCCCCGGAGGCCGCGGCCATGGACCCTGCCGACCTGCTGGCCTGCGGTAGCAAGATCTCCGGTTTTTTGTTGCAGAAGTCGGTGAAGACGGAAGTATCCCTCGTTGCGTAGAGGACGCCATGGCCGATCTGGCCATAGTTTTTCACTGGGCGCCGGCTGACATGGACCAGTTGGGCCTGCAGGAACTGATGGACTGGCGCGAGCGCGCCAGGGTGCGGAGCTCCACCGATGGCGAATGACCTCAAACTTCAGGTGCTACTGAACGCCATCGACAGGGCTACCGGCCCCCTGAAGTCGATCAACAAGAGCAGCATCGGTGCTGCCCGGGCATTGAAGGATGCCCGGGACAACCTCAAGCAGCTCAACGCGCAGCAGAAAGACATCAGCGCCTGGCGCACTCAGCGCGCCGCCGCCGAGCAAACCGAGCAAGCTCTCGGCGCCGCCCGTGATCGCGTGCGAGCGCTCAGCCAGCAGTTCGCCGCCACTGGTGCACCTACCCAGGCCATGACTCGGAACATGCGTTCAGCGATCCGAGAGGCGCAGCGGCTCAAGCAGCAGCACCAGCAACAGGGCGAGCAGCTCCAGGGCTTGCGCACGAAGCTCTACGATGCCGGCATCAGCACGCGCAATCTCGGGCAAGCCGAGCGTGACCTACGCAGCAAAATCACCCAGACCAACCAGACCATAGGGCAGCAGGAAGCCAAACTCAGGCGTCTGGCCGGGCAGCAACGACAGCTCGCCAACGCGAAGAGGAGTTACGAGAAGGCTCAGAGCGTATCCGGGGGAATGGCTGCAAGCGGCGCCGCAGGGCTTGGTGCCGGCTATGCCCTGAGCCGGCCGTTGAAGGCGGCAGTAGACGCCTTCGCGCCGGCAGAGAACGCCGCGACCCAGTTGAAGGTGTCGATGATGGCGCCGGACGGCTCCATTGCTGCCGAGTTCGAGAAAATGACGACCCTGGCCACGCAGCTCGGTGACCGCCTGCCCGGCACCACTGCCGACTTCCAGGAAATGATGACGATGCTCCGCCGCCAGGGGCTTACTGCCACCAACATCCTCGGCGGTACCGGCGAGGCCGCTGCGTACCTGGGCGTTCAGTTGCAGATGCCGGTGACCGCCGCCGCAGAGTTCGCGGCGAAAATGCAGGATGCCACCCGGACCACCGAAGGCGACATGATGGCGCTGATGGACACCATCCAGCGCACCTACTACCTGGGCGTGGACAGCGGCAACATGCTGCAAGGCTTCAGCAAGATCTCCCCGGTGATGGACATCATCAAGAAACAGGGCCTGGAAGCGAGCAAGGTTCTTACTCCCCTGCTGGTGATGATGGATCAGGCCGGTATGGAAGGCGGCGCGGCGGGTAACGCCTACCGGAAGATTTTCCAGGGCGCGATGGCCAACGCAAAAATCCAGAAGTCACTGGATGACCTGAAGGCCGAACGCGGGATCTCGCTGAAGCTCGACTTCACCGACGGCAAAGGCGAGTTCGGCGGCATCGAGAAGATGTATGCCCAGCTGGAGAAGCTCAAGGGCTTGAACACCGAGGTTCGCCTCGACCTGATCAAAAGCATGTTCGGCGACGACAGCGAGACCCTGACCACCCTCAACACCATGATGGCCAAGGGCATTGCCGGCTATCGCGAAGTCGAGGGCAAGATGCAGACCCAGGCCGACCTGCGGACCCGGGTGAACGTGCAACTGTCGACGCTGGCGAACGTTCTGGAAGCCGCCGAGGGCAGTTGGACCAACGCAATGGCCGACGTCGGCAACGTGATGGCCCCAGAGCTGAAGGAGCTCATCCAGTCGTTGGGAGAGGTTGCGAACCGTGTGGGCGCCTGGGTAAAGGCCAACCCCGAGTTGACCCGCCAGATCGCCAAGACCGTCGCCGGTATCGCCATACTGATGACCATCATGGGCGGCCTCAGCATCGGCCTGGCAAGCATGATTGGTCCCTTCGCTATGGTGCGCTACGCCCTGACCTTGTTCGGCATCAAGGGCAGCGGCGCCCTCGGCCTGATTGGCCAGGGAATCCGCGTACTGGCTATGGCCCTGGGTGGTCCGCTGATCGCGGCTCTGCGCACGGTAAGCATTGCTATGTGGGGGCTCGCGGCAAACCCGGTGGTACTGGCAATCGCTGCCGTCGTGGCAGTCCTCGCCGGTGCCGCCTACCTGATCTACAAGAACTGGGACGCGGTGAAAGCCTATGTCATCAGCCTCTGGAACGAGATCAAAGCAGGGTTTTCTGGGGGCATTGGCGGCATCTTGACCGTCCTGGCCAACTTCAGCCCCATCGGGATCATCTACCGGGCATTCGCCGAGGTCCTGAACTACCTGGGCCTCGATCTACCGACCAAGTTCACCGAGTTCGGCAACATGATAGTCAATGGCCTAGTGAATGGCCTGCTCGCCGGCATGGGCAAGGTGAAAGAGACCATCAGCGCGATCGGCGATTCAACCATTGGTTGGTTCAAGGAAAAGCTCGACATCCACAGCCCATCGCGGGTGTTTGCCGAACTCGGCGGTTTCACCATGGAAGGGCTGACACAAGGGCTGCAGGCCGGCCAGAAAGGCCCGCTGAACGCGGTGAACAACCTCGGCCAGCAACTCACCACGGCGGGCAGCATGGGCCTGGGCGTTGCTGCCATGCCCGGCCTCTCGGTCGATACCCGCGCTCCCATCAGTCCAGCCACTGCGACCACCTACGACAGCCACGACAACTACGAAATCAACATCCACCCCACGCCTGGCATGGATGCCTTGGCAATCGGCCGCGCCGTGCGGGCAGAACTTGCGCGCATTGAAAGCGAAAAAGGCGCCCGCAAGCGCAGCCAACTGTCCGACCTGGAGTAAATCGCCATGATGATGGCCTTGGGCATGTTCGTCTTCAGCCTTTCCACAGCCGCCTACCAGGAGCTGCAACGACAGACCGAGTGGCGACACGTCAGCAATACCCGCATCGGCGCCGCTCCAGCCAGGCAGTTTGTGGGCCGAGGCGACGACTCGATCACCTTGCCGGGCGTCATCCTGCCCGAGTTGGCCGGATCTGTGCTGAGCCTCGACACCCTGCGGCTGATGGCGAACACCGGCAAGGCCTGGCCCATGGTCGAAGGTAGCGGCCGGATCTACGGTTTGTGGGTGATCGAGAGCCTGAGCGAGACCAAGACGGTATTTTTCCGTGATGGCACGCCGCGGCGTCTGGAGTTCACACTCAACCTCAAGCGCATCGATGACGACCGGATAGACCTGATCGGCGCCGCCGGCAGCACTGGCGTGAGTATCTTGAGGATGCTGCTGTGATCGATGCCGCCCTCGCCCGTGTTACGGGCTTTATCGAAGACGCTGCCGACCGGTACCGCCGCGACGCCGCCTATGCTGTCCCGGCCTTCCGCATCACTGTAGATGGCAACGATATCGCCCAACTCATCAGCCCGCGCCTGATGAGTCTGCAATTGACCGACAACCGCGGCATTGAAGCCGATCAGCTCAGCATCACCCTGAGCGATCATGACGGGCTGCTGGCTATTCCGCCGAAGGGCGCCGTGATCAGGCTTTGGCTGGGCTGGAGTGATACTGGCCTGGTGGACAAAGGCACCTACACCGTCGACGAGACCGAGCACAGCGGCGCTCCGGACGTGCTCAGCATCCGGGCGCGCTCGGCCGATCTGCGCAAAGGGCTGAAAACCAAACGCGAGCGGAGCTGGAGCAACACCACCCTTGGCGATGTCCTGGGCGATATCGCCATCGGTAACGGTTTGACCGCCACCATTGCCGGCGCCTTGGACGGCCAGCCCATCCTGCAGTTGGACCAGGCCAACGAATCAGACGCCAACCTGATCAGCCGAGTCGGTGAAGAGTTCGACGCCGTGGTCACCGTCAAGGCTGGCTGCCTACTGTGCATTCCGGCCGGTGGCGGCAAGACCGCCAGCGGCATGGAGCTCCCGCACATCACCCTCACCCGTGCCGACGGTGACCAGCACCGCTATCTGCAGGCCGACCGCGACAGCTACGACGGCGTGCGTGCCTACTTCTACGACGTGAACAGTGCCAAGAAACAAGAGGCCATCGCCGGCGGCGGCGACAACCTCAAGGATCTGCGTCACACCTTCAGCGACCGCCAGTCAGCACTGCGAGCAGCCCGGGCCGAATTCAACCGCCTGCAGCGTGGCAGCGCCACCCTGAGCTACACCTTGGCCGTAGGCCGACCGGATCTGATCCCAGAACTGACCTATACCCTGGAAGGCGTGAAGCCCGAGATCGATGCGATTATCTGGTACGGCGGCAACGTGCAGCACAGCCTCAGTGCTGACAGCGGCTACACCGTCAGCTTGGAACTTGAAAGCAAGTTGCCCGAGGACACCGTAGAAGGGTTGGCAGAGGAGAACAAAGGGGATTACACAGGGATCATCGCCTACTACCGCGACAAGAAGACCGGCAAACAGAAGACCATCACGGCCGGGGATCAGAGCAAGCCGCGGCGACTGAAGTGGTTGTATGCCAGCAAAACCACAGCAAAGCGTGCTGTCGATCGGGAGTGGAAGAAGATGCAAGAATCACAAGCTACATGAGCAACAGCGCACAAAAAACCCCCGGTTTCGCCGGGGGTTTCGTTATTCATCTGGGATCTGCGTAAGCACCTCCGCACATCGGAGCACATGCTCTTGATTGGCGATCGACAGGCGCCTGAAGAGCGCCAGTAGCATCTGCTCCTTTACGCTGAGCACACCATCAATGAGCTCCGAGTGCTCTCCCTTTTCGCTGTGCTGATCAAACATGTTACTACTCCATTGATCTGTTGATTTCCTACGCCCTTGCGTCTAGAAACCTTACGGACAGATCTGGAGATGCAACCTTCGACCAATGGCACAACAGCAGGAGGCTCTACCCAGCGTAAGAAGGGCAGAGCTTCATGGCTCGCGCGGATATTTCGCTGTAGTCCATCGTGGTGCCAGGGAGCTCTGGGTTGGGCTTTGAAATCAAGCGCCCATCGAGCCACCCATTCTGTGATGCTTTCGACCGCGCGCTCCCATTCAGCGCGTACAGCTTGCCGTCCTCTGTTTTCGCCAAAGCGGACGGCGGTCCGTCCTGACAGGCCAACTCGACCTTTTCCACCGTGAACGGCCACTTCTCGCCGTACTCGGCATGACTCACTGTCACGCCGCCTTCTCCACCGCAACCAGCCAGAGCCAGCACAGCAGGGAACATCAGACAAAAACGCATTTTCTCCTCCCTGGAGTTGATTCATTTGGGTTCCTGAACCGAAACCTTCGCCATGGCGAAGGCCAGGTGTGCAAGCGTTGCCCGGTCGGAGTCAGACATATTCCTCATATGCCCGAGAACAACTGTTTCGACTTCGCTGAGCTTGGCTAAATCCGTGTCGACGCGCGATCCGGTCAGGACGTAATGCACGTCAACCCCCAGAGCCTGAAGGCCTGAGAGGTAACGGATATCCGGGGAGCTGGACTCAAGTTCGTATGCCTTTTGAGTACCTCGGCTTACGCCGGCTGAGACGCCAAAGTCGGTCTGGTTCAAGCCCAGCCGCTCACGTTCCTCCCGCAGGCGCTCGCCTACTCCCGAAGCAATGAGCAATTTTCTGATCAATATAAGTTGACTTGAACAGAAATCTGTCCAAGAATCCTTGTCGTCAAACACGATTAAACACGGATGAACACTATGCATGCCCTACAGACCCCCGAGCAAGCCCGCGCGCTTCTTGAGCGCGAGGGCAAAAGCATCGCCGAATTTAGCCGCCAACACGGTTTGAACAAAAATTTGGTCAGCGACCTGCTCAACGGCCGTAAGAAAGGTCGCCGTGGGGAAGCCCATCGCGCGGCCGTACTGCTCGGCATCAAAGATGGCGTGGTGACACACTAATGCGCCGGCTATCCACAGAAAACGAGAACGCCAAGCGCGTTCTTCTCGACAGCCGCCGCAAGGTGATCAGCGCGCTGATCAACGCCTACCCCGGTGGGCGCGATGGCTGTGCGGCGCTGCTGGGCCTGGACATCAAGAAGTTCGATAACCAGGCCTACGGAAGCGCCGGGCATCGCCCCCTGGAGGACCACCAGCTCTGCATGCTTGAGCAGATCATTGGCTCCACCTTTCTGCCTGACTACATCTGCGGCATGTACGGTGGTGTATTCGTCCCCATGCCTGAGGCTGAGTCGCTGGATAACTTGGCCCTCTACACATTGGCTCTGCGTGCTGATGTCAAGGAAGGCCAGCTCGACCAACTGATAGCCAAGGCGCTGGAAGATGGCGAGATAGATGAAGGCGAGATCGCAGAGATCATCGCTGCCCACCGCGAACACGTTGCTGCCTGCCATGCAGAAGTGGGGGCAGTCATCACTCTGCACCGCAAGACGAGATCAGCACCGAGAGAACAAACACCGCCGAAGGGGGATGTCTGATGAGCACCTACAAGCTGGTGTGCCCCCATTGCCGTTCGAACATGCGTATTCGCACCAGCGAAGGGACGCACATTTTTCTGAGAGTCGCTTACCTGCAGTGCAGCAACGAAGGCTGTGGGGCGACCTACCGTGGCCAATTCGAGATTACTCATGAAATGAGCCCCTCCGGCATGCCTGACCCAGGTGTGAAGCTGCCAGTTGCGCCCGTTTCTATCCGCCGCCAGGCGATGAGATCCGCCGACGATCACCCCGATCTGCTGGACCAACTGGAAATGGAGGCCGTACCCGCATGAACGCCATCACCTTGACCGCCAACCCTGCAACCGACTACCGAGCTGCGATGCAACAGGCGGCAGTCGCCTATTTGTATCGCCACCGTTGCGAACATCTGGCCGGTGACAGCCAACCACTTGAAAACTGTGCCCGGTACCTGGAGCACTGCCTTGAGGTTCCCCTGCACCTGGTACAGCGCATCGCAGAGCTGGCCGTCGCCGAGTTCGAGAGCATGACCTGCAACCGCGTGGCGTTGCTCGGTGTTCACCCTGGCAGCGGCGTGTTTCGTCCGAAAATCTGGCTACTCGATACCTGCACCCAGCAGCGACACCCTGTGTCGGCGCGCTTGCTGCCTACGCGCCTTCTGAACACCCGCACAACGCACTAACCCAATCTCCCCCTGCTGTATGCCCGCACTGCGTGGGTAAGGGGAAACTGCACCCTACTGGTGGCCGAAATGAGCAAAATCACCATAAAACTGGAACTGGACGAGCAGCAGGCGAAGAAGTACCTGCAGTGGCTGGACAGTCAGTACAACGTCACCATGGCTGATGTTTGGTACTCCGACCGCTACCGGAATGTACCCAGCGGCCAGCGAGCGCCGAAGGTGCTTGAAGACCTGCCCTACCTTGCCGGCATCTGCCGGACGCGCTGCGAGCTCAAGAAGATGCTCGGTGCTGGTACCGGGGAGCGTTCGCAGTGAATCGCAAGCCCATGCAAAAGCCGATGGAACACCAGATCCGCGCTGATGTTATCCAGCGCCTGGAGGCCGACTATGGTCTGCAACATATGGCCAACACCAAGTACATGCGCAAAGGGACCTGCCCTCAGTGCAATCAGCGCCGCCTGTTCTCCCGCCACGATGAGCCCTGGTTCATCCGTTGCGGCCGTGAACAAAGCTGCAGGTACATGGCGCCCACCAAAGAGCTGTATCCCGATCTGTTCGACGACTGGAGCAAGCGCGCCCCTTCCACCAATGACAACCCGACAGCCAGCGCCAAGGCCTACCTGACCTTTGCCCGCGGCTTTCGCCTGGAACTGATCACGGGTTGGTTCACCCAGGACAACTACTACGACGGTGAGTTGAATATCGGGTCCGCAACGGTGCGCTTTCCCCTGGATCATGGCGGCTACTGGGAGCGTCTGATCGACCAGCCGTCACGCTTCGGCAAGAAGAAAGCCCGGTTCCAACCTGGCCAGAGCTACAAGGGGTATTGGTGGTGCCCACCGTGCGTGGACCTGCTGCAGGTCGACGAGCTTTGGATCGTCGAGGGCATCTTCGACGCCATTGCGTTGATTCATAACGGCATATCGGCGGTAGCTGCCTTGTCCTCGAATGCCTTTCCAGAGGAGTCGCTCAAGGCCCTGGTAGCAGCCAGGTCGGGACGGCCGCCCAAACTCATCTGGGCGCTGGACAACGAGCCAGGCGCGCACAAATACACCCGGACCTGGGTCAAGCGTGCACGCGAGCTGGGGTTCATCTGCGAGGCTGCACAGATCCCGCAACCCGATGCCCGCAAGGTCGACTGGAACGACCTGCACCAGCGCTGGACCTTCATCGAGGACGAAGCCGAGCGAGCACACCGAATCGACAAGGACTTCAGCGAAGCGCGCCACCATGGCGCCTTGCTGATCGCAGAGAGCGCCACCGACAAGGCGTTGCTCATGTACCAGTGGCGCGAACGCGAGGAGTTCCACTTCTGCTTCGACTCCCGCCTGTACTGGTGGAAGTTGGACCTTGCCAAGTTCAACAGCGCCAAGCAGGCCCTGGAGAAAAGCGACGACCAGGACGCCCAAGTCCTCAACGAGCGGCAACTGCGTGAGAAAGCGTTGAACGTTGCCGGCTGCGTCGTCGAAATCGCCAACTGCTACCCCAAGGCTCTGTATTTCCAGCGCAACGAGATTACGGACGAGTCCTGGTACTTCTTCCGCGTCGATTTCCCTCACGACGGCGGCTCAGTGAAAAACACCTTCACCGGTGGCCAGGTCGCCGCTGCCAGCGAGTTCAAGAAACGCCTGCTTGGCATGGCCGCAGGGGCCGTATTCACCGGCAGCGGCCAGCAGTTGGACAAGATCATGAAGGACCAGCTGTACGCCATCAAAACCGTGCAGACCATCGACTACGTCGGCTACAGCAAGGAGTACGGCTGCTACGTCTTCAACGATATAGCCGTTCGCGAGGGGCAGCTAATCAGCATCAACGAGGAGGAGTTCTTCGAGATGGGCAAGCTCAAGCTGAAGTCGCTGCAGAAGGGTGTGAAGATCAGCCTGACCAAAGATGCCAAGCACTACGATCCGCGCTGGCTGGGCCTACTCTGGCAGTGCTTCGGCACCCAGGGCATCGTGGCCCTGGCCTTCTGGTTTGGTTCCCTGTTCGCCGAACAGATTCGCAGCCGCTACCAGTCCTTTCCGTTCCTGGAAGCTACGGGCGAAGCCGGCGCCGGCAAGACCACCTTGCTCACCCTGCTGTGGAAGTTGCTGGGCCGTGAGGGCTACGAAGGGTTTGACCCATCCAAATCCACCAAGGCCGGCCGTAGCCGTCTGATGGGCCAGGTATCGGGCATGCCCATCGTTCTGCTGGAGTCCGACCGCAGCGGCGACGACAAGGCACACGCTAAAACCTTTGAATGGGACGAGCTCAAGGACTACTACGGTGGCGGAACCCTGGCGACCAAAGGCGTAAAGACAGCCGGCAACGAGACCTACGAGCCCCCATTCCGCGGCACCATCGCAATCAGCCAGAACGCCCCCGTGGTGGCTTCTGAAGCGATCATGACCAGGATCGTCAAGCTGCACTTCGTCCGCCCCAACGTCACGCCAGAAAGCCGTGCAGCGGCCGACCTGCTGAACTCCCTGGAAGGCTCGACCTTGAGCAACTTTCTGCTCCAGGCCGTGCGCAAAGAGCAGGAGATCATGGATCTGTTCGGCCAGCGCCTGCCGGGGTACGAGGCCAAGCTGCGAACTCTTCATTCCCACTGCTTCGCTTGCGGCACGCCGTTCCACGACGAGGGAAGCGCCTGTAAGCACTGTGGCAACAACCTGCGCGGCTATATACGGGTCGAGCGTATCAACAAAAACCACGCCCAGTTGCTCGCCCTCCTGGACTGCTTGCAGACCGTTGTGAAACTCAGCGATCAGCAAATCAGTGGTACCCGGGCCCTGGTCATCAGCATGGCCATCGAGCGCCAAGCCTCGATCAGCTCCGACCATCCGGTAGTGGCTGAATTCTGGGAAGTCTACGAGTACCTCGAAGGCCTGGATGCCGACGGGCCGGTGGTCAATCACAGCAAAAATGAAAACGTGATCGCCATCAACCTCAACGACTTCGTGAAGGTCGCGGCCGAGCACCGCCAGAAAATCGCGGACATCAGCGAACTGCGGGATCGCTTGAAAGACTCCCGGTCCAGGAAGCTGCTCCACCCAAACAAATCGACTGATAGCGCTGTTCGTGCCCACCAGGCCCGGACCAGCAACGCCGTCATAACCAAGCAACCCATCATGAAGTGCTGGCACTTCCAAGCCTGATCTACCCAACCCGCCAGGCGCTGCAACGCTTCGGCACCCCAAAGGAGAAGCACCATGCAAGACGACAACGAACCGACCTTGAGTGACAACGCGATCACGTTGACCTGCAGCGCCGCAGCGCTGGCTGTCCTGATCGTCCTGGGCAACCTCGCGCCGGACGTGCTTCTGGCCATCGTCCGCTAACCCAACCGCCCAGGTGCTGCAACACCTGGGCAACCCCAAAGGAGAAGCACCATGCAAAACGAACTGAAAACGACCATCCGCTTCAATGATTTTGTCGCCTACTTCGGCGCTCGGGGTGTAGTTGCTTTGGCCTGGTGGATGGGGGCTGCTCATGCCGCCCGTATCCGCCAGGACCAGAATAGCTTCCCGTTCCTGCAGATCGTCGGGGCAGCCGGTAGCGGTAAAACACTACTACTCGACTACCTCCAGAAGCTGGACGGGCAAACGCCTTACGGTCATTCGCTGGCTCACGCCACGCCTGCCGGACGAGCACGCACATTCGCCAACGCAGGGCAGCGGGTCGTCATTTGCGAAGACAACGATGACTCAGGGCAATGCGTTGATTGGGATGAACTGAAGCCGCTGTACAACTCGGGCAGCATCTTTCTGCGATCCGCAGCGCGCGATAAGGAAGAGGTGACTTTTCGCGGCGCTCTGGTGATTACTGCAAACCAACCGGTCGAGTGCAGCGAAGCCGTCAGTAGCCGAATGATTGTGATCAATCTATCAGCCACTGATGCCCATACGCCAAGAGTTCGACCTGAAGCGATCGGCGACCTCGACGCCAGCGAGGCAAGTGCATTCGGTACCAAGGTGGCTCAATCCGAAAGCTGGATTTGCAGCAACCTCCAAGCATTTCTACCCGCGTACCAGGGCCAACTAACGCGCAAACACGGGGCAAGCCTGAACGCGCGTACAGCCCTCAACTGCGCACAGATGATTTGTCTCATTGATCTGCTTTGCACGCTTCTTTCGATCTCGCAGGAGCTTCAGCTTGAGGCCAGGAAGCTGATTCACGACATCGCCTTCCTCGACACCATTCCCTACTGAGGCCCAGCAATGAGCGAACTAAACCTCAACGAGCTGGAAATGCACCTCGCGTTCCAGTCCTGGGCAGAACCTCGCGGCTATGACCTCACCCTCTGCTCTGGTGGTAGCGATTTCCTCAACCTGGAAACCCGCAACGCGTGGCTGGGCTTCGAGGCTGCGCACGGCCCGGACGGCTGCCACCGCAGCGGTCAACAGCTCTATGCCCTGATCAAGAAGTCCAGCGAGTACGCCCACCAGAGCGACAAGCTGTTCGAGGTCCGGGTAGGCAAGGCGCCCTACGGCGCCTACGTGGTGCACGGCGGCCCTGGTGGCGTGTACCAACTGAGCGATGTGAATTTCTACGTGATTGAAGACGGCAAGCAGTACCGCTTGAGCTGACACCGGCAAGGCCGGCAAAAGAAGTGGTGCCGAGGGGCTGCAACCCCTCGGCACCGACCACCCCAAAGGAGAAGCACCATGCAAGTGAATCAACCCCAAGGCGGCACCGCAGAGGCTACCACAACCCCACTCGCTGTCGGCGACAAGGTCAGCTACACCGCCCTGAAAGCCCAGGGCAACGGGTACAGGCTCAGCGCCCGCAATGGCGTGATCGTAGAGATCAACGGCCCGCTCGCAGTGGTTCGTATCGGCAACGGCCACCGCACCACCCTGCCGCTAACCAAGCTGACTCCGGACGGCCAGCCCAACGAGCTGACCCGCATGTTGTGCGGAGAGCGCTGAACATGGCAGAACGCTCCCGCCCGACGATGGCCAGCCATCGCCTGGACCTGCCGAGCCGCTGTGACATCTGCGGCAAGGCCAGATCCACCCGCACCCACCAACGCTGCAGCAAGACCCGCCAACAGCGCAAAACAGCGGAGTGGGCAGCATTCATGGCCGAACAGGCCGCAGCCAAGCAG
>NZ_MOAK01000074.1:75735-92694 GCF_003732485.1 Pseudomonas protegens
AGCTGCAACTCCCCATCGCCCCAAAGGAGAAGCACCATGCAAACCATCCAACCTGCGGCCACCGTGCCCCAAGCCAGCAACACAGCGCTTTACCGTGTGGAGGAAACGTTCGGGGGCAACAACGTCCTGCTCGAAGTTGACCTCAATAAGCTGACACCTGAGCGGGCTACCGAGCTCTGCAACTTCTGGAGCTGTTCGGGGGGCTACGTCGAATCCGAAGACGGGAACCCAGTCCGCGCAGCCGTGCGCCTTTTCGGCAGCTGGATCATCAGCGATATGAGCCAAGAGGGTGGAACCGACTTCAGCCCTGATTACGAGTCCCCAGATGGTGACCCGCATCCTGGCCTGATCTGGTCGGCTGATGTTCATGAGGCAGACGGCTGGGGCGGCACCGACGACAGTCCTTTTGGTTGGTGTGGCATCCGCTGCGTAGCGGCAGAAGTGGCGTCCATCAACTTCTACAGCGTCGAGTTGAAGGAGGTGCAGCATGCTTAATCGCATCTTCAAGCACTTTCACTTCTGCTGCGGCCTTGGCGGCGGTGCAAAGGGTTTCAACCAAGCCAGATCCGTAGTCGGCAACATGCTGGGCACCTGGCAATGCATCGGGGGCGTCGACGTTGACCCTGTGGGCCTGCGCGACTTCGAACGTCTCGCCGGCGTCCCAGGCACCCAACTGGACCTCTTCACCCGCGATCAATACGTTCGCTTCCACGGGAAAGAGCCACCACCAGGATGGCGCGAGGCAACGGCAGAGGACATTCGGCGTGCCGCCGGCAATCAGCGCCCCGATGCGATTTTCATTTCCAGCCCCTGCAAAGGCGCCTCGGGCCTGCTGTCCGAGAAAATGAGCCTCACCCCGAAATACCAGGCCCTGAACGAGCTGACGCTGCGTTGCATCTGGCTGATGGGCGAGGCCTGGCCAGATGATCCGGTGCCGCTGATCGTCTTCGAAAACGTACCACGGCTCGCCACTCGCGGCCGGCACCTGCTGGACCAGATCAACAAGCTGCTGAGCCACTACGGCTATGCCTCAGCTGAAACCACACACGACTGTGGCGTCATCGGCGGCCTGGCCCAGAGCCGCAAGCGGTTCCTGTTGGTGGCCCGCCACATCGAGAAGGTGCCGCCCTTCCTGTACGAGCCTGAAAAAAAGACGCTCAAGTCAGTGGGTTCGATCCTCGGTCGCATGCCGATGGCCGGCGATATCGAGGCCGCGGGCCCGATGCACCGGGTGCCATCTCTGCACTGGAAAACCTGGGTGCGCCTGGCACTGGTTCAGGCCGGCAAGGACTGGCGCAGCCTGAATGACCTGGCCATCGAGGACGGGTATCTGCGCGACTTCGTGATAGTGCCCGAGGCTTACGGCGGCTATCTGGGGGTGAATAAGTGGGACGACTCAATGGGCGTTGTCGCCGGCCGGAGCCGGCCAACCAATGGCGCGTTCTCCGTGGCAGATCCACGGGCCAGGGATGGCGCGCTGCAATACCAGCAGTACGGCGTGCGGCGCTGGGATGAAACCAGCGGCGCGGTGATCGGCGTCAAGTCGCCCGGGCAAGGGACGTTCAGCGTTGCTGACCCGCGTCAGCCCGAAGGTAGCTTTGGCAAGTACCTGGTAACACCGTGGGAGCGCCCCAGCAGCACAGTAATCGCTGGCAGCACCACCGGCCAGAGCGCTTTCGCCGTGCAAGATCCTCGCTACGTCAACTGGCACGCCGGCGCGAGCACCAGAAAGCTTGGGGTCTGCCCTTGGGACAAGACGGCTGGAACTGTTACTGGTTCACAACAGGTGGCCAGCGGGGCATTGTCGATCGCTGACCCTCGCCCGGGAATGAAGCGCGACAAGGGCGACGCCTATCTCACCGGTGGCCATTACGGGGTTGTCGACTGGAGCGGCCAGGCCGGAGCTGTTTCGGCAAGTGCCCGCCAGGACAACGGCCGTTGGTCCGTCGCAGACCCTCGCATGCCGGAGCCCAATGAAAAGCTCACCTGTGTAATCGAAAGCCTCGACGGCACCTGGCACCGCCCCTTCACCACCCTGGAACTGGCCGCCCTGCAGAGTCTGGTCGAGCCCGAGGAATGGCTTGAGCTGGACGGCCTGAGTGACCAGGCCTGGCGGGAACGGATCGGAAACGCAGTCCCACCAGCAGCAGCCGAAGCGATCGCCCAGGTCATGGGCACCACGCTCCTACTGGCCGAGGCCGGCGAGACGTTCATGCTCAACAGCATGCCGGTCTGGGTTCAGCCCGTAGCGATCGCGCTGAGCGTTGCGCAGCAGGAGGCCCTGTGAACGTATTCCTTTTGCTGTACCTGTGCACCAGTGCCGCCCGCACGGATTGTCAGGTGATCCCGGTTCAACGCTGGATTGGGCCTGACTCCTATCAGCAATGCGAAGTTACTGCCCGACAACTCACAACCGACCTCACCGAAAAAAACCGCAAGCGGAATTACTTCGTTTGCGACATCCAGTCTGCCGGCGACATCGATGCTGCCCAACAGCTCCAGCCGCTGCTGACCCACCAGTCGTTTTTGCTTTGAACAGGAGGCCCACAATGTCTGACCTTTTTTACTTACAGGACAGCCGCAGCAACGTAGGTAGTCGAGCGATGTTCTGGCGCGTGGGAGGCAGCTATACCTCTAACCTCGATGAGGCTGAGCAGTTCACCCGTGAGCGCGCTGTAAGGCAGTTCGAGAGTCGCGAGAGCGATCTCCCCTGGCCAGTGGACTACGTCCGTGCTCGAGCGGAGGTCGGCGTCGATTTTCAGTACCTCAGCAAATCCGAAGCCGAGGCCTACCTGAACGAGGACGGCCGTGTGTATGTGGCCCATGCTCGCGAGTGGGACGGTAACGACCTGGTCTGGCTCGGCGGCAGGGGTCCTACCGCCAACCTGGAAGACGCCATCCACCCAGGCGCGACAGATGCCGCTGGCTACCTGTCGCAGGGTTGCGACCTGTGGCCGTGCAGCTACATTGCTGAGCGCTCCCGCCCAGTCGTTCGGGCCTCGCGGCTCAATCACAAGCAGGCGCTACGCGAAGTGAGCCTCAGTCTGCCGAAGATCAAACGCCCAAAGATACGACGGTACCTGACCAACTGCGGTGGCTGTGGACGCTTCCTAAGTGAGCGTCAGGTCTACGGCGACTGCTCTAACTGCGGGGAGAACAACGCGCCATGAGTTGTTATTCAAGTGATAGGGCTCCGGTGGAGAAGGCTGCGCGGGGTGAAGTCCATGTCTAAAAAACTCGACCGCTTCATGCAGGAAAAGGAAGTGTTGAGCGTAACTTCCTTCTCCAGGACAACGCTCTGGCGGGAAATAAAGCGAGGGCGATTCCCTCAGTCGGTAGTGATCTCCGCCGGCAGAGTTGGCTGGCGAGCTTCGGCAATCGCAGCCTGGCAGAGCAACCCTGAAAACTGGCATGCCAATGCCACCACCGAGGCCGCGTAAGCGGCCTCACCTATTCCAGCTTCGCCGTAATTACGTTCTTCTCCAGCCACGTCGCCCACTTCTGGAGCCCGTTCTTTTTTTCGTCGAAGTAGTCATAGCGGTCGTAGTGCTTGGATGAAACGTCCCCGAAGGCATGCCCCTGAATGCGGTCGCGTAGCTCTTTAGACAACTTGGCTACCCCCATCAGGGTCTTACAGGTCCTGCGAAGATCGCGCAGAGTGAAAGGGCCATTGAACTTGTCGGCGTGACGGCTGCAAAGCTTGGTCACCGCACGGGAAAGCGAATTGGTGTGTAGAGAGGTGCCTACCACCTTGCCTTCGAAGGGATAGGCGCTGGTTTCGTTGATCTCATCCATTGCCTTCAGGCTTTGGCGCATCAGCTTGTTATAGGGCACCACATGCAACGACCGCTCGCCCTCAGCCCCTCGCCCCTTCCTGTTGCGGATGATCAAGTGGTCCTTGAGGTAGTGCCGACGCTCGGTTGCAAGCAGTTGCTCCGGACGCTGCCCACCTGATGCGATCAGAAACTTGATCAGTTCGGCCGTCACAACACTCAGTTGTTCAGGCAGCACCTGCCACAGGTAGGCCAGCTCGTTTGTTGACAACGCTCGATCGCCTGGCTGCTCCCAGTCGGCCTGCACTGGCACGCTGGCCACCGGATTACTCTTGATCCCAAACTTCAGATCATCTTTCTGGTAACTGCGGGGATTGAACTCCTGCTCCAGGCCGACCTGGAAGGCGGCATGCAGTTGCGATCGAAGCCGGTTGCAATAAGTGGTCACTCCGTCGGCGATCATCTTGGCGATGATGTCGCGGATCTCGCCCGGACCGATCAGCGATACCGGTTTCTTGACCAGGTTGGGGAAAGGCTGTGACACGTAGCGATTGAAAGACCACTTCACATCATCCGCCGAAGCTGCCCCCTCGCCTTGTAGCTTGGCAACGTAGCTGTCCAGCAAGTCCTGGAAGGACGCGGGCGAAACCACAGCTTCTTTCTCGACTCGACAAAGGTCACGAGCTGCTGCAAGACCAAGTGCCGGCCAGGTGCCGAGTTTGCTCTTGGACTTTGTGCCGTTCACTCGGCGCTGGAAATAGAACTCCTTCGTCCCGTTCGGCCGGACACGCAGCATGAGCACACCCTCGCCTCTTGCGCTGCGGCCATCCGAGACCGTGTATTCCTTTTCCGCAGGCTTCATTGCCTTGATCTGTTTCTCTGTGAGCATTTGGGGGCCGTTACTGGGGGCCATTGGCCTGAAACAAAGGGGTTATCGGTGAAACAGGATGAAACAACCGTTCCTCGGCGAGGCCCCGTATTCCGGGCCTTTGCGGGGCAAAAGGATACACCCTGAACCCATATGAAACACCATCAGGCCCAGCTTCCCAAGCTGATAACGAGGGTTCGATTCCCTTCACCCGCTCCACTTCCCCAATCTGCGGGCTCCCGCAGATATCTGTAGAAGCTTCTCAAGTCGTTCATTCAAACGATTGCCTCCCCCCAGCAGCAAATCTAGCGAATCAAGCCCAAGCCTTGTGCAGATGATTGGGGCACCGCTGTTTCAGCATCGACCTTTGCCAAGGGTGCATCAGCCTGGTGCCTGACACAGCCGATCAGGATCGGCCAAAAAGGCGGCATAGCCATCGGCAACGACGCAGGTTCGGCCCGTCTCATGGGACCAGAGCACCACGACCGGCTCACCGGCGTCGCCCAGTACGGCGTAGTCGAAGCAGTAATAGTCGCCCGTGCCAAATTGAGCGAACGGCAGCAGGCTGGAGAAGTCGAACGCGATGTCGGAGAAGGTGTCTTGCCAGGCCTGCCAGCCCTGCTCGAAATGCCGGACTATCGACTCCCAGGTCTTGCGGGGATCACGCGCATCAAAGACAGGAAATACTTCCAGCCCCCCCAGCGCCTTGCCGTTGTGCTCCAGAAGCCAGTCCCCGAACGACCTGGGCAAGGTTCGCCCCAATGCCGTCTCGGCAGCATGAATAGCCTCTACTGTCGTGCCTATCACTCTCGCTTTGCCCAAGATGCCTCGCTTAGGGTACAGACCCGGGTTCGGGAGATTCGGTTGGCCCTTACAGACGATTGCCCACCGGTATCGGTTGGGTTGGTGTCGCTGACGACGCTGATCGTTTGAGGCCTGGCGCACGATAATGCATAACCCACACTGAGTGAAAATCTGCCGTGACCGGGTCAGAGGAAAACCCTCAGCCGCATCTTTTGCATGATCCGCCCGACACCACGGCTGCACACGAGTCCGAAGGAGACGCTACATGACCCAGAACATTTACGACGATCCGACCTTTTTTCAGGGCTACAGCCAGATGGGCCGCTCCCTCGGCGGCCTGGATGCGGCACCGGAATGGCCGGCCCTGCAGGCCCTGCTGCCCGCCATGAACGGTCTCAAGGTGGTGGACCTGGGTTGCGGTTATGGCTGGTTCAGCCGCTGGGCCAGCGAACAGGGAGCCCAGCAGGTACTGGGCCTGGACGTTTCGCAAAAGATGCTGGCGACCGCCCGCGCCAGCACCTCGGCACCCAACATCGATTATCAGCGGGCCGACCTGGAACACCTGAGCCTGCCCACCTGCAGCTTCGACCTGGCCTACAGCTCCCTGGCCCTGCACTACATCAAGGACTTGCGCGGGTTGTTCACCCAGCTCCATGCCGCCCTGGTACCCGGGGCGCGCCTGGTGTTCTCCATTGAGCACCCGATCTTCATGGCTCCGCGCAACCCGGGTTGGCGGGTGGATGACCAGGGCCGCAAGTCCTGGCCGCTGGACAGCTACCAGCAGGAAGGCGAGCGAGTGACCCATTGGCTGGCGGAAGGCGTGATCAAGCAGCACCGGACCCTGGGCACCCTGCTCAACACTCTGATCGACACGGGGTTCAGCATTCGCCATGTCGAGGAGTGGGGCCCCACGGCGCAGCAGGTGCTTCAGCAACCGGCGCTGGAAGAAGAGCGGGAACGGCCAATGATGCTGCTGGTGGCTGCCCAGCGTTGAGGCAGCCATCACCCTTAGCAGGCGTCTAGATGCCACCCTGCAACGGAAAACGCCGGGCCCCGCTGAGAGCGAGGAATTTTTCCTGAGCCATGGGCCGGGCCAGGAAATAGCCCTGGGCTTCGTCGCAGCCAAAGGCCCGCAGCATCTGCAGGCATTTGAAACTCTCGATGCCCTCGGCCACGGTGCGATAGCCCAGCTCCCTGGCCAGGGCGATGACCGAACGGGTGATCTTCTGGTGCTGTGCGCTGCTCTCAAGGTCCGTGACCATGGATTTGTCGAGCTTCACCACATTGGCTGGAATCTGATGCAGGTAGGCGAAGTTGCTGTAGCCGGTACCGAAATCATCGATGGCCACGTCCATGCCCAGGCCGCGTATCTTGCTCAACTGATCCAGCACCCTTGGATTGGAACGCAGCCAGGCACCTTCGGTGATTTCTACCTCCAGGCGCCGAGGATCGATACGGTGACGCAGGCAGGCATCCCTGAGCACATCGGCAATATCCTGGTCCTCGAAATCCTGGGGGGAAAGGTTGATCGACAGGCGTTGTACATTGCTGGAGCTCCATCTGTGCAGCCTGTCCAGAACCGCGTTGATCACCCAATGGGTCACCCGGTGGATCAAGGTATTGCGCTCCATGACCGGAATGAACTCCGCCGGGGAAATCGGTCCCAGCCAAGGGTGATCCCAGCGGATCAGTGCCTCTGCGCTGACCTGGGCACCGTCGGGCAGGGCGAAGCGCGGTTGGAACATCAGGTAGATCTGTCCGCTGTCGAGGGCTTCGCTGATGTCCGAGGCCAAGTTGAAGGCGCGTCGATAGGCCTGATCGCGCACCACGTCGTAGGGCGCCCAGGTGCTGCGCTTCAAGGCCGCCAGCTCCAGGGCGAACATGGCTTTGCGCAGCACGTCCGGCACCGCATCGCGGTCCGTGGAGAACTCCACGGTGCCTGCACATACCCCCGGAATCATCGGCAGCTCAAGGCCCGGCGGCTGGCGCCGCAAACGCCGCACCAGCCCTTCGAGAAAACGTTCGATGCCCGGCGCTGCCGGTAGCAGGAAGCCAAAACGCTTGACCGAGACGTGATACACCCGCACATGCCGTCCCAGGTAGGCGAGCAGTTGCTGGGCCAGGAAGCGCACGATGATTTCGAACGGAGCCATGCCCATGGCCAGGGTCAGCTCGTGAGCCACGGACATGTCCACCGCATCCACCAGCACCAGCACGCGCTTTTCGCCAGGATGCTGTTCCGCCAGGTCGTACAGGTCGCTCTGGAATTGCTCCCGATTGGGCAGGCTGCTGACCGGATCGCGACGTGTCTGGCGCTGACGCTGTTCGATCTGCTCCATCACCAGGGACGCCAGGTCCCGCAGTTGCTGGCGCTCGACGGCATTCAAGCGCTGGGGCTGTTTATCGATGACGCACAAACTGCCGATGGCGTGGCCGGTGGACGTGATCAGAGGCGCGCCGGCATAAAAGCCGATGCACGGATCTTCAGTGACCAGGGGGTTGGCATGAAAGCGCACATCCCGGCGGGCGTTTTCCACTTCAAACACATCGCCGGACTTGATGGTGTAGGCACAGAACGATTGATCAATGGGAGTCTGCTCGGCGACAAAGCCCACCCGCGACATGAACCACTGGCGGTCCCGATCCACCAGGGTGATCAAGGCCGTGGGTACCTTGAAGTACTCCGCCGCCAGACGACAAATACGATCGAAACGCTCGCAACGTGCCGTGTCCAGCAGCTCCAGGGCATACAGGGCAGCCAGGCGCTGCTCCTCGGCCAAAGCCTTATCGGGCATACCGCGCCTCAGGCAGGATCAACACATTCATCAGAAAACCTATCTCAGCATCGCAGGGGGAAAACGCCACCCGGAAACGGGTCGTGCCCAAAATAGTGGCATTACGACATCCATCGACAGCATGACGCAGTGACTAGTGCTTGCCAATTCCATCCGTCGGACGAACGGTATTTCCCGGGGAAGTTTATCCCATCCTTGAAAAGGCCATTCCAGAGCGCTCGCGCCCCACGACGAAGAGACCTTGCCGGCTATTGCCCCCTGCTCGAACCGCCCTCTGCAAACCCTGGCAGATCGGCAGGTGCGCACCTTGCGAGGACAAAAAAAGCGATCCGTGGATCGCTTTCTTTGTTACTGCATCACAAGGCCGGTTCCAGAGTCCCGACCTCCTTGCCCCCTTGTCGCTACCCTGCTCCTGCCGGGCATCCGAATCTTTTAACAGCCTGCGACTGTCTGCTGGCTGAACCTGCCGGCGGCAAGCGTGATATTTCATGACCAGGACCTTGCCAAGCAGGAGCAAAGCCGGAACCATGCGCCGCCCTGCCCACGGATGGAGCCGTACCATGAAAAAACTCGTCTTCCTGCTGTTCCTCGGCCTGCTGGTGGTGCTCAACGTCGGCTACTACACCGAGCTGGAAGAAGCTGAGACCCACACCCGCTGGTTTATCAAGCAGTCCCCGACTCTGCGTCTGGAGTTCTTCAATATCCACGCCAATGACGGCGATTACCGGCGCGTGGAAAAACTCACCCCCGAGTACCGGCAGATGATCATCGACTACTGCAAGTACCGTTGGGGCATCGACACCCAGGTCACCACCCAGGCCGACGTGGAACGTTGCGCGAAGCTCTGACCCCTCTCCTCCTGCATGCCCTGCCCCCGCTCTTTGGTACGCGTCTCATGTCGACCGGGCCAGCCACTGGCCATGGTCGCGACAACACTCCTGCCCCAGGCCCCGGGGAGCCCTGCGCCCATCCTGAGTCCAGGGATGCTATGGTGGTCGGCTGCCCTGCGTGCCAGGGCTCACTGGAGGAGCGCGACGCTGAACGCCTGGTCGTAAAGCTTGAGGAGGTCACTGAATAGATATGTGCAACGCCAAAGATATTTATACCGCGGGTTGGATTCTGGTAGTCATGTCCGGACTGGTGTCCCTGGTGATCCAGATCTACCTGGGCTATTTCAAGATCGATGACATGGTCAAGTACCTGGCCCGCTGCCGAGTCATCGCCGTTCGCATGCCACTGCTGGGCAAGGACCCCCTCAGCCGTCTGTTCATGCTGGTGTGCATCGGCGGAATGTTCGCCATGCCCCACCTCTTTCTGCGCAACGGCGGCATGGATGTGCGGGACTACAAGAACTTCCCCCTGGGCCTGAAATGGCTGATCAATCTGTTCCAGTTGTCAGCCCTGGTCGCGGCCATCGCCTTCCTGGTGCTGTGGTGGGTCAGCCGTCACCTTTGATCGGCAACTGACCGGCAACGGCCTTCACTGCGGGGCGCCACAGGACGGCGCCCCGTCGCCACAGAGCCAGCAGCCTTTCAACCGATCGCTGGCTGCTGATAAAAATCCTCACGAGTCATTTCGAAAAAACGGCTTGGCAGCCCTTCAAATTCGCCGTCGTGAGTGAAACGAAAACCTATCTTGCGAGCCACCGCCAATGACGCGCCATTGTCGATGTGGGCATCAGCGACAATCCGTTCGACCTCCGGGTCAGCAAAGGCGTGCTCGACAATGCGCCTGGCAGCCTCAGTAGCAACCCCCCGGCCCCAGGCACGCCGCACCAGACGCCAGCCCATCTCCAGCTCGGGCCCCACGGCGTCGAAAGGAATGAACGAGACCCAGCCCAGCAAATCGCTCGGGGCCTCCTTGGCGAAGATCGCCCAATAACCGCATCGCTCACCAAAATCCTGGGTCATGCGCGACTGCAGGAAATCCCGATGCCATTGCCCACCGTCCCAGATCCCCGGAGTGAAGCGCGTGACTTCAGGGTCCAGGTCCATGCGCAAGCAGGCCTCGAAGTGTTCGAGCGTGCGTGGGCGCAATATCAGGTTGGGGGTTTCCAAGTGCAGATTCATCCGTGATCTCCCGGGTTGATGGTCGACCATGAAACAGCGGCGGGCGGAAAAAGAAAACAGCCCGCAGCAAGAAAACAAGTCACCCCGCACAGCAGGCCCGATCAACAAAGCCCCTTAGCCGGTATACAGCCACGCATACACTTTTCGACACGATTGTTCAGAACTATCTGATTGAATGACATGAATTCTCGAATGAGAATCGCTTCCAAATAAAACGGAGGCTCTATTTCAATGTCCAGTCCTGCCCGCCCACAACCCTGGAAGTTGTGGTCCACCTCTCTCGGTCTGATGGCCCTCAGCGAGGCCAGCCTGGGAGCCACTCTCGAAGACACCAAGCGTCACACCGAGGCGACTCCGGTCACCCTGGCCCCGACCCATGTGCAAGGGGTTCATCAGCCTGGCTACAAGCGCGATGCCTCCGATTCGGTGAAGTTCACCGCTCCACTGCGGGAAACGCCGAAGTCGGTAACCATCATCACCGACACCCTGATGCAGGAACGTGCCGTGTCGACCCTGACCGACGCCTTGCGCACAACCCCGGGGATCACCTTCGGCGCCGGGGAAGGCGGAACGCCGCTGGGGGATCGCCCGTTCATCCGCGGCTTCGAGGCCAGCACCGACATCATGATCGACGGCATCCGCGATGTCGGCCGGATGAACCATGAAGTCTTCAACTACGAGCAGATCGAGATCGTCAAAGGCCCGGGCTCGGCCTACTCGGGACGCGGCTCCACCGGCGGCACCATCAATCTGGTCAGCAAGGTGCCGCAGCAGGAGAATTTCGCCGCCGGCAGCCTGACCCTGGGCACCGATCATCAGCGACGCGGCACCCTCGACCTCAACCAGTACCTGCCCGAACAGAACATGGCCCTGCGCCTGAACGTCATGAAGCACGAAGCCGACACCCCAGGACGGGACAATGTCGAAGTCAGCCGCTGGGGCGTGGCACCGAGCTTCTCCTTCGGCCTGGGCACCGAGACCCGCGGCACCTTGAGCTACTACCACATGCAGACCGACGACATGCCCGACCAGGGCATTCCGGTATCGGAAATCAGCGGCAAGCCGATCAAGGTCGATCGGGACAACTTCTACGGTTTCACCAAGCGCGACTTCCGCAAGACTTCGGCAGATCAGGCCACCCTGAAACTGGAACACGACTTCAATGACCACCTGACCCTGCGCAACACCACCCGCCAGGGCCGCAGCATGCAGGACTACATCATGAGCCGGCCGCTCTCCTCGGCGGCTCAGGAACGGGCGAACACCGTGCAACGTACCGCTCGCGGGCGCAACGTGACCAATACCTCGCTGATCAACCAGACCGACATCTTCGGCAAGTTCGACACAGGTACCATCGGCCACAGCTACATCGCCGGCCTGGAGTTTTCCCGGGAACGGATCGACGTCAAGAATCGTTACGGCAACGCCCGCAGTGCCGATCTCGGCGACCTGAACCAGCCCAACCCCAAGGACCCGTTCACCCCGGTGCCACGGGGCAACGGCCAACACACCACCACCCAGCACAACAACCGTGCCGTCTACGTGATGGACACCCTGGCCCTGCACGAACAATGGGACCTGAACCTGGGCCTGCGCTATGACGCCTACCACGTCAGGGACCCCGGCCAAAGCAACCGCAGCAATATGTGGACCTACCAAAGCGGCATCGTCTTCAAGCCCCTGCCCTACGGCAGCATCTACCTGTCCTACGGCACCTCGTTCAACCCTTCGGGCGAAACCGCCGGGCAGTCGGGCGGCGCCGATGGCGCAGCGGGCGGCCGGCTCAGCAACCTGGACCCGGAAAAGAGCCGCAGCCTCGAACTGGGCACCAAATGGGACCTGCTCAACGAGCGTCTGGCCCTGACGGCGGCCGTGTTCAAGACCGAGAAAACCAACGCCCGAACCTATGACCCGATCAGCAACGACGTGACCCTGGACGGCGATGTCGAAGTGAAAGGTTTTGAGGTCGGGGCCACCGGTCACCTCACCGATCAATGGCAGGTGATGGCGGGCTACACCTACCTGGATGCCCAGACCGTCAAGTACGCATCAGGCAGGAACACCAACTTCAACGGCAACCAGATGAAGTTCATCGCCCCCAACAGCGCCTCGGTCTGGAGCACCTACATGCTCACCGACCGCCTGAAGGTCGGTGCCGGTGCCAACTATGTGGGCGAGCGCTACACCAACGACGAAAACACCCGCAGCCTCGATGCCTACTGGCGTTACGACGCCATGCTGGCCTATCGGGTGAACAAGAATCTGGACCTGCAGTTCAACGTCCTCAACCTCACCGACGAGACCTACTACGACGCCTCCCACGTCGGCATGTTCGCCATCGTCGCTCCGGGCCGTTCTGCCGAGCTGGCGGCCAACCTGCGCTTCTAAAGGCTTGTCTCTTCGCCGGCAAGCCGGCTCCTACGCAAGTTGTAGGAGCTGGCTTGCCAGCGAAAGCGTCACATGAACCCAGCCCCTGTCCGCCGGCGCGCCCCCCCTAAAGCAACTGCCGAATCTCCTCCAGCAACTCCCGAGGAATCTGCACCCCGTGCTCCAGGCTGCGCGCCCGGGCCTCGAACCTGCGCTGGGACGGCAAGCGCGCGCCATCCCGGGCAATCCCTGCGAACAAGCCCTCCGCCCGCTCCAGCCCCGCTTGATAACCCTGCCCCAGAAACACCTGGGGATCGAACGCCAGCACCAGCTCGCCATGACAAGGCGTAGCGCCGACGCCCTCATCGAAGGCCATGGACTCCACACTGGTGAGGTCGCCAATCAGGGCCCCGGCCAACAATTCGATCATCGCTGCCAGGGCCGAACCCTTGTGACCGCCAAAGGTCTGCATGGCACCGCGCAATGCCGCCTTGGCATCCGTGGTGGGCTCGCCGTCGGCATCGATGGCCCAGTGCCCGGGAATCGGCTTGCCCTGGCGTGCATGCAACTCGATGTCGCCACGGGCAATGGCGCTGGTGGCGAAGTCGAAGACAAAAGGATCGCCCCCCGGTCGCGGCCAGGCAAAGGCCAGGGGATTGGTGCCGAATACCGGGTGCCGGCCACCGGCCGGAGCCACCCAGCTGTGACTGGGGTTCATCGCCAGGCCCACCAGCCCGGTGGCGGCAATCGCCTCGACCTCGGGCCACAGCGCGGAAAAGTGGAAACAGCGCTTGATCACCATGGCGGCGATTCCCTGGCTGCGAGCCTTTTCCGCCAGGACCGGCAAGCCAGTGTGAAAACCCAGCAGGGAATAGCCGTAGTGGGCATCCACTTCCAGCACCCCGGGCGAGACATGCCGCAAGCTGGGTTCGGCCCGGGGGTCGATCTTGCCTTCGCGCACCGAGCGCACGCAGCCCAGCAGGCGATACACCCCGTGGGAATGGCATTCGTCACGCTGGCCCTGAGTAATGACCTCGGCGATCGCCCGACTGTGAGCGTCGGACAGGCCATGTCGGCTGAGCACCTGGTAGGACAGGCTGCGGACTTCGTCCAGTGACAGGGTGATGTATTCAGACATGGTGGAACCTCTATGAGCGGTGAGTGAAAGCTCCTGTGGGAGAGTTTGTTGTGGGGCCGATCGGCCCCTGGCCATCGATCAGTTGCGGCACGTGCAAGCGATTGCCGCAGGACAGTTCGGCAGGCAACAGCGCCTCAGGCAGATCCTGGTAGGACACCGGACGCAGAAAGCGCTGGATCGCCAGGCTGCCCACCGAGGTGCTGCGGCTGTCGGAAGTGGCCGGGAACGGTCCGCCATGAACCATGGCGTGGCCCACTTCGACCCCGGTGCCGAATCCGTTGACCAACAGGCGTCCGGCCTTGCGCTCCAACAGCGGCAGCAGCGTGCAGACCTGGGGGTGATCGCCATCGCTCAGGTGCAGCGCAATGGTCAACTGGCCCTCCAGGCTCTGCAGCACCTGTTGCAAGGCCGCAAAGTCCGGGCAACGCACGATCAACGAGGCCGGGCCAAAGACCTCTTCACGCAATGCTGCGCAGCCCATGAAGGCCTCGGCCGAGGTGGCAAACAACGCGCCTCGGGCCTGACTGCCCTGCCCCGCCAGGCCCTGGGCCAAAGTCTGCACCTGGGCATGAGCCGCCAGGACGGCAACGCCCTGGCAGTAACTGCGGTGAATGCCTGGGGTCAGCATGGTCTGCGCTGCCTGTGTGGCTAGGGCTGCGGCAGCGGCGCTTTCAAAGCGCCGTAATGCCGAGCCTTCAAGGGCCAGGATCAATCCCGGATTGGTACAGAACTGCCCGGCGCCCTGGGTCAGCGAGGCAACGAACGCCGGAGCAATCTGTTCCGCCCGTGCCTCCAGGGCTTGGGGCAACAACAGCACCGGATTGATGGAGCTCATCTCGGCGTACACGGGAATCGGCTCAGGGCGCAAGGCGGCGATCTGCATCAGCGCGACCCCACCCGTGCGCGAGCCGGTGAACCCCACCGCCTTGATCCGCGGGTCCGCCACCAGCCCCTGGCCGATGGCCCGGCCGCTGTCGAACAGCAGCGAAAACACCCCCTCGGGCAATCCCAGGCTCTGCGCGGCCCGGGCAATGGCCTGCCCCACCAACTCAGATGTCCCGGGGTGCGCCGAGTGGGCCTTGACGATCACCGGGCAACCCGCCGCCAGGGCCGAGGCGGTGTCGCCGCCGGCCACGGAAAACGCCAGGGGAAAGTTCGACGCGCCAAACACTGCCACCGGGCCCAGGCCGATATGCCGCAGGCGCAGCTCGACCCTGGGCAGAGGCTGACGCTCAGGTTGCGCCGGGTCGATCCTGACCCCGAGAAAACCGCCGTCACGGACCACCTGGGCAAACAGTCGCAACTGGCCGACGGTGCGCCCCCGCTCACCTTCCAGGCGAGCCCGGGGCAAGCCGGTTTCCAACTGACAGCGTTCAATCAGCTCCTCACCCAAGCCCAGAATATGGCTGGCAATGCTCTCCAGAAATGCCGCCCGCTGTGCAAGCGGCAACTGGCGATAAGGATCGAAGGCCGCCTGCGCCAAGGCACAGGCGCGCTCGAGCTGAGCTTGCGAGGCGCCGCCGAAAGCCGGTTGCAACACCTCGCCACTGGCGGCGGCCAGCCCATGAATCGAGCCATGGTCGCCAAGCTCGGCGGTGTGACCTATCAGCATCTGTCCCGTAACAGTCATGGATTACCTCGTCTGCATGAAAAGGGTCGTGGTCATTCCACCTCATCGCCGTCCAGCACCAGCTTGGCGCTGGGCACCCCGGTATTGGCGCCCCAGTAGTAGATGCACAGGGCCATGAGGGTGACGGTGAGGGTGTCGTAGGGGTGACTCAGGGCGCCGATGCCGCCGAAGCTGCCCAGGTAGGAAATGACAATGGTCAGCCCATAGAAGGCGATCAGCCACAGGGACGAACGCACCTGCTCCCCCAGGCTCAGGTGGTCGGTGGGCACCAGGCGCTTGCACAGCAGGTAGATCACGAACATCAGGATCTGCAGCCCCAGCAGCCAGGACACCGTGCCCCAACCGGACCAGTAGACGATCAGCGCAGCGATCACGAAGGACACCGGGCCCAGCAGCGCAAACGCACTGACCCGGAACGGCCGCGCCAGCTGCGGTGCACTCTTGCGCAACGCCGCGACGCTGATGGGGGCCACCGCATAACTGAGCACCAGGGCCGCTGAAACCACGTTGATCAGCGCTTCCCACGAGGGGAACGGCAGGGTCCAGAACACCGACAGGCCGAAAGTCAGCCACAGCGCCGGACGGGGGATGCCGGACTGTTCATCGATGCGGGTGAAGACCTTGAAGAAGGTCCCGGTACGGGCCCAGCCGTAGACCACCCGCGGCGTGGCGTTCATGTAGATGTTGCCGCAGCCGCTGGGGGAGATCACCGCGTCGGCCACCACCAGATAGGCCAGCCAGCCGACCCCGAGGGTCAGGGCAATGTCGCGGTACGGCAGAGAGAATTCCTTGCTGATGCCGCTCCAACCGTTGGCCAGCATTTCCGTGGGAATGCTGCCCAGGAAGGCCAGTTGCAGCAGGCCGTAAATCAAGGTCGAAAGCAGCACCGAGAGAATCAGCGCGATGGGAATGGTGCGCTGGGGATTACGTACTTCACTGGCCACGGAGATGATCGGCGTCAGCCCCAGGTAGGCGAAGATGATGCCCCCCGCCGAGACCGCCATCTCGATCCCCGACAGGCCGAACGGGGCAAAACCCTGGACATGGAAGTTGTCGGGCTTGAAGAAGGTGAACAGCACCGCGATCACCAGCAGCGGCACGATGAACTTGAACAGGCTGATGAAGTTGTTGGATTTGGCGAAGGTCTTGACGCTGTAGTAGTTGAGCCAGAAGAACAGGCACAACAGGGCAAACTGCACCAGCCAGCCGATGATGGTCGGGTTGCTGGAGCCTTCGTGGGTCAATGCCGGGAACCAGGCCGCAGCGTATTGCCGGGCCGCCACCACCTCAATCGCCACCAGGCTGGAAAAGGCGATCAGGGTGATGAACCCCATCAAGTAACCCAGCAGCGGGCCATGGGAGAACACCGGGTAGCGCACCACCCCACCGGCCCGCGGCAGGGCGGCTCCCAGCTCGCAGTAGACGATGCCCAACAGCAGCACGGCGAACCCGCCCAGCAGCCAGGAAAAGATCCCCGCCGGCCCGGCAATCGCCGAAACGTGGCTGGCAGCGAAC
>NZ_MOAK01000074.1:92729-96487 GCF_003732485.1 Pseudomonas protegens
ACAGCCAGCCGGAACCGAAGATCGCACCCAGACCGATAAAGGTCAGGTCCACCAGAGAGAGTTGTTTCTTGAATTTACCTTTGCCTGACATGGGGCTGCGCCTTTTTGGGGTTATTGGAATAGGCAGATCGAATGTCACGTCGGCGGAGCCGCTCGACGCTTGCAGCACGTGTGATGTTCCAGAAGCGGGCGCCCCCACCCAGGGCACCCGACCAACTCCTACAGGCCCGTTTCTACAGGCCGACGTCCGGCAGGCTCGGGCGCGTGGCCAGGGCCTTGGCGACTATGGCTTTGACTTCGGCCAGGGTTTCACCCTGCAGCGCCAGGCGCGGCGGCCGGGTGATGGACGAGCCACGGCCCACCAGTTCTTCACAGAGCTTGATGCACTGCACCAGGTCCGGACGAGCGTCCAGGTGCAGCAGCGGCATGAACCAGCGGTACAGCGCCAGGGCCTCCTCGAAGCGTTTTTCCTTGGCCAGGCGGAACAGGGTCTCGCCTTCCTTGGGGAAGGCCACGGACATGCCCGAGACCCAGCCCTCGGCCCCCACCGCCACGCTCTCGACCACAACATCGTCAAGACCGGCGAACAGCACGAAGCGATCGCCGACCGCGTTGCGCAGATCGATGAAACGCCGGGTATCGCCGGAGGAGTCCTTGAAGCAGACGATGTTCTCGCAGTCCTGCAGGGCGATCAGCACCTCGGGGGTGACGTCATTCTTGTAGATCGGCGGGTTGTTGTAGACCATCACCGGCAGGTCGGTGCCGGTGGCCACCGCACGAAAATGCGCCGCGGTTTCATGGGGCTTGGCCGAGTACACCAGGGCCGGCATCACCATCACCCCATCGACCCCGACCCGGGCCGCTTCGCGCACCGTATGGCGAGCGAACTCGGTGGTGAATTCGGCCACCCCGGCGATCACCGGCACCCGGCCGCCGGCGGCGTCCTTGGCGACTTCGATCACTGATAGCTTTTCCGCGGTGCTCAAGGAGGTGTTCTCGCCCACGGTGCCGCACACCACCAGGCCGGATATGCCGTCGTCCACCAGGTTGCGCATGACCTTGTGGGTGGCCTGCAGGTCGAGGGAGAAATCGGCTTTGAATTGAGTGGTCACAGCGGGGAACACACCGCTCCATTGGATGGCTTTACGGCTCATGGTCTTGTCCTTGTGTGAGGTCGGCCGGGCCGACTGACGTTGAAAACCCAGACCAGAGTCGCCTTTTATCCCCCTTGCAGCTTGAGGCTTTTCGTCCCTGCAGATGACGAAATCGGCACACTCGTTCCTCGCCCCACTGTGGCTTCAGCGCCACAGGAGCCGTGGCGTGACTGTGCCGATTTCGTCATCTGCAACAGCGAAAACCCACAAGCAACGCCGCCCCCGTCAAGGCCACTCTGTAGCTCTTTCCCGTCAGGTGCCGCCATGAAAAAAATAACCGTGATCGACTCACACACCGGGGGTGAACCCACTCGCCTGGTGATCGACGGCTTTCCCGAGCTGGGCCGTGGTTCCATGGCCGAGCGCCTCCAGACCCTGCGCAGCCAGCACGATCACTGGCGCCGCGCCTGCGTCCTCGAACCCCGGGGCAGCGACGTGCTGGTGGGGGCCCTGCTCTGCGAGCCGCAGGCCAGGGATGCCTGTGCCGGCGTGATCTTTTTCAACAACAGCGGCTACCTGGGCATGTGCGGCCACGGCACCATCGGCCTGGTGCGCTCGCTGTACCACCTGGGACGCATCGACCACGGCGTGCACCGCATCGAAACCCCGGTGGGCACGGTAGAGGCCACCTTGCATGACGACCTGTCGGTGAGCGTGCGCAATGTCCCCGCCTATCGCTATCGCACCCAGGTGGCGCTGCAAGTGCCGGGGCACGGCACGGTGCATGGCGACATCGCCTGGGGCGGCAACTGGTTCTTCCTGATCAGCGATCACGGCCAGGACATTGCCCTGGACAATGTCGAAGCCCTGACCCAATACACCTGGCGCGTGCGTGAGGCCCTGGAAGCCGCCGGGATCACCGGGGCCGAGGGCGAAGTCATCGACCATATCGAACTGTTCGCCGACGACCCACAGGCCGACAGCCGCAACTTCGTGCTCTGTCCCGGCAAGGCCTACGACCGCTCCCCCTGCGGCACCGGCACCAGCGCCAAGCTGGCCTGCCTGGCGGCGGACGGCAAACTCGCTCCGGGCCACACCTGGCGCCAGGCCAGCGTCATCGGCAGCCAGTTCAGCGCCCACTACGAGCAGGCCGGCGAGCGGATCATTCCCACCCTGCGTGGCAGTGCCCATATCAGCGCCGAAGCGACCCTGCTGCTCGATGACAGCGACCCGTTCGCCTGGGGCATCGGCTCGTGAACTCCCTGGGCGAGGCCGACGTGATCGTGGTCGGCGCCGGCATCATCGGTGCCGCCTGCGCCCATGAACTGGCCGGTCGCGGCCTGCGGGTGCAAGTGCTGGACGACGCCCGTGGCGGCGCCACCGGGGCCGGCATGGGGCATCTGGTGGCCATGGACGACAACCCGGCGGAGCTGGCCCTGAGTCATTACTCCATCGGCCTGTGGCGACAACTGCGCGACCGTCTGCCCGAGGCCTGTGCCTATCGCAACTGCGGCACCCTGTGGCTGGCCGCCGACCGCGAGGAAATGGACCTGGCGCGAGCCAAGCAGCAGACCCTGGCAGACCACGGCGTCACCGGCCAACTGCTCGACGGCCCGCAACTGGCGGCGCTGGAGCCGATGCTGCGCCAGGGCCTGGGAGGTGCCCTGAAGATCCCCGGGGACGGCATTCTCTACGCCCCGGCCACCGCCCACTGGATGCTCAGCAGCCATCCACTGATCCAGCGCCAGTACGGCCATGTGCGTAGGGTGGCCGGTGATCAGTTGGAGCTGGACGACGGCCGGGTCCTGCGCGCGCCCCGGGTGCTGCTGGCCAACGGTTTCGCCGCCCGGGAACTGCTGCCGGCCCTGCCCCTGCGGCCGAAGAAGGGCCACCTGCTGATCACCGACCGCTACCCGCAACAGGTCCAGCATCAACTGGTAGAACTGGGCTACGCAGCCAGTGCCCACGCCAGTGATGGCACCTCGGTGGCCTTCAACGTCCAGCCGCGTCCAACCGGCCAGTTGCTGATCGGCTCGTCCCGGCAGTTCGACACCCTCGACCCTCAAGTCGAACCAGCCGTGCTGGCGCCCATGCTGCAACGGGCAGTGGAATACCTGCCGGAGCTGGCAACGCTCAACGGCATCCGCGCCTGGACCGGCTTTCGCGCCGCCACCCCGGACGGCCTGCCGATCCTGGGGGAACACCCACAACAGTCGGGCTTGTGGCTGGCCGTCGGCCATGAAGGCCTGGGCGTGACGACCGCCCCCGGCAGCGCACGGCTGCTGGTGGACCTGATGCTCTGCGAATGCCCGGCGATCGACCCCCGCCCCTATCTGCCCGGACGCTTCGCCCCCCTGACTGGAGAACGCCCGTGATCATCTACCTGGATCAGCAAGCGCTGGAGATCCGCTCCGGCCTCACGGTGGCCGCCGCCGTGGCCAACAGCGGCGTGCCCTATACCCGCACCGCCTGCAGCGGTGGTCCACGAGCGCCGTTCTGTGGCATGGGCATCTGCCAGGAATGTCGGATGACCATCGACGGTCGCCGTCAACTGGCCTGTCAGACCCTGTGCCGGGATGGCATGCAAGTGGAGCGCAGCCAATGAGCGCCCAACGCCTGCACTGCCAGATCGTCATAGTCGGCAGCGGCCCCGCGGGGCTCGCC
>NZ_MOAK01000074.1:96529-109303 GCF_003732485.1 Pseudomonas protegens
ACAACCCGCGGCCCGGCGGACAGATCTGGCGCAATGGCCCCGGGCACCCGCCCACCGCCCTCCAGGCCGAGCGTTTCAAGGTTCTGCAGCACCCGGCGCTGCGCTACCTCAGCGCCACCCGCATCATCGCCGCCCTGGGCCCGCAACGCCTGTTGCTGGAGGACGCGCAACAGGCCTGGCAAGTGGATTTTGAACACCTGATCCTGTGCTGCGGCGCCCAGGAGCTGCTGCTGCCCTTTCCCGGCTGGACCCTGCCCGGGGTCACCGGTGCCGGGGGCCTGCAGGCCCTGCTGAAGAATGGCCTGCAAGTGAATGGTAAAACCCTGGTGATCGCCGGCAGCGGTCCCTTGCTGCTGGCCAGCGCCGCCACCGCGCGCCAGGCCGGCGCCCACGTGGTGCGGGTGCTGGAACAGGCCCCCGCGACCTCCTTGCTGGGCTTCACCGCCCAGCTGTGGCGCTGGCCAAGCAAGCTGGCCCAGGCCCTGAAGCTGGCTACCCCGGCCTACCGTTGCAACGCCCATGTGGTGGAGGCCCTGGGGGACCGGCAGTTGCAAGGGGTACGCATCCGTCAGGGCCGGCGCAGCGAGGAAATCCCCTGCGACTACCTGGCCTGCGGCTTCGGCCTGGTGCCCAATACCCGTCTGGCCAGCCATCTGGGCTGTCACCTGGAACACGGTGCCATCGCGGTCGACCAGCAGCAGCGCAGCAGCCTGCCCCAGGTCCTTGCCGCCGGTGAATGTACCGGCATCGGTGGCAGCGAGCTGGCCCTGATCGAAGGCGAGATTGCCGGCTGCGTCGCCAGCGGCCAGAGCGTCCGCGCCGCCGGCCTGATCCGCCAGCGCCAGCACTGGCAGGCCTTTGCCAGGCAGTTACAGCGTCACTTCGAGCTGCAACCGCAGATCCTCGAACTGGCCCGACCCGAGACGCTGCTGTGCCGTTGCGAAGATGTGCCCTACGCTGCGGTGGCGGCGGCAGCCGATTGGCCCAGCGCCAAATTGCACAGCCGGTGCGGCATGGGGGCCTGCCAGGGCCGGGTCTGCGCCAGCGCCGCCCAGCGCCTGTTCAACTGGCCCATAGTCGCCCCGCGAACGCCGCTGGTCCCGGCCCGGGTTGCCACCCTGATGCTCGACGAGACCTGCCACGACACCGCAGACTGAGCCCCTGAACCCACCCTGGCCGGGAACACCCGGCCAGCTTGCACAGCCCTTTTGTACCCCCTGGCTTTATCGACACAGATCCATCCCCCAAGCCCCCTAGAGAGAGGCCGACGATGATCGATAGCGCACAGCTCCACCACTTGCCCAGGGCCATCGCCGCCCAATCCCTCGGGGACATCAACAGCCTGCTGGCCAGCATGGCCCCGATCACACCCCTGCTGGACTGCATTCCCAGCGCGGTGTTCTTCATCAAGGACCTGCAGGCCCGGTACCTGATCGCCAACCTGACCCTCGCCCAACGCTGTGGCTACAAGAACATCCGGCCATTGCTCGGCAAGACCTCTGCCGAAGTCTTCCCGGCGGTACTCGGCCCGGTCTACACCGAGCAGGACCAGCGCGTGCTGCGCCAGGGCATCACCATCAAGGGCCAACTGGAATTGCACCTGTACGGCAGCCGTGAACCCGGCTGGTGCCTGACTCACAAACTGCCGCTGTATGGACGCGACGGACAGATCATCGGCATGGCCGGCATCTCCCTGGACCTGCAGGCAGCCCGTGACACCCATCCGGCCTACGAGCGTTTGGCGGCCGTGGACCGGCATATCCGCGAGCACTACAGCGAAGCCATCCGCCTGCAGGACCTGACCCGCATCGCCAACCTGTCCACGGCGCAGCTGGAACGCTACTGCAAGCGCATCTTCCACCTCACGCCCCGGCAGATGATCCACAAGGCACGCCTGGAACACGCCTCACGGCTGCTGCTGACCCAGGAGCCCATCACCGAGGTAGCCCTGCAATGCGGCTACACCGATCACAGCGCCTTCAGCCGGCAGTTCAAGTCCCTGACCGGACTCAGTCCACGACAGTTCCGGCTCAACGCCACGACTTAGCCCGGACTTACTCCCGGCAGAAGGTGCAATAGTCGAACAAGCCCGTGAAGCCGACCTTGCGGTAGATCGACAGGCCGTCGAGGGAGGCTTCGAGCACACAGATTTTCGCGCCCTGGGCCTGGACCAGGCGCAGCACCGAGTGGATCAGCGCCGTGGCATAGCCCCGCCCCTGGCACTCCTGCAAAGTGCCGATATCATCCAGCCGCGCCACCCCCGGTCCCAGGGACAGCGTCAGGGCGCTCACCGGGCGCTGGTCGACATACAGAGTGAAATGGCGCAGCGCCCTGCCGGCCCGCAACGCCGCCCGATGCCGCTCCAGGTACAGCTCGATCCCGCCGCCACTGGGCTCGAACGCACTCTCCACCGGTCCCCCCCAATCATCCAGATGCTCATCGGTACAACGCACGTCCGCCAGTGACGCCGGTACTTCCTGCGCTTCATAGGTCGCCAGGTCCAGCACCATGCAGGTGGTCTTGTCCGCGGGCATCAGCTGCTGCTGTTGCAACTGCAGGCTGACCCGCGGCACCTGCGCCTGGGGGATCACCACACAGAACGGCATGCCGGTGCGCTGCAGGAACGCCACACCCTCGGCCAGTTGCTGACTGTTGTCGCCATCCTGGTCCTTCATCATCAACAGATTCAGGCTGCTGGCCTCAAGCCCGGTGCAATAGGCACTCAGATCGGCGCCGAAGCGTCGATAGAACTGAGAGATGGAAACGAAGAAATAGTCTTCCGCCTGGTGATACAGATCGATGATCGACGCGCTGGGTGCCTGCACCATCCGCTACCTCCTTGAGCCTCGCGACGCGCCATGCGTCGCCTGATCCGGGCCACGTTAAGCCCACAGGCCCAGCGGCTCCAGCACAATCCTGTTTTATTGTGCGAAGGAATGTTCTGAGGTGTAAGCAGAAGGCGCTCGTCGCTCGACGTTCAACCATCCAGGCGATCGGTGGGGCGTCCGGCCTGGATGGCCTTGGCCATTTGCAGGTGGTTCTCCAGCTTGGGCAGGGTTTCCTCGGCGAAAGCCTTGAGCTCCGGCACTTCACTGGTTTGCGCCTGTTGCTGGATCTGCCGGATCGCCGCTTCAGTGGCCTTGATCTGGTTCGCGGCATAGGCGCGGTCGAAATCCGCACCCTCGGGCACCTGTGGCATCAGGCGCTTGGCCTGGTCCACTACCTGCTCTCGGGGGGCCACCGGCAGGTCCAGCTGCCTGGCGATTTTTGCCAGGTGCTGATTGGCCGTGGTGCGATCGTTGATCACCTGAATGGTGTATTCCTTGACCGCCCGGGACGAGGTTTGCCGATGCGCCAGGCGGCTGGCTTCGATATCGGCCATGCCCTTGGCCGAGGCGTCGTCGATAAAGGCCGCGGGGGACTGGGCCAGGGCGTTGCTGGCGCCAAGGGCCAGCAGCAGTGCCAGGCCGGTGCGGCCGATGATAGTGACCATGGAGTGCATGCTAGGGATCTCCGGTTGCAATTGAATCCGGCAGGAGCCGCAGCTCCCGCCTGCATTGGGAAAACCCGGCGGCGCAAAGGTTTAGAAAAAACCGCGCCGGCACGACGAACGGTGAGCCCTGAAAAGTCCGGCCAGCGGCCCCGAGCCCATCGCCATCGGAGCGACACAAGGCACACCCGCTCAGGCCTTGGAGCGGCTTTTCTGCCCTCGCTTGGCGGCGTACATGGCCTCATCGGCATGCTTGAACAGCTGCTTTTCCTCCAGGCCGTGCTCGGGGTAAAGACCAATGCCGATGCTCGGCAGGATGCTCAACGAATGGCCATCCAGGCGCAGCGGTTGATTCAACGTGCGGCGGATCTTGTCCGCCACCCGCTCGGCATCCTCCGCGTGCTGCACGTTCTCCAGAAGGATCACGAACTCGTCGCCACCGATCCGGGCCACGGTGTCGGCTTCCCGGACACATCCCTTGAGGCGATTGGCCACGGCCTGCAACAGCATGTCGCCCACTGCATGTCCGCAGGTGTCGTTGACCTCCTTGAACTTGTCCAGGTCGACATACAGCAGGGCCATGCGTCCCGACTCCCGCCGGGCCCGGGCCAGGGCTGACTTGAGGCGCTCGCGCAGCAGCTCGCGATTGGGCAAATGGGTCAGTTGATCGTATTCGGCCATGTAGTGCAGGCGGGCGTGCAGTTGTTTACGTTCAATGGCCGTGGCCAGTTGAGCGCTGACATACAGCAGTAATTCCTGGTCCTGCTCGCTGTAGCCTTCGGCACCCGGCGCGCTCTTGACCATCAGCACGCCAATGGTGCCCTTCTGGGAATTGAGTGGCACACCGAGCCAGCAGCGCGGTCCCTGGATCGCCGCGAACTCGCTCCAGAGCACCCGGTTCAGGAGGCATTGCGGCGCCAGCAGCAAGGGTTGGCCACGCTGCAGCACCTCGTTGCAGAAACGCTCGATCAGGGTTCCCGGCATTTCCGGGCTGCCTTCGCAATCATCGACATGGTAGGGAAAGCTCAAGCTCGCGGCGCGCTCGTCATACAACGCCAGGGAACAGTTCAGCGCCGGCAGCCACTCACCGATGATCCGATGCACATGCCTGAACAGCACCAGCAGGTCTTCGGTGGCATGGGCCGCTTCGGAGATCGCATACAGCGCCGCCTGCCGCGACTCGGCCTGCTTGCGTTCGGTAATGTCCCGGGCCACGGCGATGCGCAACTGGTCCACTTCCGACCAGCGCGCCGACCAGAGAATGTGTGCCACCCGCCCGTCCTTGCGCAGGTAACGGTTCTCGAAATTCGGCTTGGGCACGCCCCCCATGATTTCCCGGGCGGCCTGCAGGGTGCGCTCACGATCGGCCGGGTGCACCAGTTCGATCATCGGCCGGCCGATCAGCTCATCGGCGGTGTAGCCGAAGACCCGCTCGCAGGCGGCACTGACAAACACGAAGCGCCCATCGATATCCACTGCGCACACAACGTCCAGAAGCAGATCGATAAAGCTCGCCAGAGGCGCGGAATTGTTGGTTGCCATCAGAGAAAGCTACTACCCATGAAAAATGCACTGAGTACCCATCCCTTGAGCCCGGTCAGGTGGGGTTGCCACCGACTGCGCACCGTCGCAACCCGCGCGGTGCGTTATGCCTTGTTACCGATCAACCCCGGCACTGCATGCAACAGGGCATTGATCGCAAAACCGATGAACATCACCCCGCAGACCCGGGTGATCGCCAGCTCGTGACGCTGATACCAACTGCGTACCTGACGCGCACCGACCACGCCGATGAGAATAGCGTAAGCGCCGAGGCCGCCAAGGAAGCTCAGGGCAATCAGGCCGGGAAGCATGGACCAGCTGAGCAGCTCCGCACGGCTGGACAGCAGGGCGGTGAACGTCGCCACCGCCACCGGATAGGCCTTGGGATTGGTCAGGCCGAAGATGATCCCGTGCCAGAACGGATTGCGCGCAGCGCCCTGAGGCTCATCGCCATTGCTACCACGACTGCGGATCGCCCGCAGCCCCAGCCAGAACAGGTACAGACCGCTGAGCACACCGAGGATATTGAAGGCGTCGCTGCCGACTTCCCGGGCGCCGACAATGGCGATCAGTGCCGTACTGCACCAGACCACATCGCCCAGCAGGTGCCCACAGAGAAACCCGGCGCCGGCCTGGCGACCACGGGAGGCGCCAATACCGAAGACCGCCAGGACTCCGGGACCGGGAGTGATCGCGTAAATGAAACCCGAGGCAATAACGGCCAGCAACAGCGATGAGGTCATCAGCAAGACTCCAGAACGGATGCACCTCACGGCAACGCCAGGCACAGAATGAATCTGGCGGATTCTGCACGATCAAGGCAGCTTGCCACCAGCCGCTTTCGTCAGCTGCTTCCCGGTAGCGGCGCCTCAGTCGGCGGGGTAAAAGCGCATTCCTGCGTAAGGATGTTCGCGACAGGCCCGTAATCGCGAGGCCAAGTCACCGACATGGGCCTCCAGTCGATACCCGTCGGGATCGAGAAAATAAAACGATGCGCCCTCGCTGCGGTTGTCGCGCCACTCCGGCACTCGCGCCTCACGCAGGCGCTGGACCAGCGCTGCAAAATCCGCAGCGCCGACACCAAAGGCGTAATGGGTGTAATCGGCAACTGTCGGTGCCTGCCGGTGCGGGTCCAGGGACAGGCACAGCCACAGTCCCGGCAGTGACAGGTAGGCGCCTGCATCCCAGGTGGCCTCCAGACGCAGTTGCAACAGCGAGTGATAGAAGGCCAGGCTGCGGGGCAAGTCGCTGACCGCCAGGGTCAGGTGATTGAGACCGGTGAGCATCGATTACTGTCCTTTCAGGGCTTTGCTCAGTGCATAGCGCTGGCCGTCATAATGCAGGGTCGCCAGCGTGTTCCTGGGCGGCAGATCACGGCTTTCACAGCCATCACGGCCCTTGAAATGCCTGGTGCTGACTTCACGGGTACGCACGATCAGATCGGCGTAACCGTTGCGCTGGCCACTGCCGACTTCCAGGGTCCGGTGCAGGGTCCGGGAGCGGCCCACACATTCGCCGCCCCAACCAAACTCACCGTTGCTCTCATCCACCACCAATCCTTCCAGCAGCGGCAGGACCTCCTTGTCTTCACGTCGATACAGCGTCAGCACGCTTTTCTCGTAGGGCATGGCACTGGAGCTGTGGTGATAGAGAACCCGCAGGCCAAAGGCCCGCTGCTCTTCGTTCAAGCGGTAGCGCCCGGTGTCGATCTGCAGCCCTTGCAGGGCCACGGCATCGGAGAACAAAGCGGAATCCTTGTAATTGCTGGCCAGGGTCCAACCGGAGTCGATGTCCTGCAGCGATACGTCCAGGCTGTAGCTGCTGACGTCGCCAGCCTGGCTCCCGGGCATGGGTGTGGCCCGGGCACTGATGCTCAGCTCCGGCTCCGCAGGCCAGGGCTTGCAGACATGGAGCTCTCCGGGGATATCCGTCGTGTTGTCACAGCGCGCCTGCGCCGCCGTGACACCCCCCAACCCGGCACAAAGGGCCAGGCCCAAGCCGCATGATTCAAGCCACTTCATCAAAACTCCTTCAGATACCGCTGTAACCATTGGGCAGGACGTAACGCTGGCCATCGTAATGCAGCGTGATAAGCACCGGCTTGGCGGTCACGGACTTGGACTGGCACTCCTCCCCGACTTTTTCGCTCCGGGTACTGACGCTGACCGAGCGCACGATCAGGTCGGCATAACCATGACTGCGGGTCTTGGCGATATCCAGGGTGCGAGTGGTTTCAGTGCCCTCGCCGGTGCACTGCCCATCCCATTCGCCGTTGTAGGAGTGGGCCAGGAACTTCTCCAGCACCGGGCGCAGGGTGCTGCCCTCGCGCACGTAGAGACTGAGCCAGATCTGATTGAAGGGGTTGACCCGGGAGGAGCCCTCGAACGCCGCCCGAACCCCGAAGGCCCGCACTTGTGGCGCCAGTTGGAAGCGCCCGGTGTCGAGCTTCACGCTTTCCAGGCGGAAGGCGTCGGAGATGAAAGCCACAGGCTGCCGATAACTGGCCAGGGGCTTGCCGCTGTTGCGCTCCAGCACCGCCAGTTGCAGGTTGTAGGTGCCGTCACCGTTGCCGGTGTCGCTGGGGTCCGGGACCTGTTCCGACAGCAGGCTGATGCTCTGATCGTCAAAGGCCGGCCAGTCCTTGCACAGGGAAAAGCCCGGAACCTCGGCGTTGCGTGGCGGCGGCAGGCACTGGGCCGCGACGGATGTGGTGCCGGCCAGCAGCGCCAGGCTGCCCAGAAGCGGGATCAGAGAAGAGCGACGGAACATTCACGACTCCTTGTGACAGGCGGATACAGCGCGATTTCAGGTCGCACTATCCTCTGCCCCGTCGACGCTTTCAACGCTGGGAGCAGGCGCGTGGGAGTGACCTTGCCTTGTAACAACTGCAGGCCTGACGAATGGCCGGACCTGGGCTAGGGTATGACAAGGTAATATGCTGTATTACACACCCTTACAACGAGACCGCCATGTCCATCATGTCCCTGCGCTTGCCCGATGAACTTGCTGAAACTCTGGCCCAGCTGGCAAAGGCCACCGGGCGCAGCAAGTCGTTTCTCGTCGTGGATGCACTGCGTGAGTACCTGGCGCGGGAAGCCTGGCAGATCGAGGAAATCCAGAAGGCCCTGAACGAGGCCGACGCAGGTGACTTCGCCAGTGCCGAAGAAGTGGCGGCCATCGCCGGCAAGTGGACCGACAATGCGCATTGAATGGCTACGCAGCGCCCTGAACAACCTGGACGCTGAGGCCCGTCATATCGCCCAGGACGATCCCTGGGCCGCGGGGGAATTTGTCAGGGCGCTGTTGATCAGTATCGAGCAACTGGCCCGGTTCCCCTCAAGCGGCCGCGAAGGCCGCCTGCCCGGCACCCGGGAATGGGTAGTGCCGGGCTGGCCTTACCTGATTCCCTACCGGGTGCGCGGGGACCGGCTACAGATTCTGCGAATTTTCCATACCCGCCGTCAGCCCCCGGCACGTTGGTAAACGCTTCACTTGTAGGAGCTGGCTTGCCAGCGAAACGGACCTACCCGTTCCTCAAAACGCGCTACGAAAAATCTCTTCGATCTGCCGCTGCTCCGCCGGACGCGGGTTGGTCAGGCCACAGGCGTCTTTCAGGGCATTGGCCGCCAACACCGGAATATCCGTCAACTTGGCACCCAACTCCCGCAAACCGGCGGGAATTTCCACATCCCTAGCCAAAGTGCGAATCGCCGCGATTGCCGCCTGAGCCCCCTCTTCCGGGCTGAAACCACGAATGTCCGCGCCCAGGGCGTGGGCCACATCGGTCAGGCGCTCGGCACAGACACTGGCGTTGAAGCTCTGCACATGGGGCAGCAGCACCGCGTTGCACACCCCATGGGGCAGATCATAGAAACCGCCCAGTTGGTGAGCCATGGCATGCACGAAACCCAGGGAAGCGTTGTTGAAGGCCATGCCGGCGAGGAACTGCGCATACGCCATGTTCTCCCGCGCCAGCAAATCGCTGCCGTCGTGCACCGCCTGACGCAGGTTGGCGCTGATCATGCTGATGGCTTTGAGCGCACAGGCGTCGGTGATCGGGTTGGCGGCGGTGGACACATAAGCCTCCACCGCGTGGGTCAAGGCGTCCATGCCGGTGGCGGCGGTCAGGCCCTTGGGCATCGCCACCATCAGCGCCGGATCGTTGACCGACAGCAGGGGCGTGACGTTGCGGTCGACAATGGCCATTTTCACGTGGCGCGACTCGTCGGTGATGATGCAGAAGCGGGTCATCTCGCTGGCGGTGCCGGCGGTGGTGTTGATGGCAATCAGCGGCAGTTGCGGCTTGGTCGACTGATCGACGCCTTCGTAATCGCGAATATGCCCGCCGTTGGTGGCACACAGGGCAATGCCCTTGGCGCAGTCATGGGGCGAGCCGCCGCCCAGGGAAATCACGAAATCGCACTGGGACTGCTGCAACTGCGCCAGCCCCTGCTCGACGTTGGCGATGCTCGGATTGGGCTTGGCGCCATCGAAGATCACCGAGTCGATGTCCTGCATGGCCAGCTTCTCGGCGATCATGCCCGCCACCCCCGCCTTGGCCAGGCCGGCGTCGGTGACGATCAGCGCCTTGCGAAACCCGTAATTGCGAATGGCGCTCATGGCCTCGTCCAGGCAATCGATGCCCATGATGTTGACGGCTGGGATAAAGAAGGTGCTGCTCATGAGGAGGTCTCCAGGCGAATGCCCAATGCGGGTGTCGATTCATGTCTGCCCGACAGGATCGACTCATCGGTCACGGGCGATCTTGATCTGGCTCAAGGGTCGGTCGTGATAAAGTCGGCGCCCTGATTACCTTCTGCCTTGAGACCAATGACCGCGATGACGGATTTCCAGGAATTTGACGCCGAACTTGAAGACTGGAACGCCCTGGTCACCAGCACACCGTTCAATGGCCTGCTGATCGGCAACGGTGCCAGCCGTGCCATGTGGGAGGATTTTGCCTACGACTCGCTGTTCGAAAACGCTCGCACAGTGGAAGAAAAACCCCTGAGCCAGTCCGAGCTCAGCGTCTTCGAAGCCCTGCAGACCCGCAGCTTCGAACAGGTATTGGGCGCCCTGAAAACCACCAGCCGGGTCAACAAGGCCCTGGCCGTAAGCTCGGCGGCACCGCGCAACCGCTACTACGCCATCAAGGAAGCCCTGATCAACACCGTGCATGCGGTGCACATCCCCTGGCGCCTGGTGCAGCCGCAATGCCTGGCGGCGATCAACCAGGAACTGCGGCGCTATCCCACGGTGTTCACCAGCAACTACGACCTGCTCAACTACTGGGCGGTGCAGCATGACGCCGAAGGTCTGTGCGACCTGTTCCAGGGCGCCGATCCGGCCTTCGAACCGGGCGTCGCCAGCACCGGGCAGACCCGCGTCCTCTACCTGCACGGCGGTCTGCACCTGGTGCGCAACCTGGACGGCAGCGCACGCAAACTGAGCTCCACCGAAGGCACCCTGCTGGGCAGCTTCGCCATCAACAACACCCTCAAGACCCTGGATGACGTGCCGCTGTTTGTCAGCGAAGGGCCCCTGGCGGACAAGCTCAAGACCATCCGCAGCTCGGACTACCTGTCGTTCTGCTACCAGCAACTGCTGGACCACAGCGGCGCCCTGTGCATCTTCGGCCACAACCTCGGCCCCCAGGACCAGCACCTGGTGCAGGCGATCCGTCAGTCGGCCACCAAGACCCTGGCCATCTCCATCTACCCACGCAGCGCGGCCTTCATCCAGCACCAGAAGCGCCACTACGCCAAGCTGTTCGAGGGCCTGGACCTGAGCCTGCGCTTCTTCGATTCCAAGACCCACGCCCTGGGCAACCCGGCGCTGTCAGTCCCCGTAGAACACTGATCAGCCCCGCAGATCTCACGACTGGCGCAGGCGCTGGTTTGCCAGCGAAGGCGGCCACAGAAGCAACCCAAGGCTCCACCGCCCGGCCTGCTCCTAGCGGATGAACGCCTTCAGTCCTCGCTGCTGTGCACCACCACCAGCAACTGCGCCTGCTCGTCCCCCAGGGAGCGGATGCGATGGGGCTTCTGGGCATTGAAGTGCAGCGCGTCGCCACGGTTGAGAATCACCCGTTCGTTCATGAAGTCCACTTCCACCTGGCCTTCATGGACAAACAGGAACTCCTCCCCCAGGTGTTCCTTGAAGGTCTTGTCACTGAACTCTTTGGCCGGATAGATGATGAACGGCAGCAGATTGCGTTCACTGACCTGATGGGCCAGCACCGCATATCCCGGCGTCTGCCCGTTGGCTGCCAATGACTGGCGCTCGTCGCTGCGCACCAGGCTGTAACTGTCCAGGCTGATGCTGTCCTCGGCGAACAGTTCCTCGACCTTGACGTTCAGCGCCTTGGCCAGCTTCAAGGCGGCGGCGATCGATGGCGTGTTCAACCCGCGCTCGACTTTCGACAGGTAGCTCTTGGTCATCCCGGATTTTTCGGCCAGGGCCTCCAGGGTCACGCCAAGTTTTTTTCTCAATAATTTCAAACGGATAGACATGTGGAGCGATTAATCCATCTAGAAAACAACGATTGGCGCTTGCCAATGACACAAAGTGTCATATAGCCTCTTTAGTGTCATCAGCATTCACCCAACGACCTTGCAAGTAACAGGTGAAGTGCAGACCCGACGTCCATTGCACCCTCACCAAGGACCCCGATATGGCCAAGACATTAGCATTGCCCAAGGACCAACTGGTCAAGCAAGCCCTGACCCAGATGCAAAATACCCTGGCGGATAATACGTGGACCGACCGGCAAAAGCTGGCCCTGACCTGCCGCATTCTGTTCGAGAACGGTCACGACTCGGGCCTCGCCGGGCAGATCACCGCCCGCGGGCCGCAGCCAGGCACCTACTACACCCAGCAACTGGGCCTGGGCTTCGATGAAATCAGCGCCAGCAACCTGCTGCTGGTCAACGAAGACCTGGAGGTCCTGGAAGGCCACGGCATGCCCAACCCGGCCAACCGCTTCCACAGCTGGGTGTACCGGGCCCGGCCGGACGTGAACTGCATCATCCACACCCACCCGACCCATGTTGCCGCGCTGTCGATGCTGGAAGTGCCCCTTGAGGTATCCCACATGGACCTCTGCCCGCTGTACGAGGACTGTGCCTTTCTCGAACCCTGGCCCGGGGTGCCAGTGGGCAACGAAGAAGGCGAAATCATCTCCGCAGCCCTGGGCGACAAGCGCGCGATCCTGCTTTCCCACCACGGCCAGCTGTCCACCGGGGCCAGCATCGAGGAAGCCTGTGTCATCGCCCAACTGATCGAGCGCGCGGCCAAGCTGCAACTGCTGGCCATGGCTGCCGGCACCATCAAGCCGATCCTCCCGGAGCTGGGTCGTGAAGCCCACGACTGGATTTCCAAGCCCAAGCGTCACGGCGCGGCCTTCAACTACTACGCGCGGCAAAACCTGAAAAAACACGCCGACTGCCTGAACTGATCCACACCCTTATGCCTTGCTAGGAGTTGCACCATGTCCACACCCGATATCCACGGCATCATCGGCTACACCGTCACCCCCTTCGGCCCTAACGGCGAAGGCCTGGACCTGGATGCCCTCGGGCACTCCATCGACCGCATGATCGACGCCGGCGTCCACGCCATCGCCCCCCTGGGCAGCACCGGCGAAGGCGCCTACCTCAGCGATGCGGAATGGGATCAGGTCGCCGAGTTCAGCATCCGCCACGTGGCCAAACGCGTGCCGACCATCGTCAGCGTTTCCGATC
>NZ_MOAK01000074.1:109365-113246 GCF_003732485.1 Pseudomonas protegens
CGACGTGGTCATGGTGCTGCCGGCCTCCTACTGGAAGCTCAGCGAAGCCGAGATCCTCGCCCACTACCAGGCCATCGGCGCCAGCATCGGCGTGCCGATCATGCTCTACAACAACCCGGCCACCAGCGGCACCGACATGTCGGTGGAGCTGATCCTGAAGATTTTCCACACCGTGGAGAACGTCACCCTGGTCAAGGAAAGCACCGGCGACATCCAGCGCATGCACAAGCTGCAACTGCTGGGCGAAGGCCAGGTGCCGTTCTACAACGGCTGCAACCCCCTGGCCCTGGAAGCCTTCGCGGCCGGTGCCCGCGGCTGGTGCACGGCGGCGGCGAACCTGATCCCCCAACTCAATCTCGACCTGTACCAGGCCGTACTGGACCATGACCTGCAACGGGCCCGGGAGCTGTTCTACCGTCAGTTGCCGCTGCTGGACTTCATCCTCAAGGGCGGCTTGCCGGCCACGGTCAAGGCCGGGCTGGAACTGGCCGGACTGAACGCCGGCGAACCACGCCGGCCGGTGTTTGCCCTGAACGCGGGCGGTCGCCAACAGTTGCAGACGCTGCTGCATACCCTGGGTTGAATCCCTGACAAAAAAGCCCAGGCGGCTGACACCGTCCGGGCTTTGGCATGGGCCACGTTCAACGGGCGCTCAGTGGCTGTTCAGCGCCACCGGGGCCTTGGCCTTGAACAGCGGGTCCTGCAGCATCTGCGCGATGAAGTCGTCGGTGATGCGCTGCACATGCTGGTATTGGCCACCGTCGAGATTGGCCCAGCCGCGCCAGGACCGGGTCTGATTGCTGACCCGATACTTGGCCAGCGGCTGGTCACCACGGCTGACATGGAACATCACCTGACTGTCCCAGGTGGCCCGGGCCGGTACGATAAAAAAGGTCATCGCGCTGAGCAGCCCCATGGGAATGTTCTGCCAGCCAAAGTAATCACTGTTCGCCATCACGATCACGTTGTAGCCATCGGCACTGAACCCCGTCTGCACCTGCTCGAAGGTGCCGCGACGACGCAGTTCGTCACGGATCAGGCCACCGGGGATGGGCCCGATCACACTGACGCTGATGGCCGGCAACCTCTGCTGATAATCCACCTCGGCCGGCTTGAGACTATGGCTGGTCTGGCAACCGCCAAGCCCCAGCATCAACACCAGCAACAACCACAAACCACTGCGCATTACAGATCCCCCGACAGCATGGCCTTGAGCATTGACGCCTTGGGTCCCTGCTCCTTGACGATCAGCGACGTGACGTCTTCCATCTTCTGCAAATCGACCCGCTGCAGGCTCGGCACCTGCGGGTACTTGGCGCGCACCAGAGCGGCGTCGCGCTCCAGATGGTCACTGTACAGAAACACGCACTTGGCCCCCGCCGCCGACAGGCAGCCGGCGCGGAAATCACCGACGTAATAGGCCTTGCCGGCTTCCAGTTCCAGGGGGATGGAGAAGTCTTCGCGGCTCCAGGAAGTGGCGTTGCCGCGGTCAAAGTGCAGGTTGTAGATCTCGTAGCGCCCGGGTTTGAGCGGCATCACGAACAGGCTGCCGATGCCGTGCCAGGTCTCGCGCACATCCCGTGGGGTGCGACCGTAGACCTGGTTGTACAAGCGCGCCGAAGCGAATCCCTCACCGCCCCGTGGGCGGATCAGCAACATCTGTTCGTGGGCGGTGTGCACCGCCTTCGGCCAGATGCCCACCACGCCCACCACGTAGGCCACCCCGGACTGTGAGTCGGGGCGCATACTCTCGGCGATTTTCGTGGAGGACAGGCTGTAGCAACCGCTCAGCGCCAGCAACGCGGCGAGTAATACGAGAGGGCGAATCATGAGGTCGCAGATCCCTTGGACAATGATCGATAACGTCAACCAGTGCGCCAGGTATGCCGACCGCCCGGTGACGGGCGCGGAGGATAATGCAAGTGATGGCACTTCGCCATAGCTCTGTCGCCAATCGGCTGGCGTCCGCCAGGGGCTCGAACCAAAGCTCGCCGCCATCGCGGGCGACGAGCTTCAGCCCGGCAGAGGGCGGCGCAGCCATGCGGCCTCGACCCTGTTCAGGCTGAGCAGCCGAGGCTTTGCCGAACCGGTTCTAAGCGGAGGTCAGGTCCTTGATGTTGTGGCTCGGACCGTTGGCCTTGACGCTGGCGATGCCCTTGTCCCGGGCCGCCTCCGATGAATAGGTTTCACTGTTGCCAATGATCTGGTGATTGGCCGCCTTCAGCGTGAAATAGGGTTTGCCGTCCTTGGCGCTCTTGCGCTCGTAGCGCTCCTCCAGGGGGCTGTTGGTCTGCACCGAGGCAATGCCGTTTTCGGCGGCGGCGCGAGTGGTGTATTGCTCGCTGGTGAGAATGGTCTCGGCGTTGGCCGCCTTGAGCACGAAACGAAACTGGCCGTTGCTGCTTTTCTTCAACTCATACCATCCGGACATGCTGTTGTTCCTTGCGTTGATTGATGGGCGTTGATCGATGGGCGTTGCGCCTTGAGAGTAAAGACTCTTTCAGCGATTCAGTCATTGCCCCGATGACTGAAAAATCGGTTTTCCACTCGTGCAAGCCCCAGGTGTTCGCGCAGGGTGTGCCCCGTGTAGCGCTGGCGAAACAGACCCCGGCGTTGCAGCTGCGGGGTGATCAATTGCACGAAATCCTCGATGGCTCCCGGTAAATGGGTGAACAGCACATTGAAGCCATCGGCGGCGTACTCCTCGTACCAGGTCGCCAGTTCATCAACGATCTGCCCTGGCGTCCCCACCAGTACCTTGTGTCCGCTGGCGGACAGGCTGCGCAGCAATTGCGCCAGGGTCGGCCGCTCCCGGCGGACCAGCTCCACCACCAGTTGCCGACGGCTCTTGTGGCGCTCGGTGGACGCCGCATCCGCCAACAGCGGCACTGGGGCATCCAGGGGCAGTGTCGACAGGTCGATGCCCAGGTCCAGCAAGTAAGACAGCGCCCTGAGCTGGGCCTCCGGATCCTGCAGCTCCTGCAACTGCTGGTACTTCTCCTCGGCCTCGTTGAGGGTCCGGCCAACCGTCGGCGCAATCCCCGGGAAGATCTTCAACTGCCGGGCATGGCGCCCGTAATGGGGAAGGCGTTCCTTGAGCCCGACGTAGAAATCCTTGGCCTGTTGCAGGTCGGTCTGGGCGGTGAACACCAGTTCGGCACAGCGGGCCGCCAGCTCGCAGCCCGGGCCCGAGGACCCGGCCTGGGCGATCACCGGCCAGCCCTGCAGCGGACGCGGCGCATTCAACGGCCCCTGCACCTGGAAGTGCCGGCCACGGTGCTCCAGCAGGTGCATCCTGTGCGGCTGCAACCACTGGCCGCTGGCCTTGTCCCGGGGGAAGGCGTCATCGGCCCAGCTGTCCCACAGGCCGCTGACCACCGTGAAAAACTCCTCGGCCCGGGCGTAACGTTCGGCATGGCTGGGGGGCTCGGGGTGATTGAAGTTCTCTGCGCCGATCAACCCTGTCACCAGGTTCCAACCGGCACGCCCCTCACTCAGGTGGTCCAGGGACGCGAACTTGCGCGCCAGGTTGTAGGGCTCGTTATAGGTGGTGCTGGCGGTAGCGATCAGGCCGATATGCCGGGTCACCACCGCCAGCGCCGGCAGCAGGGTCAAGGGGTCCCAGCGCAAGCTGTAGGAACTGCGGGCCAGCACCCGGGGATCGAGGTCCCCCACGGCCACGTTGTCATTGAGAAACAGCGCGTCGAAACAGCCCCGCTCCAGGGTCTGGGCGTAGTGTCGGTAGCGCTGGAAGTTCAACGAGGCATCGGCATCCGCCCGGGGATGGCGCCAACTGCCGCCGTGGGCGCCGGAGCCGGAGAGAAAGGCCCCCAGCCCCATCTGCCCGCCGCGCTCAGCCATGACCGGCGCCCTCCTCGGCC
>NZ_MOAK01000074.1:113277-117754 GCF_003732485.1 Pseudomonas protegens
GGGTAGCCGGGGCGGTACGCAGCAACAGGCTCACCGTGGCCCAGACCAACAGCGTCGCCACGGCCAAAAAACCCATCACCCCGCGATAACCGTTGAGAAAGGCGCCCTGGGCATCGTCCAGCGGCGTCGCGGAAAAGTGGTGGAACAACCCCACCCCCACCGCCAGCCCCACGCCACCGCCAACGTTGTGCAGGGTCATCAGCGAACCCATGGCCACCGAGCCCACTTCCTGGGGCACCGAGGAAATCCCCAGCACCGTCGACGGCCCGAGAATGCTGGCCCAACCCAGGCCCATGATGACAAAGGCGCCGAGCAGATACGCCAGCGAGGTCTGGCGGTCGAACCCGGCCTGCAACAGCGCCGACAGCACGAACAGCAGCAGCCCGGTCTTGATCAGCAGCGCCGGGCCCTTGCGGTCCACCAGCCGTCCCACCAGCGGCGACAGCAACGCCACCCCCAAGGTGGTGGGCAGTAACAGCAAGCCGCTGGCCTGCACCGACTCGCCACGGATCTGCGCCAGATACAACGGCATGACAAAAAACGCCACGCAGTAGAACAGCGCCAGGCCGAAGCTTGCCGCGACCCCGGCGACAAAGCGCCGATTGGCGAACAGCTTGAGATCGATGATCGGCGCCGCCACCCGTTTCTCCACCGCCAGGAAGGCCACCAGGGCCAGGGTCGCCAGGGCGATCAAACCCAGGGTCAGGTGCGAGCCCCAGCCCCAGGCGCCACCCTGGACGATCACCAGCACCAGGCTCGGCAAGCCGATCAGCAACAGCAACGCGCCCCCTACATCCAGTCGTGCACCGGCCTCTGCCGAGCGGGATTCCTTCACGCTGAAACTGCAGATGCCCAGGCTCAGCAACACGAAGGGCACGTTGATCAGGAAGATCCACTGCCAGCCAAAACCACTGGTGATCAGCCCCCCCAGTACCGGTCCGATTGCCAGCCCCACGCCGTTGACGCCGAACAGCACACCGAAGGCCTTGCCCTGTTCGGCGCTGTCAAAGGTGCTGGAGACAATGGCCCCCGACGCGGTGTAGAGCACGGCACAGGCCAGCCCCTGAATCACCCGGGCACCGATCAGGGTGTCGATCTGCGTCGCCAGCCCGGCCGCCAGCGACGCCAGGCCGAACGCCGTCAAGCCGATGAACAGCACCCGCTTGCGTCCATGCAAGTCGGCCAGGCGCCCCACCAGCACCATGAAACTCGACAGCGCCAGGATGAAGCCGTTGATGACCCACTGCAGACTGTCCACCGAGGTCCCCAGATCAGTCTGCAATGCCGGTAGCGCGGTGTTGACGATGGTGAAATCCACACAGCCGAGAAAACTGGCGATGCTCACACCGAGCAATGCCCACCATTTGCGTTGCTGTTGCGCAAAAACGCTCATGGAAACTCCTTGTCAGTCATAAAAAAACGCTCTGCAGGAGCCCGCTTGCCGGCGAACAGGCCCTTGAATCCTGTATCGCCGGCAAGGGCGCTTTCGCTGGCAAGCCAGCTCCTACATTGATCGCGGCGGGTCAGATGGCGATGGCGCCACTGGTCCAGTTCGGGTGAATGGCCCCGGGCAAGGTGAACGGAATCGGAATCCCGCGCTTCTTGAACTTCAGCGGCAGCCAGCGCACCCGGTCCGGGCTGTGGGGCTCGATCAGCAGCTCGCGGCTGGTGGCCATGGCGGTGGTCATCTGTTGCGGGTAGAGCACGTAGTGATAACCCTCATCGGCCCACAGCGGCAGGATGATGGGAATCTCCTCGAGGATGTATTCGCGGCACTGGGCCGCCGCGCGTTCGATGTCCGCATGCTCGTCACGCAGGCGCAAACGCTCGGTGAACACACCAATGGTGCTGTCGATGGCTTCGCGCAATTCCTCGCGCTGCTGATAGATCCGGTCCAGTTGCTGACGCAACTCGGCATAGCGGTCGCTGGCCAGTTCCTGGTTCCAGCGGGTGATGTGATAGGGCACCCGCAGGCCATCGAGGATGTCCTGGTTGCGCGCCAGCCAGGCATCGCCGTCGCGGATCGACGCCGACAGCGCCTCCCCCGGGGATTTGCCGTGCTTGTTGTGGCGTTGCAGGGTGTCGGCCACCACCACCTTGACGTGGCTGAAGCCGGACTGGTTGATCAGGTGAATGGTGGAACGCAGCTTCTGGTCTTCGTGATATTCCTGGCCAACGCTGACCGCCAGGACCACGCGCTTGCCGTCGAATTCGTGCTCTTCGCCGCCCTTGTTGAAGTAGGCCTTGAGATTGATTTCCTGCACCTTGCTCATGAGTTCAGCTCCAGTAGGCCAAAGGCTGTTGTTCGCCGTAATAACCGATAAAGACCCCAAGGGTGACCCGGGTGCTGCTGGCCGAGGGGCGGACCGCGTGGATCAGCCGCGGGTTGAGCAGGATCAGGTCGCCGGGCTCGGGCTTGATCACGAAATCCGGTGGCGGCAGCAGATGGCGCTCGATGCCGTAGGCCCGCTCGCCCTTCAGGCGGTTGTACTCCTCCTCGTCCGGCTCGATGCCCCAGATCTCCAGTTCTCCGCCATCCTCGGGAATTTCCAGGTAGATATTGGTGGACAGTTGGGTCAGCAGCGGCGGGCTGTGGCCCTGCGGCGCATTGCGTTCGAGCTTGTCGGTGTGGGGCGTGAGATCGACCCCCGAGCCCTGGAAGCGGGCGATACCGACAAAGCACTTCTGCCCCCCCACTTGCAGCAGGTGCGCGCCCTGGGGCCAGACCTCATCCAGCAGCAGGCGCAGCTCGTCGATGGGCGAGGCCAGGGGCCGGAACAGGTTGCGGATCTTGCGGATATTGGGCAGTGCCAGGGCGTGGTATTCGGCGCGGCTCTGCTCATCCTGGATCTCGATATAGGCCTTGCCGACGCGGACGAATTCCTGCTGCTGGCTGAAGGCGCTGCGCAGCTCCTGCTGGTACAGATGATCCCGCGCCACCTGCAAGGTGTCCGGCGGACAGAAACCTTTGAGCTGGACGCCATAAGAACGTTTTTCAACGACATCGAGGATATGCCGCGCTTCAAGTTTGTCGGCAGTAGTGACTGTGAACATGCAAGCTCCCTTATTCCCTGGAAGTAGCGACGAAGTACATCTTTGGCAGAACGTAAGAATTTATTTCAAGGCCACCTTAGGCAGTTGCCAATGCCTTGTGAAATACCCTTTATCTCTAATATCCAAACTTAAAAATGTATCGAAAATCAGGCAAATAGCGGCCATCACCGGCACTTTTAACGGGCTGTGCGGACACTATGAAATTTGCTGATAGTTAAGTTAAACAGCAGACATTATTGAGGGGATATTTATTCGTTCCTCCCGAGCTTAATTAATAAAAACGCCATCTGTTCATTCAACTTCATTGAACTGTTCGTCCATGTAAGCCGAGGCATCGAAAGACTGGCGGATAATGCCCTCCTCGCGATACAGATCGGCGGTGTGCTGCACATCCGCCACCACCGATGGCCCCACGGCAATGCGTCGGGGCACGGAGTAGCGGTTGGAGCGTTCATGGACCTCTACCGGCAGGCCGCTGTAGCCGGCCTGGATGCGGGAAAACTCGGCCTGATGCTGATTGGCCCAGGCATAGGCGCGATCCAGGCGCCGGAGGAAATCGGCAATCTGTGCCGGCTTGTCATGGATCGCCTGATCATTGGCCACCAGTAACATGTGCCCGGCGAACAGGCCCTCGCCACTGACCAGCACCCGACTTCCCCCCTCCATCTGCACCATGCTGGTGTAGGGGTCCCAGGTCGACCAGGCATCGGCCTGAGCATTGCTCAGCAGGCTGCGGGACTCGGCGGGCTGCAGGAAGATGAACTGCGCATCCGCGCCGTGCAGCCACGCCGAACGCAGAGCGGCGAGGGCCAGGAAATGGCCGATGGAGCCGCGAGTGGTGGTGATGCGCTGGCCCTTGAGGCTGGCGGCATCCTGCAGCGGCGAGTCGTTCTTGACCACAATCGCCACTGCCGTGGGCGTGACCTTGAGTTTGATCACCCCCACGGTCTTGATCGGCGCCCCGGCGGCGGCGGCGAACACGAACGGCGCATCCCCCAGGCTGCCAATGTCCACCGCCCCGGCCGCCAGGGCTTCGGCGGTGGGCGCGGCGGCGGCAAAGGAAGCGAACTCGATGGGATACGGCACCTGCTCCAGCTCGCCGGCGGCCTGCAGCAGAATCTTCAGCGACTGCTTCTGGCTGGAGACCCGCAACGCCGGCTGCGCCAGCGCACTGCCCAGCCACAAACACAACACCAGCCCTTGTAGGAGCCGGCTTGCCGGCGAATGGCCCCTGAGCCCTGCGCCAGTCATGCGGCCGCCTTCGCTGGCAAGCCAGCTCCTACGAGGTGGATAACTGGTGTGTTTCAGAACGCCAGGCTGACACAGCGGCCGTAGGAGCCAGCTTGCTGGCGAACAGTCCCTGAACCCTGCGCCAGTCATGCGGCCGCCTTCGCTGGCAAGCCAGCTCCTACGAGGTGGATGG
>NZ_MOAK01000075.1 GCF_003732485.1 Pseudomonas protegens
GTGGCGACCGGCCCCGGGTGGCCCTGACTTTCGACGATGGCTGGCGCGACAACGCCGAGGTTGCCTATCCCCTGCTGGAACGCTACGAGGTGCCGGCAAGCATCTTCCTGTCCACGGACTTCATCGGTAGCCGTCAGGGTTTCTGGTGGGAGTCCATTGGCGAAACCCTATGGCAACAGGTCGACAGCGCCGCAGCCCAACCTCTATTGGCACAGTTGCGGGCCCTGGCGCTGGCACCGCCACCGGAACTGTTGCAGCCCGGCGCCGGTCACGCTCGCAGCCGCGCCCTGGGGGGCTATCTGCAAC
>NZ_MOAK01000012.1 GCF_003732485.1 Pseudomonas protegens
GGCAATGGCTTCACCGTCAGCTTCGACGACAACCAACTGCTGGACCTGCACGTCGACAGCGCAGCGCTCAACGCGCTGGTGCACAACACCGGCACCGGCCTGCTCAAGGCCGACGGCGGGCAGGTGCTGATGACCGCCAAGAGCGCAGGTTCCATGCTGCAGACCGTGGTCAACAACCAGGGCACCATCGAAGCCAATACCCTGTCGCAGAAAGCCGGGCGCATTACCCTGGACGGCGGCGACGTGGGCGTGGTCAGTGTCGATGGTTCGTTGCAGGCCAGTGCGCTAGGCGGCAAGGGCGATGGCGGGTTGATCGAGACCCGGGGCGCAACCACCCGCGTACTGCTGCCGGCCAAGGTCAGCACTCAGTCCAGGGATGGCCGGACGGGCACTTGGAAGATCGCCAGCAACGAAGTCAAGGTGGGCTCCTTCTTCACCGCCAACAGCAACACCGTCCATGCCGACACCTTGTCGCGCAACCTGGCCACGACCGATATCGAACTGGCCAGTGGCAAGGGCGATGTAGCGGTGGAGAACGGGCTGCGCTGGTCCAGCGGTAACCAGTTGACCCTGTCCTCGGCCAAGGACATCCGCCTGGATGACCGCCTGTCTGCCGGTGGCGCCAACGCCCGGGTCGAACTCAACGCCCAGGGTGACATCAAGCTCAACCGTCAACTGACGCTGAGCGGCAGCAACAGCAGCCTTGGGCTGAACCACGGCGGTGCGTTTACCCTGGGCCAGAATGGCGGCGTCACGCTGTCCGGCAACGGGGCCCGCTTCGATGCCAACGGCGAAGCCTACAGCGTCATTCAA
>NZ_MOAK01000076.1 GCF_003732485.1 Pseudomonas protegens
TGCTGAACCGTGTGGCGCCGCTGCTGGGCTACGACGATTACATCGACCTCAATCCGCTGGCCGCCGGTATCGGCACCCTGGGCTTTATCTTCGGTGCCTATCTGTCGGAAACCTTCCGTGGCGCCTTCATGGCGATCCCCAAGGGGCAGGCCGAGGCGGGCATGGCTTACGGCATGAGCAGCTTCCAGGTGTTCTTCCGGGTGATGGTGCCGCAGATGATTCGCCTGGCGATTCCCGG
>NZ_MOAK01000013.1:0-22977 GCF_003732485.1 Pseudomonas protegens
GGTGTATCAGGCCGGACGCCTTCGCCGGCAAGCCGGCTCCTACGGGGAGCAACGGCGCTTTGTGCAGGAGCTGGCTTGCCAGCGAACCATGCGCCGCGGTGCGTCAGGCCGGGCTGCCTTCGTCGGCAGTCGGCTCCTGCGTGGCCTCAGAACCAGGCGTCCTGCATGCTCAGGCAGGTATCGTCCCGCGTTTCCAGCAGTGCCAGCTCGTGCTGGCAGCCTGGTACTTCCCAGGTCAGGAAGTAGCGCGCGGCCTGCAACTTGCCCAGGTAGAAATCCCGATCCGCCGCCACTGCCCGCGCCAGTCCTTCCTCGGCCCGGATGGCCTGTTCCAGCCAGCGCCAGCCGATCACCGCATGGCCGAAGGCCTTCAGATACAGCGCCGAGTTGGCCAGGGTGCCGGTGACCTTGCCGCCGGCCAGATCACCCAGCAGGCCCAGCGTCACGCTCTGCAGGCGCGTCACCAGTTGTTCCAGGGGCAGGCGCAGGGTGTCCAGCGATTCATGGGCGCGGGCCCGCTCGCCGGTCTCGACGATCAGGCGGATCAGGCGCTTGAGCCCGGCACCGCCGTTCTGCGCCAGCTTGCGTCCCAGCAGGTCCAGGGACTGGATGCCGTGGGTGCCTTCGTGAATCGGATTCAGGCGGTTGTCGCGGTAGTACTGCTCCACCGGGTATTCCCGGGTGTAGCCGTGGCCACCGAGGATCTGGATCGCCAGTTCGTTGGCCTTGAGGCAGAACTCCGAAGGCCAGGACTTGACGATGGGCGTCAGCAGGTCCAGCAGTTCATGGGCCTGCTGGCGCTCGGCCTCGCCGGCCAGGGTGGTGGTGTCATCGAACAGCCGCGCCGCGTACAGCCCCAGGTCGAAGGCGCCTTCGACGTAGGCCTTTTGGGTCAGCAGCATGCGCCGCACATCGGCGTGCTGGATGATCGCCACCGGCGCAGTGCTCGGGTCCTTGCTGTCCGGCAGGCGGCCTTGAGGGCGTTCGCGGGCGTATTCCAGGGAGTACAGGTAGCCGGCGTAGCCGAGCATCACCGCGCCCATGCCGACGCCGATCCGCGCCTCGTTCATCATCTGGAACATGTAGCTCAGGCCGTGATGGGGCTTGCCCACCAGATACCCCACGCACTGGCCGTTATCGCCGAAGTTCAGCGCGGTGGAGGTGGTGCCGCGCCAGCCCATCTTGTGGAACAGCCCGGCCAGCAGCACGTCGTTGCGCGGCCCCAGGCTGCCGTCGTCGTTGACCAGGAGCTTGGGCACGATAAACAGCGAAATGCCCTTCACCCCGGGTGGTGCGTCCGGCAGCTTGGCCAGGACCATGTGCACGATGTTTTCCGACAGCGGATGGTCGCCGCCGGAAATGAAGATCTTGTTGCCCTTGAGGCGGTAGCTGCCGTCGCCAGCGGGTTCGGCGCGGGTGCGGATATCCGACAGCGACGAGCCGGCATGGGGCTCGGTCAGGGCCATGGTGCCGAAGAAGCGGCCGTCGATCATCGGCTGCAGGAAGCGCTGCTTCTGCTCGTCGGTGCCGAAGCTCTCGATCAGGTTGGCGGCGCCCATGGTCAGGAACGGGTAGGAGGTCGAGGCCGCGTTGGCCGCCTGGAAGTGGGCGAAGCAGGCCTGGGACAACAGGGTCGGCAACTGCATGCCGCCGGCCTCGAAACTGCGAGCCGCATTGAGAAAGCCGGCTTCGAGGAAGGCATCCACCGCCGGCTTCACTTCCGGAATCAGCACCGCCTGGCCGTCTTCGTAGCGCGGCTCGTGTTCATCGCCCTTGCGATTGTGGGGAGCGAAGAACTTCTCGGCTATGTTGCGAGCGGTGCCCAGGGCGGCATCGAAGGTCTCCCGGTTGTGCTCGGCAAACCGCTCACGCTGGGTCAGGCCCTCGGCGTCGAGTACCTCATACAGCTCAAAGGCCAGATTGCGGGAACTGAGCAAGGTCTCGGACATGGCGGCTTACCTGATGATTAGGGAGTGGGCCGAGTCTATGCGGGTGAATAAAGGCTGGATAGCAAGATTGATCGCGGTGATGCAAAGCCCAAAAAACCTCTGTAGACGCCGGCTTGCGTAGGAGCAGGCTTGCCCGCGAAGGCGTCACGGGAGGGCGATGCAGGGCTCAAGGGCCTCTTCGCCGGCAAGCCGGCTCCTGCAGAGGACGGGCAAAAAAATGGGCGCCGGTGAGGGCGCCCATCGATGCAGCAGAACCTTCGGCGATCAGCCGATGGTCATCAGGCTGGCGTTGCCGCCGGCCGCAGCAGTGTTGACGCTCAGGGCGCGCTCGATCACCAGGCGCTCCAGGGCAATCGCGGTCTCGCCCTGGGACAGACCCTGGACGCCAACGATGGCTCCGGCACGCTGGGCCACTTGCTGGCAAACGCCGCGCAGTTGGTCAGAGTCGCCGTGATGCAGGACCGCGTCGAACACCACTTCGTCCTTGGTCCAATCGGCCACCCGCTGGATGCGCGCTTGCACGTCCTTCGGCAGACGGGCGAACAGCGCCTTGCTCAGATCGCTTTCCGGCCACACCGCCGAGCCACCGACGGCCAGCACGGCTGCCAGTTGGGTCAGCAGGTCGCCCTCCACCTCCGCCAGGCACAGGACGTGCTCGCGGGGCAGGATGGCGTAGCTGTTGCGCTCGCCGGTCGGGCCATTCAGTTGGCGGGTGATACCGCTTTGCGACTGGCCGGCAAACTGTTTGCACAGGCTCGCCAGTTCTACCAGCTTGCTGCTCTCGGCCCAGGCTTGCAGGGCATTGAGCGGCTTGCTCAGGATTTCGCGCAGGCGCAGGTCCGGAGCGTTGGCAGCATCGGCACGGACGAAGGATTGCTCGATGGCATCCACCGGACGGGTCGACAGCAGGCGGTACAGGTACAGCGGGCCGCCGGCTTTCGGGCCGGTGCCCGACAGGCCTTCGCCGCCGAACGGCTGCACGCCGACCACGGCACCGACGATGTTGCGGTTGACGTAGACGTTACCGGCGTTGACGTTGTCCACCACCTTGGCAATGGTTTCGTCGATCCGGGTGTGCACACCCAGGGTCAGGCCGTAGCCGGAAGCGTTGATCTGGGCGATCAGCTGGTCGATGTCCTTGCGCTTGTAGCGCACCACGTGCAGCACCGGACCGAAGATCTCGCGCTGCAGCTCATCGAAGCTTTCCAGCTCGATCAGGGTCGGCATGACAAAGGTGCCGCGCTTGCATTCTTCGCTGTCGGCGATGGCCATCTGATACACGCTGCGACCTTTGTCGCGCATGGCCTGGATGTGCTTCTCGATGCCGGCCTTGGCTTCGGCGTCGATCACCGGGCCGATGTCCACCGACAGACGCTCCGGGTTGCCCAGGCGGTTTTCGGCCATGGCGCCCTTGAGCATTTCGATCACGCGGTCGGCGGAATCCTCCTGCAGGCACAGTACGCGCAGGGCCGAGCAACGTTGGCCGGCGCTGTCGAAGGCCGAGGACACCACGTCGATCACTACTTGTTCGGTCAGGGCCGAGGAGTCGACGATCATGGCGTTCTGGCCGCCGGTCTCGGCGATCAGCGGAATTGGACGACCCTGGTTGTCCAGGCGCCCGGCGATGTTGCGTTGCAGCAGACGCGCGACTTCGGTGGAGCCGGTGAACATCACGCCTTTGACGCGCTCGTCACCTACCAGGCGGGCACCGACGCTTTCGCCCTGGCCCGGCAGCAGTTGCAGCACGCCTTCGGGAATCCCGGCTTCCAGCAGCAGGCGCACGGCCTGGGCCGCCACCAGCGGGGTCTGTTCGGCCGGCTTGGCCAGTACCGGGTTGCCGGCAGCCAGGGCCGCGGCGACCTGGCCACTGAAGATCGCCAGCGGGAAGTTCCACGGGCTGATGCACACCACCGGGCCCAGTGGACGGTGGGCGTCGTTGCTGAAGTCGTTGCGGGCCTGCACCGCGTAGTAGCGCAGGAAGTCCACGGCTTCACGCACTTCGGCGATGGCGTTGGCGAAGGTCTTGCCGGCCTCGCGGGCCAGCAGGCCCATCAGTGGCTGGATCTCGCCTTCCATCAGGTCGGCGGCGCGCTCCAGGATCGCGGCGCGTTCGGCCGGCGGCGTGGCCTGCCAGATCGGTGCGGCGTTGAGGGCGCACTGGATGGCGTTGTCGACGTCTTCTACCGTGGCTTCCTGGACATGACCCACCACATCGCGATGATCCGACGGGTTGAGTACCGGTGCCGGGGTTTCGCTGCTGGCGGCGCAACCGAGCATCGGTGCGGCTTTCCAGTTGTTGTGGGCGGTGGCCAGCAGGGCGCAGGACAGCGACGCCAGGCGATGTTCGTTGGCCATGTCGATGCCGGCGGAGTTGGCGCGTTCGGCGCCATACAGGTCACGCGGCAGCGGAATGCGTGGGTGCGGCAGGCCGAAGCCGCCTTCCAGGGTGGCCATCTGCTCGATCTGGTTCACCGGATCGGCCACCAGCTCCTGGATCGAGATCGACTGGTCGGCAATGCGGTTGACGAACGAGGTGTTGGCGCCGTTTTCCAGCAACCGGCGGACCAGATAGGCCAGCAGGGTTTCGTGGGTGCCCACCGGCGCGTACACGCGGCACGGACGGTTCAGTTTGCCTTCGGAAACCTTGCCCACCACTTGCTCGTACAGTGGTTCGCCCATGCCATGCAGGCACTGGAACTCGTACTGGCCGGGGTAATAGTTCTGACCTGCAATGTGGTAGATCGCCGACAGGGTGTGGGCGTTGTGGGTGGCGAACTGCGGGTAGATGACTTCCGGCACCGACAGCAGCTTGCGGGCGCAGGCGATGTAGGAGACGTCGGTGTACACCTTGCGGGTGTAGACCGGATAGCCTTCCAGGCCCTCGACCTGGGCGCGCTTGATCTCGCTGTCCCAGTAGGCGCCCTTGACCAGGCGGATCATCAGGCGGTGACGGCTGCGACGGGCCAGATCGATGACGTAGTCGATCACGTACGGGCAGCGCTTCTGGTAGGCCTGGATCACGAAGCCGATGCCGTTCCAGCCGGTCAGCTGTGGCTCGAAGCACAGCCGCTCCAGCAGGTCCAGGGACAGCTCCAGGCGGTCGGCTTCCTCGGCGTCGATGTTCAGGCCGATGTCGTACTGCTTGGCCAGCAGGGTCAGGGACAGCAGGCGCGGGTACAGCTCTTCCATCACGCGCTCGTACTGGGCGCGGCTGTAGCGCGGGTGCAGGGCCGAGAGCTTGATGGAGATGCCCGGGCCTTCATAGATGCCGCGACCGTGGGAGGCCTTGCCGATGGAGTGGATGGCCTGCTCGTAGGAGGCGAGGTACTTCTGTGCGTCGTGCTCGGTCAGTGCGGCTTCGCCGAGCATGTCGTAGGAATAGCGGAAGCCCTTGGCTTCGAACTTGCTGGCGTTGGCCAGGGCTTCGGCGATGGTTTCGCCGGTGACGAACTGCTCGCCCATCAAGCGCATGGCCATGTCCACGCCCTTGCGGATCATTGGCTCGCCGCTCTTGCCGATGATGCGGCTCAGGGAAGAGGTCAGGCCGGCCTCGTTGTGGGTCGACACCAGCTTGCCGGTGAGCAACAGGCCCCAAGTGGCGGCGTTGACGAACAGCGACGGGCTGTTGCCCAGGTGCGGCTGCCAGTTGCCGGTGCTGATCTTGTCGCGGATCAGCGCGTCACGGGTGCCCTTGTCCGGGATACGCAGCAGAGCCTCGGCCAGGCACATCAGCGCCACGCCCTCCTGGGACGACAGGGAGAACTCCTGCAGCAGGCCCTGGACGATACCGGCACGGCCGCCGGCACTCTTCTGGTTGCGCAGCTTCTCGGCGATCGAGGCGGCCAGTTTGTTGGCGGCTTCGGCGGTGGCGGCCGGCAGGCGTGCCTGCTCCAGCAGCATCGGTACCACTTCCGGTTCCGGGCGACGGTAGGCGGCGGTGATCGAGGCACGCAGCACCGATTGCGGCAGGATGCTCTCGGCGAATTCGAGGAAGCATTGGTGGGCGTGATCGGTCTGCACCTCGCCGGCATCCTCGCCGTCCTTGGTGGTGACACTGCTCAGCTCGGTCAGGGTTGCACCACCCTCGAGTTTTTCCAGGTAATTGAAAATCGCCTGCTTGATCAGCCAGTGCGGCGTACGATCGATCGAGGCCGCGGCGGCCTTGAGGCGCTCGCGGGTTGGGTCGTCGAGTTTGACCCCGAGGGTGGTGGTAGCCATATTTTTATCCTCATGTTTGCCACGCACGTGTGGCATCAGCTGGCGGCAAGATTATCCGTGCGCTGAAATAGGTGCAACCGGGTGCAACCCATTTTTAAGCGGAAAAAGCGGCAGCTTGTCAGGAATAAATTTCCTACATGAAATGCCATGCATCCTTATGGTGCCTTTGCTTCTGAAAGAAACATTTCTTGCTCCAAAAGGGAGCAAAAACGTCGTTAGAAGTCGATTATTCGACAAGGTGCAACTGATTCGATGCAAATTGGTTGCACCTTGTTCATTTTGTTGCATAGGATTCGCGCCCAAGGTGCAACCGTCCTTGCGGAGCGGTTCATCGGCTGATGGCTTTCCTGGGGAAACATCAGTCATAAATGCGCGACCCGCCTGATCGTCTTCCAAGCGTCATCGTTTGGCGGCGGGTGGCAGTGGTCGCCGCACCATAAAAACAAAGCCAGGGCGTAACTCAATGAGTGCAAGCAATCCAACCTTGATCACGTTCGTGATCTACATCGCAGCAATGGTGCTGATCGGTTTCATGGCCTATCGCTCCACCAACAACCTTTCCGACTACATTCTTGGCGGTCGCAGCCTGGGCAGCGTGGTTACCGCGCTTTCTGCCGGTGCTTCCGACATGAGTGGCTGGCTGCTGATGGGCCTTCCGGGCGCCATCTACATGTCCGGTCTGTCGGAGAGCTGGATCGCCATCGGACTGATCGTCGGTGCCTACCTGAACTGGCTGTTCGTTGCCGGTCGTCTGCGGGTGCAGACCGAGCACAACGGTGACGCACTGACCTTGCCGGACTACTTCTCCAGCCGTTTCGAAGATAAAAGCGGCCTGCTGCGCATCATCTCCGCGGTGGTGATTCTGGTGTTCTTCACCATCTACTGTGCCTCCGGGATCGTGGCCGGTGCCCGTCTGTTCGAAAGCACCTTCGGCATGCCTTACGAGACGGCGCTGTGGGCTGGCGCGGCGGCGACCATTGCTTACACCTTTGTTGGCGGCTTCCTGGCGGTGAGCTGGACCGATACCGTGCAGGCCACGCTGATGATCTTCGCGTTGATCCTGACTCCGATCATCGTGCTGCTGGCCACCGGTGGCGTCGATACCACCTTCCTGGCCATTGAAGCCAAGGACCCGACCAGCTTCGACATGCTCAAGAACACCACCTTCATCGGCGTGATCTCGCTGATGGGCTGGGGCCTGGGCTACTTCGGCCAACCCCACATCCTGGCGCGCTTCATGGCGGCGGATTCGGTCAAGTCGATCGCCAACGCCCGTCGCATCTCCATGACCTGGATGATCCTGTGCCTGGGCGGCACCGTAGCCGTGGGCTTCTTCGGTATCGCCTACTTCTCGGCGCATCCTGAGGTGGCCGGTCCCGTGACCGAGAACCCTGAGCGGGTGTTCATCGAACTGGCCAAGCTGCTGTTCAACCCGTGGATCGCCGGTGTGCTGCTGTCGGCCATTCTGGCGGCGGTAATGAGCACCCTGAGCTGCCAGTTGCTGGTGTGCTCCAGTGCCCTGACCGAAGACTTCTATAAAGCCTTCCTGCGCAAGCACGCCTCCCAGCTGGAGCTGGTCTGGGTCGGTCGCGCCATGGTGCTGGTGGTGGCGCTGATCGCCATCGCCATGGCCGCCAACCCGGAAAACCGCGTGCTGGGCCTGGTGAGCTATGCCTGGGCCGGCTTCGGTGCGGCGTTCGGTCCTGTGGTGCTGATCTCGGTGCTGTGGAAAGGCATGACCCGCGACGGCGCGCTGGCGGGGATCATCGTCGGTGCCGTTACCGTGATCCTGTGGAAACACTTCGCTCTGCTGGGTCTGTACGAAATCATCCCGGGCTTCATCTTCGCCAGCCTGGCAATCCTGCTGGTAAGCAAGCTGGGCGCGCCGAGCACTGGCATGGTTCAGCGTTTCGAAGCGGCCGAGAAGGATTTCAAGCTCAACCACTGAGTGCGCAAATCCTGCCCTGATGGTTCGGGGCAATGAAAACGGCCCGCTGCGTTACTGCAGCGGGCCGTTTTTTTTAGTGCAGTTCAGCGTCGGGCTGGTTGAGGAAGATCAACACGCCAAGGATCGCCATGTAGAACTTGAAGGCCGCGTCCTGGCCGTTCCAGGTCTGGGATTGCCACATCATGAACCACTCGCCACCCACCACCATGAAACCGAAGAACCAGACGCAGAAGCCCAGGCAGAAGCCGGCAACGGCCCAGCGTTTGCGCCGGTTGAAGTAGCTGGCGACACCGTGTCGCGCCAGCCACAGGTGCAAGGCGCCAACGACCAGCAAGACACCGGTCAAGGCCTCGCCGGCTATGATCAGCCAGTAGCCGACATTCCACAGCAGGGGCAGGGTCAGGGCGCGGTCGGTGGCGGTGTTGCCGGGGAATACGCTGTCCATGCTCAGCACATGCTGGACAAAGGCGAAGTTGGAGCCGTAGTCGCTGATGTTGTTGTAAGCCACCAGCAGGGCGAACGCCGCCACTGCCAGGGTCATGGTGATTTTTACGTAACGCACAATCATGTTGGGTTCCTTTGCGGGCGAGTAATGATCCTGGGGGCTGGTTGGGGGCGGATGCGTCGGTGCCAACGCGGCGGAGGAAGCCCTGGCGTCTGCTGCCAGGGCCGATGGATCAGGCTTGTTTCAGTGCCTGGTCGAGGTCTTCGAGCAGGTCCTCGATGGCTTCGATGCCGACCGAAAGGCGGATCATCTCCGGCTTGACGCCGGCCTTGGCCTGCTCTTCTTCGTTCATTTGCCGGTGGGTAGTGGAAGCCGGGTGGCAGGCCAGGGACTTGGCGTCGCCGATGTTCACCAGGCGTTTGAAGATCTGCAGTGCGTCGTAGAAGCGCACGCCCGCGGCGTAGCCGCCCTTGAGGCCGAAGGAGAGGATCGCCGACGGCTTGCCCTGCATGTACTTGCGCGCCAGTTCATGGTGCGGATGGTCGGGCAGGCCGGCGTAGCTGACCCAGGCCACCAGGGGGTGGGCCTTGAGGAACTGCGCCACCTTGATGGCGTTGTCGGTGTGGCGTTCCATGCGCAGGGCCAGGGTCTCCAGGCCTTGCAGCAGCAGGAAGGCGTTCATCGGCGCCAATGCTGCGCCGGTGTTGCGCAGCGGCACGGTGCGGGCCCGGGCGATAAAGGCCGCCGGGCCGAACTTCTCGGTGTAGACCACGCCGTGGTAGGCCGGCTCCGGAGTGTTGAGGCTGGCGAACTTCTGCGGGTGATCGGCCCAGGGGAAATTTCCGCTGTCGACTATGACTCCGCCCAGGGAGTTGCCGTGGCCACCGACGTACTTGGTCACCGAGTGCACCACGATGTCGGCGCCGAACTGGATCGGCTTGCACAGGATCGGCGTGGCCACGGTGTTGTCCACCATCAGCGGCACGTTGCGGGCATGGGCGGCCTGGGCCAGGCCCTCGATATCGACGATATTGCCCGCCGGGTTGCCGATGCTCTCGCAGTACACCAGCTTGGTCCTGTCGTCGATCAGTTCGGCAATGGCCTCGGGGGAGTCGTCCCGGGCGAAGCGCACTTGGACACCGAAGCTGGGCAGCAGGTGGGCGAACAGGGTGTAGGTGCCGCCATACAGCTGCGGGGTGGACACGACGTTGTCCCCGGCCTGGGTCAGGGTCTGGATCGCGTAGTGGATGGCTGCACTGCCGGCGGCCACCGCCAGCCCGGCAATCCCGCCTTCCAGGGCGGCCATGCGCTGTTCCAGCACATCGTTGGTGGGGTTCATGATGCGGGTGTAGATGTTGCCGGGCACATCGAGGTTGAACAGGTCAGCGCCGTGCTGGGCGTTGTCGAACTCGAAGGCGACGTTCTGGTAGATGGGCACGGCCACGGCCTTGGTGGTCGGGTCCGACTTGAATCCATGGTGCAGCGCAATCGTTGCGTCTTTCATAAATCCTCGACTCAGAAATAATCCATTAATGAGCACAGCCAGGCAGGTCGTGTGCCCGCGCAGCAGTCAGTGGTCCCGTGTGTCTGAGTCGCCAGCAACCGCTTGATGTGCCCGCCGCTTGGCCGCGGGCGGGCGCGTCAGTGTCCAATAGGCGCGGTGGATGGGCAAGGGGGCGGCCGCGGCGTGCAGGGACAGGGGCGGCCGTCCTTGGCCGCTGGAGCGTTTCAGCGGGGGTGGGACCAACCCTGGGAGCGCTTGACGGCGCCACTGAAGGTGCTGCGCCAGGCCTCTGCCGTGGCCCGCTCGATACGGGGGCGGTAGTGGGTGCGGGTGTTGTCCAGTTCCGGCAGCTCCACACCCAGGCCCCGGGCGGCGAGGGCGGCGCAGCCCAGGGCGGTGAGTTCGTCGAAGCGCTGGGTGACGATGGTACGTTGCAGGATATCGGCCAGGAACTGGGCGAAATACGGGCTGCGGGCCAGGCCGCCGTCAATCGACAACTGGTCGGTGACGTTGAGGTGATCGTCCATCGCCGTGATCACTTCGGCGCTGCGCAGGGCCACGCCTTCCAGCACGGCCTGGCACAGGTCCTGGCGAGTGGTGGCGGCGTTCATGCCGATCCACACCGCCCCGGCGCTGCGATCCCAGTGCGGGCAGGCAAGCCCGGACAAGGCCGGGACAAACGCCAGCTCGCGGGAAATCGCCGGTGGCTGATCGAAGGCTGCCAGTTCCGAAAAATCGCTGAACAGGCCCAGGCGCCCGGCCCATTCCACCGCGGCGCTGGCGTCGTACACACCACCGTCCATGGCATACACCGGTTTGCCGTCGGCCTGCCAGGCGACGGTGGCCAGCAGGCCTTTCTCCGGGGCGCGGATGATCTGTTCGCCTGTGACTGTCAGGGCGAAGGCGCCGGTGCCGAAGGTGATCTTGGCGTCCCCCGGCTCCCGGCAGCCGTGACCGTACAGCGAGGCTTGCTGGTCGACCACCGAGGCGCTGATGGGGGTCTGGCCGATGCGTCCGAAGTCGCCGACCGTGGCGCGGATTTCCGGCAGGGCCTGCATGGGCACGCCGAACAGCTGGCACAACTGCGGGTCCCACTGGCCGGTGGCGAGATTCATCAGCGAGGTGCGCGAGGCGGTGGTGATGTCAGTGGCGTAGACCCCGGTCAGGCGATCGAGAAAGTAGGCATCGGTGGTGCCCAGGCGCAGGCGGCCGGCACTCAGGGCGGCCTGCGCCGCCGGCAGGTTTTCCACGATCCAGGCCAGCTTGCTGGCGGAGAAGTAGGCATCCAGGGGCAGCCCCGCCCGCTCCAGGGTCAGGGCTTCGGCACCGCTGGCGCGCAGTTCTTCGATACGCGCGGTGCTGCGGTTGTCCTGCCAGACGATTACCGGCGACAGCGGCGCGCCACTGACGGCGTCCCAGGCCAGGCAGCTTTCACCCTGGTTGGCCAGGCCGATGGCGTCGACCCGGCCGGTGGCTTCCAGGCAGCGTTGCAGGTTGGCCAGCAGCTCCAGCGGGTCGTGTTCGACCCAGCCCGGACGCGGGTGATGCTGTTGGTGGCGCAGCGCCAGTTGGATGTCGGCACGGCCGTGCATGTCCACGACCAGTACGCGGGTGCTGGTGGTGCCCTGGTCAAGTGCGGCTATTCGCATGGTCATTTCTCTTGTTGTGGGACGGCCTGGTCGATGCAGATGTCCAGTTGGTCGAAATGTTCCGGCAGGTGCAGGTCCTTGATGGGGATCAGCAGGCGCCGTTCCGGCAGTGCCGAGACCGGTCGGCTCCAGAGCTCCAGGCCCTGGGCGCGGACCCGCAGGGTGCCACTGACCGCCTGGCTGACCCGCAACTGGATGTGCGCCAGGCCCGCCAGCTCGCCGCGCACCAGGCGGCCCGGCACGCCGAGCTTGATCGGGGCGGCGTACTTCAGGGTCAGGGCGTCATGGGCATCGGGTAGCTGGCCGCTCAGGGCCAGGGCCATCAGGCTGCCGATGCGCCGTCCCTCGCGGTAGGACCAGCCGGCCGTCTCGATCGGCCGCAGCAGGTTGCCGGCGGCAAAGTAGGCAGGGTCCGAACAGCGGCCGTACTGGTCGATCTTCGGCCCCCCGCTACCGCTGTCCAGTTGCAGGTGGCTCAGGCGCACCAGACTCGACTCCGGGGTGAACTGGCCGGTGAGCAGCACACCGTCGCACGGGATGTCGCGGACCTGGCCGTCGGCCAGGCGCACCCGGGCCGACTCCACCCGGCCGCAGCCATTGATCGCCAGCAGCTCGGCGCCAAAGTGCATGGGGATGCCCAGCAACCTTGGGAACACCGACAGCGGCCAGCGGGCGGTGGCTCGTTTATTGGCTTCCAGTACCGCCACCGGGCGGATACCGGCGCGCCGGCAGCTGAGCACGGCAGACAGGCTGACCAGCTCGGTGCCGATGATCAGCGGCCGCTCGAAAGGCTTGAGGTGCTGCACATAGAGGAAGTTCTGCAGGGCCCCGGTGTTGATCACCCCCACCGGGCGGTCGCCGGACAGCAGGCGTGCCGAGCGCGGGGTTTCCCGGGCGCCGGTGGCAATCAGCACCTTCTGTGCCTGGATCAGCCGTGGCCCGTCGGGACTGGCCAGGCGCAGCAGGCCGCCGGGCTCCAGGCTGACCACGGTGTGCCGCAGCAGCAGGATCACGCCGGCTTTCAGCGCGGCTTCGACATTGCGCCGGGCGTAGGCCGGGCCGCTGAGAATGCGTTGGTACTCGCGCATGCCGAAGGGCGGGTGGGCACAGTGCCGGGGAATGCCGCCGGCCTCGCTTTCACGCTCGATGACAATCACCGGGCCGATGCCCTGGCGCCGCAGTTCGATGGCCGCCGCCAGGCCCGCTGGGCCGCTGCCGATAATGGCCGCTTCGGCCTGAAGAAGTTCAGTGCTGTTCATGGCAACGACCTGTGGCAAGTGGAACGGCCAGTTGGCTGGCACTCAGTTCGGCGACCTGGGCCGAGCAATAGAAACCCTGGCAGCGCCCCATGCAGGCGCGGGTGCGGCGCTTGAGTCCGCCCAGGTCGCCAGGGGGCAGGGGGCTGTGCAGGGCGCTTTCTATTTCGCGCCGGGTCACCAGTTCGCAATGGCAGACGATTTCGCCATAGCCGGGGCGCTGCCAGTCGCGGGGCAAGTGCTCTGCCAGATTGGGCATCTGCGGCCAGAGCGGTTCGCGCACCGGCTGGTGCTGGCGGCGTTGGCTGTACAGACCGTAGACATGCCGGGCAATGCCCAGGGCGGCGGTGAGCCCGGTGGAGCGGATGCCGCCGACGGTGATCCAGTGCCGGGCGTGGTCGGCCTGGATCCGGTACTCCTTCTTTTCACTGGCGGGGCGCAGCCCGGCGTAGGTGGCGGTGACCGGCATCCCGGCGAGGCCGGGAATTCGCTCCACGGCGGCATCGATCAGGCTTTGCAGGGTCGGCCCGTCGAGCCCGGCGTGGATCCGGTCTTCCTGTTCTTCGGCGGTGGGGCCCACCAGCAGGTTGCCGTACACCGTGCGGGTCAGGACGATGCCCTTGGTGCGTTCGTTGGGCACCGGCAGGACGATGCGCTCCAGCAGTTTGGCCGCGGCCTTGTCGAAGACCACGAACTGGCCCTTGCGCGGCATGATGCGAAATTCGCTGTGGCCCAGCAGGTTGTGCTCCAGGGTGTCGCCGAACAGCCCGGCGCAGTTGATCACCTGGGCACTGCGCAGGGTGCCGCGGTTGGTGTGCAGGGTCCAGGCCTCCCCATCGAACTGGCCTTGCTGCACTTCGCACTGCAACTGCACCCGGGCACCGTGGGCCATGGCCTGTTGCAGGTAGCCCAGGGGCGCGGACCAGGGGTCGATCAGGTGTTCGTCGGGCACCAGCACCGCGCCCACGGCGTGATTGGCCAGGTGGGGCTCCAGGGCGAGGATCTCGCTGCGTTCCAGCAGGCGCACGTTGTCGACTCCATTGGCCTGGGCCTGGGCGAGAATCCCTGGCAACCGGGCCTGGTCCTCGGCGTTCCAGGCCACCACCAGTGCGCCACTCTTGAGCAGCGGCAGGTTCATGGCCGAGTGGATTTCCAGGTATTCCTGGTAGCCGGCCTGCATGCACTGCAGTTCCAGGCTGCCACTGGGGGCGTCGAAGCCGGTGTGCAGGATGGCGCTGTTGGCCTTGCTGGCGCCGGAGAGAATGTCACTGCCCTTTTCCAGCAGCAACACCCGGGCGCCTTCCAGGGCGAAGCGCCGTGCCATGGCGCAACCCACGACCCCGCCACCGACGATGGCCACATCGAAAGTCACATTCTTCGGATAAAGTTCGGTCATATAAATGCCTGTTTCCTGCGGTAACGCCCAAGGATCTGTGCAGGAATCAAAGCATAATGCGGGCCATGATTGTTGTTTTTATTTTCTATTCGGTCATGTATCGGTCAATTGACTGTGGTTTTTGGTGTGTAAAAACTGCCTGCGGCAATAGCCCCGGGTTCAGGGCTGCGGCACCAGATGCACCTCCACGCCGGCTTTCTCCAGGGCCGCCAGCAGCTCCGGGCCGGGCTGACGATCGATCACCAGACGGTCGATGCGCTCCAGCGGGAACACCTTGAACAGACCGCGTCGTTCCAGCTTCGAAGAGTCGGCGATCACCGTCAGCTGACGGGCCTGGGCAATCATGGCGCGAGCCACTTCGGCTTCTTCGATGGAGAAGTCCATGGCGCCGTCTTCATTCAGTGCGCCGATGGTGATCACCGCGTGCTCGGCGTTGAAGCGAGTGATCTGCTCCAGGGCCAGGGTGCCGACGTTCTGGGTCGAGTCGGGGCGATATTCACCACCGATCATGAACACCCGATTGCCCGACTCGCCAATGCAGCCGGCGATCGGCAGGGAGTTGGTGATCACTGTCAGGCGGGTGTGCTGCGCCAGTTCCCGGGCGAAGAACAGGGTGGTGGTGCCGGTATCGATGAAGATGCTGTCGCCCGCGCAGAACAGGCCGGCGGCGTAGCGGGCGATGGCGCGCTTCTCCTGGGCGTGTTCGTTCATGCGGGTCTGGAAGGTGTTTTCGTGCTCGCCGGTGGGAGGCAGGGCTGCGCCGCCATGGAACTTGGTGACCAGGCCGTTTTCCGCCAGGTCGCTGAGGTCGCGGCGGATGGTTTCCTGGGATGTGGCAGTGATGCGCGCCAGCTCTTCCACAGAGATCCGCTCCCGCTGCCGCAGGAGTTCGAGAATGTGCTGTCGTCGTTCGTTGGGGCGCATGGTGTTTTCCGTTTAGTGGTACTTCGCCACACAAATGGGCATTTTTTGTTACTTACGCACACTTCTGGCTCGTTGATGTGCGTATTCGGTCAAGTTCGATGGAAAAGTTAAGCATTTACTTGCACGTTTCACAATGGCCAGCAGTCATGGGGTCGGATCAAAGCCAGCGGCCGATCGGGTCAATGTTGCAAAAGTTTGTTGACCGATATTTGATTGTTTTTAAGTAAAAACCACAACTAATACACATTGTGGCACGGGATATGCCCTGTGTTTCATCACCTGATCCATCGCTCGCCTTCGCGAGGGGCGACCAGAGCTGGCCTCGACAAGAACTTCCCCGGCGGGGGAAACCTATAAATGACGCTCAGAGAGATGAACCCACATGGCTGAATTTGGAAATTACGTCATTTACCTGATCATGCTCGGCGCCGTGATCGGCGCCCTGTCATCCATCATCAAGCCCGAGAGTGGCCTGGGTAAGGAGTTCGTCAACGGTATCCACTCCATCGGTCCGGTGTTCCTGGCCCAGGCCGGGATCATGGTGGCGATTCCCTACCTGTCCCAGGGCATTTCCCACGCCCTGGGGCCGTTCTTCAACGCCCTGGGTTCGGATGTCTCCATCGCGGCGCTGTCGATCATTGCCGTGGACATGGGCGGCTACCAGTTGGCCAACGCCCTGACCGCCAACCGCGACCTGTGGATCACCGCGATGCTGGTGGGCTACACCTCCGGGGCGACCATCGTCTACCTGATCCCGGTGGGCCTGACCATGCTCGAGCGCAAGGACCACAAGTACCTGGCCCTGGGCGCCATGGCCGGGCTGATCAGCATTCCGTTCGCGGTGCTGATGTCGCTGCTGATCATCACCGCCACCCAGTTGCCGGTGCGGGACATCGTTTCCACCAACTCCGAGGCGCTGTACTACCTGTCCCTGGGCTTCGTCGACATGCTCAAGCTGCTGGCGCCGTTGTTCGTGTTCTGCTTCCTGCTGGCGGCGGGGCTGCGCTACCGGCCGCAGATGATGGTCAGGGGCTTCCTGGTGTTCGGCAAGATCATGGACGCGGCGATCAAGCTGATCCTGGCCCTGAGCATCGTCGAGCACTTCACCAAGTTCTTCAGCATCAACTTCGGCGGCTGGGGCTTCGACCCGATGTTCGCCGACGAAAAGGAGCTGTTCCGGGCCATCGAAATCGCCGGCTACATCGGCATCATGCTCGCCGGTACCTTCCCCATCTGCTACCTGTTCCAGCGCTACTGCAAGAAGCCCATGGAGCTGCTGGGACGCCATCTGAACCTGTCCAGCACCGGTGCCGCGGGGTTCATCATGGTGTTTGCCAACATCATCGCCACCTTCCACCTGTTCAAGCACATGACCGCCCGCGACAAGGTGCTGTGCGTGGCCCTGGGGGTCTGCGCCCAGGCTCTGATCGGCGACCACCTGGCGTTCACTGCGAACTTCCAGCCAAGCCTGATCCTGCCGATTCTGCTCGGCAAACTGTTCGGCGGCTTGCTGGCGGTGGCGATCGCCATCCGCATCTCGGTGCCGGCCGCCCAGCGCTATGAGCAGCAAGAGCAGGAACAGGCCGCGGCCTTTGCCCTGCAACCTGCGCGGGCCTGACGGCCCGCGTCACCTATCCCTGAAGTCGAGGTAACGATGCGCAAGATTTTCCTGGCCTGCCCCTACAGTCACTCCGAGCCGGCCGTCATCCACGAGCGTTTTCTCCAATGCAACCAGGTCGCGGCGCAGATACTGGAAGCCGGCCATGCGGTGTTCAGCCAGGTGAGCATGTCCCACCCGATCAACCTGTGCCTGGCGGGCAAGGACAATGCCGCCATCGGCAAGCTCTGGGCGCCGGTGGATGCGCTGTACATGGCGATGATGGAGGAGCTGATCGTGCTCGACCTGCCGGGCTGGAAGGACAGTGGCGGGATCAAGCGCGAGATCGAAGTGTTCGAAACGTCCGGGCGGCGGGTCAGCCTGTGGTCGCAAGTCAGCCACGAGTTTGCCTGAAACCCCGGCCGTGCCCGTCGTCGCCTGCGCCGGGTACGGCCCCGCTCTGAACTGACGACAGCCTGCGCACAGGGTAAACTTGCCCCCCTGCGCAGGAGCAACCATGAACTATCGTCACGCCTTCCACGCCGGCAATCACGCCGACGTCTTCAAACACCTGACCCTGACCCGCCTCATCGCCCTGATGTCGCGCAAGGAGCAGCCGTTCGCCTACCTCGACAGCCACGCCGGTATCGGCCTGTATGACCTCAAGGGCGACCAGGCCACGCGCACCGGCGAGTACCTGGAAGGCATCGCACGGTTGTGGGGCGACGCAGATCTGCCGGCGCTGACCGCCGACTACATGCAGGTGCTGCACAAGATGAACCCCGATGGCGAGTTGCGTTACTACCCCGGCTCGCCGGAACTGGCTCGGCGCCTGACCCGTTCCCAGGACCGGGTGCTGCTCAACGAAAAGCACCCGGAAGACGGCTTGCTGCTCAAGGACAACATGAAGGGTGATCGTCGCGTGGCGGTGCATCTGGGGGAAGGTTGGCATGTGGCCCGAGCGTTGCTGCCGGTGGCTGAGAAACGTGCCGTGATGCTGATCGACCCGCCTTTCGAGCAACTGGACGAGATGCAGCGCTGCGCTGCGTCGTTGAAGGAGGCCATTGGCCGCATGCGCCAGACCGTGGCGGCCATCTGGTACCCGGTCAAGGACCAGCGCGCCCTGCGACGCTTCTACCAGGACCTGGCCGGTACCGGTGCGCCGAAGCTGCTGCGGGTGGAGTTGCTGGTGCATCCGCTGGATACGCCCAACAGCCTCAACGGCTCGGGACTGGCGATTGCCAATCCGCCCTGGGGGCTGGAGGAGGAGTTGCGCGAGCTGCTGCCGTGGCTGTCGAAGAAGCTCGGCCAGACCCAGGGCGGCTGGCAGATGGACTGGTTGATCGCCGAGTAAGCGTTCGCTGACCAGCCGGCTCCTACAGGAGGTTGTAGGAGCCGGCTTACCGGCAAAAAATCAGATCGGGCAGGTCACGCCAGTGCCGCCGATCCCGCAATAGCCTTCGGGATTCTTCGCCAGGTACTGCTGGTGGTACGCCTCGGCGAAATAGACGGTCGGGGCTTCTTCGATTTCAGTGGTGATGTCGCCCAGGCCGGCCTTGGTCAGTTCCGCCTGGAACACATCCCTGCTGTGCAGCGCCTGTTCCAGCTGGGTCGGGTTGGTGGTGTAGATCACCGAGCGGTACTGGGTGCCAATGTCATTGCCCTGGCGCATGCCCTGGGTCGGGTTGTGCAGTTCCCAGAACATCGCCAGCAGCTCCTTGTAGCTGACTTTCTCAGGCTCATACACCACCAGCACCACTTCGGTATGGCCGGTCAGGCCCGAGCAGACCTCTTCATAGGTCGGGTTCGGGGTGAAGCCGCCGGCATAACCCACGCAGGTGCTGAACACGCCTTCGCGCTGCCAGAAACGCCGCTCGGCACCCCAGAAACAGCCCAGGCCGAAGATGGCGAAATCCACATTGCCCGGAAACGGGCCCAGCAACGGGTTGCCGTTGACGTAGTGTTCGGCAGGTAGGGCCATGGGGGTTTCACGGCCGGGCAGAGCTTGTTCTTTGGTTGGAAGCACGTTTTTGTTCACCAGAATTTCCGAGCGCAAGACCATGTGTCGGTCCTCCAGTCAGGTTGGGGAGTCGGTAAGAGGATAGACACGCAGTTTGCCCGAGTGTTACAGCGCTGTCAGGCAATTGGGCCGCGGGGATAGCGCTTGAGCTTGGCAATCAGCTCGGTGCCGGGGATCGGCCGGTCGAACAGGTAGCCCTGGCCGACGTCGCAGCGATGACGGCGCAGGAAGGCCAGTTGCTCGGCGGTCTCGATGCCTTCGGCGACCACCTTGATCTTCAGGTTGTGAGCCATGGCGATCACAGCCGAGGTGATTTCCATGTCGTCCTGGTTGTCGGGGATCTCGTGGATGAAGCTGCGATCGATCTTGATGATGTCGATGGGGAATTTCTTCAGGTAGCTCAGGGACGAGTAGCCGGTGCCGAAGTCGTCCATGGCCAGGGTCAGGCCGAGCTTTTTCAACTGTTCAAGCTGCTGGTGGGTGTCGTCGGTGGCTTCCAGCAGCAAGCCCTCCGTTAACTCAAGCTCCAGCAGCGAGGAGGGCAGTTGCTCTTCCTTGAGAATGCTGGCGATGGAGGCCACCAGGTCCGGGTCGGAGAACTGCTTGGGCGACAGGTTGATGGCCACGTGCAGGTTGCCCATGCCGGCGGCGGTCAGTTGCTTGCTCATGCGGCAGGCCTGGCGGGCGATCCACTTGCCGATGGGGATGATCAGGCCGGTTTCTTCCGCCACGCTGATGAACTGGTCCGGGCGGATCATGCCCTTTTCCGGGTGGTTCCAGCGCAGCAGCGCCTCCATCCCCAGCAGGCGGCCGCTGCGCAGGCACAGCTTGGGCTGGTAGAACACATCCAGTTCGTTCTGGGTCAGGGCCCGGCGCAGGTTGTTCTCGACGAACAGCTTGTAGCTGGCCTCGGCATTGAGGGCTTCGGTGAAGACCTGCACCTGGTGTTTGCCGTTGGCCTTGGCCTTGTGCAGCGCCAGGCCGGCGTTGCGCATCAGGGTCTGAGGGTCGCGGCCATGCAGTGGCGCGCTGGCCAGGCCGACCGAGCCGGTGACGCTGATCAACTGGTTGTCGACGAACATCGGCTTGTCCAGGGTCATCAGCAACTGGCTGGCGATCTGTTGCCCGGTTTCCAGGTCGGTGTTGTCCAGTAGCACGGCGAATTCGTTACTGGCAAAGCGCGCCAGGCTGCCGCTGGGGCTCAGGCTGTTGCGCAGGCGCCGGGCCAGGCTGATCAGCAGCTTGTCGCCGGTCTGGTGGCCGAGGCTGTCGTTGATCCGCTTGAAATTGTCGATGTCCACCAGCAGCAGGCTGATCGGGGTATCGCTGTCTCGGGCAAAGCGTTCGTCGAGGTTGCGGATGAACGCTGGGCGGTTGCCCAGGTTGGTCAGGTTGTCGGTGTAGGCCAGGCGCTCGATGCGTTGCTGGGCAAGCTTGGTCTGGGTGATGTCTTCGTAGATGCCGATGTAGTGGGTCAGCTCGCGATTGTCGCCGTAGACCTTGGAGATCGACAGCTGGCCCCAGTAAGGCTCCAGGTTCTTGCGCCGGCTCTTGAACTCGCCCTGCCAGCTGTTGCTCTTGGCCAGGCTGGACGGAGCGTCGAACAGCAGCTCGCTGAGGTTTTCCAGGGCCGGCAGTTCGGACAGGCGGTGGCCATGGACCTCTTCGGTGCTGTATTGGGTGATCGCCGTGAAGCTGGGGTTGACGTACTCCACCACGCCGTCGCAGTTGACCAGCAGGAAGGCGTTGGCGCTCTGTTCCACGGCGCGCTGGAACAGGTGCAGGGCGCTGGTGGCGGCGCGCCGGTTGTGATTGTTGATGACCTGGGCGAACTGGTCTGCCAGTTCGCCGGCGAAGGCGATCTCGTCGGACTGCCAGGCCCGGGTCATGCCGGTCTGTTCCAGGCACAGCACGCCGACTACTTGGCCGTCGATGCGGATGCTGGCGTCGAGCATGGCATTCACATCCCGTGGACGCAGGCTCTCGGCCATTTCCCGGGTGCGAGGGTCGCGCATGGCGTTCTGGGCGTCGATGGCGCGGCAGCTGTGCAGCGCTTCCAGGTAATCGGGAAAGCTGCTGGCGTCGATGCGCTCCGGCATGCGGTATTCCTGGGGGCCGCGGTGGTAGGCGGCAATCGGCACCAACTGCTGGTCTTCCAGGTTCCAGATGCTGGCGCAGTCGATCTGGTAGATGTCGCAGGCACTGCGGGTGATCAGCTCGGCGGCTTCCTTCAGGGAGTTGCTGGTGCTGTAGCGTTGGCGCGTCAGGAGCAGGATCAGGTCCTGTTGCGCACGTACCCGCTCCAGATGCTGCAACTGCTCCTGCTGGGCTCGCTGGTTGAGTTCCAGGGCGATCTGCAGGCGGGTGTTCTGGGTTTCCAGATCCACGGTCGGCATTGGCGAGGCGTCGCTGAACAGACCTTCCACCACCAGCAGGTAGCCGCGCAGCAAATGCCGGTTGTGTTGTTTGTAGGCTTCCCCCAGCTCGAGGATGCTCAAGGGCCCTTGGCCGGTGTGCAGGGTGTAGCGGATCAGGTAATGGGGGCTGGTGCTCAATTGCTGCTGGATGGCGTCGTGCAGCTGATAACGCGCCTCGGGCTCCATCAGGCTGGCATAGGGGGAGCCGACCAGGGCGCAGAGTTCGACGGCGGGCAGACCGAACTGACGTTCGCAATTGGGATCGAGAAACAGCAGCGCCCAGCTCGCTTCATTCAGCCGTTCGAAACGCAACATGCCGAGCCGCGAGGGCACGGGCAACTGCGTCACTACCTCGGCCACCATACGGCTGGCGGCATCGGGTTGGCTTTTCATGGGGAAACTCGCTTCGAAATTGCTGATCGCGCCGGGCTCACGCCCTCTTTACTGTTACCTGCGGCAAGGTTGCATCATGCGGCATCGACTGACAAGTAAGATGAAGGCTAAGTGCTATAAACCTATATCGGCAGGTTGAGGGATTTCTGCAAAGTTACTTTTTCGGCCTTTCGCAGCCCTGAATGACGGGCTATTGGCGACGTTTTTTTGGCAAAAAAAGCCCCGCCAAATTGACGGGGTTGAGGTACGAGCGTGGCGCTCGGAAAGCGTGGGTTACCGGCCCGCCCATGAGGGTGGGCCGGTACGCCGGTTACAGCAGAATAGTGCGGATGTCGCCCAGCAGGTCGCTCAGACGCTTGGTGAAGCGAGCGGCAGCCGCGCCGTTGATCACACGGTGATCGTAGGACAGGGACAGTGGCAGCATCAGCTTCGGCTGGAAGGCCTTGCCGTCCCAGACTGGCTGGATGGTGGCCTTGGAAACACCGAGGATCGCCACTTCCGGCGCGTTGACGATCGGCGTGAAGCCGGTGCCGCCAATGTGCCCGAGGCTGGAGATGGTGAAGCAGGCGCCTTGCATCTCGTCCGCGGAGAGCTTCTTGGTGCGGGCCTTTTCCGCCAGGGAAGCCGCCTCGGCCGCCAGTTGCAGCAGGCTCTTCTGGTCGACGTTCTTGATCACCGGTACCAGCAGGCCATCCGGGGTGTCCACGGCGAAGCCGATGTTCACGTACTTCTTGCGGATGATCGCCTTGCCGCTTGGTGCCAGGGAGCTGTTGAAGTCCGGCAGTTCCTTGAGCAGGTGCGCGCAGGACTTGAGCAGCAGCGGCAGGATGGTCAGCTTGACGCCGGCCTTCTCGGCAACGGCCTTCTGCGCAACGCGGAACGCTTCCAGCTCGGTGATGTCGGCCGAGTCGAACTGCGTCACGTGCGGCACGTTCAGCCAGCTGCGGTGCAGGTTGGCGGCGCCGGCCTGCATCAGGCGGGTCATCGGCACTTCTTCGATTTCACCGAAGCGGCTGAAGTCCACGACCGGAATCGGCGGGATGCCCGCGCCACCGGTTGCGCCGCCAGCAGCTGGCGCTTCCTTGGCCTTCTGCATCATGGCCTTGACGTAGACCTGCACGTCTTCTTTCAGGATGCGACCATGCGGACCGCTGGCACCGACAGCACTCAGCTCGACGCCGAACTCACGGGCCAGTTGGCGCACGGCCGGGCCGGCGTGCACTTTCGCGCCTGGCTTGGCAGGTGCGGCGGCCGGGGGGCC
>NZ_MOAK01000013.1:23053-25972 GCF_003732485.1 Pseudomonas protegens
GCGCCTTTGACTTTCAGCTTGAGGATCAGATCGCCGGTGCCGACTTCGTCGTCCAGCTTGATGGAAACGCTTTCCACCACGCCAGCGGCAGGCGATGGAATTTCCATGCTCGCCTTGTCGGATTCCAGGGTGATCAGCGACTGGTCGGCTTCAACGCTGTCGCCAGCCTTGACCAACACCTCGATGATCTTGGCCTTGCCGGCCGAACCGATGTCCGGAACGTGGATGTCCTGAACACTGTCAGCCACTGGAGCAGCCGGGGCTGCTGCAGGAGCAGGCGCAGCGGCAGCGGCCGGAGCAGCAGCCTGGGCTGGGGCGGCAGCAGCAGGAGTCGCAGCACCCGCCACTTCCAGATCCAGGATCAGGTCGCCGGTGCCGACTTCGTCGTTGAGCTTGACGCTGATGGCCTTGACCACGCCAGCGGCAGGCGACGGGATTTCCATGCTTGCCTTGTCGGATTCCAGGGTGATCAGTGATTGATCAGCCTCGACCTTGTCGCCGACCTTGACCTGGATCTCGATGATCTGGGCCTTGCCCGACGAACCGATGTCCGGCACGTGCACTTGCTGAACCGAAGCGGCAGCAGGGGCCGAGGCTGGCACTGCGGCAGGAGCAGCAGCGGGTTTGGCTTCAGCTTTTGCAGCCGGTGCAGCTGCCGGGGCCGCAGCAGCGGCGCCCTCGACTTCCAGCTCCAGCAGTTCGTCGCCTTCTTTCAGGCGGTCGCCCAGCTTCACTTTCAGGCTTTTGACCACGCCGGATTTCGGCGCAGGAATTTCCATGCTGGCCTTGTCCGACTCCAGGGTCAGGATGCTCTGGTCGGCTTCGATGCGATCGCCGACCTTGACCATCAGTTCGATTACTTCACCTTCACCGCTGCCGATGTCAGGTACGCGAATGAGTTCGCTCACAGAAAGTCTCCTCAGCAGTCCAGTGGGTTGCGTTTTTCCGGGTTGATACCGAACTTGGTGATGGCTTCAGCCACGACCTTAGGTTCGATGTCACCACGGTCAGCCAAGGCTTCCAGGGCTGCCAACACCACGAAGTGACGGTCTACTTCGAAGAAGTGACGCAGTTTCTTGCGGCTGTCGCTGCGGCCGAAACCATCGGTACCCAGGACTTTGAATTCCTTGGATGGGACCCACTGGCGGATCTGCTCGGCGAACAGCTTCATGTAGTCGGTGGAGGCGATGACCGGACCTTTACGGCCGTTCAGGCACTCTTCGACGTAGCTCAGCTTCGGCTTCTGGCCAGGGTGCAGACGGTTGCTGCGCTCTACGGCCAGGCCGTCGCGACGCAGTTCGTTGAAGCTGGTCACGCTCCAGACGTCGGCAGCGACGTTGAACTCGTCACGCAGGATCTTCGCTGCTTCGCGGACTTCACGCAGAATGGTGCCGGAGCCCATCAGCTGCACGTGGTGCGCGGCTTCGCGGGTGTCTTCTTCCAGCAGGTACATGCCCTTGATGATGCCTTCCTCGACACCGGCCGGCATGGCTGGCTGCTGGTAGGACTCGTTCATCACGGTGATGTAGTAGAAGACGTCCTGTTGCTCTTCGGTCATCTTCTTCATGCCGTCCTGGATGATCACCGCCAGCTCGTAGCCGTAGGTCGGATCAAAGGTGCGGCAGTTCGGGATGGTCCCGGCCAGCATGTGGCTGTGACCGTCTTCGTGCTGCAGGCCTTCACCGTTGAGGGTGGTACGGCCGGCAGTACCGCCGATCAGGAAGCCCCGGGTACGGCTGTCGCCGGCAGCCCAGGCCAGGTCGCCGATACGCTGGAAGCCGAACATCGAATAGAAGATGTAGAACGGCAGCATTGGCTGGTTGTGGCTGGAGTACGAAGTACCGGCAGCGATGAAGGAGCTCATGGCGCCCGCTTCGTTGATGCCCTCTTCGAGGATCTGGCCCTTCTTGTCTTCGCGGTAGAACATCACCTGGTCTTTATCGACTGGCTCGTAGAGCTGGCCGACGGAGGAGTAGATGCCCAACTGGCGGAACATGCCTTCCATACCAAAGGTACGGGCTTCGTCCGGGATGATCGGCACGATGCGCTGGCCGATTTCCTTGTCCTTGACCAGCTGCGCGAGGATCCGCACGAAGGCCATGGTGGTGGAGATTTCACGGTCGCCCGAGCCGTCGAGGATGGCCTTGAGGGTATCCAGTGGCGGAGTCGGGACGCTGAAGCTCTTGGCGCGACGCTGCGGCACGAAACCGCCCAGTGCGGCACGACGCTCGCTCAGGTAACGGGCTTCGGCGCTGCCTTCTTCTGGCTTGAAGAACGGCAGGTTCTCGATGTCGTCGTCTTTCACCGGAATGTCGAAACGGTCGCGGAACAGCTTCAGGCTGTCGACGTCGACTTTCTTCGTGTTGTGCGCGGTGTTCTTCGCTTCGCCGGCGCCGGTGCCATAACCCTTGATGGTCTTGGCCAGGATGACGGTCGGCTGCTCTTTGTGGTTGACCGCTTCGTGGTAGGCCGCATAGACCTTGTACGGGTCGTGGCCGCCGCGGTTGAGTTTCCAGATCTCGTCGTCGGACAGATCGGCAACCATCGCCTTGAGTTCAGGGGTATTGAAGAAGTGCTCACGGACGAACGCACCGTCCTTGGCCTTGTAGTTCTGGTACTCGCCGTCAATGACTTCGTCCATGCGACGTTGCAGGATGCCGTCGACGTCCTTGGCCAGCAGTGGGTCCCAGAAACGGCCCCAGACCACCTTGTTGACGTTCCACTGGGCACCACGGAACACGCCTTCGAGTTCCTGGATGATCTTGCCGTTGCCGCGAACCGGGCCGTCGAGGCGCTGCAGGTTGCAGTTGATGACGAAGATCAGGTTGTCCAGCTTCTCGCGGCCGGCCAGGGAGATCGCGCCCAGGGATTCCGGCTCGTCGCACTCGCCGTCGCCCATGAAGCACCAGACTTTCTGCT
>NZ_MOAK01000013.1:26033-38926 GCF_003732485.1 Pseudomonas protegens
CCTGGATCGGGCCCAGGCCCATGGAAACAGTCGGGAACTGCCAGAAGTCAGGCATCAGCCACGGGTGCGGATAGGACGACAGACCGTTGCCATCCACTTCCTGGCGGAAGTTGTTCATTTGGTCTTCGGTGATGCGGCCTTCCATGAACGCACGGGCGTAGACGCCTGGCGATGCGTGACCCTGGAAGTAGATCAGGTCGCCGCCGTGTTCGTCGGTCGGGGCCTGGAAGAAGTAGTTGAAGCCGATGTCATACAAAGTGGCGCTGGAGGCGAAGCTGGAGATGTGACCGCCCAGGTCAGAATCTTTCAGGTTCGTACGCATGACCATGGCCAACGCGTTCCAACGTACCAGCGAGCGAATGCGGCGTTCCATGAACAGGTCGCCAGGCATGCGTGCTTCGTGGGTGACGGGAATCGTGTTGCGGTACGGCGTGGTGATGGCGTAGGGCAGTTGCGAGCCGCTGCGGGTCGCGAGTTCGCCCATACGGGTCATCAGATAGTGAGCACGGTCTTCGCCTTCTTTGTCGAGAACCGATTCCAGGGCGTCCAGCCATTCCTGGGTTTCGACGGGATCGAGGTCTTGCATGGCTTGCTCCAGGGCGGAAAGGCTTCCAGAATCGGTTGCCTGAGTTTGCGACTGGCCTTGTGGGCAGACGATTATAAATTCTTGGATTGCCGGAGGTTGATCCGGCGGCGTGTAGTTTTACTACAAATCGTCGGCCATTTCAGCCTTTCGAATGTATATACGAGTAGTAAAACTACAGAAGAGCGGCTTATGGCCTCCTGCTGCGTTGTGAGAATAATCGTTACTGTTGGTCGCTGACTAACGGGAATAGGTAATAAATTAATGCCGGCTGCTAAAAAAAACCTATTTTCAGCTATTTCTAACTTTTGTTCGACAGTCCATCAGGCTGTCTGCCCTCGATATCCCTCTCCGCCTGCCTTTTCCACGCCGATCAAGGATAGCCCATGAGTCTGCCCGCGCTTGCCCCAGTCCCCGCGATTCTCCTGCCATTGGTCAGCCGTGCAGAGCAGTCGTTCCGCGCTGCGGTGGCGACCCTTGACGGCGGCCCCGATGTTGCGGATTGGAGCTCCGAGCGCTGGGCCGAGTTTGCCCGGGTCAGCGCCGCCAGTGACTTCGTCACTGAACAGAGCCTGCGTGACCCCTTGATGTTGCTGGAGCTGGTGCGCTCCGGTGAGCTGGACCGGGCTTTTGCTGCGGGTGAGTTGTGTGCGCAGATTGCGGCGGCGGTGCAAGCGGCCGAGACCGACGATCAACTGGGGCGCGTACTGCGTCGCCAGCGCACTCGCCAGCAGGTGCGGATTATCTGGCGTGACTTGACCCGCCAGGCGGATCTGGTGCAAACCTGCCGTGACCTTTCCGACCTGGCCGACGCGTGCATCGACCAGGCCTATCAATGGCTGTACCTGCGGCACAGCCAGCAGTTCGGCGTGCCCACCGGTGGCCGCAGCGGCGAGCCGCAGCAGATGGTCATTCTCGGCATGGGCAAGCTGGGGGCGGTGGAGCTCAACCTGTCGTCGGACATCGACCTGATCTTTGCCTATCCCGAAGGCGGCGAGACGGTGGGGGTCAAGCGCTCCCTGGACAATCAGGAGTTCTTCATCCGTCTGGGCCAGCGTCTGATCAAGGCCCTGGACCCCATGACCGTCGACGGTTTCGTGTTCCGGGTCGACATGCGCTTGCGGCCATACGGCTCCGCAGGTGCCCTGGTGCTCAGTTTCAATGCCCTGGAGCAGTACTACCAGGACCAGGGGCGCGACTGGGAACGCTACGCCATGATCAAGGCTCGGGTGGTGGCAGGAGATCAGGTGGCCGGGGCGCAATTGCTGGATATGCTGCGGCCCTTCGTTTATCGCCGTTACCTGGACTTTTCCGCCATCGAGGCGCTGCGCACCATGAAGCAGCTGATCCAGCAGGAAGTCCGGCGCAAGGGCATGGCCGACAATATCAAGCTGGGCTCGGGGGGCATTCGCGAGGTGGAGTTCATCGCCCAGGCCTTTCAGTTGATTCACGGCGGTCGCGACCTGAGCCTGCAGCAGCGTCCTTTATTAAAGGTGCTGGGCACCCTGGAAGGTCAGGGCTATTTGCCGGCGGCGGTGATCGGCGAGTTGCGTGAAGGCTACGAATTCCTGCGCTACACCGAACATGCGATCCAGGCCATCGCTGACCGGCAGACGCAGATGCTGCCGGACAATCCCCAGGACCAGGCTCGAATCGCCTTCATGCTCGGCTTTGCCGACTGGAGCGCCTTCCATGAGCAACTGATGTATTGGCGCGGGCGGGTGGAGTGGCACTTCCGCCAAGTGATTGCCGATCCCGATGAAGACGAAGGTGCTGAAAGCGAAGTGGTGGTGGGAGGCGAGTGGCTGCCGTTGTGGGAAGAAGCCCAAGACGAGGAGGCCGCCTGTCGGCAGTTGCAGGAGGGCGGCTTTGTCGATGCGCCCAAGGCCCTGCGGGCTCTCGCCAGCCTGCGCGGCAGTCCGCAGTTGCGCGCCATGCAGCGCCTGGGGCGTGAGCGTCTGGATGCCTTTATTCCACGGCTGCTGGCCCAGGCTGTCGAACATGCCAATCCGGACCTGGTCCTGGAGCGGGTCTTGCCGCTGGTCGAGGCGGTGGCGCGGCGTTCGGCCTATCTGGTACTGCTCACCGAAAACCCTGGCGCCTTGCGCCGCTTGCTGACCCTGTGCGCGGCCAGTCCGTGGATTGCCGAGCAGATCACCCGCTTCCCTCTGCTGCTGGACGAGTTGCTCAACGAGGGGCGTCTGTTCAAGCCGCCCCTGGCCCCGGAACTGGCGGCCGAGTTGCGTGAGCGCCTGACGCGGATTCCCGAGGACGACCTGGAACAGCAGATGGAGGCCCTGCGTCACTTCAAGCTGGCCCACCGGTTGCGGGTCGCCGCGTCGGAGATCGCCGGTAGCCTGCCTTTAATGAAGGTCAGTGATTACCTGACCTGGCTTGCCGAGGCCATTTTGGAGCAAGTGCTGGCCCTGGCCTGGCGCCAGACTGTGGCCAAGCACGGCGCGCCACTGCGTACCGACGGCACCTTGTGCGACCCGGGCTTCATCATCGTCGGTTACGGCAAGGTCGGTGGCATCGAGCTGGGCCACGGTTCCGACCTGGATCTGGTGTTCATCCATGATGGTGATCCGCAAGCGGAAACCGATGGGCCCAAACCCATAGACGGTGCGCAGTTCTTCACCCGGCTGGGGCAGCGCATCATCCATCTGCTGACCACCCAGACCAACTCCGGTCAGTTGTATGAAGTGGATATGCGCTTGCGGCCATCCGGTGCTTCGGGCCTGCTGGTGAGTTCCCTGGGGGCCTTTGCCCGTTATCAGGAGAACGAGGCCTGGACCTGGGAGCATCAGGCACTGGTGCGGGCCCGGGTGCTGGTGGGCAGCCAGGATGTGGGCCAGGCCTTTGAAAAGGTCCGGGCCGCCGTGCTGGGCAAAAACCGTGACCTGCCCAAGTTGCGCCAGGAAGTCAGCGAGATGCGGGCCAAGATGCGTGACAACCTGGGCAGTCGCCTGACCGCTGCCGGAACCGCGGCCAATGCCTTTGAAGCCACGGCGCCGTTCGACCTCAAGCAGGACGCCGGAGGTATCGTCGATATCGAATTTATGGTGCAATACGCGGCCCTGGCGTGGTCTGAAGAACACCCGTCATTGCTGCGCTACACCGATAACATCCGCATTCTGGAAGGTCTGGAGCACGTTGGGCTGATGCCGGCGAGCGATGCCAGCCTGCTGCGCGAGGTCTACAAGGCCTACCGTTCCGCGGCTCACCGACAGGCGTTGCAGAATGAGGCCGGAATCATTAACGGTGATCAATTCGTGACCGAACGACGGGAAGTGTTACGAATTTGGCGCGAGCTGGGGCTAAGCTAAACGGCATAATGCGGCCGCAATTGTATTCGGCGGGCTGCAAGGCTCGCCCCAACTGAACCGACGGTGAAGGCCGCGGTGCTGGATTCTCGAGGCGGGGAGGCGTATGCCTCCCCGGCTCGTTTATGGAAACCACATGAATATTCTGATCGTTGGGCCCAGCTGGGTCGGTGACATGGTGATGGCGCAGACACTCTTCGAGTGCCTGAAACAGCGTCATCCTCAATGCGAGATCGACGTGCTGGCCCCCGAGTGGAGCCGGCCGATCCTGGAGCGCATGCCCCAGGTGCGTCGGGCCTTGAGCTTTCCTCTTGGTCACGGTGCCCTGGAACTGGCGACCCGCCGGCGTATCGGCAAGTCCCTGGCCGGTCAGTACGATCAGGCCATCCTGCTGCCCAACTCGCTGAAGTCAGCCTTGGTGCCGTTCTTTGCCGGAATTCCCAAGCGCACTGGTTGGCGTGGCGAGTTCCGCTACGGCCTGCTCAACGATGTGCGCAAGCTCGACAAAGAGCGCTATCCGCTGATGATCGAGCGTTTCATGGCCCTGGCCTATGAGCCGGGCACCGAATTGCCCAAGCCTTATCCGCGTCCGAGCCTGCAGATCGATCCGCAAAGCCGCGAGGCGGCCCTGGCCAAGTTTGGCCTGAGCCTGGATCGCCCGGTGCTGGCGCTGTGCCCCGGAGCGGAGTTCGGCGAGGCCAAGCGCTGGCCGTCCGAGCATTACGCCCAGGTGGCCGAGGCCAAGATCCGCGAGGGCTGGCAGGTCTGGCTGTTCGGGTCGAAGAACGATCACGCCGTGGGTGAAGAAATCCGCGGACGACTGATTCCCGGGTTGCGCGAAGAATCGACCAATCTCAGTGGCGACACCTCCCTGGCCGAGGCCATCGACCTGCTGTCCTGCGCCGATTCGGTGGTGTCCAACGACTCCGGGCTGATGCACGTGGCGGCCGCATTGAATCGCCCGCTGGTGGCGGTGTACGGCTCCACCTCCCCGGGCTTCACCCCGCCGCTGGCGGATCAGGTCGAAGTGGTGCGCCTGGGGATCGAGTGCAGTCCTTGTTTCGATCGCACTTGTCGCTTCGGTCATTACAACTGCCTGCGCCAACTTCTGCCGCAGCCGGTGAACGAAGCCCTGCAGCGGTTGCAGGGCACTGTGGTCGAGGTCCAGTAAGTTGCGGGTACTGTTGATCAAGACCTCCTCCCTGGGTGATGTGATTCATGCATTGCCGGCCCTTACCGATGCCGCGCGAGCGATCCCGGGGATCAAGTTCGACTGGGTGGTGGAAGAAGGCTTCGCCGAGATTCCCTCCTGGCATCCGGCGGTAGGCAAGGTGATTCCGGTGGCGATCCGTCGCTGGCGCAAGAACATCTGGCAGACCATCAAGAGCGGCGAGTGGCGGCGTTTCAAACAGAGCGTGCGCTCGACCAAGTACGACTTGGTGATCGATGCCCAGGGCCTGTTGAAAAGCGCCTGGCTGACCCGCTACGTGCGCGCCCCGGTGGCGGGGCTGGACAAGCACTCTGCCCGTGAACCCCTGGCTTCGCGTTTCTACTCGCGGCGCCTGGCGGTAGCCCGTGGGCAACATGCGGTGGAGCGGGTGCGCCAACTGTTCGCCGTGGCCCTGGGCTACGACTTGCCCCAGGGGCTGGGTGACTACGGCCTGAATGTCGAAAAGCTGGTGGAGTTGCCGCGCAAGAAGCCTTTTGTGCTGTTTCTCCATGGCACCACCTGGGACACCAAGCATTGGCCTGAGGCCTATTGGCGCGAGCTGACCGAGCGCATGGGCATGCTCGGGGTCGAGGTCAGGCTGCCCTGGGGCAATGCTGCCGAGAAGGCCCGGGCGGAGCGTATCGCCAATGGCCTGAAAAACGCCACGGTACTGCCCAAGCTGAACCTGGCCGGAGTCGCCAGGGTGCTGGCCGACGCCCAGGCCTGCGTGGCCGTGGACACCGGGCTCGGGCACCTTGCCGCGGCTCTGGATGTTCCGACCATTTCGCTGTTCGGCCCCACCAACCCGGGCCTGACCGGCGCCTATGGCAAGGTGCAGATTCACCTGGGGAGCAACTTCCCCTGTGCGCCGTGCCTGCAGAAGAAATGCACCTACCAGCCCACTGCTGTGGATCAGCAACGCTATGACATCAAGCGCGAGTGGCCACTGTGCTTCACTCGCCTGAACCCCGAGCGTGTCGCCAGCCGACTGAGCACCTTGTTACTGGCTGAGGAGCCGCGCTGATGCAATTGGCTTTTGTCCTTTATAAGTATTTCCCCTTCGGCGGCCTGCAGCGCGACTTCATGCGCATCGCCCTGGAGTGCCAACGCCGCGGGCATCAGATCCGCGTCTATACCCTGATCTGGGAAGGCGACGTGCCGCCCGGTTTCGAAGTGCTGGTGGCGCCGGTCAAGGCACTGTTCAACCATCGTCGCAACGAAAAGCTCAGCGCCTGGATGGAGGCCGACCTGGCCAAACGCCCGGTGGACCGGCTGATCGGCTTCAACAAGATGCCGGGGCTAGATGTGTACTACGCCGCCGACGGCTGCTTCGAGGACAAGGCGCAGAACCTGCGCCATTCCCTGTACCGTCGCTGGGGTCGCTACCGGCATTTTGCCGAGTACGAACGGGCGGTGTTCGCCAAGGACGCCAAGACCGAGATCCTGATGATCTCCGAAGTCCAGCAGCCGTTGTTCATCAAGCATTACGACACCCCGCTGGAGCGCTTCCACCTGCTGCCGCCGGGCATTGCCCAGGATCGCCGCGCACCTTCCAACGCCGCCGAGATCCGTTCGGATTTCCGTCGCGAGTTCAAGCTCAAGGATGACGACCTGCTGCTGGTGCAGATCGGCTCCGGGTTCAAGACCAAGGGCGTGGATCGCAGCCTCAAGGCGCTGGCGGCGCTGCCCTCGGCGCTGAAAAAACGCACCCGGCTGTTTGTAATCGGCCAGGACGACCCCAAGGTATTCCAGGTACAAAGTGCTGCATTGGGGCTGAGCGACCAGGTGCAGTTCATGAAGGGGCGCAGTGATATCCCGCGTTTCCTGCTGGGGGCCGATCTGTTGATTCATCCGGCCTACAACGAAAATACTGGCACCGTACTGCTTGAAGCCTTGGTGGCTGGCTTGCCGGTGCTGGTGAGCGCTGTCTGCGGCTACGCCCATTACATTGCCGAGGCCGAAAGCGGCCTGGTGCTGGATGAGCCGTTCGAGCAGGCGCAGCTCAATCAATACCTCACCACCCTGTTGACCGACGACGCTGCACGCGCGACCTGGAGCCGTAATGGCCTGGCGTTCGCCGAGACGGCCGACCTTTACAGCATGCCGCAGCACGCTGCGGATGTGATTCTGGCGGAGCAACACCGATGAAGTTGATGCTTGCCGAACCCTTCAAGACCCTCTGGGCAGGACGCGATGCATTCGCCGAAGTCGAGGGGCTCAAGGGCCAGGTCTACCGTGAGCTGGAAGCGCGCCGTACCTTGCGTACGGAAGTCGACGGTCGCGGTTATTTCGTGAAGATCCATCGCGGCATTGGCTGGGGCGAGATCATCAAGAACCTGATCACCGCCAAGTTGCCAGTGCTGGGTGCCGGCCAGGAATGGCGGGCGCTGGAGCGTCTGCATCAGGTTGGCGTACCGACCATGACGGCTGTGGCCTACGGCGAGCGCGGCAGCAACCCGGCGGACCAGCACTCGTTCATCGTCACCGAGGAGCTGGCGCCCACCGTCAGCCTTGAAGACTTCAGTATCGACTGGGTCAAGCAGCCGCCTGCGCCTGCTCTCAAGCGCGCACTGATCGCCGAAGTGGCGCGCATGACCGGCACGATGCATCGTGCCGGGGTCAATCACCGCGACTGCTACATCTGCCATTTCCTGTTGCACACCGACCGGCCGATCACTCCCGAGGGGCTGAAGCTTTCGGTGATCGACCTGCATCGCGCCCAGACCCGGTCGAAGATCACCCTGCGCTGGCGCAACAAGGACCTGGCGGCTCTGTATTTCTCGGCCCTGGATATCGGCCTGACGCATCGCGACAAGTTGCGCTTCCTCAAGGGCTATTTCCAGCAGCCGCTGCGGCAGATCCTGGCCGAAGAGGCGGCGCTGCTGTCCTGGCTCGAAGGCAAGGCGGAAAAACTCTACGCACGTAAGCAACGGTACGGAGACGCACTCTGATGGCGAGTTGGAACCTGGACCCCGCCTATCAGGAGTTGGCGCAAGATTTCGGTAGCCTGGAGGCGGTATTTGCCCTGCAGGGCGAGCATTTGACCCGGGACCCTCTGTCGGAGGTCATTCGGGTCGAGCGCGCCGGCGTCAATTACTACGTCAAGCGCTATACCGGTGCCGGCAAGAACCTGCGGCGCTACCTGGGCAAGCCCCGGGTCAAGTTCGAATGGCAGAACCTCAAGCGCTTCGCCAAGTGGGGCATTCCCACTGCCGATGTGGTGGCCTGGGGCCTGGAACGTCGCTGCCTGGCCTACTCCCGGGGCGCGATGATCACTCGCGAGCTGCCGCGGACCGAGGATCTCTCGGTGCTGGCCGAGCGCAGCGATCCGCGGCTCAAGGACCGCCGTTGGGTGGATGGCGTTAGCCGTCAGTTGGCCGCTTACACCCGGGTCATGCATGACCACCGCTTTACCCACAATGATTTGAAGTGGCGCAACTTGCTGGTCGATGACCAGGACCGGTTGTACCTGATTGACTGTCCGAACGGCGATTTCTGGCGTGGTTTCTGGCTCAAGTACCGGATCACCAAGGACCTGGCCTGCCTGGACAAGGTGGCCAAATATCATCTGTCGGCCACTCAGCGCCTGCGTTTCTATCTGCAGTACCGCCAGCGTGATCGGCTGAGTGCCGCCGACAAGGCGCGTATTCGCCACGTGGTGAGATTTTTCGAGGGACGCGAATGACTGATTTCCTGGCGTCCGAGGAGCGTGCGCTCCTGGAGCGTAACGGTCTCGGCACTTTTGACCAGCTGTGGGACACCCAACTGGATGCGGTGGATGAGCCCAACACCAGTCGCGGTGGCAGCAGCAGCGTCTTTCGCCTGGATGTGGAAGGGCAGGGGTTCTATCTCAAACGGCAGACCAACTACCTGACCCGGACCCTGCATCGGCCCTTCGGCGAACCGAGTTTCGCCCGGGAGTTTCGCAACATCCGGCGTTATCAGCAGTTGGGGATTCCCGCGCTGCAGGCGGTGTTCTTTGGCATGCGCAAGGTCAATGGCGAGTCCCGGGCCATACTCCTGACCCGGGCACTGGATGGTTGGGATGACCTGGATACGCTGCTGTTGCGTTGGGATGAGCTCAGTGAGCTTCAGCGCCAGGCGGTGCTCAAGGCTTGTGGGCAACTGGCCCGGCAGCTGCACAGCTTGCGCCAGGTGCATGGCTGCTTCTATCCCAAGCATATTTTCCTGCAGGGCCTTGGCGACGGTTATCGGGCGCAGTTGATCGACCTGGAGAAAACCCGGCCCTTGCTGTTCGGTCAGCGCGACCGGGTCAAGGACCTGGAACCGTTGCTGCGCCGGGCTTCGGTGTGGAGTGCCGACGAAGTGCGCTGCCTGTTGGCAGCCTATCTGGATCAGCCTCTGGACAGCTCCCTGGTAGGCGCCTGGGCCGCTCGTCTTAGTGCTCGCAGCAGTCACAAGGAATCTCGCTAATGCGTTTGTCCGAGCTGAGCAACAGCGGGCGCAGCCCGGTCCTGCCGCTGAGTCTGGAGTTGGCGGATGCCGCCGGCCCGGCGCAGTTGCAGTTGCTGACCCTGCTGCGAGTGCTGCCGGGGCAGCGCTATGTCGGTGCCGGGGTCTGGCGTGGGCGTCCGGTGCTGGCCAAGTTGCTGGTGGGGCCCAAGGCCGCGCGACATTTTCAGCGAGAATTGCAGGGCGTGCGCCTGCTGGCGGAGCAGGGGCTGACTACGCCGCTGCTGCTGGCGGACGGCTTACAGGAAGGCGAGGGCGGCTGGTTGCTCTTCGAGTTCCTGGAAGGGGCGCAGAGCCTTGGCGATGCCTGGAAACGGGTGGAAAAACTGCCGGTGCTGGCCGATGAGCAGGCTGCCGTGCTGGCTGAGGCCCTCGGGGCGATTGCCCAACTGCACGCCAAGGGCTTGTGGCAGGAAGACCTGCACCTGGACAACCTGCTGCGCCATGACGGCAAGCTGCACCTGATCGATGGTGCAGGGATCGGTGTCGAAGAGGCCGGCAAACCCCTGTCCCGGCAAAAGGTCCTGGAAAACCTGGGCGTGTTCTTCGCCCAGCTACCCAAGAGCCTGGAACCCTTCACTGAAGAGTTGCTGGTGCATTACCTGCTGAGCAATGCCGAGCATGCCTTGCCCCTGGAAGCTCTGGAAAAGCAGGTGAGCAAGGTGCGTGGCTGGCGCCTGCGGGACTTTCTCAACAAGGTTGGTCGTGAGTGCACGCTGTTCAGCGTGCAGCGCGGACCTTTCGCCTTGCGTGCGATCCGTCGCGAGGAAGAGGCCGCGATGCTGCCCGTGCTGGAGCAGGCCGATGCCCTGCTGGATCAGGGACATCTGTACAAGACCGGTGGCGCCGCCAGTGTCGGCCGGGTCGAGATCGCGGGGCGGACCCTGGTGCTCAAGCGCTACAACATCAAGGGCTTGGCTCATTGGCTCAAGCGTTTCTGGCGCCCAAGCCGGGCCTGGCACTCCTGGCGTGAAGGCAATCGTCTGGAGTTCCTGGGGATTGCCACGCCCAGGCCCCTGGCGGTGCTGGAACAGCGTTTTCTGTGGTTGCGCCGGCGGGCCTATCTGGTGACCGAGTACCTGCCGGGACCGGACATCATCGAGCGTTTTGCGCCGTTCGTGGAGAGTGGCGAGGCGCCTGAGTCGGAATTGCAGGCACTGGATCAGCTGTTTGCCCAGTTGATCAAGGAGCGCATCAGTCACGGTGACTTCAAGGGGCACAATCTGTTCTGGCAGGAAGATCGCTGGGCACTGATCGATCTGGACTCCATGTGCCAACACTCCAGTCTGAGCAGTTTTTCTCCTGCTTTTGCCCGGGATCGAGCACGTTTCATGCGTAACTGGCCACAAAGCAGCAACTTGTACCAAGTGATTGATCAGCGGCTGCCCAAGACGGTCCAGAGCGCCGAGGCCTGACCTGCGACCTATAGCCGCTGCTGCTGGCAGCGGCTGTGGGCCGTGGCGGACGCGGCGCCCTGGCTTGCCGCTTGTCGCTAGAGGCTTGCCCCTGCTTTTACGTTATAATCCCGCCCTTTCGTTGTTTCTCGCCCCTTTGCGAGCACACATTATTTTCAAGGCGCACTGCGCCCGCATGCAGACTAAACGAGGCTAGACCCCTGTGGCATTGACGATTCTTGGCCTGTCCGGCGCCCTTAGCCATGATCCTTCAGCAGCCCTGTACATCGACGGCAAGCTGATTGCCGCCGCTGAAGAAGAGCGTTTCGTGCGCGACAAGCATGCAAAGAACCGCATGCCCTACGAGTCGGCGAAGTTCTGCCTGGAGCAGGCCGGGATCAAGCCTTCCGACGTTGACGTGGTAGCGATCCCGTTCGCGCCTATCAGCCTGTTCGGCAAGGCGCGCTGGCACTACGCCAAGCGGTACTGGTATGCGCCGGACCGCGCCCTGGACGCGATCCTGATGGGCAACCGTCGCTACAAGCGCTATCGCAACAAGATTGTCTGGTGCCTCGAGCAACTGGGCTTCGATCCGAAGAAGATCAAGATCGAGCCGGTCGAGCATCACCTGGCCCATGCCTCCAGCGCCTATCACTGCTCGGGCTTCAAAGAGAAAACCGCGATCCTCGGGATCGACGGCAAGGGTGAGTACGCCACCACCTTCTTTGGCTACGGTGAAAACGGCAAGATCCACAAGATCAAGGAATTCTTCGATCCGGACTCCCTGGGTGGCCTGTATGGCGCCATCACCGAGTTCCTCGGCTTCGAAATGCTCGACGGCGAGTTCAAGGTCATGGGCATGGCGCCGTATGGCGATGCCAGCAAGTACGATTTCTCCCGTCTGGCCAGCTTTGAAAACGGCGAACTGGTGATCAACACCGACTACGCCAACGTCATTGGCCTGCGTCGCTACAAAGAGAAGGGCAAGGGTTTCTACTTCTCGCCAAAACTCATCGAGTGGCTGGGTCCCAAGCGCGAAGGCGACATCGCCGACGAGCCGTACATCCACTACGCCGCGAGCATGCAGGCCCTGTTCGAGAAACTGGCCCTGCAGATGATCGACCACTACCTGGGCGACGTCCTCAAGGAAACCGGCAAGCTGGCCTTCGCCGGCGGCTGCGCGCTGAACGTCAAGCTGAACCAGAAGATCATTGCCCGTCCTGAAGTCAAGGAGCTGTTCGTGCAGCCGGCTTCCGGCGACGCCGGCACCGCGGTGGGTGCTGCTGCGTACGTTTCCCACGCCCGTGGGGTGCCGGTAGAGAAGATGGAACACGTCTATCTCGGCCCGTCCTACAGCAACGAAGATGTGATCGCTGCCTGTGCCCGTCACCCGAACAAACCGGCTTGGCGGCAGATCGACAACACCCCGGAACGCATCGCCAAGATCATGGTGGATGGCAACCCGGTGGCCTGGTTCCAAGGCCGCATGGAGTTCGGTCCACGGGCCTTGGGCGGTCGTTCGATCATCGGTTGCCCGAGCGCCGCGGGCGTGGCCGACCGGATCAACGAGCAGATCAAGTTCCGCGAGCGCTGGAGGCCTTTCTGCCCGTCGATGCTCGACACCGTCGGTCCGCAGATGATCAAGGTCGACCATCCGGCGCCATTCATGACCTTCACCTTCGAAGTGGCTGAAGAGTGGAAGACCCGGGTGCCGGAAGTGGTTCACGAAGACGGTACATCCCGGGCTCAGGTGCTCAAACGCGAATACAACCCGCGCTACTACGACATGATGAAGGCGTTGGAAGTCCTGACCGGTAACGGCGTGTCGCTGAACACCTCGTTGAACCGCCGTGGCGAACCGATGATCTGCTCGCCCACCGACGCCTTGAACATGTTCTACGGTTCCGATC
>NZ_MOAK01000013.1:38985-59000 GCF_003732485.1 Pseudomonas protegens
TATGACACGCTCGGCTGAACGCCATGTGCTGCAGTTTTGCCACGGCTACGACGGGCCGTTCCTGGACTGTGCCCGGCAATACGCCAACCTGTTCGCGGGCAGCGGCTATCGGGTGACCACGGTGTTTCTCACCGGGGCCGCCGATGCCGATGTCGCCGCAGGCTGTGCGTCCGACGAAGTGCTGTTCATGGAGTACAGCTCCAAGGCTATCCGCGGCCTGAAGCTGGGCGCCATCCGCGACCTGCGCAAGATCGCCGCGTCACGCAATTTCAGCCTCTGCATCGCTCACCGCTTCAAGCCGATCTATATCGCCTTGCTGGGGACCGCCTTGCCGGTGATCGGAGTTCATCATGCGTTTTCCGATTACAAGCGCCGTAGCCGGCAGATCTTCGCCGGGCTGTTTCGCAAGCGCCTGAGCCTGCTGGGGGTTTCCGACGCGGTGCGCGACGACATGCGTGCCTGCCTGCCCAAATGGCCTGCGGCGCGCATCCAGACCCTGTACAACCGTATCGACCTGGAAGCCTTGCAGGCCAGCCAGCTGGACACGGCCCAGGCCCGCAGCGAGTTGGGCCTGTCCGCGGATGCCTGGATTGTCGGCAACGTCGGGCGCCTGCACCCGGACAAGGATCAGGCCACTTTGCTGCGGGGCTTTGCCGCCGCCGTGCCGCAATTGCCGCAGCTGAGTCAGCTGGCGATCCTGGGGACCGGCCGCCTGGAAAAGGATCTGAAATCCCTGGCCCGTGAACTGGGTGTGGCCGATCGCGTGTTGTTCCTCGGGCAGGTGCCGGAGGCTCGGCGCTATTTCCGTGCGTTCGACGTATTTGCCTTGAGCTCAGATCACGAACCTTTTGGCATGGTCCTGCTGGAAGCCATGGCGGCCGGTGTGCCGTTGCTGGCCACCGCCTGCGGCGGTGCAAAGGAAGTGGTAGAGGGCGTGGGCATTCTGTTCCCTCTGGGAGACGTCGAGCACATGGCCCAAGGGCTGCAGCACTTGGCCGCGATGGATGATCATCAGCGCCGGGTCTGTGCCGAGCTGATGCTCGATCGTCTGCGCGAGCGTTTCTCCGACCGTGCTGTACGCGATGTTTTCTGGCGTTTGCCGCAAGTCACCGATCTGACCGCGAGGGGCTGATGCTCAATCGATTTCAAGGCTGGCGCGAACGTGGCTGGTCAGTCATTGATGCGTCGACCTATGCCGATGCCTGGCAGCGGTTTGGTGGCAGTGTGGCGACTCATCCGTTGGTGGTGGAGCAACTGGCAGACCTGGCGCAGATTCCCGTGCGTTATCTGGCCTGGGAACAGCACGGCCAGCTGCAGGCGGCCATTGCCACCTGGGGGCGGGATCTGGCGCTGTCCAAGGATGTGCTCAAGCGAGCCGGCAAGAAGGGCCTGTTCGACATAGGCAATGCCGAGCTGATCCTGCCGGCCGCCGCCGATGCCCAGGTACCGCTGCGTCATCGTGGGCGTTACCTTTCTGCGCTTAACGAAGGGCGCTTCAGCACCCTCAAGCCTCAGGCCGAACAATTGGCCATGGCCCGTACCCCTGAAGAACTGTCGAAGAAGTTTCGCTACAACCAGCGTCGCGAACTGCGTCTGCTGGAAGAGGCGGGCGGGGTGGTGCGTGCGGTCAGTGATTTCACCAGTGCTGAGCTGGCGGCCATTTACTGTGACCTTTTCCAGCGCCGCTGGGGCTTCCCGGCCACTGGCGCCGAGCGTATGGCCGAGGTGTTGGAACGTCTGCGCGAGCTGCTGATCGGCTCGGTGATTTTCCTCAAGGGTGCGCCGATTGCCGTGCAGTTGATCTATCGGGTCGAAGCCCCGGAATGGATCAGCGTCGAGTACGTGAATGGCGGGGTCGATCCCGAGACCCGTGACTTCAGCCCCGGCAGTGTGCTGAGTTTTCTCAATACCCAGAGTGCCTGGGAGCAGGCCCGGGCCTTGAACAAGCCGCTGCGTTTTTCCTTCGGTCGTGCCGACCGTGAATACAAGGATCGTTGGTGCAATCCTGTGCCGGTTTTCCAGGTGTGAGTCAGCCCATGAGTCGCAAGCAGCAACTGCTCAAGCGCCACCGGCGCAATAAACGAATCGCCCTGCTGGTGGGGCTGGTGCTGTTGCTGCTGGTGGGCGTGCTGGTGGCCTGGTGGTTGCCGCTGCTGCTGGCCGTTCTCGGCTGGCTGGCCCATGAGGCCTGGTTTGCCGACCATCTGTTCTACTCGCCCAAGGACGACTACTGCTACGACTTTGGCAACGAGGCCCGGCAGGTCGCAGTGCGCCTGGAGGCGGGGCGCCTGCTGGTGGACTCGGCGCAGGAGCTGGCCGCGGATGAGACGCTGATCCTCGGGGTGCAGGTCAAGAGCTCCTGGATCGGACGCTTTCTCGATCCGGCCATTGAAGTGCTGGGCGGTCCAACGGTTGACCGCCAGGCGTTCGAACGTGGGGTCAATGGCCTGCGATATCTCAACCTTAGCGGCCTGGCAGGCCCCCTGGTCGGCGGCGAGCTGCAACTGCGCGGGCGTTTCTGTCGGATTCGGGTCCAGCCCCAGTTGATGGCCTGGCGCGATCCCGACTACCGGCGCCAGCGAGTGATGGTGATCGCTCCCCATGCCGACGATGCCGAACTGGCAGCCTTTGGCTTGTACAGCCAGGCCGACGAAGCCTGGATCGTGACCCTGACGGCAGGGGAAATCGAGGCCGAGCATTATCAGGCCATGGGGATGAACCCAGTTGAGGCGGCGCGAATCAAGGGCCGCCTGCGGGCCTGGGACAGTATCGCCGTGCCGCGTTGGGCTGGAGTGCCTGAAGCCCAGTGCGTGCAGCTGGGGTACTTCTGTCTGCAACTGCCCGCCATGCAGGCCGCTCCACAGCAGCCGGTGGCCTCGCGTGAGGCCCAGTTGAGCGATATCCGCCTGTTCCGCCAGTTCAATCCGTTCCCGCTGCCAGCCGATCAGGATGGGTTGCCGACCTGGGACAACCTGCTGGCTGATCTGCGCGAGCTGCTGCTCAAGGCGCGGCCCGAAGTATTGGTGCTGCCGCATCCGTCACTGGACCCACATCCCGATCACATCTGTGCCCGCGAGGCCGTCATGCAGGCCCTGGAAGGGTTGGCCTGGCAACCGCGCACTGTGCTCGGCTATGCCAATCACCTGCATGACAACGACCGCTGGCCAATGGGGAATTCGGGGGCGGGCATTGCTTTGCCGCCGGTGTTCGATTCGACGACAGTGTTGCGTCCCTGGTGTTTGCCACTCTCCCAGGTTGAGCAATATGACAAGGCCATGGCCTTGGGGATGATGCATGACTTGCAGCCCAGAATGCCGTTCAAGCGGCGACTGCGCAGGTCGATACAATGGCTTCTGGCTGGAAGAGTGCCTTCGACCCTGGGAGAGAATGAGTTCTTTCGCAAGGCAGTGCGGCGGCACGAACTGTTCTGGCTGTTGCGGCAGCGATAAAACCGGCATAAACACAGGAATCTGTTGTGCCCCTAACCTGACAGCGAGTCTTTTGTGATCAATCCACGCCCGCGAATCCTGTTTCTCATGCCCTATTTCGGGCGCTGGCCATTCTGGCTGCCATTTTTTCTCGAAAGCTGCCGACGTAATCCGGATATCGACTGGTTGTTTTTCAGCGATTGCGGGACTCCGGAGAATCTGCCGCCGAACGTCCAGTTTGAAAGCATCAGCTTTGCCGATTATTGCGCCTTGGTATCCCAGCGCCTGGACATCGATTTTGCGCCCAAGGCGGCCTACAAGCTTTGTGATATCAGGCCTGCAATGGGGTACATCCATATTGACCGGCTGGAGGGCTACGACTTCTGGGCTTTCGGCGATATCGACCTGGTCTACGGTGACCTTCGGGCCTACTTCACCGCGGATCGTCTGGCGAAGTATGACCTGTTCTCCACCCACGAGCGTCGCGTTGCTGGGCACTTGTGCCTGATACGCAACAGCGCCCGCCAGCTTGAATTGTTCAGGCAGATCAAGGATTGGCAGACGCGCTTTACCGACCAGCAGCATCATGCACTGGATGAAGGGGCGTTCAGTCGGATTTTTCTCTGGCGCAAGAACTTCCCGAAGCCGCTGTTCAAGCTGGTGGGCAAGTTCAATCCATGGCGCCGTCGCAGTGAGTTCACTGAGGCGTTCAGCACGCCGGGCGGAGTGATCGATTGGCATGACGGCAGTCGTGATTTTCCGACGCGTTGGTACTGGAAGGATGGGCATCTGACCAACGACCGCGACGGCAACCGCAGCTTTCCATATTTCCACTTTGTGTGTTGGAAGCGCAATGAGTGGTCGGACTTGCCCGAGCAGGATGCCCAGGTGGTCCAGGCCCTGGCCAGCGAGTCGTCCTGGGTCATCGATGCCACAGGTTTTCATCGGGGAGAGTTATGAGCCAGCGCTTCAAGGTCCTGCAGCTGCAGCCGGACTACAACGTCAAGTCTCACGACTTCGCCGATCTGGCCGAGCAGATTGTCAAGGCTTTGCCGGCTGAGCGATACGAAATCACCGCGGCCTTTCTGCGGGGGCGCCCCGGGCCGAACGATCCGGTAAGCCGGGCTGCGCATTCGGTGTATTTCGAATTTTCCGACAAGTCCCTGAAGGGCATGCGCCTGCGGGCCATGTGGCGGCTTTACCAGTTCTGCCGCAAGGAAAAGTTCGATGTGGTGATCTGCAATCGCTTCAAGCCAGTGAACATGATGCTGACCCTCAACCGTTGGTTGAAGGTCCCGCTGTGCATCGGCATTTCCCACGGTTTTGGTGAGTACGACCGGTTTTACCGGCGGCGCCAGACACAGCGTCTGATCGACCGGCACTGGCGCTTTGTCGGCGTGTCGCCCGCGGTCAAGCAGTACCTGCTGGATTGCCAGTGCGGTTTCACCGACCAGAACACCTGGGCCATCACCAACGCCATCGATATCGAACAGGCCGAAGCCTTGCAGCATTCCCGCGAGCGCTCTCGTGAGTTGCTGGGGCTGGATCCTTCAGTGCGCCTGATCGGTGCCCTGGGGCGGCTGGTTCCGGTCAAGGGCCACACTTACCTGCTGCAGGCATTTGCTCAGCTCAAGGACAAGTACCCACAGACTCAACTGGCGATCATTGGCGCCGGGCGCGAAGAGGCCAATCTGCGTGCCGAGATCGAGCGTCTGGGGCTGCAGGGCCGGGCCCATCTGCTGGGCTTCAAGGAGAACGCCCTGCAGTATGTGCGGGCCTTCGATATCTGGACCATGCCATCACTGGCCGAAGGCTTGGGCCTGGCATTGCTGGAGGGTATGAGTGGGCAGTTGCCGGTGATCGCTTCCAATGTGCCGGCAATGCTGCCGCTGATCGAAGGGGCCGGTGGCCTGGCGGTGGAGCCGGCCAATGTGCCGGCGCTGACGGCGGCCCTGGACAATTACCTGGGTCTCCCCGATGAGGCGCTGGCCGAAAAGGGCCAGCAAGCGTATCGCTATCTGCAGAAAGAACATGATATCGAGGTGTTCCGCGAGGAGTACCTGCAATTGATCGACTCGGGATTGAGTCAGGCGGGCAAGAGACAGCAATGACAGACCAGCAACCTGTGGTGACGGTAATCATCGCCTCCTACAACCACGCGCCCTATATCGAGCAGAGCATTCTCAGCGTGCTCAACCAGACCTATTCGAACATCGAACTGCTGGTCGTGGATGACGGTTCCAGCGATGACAGCGTCGAGCGTATCCAGCGTTTGCAGGCGTTGCATGGTTTCGACTTCCGCGTCCAGCAGAATCAGGGGCTGACCAATACCCTCAATGGCGCCATCGCTCGGGCCAAGGGCAGCCTGATCGTGCCCTTCGGCTCCGACGACATCATGCTGCCCGAGCGCATCGCGACCCAGGTGGCCTACCTGGACGGCAAGCCTGAAGTCGGGATCTGCGCCGGCAATATCGAGTTGATCGACAGCGATGGCAACCTGTTTCCCGAAAATCGCCAGCGCCGTGACGTGCCGTTCCGGCGTCTGGACTTCGATGACATGTTCCTTGAGCGCAAGCCTTACCCGCCTGCGCCGACGTTGATGATTCGCCGTGAGGCTCTGGAGAAGGTCGGTGGTTTCGACCCGAGTATCCGCCTTGAGGACTTGCTGATCGAGCTGAAGATCACCCATGCGGGCTACTTTATCGACGGCTTGAACGTAGTGATGGCGCGTTATCGCAAGCATGCCACCAACTCCTACAAGAACCACCGCTTCATGATCGACAACATCCTGCGCACCTACGCTCTGTTCAGTGAGCATCCGCTGTACGAGGAGGTGCGCTACAAGTTCCTCAGCTCGATGTTCCTCAAGGTGTCCAATCGCGATCGGAAACTGGCCCGCGAATTGTTGGCGCAGATCCCGCTCAAGGCCTGGAACAAGAAAACCTGGCGTGGACTGGCCCGCCTGTATTTTTCGCCACTGGAAAAAGACTGAAGAGATACAGCGCGCTAAAAATTCGGTTTGCCCGCAATAAAAAAGACAGCACTAGAGGCTGTCTTTTTTATTGCGCTCAATCTGGGTTGTTACCTAGTGGGTACCCTTGAGGCTCTTGGCATCTGGCGTTTGCAGCAGCCCCTTTGCCTGGTCAATTGAAGTTCCCAGGGCGTAACCGTCCTGCAGTGCTGTCAGGTGCTCTTGGAAAAGCCATTGGCGGTCTTCAGGATAGCGCTGCATGTGGCGCAGGTTGCGCTGGCGCAGCGAGGTTCGCAGTGCTGACGGGTATACCCGTAGATCGGCCAAGTCGATCAGCCCAAACTGGTGATTCTCCAGGACAAGCACATTGGCTAGGTGTAGCGAGCGGAAGTACACGCCCCGCTCGTGCAGGTGGGCCATAAAGGCACCGAAGCTCTTAATCAGGGGGGCACGAGCCTCCGCGGACTCAGCTGACTGCAGGCACTGGCGCAGAGTTCGTCCTGGCAGAGGTTGATAGCGAACAGCGCTGCTGTCACCGGTGAGACGGTACAAGCCGAGGATGCTTGGGGTGGTGATTCCCATGTCGCGGAGTTGCTCGCTGTTTGTGGCAAAACGTTCAGAGTAGGGGTTGAAGCCGCCGGAGGTATACCAACGCCTCGGCCGGAACAGTTTCAAGAAACTGCCATCTTCCAGTTGAAGAACTTTGGGCCCAAGGCCATCGGATTCTATTGCGTGCGCATTGGCGATGAGCTGTTCGGTTTCCGCTGGTGTTAGTACTTGGCAGGTTAATGGAGTTGAGCGTCTGGCTCGTTGGCTGATGCATAAGGCGGCAATCAGAGCCAGGGGAATCCATAGCAGGAACCAGTGCTCCTTGGGGCGAGACAGGATTCCGCCACCTTCCGTGAGGCCAGCACCGATACCGAACATGAGCCAAGTTGAGGCTAGGATAATTAATGGCGTACTGCGCAACTGCCAGCTTCTGAACAATCCCCGGGCTTGCATGAATAGCCAGGGAATTAAGCCAACGATGCCTACGTAGTACAACACGCCCAATGCAAAGTTATGAGGCTCTGCCAGGAGATAGCCAATGCCAGCGTCCACCACTAGGTCGGCGTTGTAACCGTGACCAATCCAGGGATGCTCTGCAATGTAGCTGAGCATCAGGGTCCAGATTTCGAAGCGATAGGAGTTACGTTCGCCCAGCGTATGCGAGAACAGAAACAACGCTATTGCGCCGCAAATCAGCATTGTCGCAAGTAGCACGATCGAGCGGCGGTTCCAGCAGAGGAAGCTGATCCAGGCTGCTGCTAGCGTCAAGGCCACTAGTGGCGTTCGTGAACCAGTAGCAATGACCGTGGCGAACATGATGCCCATGGCCGGGATGGTCAGGAAAAGGACCCGCATGCGTTGGCAGGTCATGCTTAACCAGAGCCAGTAGACCAGGAAAAAGCCAAATAGGTGGGAGCTCAGCAGAGGGTTATCGAAGGCTCCGCCACCAATCATGCGGGTCCCTGGGGTATAGATCTTGCTGAATGCATACAGATTGAAGACAGATGCTATGAGTGCCACTGTTGCTGCACAGAAGAGCAGGGGTTGCAGTATGTCCCTACGATAGCTGACAAGAAGGCTGCAACCGGCAAAAAGCATAAGTAGGTGCAGAGGGGTCTTAAATTCGCCGGCCACACTGTCGACCGGCGGGCTCCAGGCAAGGCTGATCAGAGCCCAACTGCAAAACAGCAAGATGGCGAGGAAGATAGGTTCGCGTAACAGGCCTTTGACTTCGCTGGGGCGCATGCATAGAGCAATCAGTGTCGGGATGCTGAACAAACCGTAATACAACTTGTGCAATCCGCTGCGCCCTGGAAGGAAGAACAATGCGCAGAGAAGCAGTAGATAGCCGATCGGCAGAATCCACAAGCAAATGAAATCGAATACTCGATTGGCCGTGTTGTGAAGAGCATTGGGTTGCATGCTTTGACGTTCATCCCGGAAGTTAGGCTGGCAATCATAACGACTAATAGCTGGCAGTGTCGTCGGTCAGTTGAACAATCTCGGGTCCATGGGAGTGCCAGTGCGGCGAGCAAGCTGTGCTAAAGTCAGCCTCCTTTTTGACGACATTCGCGTGATATGACCGACTCCAGCCCCAGCGCAAGCCCCTCGAGCTTGAAAATCTACTTCCGCCTGCTCGGTTATGTTCGGCCCTATATTGGTCTGTTCTTTATCAGCATCATCGGGTTCCTGATATTCGCTTCGACCCAGCCCATGCTCGGCTACATTCTCAAGTATTTCGTAGACGGCCTGTCCAATCCTCAGGCGGTGCTGTTTCCCGGTGTACCTTATCTGCGTGACATGCAATTGTTGCAGGCGGTGCCGCTACTGATCGTACTGATCGCTGCCTGGCAAGGTCTGGGGTCCTACCTGGGTAACTACTTCCTGGCCAAGGTTTCCCTGGGACTGGTGCATGATCTACGGGTCGAGTTGTTCAACAACCTGTTGACCCTGCCCAATCGCTACTTCGACAAGCACAACTCGGGACACCTGATCTCGCGGATCACGTTCAACGTGACCATGGTCACGGGAGCGGCGACCGATGCGATCAAGGTGGTGATCCGCGAAGGCATGACGGTGATCTTCCTGTTCGCCTCGCTGTTGTGGATGAACTGGCGCCTGACCCTGGTGATGATCGCCATCCTGCCGCTGATTGCGATCATGGTGCGTACCGCCAGCAAGAAATTCCGCAAGCAAAGCAAGAAGATCCAGGTGGCCATGGGCGACGTGACCCACGTTGCCTCGGAAACCATCCAGGGCTATCGGGTGGTACGCAGCTTTGGCGGCGAAACCTATGAGCAGCAGCGCTTCCTGGCGGCCAGCCAGGGCAACACCGACAAGCAACTGCGCATGACCCGCACCGGCGCGATCTACACGCCGCTGCTGCAACTGGTGATCTACAGCGCCATGGCGGTGCTGATGTTCCTGGTCCTGTACCTGCGTGGCGACGCCTCGGCGGGGGAAATGGTGGCCTACATCACCATGGCCGGGCTGCTGCCCAAGCCGATCCGTCAGCTGTCGGAAGTCAGCTCCACCATCCAGAAGGGCGTGGCCGGTGCGGAAAGCATCTTCGAACAGTTGGACGTCGAGCCTGAGGTCGATCGTGGCACGGTGGAACACGCCAGCATCAGTGGGCATCTGGAAGTGCGCAACCTGAGCTTCACCTATCCTGGCACCGAGCGTCAGGTGCTGGATGACATCAGCTTCAGCGTCGAGCCCGGAAAAATGGTCGCCCTGGTGGGGCGTTCCGGCAGCGGCAAGTCGACCCTGGCGAACCTGATCCCGCGCTTCTATCACCACGACAAGGGCCAGATCCTCCTGGATGGCACCGAGGTCGAAGATTACCGCCTGCTGAACCTGCGTCGGCATATCGCCCAGGTTACCCAGCACGTCACCCTGTTCAGCGACACCGTGGCCAACAACATCGCCTATGGCGATCTGGCCGGGGCACCGCGGGCGGACATCGAAAAGGCTGCGGCCGACGCCTATGCCATGGATTTCATCTCCCAGTTGCCAGAAGGCCTCGACACTCAGGTCGGGGAGAACGGCGTGCTGCTTTCGGGTGGCCAGCGTCAGCGCCTGGCGATTGCCAGGGCCTTGCTGAAGAACGCACCGCTGCTGATTCTCGACGAGGCCACCTCGGCCCTGGACACCGAGTCCGAGCGGCATATCCAGGCCGCCCTGGACAAGGTCATGAAGGGACGCACCACCCTGGTGATTGCGCACCGTCTGTCTACTATCGAGAAGGCGGACATGATCCTGGTCATGGATCAGGGACGGATTGTCGAGCGCGGCACTCACGCCCAGTTGCTGGCCCAAAATGGCTACTACTCGCGGTTGCATGCCATGGGCCTGGAAGAGCCCGCACCCAACGGGATCGCCTGAGTCTTCCCGGGGAGCGGGCCCGCTCGTTCCCCGGAGCCACCAGGGTGTGCAAGGCACCTTGGCATCATTTGTATAACCCGCCTTACAGTCTTGACCAAGGCTAAATAATTCTGCGTTTCTCGCTTGTTATGGTTCCCGCCTGAATCTTCAAATGGATCGAGAGGGCCATCCTTCTCGCGTGGGTACCGCAATGCTGCAACGTTTTGTGTGGAAGTTATTACCCAAGACCCAGCGTCATTTCCTGTTGGGTCGCCTGTCGGTGGTGGACCGTCAGGTGGTGAACAAGTCCATGTCCGCCAATGTGCGTTTCCCCGATGCTTTTGCCCGTCATTCCTGTCTGTTTGTCCACGTTCCCAAGTGTGCCGGCAGCAGCATCTGCTCGGCCCTGTTCGATGGGTGGATGCCGGGGCACCTGCCGCTGTACTGGTATGAACAACAGTTCCCACGGACGTTTTCCAGCAGCTTCAAGTTCGCCTTCGTCCGTGATCCCCTGGAACGTGCCTATTCGGCCTATGCCTTTTTATGCGGCAACCGCCTGGGGCGGCGGGATGAGGCGGCCCAGAGCCTGGTGACGCACTACCGGGACTTCGACGACTTCGTCAGTCGCTGGCTGCACTCGGAGAATATCCACAGGCAGATGCATTTCGCGCCCCAGAGCGACTTCCTCTGCGACTCCTTGGGGCGCCTGGCGCTGGACTTCATCGGCTATCAGGAACACCTGCAACGTGACTTCCAGCTGCTGTGCCAGCAGTTGGGGGTCGATGCCCAACTACCCCATGTCAACGGCACTGCACAACGCCGCACCACCCCTGTCAGGGAATTCTGCTCGGTACGCACCCGGCGCCTGGTGCGCCGTGTCTATCAACGCGACTACGAGATGCTGGGTTATGAATAAGCTCGCTTGTGCGCCTTTGGAGCAACTGCAGATCCGCCCCTACAGCCTGTCGCTGTCCATCGAGGCCCGGGCCGCCCTCAAGCAGCAGAAGCCCTGCTGTCTATGGCTGACCGGCTTGTCGGGGGCCGGCAAGTCGACCCTGGCCAATCTGCTGGAACTGCGCCTCAACGAGTTGGGCATGCATACCTTCGTTCTCGATGGTGACAATGTGCGCAGTGGGCTGTGCCGTGACCTGGGAATGGGGGCCGAGGCGCGCAAGGAAAACATCCGCCGTCTGGCCGAGGTGGCGCGGCTGATGGTGGAGGCTGGGCTGTTGGTGATCGTGTCGGCGATTTCACCGTTTCGCGCCGAGCGTGATGCTGCCCGGGCGCTGTTCGGGGCCGGGCAGTTTATCGAGGTGTACATCAGCACATCGTTCGATGCCTGTGCCCGGCGCGATCCCAAGGGCCTGTATCAGGCGGCCCTGGAGGGCCGTATCAAGGATTTCACCGGCCTCGACAGCCCCTATGAAGCGCCGCTGCAAGCCGATTGCGAGATCGATACCGCCAGCGTGGAGGTGCCGGAGGCGATCCGCCGGCTGCTGCAACTGCTGCAGCGCAAATGAACCGCAGAAAATCTTCGCCGGCCTCACTCAAGGCATAGAACTAGGCGGTGCCAACCCTGTGTTAATATCGCGCCCCTGTTCATTTTGTATGTGGGATGCTCCATGAAGTTGTCCATGCCGCGATTCGATCAAGCCCCTGTCTTGGTGGTCGGCGATGTCATGCTCGACCGTTACTGGCATGGTGGTACCTCACGGATTTCCCCTGAGGCGCCGGTGCCGGTGGTCAAGGTCGAGCAGATCGAGGACCGCCCGGGCGGTGCCGCCAACGTTGCCCTGAACATCGCCGCCCTCGGCGCGCCCGCCTCCCTGGTGGGGGTGACCGGTGACGATGAGGCTGCCGATAGCCTGGCCAACAGCCTGCAAGGTGCGGGTGTACGTGCACTGTTCCAGCGCATTGCCCACCAGCCGACCATCGTCAAGCTGCGGGTCATGAGCCGTCACCAACAGCTGTTGCGCATCGACTTTGAAGAACCTTTCGCCACCGACGCCCTGGCCCTGGCGGCCGAGGTCGACGCTCTGCTCGATGGCATCAAGGTGCTGGTGCTGTCCGACTACGGCAAAGGCGCTCTGCGCAACCACCAGGTGCTGATTGCCGCCGCGCGGGCCCGTGGCATTCCGGTGCTGGCGGACCCCAAGGGCAAGGATTTCTCCATCTACCGTGGTGCCAGCCTGATCACGCCGAACCTCAGCGAGTTCGAAACCATAGTCGGCGGCTGTGCCGACGAGCACGAGCTGGTGAGCAAGGGCGCCAAGCTCATGCACGATCTGGAACTGGGGGCCCTGCTGGTGACCCGTGGCGAGCACGGCATGACCTTGCTGCGTCCGGATCATCCGGCCCTGCATCTGCCGGCCCGTGCCCGTGAAGTGTTCGACGTCACCGGGGCCGGCGATACCGTGATTTCTACCCTGGCGGCAGCGATTGCCGCCGGTGAAGAGCTGCCCCACGCCGTGGGCCTGGCCAATCTGGCCGCGGGCATTGTGGTCGGCAAGCTGGGTACGGCGGCCATCAGTGCACCGGAACTGCGTCGGGCGATCCAGCGCGAGGAAGGTTCCGAGCGCGGCGTACTGAGTCTCGACCAGCTGTTGCTGGCCATCGATGATGCCCGGGCACACAACGAGAAGATCGTATTCACCAATGGCTGCTTCGACATCCTTCATGCCGGGCATGTGACCTACCTTGAGCAGGCCCGGGCCCAGGGTGACCGATTGATCGTGGCGATCAACGACGATGCTTCGGTCAGCCGCCTGAAAGGACCCGGACGTCCGATCAACAGTGTCGACCGGCGCATGGCGGTGCTGGCGGGGCTGGGGGCCGTGGACTGGGTGATCAGCTTCCCTGAAGGCACGCCGGAAAACCTGCTGTCCCAGGTCCGCCCGGACGTGCTGGTCAAGGGCGGCGACTACGGCATCGACCAGGTAGTGGGCGCCGATATCGTTACGGCCTACGGCGGTACAGTGAAGGTGCTGGGGTTGGTGGAGAACAGCTCGACCACCGCCATCGTCGAGAAGATCCGCAAGACCGACAAGGCCCAGTAACGGCCACAGTCTGAAAAAGGCGCCTGCTCCAGGCGCCTTTTTTTGCCTCAGCCTTGGCGCCTGGTCTTGGCGGGAACCATCTTGCGCAGGATCTGCCGGGCCTTGCCGGTCAGGCGCGAAAGTTTCGATTCCTTTTCCGGTTCGCTCAGGCCTCGCTGCCTGAGCCAGTCCTTCCAGCGAATCCGCTCCTCACGCACCACCCAGCCCTCCTGCTGGGCGAAGCTTTCCGCCAGGTACAGGCCGCGGGTACTGGCCGGGTGCAGTTGGTCCTTCTTCAAGGTGTACAGCTCGGCACAGGGCTGGCCATTGTCCAGGGGCATCAGGTACAGATCCGGACGCTTGCGGTCCAGGCGCGCCACCAACTGGTCGCCTTCCAGCCGCTCGTCGACATGGAACAGGCTCAGCGACTTGGCTTCCTTGGGGACGTCCAGGCGCAGGTCGTAGATCAGTTGCAAGGAGGCGGTGGGCAGGTGCACATAGGCCCGGGGACGCTCCAGCAGTTGCAGGTTGGCGCAGCGAACCGGTCGCGCGGCTCCGGACAGCGGAGTCAGGCGAAAGGGCAGGGCCTCGCGGTAATGCAGGGCCCCGGCGTAGGGGGCGGGTAGCCAGGTGTCGTTGAAGCGTCCGCCGAGCCAGCCTTCCGGGGTTTCCAGCAGGCATTCCTCGGCTATTTCCTGGATGGCCGTGTGCAGCGGCAGGTTCAGTTCATGGGCGGGCACGTAGCCGGAGATCAGCTTGAGCACCACGTCACCGCGGTCCTGGCGTCGCTGGCGCACCAGGACCCAGTAATCACGGTTCTGCCAGTGCAGGGTCAGGCGTACCGAAACCCCGAGGTTGGCCAGTTCCAAGGCAAACCTTTCGTTGTCGGCTACCGTCACCGCGCGTCGGCGCTGCAGGGTCTGCGCGAAGTTCAGCGGCATCCCTACGCTCTGGTAGCAGAGGCCTTCGGGAGTCGCTTCGACGAACAGGGGCAGGGTCTTGAAGTTGCTGGGGTTCTTTCTAATCAGCGGTCGCGACATCTCGGCTCCTTCCTGCGTCGGGGGGCGGTCGCGTCGGCGGCATCAGTGCTTGCCTAGGGTCTGTTCCCGTTTGGCACGCAACCCGAAGGGCCGCCGTCGCGGCCTGTCATCAAACGGGAACAGACCCTAGAACCTGAGCCACGGTTGCCACGTTATGGGCCAGGTGCAACGGATTGATGGTCCCGACAATAGCACTGGCAACGCCGGGCCGGTCAAACAGCAGTTCGAAACTGGCCCGCACCGGGTCGATGCCCGGGCTCAGGCAGACATGGCCGCTGGCCAGGGCCTTTTTTACCAGGATGCCCTTATGGTGGGCGGCGGCATAGTCAATGACCGCTCGCTCGGCCTGTTCGTTCAGATTGTAGGTAACCATGGCGCAATCGCCTTGCTCCAGAGCCTTCAGGCCGCCATCGACGGTTTTGCCGGAAAAGCCGAAGCCGCGGATCTTGCCCTCTTGCTTGAGCTGCGCCAGGGTCTGGTAGACCTCGCTCTGGTCGAGAATGGCCAGGTCGTTGCCGTCGGAATGCACCAGCACCAGGTCGATGAAGTCGGTTTCCAGGCGTTGCAGGCTGCGTTCCACGGACAGTCGGGTGTGAGCGGCACTGAAGTCGTGGCGGGACACGCCGTCGGCAAACTCTTCACCGACCTTGCTGACGATCACCCATTCCTGGCGCTGGCCGCGTAGCAGGGGGCCCAGGCGCTCTTCGCTGCGGCCGTAGGCGGGGGCGGTGTCGATCAGGTTGATGCCCAGGTCGCGGGTCAGCTTGAGCAGCATGCGGGCTTCCTGGTCATCCGGAATCTGGAAGCCGCTGGGGTATTTCACCCCTTGGTCGCGGCCCAGCTTGACCGTGCCCAGGCCCAGGGGCGAAACCATCAGGCCGGTGCTGCCGATGGGGCGATGCAGGTTGTGCAGGGTCGGCTGGCTCATGGCAGCAGTTGCTCCCAGGCCGGTTGTGCCAGGGGCGGCTTGGGCAGGGCCGGGAGAGGATCACTGTGGCCTGGACGAATGCCGTCGCGCTCCAGGGCTGCGAGGACTCGATCGGCGAAGTCCGGCGCCAGGGCCAGTTTGGTCGGCCAACCCACCAGCAGGCGATCCTGCTCGGCGAGGAAGGCGTTGTCTGGCCGGGTCAGCCCCGATTGCGCCGGCTCGGCCCGGTCCACCCGCAAGGTGGCCCATTGCGCCTGGCTCAGATCGACCCAGGGCAGCAACTGAGAAAGCTCTTTGCGGGCTGCGGCGATTTGCGCCGCCGGTTCCCGGGCCACGCCTTCGGCTTCGGCGAGATCGCCTCCCAGGTACCAGACCCACTGGCCATCGGCCGCCGGGTGGGTGGTGACGGTGATCCGGGGTTTGGGACCGCCACCCAGGCAATGGGCGTACAGGGGTTTCAGGCTCGGTCCCTTGACCAGCACCATGTGCAACGGACGTCGCTGCATGGCCGGCTGGCTCAGGCCGACGGCCTTGAGCAGGTCGGCATTGCCGGCGCCGGCGCTGAGGACGATGCGTTGCGCGCGGATCTCGCGCTCATCGACCCGCAGGCCCATCAGTCGATCATTCTCCAGCAGAGGTTCGATTTTCTGCCCGGCCAGCAGGCTGTTGCCGCCCAGGTCCGCCAGACGCTGGATGACGCTGGGCACATCCACCACCAGTTCGGCCAGGCGATAGACCTTGCCTTTGAAGCGCTTGTCTTGCAGGGCTGGGGGCAGTTGCTCGCCCTTGACCTGATCGACCCGGCCGCGCACAGCCTTGCTGGCAAAGAAGCTGGTGAGGTTGCCGGCCAGAGTGCCGGGAGACCATAGGTAGTGGGCCTCGGACAGCAGGCGCACGCCGGACAGGTCCAGCTCGCCGGTGCCGGCCAGGGCTTCGCGCCAGCGCCGGGGCATGTCGGCGATGGCTTCCGAGGCACCGGTAAGGGCACCGTGCAGGGCGTACTTGGCGCCACCGTGGATGATCCCCTGGGATTTCACGCTCTGTCCGCCACCGAGGCTGGCGCTTTCCACCAGCACAGTGGAAAAGCCCTGGCGCCGCAGGCGGGCGTTGAGCCAGAGACCGGCGATGCCTGCGCCGACAATCAGCACATCGGTGGAAATAGCGGATGGCATGCAGCGACCTCAGTGTTCAAAACGAGAGGCGCAGTATACAGGCTCGTGAATCTGTAGGAGCGACCGGGCGAAACCCGTGACAGCTTGTCACGGGGTGGGCTGTTCGCCGATAAGCCGGCTCCTGCATGAGGCGAGGGTCAGTGCCCGGCGGTTTTCGAGAATAGCTGGATCACCACGACCCCAAGGACGATCAGCGCCATGCCCAGCATTGCCGGGATATCCAGCTTCTGGCCGTAGAGAAACAGTGCGGCGATGCTGACCATGACGATGCCCATGCCGGCCCACACCGCATAGGCCACCCCCACCGGGACGGTGCGCACCACCAGGGTCAGCATCCAGAAGGCTACGCCGTAGCCGACGATGATCAGCGCCAGGGGCAGCGGCGTGCTCAAGCCCTTGACCGCTTTCATTGAAACAGTGGCAATCACTTCCGCGCAGATGGCGATAGCCAGGTAGTAGTAAGCGTTCATGGGAGGGTTCCTCGTGTCTGGGACTGCTTTTCTGAGGTCGGCATTCTAGAGGCTGCTCAGATGGGGTAAAGTCATTACCTATCTGTTATTGAGATAGGTTGCTCTATGAACATGCAATGGAACCTGGAGCAGTTGCGGCTGTTTGTCAGTGTCGCCGAATTGCGCTCGTTTTCTGCGGTGGCCCGCCAGCAGCGCAAGGCTCAGTCCGCCATCAGCAGTGCCATTGCCCTGCTGGAAGAGGACCTGGGAGTCAGCCTGTTCGAACGCAGCAGCGGTCGTCAGCCAAAGCTCACCGAAGCTGGCAGCGCCTTGCTGCAGGAGGCCCGGGAAATCCTGCGCCAGTGTGATCGCCTCAATGGCCGGGCGCTGGCCTTGATGCGAGGCCAGGAGGCCCGGTTACGCCTGGCCCAGGACGAGGCGATGCCTTATCAACCGGTGCTCGACAGCCTGGAAGCCCTGGCCGAGCGCTTTCCCAGCCTGGAAGTGCAACTGGCCAGCGGTGCTCAGGGGGACGTGGCACGCAAACTGGTGGAGCGCCGTGCCGACTTGGGGCTGCTGTTTCACCATGAGCAGATGCCGGAGACCCTGGAACGCCGGGCCTTGGGGAGCGTCGAGATGGTCACCGTCTGCGCCGTCGGGCATCCGCTAGCCCATGAGAAACGGGTCAACCGCCAGCTTCTGGCCCGGCACCGGCAGTTGCTGATCGCTCCCCAACTCAGTGGTTATCCCGGTGGCGAGCAGGTCAGCCCCCAGGTCTGGCGGGCTGACAGCTTTTATGTAATGGCTGAATGGCTGATGCGGGGCCTGGGCTGGGCCTGGCTGCCGCGGCATGTGGTGCAGTACCCGGCTTACCAGCACCAGATGGTCGAATTGGTCAGCGAATGGACCCCGCCGGCGCTGGTGGTGGAGTTGGCCTGGCGTCGCGATGAACCTCTGGGGCCGGCGGCGCGCTGGCTGGCGGAACGTTTTGCCGTGCACCTGAAGGCGATCGGCTAAAAAACCGATAAACTCCGCCGCCATGAATAGAACTCTCTATACCGCACTGTTTTACCTGGGGCTGCCATTGGTAGCGATTCGCCTGTGGCTGCGTTCGCGCAAGGCCCCGGCTTATGCCAAGCGCATTGGCGAGCGTTTCTCCCTGGGCTTGCCGGACATGCAGACTGGCGGCATTTGGGTGCATGCGGTGTCTGTGGGCGAGAGCATCGCCGCCGCACCGATGATTCGTGCCCTGTTGGCCCGTTATCCCCAGTTGCCGATCACCGTGACCTGCATGACACCCACCGGCTCCGAGCGTATCCAGGCGCTGTTCGCCAATGAGCCGCGAATCCAGCATTGCTACCTGCCTTACGATCTGCCCTGCGCCGCGGCGCGGTTTCTTGACCGGGTGCAGCCCAAGCTGGCGGTGATCATGGAGACCGAGCTGTGGCCCAACCACATTGACCAGTGTGCCCGACGCGGGATTCCGGTGGCCCTGGCCAATGCCCGGTTGTCCGAGCGCTCGGCCAAGGGCTACGGGCGTTTTGCCCGCCTGACCGCGCCCATGCTGGGGCAGATGAGTCTTTTCGCGGTGCAGACCGAAGCCGAAGCCGAACGTTTCCGTCAATTGGGCGCGCGTTCCGAGACGGTGGAAGTCACAGGCTCGATCAAGTTCGACCTGAGTATCGACCCGCAACTGCTGCAACGGGCCACTGAGCTGCGCCAGCAATGGCAGGCCATGGAGCGTCCGGTGTGGATCGCCGCCAGCACCCACGAAGGTGAAGACGCTGTGGTGCTCGACGCCCATCGGCAACTGCTGGCCAGTTACCCGAATGCCTTGCTGATCCTGGTGCCACGGCACCCGGAGCGCTTCAACTCGGTGTTCGAGCTTTGCCAGCAACAGGGTTTTGCGACGGTTCGCCGGTCTTCCGGGGAGCCGGTAAGCGCCGCCACCTCGGTCTTGCTGGGGGACACCATGGGCGAGTTGCTGTTCCTTTACGCCCTGGCCGACAGCGCTTTTGTCGGCGGCAGCCTGGTCGCCAATGGCGGGCACAACCTGCTGGAACCGGCGGCGCTGGCCAAGCCGGTGATCAGCGGGCCGCACCTGTTCAACTTCCTGGAAATCGCCGCAATGCTGCGCGAGGCCGGTGCCCTGCAGGAGGTGGATGATGCTGAAGGGCTGGCGGTGGCGGTGCAGCGCCTGTTCGAGTTGCCCCGGGATGCGCAGAAGATGGCCGAGGCGGGGCTCAAGGTGCTCAAGGCCAATCAGGGGGCGTTGCAGCGTTTGCTCGATGGTCTCGACCGTTTGCTCAAGGGGCGCTGAGCCGTAACCCCGAAAGGGCTTTGCCGGAATGCAAAAAGGCCACCCGCTTGGGTGGCCTTTTTCATGGCTGCGGCTTTCAGGGGCGAGCCTTGAGCTGCTCTTGTGCGGCCTTGGCCAGGTCCGGCGGCAGGAAGTCGCGATCCGGGTTGTAGTCGGCCTTGAGGTAGCGCGACAGGTCCTGCAGATCACCGGGGTTGAGGGTGCCGGCGGCCTGCTTCAGGCGCAGGTTGTCGAGGATGTAGTCGTAGCGGCTGTTGTTGTAGTTGCGCACCGAGGTGTACAGCTGGCGCTGGGCGTCGAGCACATCGACGATATTGCGCGTGCCCACCTGGTAGCCGATTTCGGTGGCTTCCACCGCGCTCTGGTTGGAGATGATCGACTGGCGTCGGGCCTGGACCTGCTCGACATCGGTGTTCACCGCCCGGTGCAGGTTGCGGGTGTTTTCCACCACCTGGCGGCGCAGGGATTCACGCTGCTGTTCGGTCTGGCTCAGGCGCGAATAGGACTCGCGAACCTGGGAACTGGTCAGGCCGCCGCTGTAGATCGGGATGTTCAACTGCAGGCCGATGGAGCGTTGTTCGACATCGCTGCCATAGCGCGTCAACGGATTGGGGTTGCTGAAGCCCAGGGCGTCGTTGTCGCCTTTCTTGTACTGCGCCACGGCGTCCAGGGTCGGGGCGTGCCCGGCCTTGCGCTGCTTGAGGGTTTCCTCGGCGGCGCTGACCGCATAGTTGCTGGCCAGCAGGTTGAGGTTCTGCTT
>NZ_MOAK01000013.1:59048-59979 GCF_003732485.1 Pseudomonas protegens
GGCAGGGTATGGACGATGCCCTGGATCGAGTTGTAATCACGATTGGTCAGGGTGATCAGGGCTTCGAAGGCGTCGTCCACCTGACGCTGGGCAAGGATGCGGTTGGCCCGGGCGGTGTCGTAGCTGGCCTGGGATTGCAGCACGTCGGTCTTGTCCGACAGGCCCACGTCGAAGCGCTCGTTGGACTGGTCCAGTTGGCGTTTGAAGGCGGCTTCCTCGGCCTTGGTCGAGGCCAGGTTGTCCTGGGCGCGCAGCACGGCGAAGTAGTTCTCCGCGCTTTGCAGGATCAGGTTCTGTTCGGTGGCCGAGAGTTGCAGCGAGGCCTGTTCGTTGATGTCCTTGGCCGCTTGCAACTGGAACCAGCGATCGGCGCGGAACAGCGGCTGGGCCAGGGTTGCCTGGTAGACGTTGCCGCTGCGGGTCGAGGTCATGGACGGCTCATCGAACTTGGTGCGGGTGTTGCTCATGTCCGCGCCGGCCGAGAGGTTCGGCAGCAGGCCGGCGCGGGCCTGGGGCACCACTTCCTTTTGGGCGCCGTACTGGGCGCGTGCAGCGGCCAGATCGGCATTGTTGTCCACCGCTTCCTGGTAGACGCTGACCAGGTCGGTCTTGGTGGTCAAAGGCGCTTCTGCTGCCCAGGCCATTCCATTGGACGCACAAGACACGGCAACAGCCAGTGAGAGTTTGCGCAGCATTCGGCGATCCCTAGAGTTGATATTACGGAGATAATCCAGGCGCCAAGGCTAAGGCGCGACCCATAGAGCGTCAAGGTTCGACACAGGGCAAGGAGTGTAGAGCCGCTGGCAGGTCGCAACAATCCGCTGATTACGCCATTCATCCTGCTTATTGCACGGGGGTTGGCGTTCTGTCCCGGCTTTGTCTAGACTGGCCCGGTTCTTGTCGGGGTGCCTTGCTATGAGGCTGAGATCGG
>NZ_MOAK01000013.1:60034-106288 GCF_003732485.1 Pseudomonas protegens
GATTTCTCGTCACCCGGCGAGTCCTCTTGTGCTTCGTCCGGGATGTTGTTCGACAATCGAACACCCCTCGAGTACCAAGCACTGCACTCACTAGTTGCTTAGACAGGGTGCGTCCGTCCGTTACAGGTTCGCTCCGACAAAATTCCACTGCCTGGATGCTGTCTGGAGAGCCCGTGATGACGACAAAATTAAAAAACGCTAGCAACCTCAGTGAGTCGGCCCAAGTCGACCAACAATCGGTGCAGCCCTTTACCCGCTCGCAAAAAGTTTATGTCCAGGGTTCCCGCCCGGACATCCGCGTGCCCATGCGCGAAATTACCCTGGACGTGACCCCCACCGATTTCGGCGGCGAGATCAACGCGCCGGTCACTGTGTACGACACCTCCGGCCCCTACACCGATCCGAACGTGGTGATCGATGTGCGCAAGGGCCTGGGCGATGTGCGTTCGGCCTGGATCGAAGACCGTGGCGACACCGAGCGCCTGGCTGGCCTGAGTTCCAACTTCGGTCAGCAGCGCCTGGCCGACCCGGAACTGACCAAGCTGCGCTTCGCCCACGTCAATAACCCGCGCCGGGCCAAGGCCGGGGCCAACGTCAGCCAGATGCACTACGCGCGCCAAGGCATCATCACCGCCGAGATGGAATACGTCGCCATCCGCGAAAACATGAAGCTGCAGGAGGCCCGCGCCGCCGGCCTGCTGAAGCAGCAACACGCCGGCCACAGCTTCGGCGCCAGCATCCCCAAGGAAATCACCGCCGAGTTCGTGCGTGAGGAAATTGCCCGTGGCCGCGCGATCATCCCGGCCAACATCAACCACGTCGAACTGGAACCGATGATCATCGGCCGCAACTTCCTGGTGAAGATCAACGGCAACATCGGCAACAGCGCCCTGGGCTCCTCCATCGAGGAAGAAGTGGCGAAACTGACCTGGGGCATCCGCTGGGGTTCGGACACGGTGATGGACCTGTCCACCGGCAAGCACATCCATGAAACCCGCGAGTGGATCATCCGCAACTCGCCGGTACCAATCGGCACCGTGCCGATCTACCAGGCCCTGGAAAAGGTCAACGGCGTGGCCGAGGACCTGACCTGGGAGCTGTTCCGCGACACCCTGATCGAGCAGGCCGAGCAGGGTGTGGACTACTTCACCATCCACGCCGGCGTGTTGCTGCGCTATGTGCCGCTGACCGCCAAGCGCGTGACCGGCATCGTGTCCCGGGGCGGTTCGATCATGGCCAAGTGGTGCCTGGCGCACCACAAAGAGAATTTCCTCTACACCCACTTCGACGAAATCTGCGAAATCATGAAGGCCTATGACGTCAGCTTCTCCCTGGGAGACGGCCTGCGTCCGGGGTCGATTGCCGACGCCAACGACGAAGCCCAGTTCGGCGAACTGGAAACCCTCGGCGAGCTGACCAAGATCGCCTGGAAGCACGATGTGCAGTGCATGATCGAAGGCCCGGGTCACGTGCCGATGCAGTTGATCAAGGAGAACATGGACAAGCAGCTGGAGTGCTGCGACGAGGCTCCGTTCTACACCCTCGGCCCACTGACTACCGACATCGCCCCCGGCTATGACCACATCACCTCCGGTATCGGTGCGGCGATGATCGGCTGGTTCGGCTGCGCCATGCTCTGCTACGTCACGCCCAAGGAACACCTGGGCCTGCCGAACAAGGATGACGTGAAGACCGGGATCATCACCTACAAGATCGCCGCGCATGCTGCGGATCTCGCGAAAGGTCACCCGGGCGCGCAGATCCGCGACAACGCCCTGTCCAAGGCGCGTTTCGAGTTCCGCTGGGAAGACCAGTTCAACCTCGGCCTGGACCCGGACACCGCCCGTTCGTACCACGACGAAACCCTGCCCAAGGATTCGGCCAAGGTGGCGCACTTCTGCTCCATGTGCGGGCCGAAGTTCTGCTCGATGAAGATCACCCAGGAGGTTCGTGAGTACGCGGCCAACCAGCGCATCGAAGCGGTGGACGTGGACGTCGCCAAGGGACTGGCTGAGCAGGCCGAGCGCTTCAAGCAGGAAGGCAGCCAGCTGTACAAGAAAGTCTGACCCCCTCTGTAGGAGCGGGCTTGCCCGCGAACCAGGCGCCGCGCTCTCAACGAGGTGGCGCTTTCGCCGGCAAGCCGGCTCCTACAGACCCTATTCCTTCGAGATAACAACCTTGAGCAGTCCAACCAGCACCTACTCTCCCAATCTCGCGGTACCGGCCGACAAGCGCGTTTTCGGTGCCCGGGATCTGTTTTCCCTGTGGTTCTCCCTGGGCATCGGCCTGATGGTGTTGCAGACCGGCGCGCTGCTGGCGCCGGGCCTGGGGTTGTCCCACTCTTTATTGGCGATTTTCCTTGGCACCGCAGTGGGCGTCCTGCTTCTGGCGGCGGTGGGGGTGATCGGCAGTGACACCGGCCTGTCGTCCATGTCCGCGCTCAAGTTGAGCCTGGGGCGGCGCGGCGCCAGCTTGCCGGCGGTGCTGAACCTGCTGCAATTGGTCGGCTGGGGCTCGTTCGAGATCATCGTCATGCGCGATGCCGCCAGTCTCCTGGGCGCCCGTCCTTTCAATGAGGGCAGCCTGTGGGCCAATCCCTTGCTCTGGACCCTGTTTTTCGGTGCCTTGGCCACCTTGCTGGCGGTCAGCGGCCCCTTGACCTTCGTCCGTCAGATCCTGCGCAAGTGGGGCATCTGGCTGTTGCTGGCGGCCTGTCTGTGGCTGACCTGGAACCTGTTCGCCCGGGCCGACCTGGCGGCGCTCTGGGCCCAGGCCGGGGACGGCTCGATGCCGTTCGCCGTGGGCTTCGATATCGCCATCGCCATGCCCTTGTCCTGGTTGCCGCTGATCGCCGACTACTCGCGGTTCGGCAAGCGCGCCAAGAGCGTGTTCGGCGGCACGGCCCTGGGCTTTTTCATCGGCAATTTCTGGTTGATGAGCCTGGGCGTCGCCTACACCCTGGCCTTCGCTCCCAGTGGTGAAGTGAATGCCTTGCTGCTGGCGCTGGCCGGGGCCGGCCTGGGGATTCCGCTGTTGTTGATCCTGCTGGACGAATCGGAAAACGCCTTTGCCGATATCCACTCGGCGGCCGTTTCCAGCGGCATTCTGCTGCGTCTCAAGGTCGAGCACCTGGCCCTGGCCATAGGTCTGCTCTGCACCCTGATCGCGTGTCTGGCGCCATTGGCCCAGTACCAGAATTTCCTGCTGTTGATCGGCTCGGTATTTGCGCCGTTGTTTGGCGTGGTGCTGGTGGACCACTTCATCCTGCGTCGGCGCAGCGGGCAGATCCCGGAGTCAGCCCTGCGCTGGACGGCGCTGCTGGCCTGGTTGGGTGGGGTGAGCACCTATCACTTGCTGGCCAATCTGTATCCGGATGTCGGCGCAACCCTGCCATCGCTGGTACTGGCAGGGCTGTTGCAGTGGTTGCTGGGGCAGGCGTTCAGTTCCCGGGAAACAGCTCGGGCTTGAGTACGCCCTTGAGGCGGTCGTAGGGAATCTGCAATTCGATATGACCCAGAACCGAGGGCGCGATGGTAGTGACGTCGTACTTGAGGGTCACGGATTTCTGGGTCAGGGCCACATTCGGGGTTTTCTGGAACGGCCAGGTTTTCACGAATTCGGCTTCGCGATCCAGGTGGGTGCTGATCAGCCAGTTGTTGTGGGCAACCCGCGCAGCTTTCCAGAACATGTCTTCCTGGCCAGGCAGGAGCATGTCCGCCAGGTTCAGGGCCTTGTGCTGCTGGCGCGAGTAGTTGACGAAGCCTCGTCCCGGAGTGCCGTTGGCGGCGCCGGTGTCCAGGTAGCTGGCCAGTTCGATGATCACCAGGCCGTCATGCTGCTCCCGTACCTTGGATTGCAGGTACATGCCGTGGCGGTCCGCTGCGCTGCGCAGGAACTGTTCGCGGTAGGCACTGAGGCTGGCCGGCAGTGGTGCGTCGGGGCTGGTGCGGGTCATTTGCAGCAAGCGTTTTTCGATGATGGCATCCAGTTGCGGCTCGGCGGGAAAGTGCACGGTGTCGAGGTTGACCAGTGGGCAGTCGGCGCCGCTGCAGCCGGGCTTGAGTTGCTCGGACTTCTCGCGCTTGGTTTCCAGCGGGGTGTTGTAGCTTGGCTGAAACAGGCTTTGGCACGCGCCCAGGGTCAGGGCGATACAGGCCACGGAGGCGATTTTGACAAGCGACATGGGCGTCCTTCATAAACCAGGGGGAGGCAAAAGTTACCGGCTTCGACTGTCTGCGAGGCAGTCGGTTCGCCACTAAGCTCAATAGAGGCAATTAGAGTAGGTTTAGCCCCTCGCCGTCTATCCCGCTGAGGGTAAAGGGGCTGCATCGGCAGCCGCGAGCGCGTTAGGATGGCGCGAAGTCGAGGGGGATCCTCGGGTCGAACACGCTGTACACGAGGATTGTTATGACTGACTTTGCCAACTCCACGCCCAGTGCCGTTGAGATTATCCGGCGCGAAAACTGCTTCCAGGGGTTCTACCGGCTCGATCGCTTGCAACTGCGTCACGAGCTGTTCGCCGGTGGCATGGGGCGGGAAATCAATCGTGAAGTCTTTGTTCGTCACGATGCGGTCTGCGTACTGCCGTACGATCCGCAACGCGATGAAGTGGTGCTGATCGAACAGTTCCGCGTCGGTGCCATGGGCAAGACCGCTACGCCCTGGCTGGTGGAACTGGTAGCCGGGCTGATCGACAAGGACGAGCAGCCGGAACAGGTTGCTCGGCGTGAGGCACAGGAGGAAGCTGGCCTGGACATTTCCGCGCTGTGGCCGATGACCCAGTATTTTCCGTCGCCGGGGGGCAGCACCGAGTTCGTCCACCTGTTCCTGGGTCGTTGCGACAGCAGCGCTGCCGGCGGGCTGCATGGGCTGGAAGAAGAGGCGGAGGATATCCGGGTTTCGGTGATGGCTTATGAGGATGCGTTGCAGGCCATGCGTGACGGGCGGATCTGCAATGCCGCCAGCATCATTGCCTTGCAGTGGCTGGCGCTCAATCGCGCTGAAGTGAGGGGGTTATGGTCGTAAACAAGGTACGCGACCGCTATCGGGTTGATCTCGCGGGGCTGCAAGCTTCCTGCGAGGCCAACTACGCTCGACTGATGCGCCTGTTGCCTGACATGCGCAACCAGCCTGTGGCGCGGCGCATCGCCGTGACCCAGGGCGACCAGATGCTCGGCGTACTGGCCCTGGAAGTGGTGCTGGCCTGCCCTTACACCACCACCTTGCAGGTGCGTCAGGAGCACAGCCTGCCGTGGCTGCCGGTGCCGCAACTGGAAGTGCAGGTCTATCACGATGCACGCATGGCGGAAGTCATCAGTGCCGAACATGCCCGGCGCTTTCGCAGCATCTATCCCTATCCCAATGCCTTCATGCATCAACCGGATGAAAAGGCCCAGTTGAATGTCTTTCTCGGGGAGTGGCTGAGCCATTGCCTGGCGTGTGGTCACGAGTTCGAAGCCGTGCGCTAGATGTGAACTGGGTCCGTTTCCCAGGTTTCCTCTTTTCCATTTCCCCCAGCATAATTGCCGCCTTCATCATGCTTTGTGCCCTTGCTCCGGGAGAACGCCGTGCCAAGCGTATCCGCACTGACTGCCGACGATTCCGTACTGCTGGTGCAACTGTCTGACAGCCACCTGTTTGCCGACACTGACGGCACCTTGCTGGGCATGAATACCGCCGACAGTCTGCAGCGGGTCATTGAGCAGGTGTTGGCGCAGCAGCCGCGGATCGACCTGATGCTGGCCACGGGCGATCTGTCCCAGGATGGCAGCCTGGAGTCTTATCAGCGCTTTCGTCAGTTGACCCGACAGATTCCGGCCCCGGGCCGCTGGCTGCCGGGCAACCATGACGAGCCGAAGATCATGCAGCTGGCGACGCGGGACAGTGATTTGCTGGAGCCGGTAATGGATATCGGCAACTGGCGCATCACTCTGCTGGACTCGGCGGTGCCCGGCTCGGTGCCGGGTTACCTGCAGGATGATCAACTGCAATTGCTGGCCCGCTCCCTGAGCGAGGCTCCGGAACGCCATCACCTGATCTGTCTGCACCATCACCCGGTGTCCATCGACTGTGCCTGGATGGAGCCCATTGGCCTGCGCAACGCCGAGGCACTGTTCGCCGTGCTCGACGCTTTCCCCCAGGTCCGTGCCCTGCTCTGGGGGCACGTGCATCAGGAAATCGATCGCCAGCGCGGCGCCGTGCGGCTATTGGCCTCACCCTCGACCTGCATCCAGTTCGAGCCCGGCAGCGACGACTTCAAGGTCGAGGAGCAGGTGCCGGGCTATCGCTGGCTGCGGCTGTGGCCCGATGGACGGTTGGAAACCGGCGTGGAACGGGTCCTGGGCTACGAATTCACCATCGACTACGGTAGCAACGGCTACTGAAGCGGCTTCGTAACCTGCCGTCATCCCTGTAAACTGCGGCTTTTGCCCAGGTGCACAGGGAGTTCGCATGTCCGGTTCGATCCTTTATATCCACGGCTTCAACAGTGCTCCCGCGTCGACCAAGGCCTCCCAGTTGCGGCGTGTCATGGAGAAGCTGGGGCTGGCTGAACAATTGCGGGTACCGGCCCTGCATCATCATCCGCGACAGGCCGTTGGCCAGTTGGAGCAGGCGATTGCCGAACTCGGTCGACCATTGCTGGTCGGCAGCTCGCTCGGCGGCTACTATGCGACTCACCTTGCCGAGCGCTACGGGCTCAAAGCTCTGCTGATCAACCCTGCTGTCAGCCCGCACCGGATGTTCGACGGTTATCTGGGCACGCAGAAAAACCTGTATACCGATGAAACCTGGGAGCTGACCCATGACCATGTGGCGGCTCTGGCAGCGCTGGAAGTCGCGCCGCCCCAGGACCCGCAGCGTTATCAGGTGTGGTTGCAGACCGGGGACGAGACGCTGGACTATCGCAGCGCCGAGCGCTATTACCGTGCCTGTGCCTTGCGTATCCAGGCCGGCGGCGATCATAGTTTCCAAGGTTTTGCCGGACAATTGCCGGCGATATTGAATTTTGCCGGCATCACTGCCGATCAGTACCAGGCGATCGATTTCACTGCACTGTGAAAGCCTCGCCCCATATTCATTGAACGACTAACGACGAGAACCCATGGCCACTCCCAGCGCTAGCTCTTATAACGCAGACGCCATCGAAGTCCTCTCGGGACTCGACCCGGTGCGCAAACGCCCGGGCATGTACACCGACACCACGCGGCCCAACCACCTGGCCCAGGAAGTCATCGACAACAGTGTCGACGAAGCCCTGGCCGGCCATGCGAAGTCGATACAGGTCATCCTGCACGCCGACCATTCCCTGGAAGTCTCCGACGACGGCCGCGGCATGCCCGTGGACATCCACCCGGAAGAGGGCGTGTCCGGGATCGAGCTGATCCTCACCAAGCTCCATGCGGGCGGCAAGTTTTCCAACAAGAACTACCAGTTCTCCGGCGGTCTGCACGGGGTGGGTATTTCCGTGGTCAACGCCCTGTCGAATCAGGTGCGGGTGCGGGTCAAGCGCGACGGCAACGAATACCAGATGACCTTCGCCGACGGCTACAAGGCCACCGAGCTGGAAGTGGTCGGCACGGTGGGCAAGCGCAACACCGGTACCAGCGTGTACTTTGCCCCGGACCCGAAATACTTCGATTCGCCGAAATTTTCCGTCAGCCGCCTCAAGCATGTGCTCAAGGCCAAGGCTGTACTGTGCCCGGGGCTGCTGGTCAGCTTCGAAGACAAGTCCAGCGGCGAGAAGGTCGAGTGGCATTACGAAGACGGCCTGCGCTCCTATCTGGTGGATGCGGTCAGCGAATTCGAACGCCTGCCGGACGAGCCGTTCTGCGGCAGTCTCGCGGGTAACAAGGAAGCGGTGGACTGGGCCCTGTTGTGGCTACCGGAAGGTGGTGACAGTGTTCAGGAAAGCTACGTCAACCTGATCCCCACGGCCCAGGGCGGTACCCACGTCAATGGTTTGCGCCAGGGTTTGCTGGATGCCATGCGTGAGTTCTGCGAATTCCGCAACCTGCTGCCCCGTGGCCTGAAGCTGGCCCCGGAAGATGTCTGGGAGCGGATCGCCTTCGTCCTGTCGATGAAGATGCAAGACGCGCAGTTCTCCGGCCAGACCAAAGAGCGTTTGTCGTCCCGTGAGGCGGCGGCTTTCGTTTCCGGCGTGGTCAAGGACGCCTTCAGCCTGTGGCTCAATGCCAATCCCGAGCTGGGTATGCAACTGGCTGAACTGGCCATCAGCAACGCCGGTCGCCGCTTGAAGGCCAGCAAGAAGGTCGAGCGCAAGCGCATTACCCAAGGCCCGGCACTGCCCGGCAAGCTGGCGGACTGCGCCGGCCAGGACCCGATGCGTTCCGAACTGTTCCTGGTGGAGGGTGACTCCGCCGGTGGTTCGGCCAAACAGGCGCGGGACAAGGAGTTCCAGGCGATCCTGCCGTTGCGGGGCAAGATCCTCAACACCTGGGAAGTGGACGGCAGCGAAGTCCTGGCCAGCCAGGAAGTGCACAACATCGCCGTGGCCATTGGCGTCGATCCGGGCGCCGAGGACATGAGCCAGCTGCGCTATGGCAAGATCTGCATCCTCGCCGACGCCGACTCCGACGGCCTGCACATTGCCACCTTGCTCTGTGCCTTGTTCGTCCAGCATTTCCGCCCCTTGGTGAACGCCGGTCACGTCTATGTGGCCATGCCGCCGCTGTACCGCATCGACCTGGGCAAGGAAATCTACTACGCCCTGGACGACGCCGAGCGTGATGGCATTCTCGACCGCCTGGTGGCCGAGAAGAAACGCGGCAAGCCCCAGGTCACTCGATTCAAAGGCCTGGGCGAAATGAACCCGCCGCAACTGCGCGAGACCACCATGGACCCGAACACTCGGCGCCTGGTGCAGTTGACCTTGGAAGACGTCGAGGCGACTTCGGAAATGATGGACATGCTGCTGGCGAAAAAACGCGCTGGCGACCGCAAGACCTGGCTGGAGTCCAAGGGCAACCTGGCCGAGGTGTTGGCCTGATGCACAGGGGTTTTGCCCTGGCCCTAGCGCTATTGGCAACCTCGGTGGTGGCCGCGCCAGTGCCCGAACTGACCTTGTTGTCCGAGCATCCTGTTGAGGGCATGCGCGGTAGCAATCTGTCCGGGCTGGCACTCTGTGGCCAGGATTTGTGGACGGTTTCCGACCGCGATGACGATCAGATCTACAAGCTCGATACCCGCGACAGCGTCTGGCAGGCCGAGACCGTCAAGCTGGAGGTGCCTGCGGTACCCGACACCGGCTTGCCTTGGGGTTTGAAGTCGCGGACCTGGGCGGCGTCCTTCGTGCGTGGTGGCGACCTGGATTTCGAAGGTATCTCCTGCGATGCCGCCGGCAACAAATATGTGGTCAGCGAAGCTCATGCCACGGTGCTGCAAGTGCCGACGCAAGGCGCGCCGACCTGGCTGAAGATCTCCCCGATCATGGTTCGCGAAGCGCGGGCCAGTGGCATGCTCCTGCATTTCAACGCCTTGTTCGAAGGCTTGGCGGTAAACCCTGCCGGCGACCGAATCTGGCTGGCAGCGGAGCGTGAGCGGCGTGGGCTGTTATTGATCAAGCGCGGGCAGGCCACCTGGGACTGTGATGGCGGTTGCGTGCTGCTTAGCGAGGCGGGCTTGGAAATGCAGCCGGAGCAGGTGCCCAACGCCAAGGCGGTGTCCCGGGATTTTGCCGACCTGTCGCTGTTCGACGGCAAGCTGTTTACCCTGGAGCGCAATGCCTATCAGATCTGTCGTCGGGATGCGCAGACCGCCAAGGTCGAGCAGTGCTGGTCCTATGCCGCCGGGGCGTTGGTGGAACATCGACGTTATCTACAGCCCTATGGGCTGGCGGAAGCCTTGGTGGTGGACGCCAAGGGTGCCTGGATCGGTGTGGACAACAACAAGCGTGCCCGCGCCGATGGCGAGGCCCGTCCCATCGTCTGGCGTTTTGCTGCGCCTGAAGGTGGTTGGAGTAGCAAGCCATGAGCCAGCAACCGGGCAAGAGTGCCGGACGAGTGATGCTGATCATGGCCTGGGCCGCGGCGCTGTTCCTGGCCACGCGGTTCTTCGCTGATTGGGAGGCACGTCAGGAGAACCCGAACACGGTCGTCAGTTCGCAACAACATGAGGGTTACATCGAAGTGAAACTGGTCGGCAATGGCCAGGGGCATTTCGTCGCCAGTGGCTACATCAACGGGCAGCCGGTGCAATTCATGCTCGATACCGGCGCCACCGAGGTGTCGATTCCTTCCGGGCTGGCCGAGCGCCTGGGCCTGGAACGCGGGGTGCCGGTTTCCCTGAGCACGGCCAATGGACGCAGCGAGGGTTACCGGACCCGCATCGAGCGTTTGCAACTGGGGGATATTGTCCTTCAGGACGTCAGGGCGCTGGTGGCCCCGGGGCTCGACGGCGACCAGGTTTTGCTGGGTATGAGCGCTTTGAAGAAACTTGAATTTACTCAGCGCGGCGGCACCATGCTGCTGCGCCAGACTACGAACCAATGAGGCCCGCATGAGCGACTCCCTTGATCTCAGCCTGGATGGCGTAGAACGCCGGTCACTGGCTGACTTCACCGAAAGTGCCTACCTCAACTACTCCATGTACGTGATCATGGACCGTGCTTTGCCGCATATTGGCGACGGCCTGAAACCGGTACAGCGGCGTATTGTCTACGCCATGAGTGAGCTGGGGCTGGATGCCGATTCCAAGCACAAGAAATCCGCGCGTACCGTGGGTGACGTGCTCGGCAAGTTCCACCCCCACGGGGACTCCGCCTGCTACGAAGCCATGGTGCTGATGGCGCAGCCGTTCAGCTATCGCTACACGCTGGTGGATGGCCAGGGCAACTGGGGGGCGCCTGACGATCCCAAGTCCTTCGCGGCCATGCGTTATACCGAGGCGCGTTTGTCGCGCTATTCCGAAGTGCTGCTCAGCGAGCTGGGCCAGGGCACCGCGGATTGGGGGCCGAACTTCGACGGCACGCTCCAGGAGCCCCTGGTGTTGCCGGCTCGCTTGCCGAATATCCTGCTCAATGGCACCACCGGTATTGCCGTGGGCATGGCCACCGACGTACCGCCCCATAACCTGCGGGAAGTGGCTTCGGCCTGTGTGCGTCTGCTGGACGAACCCAAAGCCTCGGTGGAACAGCTCTGCGAACACATCCAGGGGCCGGACTATCCCACCGAAGCAGAAATCATCACCCCGCGCGCCGACCTGCTGAAGATCTATGAGACCGGCCGTGGCTCGGTGCGCATGCGCGCCGTTTATCGCGTCGAAGATGGCGACATCATCGTCACCGCGTTGCCGCACCAGGTCTCCGGGGCCAAGGTGCTGGAGCAGATTGCCGCGCAGATGCAGGCCAAGAAACTGCCGATGGTGGCCGACCTGCGTGACGAGTCGGACCACGAGAACCCCTGCCGTATCGTGATCATCCCGCGCTCCAACCGGGTCGATCCCGAGGAGTTGATGCAGCATTTGTTTGCCACCACCGAGTTGGAGTCGACCTATCGGGTCAACATCAACATCATCGGCCTGGATGGCAAGCCGCAGTTGAAGAACCTGCGAGCGTTGCTGGTGGAGTGGCTCGAGTTTCGGGTCAACACCGTGCGCCGGCGCCTGCAGTTCCGCCTGGACAAGGTCGAGCGTCGCCTGCACCTGTTGGACGGTTTGCTGATCGCTTACCTCAACCTGGATGAAGTGATCCACATCATCCGTACCGAGGAGCATCCGCGGGCCAAGCTGATCGAGCGTTTCGCCCTTAGTGAAGTCCAGGCTGACTACATTCTCGACACCCGTCTGCGGCAGTTGGCGCGTCTGGAGGAGATGAAACTGCGGGCTGAGCAGGATGAATTGCTCAAGGAGCAGGCCAAGCTGCAAGCCCTGCTCAACAGCGAGACCAAGCTGAAGAAGCTGGTGCGTACCGAGCTGCTGCAAGATGCAGAAACCTACGGCGACGACCGTCGTTCCCCGATCGTCTCCCGCGCGGAAGCCAAGGCACTGTCGGAAAACGAGCTGATGCCAACCGAGCCGGTGACCATCGTTCTGTCGGAAAAAGGCTGGGTTCGCTGTGCCAAGGGGCATGATATTGACGCCACTGGTTTGTCCTACAAGGCCGGTGACGGCTACAAGACCGCTGCTGCGGGGCGTTCCAACCAGTTTGCGGTGTTCATTGACTCCACCGGCCGCAGTTACTCGGTGGCGGCCCACACGCTGCCATCGGCCCGTGGTCAGGGCGAGCCGTTGACCGGTCGTCTGACACCGCCGCCGGGTGCGACGTTCGAGTGTGTACTGCTGCCCGATGACGATGCCTTGTATGTGATCGCTTCCGACGCGGGCTATGGCTTCGTGGTCAAGGGCGAAGATCTGCAGGCCAAGAACAAGGCCGGCAAGGCGCTGCTGAGCCTGCCGAACAACGCCAAGGTACTGGCACCACGGCCAGTGGCCGACCGCGAGCAGAACTGGCTGGCCTCGGTGACCACCGAGGGTCGCCTGCTGGTGTTCAAGATCAGCGATCTGCCGCAGTTGGGCAAAGGCAAGGGCAACAAGATCATCGGCATTCCCGGTGAGCGCGTGGCCAGCCGCGAAGAGTACGTCACCGACATCGCGGTACTGCCGGATGGCGCGACCCTGGTGTTGCAGGCGGGCAAGCGCACCTTGTCGCTGAAGGCCGATGACCTTGAGCACTACAAGGGCGAGCGCGGACGTCGCGGCAACAAACTGCCTCGCGGTTTCCAGCGGGTCGATGCGTTGTTGGTAGAGCCTCTCGGTTAACGGCAGGCTGGAGCGTTCGATCTTGGATTTAAGCGCCAGATCGACGCTAGAACACTGGAGTCACGGCGCATATTCACGGATGATATGCGCTTTCAAACGCCGGCGTGGCCGAGCGTTATTCAATTTTTTTGAGTATTTACACTGTGGCCAGCCTTGTGGCCGCCACTTGGATGGGATGATGACTGCTCTGCGCCTTCCTCTTGTTTTTTTGCTCGCGGGCGTTCTTGGCCTGGCGGGTTGCAGCGTACACCAGCCGGTGTCGCTGTATCAGCTGGACAGCGGAAGTCCAGCCCAGCCGGCCAGTGCCGGCATGTCGGTATTGTTGGGGCCGGTGTTGATCGCCGACTACCTGCAACGTGAAACACTCCTGCAACGCCAGGACGATGGCAGCCTGCAAGCCTCCACCGATGGCCGCTGGGCCGGCAGCCTGTCTTCGGACATCGATCAGTTGCTGCTGCGCCAGGTGGCCGGCCATCTGGATAGTCAGCGCGTGGTACTGGCTCCGGCGACCAGTGGCTTCACCCCGGATGTGCAGGTGTTGTTGTCGATCACCCGTCTGGATTCCGGCAAGTCGCAGCCAGCGGTGCTGGATGCGCAGTGGCGCCTGATCGATCGTCGTGGTCAGGTGCGGGACAACCGTATTGTTCACCTGCAGGAGCAGCACGCAGGGACCACGGCGTCGCAGGTCCAGGCTCAGGGCGTGCTGTTGCAGCGTCTGGCCGAGCAGCTGTCGGGCGCTCTCAAGCCCCTGGCCAATCAGCCGGCCGTGGCGGAAGTGCCACGCAAGGCGACACCGGCGCCAGCGCCCAAGCCTGTCGAGCATGAGAAACAGCCGAAGATTCCGATGGCCACGCCGATCCGTACAGATATGGAAGTGTTCAGGTTCTGAGGTCAATGGTTGCAAGACAAGGCCCGCCTATTGGCGGGCCTTGTCGTTTCTGCAGTGGGGCGGGGAAGTCTGGCCGATTTTCTTCGCTGGCAAGCCAGCCCCTACGAAATTTGCGGGACTGTTGTAGGAGCTGGCTTGCCAGCGAAGGGCTCCACGCCGCCCGCCCGCCAGGCACAAAAAAGCCCGCACTTGGCGGGCTTCTCTTGCACGGCTTCAGCCTTACAACTTGGTCCGTGTCTCATGCATGCGCGCCAGTTGCCGTTCCAGCATCGACGGATAAGGCTCCATCAATCGCTCCACGCAGCAAGCGCCTTCCGGGCTGGCGATTGGGCGGATACGTGCCCGCTGACGAATCAGCGCGTCGTCATTGATCTTGCGCTCCACCAGCAGCAGGTTGCGGCTGTGCTGGGATAGCGCCAGGGCATCCTGGGCGGTCTCGGTCAGCAGCAGGTCGATCGGGCTGAGGCCGAACAGCTCCTCGCCCAGGGTCAGGCCCAATTGCAGTTGCAGGGTGATGCCGCTGTCCGCCACTTCGATCTGCAGGGCATGGCCCAAGGCGCGCAACAACTCGCCGCAGCAGATGGCGTTGGTGAGGTAATCGTCGCCGCTGTCTTCGCTATGGAACAGCATCAGCGTGCTGCCGTCGTTCAGGGTGTGCAGTTCGCTCTGATACAGCGAGGCCGCCTGGTCGAGGCAATCGCGATAGCGTTCCAGCAGCTCCATCAGGCGCGCGCGGGGTAGGCGGCGCAGTTGTTCCTGGGCACCCAGCTGCACTGCGAGCACTGCGCTGTGCTGAGGCTGGGCCGGGACCTGGGGTTGCAAGGCAGGTTTGGGGGCGGGAGTCGACGAGTGATCACGCAGGTCGGCGAACGGATCTTCTTCGTCCAGTTCGTCTTCCTCGGCGCTGACCAGATGCCGTGGCGCGGGCTTCAGGCCGGCGACCGGGGCGCTTTCATCAAAGCTTGGGTCACGCAGGTTGCGTACTTCGAACGCGGCTTCCTGTTCCTCGTCATCCTGCTCTTCGAGCTCTGGCTGCGGCTCTGGTTCGGGCTTTTCCGGTACCAGACGAGCGTGCAGCTGGCGCGCCAGATCGCCGATCTCGTCCTGGCGCTGGGTCGCTGGGGTGTGTTCATCCAGATCTCGCAGCCAGACTCGCAGTTGCAGCAACGGGGTGGAGATGTGGCGCCCCAGGCGCAGGCTCAGTGCCAGGGCCAGTGCCAGCAGGATCGCGCTGAGAATGCCCATGCTCTGCAGGCTGATGGTCATCGGTTGCTGGAACTGCGCCATGTCCAGGCTGATCCGCAGGTTGCCGGCAGTCACGTCCTGGAAGGTGATCTTGGTCTGGTACACACCTTCGGTTTCACCCAGCAGGCTGCTCTTGGGGCGCTGACCGGCCTCGGCGAGGATGCGGTTGTCGACGCTGTAGATCGCCGCATGGGCCACCAACGGGTTCTTGGTCAGGTTGTTGAGCAGGACGTTGAGGCTGAGGATGTCGTTGGACACCAGCAGCTCGGTGGCCGAGGTGGCAGTCTGGGTGGTCAGGCTCTGACCCAGGGCGTCGGCTTGTTCGTGCATGGCTTGCTTGAACTGCAGGCCCATCACGCCGGCATAGATCACCAGGGCCAGGGCGACCAGGATCACGTTATGGCTGGCAATGCGCAATGCAATCGGTACACGGCGGTGGCGCAGTGCACGGAAGATCAGCAGGAAGAAGTTGTCGGTTTTAACTGGCGTGGGCCGGTTCACTGAGCTCGGCTCTTTTGTCCGTGAAGTTGACGCGCAGTATAGCGACAGGCCCTAGACCGGCAAAGCGCTGGCTGTGCCCGATGGTCACCGAAAGTGGGTAGAATGCGCTTTTTTTCCACCTCGGGGGTGCGCCTTGCGCGAAATTGTCCTGATAAACATCACCGGCGAAGATCGTCCCGGTCTGACTGCGGCCATTACTGGTGTTCTGGCCCAGGGTGGTGTGAACATTCTCGACATCGGTCAGGCGGTGATCCACGACACCTTGTCGTTCGGCATCCTGGTTGAAATTCCCAGCAACGAGCAGAGTTCGTCGGTGCTCAAGGACATTCTGTTCACCGCCTACAAGCTCGACCAGCAGGTGCGTTTCACCCCGGTGTCCGAGGACGATTACCAGCAATGGGTCGCCGGGCAGGGCAAGCAGCGCCATATCGTCACCTTGCTGACGCGCAAGGTTACCGCCGAGCAGTTGCAGCGGGTGAGCTCGATTACCGCCAAATACGGCTTGAACATCGACCATATCGATCGGCTCTCCGGGCGCATGCCCTTGGATATGCCGGCGGATCAAGGCAAGGGTTGCATCGAATTCTCGGTGCGTGGCGAGGCCGCCGATCCCCAGGCACTGCGGGCCGAGTTCCTCAGTGTGGCCCAGGAGCTGAATGTCGATATCGCCTTCCAGGAAGACTCGCTGTTCCGCCGCAACCGGCGCCTGGCGGTGTTCGATATGGACTCGACACTGATCGAGGCCGAAGTCATCGACGAACTGGCCAAGGCGGCTGGCGTGGGTGAGCGGGTGGCAGAAATCACCGAGCGGGCCATGGCCGGCGAACTGGATTTTCGTGCCAGCTTCAAGGAACGCCTGGCGTTGCTCAAGGGCCTGGACGTCGGCGTGCTGGAGTCCATCGGCGCGTCCCTGCGCCTGACCGAGGGTGCCGAAACCCTGTTCGCCGAGCTCAAGCGGCTGGGCTACAAGACCGCCATTCTCTCTGGCGGCTTCACCTATTTCGCCAAGCAATTGCAGGCCAAGCTGGGTATCGACTACGTGTTCGCCAACGAACTCGAGGTGGTGGACGGTAAAGTCACCGGCGTCGCCATCGAGCCGATTGTCGACGCTCAGCGCAAGGCCGATCTGCTGCGCGAGCTGGCCCACAAGGAAGGCCTGCGCCTGGAGCAGACCATCGCGGTGGGTGACGGCGCCAACGATTTGCCGATGCTGGGCATTGCCGGCTTGGGCGTTGCGTTCCGTGCCAAGCCGCTGGTCAAGCAATCGGCCAAGCAGGCGATCTCGACCCTGGGTCTGGATGGCGTGCTGTATCTGCTGGGCTTCCGCGATCGCGACGGGCAGCTCTGAGTCGCTGGCAAAAATCCCCGCCCATAAAAAAACGCCGCTGATCAGCGGCGTTTTTTGTGTCCGGCATTCAGGCCTCAAGCCTTGGGCAGGCCCAGACCCTGGCCCATCCGCACTGGCGAACCGGCGGCCAGTTCTTCAGCCCACTGCACCTGATCCGGGCCAAACAGCACGATAGCCGTGGAGCCCAGTTTGAAGCGACCCATCTCTGCGCCTTTTTCCAGATGGATCGGGGCACGGGCGGCTTCGTCGTAGCGCACGGTCTTGAGCTCGCGCTTGGGCGGCGTTACCAGGCCGGCCCAGACGGTTTCGATCGAAGCGACAATCATTGCGCCGACCAGTACCAGCGCCATCGGGCCGCGCTCGGTGTCGAAAATGCACACCACGCGCTCGTTGCGGGCGAAGAGTTCCGGGACGTTCTCGGCGGTGGTCTGATTGACCGAGAAGATCCGCCCAGGTACGTAGACCATTTCCCGCAGGGTGCCGGCCAGGGGCATGTGTACCCGGTGATAGTCCTTGGGCGACAGGTAGACGGTGGCGAAGTCGCCGCCCATGAAAGGCGCGGCCAGGGCCGGATCGCCGCCCAGCAGTTCCAGCACGCTATAGCTGTGGCCCTTGGCCTGGAATACCCGGCCATGTTCGATCGGGCCCAGCTGGCTGATGGCGCCGTCGGCGGGGCTGAGGACTGCGCCTGGGGTTGGGTCCAGCGGTCGTGCGCCTTCTTTCAGGGCGCGGGTGAAGAAGGCATTGAAGTGTTCGTAGGCCGTCACGTCCTCCACCTGGGCTTCGGACATGTTCACTTGGTACTGCTTGGCGAACCAGCTGGTGAACGCATTCTTGAACCAGCGCACGCGGCACTCGGCAATGCAGCCGGCCAGGCGCGACAGCAGGTGATGAGGCAGCAGGTACTGGCTGAGGATGAACAAACGCTTTTTCATTGGGTGTCCTTAAAAACCTTAAATCTCTACGGGCGTATCGGGATGATTGCCCCATTCGCCCCAGGAGCCGGCGTAGCCCTTGACCCGAGGATAGCCCAGCGCCTTGGCCACCAGATAGGTGAAGCCCGAGCGGTGGTGGGTCTGGCAGTGGGTGATCACTTCTTTGTCTTTGCTGATGCCCAGGTCCGCGAGGATCTGCGGCATGTCGCGGCGAATGCGCAGGTGGCGCGCCTGGTCCATGCCGGCGGTCCACTCGAAGTTCACCGCGCCGGGAATGTGTCCGCCCTTGGCAGCCAGGACTTTCTCCCCGGAGTATTCCAGCGGGCCGCGGGCGTCCCAGATTGCAAGGTCGGCTGCACCGAGGCGGCTTTGCAGGTATTCGCGGGTGGCGGTGGGTTCGTCATGCAGGGTCAGGGGCACTGGGCCGCCAGCCGAGGCCGGGACTTCGGTGGTCACTGGCAGGCTTTGTGCCAGCCAGGCCGGCAGACCGCCGTCCAGGTAGTGGTAGCGAGTGTGGCCGATCACGTCCAGCAACCAGATGAAGCGGCCGGCCCAGCCACCGCCTTCGTCGTCATAGACCACGTAGACCGCGTCCGGGTTGTGCCCGAGCTCGCCGAAGAGCGCTTCAAGGGCGTTCTGTGGCGGTAGCAGTCCGGGAGCGGGGGGCTGGCCGAGCTGGGTGCGCTTGGGGTCGACGAAGCGCGCCCGGGGAATATGCCCGGTTGCATAGCGGGCAGCGCTGGTCAGGTCGACCAGGATCAGTTCGCGGGCGTCGAGGCGGGCGAGCAAGTCGCTCGGTTCGATGACCAGCGGCAAACCAGAGAAGTCAGACATGTCAGGTCCCCAGGGCGCAAAGGGAAGGATTGTAGCGCAAGCGTCATTGGCTGCGGTTGGTAAAGCTATGCAAGGCTTTTTCGATGCATTGAGCGGTCTTGCCGAACGCCTGGACGCTGATTTCCGAGAACGGAACACCGCCCTGATCGGCCATGGCCAGCATCAGTACCCGGCCGTTACACGACAGGGAACGCATCAGCAGGTGCTCGCCCCGGAACAACTGGCGCAAGGATGTTGGCAGGTGGGCGGAGAACTGCCCATTGTTGGCCGGCGTCAGACGCACCTGGGCAGACTTTTCCAGCAAGCGTTGCAGGACAGTGCTCTGTTTGGCCTGCAGCGTCAGCCCTGCTGTTTCCTTGGGCAGACCATACAGTTGCTGTACCCGCAGGTGGCTCAGGCTGCGGTCCACCATCAGCAGCAGCACTCGATGCATGCCACAGGCCACCAGGGCGTCTCGGGCAAAGCCGGTGAGGTGTACGGCATTGGTAAAGGGGCTGTGCTCCAGTAGAAGTTCGCCGCAGAGCTTGCGCCATTTGGCCAACTCCTCGGCTGTCGGAGCCGGGGCCGGCTGTTCGCCGTTGTGCAGGCGCCGCACATCCCAGGGCCAGATCAGGGCCTGGGCCGGGTGCCAGAGATCGGGTTGGCTGTCATTGCGAGCGCTGGTTGCTGCCTGTTGGTGTAGCTGTTGCTGGACCTGTGCGACCGGCATTTGTAGATACAGGCCGGTGAGGTTTTGCCAGCGTCGGCCGTGAGCGTTGTTCCAGGAGTGCTGCGCCGTCAGGGCCAGGCCATTGGCCAGCAGGACGCAGTTGGCCGGCTGGTTCAGCCAGCGCTGCAGGTCCGGATCGGCATCCAGGCGTTGTTGCTGGCGCAGCGGATGTTCGCTGTCGCGGGCGATCAGCATGACCTTGGCCAATTGATGCTGCTCCTGGGTCAGCAGGCGATAACCCTGCTGCACCCAGATCGGCAGATGCCAGGCATGGACCAGGGCCTGGCACAACTCCATCAGCCGAACACCGAACAGTTGCATCTCAACCTTGTGAGCCGACTCGTGCTTATAGATGACTCGCAGTTCCCATTCTTCCACGAGCTTGGGGTAGACCAGGGCCATGGCCCATAGTGGCGAGAGAAACAGCAGGCTGCCCCAGTGAATGTCCTGCCATAGTCGCGCCAGGCGCCCGGCGAAAAAACCATTGGCTTGCTGGGTGGCATGCTGGCTGATCAGTTGCAATTGACGCAGTGCCTGGGGGATCTGTTCTTCTGGCAGGGTGGGCAGTTGTTCGAGCAGTTCTTCGGTGCGCTTGAGTCCCAGGCGGTTGACCGCGACCTCCAGGTTTTCTGCCGGTTCGCTCATGCTGCCGTGGGAGTGTCGATTGGCTTCGCGGATTACGCTCAAGGCCAGCGCCGGGCTGTTTTGCATCAGTTCGGCAATGTCGCGCAGCGAGCTGCGATTGTTGGCGATGGCTTTGCACACTCGATCATGACTGGCTTGCGGCACGGGCAAGCGCACGCCATTGAGGAGCTTTACCCAGGCGTCGAGAGAGGCGGGCGGGGAATGTGGGACGTTGGTTTCATTAGACATGGTCGGGCGCAATCATCGTCTGCTGTGAACACGCCCAGAGCGGGCCAAACTGGCTTTTCGCCTTAACTGGCTATAGTCTGGCGCAGTTTTGCCGATAAGTAGAAGAAGAGTTTTAAGAACTTCCGAATATGACCTTGAACCCGACTCAATAAGTACTCTCCTACCTATGGCTAAAATTATCGGCATCATCGTCGTATTCGCGAGCGTGCTCGGCGGATACGTGCTTTCACACGGCAAAATCGCGGCACTGATCCAGCCCTTCGAGGTTCTGATCATCGGCGGTGCTGCCTTTGGCGCATTCCTCCAGGCCAACCCGGGCTACATGACGATGCACGTCTTAAAGAAGTCCCTGGGGATGTTCAGCTCGCGCTTCACCCACACCTTCTATCTGGAAGTACTGGGCCTGATCTACGAGATCCTCAACAAGAGTCGTCGCGAAGGCATGATGGCCATCGAAGGTGACATCGAGGACGCTGCCGCCAGCCCGATTTTCGCCAAGTATCCGGCAGTGCTCAAAGACGAGCGCATGACCGCTTTTGTCTGTGACTACCTGCGCATCATGTCCTCCGGCAACATGGCTCCCCACGAGCTGGAAGGCCTGTTCGACATGGAATTGTTCAGCCTCAAGGAAGACCTTGAGCATCCTTCTCATGCGGTCAACGGGATTGCCGACGGCATGCCGGGCTTCGGTATCGTTGCGGCGGTACTGGGGATCGTGGTGACCATGGCGTCCCTGGGCGACGGTGACCAGAAGTCCATCGGCCTGCACGTAGGTGCGGCGCTGGTAGGTACCTTCTTCGGTATTCTCGCGGCCTATGGTTTCTTCGGCCCGCTGGCCCATTCCCTGGCCCACGATGCCAAGGAAGAGCTGAACGTCTACGAAGCCATCAAGGCGTCCCTGGTCGCTTCGGCTTCCGGCATGCCGCCGTCCCTGGCGGTGGAGTTCGGGCGCAAGGTTCTGTACCCGGCGCACCGTCCTAGCTTCGCCGAGCTGGAACAAGCGGTTCGCGGTCGCTAAGTCATGGAAAATAATCAGCCGATTATCATCAAGCGCGTCAAGCGCTTCGCTGGCGGACATCACGGGGGCGCCTGGAAAATCGCCTTCGCCGACTTCGCCACGGCGATGATGGCGTTCTTCCTGGTGCTGTGGCTCTTGTCCACCGCGACCCCGGAACAGAAGATCGCCATCGCCGGTTACTTCAAGGACCCGATCGGCTTCTCGGAAAGCGGCACGCCCTACATCATCGATCTGGGGGGCTCCCCAGAGCTGGCGCCGGAAAACACCCTCAACCCCGAGGTCAAGTCCCAGCCGCAGCCGGACAAGGTCACGGTGGATGCCGATCAGGTGGAGGGCATGGCCGAGCAGGTGGAGCGCGAGCGTCTCGAACTGCTGTTGCAAGAGTTGCAGAACAAGGTTGAAGAGAATCCCCAACTGCAGAAGTTCAAGGACCAGATCCTTTTCGAAATCACCCCGGACGGCTTGCGGATCCAGATCATGGATGCCGAGAACCGGCCGATGTTCGACTCTGGTAGCGCACGTCTGAAGCCGTATTTCGAAGACATCCTGCTGGCCATGGCCGACACCATCAAGGCGGTGCCGAACAAGATCAGCATCAGCGGCCATACCGATGCCACGCCATATGCCGGCAGCGGTGAGTTCGGCAACTGGGAACTGTCCGCCAACCGTGCCAACGCTGCGCGGCGGGCTCTGGTGGCTGGCGGTTATCCCGATCCGCAAGTGGCGCGGGTAGTGGGCTTTGCCTCCTCGGCGCTGTTCGATCGCAAGAATCCGGTCAATCCGGTCAACCGGCGGATCGACATTGTGGTACTGACCAAGAAGGCCCAGCGCGCCATTGAAGGCGAACAGACGGATCCAAACGCCCCGGTGCCCAATCAGGGAAGTGGGGCGCCAGGTGAAGTGCCGGATGCGGCGGCGGATCCGAATGCCTTGCCGCCGGGCAGCGAGCCATTGCCGGCCCATGAAGTGCGCCAGCGCATGAACATCTTCGAGGATGGCGTATTGAAGATGGATGAGCAGGGATCGGCCGGCCAGGCGCCGGCGTCCCAGCCTGCGGCCCCAGCGGCCGCACCGGGAACTGCCAAGTGACAAACAATAAGGCCGCGAAGATCGCGGCCTTGTTGTATCTGCGACAGAGCGATCAGTAGCTGCTGTCTGGCAGGCTGGCGAGGATCGAGCGGTAGCTGTTCATCCGTTGCTGCTGGATGCGCCCGTCTTCCAAAGCCTTGAGCAGTGCACAGCCCGGCTCGCGATCATGCTTGCAGTCGCGGAAACGGCAGGTTCCCAGCAAGTCGTTGAACTCGATGAAGCCGGCTTCGACATCGGCGCGGCTGACATGCCCCAGGCCGAATTCACGGATGCCGGGGGAGTCGATCAGTTCACCGCCGCCCGGGAAGTGGAACAGACGCGCGGTCGTCGTGGTATGGGTGCCCTGTCCGGAGTATTCCGACAGCGGGCCGACCCGGGTTTCGACTTCCGGCAGCAGGCTGTTCACCAAGGATGACTTGCCCACCCCCGATTGCCCCACGAATACGCTGATGCGCCCGTCCAGCAAACCTTGCAGTTGCTCCATGCCGTCGCCGTGGTGGGCCGAGACCTCCAGCAGCGGATAGCCCAGCTGGCGATAGACCGCCAGCAAGGCGTTGAGCGCCGGGGCATTCTGCTCGTCGATCAGGTCGGCCTTGTTCAGCAGCAGCAGCGGCCGGATCCCGGCGTGCTCGGCGGCAACCAGGTAGCGGTCGATAAGATTGGCATGGGGTTCGGGCATGGGCGCAAACACGATCACGATCATGTCGACGTTGGCGGCCACCGGCTTGAGCTGGCCACGGCTGTCCGGTCGGCACAACTCGGTGCTGCGCGGCAATTGCGCGACGATCACCCCGATGCCCTGATTGCCGGCGCGCCAGACCACCTGATCACCGGTCACCAGGGCCGGCAGGTTGGCTCGCAGGTAGCAGCGGAACACTTGGCCGGCCAGCTCGCCTTCCCGGGCTTCGACCTCGACCTGTACGCCGAAGTGAGCAATGACCAGGCCGGTCTGTTCCGGACCCAGGTCGCCACCCTCCAGCGCCTCTACGGCAGAGGATTCGCGTTTGGCGGCGCGGGCAGCGCGCTCACCCTGAATCTTTTCGATGCGCCAGTTTTGGCGGCGATTGAGCTGGCGTTTGGCCATTGGTGTTCCGTGTCGATAATTACGGCGGATAGGTAAAACGGCGGCGAGTTTAGCACGCCGGGCAGGCCCTCTAGGCTAAACTGCGCAACTACGCCGAGGAGCCCCCCCCATGCAAAACCCGCAGAACCTGATTTGGATCGATCTGGAAATGACCGGTCTGAACCCCGACACCGACGTCATCATCGAGATGGCGACCATTGTCACTGACAGCAATCTGAACACCTTGGCTGAAGGACCGGTTATCGCTATCCATCAGAGCGACGAGATCCTTGCCGGCATGGACGAGTGGAACACTCGCCAGCACGGCGGTTCCGGCCTGACCCAGCGGGTTCGCGAAAGCCGCATCAGCATGGCCGAAGCCGAAGCCCAGACCATTGCCTTCCTGGAGCAGTGGGTACCCAAGGGCAAGTCGCCCATCTGTGGCAACAGCATCTGCCAGGACCGACGCTTCCTCTATCGCCACATGAAGGCCCTGGAAAGTTACTTCCACTACCGCAACCTGGACGTCTCGACCCTCAAGGAACTGGCCGCCCGCTGGGCCCCGGACGTGCGCGACAGCTTCAAGAAAGGCAGCACTCACCTGGCTCTGGACGACATCCGTGAATCCATCGCCGAGCTGCAGCACTACCGCAAGCACTTCATCAAATTCTAACCTGCAGGAGCCGGCTTGCCGGCGAACGGGCGCGCGCTGCAAGCGGCGCCCGTGCCCGCCCTCTTTTGGTGCTCGCCTCAACTGAGTAGACTGCGCGCCTTCCTGTAAGGACCGCCATCATGCTGTTGATGCTTTATCTGATCGCCATTACCGCCGAAGCCATGACCGGCGCCTTGTCTGCCGGCCGTCGCGGCATGGACTGGTTCGGCGTGGTGCTGATCGCCTGTGTCACCGCACTTGGCGGCGGCTCGGTGCGTGATGTGCTGCTGGGCCACTACCCGCTGACGTGGGTCAAGCACCCGGAATACCTGGTACTGACCTCGGTGGCGGCCCTGGTGACGATCTTTATCGCACCGCTGATGCGCCATCTTCGTTCACTGTTTCTGGTGCTCGACGCCGTGGGCCTGGTGGCCTTTACCCTGATCGGCTGCATGACCGCCCTGGAAATGGGCCACGGCATGCTGGTGGCTGCGGTGAGCGGGGTGATCACCGGGGTCTTTGGCGGCATCCTCCGGGATATATTTTGCAACGACATTCCCCTGATCTTCCGCCGAGAACTGTACGCCAGCGTGTCCTTCGCTGCGGCCTGGTGCTACATGCTGTGCATCTATCTGCAGTTGCCCAGCGAGCAGTCGATTCTGGTCACCCTGTTCGGCGGCTTCCTGTTACGGCTGCTGGCCATCCGCTTTCATTGGGAGATGCCCAAGTTCGTCTACAACGACGAACATTGACGCTTGGCGTGCTGGGTCAGCGCCCATTGCACGTGCTCGCGTACCAGTTCCGAGGGGTAGTCCTGGCGCGCCTTCAGGGCTTCAAGTACCGGAATGCTGGAAGGGGCATTGCCCAGGCCTACCGCCAGGTTGCGTAGCCAGCGCTCATAACCGGCGCGGCGCAGGGGCGAACCTTCGGTGCTGCTGAGGAACTTGTCCTCGTCCCACATGAACAGTTCTGCCAGTTCGGCATTGTCCAGGTTGTGACGGGGTTTGAAGTCGCCTTCTCCCGAGGGGCGGGCGAAGCGGTTCCAGGGGCAGACGATCTGGCAGTCATCGCAGCCGAATACCCGATTGCCGATCAGTGGGCGCAGGTCTTCGGGAATGGCGCTTTTCAGTTCGATGGTCAGGTAGGAAATACAGCGTCGTGCATCCAGTACATAGGGACCGACGAAAGCGTTGGTCGGACAGATGTCCAGGCAAGCGGTGCAGCGCCCGCAATGCTCGGTGGTGTGGGCGTTGTCCACTGGCAGAGGCAGGTCGACAAACAGTTCGCTGAGGAAGAAGTAACTGCCGGCCTTGCGGTTGAGTACCAGGGTATTCTTGCCAATCCAGCCGAGCCCGGCCTGCTCGGCGATGGCTTTTTCAAGCACCGGTGCGCTGTCGACGAACGCGCGATAGCCAAAGGGGCCGATGGCTTGCTGGATGCGTTCGGCCAACTGCTGCACGCGCTTGCGGATCAACTTGTGATAGTCGCGGCCCAGGGCATAACGCGAGACATACGCCTTGGACGGCTGGGCCAGGCGTTGGGCCATCTGGGTGTCGCCGGGCAGGTAGTCCATGCGTAGCGATACCACCCGCAGCGTGCCGGGCACCAACTGATCGGGATGGGAGCGTTTGCTGCCGTGGGCGCCCATGTATTCCATTTCGCCGTGGTAGCCGGCGGCGAGCCAGCGCTCCAGGTGCTGCTCATGCTCGGCCAGGTCCAGGCCGCTGATGCCGACTTGTTGAAAGCCCAGTTCGCGGCCCCAGTCCTTGATCGATTGGGCGAGAGCGGGGAGATCCTGGGTAATAGCGGGCATGAGGCGAGAGAAACCGGAGCTGAGGTGCGTATAATTCTGCCAGACATCGGAGCCCGAAGACGCATGCCGCAGACAAAACACCCTTTACCCGACGTTCAGTTGCTGACTGGTGCCCATTTGCCGCGACTGCTGGCTCGTCCTCTGGACGCACATAAGGGCCAGTTCGGTCATTTGTTGCTGATCGGTGGCGATCGCGGTTTTGCCGGCGCCGCGTTACTGAGCGCGGAAAGTGCCTTGCGCAGTGGTGCGGGACTGGTGTCTCTGGCGACTCGCAGTGAACACGTAGCGGCGGCTGCCGCGCGGCTGCCGGAAGTCATGGCCCAGGGCACCCATTCGGCCAACCAACTGATGGGGCTGTTGGCGCGGGCCACGGTATTGGTCGTCGGTCCCGGGCTGGGGCAGGGCGCCTGGGGGCGCAGCCTGTTGTCGGCAGCGGCCAACGCATCTTTGCCTCAGGTATGGGACGCCGATGCCTTGAACCTCCTGGCTCTGGGCGGTCTACAACTGCCGACGGCCAGTGTGATCACCCCTCACCCTGGGGAGGCGGCCCGTCTGCTGGGGATTTCTATCGCCGAGGTCCAGGGTGATCGTCCGGCGGCGGCCCGAGCCTTGAGCGCAAAATACTCGGCGGTTGCCGTGCTCAAGGGCGCCGGCAGCCTGATCGCCAGTACCGACGGGCAAGTAGCCCGTTGTGAGGGTGGGCATCCGGCGATGGCCACGGCAGGGTTGGGCGATGTGCTGGCAGGGTTGATCGGTGCGTTGATGGCGCAGGGGCTTTCGACATTCGATGCGGCTTGCCTGGCGGTCTGGGTACACGCCCGCGCCGGCGAACAGCAAGGCAAATTGGGCCGAGGGCTGGCGGCCAGTGATCTGATTCCAGCCATTCGTCAGTTGTTGGAGGAGCAATCACCGTGTCTGAGTTAACCCTTTACCTGGCCGACGAGCAGGCCATGGTGGAATTTGGTGCACGCATTGCTCAAGTCACCCAGGGCGTGGGGGTGATTTTTCTTGAGGGCGATCTGGGGGCGGGCAAAACCACCTTGTCCCGGGGGATTATTCGCGGGCTGGGGCATGCAGGGGCGGTGAAAAGCCCGACCTTTACCCTGGTGGAGCCCTACGAGATTGGCTCGGTGCGGGCTTTTCACTTCGATCTGTACCGTCTTGTGGACCCGGAAGAGCTGGAGTTCCTGGGGATTCGTGACTACTTCGAAGGCGATGCATTGTGTCTGTTGGAGTGGCCCCAGCGTGGTGCAGGCTTTTTGCCAAAGCCCGACCTGACCATTACCATTACCCCGCATAACAATGGGCGTTCTGTGCATCTGTTGTCTCAAGGCTCGCGAGGCGAGTCTTGGTGTGCCGCTTTGGCGTTGGAATTCAAATAATTGATGGGGTTAGGTATGCGCATTCGCGCGTTGGTTGCTGTCGTAGGACTGTTGCTTACGGCATTGGCCGTCGATGCTGTGGCCGCTACACAGGTTCGCAGCGTCCGCCTGTGGCGGGCACCGGATAACACGCGACTGGTATTCGACCTGTCCGGCCCGGTTCAGCACAGCGTCTTTACCCTGACGGCCCCGGATCGCCTGGTGATCGATATCAATGGCGCGACCCTTGGCGGCCCGCTGAATGTCGCCACGGCCAATACGCCGATCACCGCCATGCGCTCGGCGCAGCGTACCCCCAGTGACCTGCGGGTGGTCATCGACCTGAAAAAGGCCGTCACCCCCAAGAGTTTTACCCTGGCGCCCAACGCCCAGTACGGCAATCGCCTGGTAGTCGACCTGTTCGACAACCCGGCTGATGCCGCGCCGCCTGCTGCACCGCCCCCTACTGTGGCTACCGTTCCCGCTGTGCCAGTCACGCCTGCGGAGCCGGCGATCAAGCTGCCTCCGGCCCCGGCGGGCAAGCGCGACATCATCGTGGTGATCGACGCCGGTCACGGCGGTGAAGACCCGGGTGCTTCCGGCTCCCGTGGTCAGCATGAGAAAGACGTGGTGCTGGCCATTGCCCGTGAGCTGCAGCGTCAGGTCAATGGTCTCAAGGGGTTCCGCGCCGAGCTGACCCGCACTGGCGACTACTTCATTCCGTTGCGCGGTCGTACCGAGATCGCTCGGAAGAAGGGCGCCGATCTGTTCGTTTCGATCCACGCCGATGCCGCACCTTCGACCGCAGCCTTTGGCGCCTCGGTATTCGCCTTGTCCGAGCGCGGCGCCACATCGGAAACTGCCCGCTGGCTGGCGGACAGTGAAAACCGCTCCGACCTGATCGGTGGTGCCGGCAACGTCAGCCTGGATGACAAGGACCGGATGCTGGCCGGGGTGCTGCTGGATCTGTCGATGACCGCATCCCTGACCTCCAGCCTGAATGTCGGGCAGAAAGTCCTGAACAACATCGGCCGGGTCACACCGCTGCACAAACAGCGTGTGGAGCAGGCCGGGTTCATGGTACTCAAGTCCCCGGACATTCCATCGATCCTGGTGGAAACCGGCTTTATCTCCAACTCCAATGAAGCCTCGAAGCTGGCCACTGCCAGCCACCAGCAGGCCTTGGCCCGCTCCATCAGCAGCGGCGTGCGGCAGTTCTTCCAGCAGAACCCGCCACCGGGCACCTATATCGCCTGGCTGCGGGATTCCGGGAAGATTGCCCAGGGCCCTCGTGATCACCGGGTCAACCCGGGGGAGACCCTGGCGATGATCGCGGTGCGCTATCAGGTGTCGGCGGCGGCCCTGCGCAGCGCCAACAATCTGAAGAGCGATGAATTGAAAGTGGGACAGGTCCTGACCATCCCCGGTACTGAATTGGCGGCCAAGGAATGAGTGACTCGGTAATCAGCGGCGCGCGCATCGAGCTGCTCAGCCCGCGCCTGGCCAACCAGATCGCCGCGGGCGAGGTGGTTGAGCGCCCGGCTTCGGTGATCAAGGAACTGTTGGAAAACAGCCTGGACTCCGGCGCCAAGCGCATTGATGTGGATGTCGAGCAGGCTGGGGTCAAGCTGCTGCGGGTCCGTGATGATGGCAGTGGCATTTCCTCCGACGATCTGCCCCTGGCGCTGGCGCGGCACGCCACCAGCAAGATTCGCGATCTGGAAGACCTTGAGCGGGTGATGAGCCTGGGGTTTCGCGGGGAAGCCCTGGCCTCCATCAGTTCCGTGGCGCGCCTGACCCTGACTTCCCGCACCCGTGATGCCGATCAGGCCTGGCAGGTAGAAACCGAAGGCCGAGACATGGCGCCGCGAGTGCAGCCTGCGGCCCACCCGGTAGGCACCTCGGTGGAAGTGCGTGACCTGTTCTTCAATACTCCGGCCCGACGCAAGTTTCTCAAGGCGGAGAAAACCGAGTTCGATCACCTGCAGGAAGTGATCAAGCGTTTGGCTCTGGCGCGTTTCGATGTGGCTTTCCACTTGCGCCACAACGGCAAGAGTATCCTCAGTCTGCATGAAGCCAAGGACGACGCGGCTCGCGCCCGTCGCGTGGCGGCGGTCTGTGGCTCGGGCTTTTTGGAGCAGGCGCTGCCGATTGAAGTCGAGCGCAACGGCCTGCATCTGTGGGGCTGGGTGGGCTTGCCGACCTTCTCCCGCAGTCAGGCGGACTTGCAGTATTTCTACGTCAACGGTCGTGCGGTACGGGACAAACTGGTGGCCCACGCGGTGCGTCAGGCCTATCGCGATGTACTGTTCAACGGCCGGCATCCGACTTTTGTGCTGTTCTTTGAAGTCGACCCCTCGGTGGTCGACGTCAACGTGCACCCGACCAAGCATGAAGTGCGCTTCCGTGACGGGCGCATGGTCCATGACTTCCTTTATGGCACCTTGCACAGGGCCTTGGGCGATGTGCGCCCCGAGGACCAGTTGGCAGCGCCGGCGGCGGTCGCAGGTATTGTGCGGCCCAGCGGTATCGAAGCCGGTGAGTTCGGACCTCAGGGTGAAATGCGCCTGGCTGCGAACCTGGCCCTGGAGCAGCCGCAGTCCCAGCCGAGCTTCAATGCACCGGGTTCCGGTGTTGGCAGTGGCTATCAGTATCAGTACACGCCACGGCCCCAGCCGGTGCTGCCGGCGGCGGAGTCCCAGGGAGTCTATCGCGAGTTCTTTGCACCTTTGCCTGGGGCCGCGGCCACAGCTCTGCCGGAGGGCCAGGAGGATATTCCGCCGCTGGGCTATGCCCTGGCACAGCTCAAGGGTATCTATATCCTCGCGGAAAACGCTCTGGGCCTGGTGCTGGTGGATATGCACGCCGCTCATGAGCGAATCATGTACGAGCGCCTGAAGGTGGCCATGGCCAGCGAAGGCTTGAGTGGCCAGCCGTTATTGGTGCCGGAATCGATTGCTGTCAGCCAGCGTGAAGCCGATTGCGCGGAAGAGCATGTCGCCTGGTTCCAGCGTCTGGGCTTCGAGTTGCAGCGCCTGGGGCCCGAGTCCCTGGCGATCCGGCAGATTCCGGCGCTGTTGAAGCAGGCCGAGGCCAATCGCCTGGTGCACGACGTGCTCGCTGATTTGATGGAATACGGCACCAGCGACCGAATTCAGGCTCATCTCAATGAACTGCTCGGCACCATGGCCTGCCACGGCGCCATTCGCGCCAACCGGCGCTTGGCCCTGGCGGAAATGAACGGCCTGCTGCGGGATATGGAAAACACCGAGCGCAGTGGCCAGTGCAACCACGGTCGACCGACCTGGACCCAAATGGGCCTGGACGATCTGGACAAACTCTTTTTGCGCGGCCGTTGATGACTCAGCTTCCTCCAGCGATTTTCCTGATGGGCCCGACCGCTGCGGGCAAGACCGACCTGGCCATCGAGTTGACCAAGGTGCTGCCTTGCGAGCTGATCAGTGTCGACTCGGCGCTGGTGTATCGCGGCATGGATATCGGTACCGCCAAGCCCTCCAGGGAGTTGCTGGCGCAGTTTCCCCATCGCCTGATCGATATTCTCGACCCCGCCGAAAGCTACTCGGCGGCAGATTTTCGTACCGATGCCCTGGCGGCCATGGCCGATATCACCGCCCGAGGCAAGATTCCGCTGCTGGTGGGCGGCACCATGCTGTATTACAAGGCGCTGCTTGAAGGCCTGGCGGATATGCCGCCAGCAGACCCGCAGGTTCGTGCCGAACTCGAAGACGAGGCGCAACGCGTTGGTTGGCAGGCGCTGCATGATCAGTTGGCGGCTGTGGACCCCGAGTCCGCGGCGAGGATTCATCCCAATGATCCTCAACGCCTGACGAGAGCGCTGGAAGTCTATCGGGTCAGCGGCCTGACAATGACCGCTCATCGTCAGCGTCAATTGGCGCAAAGTGCTGAAGCAGGCGCATCGGGACGCGGTCAATTGCCCTATACTGTCGCCAATCTGGCCATCGCTCCGGCGAATCGTCAGGTACTGCACCAGCGTATTGCACAAAGATTCACACAAATGTTGGAACAGGGATTCATTGACGAGGTCGTAGCTCTGCGTTCAAGAAGTGACCTGCATGCCGGGTTGCCGTCTATACGTGCAGTGGGTTATCGCCAAGTCTGGGATCATCTGGATGGCAAGCTGACGTCAGCCGAAATGCAGGAGCGGGGCATCATTGCCACGCGCCAATTGGCGAAACGGCAGTTCACCTGGCTACGCAGTTGGGCTGACCTGCAATGGTTGGACAGTCTGGATTGCGACAATCTGCCACGCGCCTTGAAATACTTAGGGACGATCTCCATATTGAGCTGAGTCCTTGCAATTGCCGTCTATCCTTGGGGGTGTGACGGTTATAGCTATCTGTTTTCCGATTTTTATTATTGATCCTTAAAGGAGTGCGGCACATGTCAAAAGGGCATTCGCTACAAGACCCTTACTTGAATACATTGCGTAAAGAGAAAGTTGGGGTTTCCATCTATCTGGTTAACGGGATCAAACTGCAAGGCACGATCGAGTCCTTCGACCAGTTCGTTATCCTGCTGAAAAACACCGTCAGCCAAATGGTTTACAAGCACGCTATCTCGACAGTGGTTCCGGTTCGCCCAATTCGTCTGCCTAGCGCATCCGAATCCGAACAGGGTGACGCTGAGCCAGGTAACGCCTGATAGGAGTCTCCTTTGTTCTTTGAGCGCCACGGTGGTGGTGAACGGGCCATTCTCGTTCACTTGGATGGTCAGGACCCTGAGGCGCGCGAAGATCCGCAGGAGTTTCAGGAGCTGGCATTATCGGCCGGCGCCGAGACCGTCGCGTTTGTTAGCGTGCCGCGTCATCGGCCAACCGCCAAATACCTGGTTGGCAGCGGCAAGGTCGAGGAATTGCGCGATCTGGTCAAAGCCGAACAGGTAGACCTGGTGATTTTCAATCACATCCTCACGCCCAGTCAGGAGCGTAACCTCGAACGTGTATTCGAGTGTCGCGTAATTGATCGCACGGGTCTGATTCTCGATATCTTCGCTCAGCGCGCGCGCACTCATGAGGGCAAGCTCCAGGTTGAACTGGCACAGCTTGAGCACATGAGCACGCGATTGGTTCGTGGCTGGACTCACCTTGAACGGCAGAAAGGCGGTATCGGTCTGCGTGGCCCAGGTGAAACTCAGTTGGAAACCGACCGGCGCCTGCTGCGAGTGCGTCTGCGGCAGATCAAGGCGCGCCTGGAAAAAGTTCGCAGCCAGCGTGAGCAGGCCCGCCGTGGCCGCAAGCGAGCGGATATCCCTTCAGTGTCTCTGGTGGGCTATACCAACGCCGGCAAGTCCACGTTGTTCAACGCCGTTACCCAATCCGATGTCTTCGCCGCTGACCAGTTGTTCGCTACCCTCGATCCGACCTTGCGCCGCTTGGAGCTGGATGATCTGGGGCCGATTGTGCTGGCTGATACCGTGGGCTTCATTCGCCACCTGCCGCACAAGCTGGTGGAGGCGTTTCGGGCTACCCTCGAGGAGTCCAGCAACTCTGATCTGCTGCTTCATGTGATCGATGCTCATGAGCCCGAACGCATGGCCCAGATCGAGCAGGTGATGGTCGTGCTGGGGGAGATCGGGGCTCAAGACTTGCCGATCCTGGAGGTCTATAACAAACTCGATTTGCTCGAGGGTGTGGAGCCACAGATTCAGCGCGATCCCGATGGCAAGCCGCAGCGGGTCTGGTTATCGGCCCGTGATGGCCAGGGACTGGATCTACTCAAGCAGGCCATCGCGGAACTGCTGGGTGAAGATTTGTTCGTGGGCACCTTGCGCTTGCCTCAGCGTTTTGCTCGACTGCGAGCACAGTTTTTCCAGTTGAACGCTGTGCAGAAAGAAGATCACGACGACGAAGGGGTCAGTTTGCTGGCCGTTCGCCTGCCGCGGGCCGAATTGAACCGGCTGGTCAGTCGCGAAGGCATGCAGCCGTCGGAATTCATCGAGCAACACACTTTGCAATAAAAGCCTGGGCATGCGGTTGTGCCGCTGTAGCAGGCATTCTGTAGCATTGGTCGGCGCGCCGTGGGTGCGTCTTTGCTTTATCAGATGGAGAGCGCTATGGCTTGGAATGAGCCGGGTGGCAACTCGAATAATCAGGACCCTTGGGGTGGTAAGCGCCGCAATAATGGCGATCGCAAGGGGCCACCAGATCTCGACGAGGCCTTCCGTAAGCTGCAGGAAAGCCTGAATGGGTTGTTCGGTGGTGGTAAGAAACGTGGTGATGACGGCGGTAGCTCCGGCAAGGGCGGTGGTTTCGGCTTGCTGGGTATTGGTCTTGTCGTGCTGGCGGCCGTGTGGCTGTACAGCGCGGTTTATGTAGTCGATGAGCAGGAGCAAGCCGTGGTGCTGCGCTTCGGCAAATACTACGAAACCGTCGGCCCGGGTCTGAACATCTACTTCCCGCCGATCGATCGCAAGTACATGGAAAACGTCACGCGTGAGCGTGCCTACACCAAGCAGGGGCAGATGCTCACCGAGGACGAGAACATCGTCGAAGTGCCGCTGACCGTGCAGTACAAGATCAGCAACCTGCAGGACTTCGTGCTGAACGTCGATCAGCCGGAAATCAGCCTGCAGCATGCGACCGACAGCGCCCTGCGCCATGTGGTGGGTTCTACCGCCATGGACCAGGTGCTGACCGAAGGTCGTGAATTGATGGCCAGTGAGATCAAGGAGCGGCTGCAACGCTTCCTCGACAACTACCGCACCGGTATCACCGTGACTCAGGTGAACGTACAGAGCGCAGCCGCACCGCGTGAAGTACAGGAAGCCTTCGACGACGTGATCCGTGCTCGTGAAGACGAACAGCGTTCGCGCAACCAGGCTGAAACCTATGCCAACGGTGTTGTGCCGGAGGCTCGCGGTCAGGCTCAGCGCATCCTCGAAGATGCCAATGGTTATCGCGACGAAGTGGTATCGCGGGCCAAGGGTGAGGCTGATCGCTTTACCAAGCTGGTTGCCGAGTACCGCAAGGCTCCTGAAGTGACTCGTCAGCGCCTGTACCTGGATACCATGCAGGAAGTCTTCAGCAATACCAGCAAGGTGTTGGTGACCGGCAGCAAAGGCGGGCAGAACAACCTGCTCTACCTGCCGCTGGACAAGATGATCGACAGTGGTCGTAGCGGTGGTGTTCCGGCAACGGGCTCGGCGTCTGCGACCAGCAATGAAGCGAATGCGCGCGCCGCTGCTGATCACATGCAGCAACAACAGCAGACGCGTTCTAGGGAGAGTCGCTGATGAGCAATAAATCGCTGATCGCCCTGATCGTGGGCGTTGTCGTGGCGGTGGTTGCCTGGAACAGCTTCTACATCGTCGCTCAGACCGAGCGCGCGGTGTTGCTGCAGTTCGGTCGCGTGGTTCAGGCTGATGTCCAGCCTGGCCTGCATGTGAAAGTGCCCTACGTGAACCAGGTGCGTAAGTTTGATGCGCGCCTGATGACCCTGGATGCACCGACACAGCGCTTCCTGACCCTGGAAAAGAAAGCGGTAATGGTGGATGCCTACGCCAAGTGGCGAGTGAAGGATGCCGAGCGCTTCTACACCGCGACTTCCGGTCTCAAGCAAATTGCCGACGAGCGTCTTTCCCGTCGTCTGGAGTCGGGCCTGCGTGACCAGTTTGGTAAGCGCACGCTGCATGAAGTGGTTTCCGGTGAGCGTGATGCGCTGATGGCGGATATCACGGCTTCGCTGAACAGGATGGCGGAAAAGGAGCTGGGTATCGAAGTGGTCGATGTCCGGGTCAAGGCCATCGATCTGCCCAAGGAAGTGAACCGCAGCGTGTTCGAGCGGATGAGTACCGAGCGTGAGCGTGAGGCTCGCGAGCACCGTGCCAAGGGTAACGAGTTGGCCGAAGGTATTCGTGCTGACGCTGATCGTCAGCGTCGCGTGCTGCTGGCTGAAGCCTATCGCGAGTCTGAAGAGGCGCGCGGTGACGGTGATGCTCAGGCGGCGGCGATCTACGCCAAGGCCTACGGTCAGGACCAGGAGTTCTACGCGTTCTATCGTAGCCTGCGTGCCTACCGTGAAAGCTTCGCGAACAAATCCGACGTCATGGTTCTGGACCCAAGCAGTGACTTTTTCCATTATCTGGAAAAGTCCAAGCCTTGATCCTGCCCTGATCCTGGGGCACCCCGCCGGGCGGCTAAAATGCCTCGCGGGGTGATCCTTTGGGAAAACGGGTGTATGATGCGGCAGCCGGGAAATTCCCGGCTTTTTTGCGTCTGCATCTTTGATTGGCCGTGGCTCGTTCAAGAGCTCGGCAAGATTTTTCGAGGAAAATAGTCTGTACAGCTGATTCCTGGCTGCCTGTCCGGCTGAGCTCGCGTCGGATGCGACTGTTTTCTGCTTCACTCTAAGGCTGGCCCCAGGCTTGCCGCCCGGACCATAGGGGAATGGCGTAATGGCAACGGTAGACCGCTGGCTGCTGCCAGATGGCATCGAAGAAGTATTGCCGCCGGAAGCGGCGCGCATTGAAGTGGCGCGTCGTCAGGTGTTGGATCTGTTTCAGAGTTGGGGTTACGAGTTTGTCGTCACTCCCCATATCGAATACCTGGAATCCCTGTTGACAGGCGCTGGCCAGGACCTGGACCTGCGTACCTTCAAGGTCATCGACCCGCAGTCGGGCCGGCAGATGGGGTTCCGTGCCGACATCACGCCACAAGTGGCGCGAATCGATGCCCATACCCTGCGCCGGGAAGGGCCGAGCCGCCTGTGTTATGCCGGCAGCGTGCTGCATGCTCAGCCGCGGGCCTTGTCGTCTTCGCGCAGCCCGATCCAGTTGGGCGCCGAGTTGTACGGCGACGCCAGCCCGAGCAGCGACGTTGAGGTCATCAGTCTGATGCTGGCCATGCTGCAGTTGGCCGATGTGCCGGATGTGCACATGGATCTGGGGCACGTGGGTATCTACCGTGGCCTGGCCCAGGCTGCCGGCCTGTCCGGCGCCGTAGAGCAACAGTTGTTCGACGCCCTGCAGCGCAAGGCGATCGATGAAGTCATCAGCCTGACCGAGGGCTTGCCTGCCGACCTGGCGGACATGCTGCGCTCGCTGGTGGAGTTGTGTGGCAGTCGCGAGGTACTGGGCGATGCCCGTCGTCGCCTGGCGGGTGCGCCGACCTCGGTGTTGCTGGCTCTGGATGAATTGCTGACGATCGCCGAGCGCTTGTCGGTGCGTTTCCCTGATTTGCCGTTGTACTTCGACCTGGGCGAGCTGCGGGGCTATCACTACCACACGGGCGTGGTGTTCGCGGTGTTTGTACCGGGCGTGGGTCAGTCCATCGCTCAGGGCGGCCGTTACGATGACATCGGCGCCGATTTTGGGCGTGCCCGTCCAGCGACCGGTTTCTCTACCGATTTGAAAACCCTGGTGACCCTGGGGCGTGCTGAGGTCGAGCTGCCGTCTGGCGGTATCTGGATGCCTGACAGCACTGACGCGGCACTCTGGCAGACCGTCTGCCAGTTGCGCAGTGAGGGTCAGCGTGTCGTTCAGGCTCTGCCTGGACAACCTTTGGCCGCCGCCCGTGAAGCGGACTGCGACCGGCAATTGATTCAGCAGAATGGGCTTTGGCAAGTATTGCCGCTGGCTTCTTGAGTTTTCCTGCCGGCGGCTGCCGGCACCAAGTTTGCGCGAATGAGGACAAGTGTTATGGGTAAGAATGTCGTAGTCCTGGGCACCCAATGGGGTGATGAGGGCAAAGGCAAGATCGTTGATCTGCTGACCGAACATGCCGCTGCCGTAGTGCGCTACCAAGGTGGTCACAACGCTGGCCACACCCTGGTGATCGACGGTGAGAAAACCGTCCTGCACCTGATTCCGTCCGGCGTGCTGCGCGAAGGCGTGCAGTGCCTGATCGGTAACGGCGTGGTGGTAGCACCGGATGCCTTGATGCGTGAAATCGTCAAGCTGGAAGAAAAAGGCGTACCGGTGCGCGAGCGCCTGCGTATCAGCCCTTCCTGCCCGCTGATCCTGTCCTATCACGTAGCCTTGGATCAGGCCCGCGAGAAGGCCCGTGGCGAGCAGAAGATCGGTACCACCGGTCGCGGCATCGGCCCGGCTTACGAAGACAAGGTTGCACGTCGTGGCCTGCGCATCGGTGATCTGTTCCACCGTGAGCGTTTCGCCGCCAAGCTGGGCGAGTTGCTGGACTACCACAACTTCGTACTGGTCAATTACTACAAAGAGCCGGCCATCGACTTCCAGAAGACTCTGGACGAGTGCATGGAATACGCCGAGCTGCTCAAGCCGATGATGCTCGACGTGACCGCCGAGCTGCACCAGCTGCGTCGCGCCGGCAAGGACATCATGTTCGAAGGCGCCCAGGGTTCGCTGCTGGACATCGACCACGGTACCTACCCGTACGTCACCAGCTCCAACACCACCGCGGGCGGTATCGCCACCGGTTCGGGCGTGGGGCCGATGTACCTGGACTACATCCTGGGCATCACCAAGGCCTACACCACTCGCGTGGGCTCGGGTCCGTTCCCGACTGAGCTGTTCGACGACATCGGTGCTTTCCTGGCCAAGCGTGGCCACGAGTTCGGCGCCACTACCGGCCGCGCTCGTCGCTGCGGTTGGTTCGATGCCGTGATCCTGCGTCGCGCCATCGACGTCAACAGTATCTCGGGCCTGTGCCTGACCAAGCTGGACGTGCTGGACGGGCTGGAAACCATCAACATCTGTGTTGGCTACAAGAACCAGGATGGTGCAGTCATCGACGCGCCGACCGACGCCGACAGCTACATCGGCCTCGAGCCGGTGTATGAGCAGATGCCGGGCTGGAGCGAATCGACCCTGGGCGCCAAGACCCTGGAAGAGCTGCCTGCCGCCGCCCAGGCCTACATCAAGCGCATCGAAGAGCTGGTCGGCGCGCCGATCGACATTATTTCGACAGGTCCGGACCGCAACGAAACCATCGTTCTGCGTCATCCGTTCGCTTGATAAGTTGTTGATGTAAAAACCAAAGGGCCCTTGATCGGGCCCTTTGTCGTTTCTGTCCGCCGTGCGGCACGGCCCTTGCTGTGAAATTCGCTTCTAGAGTGCCATCAGAATAATGGCGTCAAAAGTAGAGGGATTTCCTGTGTCGGCCGTTCTCTCACTGTTACAAAGCCGTTTACTGCGGCCTGTGTTCGTTACTCTCGGTATCGCCCTTTTGGTGCAGGTGGTGCTCGCTGTTGCCCTGACTCGGAGCACAGTGACTGCCCTTGAGGCCGATCTGGCTGCGCGTTTGGGTGTCGATAGCCAGAAGTTGTCTGGCGAGCTCGAGCAAGCGGGCAAGGAAGTCACTTCCAGTCTGGAAAGCCTGTCCAGCAGTACGCGTCAGCGTCTGACGGCGGGGCTGTCTTCGCGTTTAAAGGAGGAGCAGGTCCAGTTGCGTGCAGCACTGGAGAAGGACCTCAAGGACTCCGCCAATGACATGGCCCAGTTGCTGGCATCTGTGGCGCCTCGTGCCATGTGGGACAGTGATGTACCGACTCTGTCCGAGTTCGCACGGCGTGCCCAGCGTAATCCCAACGTACTGTTCGTGGTCTATGACGATGCGGCGGGTGAGCATCTCACTCGTTATCTGAATCGTGAGAATCCGATCAACAAGGCCCTGTTGGAAAAGGGCAGGGGCGATCGGGCCTTGGACAAGGTTCTGGATGCCGCCAAGAACGATCCGTCTGTTTACTACCTTGAGGCGTCGATCAATCCTAATGGAGTGGAAATCGGCAAGGTGTTGATGGGGGTGTCCACGGCCTCGGTAGAGGCAGATATCGCCGCTTTGGATCAGCGTTTCGGGGCATTGATCGCTAGCAGTGACCAGTTGGTTGGCGACAGTCTCAAGGGGGCCTCCGCCGACAGTTCGGCGGCCATGCGCTCGCGCTTGCAGTCGGCTCAAGCCACTGCCGCGCAGATGCAGGCCAATACCGCAAGCACGGTGCAGGAGGCTGCGGCCACCTTGCGCTGGCAGATCGGTGTCGGCCTGGCGCTGGTGGGGTTGGCCCTGCTGCTGTTGTTGGCGGTGGTGCTCGGGCGGCGGGTGGTGAACAAGCTGCATCTGTTGATCACGGCTCTCAACGATCTGGCTGCGGGCGAAGGGGATCTGACCAAGCGCGTGCCCCTCAACAGCAATGATGAGATCGGTGATATGGCCTCGGCGGTGAATCGCTTTGTGGATAAGTTACAACCCATAGTGCGTGAGGCGGGTGATGTGGCGCAGCGTACCGGTGTGGAGATCGGGGCCATGAGCCTGCGCAATGCCGGGGCGGATGCTGCGGCCGAGGCGCAGCGTGACGAAGTGGCCGAAAGTTTGCGGGCGCTGTCGCAGATGGCCGATGAGGCTCAGGCGGAAAGCCAGGCGATGCAAGCGGCACTGCAGCAGGTGGTGGAGATCCGCCAGGCTACTGACGAGAATACCCGTACCTCGGAGCAGGTCGGCAGCCTGATCGAGGCCTTGGCAGGGCAGGTGGACACCGGAGCCAAGGTGATCGAGCGGCTGGCTCAGCAGAGTGAGCAGATCGAGGTGGTGCTGACGGTGATCCATGGTATTGCCGAACAGACCAACCTGCTGGCGCTGAACGCGGCGATCGAGGCGGCGCGTGCCGGTGAAACCGGGCGCGGTTTTGCCGTGGTGGCGGATGAGGTGCGGGCCCTGGCCAGCAAGACGCAAAGCTCCACTGGCGATATCCAGGCGCATATCGGTGCTTTGCAGCAAGGTGCGCGAGAAGCTGTTGCTGCCATTGGTCAGGCCGGGCGCCAGGCCAGTGAGGGCTTGCTGGTGCTGCGCGATAGTGCGCGGTTACAGCAATCGGTGCAGTCCTCGGTAGAGCAGGTGCATGCGGCCATCGGTCTGGCCACCCAGGCTGCAGCACATCAAGCTCAGGGGGCGCAAGCGGTGCGGGGACGGGTGGAAACCATTCATGCTCAGGCCGAGCGAGCGGCTCAGGCTGTGGTGGAGACTACCGCCAGCGGCAAGGTGCTGGACAGCCTGGCGGCGCAGCTCAAGGCCAGTCTGGGGCAGTTCCGCGCCTGATGCTTCGCCGGCAAGCCGGCTCCTACGAGCGTTCTGTAGGAGCCGGCTTGCCGGCGAAGGTCTTCTCAGCGATTCAAATACATCCGCGTCGTCAGCAGATACACCGGCAGCCCCGACACCAGAATCAGCAGTGCTGCATAAGGTGCCGCGGCTGCAAACTCCACATTCGCCGTATGGGCCCAGACCTCTGTGGCCAGGGTGTTCACCCCGGTCGGGCTGAGCAGCAAGGTTGCAGTCAGTTCTTTCATCGCATCCAGAAATACCAGGGCGAAGGCCGCGCCCAGCGCTGGAAAGATGATCGGCAAAGTCACCCGGCAAAAAGCGCTGAACGACGATGCTCCCAAGGTTCTTGCCGCTTCTTCCAGTTGCGGTGCGGCCTTGTTCAGGGCAGTGCGGATCGGCGCCTGTGCCAGGGGCAGGAACAGCAGGGCATAGGCGATCAACAACAGCGCCGAGGTTTGATACAGCACCGGCACATAGTGCAGGGCGAAGTACACCAGCGTCAGGGCGATCACCAGGCCCGGTAGGGCGTGCAACAGGTAGGGTAGACGCTCGGCCCAGATGGCCAGTCGTCCCTTGTAGCGCACCACCAGCAGACCCACGGGAACCGCCAGCACCAGGCACAGGGCGGCACCGCCCAGGGACAGTGCCAGGGAGGAAAGCAGTGCTTCGCTGATGGCTGCGACCGGGAAAGCGGCCGATGAGCCTGCGGCCAGCCAGTAGGCAAGCATTCCCAGGGGCACGCCGCTGCCAATCAAGGCCAGGAGCAGGCAGTAGATTTGCCCGCCTGCGGACCAGCGTCCCAGGCGTACCTGTTCCGCATGTCGCGCTGCACCTTGGCCGGTGCGTACATGACGACCCTTGCCGCGAACCCGCAACTCTAGACCAAGCAGTATCAGGCAGAGCGCCAGCAGCACTGCCGAGAGCATGGCTGCGTTGGCGTTGCTGAACTCCAGCTCGAATTGCTGATAGATCGCCGTGGTGAAAGTCTGCAGGCCGATGATCGACAGCGCGCCGAATTCCACCAGCATGTGCAGGGCAATCAACAGTGATCCCGCCAGCAACGATGGCCAGAGCAGGGGCAGGGTGATCTTGAAGAACACGCCCCAGCGATTTTGCCCAAGGGTGCGTGCGGACTCTTCGAGGGAGGGGTCCAGATTACGCAGGGTGGCTGCCACCGGCAGGAACACCAGGGGGTATTTGGACAGGGTCATCACCAGGATCGCACCGCCCAGTCCTTCGAATCCGGCACTCAGGGACACCCAGGTGAAGCTGCTGACGAAGGCCGGTACGGCGAAGGGCAGGCACAGCACCACGCCCCAGAACCGTCGCCCTGGCAGATCGCTGCGTTCCAGTAACCAGGCCAGGGACAGGCCAATCACTGCGCAGGCGATGGTGACTCCCAGCATCAGTAGCAGGGTGTTGCTCAGCAGGCGCAATACATAAGGGCGCCACAGCAGGTGCAGGGCATCGGCCCAGCCGGCCTGCCAGGCCTTGAGCCCGACATACAACAGAGGCAGCAGGCTCAGGCCAACCAGTAGCAACACCGGCAGCAGCAGCCAGATCGAGGGCCGCTTGCGCCTCGGCACGTATGGCGTGCGCGAGGCGGGGGCGCAGAGTGGCGGATTCATCAGTTCAGGCCGACGTCGCGTTCCAGGTCCAGAGCTTCCTCGGCATTGCCGAGATCGGCCGGGGTTACTTTCGGAGCTTGCAGTTCACTGAATGGCTTGAGGCCGCGATCCGACTCCATGCCTTTATGCAGTGGGTACTCGGCAGTGGTCTGGGTGATCACCCGCTGACCTTCTTCGCTGGCCATGTAGGCAAGGAATTGCTGGGCTTCTTTCGGGTGCTTGCTGGATTTGAGCACTGCGGCGCTGGATACAGTGATCAGGCCGCCGACATCGCCGCCGGTGAAATAGTGCAGTTTCGAGTCCAACTGACCTTTTTCCCGTTGCAGGGCGAACCAGTAGTAATTGTTCACCAGGACGGTGGCCACTTCGCCGTTTTCCACGGCCTTGAGGGCTACCATGTTATTGCTATAGACCTTGCCGAATGCCCGCAGACCGGTCAGCCACTCTTCGGCTGCATCCATGCCGTGCAATTTGATGATGGCCACGGCCTGTTCCTGGAAGGCGCCGCTGGTCGGTACGAAGCCGACCTTGCCTTGCCATTGTGGCTGGGAGAATTCCATCACCGACTTGGGGAGGTCTTTCTCGTCGATCAGTTTCGGGTTGAAAGCCACCACCCGCACTCGCGCAGTGATGCCGATCCAGGTGCCGTTGCCGGCCACGTATTCCTTGGGCAGGACGGCCAGGGTCGCGGCATCGGTCTGGGCTAGCAGGCCTTGTTCGCCCAGTTTGTTCAGGGGCGGGGACTCTTCGGTGTAGATCACGTCGGCGGGGGAGCGATCGCCTTCTTCGACGACTTGGCTGGCCAACTGATTGCTGCTGCCCTTGCGCACATTGACGTGAATGCCGGTCTTGGCTTCGAAGGCTTTGGCGATAGCGTCGCCGACTTCCTTGTGCTGGCCGTTATACAGGGTCAGGGAAACCGGATCGGCTGCCTGGGTGAGTGGAGATGCCAGGGTCAGTCCCAGCAAAGTGATGGTCAAGCCACGCAGAAGGGATGTTGAAAGGAGGGTATTTCTGAACATCATTCGCAGGTTTCCTCACTGTTGTGCCGCAAAAACTTGTAACAATCATAAACGATATCGTTTCTCATGTGCGCTTTACGGGTACGGTGGCGGGCTGATGAGGCGAGGAGATACTGGAAGGCAGAAACGCAAAAACCCGCTTTCGCGGGTTTTTGAAAAACTTGAAAGCAATGCTCTCAAGTTTGAATTGGTGCCCAGAAGAAGACTCGAACTTCCACGACCTTGCGGTCACCAGCACCTGAAGCTGGCGTGTCTACCAATTTCACCATCTGGGCAGTATCGACGTTGTCGCCGTGTCGATGGAGCGCACTATACGGACCGTGTTTTGATCTGTAAACCCCTGTTTTGGTTTTATTAAATCAAACACTTAGAATGCAAAAACCCGCTTTCGCGGGTTTCTGTTTGAGCCTTGAAACTGATCTAATCTCAAGCTCTTGAATTGGTGCCCAGAAGAAGACTCGAACTTCCACGACCTTGCGGTCACCAGCACCTGAAGCTGGCGTGTCTACCAATTTCACCATCTGGGCAGTATCGCTGACGTCTCCGTCGTCGATGGCGCGCACTATACGGAGGGTCTTTTGAGCTGTAAACCCCAGATTTCAAAAAAGTTTGAAAAAACTCTCCAGTGGCAGGTGTGAGGATGTTTCTGAGGGGGCAATGAGGATTTTTCCAGCGTTGTCTGAGCCTGAAATTTCCCGTTTCAATACGCGTATGCCAAACTAACCCGCATATAGACAAGGTGAAATTTATCTAATGGCCGATTGGCAGTCCCTCGATCCCGAGGCCGCTCGTGAAGCGGAAAAATACGAAAACCCTATTCCTAGCCGCGAACTCATCCTCCAGCACCTTGCTGATCGGGGTTCGCCTGCTAGTCGCGAGCAGTTGGTAGAAGAGTTCGGTCTGACCACAGAGGACCAGCTGGAAGCCCTGCGCCGCCGCCTACGCGCCATGGAGCGCGACGCTCAACTGATCTACACCCGCCGGGGCACTTATGCACCGGTGGACAAGCTCGACCTAATCCTTGGCCGTATCAGCGGCCACCGCGACGGCTTCGGCTTTCTGGTGCCGGATGACGGCAGTGATGACCTGTTCATGAGCCCGGCCCAAATGCGCCTGGTATTCGATGGTGACCGTGCGCTGGCACGGGTTTCAGGTCTGGATCGTCGTGGTCGTCGCGAAGGCGTGATTGTCGAAGTGGTCTCCCGTGCCCATGAGAGCATTGTTGGTCGTTACTTCGAAGAAGGCGGTATCGGCTTCGTGGTAGCGGATAACCCGAAGATCCAGCAAGAAGTGCTGGTGACGCCGGGGCGCAATGCCAATGCCAAGGTCGGTCAGTTCGTTGAAGTGAAGATTACTCACTGGCCGACGCCGCGCTTCCAGCCACAAGGCGACGTGGTTGAAGTCGTAGGCAACTATATGGCTCCGGGCATGGAAATCGACGTTGCCCTGCGCACCTACGATATTCCTCATGTCTGGCCCGAGGCCGTGCTCAAGGAAGCGGCCAAGCTCAAGCCGGAAGTGGAGGAGAAGGACAAAGAGAAGCGCATCGATCTGCGTGATCTGCCTTTCGTCACCATCGACGGTGAAGACGCTCGCGACTTCGACGATGCGGTGTTCTGCGAAGCCAAGCCCGGCAAACTGCGCTTGTTCGGCGGCGGCTGGAAACTGTATGTGGCCATTGCCGACGTCTCCAGCTACGTGAAGATTGGTTCGGCTCTGGATGCAGAGGCCCAGGTGCGTGGCAACTCGGTGTATTTCCCCGAGCGGGTTATCCCGATGCTGCCTGAGCAGCTTTCCAATGGTCTGTGCTCGCTGAATCCGAAAGTCGATCGTCTGGCCATGGTTTGTGAGATGACCATCTCCAAGTCCGGCGAAATGACCGATTACCAGTTCTATGAAGCGGTGATCCACTCCAAGGCTCGACTGACCTACAACAAGGTCAGCGCCATGCTCGAGCAGCCGAAAACCACCGAAGCCAAGCAACTGCGCGGTGAGTACGCGGATGTCGTACCGCACCTGAAACAGTTGTATGCGCTGTACAAGGTCCTGCTCGGTGCTCGCCATACCCGTGGCGCCATCGACTTCGAAACCCAGGAAACCCGGATCATCTTCGGTTCCGAGCGCAAGATCGCCGAAATTCGTCCAACCACGCGCAACGATGCTCACAAACTGATCGAGGAATGCATGCTGGCGGCCAACGTGGCCACCGCCGAGTTCCTCAAGAAGCACGAGATTCCTGCCCTGTACCGGGTGCACGACGGTCCGCCGCCGGAGCGTCTGGAGAAACTGCGCGCGTTCCTTGGCGAGCTGGGCCTGTCCCTGCATAAAGGCAAGGATGGTCCGACGCCGAAGGACTACCAGGCGCTTCTGGAAACCATCAAGGACCGTCCGGATTACCATCTGATCCAGACCGTGATGCTGCGCTCCCTGAGCCAGGCGGTGTACAGCGCTGATAACCAGGGTCACTTCGGCCTGAATTACGAAGCCTATACCCACTTCACTTCGCCGATCCGTCGTTACCCGGACCTGCTGACCCACCGGGCCATCCGCAGTGTCATCCACTCCAAGCAAGACACGCCGCACGTGCGTCGCGCCGGAGCGATGAGTATTCCGAAAGCGCGTATCTATCCGTACGACGAGGCCATCCTCGAGCAGCTCGGCGAGCAGTGCTCGATGAGTGAGCGTCGTGCCGACGAAGCCACTCGTGACGTGGTGAACTGGCTCAAGTGCGAGTTCATGAAGGATCGTGTCGGCGAATCCTTCCCTGGAGTGATTACCGCGGTCACCGGTTTTGGTCTGTTCGTCGAACTCACCGATATCTACGTCGAAGGCCTGGTGCATGTCACTGCGCTGCCAGGTGACTACTACCACTTCGACCCTGTGCATCACCGCCTGGCGGGCGAACGCACCGGTCGCAGCTTCCGCTTGGGCGACACCGTGGAAGTGCGGGTCATGCGCGTAGACCTGGACGAGCGCAAAATCGATTTCGAGATGGCCGAGAAAACCATCAGTGCACCGATTGGTCGCAAAAAGCGCGGTGCTGCGGACGTGCCGGCGAGCAAGGCAGTCGAGGAGCCTGCTCCAGCGAAGGCGGGGCGTCGCAGCTCTGCCAAGGAGAAAGCGGTCGAGGCTTACCGTCCGAGCGATGCGGCGGCAAAAAACGCCGAAGTACGCAAAAGTCGTGAAATGAAACAGGCGCTGCTGGCGGGAGCCAAAGGCGGTGGTAAAGCGGCGTCTGGGGGAAAGTCCGGCAAATCGGCTCCGGCCAGAGACAGCGACCGGCCAGCCAAACCGAGCAAACATCGTAAAGGTCCGCCCAAGGCGGGCTCCGCTTCCGGCGCGAAAAGCGGCGGGGCGCGCAAACCTAAGGCCAAGTCATGAGTCAGTTGGAAAAAATCTACGGCGTGCACGCTGTAGAAGCGTTGCTGCGTCACCATCCCAAGCGGGTCAAGCAG
>NZ_MOAK01000013.1:106334-159016 GCF_003732485.1 Pseudomonas protegens
CTGGTGGATCTGGCTGCGCAGAACCGTGTGTCGGTCGGCCAGGCCGAGCGTCGTGAGATGGACGCCTGGGTTGAAGGTGTGCATCAGGGGGTGGTGGCAGAAGTCAGCCCAAGCCAGGTGTGGGGCGAAGCCATGCTCGACGAGCTGCTGGATCGCACCGAAGGTGCGCCACTGTTGCTGGTGTTGGATGGCGTGACCGATCCGCACAACCTCGGCGCCTGCCTGCGTACCGCCGATGCGGCGGGTGCCCTGGCGGTGCTGGTGCCCAAGGACAAGTCGGCCACTCTGACCCCGACCGTGCGCAAAGTGGCTTGCGGCGCCGCGGAAGTGATTCCGCTGGTGGCTGTGACCAACCTGGCGCGGACCCTGGAAAAGCTTCAGCAGCGCGGCCTGTGGATCGTCGGTACCGCCGGCGAGGCTGAGCAGGAGTTGTACGATCAGGATCTGACTGGCCCGACCATCATCATCATGGGGGCCGAAGGCAAGGGCATGCGTCGCCTGACTCGCGAGCACTGCGACTATCTGGTGCGCCTGCCAATGGCCGGCAGCGTCAGCAGCCTCAACGTCTCCGTGGCCACGGGCGTCTGCCTGTTCGAAGCCATGCGTCAGCGCGGCGCAAAAGCCAAGGCCGTCGCCAAGAAAGCCTGACCTATCCCGTAGGAGCCGGCTTGCCGGCGAACCACGCCCTGCCGTCCATTGCCGGCTCGTTGGCTCCTGCAGGTGATTGTTCAAATAATCACCAATTGCCTTGCGCCGCTGTTCCCCCTTCTCTACAATTGCGCCCCTTGCCGTGACGGCAGGCGCATATGTGCCTATCTGTGGCAAGACACACCAGTGTCATTCACTCCTTGTCTGACCGCTTATAGGCGGCAGGCTACAACCCGTAAGGAGCATTCATGCGTCATTACGAAATCATCTTTTTGGTCCACCCGGATCAAAGCGAGCAAGTCGGCGGCATGGTTGAGCGTTACACCAAGCTGATCGAAGAAGACGGCGGCAAAATCCACCGTCTGGAAGACTGGGGCCGTCGTCAACTGGCCTACGCAATCAACAATGTTCACAAGGCTCACTACGTGATGCTGAACGTTGAGTGCACCGGTAAAGCCCTGGCTGAGCTGGAAGACAACTTCCGTTACAACGATGCTGTGATCCGTAACCTGGTCATCCGTCGCGAAGAAGCCATCACTGGCCAATCCGAGATGCTCAAGGCTGAAGAAAACCGCAGTGAGCGCCGTGAGCGTCGTGACCGTCCTGAGCATGCTGACAGCGCCGATGGCGATGACAGCGACAACAGCGACGCCAGCGATAACGCTGACGAGTAATCCACGGACCTTTTGAGGAGCCAATTACATGGCACGTTTCTTCCGTCGTCGTAAATTCTGCCGCTTCACCGCTGAAGACGTGAAAGAGATCGATTACAAAGATCTCAACACTCTGAAAGCCTACGTATCCGAGACCGGCAAAATCGTTCCAAGCCGCATCACCGGTACCAAAGCTCGTTATCAGCGTCAGCTGGCCACCGCTATCAAGCGCGCCCGCTTCCTGGCCCTGCTGGCCTACACCGACAGCCACGGCCGCTGAGATCGGGCAGTCGACAAGTAGTAAGGGATTGAATGCATGCGCGCCTTAGCTGAGTTCATCATGCGCGGTCGTATGCAGGCCACTCTGGTAGTGGCTGGCTGTTCGGCATTGCCGTTGTTGTATTGGTTGGGTGCTGCCGCGGGGAGCCTGGTGCTTCTGCGGCGCGGGTTGAAGGATGCCCTTGGTGTCCTCGCTCTGGGAATGCTGCCGGCTTTGTTCTGGTGGCTGGCGTTCGATGACCCGCGAGCATTTCTGGTGCTGGTGGGGTCTTCGAGTCTTGCGTTGGTTTTGCGCGCAAGCGAGTCCTGGAGCCGCGTGCTGCTGGTCAGCATAGCGATGGGATTGGTGTTTGCTGGAGTCCTGGGTGCGGCTTTCCGCCCTCAGATCGAAGCGTTGTCGCAGGAATTGATAAAGATCCTGCCGATGGCCTTGGGTGAGGTCTACCAGCAGTTATCGGTTGAAGAGCGAGCTCGTCTTGCCACGCTGATTGCACCGATCCTGACCGGCCTGATAGCGGCCTTGTTGCAAGCCATCAGCGTGCTGAGCCTGATTCTTGGGCGTTACTGGCAGGCTGTGTTGTATAACCCGGGTGGTTTTGGTCGCGAGTTTCGCGCCATCAGAATCCCTCTTGGGCCAGCGATGTTGCTGCTGGCGTGCATGTTGGTGGGGCCGAATTTCGGACCTCAACTGGCCATGCTCACGCCGATGTGCAGTGTCCCGCTGGCTTTTGCCGGGCTGGCCCTGATTCACGGGCTGGTGGCGCAAGGGCGACTGGCCAGATTCTGGCTGGTGGGGTTGTACGTCACGCTGTTGCCGTTCATGCAGCTGATCTATCCGTTGCTCGTGGTCCTGGCCATTGTCGACAGTCTGGTTGATTTTCGCGGTCGTTTGGCGCCGAAAGACGCCGATAGCGCGAACGGTGAAGGTTAAAAGTTAAGAGGATTTTCACATGCAACTGATCCTTCTGGAAAAAGTCGCCAACCTGGGCAACCTGGGCGACAAAGTGAACGTTAAGGCTGGTTACGGCCGTAACTACCTGCTGCCTTACGGCAAAGCCACCGCTGCTACCGCTGCCAACCTGGCTGCGTTCGAAGAGCGTCGTGCTGAGCTGGAAAAACTGGCTGCAGACCGTAAAGCTTCGGCTGAAAGCCGCGCTGCCCAACTGGCCGAGCTGGAAGTGACCATCACTGCCACCGCCGGTGACGAAGGCAAGCTGTTCGGTTCGATCGGCACCCACGACATCGCTGATGCACTGACCGCCTCCGGCGTTGAAGTTGCAAAAAGCGAAGTTCGTCTGCCGAACGGCACCATCCGCAACGTAGGTGAATTCGACGTAGCCGTGCACCTGCACGCTGAAGTTGAAGCAACCGTACGCGTTGTCGTGGTGGCTGCTTAAGCAGTACCAAATCGTCTGGCACCTTGTGTGGCTGACGGTTAACATCGGGCACGATCCTGTTTACAGGTCGTGCCCTTTGTCTTTCTGCTGATCCTGATTTTCACCCCCCGAATTCCAAGTGGCCATGAACGATATCTCCGCTCCCGAGCAATACGATCTGCAAACCGCTGCCCTGAAGGTGCCGCCGCACTCCATCGAGGCCGAACAGGCCGTGCTCGGTGGTCTGATGCTGGACAACAACGCCTGGGAACGCGTGTTGGATCAAGTGTCCGACGGCGATTTCTATCGGCATGACCACCGTTTGATCTTCCGCGCCATCGCCAAGCTGGCCGACCAGAACATGCCGATCGACGTGGTCACCCTGTCCGAGCAGCTGGACAAGGAAGGTCAGACTTCCCAAGTCGGCGGCCTGGGCTACCTCGGCGAGTTGGCGAAGAACACCCCGTCGGTGGCCAACATCAAGGCCTATGCGCAGATCGTTCGCCAAAGGGCGACCCTGCGCCAGCTGATCGGTATCAGTACCGAGATCGCTGACAGTGCCTTCAACCCTGAAGGCCGCACCGCCGAAGAGATCCTCGATGAGGCCGAACGGCAGATCTTCCAGATCGCCGAGGCGCGGCCCAAGACCGGCGGCCCGGTAGGGGTCAACGAGTTGCTGACCAAGGCCATCGACCGTATCGATACCCTGTTCAACACCGATAACGCCATCACCGGCCTGTCCACCGGTTACACCGATCTCGACGAGAAGACCAGCGGCCTGCAACCGGCCGACTTGATCATCGTCGCCGGCCGTCCGTCCATGGGTAAGACCACCTTCGCCATGAACCTGGTGGAAAACGCCGTACTGCGCAGCGAGAAGGCGGTGCTGGTGTACTCCCTGGAGATGCCAGGCGAATCGCTGATCATGCGTATGCTGTCCTCCCTGGGCCGCATCGATCAGACCAAGGTCCGTTCCGGTCAGTTGGAAGACGACGACTGGCCCCGCCTGACCTCGGCGGTCAACCTGCTCAACGACCGCAAGCTGTTCATTGATGACACTGCGGGCATCAGTCCCTCGGAAATGCGCGCGCGGACCCGGCGCCTGGTGCGTGAACACGGCGACATCGGCCTGATCATGATCGACTACCTGCAACTGATGCAGATTCCGGGCTCCAGCGGTGACAACCGGACCAACGAGATTTCCGAGATCTCCCGATCCCTGAAAGCCCTGGCCAAGGAATTCAACTGCCCGGTAGTGGCCTTGTCCCAGCTCAACCGCTCCCTGGAGCAACGTCCCAACAAGCGTCCGGTGAACTCCGACTTGCGGGAATCCGGAGCGATCGAGCAGGACGCCGACGTCATCATGTTCGTGTACCGGGACGAGGTGTATCACCCCGAGACCGAGCACAAGGGCATTGCCGAGATCATCATTGGCAAGCAGCGGAACGGCCCGATCGGCTTTATCCGCCTGGCCTTCATCGGCAAGTACACCCGCTTCGAGAACCTTGCTCCGGGCAGCTACAACTTCGACGACGACGAATAACCCGTCCGTCCGCCGGCCATCCGCTTGCCGGCGCCCTGCAGGAGCCGGCAAGCCGGCGACTCGGGCCACAACGAATTCCGACCATTACGGTCGGAATTGGTTATTTTTTGTGCTATATTCCGCGCCCGCGAATTTCCCTGTGAATCAACGCGTCCCTATCCAAGCCAACACCGGTCATCGACATGCAAGCAGCCAAGCCGTTATTTGACTATCCCAAGTACTGGGCCGAATGTTTCGGGCCGGCACCATTCCTGCCCATGAGCAGGGAGGAGATGGATCAGCTCGGCTGGGATTCCTGCGACATCATCATCGTCACCGGTGATGCGTACGTCGATCACCCGTCGTTCGGCATGGCGATCATCGGCCGGCTGCTGGAGTCCCAGGGCTTTCGCGTCGGGATCATCGCCCAGCCCAACTGGCAATCCAAAGACGACTTCATGAAGCTCGGCGAGCCGAACCTGTTTTTCGGTGTCGCCGCCGGCAACATGGACTCGATGATCAACCGCTACACCGCCGACAAGAAGATCCGCTCCGACGACGCCTATACCCCGGGCGGCCTGGCGGGCAAGCGTCCGGACCGTGCCAGCCTGGTCTACAGCCAGCGTTGCAAGGAAGCCTACAAGAACGTGCCGATCGTCCTTGGCGGCATCGAGGCGTCTCTGCGTCGCATCGCCCACTACGACTACTGGCAGGACCGGGTGCGCAACTCGATCCTGATCGACGCCAGTGCCGATATCCTGCTCTACGGCAACGCCGAGCGAGCCATTGTCGAAGTCGCCCAGCGTTTGTCCTACGGCCACAAGATCGAAGACATCACCGACGTGCGCGGCACCGCCTTCATCCGCCGCGACACGCCCAAGGACTGGTACGAAGTGGACTCCACCCGTATCGACCGCCCGGGCAAGATCGACAAGATCATCAACCCCTACGTCAACACCCAGGACACTCAGGCCTGCGCCATCGAGCAGGAGAAGGGCCCGGTTGAAGATCCAAGCGAAGCCAAGGTGGTGCAGATCCTTGCCAGTCCGCGGATGACCCGGGACAAGACCGTGATCCGCCTGCCGTCCATGGAGAAGGTGCGCAACGACCCGGTCCTGTACGCTCACGCCAACCGCGTGCTGCACCTGGAAACCAACCCGGGCAACGCCCGCGCCCTGGTGCAGAAACATGGCGAAGTGGACGTGTGGTTCAACCCGCCGCCCATTCCCATGACCACCGAGGAAATGGACTACGTGTTCGGCATGCCTTATCAGCGCATTCCGCACCCGGCCTATGGCAAGGAAAAGATCCCGGCCTACGACATGATCCGCTTCTCGGTGAACATCATGCGTGGCTGCTTCGGTGGCTGTACCTTCTGCTCCATCACCGAGCACGAAGGGCGGATCATCCAGAACCGTTCCGAAGAGTCGATCATTCGCGAGATCGAAGAAATCCGCGACAAGGTTCCCGGCTTTACCGGGGTGATCTCCGACCTCGGCGGCCCGACCGCGAACATGTACCGCATCGCCTGCAAGAGCCCGGAAATCGAATCCGCGTGCCGCAAGCCGTCCTGCGTGTTCCCCGGCATCTGCCCGAACCTGAACACCGACCATTCGTCGTTGATCCAGCTGTATCGCAGTGCTCGCGCCCTGCCTGGGGTGAAGAAGATCCTCATCGCTTCCGGCCTGCGTTATGACCTGGCGGTGGAATCGCCGGAGTACGTCAAGGAGCTGGTGACCCACCACGTGGGTGGCTACCTGAAGATTGCCCCGGAACACACCGAGGAAGGTCCGCTCAATCAGATGATGAAGCCGGGCATTGGTACCTATGACCGGTTCAAGCGGATGTTCGAGAAGTACTCCAAGGAAGCGGGCAAGGAGCAGTACCTGATTCCGTACTTCATCGCCGCGCACCCGGGTACCACCGACGAAGACATGATGAACCTGGCTCTGTGGCTCAAGGGCAACGGTTTCCGCGCCGACCAGGTGCAGGCGTTCTATCCGTCGCCGATGGCCACCGCCACCGCCATGTACCACTCGGGCAAGAACCCGCTGCGCAAGGTCACCTACAAGAGCGACGGCGTGACCATCGTCAAGAGCGAGGAGCAGCGTCGCCTGCACAAGGCATTCCTGCGCTACCACGATCCGAAGGGCTGGCCGATGCTGCGCGAGGCCTTGCTGCGCATGGGCCGTGGCGACCTGATCGGCCCGGGCAAGAATCAGCTGATTCCGACCCATCAGCCGGCCACCGACAGCTACCAGAGCGCCCGCCGCAAGAACTCGACACCGACCGGCAGCCACAAGGTGGCCAAGGAAACCAAGATCCTTACCCAGCACACCGGCCTGCCGCCGCGTGGCAGTGACGGTGGCAATGCCTGGGACAAGCGTGAGCAGGCCAAGGCCGCCGCCTTCGCCCGCAACAAACAGGCCGCCAAGGAGCGTGCCGATGCGGCCAAGGGCAAAGGCAAGAAGCCAACCCGCAAGCCGGTGGTACCGCGCTAGACAACAGAACGCCAGCTCCTCGGAGCTGGCGTTTTGCTTTGGCTCTCGATAGCGGCGGGAGTCGGATCTTGTTGGCGCTCCGCTGTCAGCGTTGCCGCATTGAGCTAGCGCTCCATTAACAGTGAATGCGAGCGCGGCAGCTTCGGGCCATGCCGTCTGGCACATTTCTGTGCAGTGAGCTGCACAGGGATGCACCGGTTGCGCGGTTTTGGTGCTGTACTGCCCTGAGTCGTTGAACAACCCCCCCGGACTTGGGCCCTGGCACAAGTCTTGCGCGGGTTCATCCACCGCTCAGGCTCGCAGGAGGCACGCCGTGTCGATTCATGTCGCATTGCACCATGTCACGCACTATCGCTACGACCGCGCCGTCGAACTTGGCCCGCAGATCGTCCGCCTGCGCCCGGCTGCCCACAGCCGCACGCGAATCCTCTCCTATGCGCTGAAGGTCCAGCCCGAGCAGCATTTCATCAACTGGCAGCAGGACCCCCAGGGCAATTACCTGGCGCGCCTGGTCTTTGCGGAGAAAACCACCGAGCTGCGGATCGAAGTGGATCTGCTGGCAGAGATGGCGGTGTTCAATCCGTTCGATTTCTTCCTTGAGCCTTACGCGCAGAAGATCCCTTTTGCCTACGCCGCCGATGAGCAGCGTGAGCTGGCGCCCTACCTGGAAACTCTGCCCGTGACGCCGAAGTTCCAGGCCTATCTGGACGGTATCTCACGTACGCCGTTGCCAGCGGTGGACTTCCTGGTGGCGTTGAATCAGCGGCTCAGCGCAGACATCGCTTACCTGATTCGCCTGGAGCCGGGGGTGCAGAGCCCGGAGCAGACCCTGGTCAATGCCTCCGGCTCCTGCCGCGATTCGGCCTGGCTGCTGGTGCAGCTATTGCGCCACTTGGGACTGGCGGCGCGCTTCGTCTCCGGCTACCTGATCCAGCTCACGGCCGACGTCAAATCCCTGGATGGTCCTTCGGGCACCGAGGTGGACTTCACTGACCTGCATGCCTGGTGCGAGGTCTACCTGCCCGGAGCCGGCTGGATTGGCCTGGACGCCACCTCGGGACTGTTTGCCGGAGAGGGTCACATTCCGCTGGCCTGCAGCCCCGATCCCTCTTCAGCAGCGCCCATCACGGGCCTGGTGGAACCTTGCGAGTGTCAGTTCAGCCATGAAATGAGTGTGGAACGGATCTGGGAAGCGCCCCGGGTCACCAAGCCTTACACCGACGAGCAGTGGCTGGCTATCCAGGCCCTGGGCCGGCAGATCGATGTGGACCTGCTGGAAGGCGATGTGCGCCTGACCATGGGTGGCGAGCCGACCTTCGTGGCTATTGACGACCCCGACGGCGCCGAGTGGAACACCGCCGCCCTGGGAGCGAACAAGCGGCGTTTGGCCGGTGAGCTGTTCCAGCGCCTGCGCCAGCGCTACGGGCCTCAGGGGCTGGTGCACTTCGGCCAGGGCAAGTGGTACCCGGGGGAGCAATTGCCGCGCTGGTCGCTGAACTGCCATTGGCGACGTGACGGCGTGCCGATCTGGCACAACCGCGCCTTGATTGCCGATGAACACGAGGACTACGGCGCTGACGCACCACTGGCCGGACGCTTTCTCGCCAGTGTCGCCGAGCGTCTGAAGCTGCCGGGGCGCTTCGTGTTTCCCGCCTATGAAGACCACTTCTACTATCTGTGGCGCGAGGGCAGCCTGCCCCTCAATGTCAGTGCCGAAGACTCGCGGCTGGAGGATGCCCTGGAGCGCCAGCGGTTGCGCAAGGTGTTCAGCCAGGGTCTGGACAAGGTCATTGGCCAGGTGCTGCCCCTGGCCCGTAGCGCCAAGGGCGATCAATGGCAGAGCGGCCGCTGGTACCTGCGGGACAGTCATTGCCGGCTGGTGCCCGGGGATTCACCCCTGGGGTATCGCCTGCCCCTGGCGTCCCAACCCTGGGTGACGGCGGCGGAGTACCCCTTCATTCACCCCAGCGATCCGAACCAGGATTTCCCTGAGCTGCCGGACCCGGCGCAGCTCGCAGAAATCCCTGAACCGGCGGTTCTGGATGAGCGCGTGCCAGGGATCGATCAGTCTGCGGACTGGCTGACCCGTACCGCGCTCTGCGCCGAGGCGCGAGAGGGACGGCTGTACCTGTTCATGCCGCCCCTGGAACGACTCGAGGATTACCTGCAACTGGTCAGCGTGATCGAAGCCACGGCGGCAGAGCTGCATTGTCCGGTGCTGCTGGAGGGCTACGAGCCGCCGGCGGACCCGCGCTTGTGCAACTTCCGGGTGACGCCGGACCCGGGCGTGATCGAGGTCAACGTGCAGCCTTCGGTCAGTTGGGACGAGTTGGTGGAGCGCACCGAGTTCCTGTACGAGCAGGCCCGGCAGACCCGCCTGACCAGTGAGAAGTTCATGATCGACGGGCGCCACACCGGCACCGGCGGCGGCAACCATTTCGTCCTCGGTGGCGCGACGCCGGCGGATTCGCCGTTCCTGCGCCGCCCCGACCTGCTGCGTAGCCTGATCAGTTACTGGCACAATCATCCGTCGTTGTCCTACCTGTTTTCCGGGTTGTTCATCGGTCCCACCTCTCAGGCTCCCAGGGTCGACGAGGCGCGCAACGACTCGCTTTACGAACTGGAAATTGCCTTTGCACAGATACCCGCGCCGGGCGAGGAATGCCCGCCGTGGCGGGTGGACCGCCTGCTGCGCAATCTGCTGATCGACGTCACCGGCAATACCCATCGCGCCGAGTTCTGCATCGACAAGCTCTATTCGCCGGACGGCGCCACCGGGCGTCTCGGGCTGCTGGAGCTGCGGGCCTTTGAAATGCCGCCCCATGGGCGCATGAGCCTGGTCCAGCAGTTGCTGCTGCGGGCGCTGGTGGCGCGGTTCTGGCGCGAGCCATATGCCCCGGCCAAGCTGGCGCGTTGGGGCACCGAGCTGCACGATCGCTTCCTGCTGCCGCATTTCATCGAGCAGGATTTCGCCGATGTGCTGGTAGAGCTCAATGCCGCCGGATATCCGCTGCGGGCCGAGTGGTTTGCCCCGCACCTGGAGTTTCGCTTTCCCAAGGTCGGCGATTACGCGGTCAGCGGTATCGAGCTGGAGTTGCGTCAGGCCCTGGAGCCCTGGCATGTGCTGGGGGAAGAGGGCGGAGCCGGGGGCACGGTGCGCTATGTCGACTCTTCTCTGGAGCGTTTGCAGGTCAAGGTCAGCGGGCTGACGCCGCAGCGCCATGTGCTGACCTGCAACGGTGTGGCGGTTCCCTTGCAGCCCACCGGGCGGGTAGGGGAGTTTGTCGCCGGAGTGCGCTATCGCGCCTGGCAGCCGGCCAACTGCCTGCAACCCGGCATCCCGGTACACGCACCGCTGGTGTTCGATCTGCTGGACAGTTGGATGCAGCGCTCCCTGGGGGGCTGCCAATACCATGTGGCCCATCCTGGGGGACGCAACTACGACAGTCTGCCGGTCAATGCCAATGAAGCGGAAAGTCGGCGCATGGCGCGTTTCTTTCGCCTCGGACACAGCCCCGGTAGCCTCGCGGTGCCGCCTTTGATCATCAATGACGAGCTGCCCATGACCCTGGATTTGCGACGCTTCTAATCCACCTGCGACGCCCGTGATATAGCCATATCCGGGCGTCGGGGCTGTGGGTTAATCTGACTTTCCCTGCCGTCTGCCGAGTGTTCCATGCCTGACTTGCTAGACCGTTACCCGCTGACGGCGGGTACCTACCATGAGCTGCTGGATGACCAGGGTGCGGTCCGGGCGCACTGGCAGCGCCTGCTTGAACAACTGCAACGCAGCAGCCCCGCGCAACTGGCCCAGCGCCAGGCGCTGCTGACCCGGCAGATCCACGAGAACGGTGTCACCTACAACGTCTATGCCGACCCCAAGGGCGCGGACCGGCCCTGGGAGCTGGATTTGCTGCCCCATGTGATCCCGGTGGAGGAGTGGCAACTGTTGTCCGCCGGAATCGCCCAGCGGGCGCGCCTGCTCAATGCCGTACTGGCGGACCTGTACGGCCCGCAGCGACTGATCAGCGAAGGGCTGTTGCCCGCTGAACTGGTGTTCGGGCACAACAATTTTCTCTGGCCATGCCAGGGCATCCAGCCGCCCGAGCAGACCTTTCTGCACCTCTATGCAGTGGACCTGGCGCGCACCCCCGATGGTCGTTGGTGGGTCACTGCCGATCGTACCCAGGCGCCGTCCGGGGCCGGCTACGCCCTGGAAAATCGCATGATCGTGTCTCGGGCCTTTCCGGATCTGTACCGCGACCTGCAAGTGCAGCATCTGGCCGGCTTCTTCCGTGCCCTGCAGGAAACCCTGGCCCGGCAGGCGCCCCGGGATGCCGAAGCACCGCTGATCGTGCTGTTGACGCCTGGGCGTTTCAACGAGAGTTATTTCGAACATCTGTACCTGGCGCGTCAGCTGGGTTACCCGCTGGTGGAGGGCGGCGACCTGACGGTGCGCGATGCCACGGTCTATCTCAAGACCCTCAGCGGCCTGCGCCGGGTGCACGCCATCATGCGTCGCCTGGATGATGATTTCTGTGACCCCCTGGAGCTGCGTACCGATTCCGCCCTGGGGGTGCCCGGCCTGCTGGATGCGGTGCGCCAAGGCCGGGTGCTGGTGGCCAATGCCCTGGGCAGCGGGGTGCTGGAGTCCCCAGGGCTGCTGGGCTTCCTGCCGAAAATCAGCCAGTTCCTGCTGGGGGAGGAATTGCTCCTGCCTTCCATCGCCACCTGGTGGTGTGGCGAGGCGCCCGTGCTGCAACAGGCCCTGGAGAAGCTTCCGGAACTGCTGATCAAGCCGGCGTTTCCATCTCAGAGTTTCACCCCGGTGCTGGGGCGCGACCTGAGTCCCGAACAGCGCGCCAGCCTCGCCGAGCGTATGTGTGCGCGCCCCTATGCCTATGTGGCCCAGGAGTTACCGCAACTGTCCCAGGCGCCGGTCTGGCAGGCCGAGGACGGTCGCTTGCAGCCACGGGCCATCGGCATGCGGGTGTACGCGGTGGCCAGCGACGACGGCTATCGGGTGCTGCCTGGAGGCCTGACCCGGGTCGCCGCCGATGCCGACGCCGAAGTGGTGTCGATGCAGCGCGGTGGCGCCAGCAAGGACACTTGGGTGCTGGGGGAGCGCGCCCCCAGCGGCGAGCAATGGAAAGCCCAGCGCACCATTGGTGTCTATGACTTGGTCCGTCGTGATCCCTACTTGCCGTCGCGGGTGGTGGAGAACCTGTTCTGGTTCGGTCGTTATTGTGAGCGCTGTGACGACAGCGCACGGCTGCTGCGGATCATGCTGGCCCGTTACGTCGATGGCGACGATCCGCGAGCCTTGCTGGCCGCGGTGGACCTGGGGGAAAGCCTGATGCTGCTGCCGGATGAGGGCGAGCTGCCCGAGCGTCTGCTGGCGGCCCTGCTGGGGGAGGACTGGTCGTTCAGCCTGCGCTCCAACTTGCAGCGCCTGCAGTGGGCCGCCTCCCAGGTGCGCGGCAAGCTGTCCCGGGAAAACTGGCAGGCCCTGGTGGAACTGCAACGCGAAGCCCAGGAGCTGGATACCGCGGAGCCGGACTTCGGCGAGCTGCTGGATTTTCTCAACCGTCTGGTGATGTCCCTGGCGGCGCTCTCGGGGTTCGCCCTGGACGACATGACCCGGGACGAGGGTTGGCGCTTCCTGATGATTGGCCGGCGCATCGAGCGCCTGCAATTTCTCAGCAGCAGCCTGGCGGCCTTCCTGCGGGGCACTGCGGTTTTCGATCAGGCTGGCCTGGAGTGGCTGCTGGAGCTGGGCAACAGCAGCATCACCTATCGCTCCCGTTACCTGGCGGTGGCGCAGTTGATCCCGGTCCTCGACCTGTTGCTGCTGGATGAGCAGAACCCCCATGCGGTGCTGTTCCAGCTCAAGCTGGTGACCCGTACCCTCAAGCGCCTCAACGATGACTTCGGCGTGCCCCGTGAGGTGGCGTTGCCGAGGCTGGTGGAGCGCCTGGCCCATTTCGACCTGGGCTGCCTGGAGAACTCGCTGTTTGGCGAGGCCAGCGTGAGAGCGGCCGTGTCAGGGCTGGCGGACCTGCTGCAAGAAATCGCCGAGGTCAGTGGCCAGGTGTCCGATCGCCTGGCCTTGCGGCATTTCGCCCATGTGGATGATGTCAGCCAGCAAACGGTGTCGGTGTAATGAGCGCGCGCTACCAGATTTTCCACGATACCCATTATCGCTACGACAGCCCGGTGTCCCTGGCCCAGCAGTTGGCGCACCTGTGGCCCCGGGCTTGCGCCTGGCAACAGTGCAGCGAGCGGCAGTTGCTGATCACTCCCGAGCCCACCACCCGCCGTGACGAGCAGGATGTGTTTGGTAACCCTTTGACTCGTCTGGCCTTCGAGCGGCCCCATGATGAACTGCAGGTCAACGCCCAGCTTAGTGTCGAGGTGCTGGATCGGCCGCATTTGGACTTTGCCGCGTCCATGGCCTGGGATGTCGCCCGGGGAGCCTTGACCTACAGCGGTCGGCCGTTGCCGGTGGCATTGCTGGAGGCCAGCCGCTATCGCTTCGAATCACCCTATGTGCATCTCAAGCAGCGCTTCGTCGAGTTTTCCGAAAGTTGCTTTGCTCCGGGACGGCCACTGTTGCAGGGCGTCCAGGCCTTGATGGAGAAGATCTTCAGCGAGTTCACCTTCGATGCCGAAGCGACCCAAGTGGCGACACCTTTGGTGGAAGTCCTGGAGCGTCGACGGGGTGTGTGCCAGGACTTTGCCCACCTGATGCTGGCCTGCCTGCGTTCGCGGGGGCTGGCGGCGCGCTACATCAGCGGCTACCTGCTGACCCAGCCACCGCCGGGGCAGCCGCGGCTGATCGGTGCCGACGCTTCCCATGCCTGGGTTTCGGTGTTCTGCCCGGTGCTGGGCTGGGTGGATTTCGACCCTACCAACAACGTGCAGCCGGCACTGGAACACATCACCCTGGCCTGGGGCCGTGATTTTTCCGATGTTTCGCCGTTGCGTGGAGTGATTCTTGGCGGTGGCAGCCATGACCCGGAGGTCCGAGTCACCGTCATGCCCCTGACATGACAGCGCCAATCCAAACCTTGTAGGAGCCGGCTTGCCGGCGAAGAGGCCAGCGGAGATTGCGTGGGGCTGGAGAGCGCTTTCGCCGGCAAGCCAGCTCCTACGGCTAGGCGCGAAATCAAACCTTGTAGGAGCCGGCTTGCCGACGAAGGGGCCAGCGGATATTGCGTGGGGCTGAAGAGCGCTTTCGCTGGCAAGCCAGCTCCTACCGTCTCAGGTCAGGCTTGGGGGCTGAGCCTCGGCGTCATCGACGCTCACTTCACCTTCGGTATCCGGGGGCAGTGTGCTGGCTTCTTCTGCAGCAGCTTTCTTGCGTTGCAGCTTTTCCTCTTTCTTCTGTTCCTTGGCCAAGTCTCGTTGACGTTTGGCGAAGGAGTAGTTGGGTTTAGCCATGGGCGATCCTCTGGGGTCGAAGGTGAGGTTGAGCGGCGCGTATTCTGCCTGTTATCGGGTGCTGACGGTTAACTGGGTTTGCGCTCGGCCCACTTGTCCGCCACTGAGGGCTTCCAGGTGTCCAGGGCATCCAGCAGGCTGGCCGGCGACTCGCTCATTTGCAGCATGTCACGGTGTGGGGCACGGACGAAGCCTTCGCCGACGATATGGTCGAGAAATCCACTGAGTTTTTCGTAGAAGCCGTTCACTTCCAGCAGGCCCAGGGGCTTGTGGTGATAGCCCAGTTGGCCCCAGGTCCAGACTTCGAACAACTCTTCCAGGGTGCCCAGGCCCCCAGGCAGGGCAATGAAGGCATCACTGAGTTCGGCCATGCGCGCCTTGCGCGCGTGCATGCCGTCCACCACTTCCAGACGGGTCAGGCCGCTATGGCCGATTTCCTTGTCTTTCAGGCTTTGCGGGATGATCCCGATGACTTCACCGCCGGCTGCCAGGGCAGCATCGGCCACTATGCCCATCAGGCCCACCGCGCCGCCGCCATAGACCAGGGTCAGTTTGCGCTCGGCCAGGGCACGGCCCAGGGCCTGGGCCGCTTCACGATAGAGGGGATGGCTGCCGGTACTGGCGCCACAAAATACACAGACAGAAGTTAACGACATGCCTTACTCCGAGGTCATTGATGGCCTCAGAGTAAAGGCTGAAAGACCTGACTCCAAGCATTAAACCTCGCGTTGCGGGGTTTCATGGGTACCGCTGGCACCGCAGGCGTAGGCGGCGAGCAAACTGCGAAACAGGCTGTTGAGAGGCATGACCAAGGCTCCGAAAATATACTGATGGGCAGATTTTGGGGGGCGGTCCCGCAGTCGGCTGTTTGATTGTCTTGATCGGCCCGATAGCAGAGAGTTGTATACAATTTTTTGATGCAAATCATAGGAACTTGGTAGAAATTCAGGCAGTCTTCGGTCCCATGGATTCAGATGGATTTTGTTAACCCTGCCTTGGAGATTCACCATGTTTGCCAAACTCGTTGCGGTATCCCTGTTGACACTGGCCAGCAGCCAATTGATGGCCGCCGAATGCAAGGTCGATGTCGACTCTACCGACCAGATGTCCTTCAACACTAAGGAAATCACCATCGACAAGAGCTGCAAGACCTTCACCGTGAACCTGACTCACTCCGGCAGCCTGCCGAAGAACGTCATGGGCCATAACTGGGTCCTGAGCAAAACCGCAGACATGGCTGGCATCGCCACCGACGGCATGGCCGCCGGCATCGACAAGAGCTACCTGAAGGAAGGCGACACCCGCGTCATCGCCCACACCAAGATCATCGGTGCCGGCGAGAAAGATTCGGTGACCTTCGACGTATCGAAGCTGACTGCTGGCGAAAGCTACCAGTTCTTCTGCTCGTTCCCAGGCCACAACTCGATGATGAAAGGCGCTGTGGTCCTGAAGTAAGCATCAGGCCCGGCTGCAACAAGAAAGCGCCCCGAGGGGCGCTTTTTTTGTGTGTGTATGTAGGAGCGGGCTTGCCCGCGAACAGGCCCTTGGGCCTTGTGCCGCATCAAGCGGCCCTTTCGCCGGCAAGCCGGCTCCTACACGGCGTGGTGGGTCACGGGGCGAAGGGCATGACGCGCTTGTGATGGGTCTTGCGGTAGGTGTCGCAGATGATCTTGAAGGCTTCTTCACGCACCGGTTGGCCATGCAGGAAGGCGTCGATCTCGGTGTAGGTGACGCCGTGCGAGGCTTCATCCGGTTTGCCCGGGGACAGGTCCTCGAGGTCGGCGGTAGGCACCTTCTCCACCAGGGATTCCGGAGCGCCGAAGTAGCGGGCAATCGAACGCACCTGATTCTTCACCAGGCCGCTCAGTGGCGCCAGGTCGCAGGCGCCATCACCGAACTTGGTGAAGAAACCCATCACCGCCTCGGCGGCGTGGTCGGTACCTATCACCAGGCCGTGGGCGGCGCCGGCGATGGTGTACTGGGCCACCATGCGTATCCGCGCCTTGGTGTTGCCGAGGACGAAGTCCCGGGACACCGCGTGCTGGCCTTCAAAGGCCGCCACTTCATTGGCCAGGGCCTTGACCGCCGGGCCGATGTTCACGGTGTGGCGTTCGTCGGGGTTGATGAAGTCCACCGAAGCCTGGGCGTCGTGTTCGTCGAACTGGGTCTCATAGGGCAGGCGCACGGCGATGAAACGGTAGTGCTCGTCACCGCTGCGCTCGCGCAGCTCACGCATGGCGCGTTGGGCCAGCAGGCCAGCGGTCAGGGAGTCGACACCGCCGCTGATGCCCAGGACCAGGGACTTGAGCCCGGAATTGACCAGGCAGTCCTGGATGAAACGGATGCGCCGGGCGATTTCCGCCTCCAGGGCTGCATGGTCGGGAAAAGGTGCTTGGACCTTCAGCTGCTGCGCAATCTCACGCTGTACGGCTTGCATGATTCACTCCTTGCCAGGTTGGGCAGGTACTTGGAAAACGTGGCGCAAGTAAGCGACGAAGTTGGGGTCCTTGCAATGGGTCTTGCCCGCTTCATCGGAGATCTTGGCGACGGGCTGGCCATTGCAGGCGGCCATTTTAAGCACGATGCTCATCGGCTCGACACCGGGAATATCGCAGGTCAGGTTGGTGCCGATGCCAAAGCTGACGTTGATCCGCCCCCGCAGCGCCCGGAATATTTCCAGGGCCCGCGGCAGGGTCAGGCTGTCGGAGAACACCAGGGTCTTGCTCATCGGGTCGATGCCCAGCTTGTGGTAGTGGGCGATGGCTTTCTCCGCCCAGAGGATCGGGTCCCCGGAGTCGTGGCGCAGGCCGTCGAACAGCTTGGCGAAGAACAGATCGAAGTCACCGAGGAAGGCGTCGGTGGTGATGCAGTCGGTCAGGGCGATACCCAGCAGTCCGCGGTATTCACGGACCCAGCAGTCGAGGGCGGCGATCTGGCTGTCGATCAGCCGCGGTCCCAGTTGCTGGTGGGCCATGATCCATTCGTGGGCCATGGTGCCCAGGGGCTTCATGTTCAGCTCCCGGGACAGGTGCACGTTGCTGGTGCCGACAAAACGCCCGGGGAAGTCGTGCTTGAGCACGTTCACCACTTCCTCCTGGACCCGGTAGGAAAAGCGTCGGCGGGTGCCGAAATCCGCCACTTGCAGCTCGGACAACTCTTCGCTGCTGGCGTTGGCGCTCAGCCAGTCGAACTTGCGGTACAGCTGCTCCCGGGCCTGCACCAGCTGGATCTCGCGGTAGCGGTAGCGGTTACGCACTTCGCTGATGATGGCCAGCATCGGCACTTCGAACAGAATCACGTGCAGCCAGGGACCGCGCAGACGGATGAACAGCTCGCCGTTCTCGATGCCGGTGTGCACGTAGCGCAGGTTGAAGCGGAACAGCCCGAGAAAGCGCAGGAAGTCCGGCTTGAGAAAGCTGATGCGTTCGAGAAAGCCCAGTTGGTCGGCGCTCAGGCTCAGTTCCGCCAGACGCTCGAACTGATAGCGGATCTCCGCCAGGTACGGCTGCAGATCCTCGCTGTTACGGCAACGAAACTCCCATTCCACTTCCACGTTGGGATAGTTGTGCAGCACCGCCTGCATCATGGTCAGTTTGTAGAAGTCGGTGTCGAGCAGGTTCTGCACGATGCGATCGGCAAACACACTCTCGCTCATAACGGGAATCTCCATGCTGGCCGCAACGGACAGCGGCGGCTTCAGCTCTTTCAATGAATGCGCTAGTGGCGCATAGACGTCCTGCGCTTGACCAGCGTTTTTTGTGGCGGGCCATTCTCCAACTGCAGGAGCCGGCTGGCCAGCGAATGGGTCTTCAGCCTTGTGTAGGGCTCAAGGGCTCCATCGCCGGCAAGCCGGCTCCTACGGGAGGGGGGCGTCGTTGTGTTCCAGCATCCAGCGTACGAAGTCACGGACCTTGGGCACTTCCGCCGAGTGCTCGGGATAGGCCAGGTAATAAGCGTCCTGGCTGGGCATGGCGTATTCCCAGGCGATCACCAGCTTGCCTTCGGCCAGCTCTTCTTCCACCAGAAACCGGGGCAGCAGAGCCACGCCACACCCGACCTGGGCGGCGCGAATGCACATATAGAAGGTCTCGAAGCGCGGGCCATGGTAGCTGTGTTCGGTCTGATAACCCTGCTGGTCGAACCATTCGTGCCAGCCTTGGGGACGCGAGGCATTTTGCAGCAGGACCAGGTCGGTCAGTTGCCTGGGGTCGGTCAAGGGTTCGGCGGGCAGGCTGTCGGGGGCGCACACCGCCACCAGTTCCTCGCTGAACAGCTTCAGGCTCTCGGTGCCGGGACGCGAACCCTGGCCAAAGTAGAACGCCAGGTCGGCGTGGCCCTGAAGCAGTTCGTCCGGTTCCTGCTCGTTGCACAGGTCCAGGTGGATATGCGGATGGCGCAGGCGCCAGCCCTTGAGGCGCGGTACCAGCCAGCGAGCGCCGAAGGTGTAGGGCGTGGACACCCGCAGCACTTCGGTCTCGCCGCCGTAGGAGCGCAGGTAGTGGGTGGACATCTCCACCTGGGTAAGGATCTTGCGCACTTCCACCAGATACAGGTCGCCGGCCGGGGTCAGTTGCAGGCGCCGCCGTACCCGACGGAACAACAGGTGCTGCAGCAGCTCTTCCAGCTGCGCCACCTGCTTGCTGACCGCGCTCTGGGTCAGATTGAGTTCCTCGGCGGCGCGGGTGAAGCTCAGGTGCCGGGTAACGGCCTCGAAGCACTGCAGGGCAGTGATCGACGGCAGGTAGCGTTTGTTGAGCATGGGTGGTCCTTGTTCTTATCGGTGCTGGATGCCGGCTCAGCATGAATAAACGGAATGATATCTCGCTTAAAGGTCGTTTGTTGGCAAGTCTCAGGCCAGCTACAACTACAGGTCTTGATGACCGTCGCAGCGGTCGGTTTTTTTGGCTTTTCATCTGTAAGGAGTGACCCCATGGTTGCCGCATTGCTTGATCGTCTGGGTGTGAACCCGGCCCTGTACCAGTCGGGCACCCAGCCTGTGCATTCGCCGATCGACGGCAGCCGTATCGCCGCAGTGAACTGGCAGGGCGCCGCCGAAGTGGAGCAGCAGGTCAGTCGCGCAGAGCATGCATTCGCCCTGTGGCGCAAAGTCCCGGCCCCCCGTCGTGGCGAGCTGGTGCGGCAATTTGGTGAGGTGCTGCGCGAGTACAAGGCCGACCTGGGAGAGCTGGTGTCCTGGGAAGCCGGTAAGATCACCCAGGAAGGCCTGGGGGAAGTGCAGGAAATGATCGACATCTGCGACTTCGCCGTCGGCCTGTCGCGCCAGCTCTACGGCCTGACCATCGCCTCCGAGCGCCCGGGCCACCACATGCGTGAAACCTGGCATCCCCTGGGGGTTGTCGGGGTGATCAGCGCCTTCAACTTCCCGGTAGCGGTCTGGGCCTGGAACACCACCCTGGCGCTGGTCTGCGGCAACCCGGTGATCTGGAAACCCTCGGAGAAGACCCCGCTCACCGCCCTGGCTTGCCAGACACTGCTGGAGCGCGTGCTGAAGAATTTCCAGGACGCTCCCGAGTACCTGAGCCAGGTGATCATCGGTGGTCGCGACGCTGGCGCCGCCCTGGTGGACGATCCACGAGTGGCCCTGATCAGCGCCACCGGCAGCACCCGCATGGGCCGTGAAGTGGCGCCGAAAGTGGCCGCACGCTTTGCCCGCAGCATTCTCGAACTGGGTGGCAACAACGCCATGATCCTCGGCCCGAGCGCCGACCTGGACATGGCCGTGCGCGCCATCCTGTTCAGCGCTGTCGGCACCGCCGGCCAGCGTTGCACCACCTTGCGCCGCTTGATTGCCCACGAGTCGGTGAAAGAGGAAATCGTCACCCGCCTCAAGGCGGCCTACTCCAAAGTGCGCATCGGCCACCCCCTGCAGGGCAACCTGATCGGCCCGCTGATCGACAAGCACAGCTTCGACGCCATGCAGGATGCACTGGAACAGGCCCTGAGCGAGGGCGGCCGGGTGTTCGGCGGCCAGCGTCAGCTGCAGGAGCAGTTCCCCAATGCCTACTACGTGTCGCCGGCGATTGTCGAAATGCCGGAGCAGAGCGATGTGGTGTGCAGCGAAACCTTCGCCCCGATCCTCTATGTCATTGGCTACAACGACTTCGAAGAAGCCCTGCGCTTGAACAACGCCGTGCCCCAGGGTCTGTCGTCGTGCATCTTCACCACCGATGTGCGTGAAGCCGAGCAGTTCATGTCGGCGGTGGGCAGCGACTGCGGCATTGCCAACGTCAACATTGGCCCGAGTGGCGCGGAGATTGGCGGCGCCTTCGGTGGCGAAAAGGAAACCGGCGGCGGCCGCGAGTCCGGTTCCGATGCCTGGCGCGGCTACATGCGGCGCCAGACCAATACCGTCAACTATTCCCAGGAACTGCCACTGGCCCAGGGCATTACCTTCGATTGACCTGGTATCGCCGGTAGGAGCCAGCTTGCTGGCGAACAGCGGCAAACGCGCTTCTTCGTTTGTGGTGGGTTGATTCGGAGTCTGGCAATGGCGTTACGTGAAGAGTGTCTATGGGAAAAACTGACTCCGCAAAGGCCTGACAACGCGCCGCTCAAGGGTGAGCTGACGGCGGATGTGTGCATCATCGGCGCCGGCTTCACCGGTTTGTCGGCGGCCGTGCATCTGCTGGAGCAAGGCAAGCGGGTCTGTGTCGTCGAGGCTCACCGCGCCGGGCAGGGCGGTTCGGGGCGCAATGTCGGCCTGGTCAACGCCGGCCTGTGGATTCCCCCGGACGAGATCGAGGCCGGTTTCGGCGAGCAGGTGGGCAGCCAGCTCAACCGCATGCTCGGCGCCGCGCCGTCCCTGGTGTTCAGCCTGGTGGACAAGTACCGGATCGATTGCCAGTTGCGCCGCGAAGGCACGTTGCACATGGCCCATAACGCCCGGGGCGAAGCCGACCTGCGCAGCCGTGAAGAACAATGGAAGCGCCGTGGTGCGCCGGTGGAACTGTTGACCGGTGCCGCCTGTGAAACTGCCACCGGCACCCGGAAGATCGCCGCGGCCTTGCTCGATCGGCGCGCCGGCACCCTCAACCCGATGGCCTATACCACCGGGCTGGCCAAGGCCGCGATCAAGCTCGGCGGCCAGTTGTTCGATCATTCCCCCGTCACTCGCCTGGAACGCCAGGGCCAGCGCTGGTCGGTGCAGACCGACCAGGGTTCGGTGCTGGCCGAGCAGGTGGTGATCGCCTCCAACGCCTACACCGAAGGCGACTGGACCGAGCTGCGGCGCAACTTCTTTCCCGGCTACTACTATCAGGTCGCCTCGGCGCCGCTCACCGAAGAGGCCGCTCGGCAGATCCTGCCCGGAGGCCAGGGCTCCTGGGATACCCGCCAGGTGCTGAGCAGCATTCGACGGGATGCCGATGGCCGCTTGTTGCTGGGCAGCCTGGGCAACGGCAACCAGAAACCCCTGTGGTTCCTCAAGGCCTGGGCCGACCGGGTGCAGCAGCATTACTTCCCCTACCTCAAGCCGGTGGAGTGGGAATCTACCTGGACCGGCTGCATTGCCTTTACCCCCGATCACTTGATGCGTCTGTTCGAACCGGCACCCGGCCTGGTGGCTGTCACCGGTTACAACGGCCGTGGCGTGACCACCGGCACCGTGGTCGGCAAGGCCTTCGCCGACTATCTGTGCAACGGCGACCCCCAGGCCCTGCCGATTCCCTTCGCCCCCATGCAACCCCTGGCCGCAGTGGGGCTGCGCAGTTGTCTGTACGAGGCCGGATTCTCCCTCTACCACGCGGGCCAGTGCCTGCGGATCGTCATCTGAACAAGGAAATAAACAGTCGGGGACGACGCTTTTCGATGCAGCGACTAGCCTGTAATGGTGCGGCTCGTAGCAGTCTCGCACCAGCAGTGTGCAGTTCGGTGACGCGGGCTGTTACAGCAGGGTTGCACGTTGAATTGTGTCGCGGTTGCAATGATGGCACGCATGGGTTGCGCCCATTAAAAAGCAGGGTTTCACCTTCCGCGGTTTAGACGGTTGCACGCCCAATAAAAATGGGCTCGAAACAGTCGAAATAACAATAAGACAGCGACTTTTTTCAGAATAAAAAACCACTGGCACGGCGCTTGCTCTGAGCAATTCTAGTGAAGTCGCAGTGCCAACTAAAAAAACCTTGGAGCACCACCTCATGTCCCAGACGTTTTACAAGAAAGGCTTTCTGGCCCTCGCAGTGGCAACTGCGCTGGGTGTTTCTGCGTTTGCTCAAGCCGACCTGAAGATCGGCGTAGCGGGTCCCATGACAGGCGCCAATGCGGCATTTGGCGAGCAGTACATGAAGGGTGCACAGGCAGCGGCTGACGAGATCAACGCCAAGGGCGGGGTCAACGGCGAGAAGATCGTCCTGGTCAAGGGCGACGACGCCTGCGAACCGAAGCAGGCCGTGGCCGTGGCCAACCGCCTGGTGGACCAGGACAAGGTGGCGGGCGTCGTCGGGCACTTCTGCTCCTCGTCGACCATTCCGGCTTCCGAGGTGTACAGCGACGCCGGTGTGATTGCCATCACCCCGGGCTCCACCAACCCCCAGGTCACCGAGCGCGGGCTCTCCGCGATGTTCCGCATGTGCGGGCGTGACGACCAGCAGGGCATCGTCGCCGGCGACTACATCGTTGACGTGCTCAAGGGCAAGAAAGTCGTGGTGCTGCACGACAAGGACACCTACGGCCAGGGCCTGGCGGACGCCACCAAGGCACAGCTGACCAAGCGCGGCGTGACCCCGGTGCTGTACGAGGGCCTGACCCGTGGCGAGAAGGATTTCAGCGCCGTGGTGACCAAGATCCGCGCTGCCGGTGCCGACGTGGTGTACTTCGGCGGCCTGCACCCGGAAGCCGGTCCGCTGGTGCGCCAGCTGCGCGAGCAGGGCCTGAAGGACGTCAAGTTCATGTCCGACGACGGCATCGTTACCGACGAACTGGTGACCACCGCCGGTGGCCCGCAATACGTCGACGGCGTGTACATGACCTTCGGTGCCGACCCACGCCTGCTGCCGGACAGCAAGGCGGTGGTGGATGCCTTCCGCAAGGCCGGCACCGAGCCTGAAGGCTATACCCTGTACGCCTATGCCTCGATCCAGGCCCTGGCGGCCGGCTTCGGTGGCGCCAAGTCCAACAAGGGCGAAGACGCCGCCAAGTGGCTCAAGGCCAACCCGGTGAAAACCGTGATGGGCGAGAAGTCCTGGGACGCCAAGGGCGACCTGAAGATCTCCGACTACGTGGTCTATCAGTGGGACAAGGACGGCAAGTACCACCAGCTGGAAAAACAGAAGTGACATGAGTCCGAACGAACCGGTGCCACCCCCTGGTACCGGTTCGTACTCGTGCAGTACTTGCCTTTTCTCGTAGAGCTGCACAACGGACGTGTTGCGCGGACCGGTGATCCCTGTCCGTCGCTGACGCCCTGTGCCGTCTCTCAAGTCCGTGAGATTGCGTTATGGATGGTATTTTCCTGCAGCAACTGATCAATGGACTGACCCTCGGGTCTGTCTATGGTCTGATCGCCATCGGCTACACAATGGTCTATGGCATCATCGGCATGATCAACTTCGCCCACGGCGAGGTTTACATGATTTCCGCTTACCTCGCGGCAATCAGTCTGGCTCTGCTGGCCTACTTCGGCATTGAATCCTTCCCGCTACTCATTCTCGGCACCCTGATCTTCACCGTGGTGGTGACGGGGATCTATGGCTGGGTCATCGAGCGCGTGGCCTACAAACCCCTGCGCAACTCCACCCGATTGGCACCGCTGATCAGCGCCATCGGTATCTCGTTGATCCTGCAGAACTATGCGCAGATCAGCCAGGGCGCCAAGCAGCAAGGGGTTCCGACCCTGTTGGCCGGAGCCTGGAAAGTCGATATCGGCACCGGCTTCGTGCAGCTCACCTACACCAAGATCTTCATCCTGGTGGCGGCGTTCGCCGGCATGGCACTGCTCACTTACATCATCAAGTACACCAAGCTCGGGCGCATGTGCCGGGCCACCCAGCAAGACCGCAAGATGGCCTCGATCCTCGGGATCAACACTGACCGGGTGATCTCCTACGTGTTCGTCATCGGCGCGGCCATGGCGGCCCTGGCCGGTGTGCTGATCACCATGAACTACGGCACCTTCGACTTCTACGCCGGCTTCGTCATCGGCATCAAGGCGTTCACCGCAGCCGTGCTCGGCGGCATTGGCTCGCTGCCCGGGGCGATGCTCGGCGGGATCATCCTCGGGATCTCCGAGTCGCTGTTCTCCGGCTTGATCAACTCCGACTACAAAGATGTGTTCAGTTTCTCGCTGCTGGTGCTGATCCTGATCTTCCGTCCCCAAGGCCTGCTGGGTCGCCCACTCGTGGCGAAGGTATAAGTATGTCTGCTGCCAATAAACCGATTGATATCAAAAAGAGCGTCATCGACGCCGTACTGGCCGGGCTGATCTCGCTGATCGTGTTCGGCCCCATCGTGGGTGTGGTGCTCGATGGCTACAGCTTCAACCTGGAGCCGACCCGGGTCGCCTGGCTGGTGGCGATCGTCATGGCCGGCCGCCTGGCCCTGAGCCTGTTCCTGCAAACCCCCAAGGGCCTGAAGATTCTCCAGGGCTTCGAAAGCACCGGCTCCGGCGTGCATGTGCTGGCTCCTGACTACAAGTCGCGCCTGCGCTGGATCATTCCGGCGCTGATCGTGATCGCCATCGTGTTCCCATTCTTCGCCAACAAGTACCTGCTGACCGTGGTCATTCTCGGGTTGATCTACGTACTGCTGGGCCTGGGGCTGAACATCGTGGTGGGGCTGGCGGGCCTGCTGGACCTGGGTTACGTGGCGTTCTACGCCATCGGCGCCTACGGCCTGGCCCTGGGCTACCAGTACCTGGGCTTGGGCTTCTGGACCGTGCTGCCCCTGGCGGCGATTGCCGCGGCCCTGGCGGGGTGCATATTGGGCTTCCCGGTGCTGAGGATGCACGGCGACTACCTGGCCATCGTGACCCTGGGCTTTGGTGAGATCATCCGCCTGGTGCTCAACAACTGGCTGTCCTTCACCGGTGGTCCCAACGGCATGCCGGTGCCATCGCCGACTTTCCTGGGCCTGGAGTTCGGCCGCAAGGCCAAGGACGGCGGGGTGCCGTTCCATGAGTTCTTCGGCATGGAGTACAACCCCAACCTGAAATTCCTGTTCATCTACATTGTGCTGTTCCTGGTGGTGCTGCTGGTGCTGTACATCAAGCACCGGCTGACCCGCATGCCCGTGGGCCGGGCCTGGGAAGCCCTGCGTGAAGACGAGATCGCTTGCCGCGCCATGGGCCTGAACCACGTGCTGGTGAAACTCTCGGCCTTCACCATCGGTGCCTCCACCGCCGGCCTGGCCGGGGTGTTCTTTGCCAGCTACCAGGGCTTCGTCAACCCATCGTCCTTCACCTTCTTCGAGTCGGCGCTGATCCTCGCCATCGTGGTGCTGGGGGGGATGGGCTCCACTGTCGGCGTGGTGATCGCCGCGTTCGTGCTGACGGTGGCGCCGGAGCTGTTGCGCAGCTTCTCCGAGTACCGGGTGCTGCTGTTCGGCATCCTCATGGTGTTGATGATGATCTGGCGACCGCGGGGGCTGATCCGTATCAGCCGTACCGGGGTGACGCCACGCAAAGGTGCTCTGACTGAGGGGAACGCGCCATGAGCGAATACATTCTTTCGGTCGAAAACCTGATGATGCACTTCGGTGGCATCAAGGCCCTCAGCGACGTCAGCCTCAAGGTCAAGCGCAACTCGATCTTCGCCCTGATCGGCCCTAACGGCGCCGGCAAGACCACGGTGTTCAACTGCCTGACCGGTTTCTACAAGGCTTCTGGCGGGCGTATCGAGCTCAGTACCCGGGGCCAGCAGACCAACGTCATCAAGCTCTTGGGCGAGCCATTTCGTGCCACCGACTTCGTGTCACCGAAAAGTTTCGCCAGCCGCCTGTACTACAAGATGTTTGGCGGCACCCACCTGGTGAACCGTGCCGGCCTGGCGCGGACCTTCCAGAACATTCGCCTGTTCAAGGAAATGTCCGTGGTGGAGAACCTGCTGGTGGCTCAGCACATGTGGGTCAACCGCAACCTGCTGGCGGGCATCCTCAACACAAAGGGCTACCGCAAGGCGGAAAGCGCCGCCCTGGACCACGCCTTCTACTGGCTGGAAGTGGTGGACCTGGTGGACTGCGCCAACCGCCTGGCCGGCGAGCTGTCCTACGGCCAGCAGCGGCGCCTGGAGATCGCTCGGGCCATGTGCACCCGGCCGCAGATCATCTGCCTCGACGAACCGGCCGCCGGCCTCAACCCTCAGGAAACCGAAGCGCTGAGCGCGATGATCCGGCTGCTGCGCGACGAGCACGATCTGACCGTGGTGCTGATTGAACACGACATGGGCATGGTGATGAGTATTTCCGACCACATCGTGGTGCTCGACCACGGCAACGTGATCGCCGAGGGCGGGCCGGAGGCGATCCGCAATGATCCGAAAGTGATTGCCGCCTACCTGGGTGCCGACGAAGAGGAGCTGGCATGACTCAACCTATCCTCGAACTCAAGGACCTGGACGTGTACTACGGCCCGATCCAGGCCCTGAAGAAAGTCTCGCTGCACATCAACGAAGGGGAAACCGTGAGCCTGATCGGCTCCAACGGCGCCGGCAAGTCGACCCTGCTGATGTCGATCTTCGGCCAGCCCCGGGCCGAGTCCGGACAGATCCTCTATCGCGGCGTGGACATCACCCACAAGTCGTCCCACTACATCGCCTCCAACGGCATCGCCCAGTCCCCGGAAGGGCGCCGGGTGTTCCCCGACATGACCGTGGAAGAGAACCTGCTGATGGGCACCATCCCCATTGGCGACAAGTACGCCAGCGAAGACATGCAACGCATGTTCGAACTCTTTCCACGGCTCAAGGAACGGCGTACCCAGCGGGCCATGACCATGTCTGGCGGTGAACAGCAGATGCTGGCCATCGCCCGGGCGCTGATGAGCCGGCCCAAGCTGCTGTTGCTGGATGAACCCAGCCTGGGGCTGGCGCCGATCGTGGTGAAACAGATCTTCGCCACCCTGCGGGAACTGGCGGCCACCGGCATGACCATCTTCCTGGTGGAGCAGAACGCCAACCACGCGCTGAAGCTCTCGGACCGCGCTTACGTGATGGTCAACGGCGAGATCCGCCTGAGCGGCACCGGCAAGGAACTGCTGGTCAACGAGGAGGTGCGCAACGCTTACCTGGGCGGTCACTGACGGTCCGGTCTGTGGATAAACCATGCCCCGTCGGTTCACGCCGTCGGGGCATTTTTTATCCACAACTCCACCCGCCCTGTAGGAGCTGGCTTGCCAGCGAAACGCCCCTCCCCGATGGCCACTTATTCAGATGCTGTTGTGTGTTCGAGGTTCGCCGGCAAGCCGGCTCCTACGCGCTTGACGCGCGCATGGACAAGGGTGCGTCCGACAATTGTGGAAAACATTATTCGCAAGCTGGCAAAGCGCGGCATAAAGACGCTGCAAACAGTTGTTTTTCCACCGTTTTGACTTGTCCCCGTTTGCTGTGGAGCGGGCTGTGGGTAACGTGGGAGTAGCTGGCTGGAGGCCTTTGATTACGTGGCCTGCAAGCAATTGATTGTTTTTTGATCATGGCTTTTTGGGTAACTCGAAGACGCGCTTGTCAACCTTTTTATTGTCGCAGCCGTACCGGTAAAAGACCCTGGACAAGCCTGTGGATAAGTCTGTGACTAAACTCTGGAAAGACTGCTCTGGGCAGCGTCGTTACTGGCCTCTGGCCTTATGCACTTTGACCGAGCGGTCATCTTTTTCGTCGCCACCTGCATGGACCGCCTCTGCGGGTCAAGCAAAAAACTTCCCATGATTCGCTGCAAGCCCTGTGTACAGCGGCTTTGCGAGATTTGTACTTGCCCCCAAAGACTGTGGACCGGCCTGTGGATAAGGTGCGGGCATATGGCTGTAGGCCTTGCCGGCCATGGCTTTCAGGCATGTGAGCGTTTTTTGTACAGTGACGTGGGATATCCAGCGCTTCTGTTGCCGCCCAGAGCCGGGCCGGGCATGCTGCGAAACGCTTTTTTATCGTAACGGCGGCTCGCCACCCAGCAAGGAGAACACCATGACTTCCACACTGTTCATTACGGGCGCGACTTCCGGTTTTGGCGAAGCCTGCGCCCGGCGTTTTGCCGAGGCCGGCTGGTCGCTGGTGCTCACCGGTCGTCGCGAGGAGCGCCTCAATGCGCTGTGCGCAGAGTTGTCCAAACAGACCGAAGTGCACGGTCTGGTGCTCGATGTGCGGGACCGCAAGGCCATGGAAGCGGCCATCGCCAGCCTGCCGCCATCCTTCAGCAAGCTGCGCGGCCTGATCAACAATGCCGGCCTGGCCCTGGGCGTCGATCCGGCGCCCAAGTGCGACCTGGATGACTGGGACACCATGGTCGACACCAACATCAAGGGCTTGATGTACAGCACCCGTCTGCTGCTGCCGCGGTTGATCGCCCATGGCCGCGGCGCCGGGATCGTCAACCTGGGTTCCATTGCCGGCAACTACCCGTACCCGGGCAGCCACGTCTATGGTGCGAGCAAGGCCTTCGTCAAACAGTTCTCCCTGAACCTGCGTTGCGACCTGCAGGGCACTGGTGTGCGGGTTACCAACATTGAGCCGGGCCTGTGTGAAAGCGAGTTCTCCCTGGTGCGCTTCGCCGGTGATCAGGCGCGCTACGACGCCACATACGCCGGTGCCGAACCGATCCAGCCCCAGGACATTGCCGACACCATCTTCTGGGTCCTCAACACGCCTGCCCACGTCAACATCAACAGCCTGGAGCTGATGCCGGTGAGCCAGACCTGGGCCGGTTTCGCCATTGAGCGCAACGCCAAGTCCTGAAGCTGTCACCTTGGGCGACTACAGTTGGTTGTACTCGGAAACACATAAGCTGATTCGTTTCAGCTGAAGGTCAGCCCTGGCACGGTAGAATTCCGACCCGATATTTCGCTGCCGCCTCACTCGAGGCGGTGTTCTTGAAGTTCGATAGGAGGAATTGTGAGTAACCGAGGTGAGCAGGCTCTGCTCAAACAATCGACTGTACTGATGTTCGCCGTGGCGATCGCCGGTATCGTCACGGGTTTTGTTTCTGGCGCCCAATCCATTTTGTTCGATGGATTTTTTTCCCTGATCGCGACCTTCATCAAGGTCCTGATGCTGATCACTGCCAAGCTGATCGCCAAGCAAAGCAACCAGCGTTTCCAGTTCGGTTTCTGGCACCTGGAACCCATGGTGCTGCTGATCGAAGGCAGCTTCCTGCTACTGATCGCGATCTACGCCTTTCTTAACGGTGTGTTCGGCATCATCAATGGTGGCCGGGAGATCGAGCTGGGGATGGTGATCTTTTACGCCGGGTTCTTTGCGGTAACGGAGTTCGCCTACTTCTTCTATGTGCGCCGGCGTAACCGCAAACTCAAGTCGTCGCTGATCCAGTTCGACAACATCAGCTGGCTGGTAGACGCGATGCTCTCGGTGGGGCTGCTGGTGAGCTTTATCATTGCCTTGCTGCTCAAGCAGTACGGTCATGGCCAGTGGGCGGTGTATGTCGACCCGGCGATCCTGATCCTGCTGGCCCTGAGCATGTTGCCGCCGGCGCTGAAGATCCTGCGTCCGGCCTTGCGTGATGTGCTGGGGATCGCCCCGGACCAGTTGGACGAAAAGGTTCGCAACGTGATGGAGCAGGCCAAGGCCACCCATGGCTTTGACGACTACATCAGCTATGTGCAGAAGCACGGTCGGGCGCGGTTCATCGAGATCCATATCGTCTTGCCGGCGGACTATCCGCTGCAGGATGTGGCGACTCTGGACCGCCTGCGCGAGGAGATTTCCAGCCAGTTGGGAGAGGCCGATGCAGCGCGCTGGCTGACCATCAGCTTTACCGGGGATCGCAAGTGGATCGCTTGATGGGCGGCGCCTGTTTCGCCTGCAAGCAGGCTCCTACAACACCGCGTAGGAGCCTGCTTGCAGGCGAAGGGCTTCAGGCAAAATATTCCGCCAGCCCGCGATAACAGGTCGCCAGGTGATAAGGCGTGGTCGACGGCATATCCCGCCGGCTGACCACGCCGCTGGCATCCAGGCATTCATTCCAGCCCCCGGCATGCAGAAAATGCGCTTGCAGTGCCTTTAGCTGTCGCAGCAAGGGGGCCTGGCTGTCCGCACGCAAAGTCAGGGCGCGCAGGTACTCGGCCTGGGCCCAGATACGCCGGGTGGCGTCCTTGATGGGGGCGCCCGGTTGCAGCTCGAGCATGGCGTACACGGCGCCGCTCTGCGGGTCGACGCCAAGCTGCTCGGTAAAGGCAAAGGCGCGGCTCAATGAGGCGTGCAGCGGGTTGTTGCGCAGCAAGGGCGAAGAGTCGAGCAGGAAGAACCACTCGAACTGATGCCCTGGCTCGAACCAGTTATCCACAGCCCCCAGGGGCTTTTCCAGCATCACCCCGTGCTGCGGGTCGATGAACTGCTGCTGCATGGCCTGGCACAGCTGCAGCAGTGCGGCTTGTACCGCGGCGTCTTTGCGTACTGCCAGGATCGCGAGAAAGGCTTCGGCCAGATGCATCAGCGGATTCTGCAGGGGACCCGAACCCAGTACGGACCAGTCCTCGGCGAGGCTGGCTTCGTAGAGGCCGTTACCCCGGGCGAAGCGCTGGGCCACCACTTCCAGGGCGGCGTTGAGCACCGACTCCACCAGCGGCTCGCGGACCTTGGCCCAGTAGTGAGCACAGGCGAAGAGGATAAAGGCGTGGGTATAGAGATCCTTGCGGCGATCCAGCGGCGCGCCTTCAGGGTCGATGCTGTAGAACCAGCCACCGTGCTCGGCGTCGTGGAAGTGCCGCTGCAGCGAGCGAAACAGCGCGGCGGCACGCTCCTCGGCAAAGGGGGCGGCGGCATCACCGATCAATTGGGAGAACAGATACAGCTGCCGGGCACAGGCCATGGCTCGATAGCGCTGCGGGGGCAACGGCTGTTGTTCGGCATCCAGCGCTTCATAGGGCAGCGCCAACTGCGGATTCCAGCCCGGGCCTTGCCACAGCGGCACTATCACCTTGTGGAAATGCTGCTGCATGGCGTTGAACAGAGCGCTCGATTCAGGCGAGGTGGCGGAGCGGGATACATCGGGCATTGGCTGGCGTCGTCACGGCAGTTTTGAATGCGCGACATGTTACCAGAGAAGCCCCCACGAAGCGGCTTACCCGTCGAGCAGGACGTACTGATAGGAGCTGGCTGCCAGCAAAGACGGCTGAAAGATCACCTCCGTCTTGTAGGAGCTGGCTTGCCAGCGAGCGAGGCCCGCAAGACCGCCTTCGCCGGCAAGCCGGCTCCTACAGAAGAGGGCAGGGATCAGCCTGCCAGCAACCACACGCCCGTAGCGGCCGAGGCCGCGCCGGCCACGCGCACCAGCGGCGCCGCCGCCTGAGGCAGTACCCGCACCACGGCATAACCGGCGGCATGCAGGGCCGCAGTGGCCGCCACAAAACCGGCGGCATAGGCCCAGGGGCTGGACATGTCCGGCAGTTCCAGGCCGTGGGCCACGCCATGGAACAGGGCAAACAGAGCGGTGGCGGCTATTGCCAGGCTCAGCGGCGGACGCACCGCCAGGGCCACGGCCAGGCCCAGGGCCAGTACCGAAGCGGCAATCCCGCTTTCCAGGGCCGGCAGGTTCAGCCCTTCGAAGCCCAGCAGGCCGCCGATCAGCATGGTGCCGACAAAGGTGCAGGGCAGCGCCCAGCGCGCCGCACCTTGTTGCTGGGCGGCCCACAGGCCGACAGCGACCATGGCCAGCAAGTGGTCGAGGCCGCCGATGGGGTGGCTGATACCGGCCATCAGGCCATTGTCGCCGTGGCCCGGGTGAGCGAAGGCCAGGGCCGGGGTCAGCAGCAGCGCCAGGGCGCCGAAGAGAGATTTCAGGGTCATGAGTGGCTTCCTTGTTGAGCTTTTTTCAGGTTCGGTTTCAGGCAGCGGTCAGCAGCCCCTGACGTTCGATGAAGGCGATGATTTCTTCCAGGCCCTGGCCGGTCTTCTGGTTGCTGAAGACGAACGGCTTGCCGCCGCGCATGCGCTGGGTGTCGCTGTTCATCATCTCCAGGGAGGCGCCCACCAGCGGCGCCAGGTCGATCTTGTTGATCACCAGCAGGTCGGATTTGCAGATGCCCGGGCCCCCCTTGCGCGGCAGTTTGTCGCCAGCGGAAACGTCGATCACATAGATCGTCAGGTCCGACAGTTCCGGGCTGAAGGTGGCTGAAAGGTTATCGCCGCCGGACTCCACCAGGATCAGATCGAGCCCCGGGAAGCGCCGGTTCAACTGGTCCACCGCTTCCAGGTTGATCGAAGCGTCTTCGCGGATCGCCGTGTGCGGGCAGCCGCCGGTTTCCACGCCAATGATCCGTTCCGGCGCCAGGGCTTCATTGCGTACCAGGAAGTCGGCGTCTTCGCGGGTGTAGATGTCGTTGGTCACCACGGCCAGGTTGTAGCGTTCGCGCAGAGCCAGACACAGGGCCAGGGTCAGGGCGGTTTTTCCGGAGCCCACCGGGCCGCCGATGCCGACGCGCAGAGGTTGTGCGTTCATGAGTTTCTCCTAGGAACGGAACAGGCGGCTGTACTGGCGCTCGTGGGCCATGCTCGCCAGGGACAGGCCGAAAGCGGCGCTGCCAAGGTGGTTGGGGTCAAGGTGGGTGGCGTGGCGCTGGGCTTCTTGCAGCAGCGGCAGCAGCTCGCTGGTCAGGCGCTGGGCCGCCTGCTGGCCCAGGGGCAGGGTTTTCATCAGCACTGCCAGCTGGTTCTCCAGCCAGCTCCAGAGCCAGGCGGCCAGGGCGTCTTCGGGGTTGATGTGCCAGGCGCGGGCGGCCAGGGCCCAGCCCAGGGCCAGGTGCGGTTCGTCCTGGTGCGCCAGCAGTTCCCGGGCGCCGCTGTCCAGCTCCGGCAGGCCTTCGAGCAATTGCTTGAGGGAATAGCCCATCTGCCGGCTTTCCTGGTACAGCTCGCGGGTTTCACGGCTGGCCCGATGTTCTTCGCAGAGTTGCTGCAGCCTGGTCCAGTCCTGATCCGCGGCGGCCTGACAGTGGGCGAGCAGCAGTGGAGCCTCGAAGCGCGCCAGGTTGAGCAGCAACTGATCGCTGATCCAGCGTCTGGCACTGTCCGGGTCACTCACCCGTTGTTGTTCCACTGCCATCTCCAGCCCCTGTGAATAGCTGTAGCCACCGATCGGCAGCTGCGGGCTGGCCAGGCGCAGCAGGGCCCAGGCTGGGTTCATTGACGGACGCCGAACTGATGCAGGCGTGGCGGGTAGTTGAAGTCTTCATCGCCGTGGCGGGAATGATGGTGGCCGCCACCGTAGGCGCCGTGTTCGGGCTGGAACGGCGCCTCGATGGTTTCAGTGCTGGCGCCCAGTTGTTCGAGCATGGCCTTGAGCACGTAGTCATCGAGCAGACGCAGCCAGCCATCACCCACTTGCAGGGCGACGTGGCGGTTGCCCAGGTGATAGGCGGCGCGGGTCAGTTCGAAGGCATTGCGGCAGGTGACATGGAGCAGGGTTTCCGGGCGGGCGCAGACCTTGACGATGCGTCCGTCCTCGGCCACCAGGAACTCGCCGTCGTGCAAGGGGGGCTGGCCGCGCTCCAGAAACAGGCCGACGTCTTCGCCTGTGGCACTGAAACAGCGCAGACGGCTTTTGCTGCGAGCCTCATAGGTGAGGTGCAGTTCGGCGGACCAGGTGGCTTGGGGTTCGGTTCTGCGGTGGATCACCAGCATCGGAAAGCTTCCAGCTATGAGCGATGCACAAGCCAGAGCAAGGGCCTTGCCAATCGCCCGAAGGAGAGGAAAAACCCTTTGTCGACACCGGAACTGCGCCTGAAAAAGGGGCAAAACCTTGTATTATCTTGTTACAAAATGGCACGCTGAGCTGATTTATAGCACTGAGTTGGTGCGCTGGAAATATTTTTGCTGCAATCCGGTGCCGGGCCGACGAGCAGGCGCAAACGCACCGCCCAGAGCGGGGCACGCCGATTGATAGGGGGAGAGGGGCAGGCCGTGTTACTCGGTGCTGCCCAGGCCTTGCCAGTGCTTGAGGCCAATGAAGATGAAGCGCAACTGCTGGGTGATCTTCGCCTGCGGCGTCAGGTGTTCAGGCAGGGCCTGGGCCGGGGGATCGATGATGTCCGGCAGGGTGGCGAACACGCTCTTGACGATCAGGTCGGCCATGACGCCGAGGTCGGCGGCATTCAGATGCTGCAACTTGGGCATCAGGGTCAGGTCGGCAGCCAGGTCCGAACTGATATTCTCGCGCAGGGTGGCGATGGCCTGGCGCACCGGCAGCGAGCCGCCGTATTGCTCACGGGCGAGAAACAGGAACTGCGCGCGCTTGGCTTCCACGACATCGAGGAAAATGCGCACCGAGGCGTCGATGATGCCGCCCATGACGAATTCGTTGTGGCGTACCAGGCGGATGGTTTCGCGGAAGGTCTGGCCGACCTCGCTGACCAGTTCCAGTCCCAGTTGGTCCATGTCGCTGAAGTGCCGGTAGAAACCGGTGGGGACAATGCCGGCGGCTTTGGCCACTTCCCGCAGGCTCAGGCTGCCGAAACCACGACCACACTCCATCAGATGCCGGGCAGCATCCATCAGGGCATTGCGGGTCTGTTGCTTCTGTTCGGCGCGGGGCAGCATCGGCGGGGTGTTCTTTGCTCAATGGGAGCGGCGCACTCTAGCAAATCAACTTTGCCGGAGTCGAACTGGAGTCAGGCGAAGGCGTGAGGTGCAGTGGGGAAAATGCAGCGGCTATAAAAGTCAAAGCCCGATCCGGGGATCGGGCTTTTTTCCAGGGCCAGCATGGCCTCAGCTCGCAGCTTGATGACGTTCAGCCAGGCGATCGGCACCGCCTTCGGCAACGGTCTGACCTTGAGGTGTGCGGCTGTAGCCGTCTTCAACCAGACCTTTCTCTTCCAGGCGATCACGGCCGCCTTCAGCTACGTTCTGGCCTTGTGGGGTGCGGTCGTAGCCGTCTTCGGCAACGTTCTGACCTTGTGGAGTACGGTCGTAGCCATCTTCGGCGACGTTCTGGCCTTGTGGGGTGCGATCATAGCCGTCTTCGGCAACGCTCTGGCCCTGTGGAGTGCGGTCGTATCCGTCGGCAGCGACTTTGTTGCGTTCGATCAGACGGTCCGAACCGCCTTCAGCCAGGGTCTGGGAGAATACGCTGTGGCTGGCCTTGACCTGCGGAGTGGCCTGTTCGGCGGCGGGCAGGGCGTAAGCGTTGGCGGCCAGGATGGATAAGGTCAGGCTCAGTAAGATGTGGCGTTTCATGATGAGGTGCTCCTTGGGAGGGCGATAAATTGGGTACGGAGCTAATGTTACCGCCGCTAAATCGATATAAAAGTTCATAAACACAATGGTAATAATCAACGGAATTGATTGTTTGGTCGCAAGGCTCTAGCACGGGCATTTGCGCCGATGGCTTTTGCACCGGGGTGGGTATTTTCGACCCATCCATGCTTCACGAAAGGGCGGGAGGAGGTAACACAAAGCTGCCTGAGTGATCAGGAATCCGGGTTTTTTCGCCCGAACGGGCTCCCGGATTAAACCTGCGGGGGCTTTGTCAGTCGTAGTTTTCATGGCCGGTGATTTTCCATCGGCATTTCATCGATGCGTCGCGGTTTGACGCTCAGTTGTCTTCAGGAGCCTCGTGCAATGACGCGCACTCGTAAAATCCTCGCCTGGTCCGTCGCCAGCCTGATCCTGCTACTGGCCGTGCTGGTGCTGGTGATCGCGTTCTTCGACTGGAACCGCATCAAGCCGACCCTCAACGCCAAGGTGTCCGAGGAGTTGCATCGGCCCTTCGCGATCAATGGCGACTTGTCCGTGGCCTGGCAGCGCGAGCCCGACGAGGGTGGCTGGCGGGCCTGGGTGCCCTGGCCTCACGTAGTGGCCCAGGACCTGACCCTGGGCAACCCGGACTGGTCCAAGGCGCCGCAGATGGTCAGCCTCAAGCGGGTCGAATTGCGTATCTCGCCCCTGGCCCTGCTGGCCCAGCGGGTGAGCATCCCGCGTATCGATCTCACCGAGCCCGATGCCGCGCTGCAGCGTCTGGCGGACGGTCGCGCCAACTGGACCTTCAAGTTCGACCCCAAGGACCCCGAGGCCGAGCCCTCCAACTGGACGGTGGACATCGGTGCCATCGGTTTCGACAAGGGCCACGTGACCCTCGACGACCAGACCCTGAAGACCCGGCTGGACCTGCAGGTGGAACTGCTCGGCAAGCCGATTCCGTTCAGCGACATCGTCGGTGAAAGCGAAGCGAAGAAGGTCGCCGAGAAAGGCGCTGAAGCCCAGGCCTATGCCTTCGCCCTCAAGGTCAAGGGCCAGTACCACGGGCAGAAGCTCGCCGGCACCGGCAAGATCGGCGGCCTGCTGGCCTTGCAGGACGGGCGCAAGCCGTTTCCACTGCAGGCCCAGGCGCAGATCGGCGACACCAAGGTGGAGCTGCGGGGCAGCCTCACCGACCCACTGAATCTGGGCGCCCTGGACCTGCGCCTGAAATTGGCCGGCACCAGCCTGGGCAATCTCTATCCGCTGACCGGGGTGACCCTGCCGGACTCGCCGCCCTATGCCACCGACGGTCATCTGACCGCCAAGCTCCACGACCCGGCAGGCGCGACCTTCACCTACCAGGACTTCAACGGCAAGATCGGCGACAGCGATATCCACGGCAACCTGACCTACGTGGCCAGCCAGCCGCGACCCAAGCTCAGCGGCGCCTTGGTCTCCAACCAGTTGCTGATGAGCGACCTGGCGCCGCTCATTGGTGCCGACTCCAACGCCAAGCAAAAGGCCCGGGGCGGCGAGAGCAGGCAGCCGGCGGACAAGGTACTGCCGGTGGAGGAGTTCCGCACCGAGCGCTGGCGTGACATGGACGCCGATGTGGAGTTCACCGGCAAGCGCATTGTCCACAGCGCTGAGTTGCCGTTCACCGATCTCTACACGCACCTGGTGCTCAACGACGGCCAGCTCAGCCTGGAACCCCTGCGCTTCGGCGTAGCCGGGGGCAAGCTGGACGCCCAGGTGCGCCTCAATGGTCATACCACGCCTCTGGAAGGCCGGGCCAGGCTGACGGCGCGCAACTTCAAGCTCAAGCAGCTGTTTCCCACCTTCGAACCGATGAAGACCAGCTTCGGCGAACTCAACGGCGATGCCGATATCGCCGGGCGCGGCAACTCGGTGGCAGCCTTGCTGGGCAGCGCCAACGGCGACCTGAAGATGTTGATCAACGATGGCGCCATCAGCCGCAGCCTGATGGAAATCGCCGGGCTCAACGTCGGCAACTATGTGGTCGGCAAGATGTTTGGCGACAAGGAAGTGAAGATCAATTGCGCCGCCGCCGACTTTGGCATCAAGAGCGGTCTGGCTACGTCAAGGCTGTTTGTCTTCGATACCGAGAACGCCATCATCTACATCGATGGCACCGCCAATATGGCCTCCGAGCAACTGGATCTGACCATCACGCCGGAGTCCAAGGGCTTGCGTCTGTTTTCCCTGCGTTCACCGCTTTATGTGCAGGGCAAGTTCATCAAGCCCAGTGCCGGGGTCAAGGCGGTGCCGCTGGTGCTGCGCGGTGCCGGGATGGTGGCGCTGGGGCTGATCGCCGGGCCGGCGGCAGGCTTGCTGGCGCTGGTGGCGCCCAGCGGTGACGAGCCCAATCAGTGCGCGCCGCTGCTGCAGCAGATGCGCTCGGGCAAGGCGCCGGTGACGGTCAAGCCGAGCAAGTAAGAGGGGGCAGGGGCTTCGCGGGCGAGCCCGCTCCTGCGGTAGGCAGGGGCGGGCTTGGAGGAGGGGATTACAGGTCGTTGAGGATGTCCGCCATGTCGTCGGCGTGTTCCTCTTCCTGGGCCAGGATCTCTTCGAACAGACGGCGAGTGGTGGGGTCCTTGTCGCCGATGTACTGGATGATCTCGCGGTAGCTGTCGATGGCGATTCGCTCGGCTACCAGGTCCTCGTAGACCATTTCCCTCAGGGTGTTGCCGGCCACGTACTGGGCGTGGGAGTGCTTGGACAGCAGGTCCGGGTTGAACTCCGGTTCGCCGCCGAGCTGGACGATCCGCTCCGCCAGTTTGTCGGCGTGTTCGGCTTCCTGGGTCGCGTGTTCGAGGAACTCGTCGGCCGCCACGCTGGCCTTGAGGCCGTTGGCCATGAAGTAGTGGCGCTTGTAGCGCAAGACACACACCAGCTCGGTGGCCAGTGATTCGTTGAGCAGCCGCAGCACTTCCTCGCGATCGGCGTTGTAGCCCTCGGTCACGGCACCGTTCTCCACGTGTTGGCGGGCCCGTTCGCGCAGGGTGTTCACATCAGATAAATGCTTGTCGCTCATGTCGATCTCCTGGAGGCTAATCCGTTTTGCGTCAGGCTCTGCCGACCTGATCACTACCTGAGTTGTGAGTCCCGGGCGCAGCAAAAAGTTTTATCGGATGTGCCCGGTGGTCTGCGCCGGGGTCAACTGCGGACCAGGGGCGGATGCCCGGCCAGCAGCGCCTCCTGTTGCAGCCATTTAAGAAAGGCCCGCACCGGAGGGTGCCGCTCCCGTCCCGGCACGCACAGGGCGCTGTAGCCGGCACCGTCCACCTGGACCTCCGGCCGGTAGGCCTGCAGCAGGCCGTTGGCCACGCTCTGGGACACCAGGATGTTGCTCGCCAGCACCAGGCCCTGACCGGCGATGGCGGCTTGCAGGGCGTACTGCTCCTCGTCGTAGGAACGGATTTGCGGCTGAGCGTCGAGCCAGTTTTCCCCGGCCTGGGTACACCAGGCCTGCCAGCCATCGGCATACAGCCTGGAATTGCGCCAATGCACGCTGATCAGGGACGGCGGCTGCTGCCGGGCCAGGGCCACCTGCTGCGGCGCGCCATAGACCGCAAAGCGCTCGTCGAACAGGCACAGGCCATGGAGATTCAGGTAGCCGTCCTGGCTGTAGCGGATCGCGACGTCGATGCTGGCGTCCTGTTGCAGGTCCACCACCTCGCACTGAGTGTCCAGGCGCAGGTTGATGCCAGGGTGCCGGGCGTAGAAGCGCCCCAGGCGCGGCACCAGCCACAGGGCGGCGAAGGCTGCGGTGGTGGAAACGGTCAACTGCGCCGCGCTGGGACTGGGTCGCAGGGTGTCGACGCTCTGGGCCACATCCAGCAGGGCGCCATGCAGGCTGTGGAACAGTCGGCGGCCGGACTCTGTCAGGCGCACCTGACGGGGTAGGCGTTCGAACAGTCGCACCCCCAGCCAGTGTTCCAGGCTGCGGATCTGGTGGGACACCGCGGTGGGGGTCACCGACAGGTCCTCGGCGGCGGCCTTGAAGCTCAGCAGGCGCGCGGCGGACTCGAAGGTACGCAGGGCGGTAAGGGGCAGGTGGGCGAACATGATGGGCTCCATGGATGAGACTAATTCACCCAAGTGAATTTCTGCTCATTTGTTGATGAGGTGCGGTGACTCTAGCTTTAACGTGAAACAGATGCGGCTTCAAGGCCGTTATAGTCAATCCGCACACGAGAAAGCAGATGAATACAGTTCTTGCTATTCACGGCAGCCCACGGGGCGAGCGCTCCCACAGTCGGCGTCTGACTGATGACTTTCTACATGCCTGGCAACAGGCCAATCCCGGGGCAATCCTGACCCGGCGCGAAGTCGGGCGGGGCTCCTTGCCTCATGTCAGCGAAGCCTTTATCGCGGCGGCGTTTTATCCACAACCCGAGGCCCGACCGCTATCGATGCAGGCCGATCTGGCCTTGAGTGACGAGTTGGTCGGCGAGTTGCTCGGCCATCAGCGCCTGGTGATCTCGGCGCCGATGCACAACTTCAACGTGCCCAGCGGGATCAAGGCCTGGGTCGATCACATCGTGCGTTTGGGGCTGACCTTCAACACCCAGCAGGACAACGGCGTGGCCCAGTACCAGCCGTTGGTGCAGGGCAAGAAGGTGTTGATCGTTACCAGCCGTGGTGGCGGTGGTTTTGGCCCCGGGGGCGAGCATGAAGCGATGAATCATGCCGATCCATGGTTGCGCACGGCCCTGGGATTTATCGGGATCGAGGATGTGACAGTGGTCGCGGCGGAGGGCGAGGAGTCGTCCCCCGAGCGTTTCGCGGGGTCCTGTGGCGAAGCCCGGCAGCGCCTGCTGGCCCTGGCGCAGACCTTCTGAGGAGGCCGCACCATGGCCTGGATGTTCCTGCTGCTGGGGGAAAGCCTGACGGCGGCCAAGCTGGTGTCGGTGGGGCTGATCGTGGCGGGTGTGGTCGGGCTGAAGTAGCCGGCGGGGGCAAGGGCTGTCATCGGTTTGTCGCCAAAGCGTCACGGGGGCTGACGACGGCCTTGGTTATGGTCTAGCTTTCAGCCAGCCCCGCCGCCTTCGCACAAGGATGTCCCCGCATGTCCCAAGAGCTTGCCACGCGTTACCCCCTGGTACTGGTGCCCGGCATGCTCGGTTTTGTCCGTCTGCTGCTGTATCCCTACTGGTACGGCATCATCCCGGCCTTGCGCCAGGGTGGGGCACAGGTGTTTGCGATACAGGTGTCGCCGCTCAACTCCAGCGAGGTGCGCGGCGAACAACTGCTGGCCCAGGTCCAGCGGATCATGGCCGAGACCGGTGCGCCCCGGGTCAACCTGATCGGCCACAGCCAGGGCGCGCTTACCGCTCGTTACGCGGCGGCCAAGCGCCCGGACTGGGTCGCCTCGGTGACTTCGGTAGCAGGCCCCAACCACGGTTCCGAACTGGCGGATTACCTGGCGCGGCATTCGCCGGCGCACAGCCTCAAGGGGCGTGTCCTGAGCTGGCTGTTGCGGGGCGTATCGGCCTTGATGACGCTGCTGGAAACCGGCTATCGCGGGCCGAAACTGCCGGTGGATATCCACGCTTCGCATCAGTCGCTGACCACCGAGGGCGTGACCCTGTTCAACCGCCAATACCCTCAAGGGTTGCCGTCCACCTGGGGCGGCCAGGGCGCGGAAGAGGTCGGCGGTGTGCGCTACTACTCCTGGTCCGGCATTTTGCAGCCGGGCAAGACCAATCGCGGACGCAACCTGTTCGACGGCACCCACCGCAGTTGCCGCCTGTTCGCCCGCACCTTCGTCCGCGAAGCCGGCCAGTGCGACGGCATGGTCGGGCGCTACAGCTCGCACTTGGGGCAGGTCATCGGCGACGACTACCCCCTGGACCACTTCGATATCGTCAACCAATCCCTGGGGCTGGTGGGCAAGGGCGCCGAACCGATCCGCCTGTTCGTCGAACATGCCCGGCGCCTCAAGGCCGCCAACCTGTAACCCTCACTGTTGCCCTGTAGGAGCCGGCTTGCCGGCGAACGACCCCAGCGCCGTGGTCCAGCGCTCCGAAAGAACCACCCCGCCCAGGGTCAACAACCCCCCCACCAGGTGGAACCAGGCCAGTTGCTCATGCAGCACCACCGCGGCAATCAGCGCCGTGATCAACGGCAGCAGGTTGAAAAACAGCGTGGTCCGGCTTGGTCCCAGGCGCACCACCGCCTGCATCCAGGCCAGCGGCGCCAGCATCGAAGCCAGCAGGCAGGCATAGAGCACCAGCGGAATGTTCTGCAGGGTCGGGCCGACCTTCGGCGAAGCCAGGAACAACGGCAGCAGCACCAGCACGGCCACCAGCACCTGCAGGTACAGCAGCACCAGCGGCGGCAGGCGCAGTTGCCACTTCTTCAGCAAGGTGCTGTAGATCGCATAGGCCAGGGTGGCGATCAGCATCATCGCGTCACCCAGGTTGACCCCGTGCTGCAGCAGCGCGGTGAGGCTGCCGGAAGACACCACCACCAGCACTCCGGCAAAGGACAGCACCGCCCCCACCAGGGCCCCGGCGGTCAGGCGCTGGCCCAGGGCGGCAATGGCCATGGCCAGGGACATCAGCGGCATCAGGGAAAGAATGATGCCCATGTTGGTGGCCGAGGTCAGGGTCGCGGCGAAGTAGGCCAGGCTCTGATACACCGCCATGCCCAGCACCCCGAGGACGAAGATCCGGCCCAGGTTGGGGCGGATCACCGGCCAGTGCCGCAGCACCGGCTTGAGCATGAACGGGGTGAACAGCAGGCCCGCCAGCAGCCAGCGGTAGAAGCCGATCTCTGCCGGGAAGATCGCGCCCACGGCGAGTTTGTTGATCACTGTATTGCCGGCCCAGATAAAGATGGCTAGCAGTGGATAAGCGTATTGCATGGAAACAACCAGAAAGTTGATGAGGGCTGATTATCCTCCTGTCCGGATCAATGCCTATACTGCGAACCGGACAACCTGCCCCGACATCCGGACAGCATGAGCAAAAAACACATCGACCTCCTGGATTTCCACGGCCTGCCTGCGCCGGTGTACTTCCGTTATGCCGACTTCGCCGCCCACAGCCACGCCCTGGAGCACAGGCATCCCTGGGGCTGCCTGGAGTATTCGGCCCACGGCGTGATGCACATGGAGATCGCCGGCCAGCGCTTCATGTCGCCGCCACAGTACGCAGTCTGGGTGCCGCCGCAGACCGCCCATAGCTTCTACACCTCGCAGCCGCTCAACTACCGGGCGGTGTTGCTGGCGCCGGAGTTGTGCACGGACCTGCCGGAGCAGGGCAGCACCCTGGCCATCAGCGAGATTCTCAAGGCTATCCTCAAGGACTTCGCTGCCCGGGATGTGCAGATCCCCCGGGGCGAGGCCGATCAGCGCCTGGCCCAGGTATTGCTGGATCAGTTGCGCCAGGCTCCGGTGCATACCTGTTATCTGCCCTATGCCAGCAACCCCGATCTGTTGCGGGTGCTCCAGGCATTGCAGGCCGAGCCGGGCAACAACCAGCCCCTGGCCCACTGGGCGCAGCAGGCCCATGTCAGTGAACGGACCCTGGCCCGGCAGTTTGTTCGCGAGCTGGGCATGAGCTTCGGTGAATGGCGCCAGCGCCAGCGCTTCCTCGCGGCCATCGAGGCCCTGGAAAGCGCCCGCAGCGTCCAGGAAATCGCCTTCGACATGGGCTATAGCAGCGCCTCGGCGTTTATCGCGATGTTCCAGCGCCAGGCCGGCTGCACCCCCGAGCAGTACCGCCGGGCCAGCCTGCAGAACAGGTGAAGGTGTAACAGGCTTTGTCTACACTGCGCAGGAGGCCGTGCCCGTCGGTGCGGTGACCAGGAGAAAACTCCATGAAGATGTTGCGTATCCCTTTGTTGATGGTGGGCCTGCTGCTCTGCTCCCAAGGTTTTGCCGCCACTGCCCAGCAAAACAAGATGACCACCTGTAACGCCGAGGCCACCGCCAAGACCCTCAAGGGCGACGAGCGCAAGGCCTTCATGAGCACCTGCCTCAAGGCGGCTCCGGCCGCTGCAGCGACACCTTCCACCCCCCAGGAAAGAATGAAATCGTGCAACGCCACGGCCACTACCCAGGCCCTCAAGGGCGATGCGCGCAAGGCGTTCATGAGTGATTGCCTGAAGAAAAAGTGAGCCTGAATCGATGGGGCCAAGGTATCCGGGCCGGTACAGGGCCTTGGTCCGCATCGGTTTTCAAGGCTCCACGATCACAAAGCTATTTAATTTCAATGAGATAAATCAGGTATTTACCATTCGTCGCTTTTTTTTAATGTCATAAATTTTACATTTAGACTTTATTCCCTTCGAAAACAGGTGCCGGGATGCACCGCGCGGCCGCTCTAGTACCGGCGTCTGCGACTCAAGGGAATGCAAAGCATGTCGCGTTTTGGCTGGTTCAGGCCTGTAGTAGCGTTTTGTGCTTTATCTGGCTCGTTTGCCCTCGTCGCCGCCCCGCTGCAGACGCCGGGCGACCGCGATCTGATTCGTGATCGCCAGCAGCAGTTGCTGCAAGAACAGCAAAAGCGCCTCGACGAACTGCAGCAACTGCCCGGCAAGACCTTGCCCCCCGAGCCTGCTCCGCAACCTGGCGAGCAGCGCTGTTTCACTATCAAGACCGTGGTCCTCAAAGGCGCCGAACACCTCTCGGCGGCCGATCAGGAGCGCCTGGTGGCGCCCTATCGCGACCAGTGTCTGTCGGTGGCGCAGATCAACACCCTGCTCAAGGCCATTACCCACCACTACCTGCAACAGGGCTATGTCACCACTCGCGCCTATCTGCCTGCCCAGGAGCTGGCGTCGGGGCAATTGATCATCGTCATCGTCGAAGGTCGCCTGGAAAGCCTGGACAGCTCGGCCCTGGCCAGTTCCCGGGAGCTGGCCATGGCCTTTCCCGGCACCACCGGCGAAGTGCTCAACCTGCGGGAGCTGGAACAGTTGGTGGACCAGCTCAGCCGCCTGCCTTCGCGCCAGGTCGAGTTGGAGCTTTCCCCGGGGGAGAAACTGGGTGACAGCCGTGTCGGGCTCAAGGGCCAGCGCTCGAAGCCGTGGCACGGGTCGGCGACCCGCAACAACAGTGGCGACAAGAGCACCGGCGAGCAGCAGATGGGCGTCGGCCTGGACTGGGACAGCCCCCTGGGGCTGGCGGACCAGTTGAGCCTGCGGGCCAACCAGGATGCGGTCAGCGATCGCTGGCGCCATTCCGACAACCAGAGCCTGTACTACAGCCTGCCCTGGGGTTGGTGGACCTTCAATTACTCCTACAGCCAGAGCTACTACCGCACCCGCAATGACAGCACCGGCTTCGACTTCAGCATGGACGGGGAGAGCAAGAACCAGCAACTGCGGGCCGAGCGGGTGCTGCACCGCGACAACCTGAGCAAGACCGGCATGAGCCTGGGGCTGAGCCACTTGCGCACGCGCAACTACATCGACGACAACCTGATCGATGTTTCCAGCAACCGCATCACCGAAACCCAGCTGGGCTTCAACCACGGGCGGCGCATCGGCAATGCCCTGGTCAACGCCGACATCGGCTGGCAGCAGGGCATCGGCGCCCTGGACGCCCAGGGCAGCGGCAATCCCCACGGCAGCGAGCCGGTATCGCGCTACAACAAGTACAGCCTGACCCTGAGTTACCTGCAGCCCTTTCGCCTGTGGAACGAGAACTTCAGTTTCGACAGCCTGGCCACCGGCCAGCGCAGCGAGGACGTGCTCTTCAGCCCCCAGCGCATCAGCCTTGGCGGGCTCAATTCGGTGCGCGGCTTCCAGGACCAGACCCTCTCCGGCAACAGCGGCGGCTACTGGCGCAACCAGCTGCGCTGGCGCCGTGCCGTGACCTGGCAGGCGCTGCAACCCTTTGTCCAGGAATACGGCCTGGCCTTTGCTTATGACGTTGGGGTGATCAAGGCCGATCGCTACAACCATGACGCCAAGGGCCGCATGAGCGGCAACGCCATCGAACTCAACGCCCGTGGCCAGTACCTGGCCGCGTCAGTCAGCTTCGCGCGCTCCCTGGAGCGACCGGACATTATCGAGAAACGAGAGCATCCGGTGTACTTCCGAGTAGACCTGTTCTTCTGACCCGACCCAAACGCTAGTGGATGGATGATTCGCATATGGACGTACGCAAGCCCTTTGCCCAATGCATTGCCCTGTCGTTGTCGGGGATCCTGTTTCTCAATCCGATCGTCAGTGTCGCCGCCGGCCTGACCCTGGACCCGGCCGCCGGGGGCAATGCCACCATCGGCGCGGCGGGCAACGGCGTACCCATCGTCAACATCAACGCGGCCAATGGCAGCGGCTTGTCCCACAACAAGTTCAGCGAATACAACGTCGGCAGCAACGGCCTGATCCTCAACAACGCCACCGGCTCGACCCAGAGCACCCAGCTGGGCGGCTACATCCTCGGCAACCCCAACCTCAAGGGGCAGGCGGCGCAGGTCATCCTCAACGAAGTCACCGGCAGCAATCGCAGCAAGCTGGCGGGGTACACCGAGGTGGCCGGGCAGGCCGCCCGGGTGATTGTCGCCAACCCCCATGGCATTACCTGCAACGGCTGCGGTTTCATCAACACCCCGCGCGCCACCCTGACCACTGGCAAGCCGATTATCGAGGGCCAGAAGCTCGATCGCTTCCAGGTCGAAGGCGGCGATATCAGCATTGAAGGTGCCGGCCTCAACGCCAGCAATATCGATCAGTTCGACCTGATCACCCGCAGCACCAAGCTCAACGCCAACCTGTATGCCAAGAACCTCAACGTCATCACCGGGCGCAACGACGTCAAGGCCGATGACCTGAGCGTCACGGCCCGGGAAGCCGATGCCAGTGCCAAGCCGGAACTGGCCATCGACAGTGCGGCCCTGGGGGGCATGTACGCCGGGGCCATCCGCCTGGTGGGCACGGAGAAGGGCGTGGGCGTGAACATGTCGGGGGAGATGGCGGCCAGCACCGGCGACATCCAGATCGATGCCAACGGCAAGGTCACGGTGGCCGGCATGGGCGCCAATCAGGCAATCGCGATCAAGGCCCAGAGCATCGACCTCAAGGGCAAGGCCTATGCAGGGACCGAGGCGACCCTGCAGGCCAAGGAGCAGATCGAGGTCCACACCAGTCTGGCGGCGCGGGATCAGGTGCGGGTGGTGGACGCCGGGCAACTGGTCAACCACGGCATCATCGAGGCCGGGGTCAACAGCGACAACAGCCGCAACGATCAAGGCGTAGTCAAGCTGAACGCCGACAACCTGGAAAACCGCGGCGATGTGCTGGCCAGCCGCACTCTGCAACTGACCGCACGGCAGACCCTGAACAACCAGAACGGCGTGATCCAGGGGCCCAAGGTCGAGGTCAAGGCTGCACGCCTGGTCAACCAGGGCGGGCAGGCCCGCGTGCTGGCGCACAATGAGCTGGTGCTCACCACCCCGGCCATCGCCAACCTGGGCGGCCTGATCCGCTTTGGCGACCGGCAGGACGCGACTCTGAGCCTGGACAGCCTGAACAACAACGGCGGGCGCCTGGAAGTGGCGGACGCCGACCTGACCCTCAACGCCCGTGAGATCAGTAACCAGAAGGGCTCGATGATCGCCGACAAGGTTGCGATCAGCGCCGAGCGGCTGGACAACCAGCAGGGCCTGATCGGGTCCAGCCAGGATAGTGCCACCTTCAAGATCAGCGAGCAGTTGAACAACAACGGCGGCCGGCTCCAGGCCCAGACCCTGCTGGAAACCCAGGGTGGGGAGTTGCTCAATCAGGGCGGCAAGCTGCTAGCGGACCAGATCAAGGTGACCGGCAAGCGCCTGGACAACAGCCAGAAGGGCCTGATCAGCGCCGAGCAGGGCGCGTTGCAAGTGAGCCTCGATCAGGACCTGATCAATGCCGGTGGCAAGCTGCAGGCCACTTCGCTCCTGAACCTCAAGGCCGGCAGCGTGGACAACCGCGGCGGTACCCTGATCGCCCCGCAACTGATCCTCAATAGCGGCGGCAAGCTCGGCAACCAGGGCGGCACCCTCACCGCCGATGACCTGGAGCTGCACACCGCGGACATCGACAACCAGGGCGGCCTGCTGCAAGGCAAGGACAACCTGCTGCTGGACGCCCGGGGCCTGGCCAACAACCAGGGCCAGGTGATCGGCAATGTGCTCACCGCCAACCTCGACAGCCTCAGCCAGAACCAGGCCGGGGTGTTGAGCGCCGAGACCGGCAAGCTCACGCTGACGGTCAAGCAGCATCTGAACAACGCCCTGGGCCACCTGCAGGCCAAGACGGGCGACGTGCAGATCGTCTCGGGCAGCCTGAACAACCAGGGCGGTGTCGTGGTGGGCAATCACTTGCTGCTGACCAACACCGGCCTGCTGGATAACCGTGGCGGGCAATTGGCCGGTGATCGGCTGACCGTCAGCACCCAGCGTCTGGACAACCAGGCGTCGGGCCTGCTGGCGGCCGGCAGCGATGGCCTGCAGTTGACCTTGACGGCCGACGGCGCGGCAGCGGGGCAATTGCTCAACAGCCAGGGGCGCCTGCAAAGCGACGGGCATCTGCAGATTAACGGCGGTCAATTGAACAACAGCGGCGGTGTGCTGCTGGGCCGCAGCGTCGGGCTCGATGCAGCCGGCCTCGACAACAGCGCCAAGGGCGCGGTGGTGGCCAACCAGGGGACGCTGGATCTGAAGCTCAACCACGGCGCACTGAACAACAACGCCGGGGTCATCGACGCCGGTGAACAGGCGCTGCGAGTGACCCAGGGCGGGCAATTGGACAACCTGGGCGGCACCCTCAAGGGCAAGCGTCTGGAGGTCGGGGGCGTAGCCCTGGATAACCGCCAGGGACAACTGCTGGCCGGCAACGACGGTTTGAACCTGGTGGCCGGCGGCCTGAACAACGCCGAAGGGATAATCCTGGCCAAGGACAGCCACGGCGAAGTGGCGCTGGGCCAGGGCACCCTGGATAACCGTGGAGGCACCCTGCAGGGCGCGACCCTGGGGATCACCGCAGGGGCTGTGGATAACAGTGCCTTGAACGGCAAGGCCGGACTGATCAGCAGCCAGGCCGGAGCGCTCAAGCTGGTGGTCGATCGCCTCACCAACCAGGCGGGCAAGCTCTACGCCAATGGCCTGCTCAGCAGCACCGGACAGGTCCTGGACAACCGCTTTGGCGGTGAAGTCAGCGCCCGGCAGCTGGACCTGAACGTCGCGGCCAACCTCTATAACCAGGGCGGGCTGGTGGAGTCGGGCAACTCGCTGCTGCTGGTGGGCGGCAACCTGGACAACAGCGCCGGGGGCCGGGTACGTGCGGTGGGTGGCGAGCAAAGCCGGATCACCCTGGGCGGCGTGCTGAACAACCAGGGTGGCACCCTGGCCCTGGGCTCCAGCGCTTTTGCCTTGAATGCCGGACAACTGAACAACATCGGCGGCGGTATCGAGCACGCCGGCAGCGGCCTGTTCAAACTGGACCTGGGGGCGCTGTCCGGCTTCCAGGGACGGATCACCGGCCTGGGCCGTGGCGACTGGGATGTCGCTGCGGTGGATCGCAGCGGCCTGATGCAACTCAACGGTACGCTGGATCTGAGCACCGGGGGCGACCTCAATCTGAGTGCCGGCGACCGCATCGCCAGCGCCACGGGCCTGCGAGTGGGCGCGGCGACCCTGAACAACGCCGGGGAACTGGCCAGTGACGGTTACCTGACCCTGGACCTGGGGGGCAACCTGAACAACAGCGGGCTGCTGTCGTCCGGGGGCAAACTCACGGTGGGCGCCGGCGACCTCAACCAGAACGGCGGGCGCCTGGCCAGTGGCGGCGACACCGAGCTCAACCTGCGCGGCACCCTGGACAACCTGGGACGCTTGATCGCCAGCCAGAACCTCTATGTGTCCGCGGCGCAGATCAACAACCGCGGCACCCTCGGGGCCTTGGGGCAGATGCAACTGCGCTCCGGCAACGGCATCACCACCTCGGCCGACACCCTGATCTACAGCGGCGGCGACATGCTGCTGCGGGGCAACGGCCTGGCCAACAGCTACGGTGATATCTACAGCGCCGGCAACCTCAGCTTCGCCGCCCTCGACGGCGGCCGCGCGGTCCTGCTGAGCAACCGCTCCGGGACCATCGAAAGCGAGGGCGACATGAACCTCAACGTGGCGTCGCTGCAAAACGCCATGGACCAGTATCAGGTCGGCGAAACCATCACCCAGCGCAATATCGTGATCAATTGCACCGACTGTTCCGGCGATTACCACACCGCCACTTACATCGTTAACACCACCTATGAAGGCACCATGGGCGAGCACTCCGCAGGCGCCCGGCTGGTGTCCAACCGTGACCTGACCATCAATGCCGACACGGTGGAGAACGACCAGAGCCTGATCGCCGCCAACCGCGATGTCTCCATTACGGCCAACAATCTCTACAACCGCGGCCTGACCCTGGACAAGCGGGTCGAGAGCATCAGCTATTTCCTGCATGGGGTTTCCAAGCGCGCGTTCCGCGCCGCCGAGCGAGCCACCATCGCCTGGAACGCCGCTAACGCCAATCGCGCGCCGGGCCAGCAGGACCCGCTGCCGACCGTGGTGACCCAGTACCCGATCTACGAACCCGCCAGCCACACGGTGATCACCCCGGGCACCCAGACCGCCTACGCCTCCACCTTGCAGGCCGGCCAGCGCCTGCACCTGCAGGTCAGCGGCACCATCGAGAATGGCGTGCAGAGCGAACAGAGCCGCGCCCAGCTCACCGGGCAGACGCTGCAAAACAACCTGTCCCAGGTGGGCGGCCAGGTGATCACGGTCAACGCCCAAAGCTCCGCGGCGGCCAATCAGGTGGCCAAGGATGTACAGCGCATCGAAAAGGTCGCCGCCGACGGCACGACCCAGGTCAGCTTCGTGCCGGTGGACTTCTCCGGCGTGCCGTTCGCCGCGGTGGACCCCACATCGCTGTCGAGCTTCCGCGTGCCTCAGGGCGAGTACGGCCTGTTCGTCAAGAGCCAGAATCCCCAGGGCCGCTACCTGATCGAGACCAACCCGACCTTCACCGACCTGTCGCGCTTCATGAGCTCGGACTACATGCTCGGCAACCTCAACTACAACACCGACCAGACCTGGCGCCGCCTGGGCGACGGCCTGTATGAAACCCGCTTGATCCGCGATGCGGTGCTGGCCCAGACCGGGCAGCGTTTCCTCGCGGCGGGGCTGACCAGTGATTACGACCAGTATCGCTATCTGATGGACAACGCCATCGCTTCCAAGGACCAGTTGCAGCTTAGCGTCGGTGTGTCCCTGACCCCGGCCCAGGTGGCCTCGCTGACCCACGACATCGTGTGGATGGAAACCCGCGAAGTGCAGGGCGAGAAGGTGCTGGTGCCGGTGCTGTACCTGGCTCAGGCAGAAACCCGCAACCTGCGCGGCGGCAGCCTGGTGCAGGGGCGCGACATGACCTTGATCGCCGGTGGCGACCTGACCAACGTCGGTACCTTGCGGGCCAGCAACGACCTGAGTGTGAATGCCGGTGGCAGCCTGTACCAGGGCGGCCTGATCGAAGCCAACGAACGGGTCAGCCTGATGGCCCAGGACAGCGTGCGCAACGCCCTGGCCGGTGAGATTCGCGGCAATCAGGTCAGCGTCACCTCGATCAAGGGCGACATCATCAACGACCGCACGGCGGTGGCCGTCGGCTACGGCTCGGGCAATCGCACCATCCTCGACCAGGGCAGCCAGATCACCGCGCGCCAGCAGCTGGATGTCAGCGCCGGCCGCGACCTGAGCAACCTCGGCCAGCTCGCCAGTGCCGGCGATGCCAAGCTCAGCGCCGGTCGCGATATCGACCTGCTGGCGGTGCAGGACCACACCTTCACCCAGAGCGCGATCCGTCGCGGCCTGGTGACCAACGACACGGTGCAGACCCTGGGCTCCAGCGTCACCACGGGTGGCAACCTGGAACTCAATGCCGGGCGTGACCTGGCCGTGGTGGCGAGCAAGGTCGATGCCGGTCACGATCTGTCCCTGAACGCCAAGCGCGACATCGTCATCGCCTCGGCCCAGGACGAGCAGTCCTCGACCTTCTACCAGAAGAAGAAAGGCTCCTGGGGCAAGAGCAAGACCACCCGCAGCGCCGACTCCTCGACCACCAACGTGGCCTCCGAGATCAGCGCCGGGCACGACCTGATGGTCAATGTCAGCCAGGACCAGGACGGCCGTATCAGCCTCAACGGCGGGCGCGACGTCACCGTGGTCGGCAGCCAGCTCAAGGCCGGCAACGACCTGCTGGTGGGCGCTACCCGGGACGTCAGCCTGGTCTCGGCCCAGGAGCAGCAGGACAGCGCCTACAGCCAGAAGAAGAAAGGCAGCTTCGGCCTGAGCAAGAGCGGCAACAGCCGCACCTCCAGCAGCACCACCCAGGTGGGCAGCGAGCTGAGTGCCGGCAATGACGCAGTGGTGATCGCCGGGACCAACGTCAACCTTTCGGCCAGTTCCATCGAAGCCAAGCGCGATGCCGAAGTGCGCGCCGGGTTGATCGACAAGAACGGTGACATCAACCTGATGGACGCCGCCAACACCTCCAGCAGCCAGAGCGACAAGTACAAGAGCAAGGTGGGGTTCTCCAGTTCCGGCAGCTTCACTTCGATTGCCTCGGCGAAGAAGTCCGGCCAGGAAAACACTCAGTCCCAGAGCGTTGGCAGCGTGGTCAGCGGCGGGCGTGACACCACGTTGCAGGCCTCCCGTGACGTCAACATGATCGGCAGCACGGCAGCGGCCGAGCGCAACCTGAATGTGGGGGCGGGACGCGACGTCAACGTCCTGGCCGGCAGCAACAGCTCGGACCAGAGCAACTGGAAGTCCGAGAAGCATGTGGGGCTGTCCCTGGAGAGCGATCGCAATGGCGTCACCGCGTTCCTGGGCAGCGAAGCCCTCAAGCAG
>NZ_MOAK01000013.1:159076-167254 GCF_003732485.1 Pseudomonas protegens
AGGATGCAACCATCAAGGCCGGGCGTGACCTGACCCTGGAAGGCTCGCGGGTGGATGCCGGGCGTGATGTCAACCTGCAGGCCGGGCGCGATATCAGCATCGACGCGGGCAAGGAAACCTCGATCCAGGAGCGCAGCAAGAGCCGCGACCGCAATGGCCTGACGGTCAATGTCAGCCACAACTACGGCAACACCATGGACGCCCTCAAGGGCACCGGCAAAGGCGAGGACAACACCAGCAAGGCCTCCAGCGTGCTGAGCACCGTGGATGCGATCAACCAGTTCACCTCGGGCCCGACCGCCGCGACCCATTTCGGTACGGCCAGCCAGTCCAGCAGCTCGCGCCAGGAAGTGCACAGCAACAGCCCTGCCAGCCTAGGGGCCGGGCGGGATATCAGCGCCGTGGCCGGCAATGACATCAACATTCGCGGTGGTCAGTTCGACGCCGGGCGCGACATCACCCTGGTGGGCCGTGACATCAATGTGGATGTGGCCCGCGGTTCGGTGTCCGAAGAGAGCAAGACCGCCCGCAGCCAGGGCGGCATCAATGGCCAGAGCGGCGGCGGTAGCGCCCGTGCCGGCATCGGCGGCAGCAACGGTGTGGCCAGCGAGCAGATGAGCCAGGGCACCAATACTCCGTCGGTGTTCCTCGCCGGGCGCGATGTCAGCCTTGAGGCGCGCAACAACCTGACCCTGATCGGGACCCAGGTCCAGGCCGGGCGCGATATCGACCTGGGGGCCGGCAACGACCTGACCATCCGCGCCGCGCAGAACGATTCCAGCAGCGAGTCCAGCCGCCACAGCGGCGGTGGTGAAGTGGGCCTGGCCGTGGGCGGCAAGGACTTCATTTCGGTCTACGCCAGCGTCGACATGGGCAAGGGCCAACTGGACCGGGACAACCAGCGGCAGCAGAACGCCAATCTGGTAGCCGGCGATCAGCTGCGCTTCAGCAGTGGCAAGGACACCACCATCGCCGGCGCCACCCTGCGCGGTGGTGAGGTCATCGGCCGGGTTGGCGGTGACCTGACCGTGTCCTCGGTGCCGGACACCGGCAAGGTCAGCGGCAAGGAAATGGATGCCAGTGTCACCGTGAGCATCGGCCTGGGCGGCGGGGGCAGCGTCAGCGGTTCCCTGGGCATGGGCAAGACCACCGGCAAGACCAACTGGGTCCAGGAGCAGACCAGCATCACCGGCAAGAATGGCGTCGACATCCGCACCGAGAACCACACCCAGCTCGACGGCGCGCTGGTCGCCGCCGACAACGGCAACCTCAAGCTGGACACCGGCACCCTGGGCTTCCGCGATATCTCCGGCCAGGACAAGGAGCACAGCTACTACGTCAATGCGGGCGGCACCTTTGGCTGGGGCGGCGGCGATGGCGCCAAGGCCACCGGCGGCAAGGACGTGGCCTTCACCACGGACAAGAGCCAGGAAGGCAAGGGCAAGACCGGGGCGTCCGGCTGGAGCGTCAGCGGCTATGACTACCGCAAGGAGCGTGAGCAGGAAGTGCGCGCCACAGTGGGCGCGGGCACCATCACCGTGCGCAACGACGCCAAGACTGGCGCCGACTCCACTGCGGGCCTGAACCGCGATGTGTCCCAGGCCTATGAAATCACCAAGGACAAGGAAAAGCGTACCGACCTGTATGTCTCGCAGTCGTCCCTGGAGTCGGTGAACCACCCGATTCAGACCCTGAACCAGTGGAAGGAGGGGATGAAGAACTATGGCAAGAATGCCTCGGGTATCTTCACCCAGTTTGGCGACCTGAGTAAGGCGGCGGACCAGGTGGTGGCCGACAACCCGTCGTTGCTGCCGCTGGCCTGGATTCCCGGGCTCCTGGAAACCGTGCTCGACAAGGCTGGCAAGTACACCGGTGGCATCATGCCCGGCGTCGAGAACCATGGTGGCCTGATCACCCAGGTGCCGGCCTTGATCACGGGTGACATGCGCTTCTACCGGGTTGAGACCAAGTACCAGTACGAGTCCGACGGCAAGACCATCAAGGTGGACCCGTTGTCCGGCAAACCGATGATCGAGAACGTGCAGAAGCTGATGGAGATCGAGCGTCCCGATGGTGATGGTGCAGTGTTCACCAACGGCATCCAGAACTCGCTGATGGCGGCATTGGTCAACGGTGCGATGCAGACCGGCTCCGATTCCTTCATGCAGGCCTACAACCCCGAGCACGGGATTCTCGGCGACTTGGTCGAGTCGCTGTGGGATGTGGCGCTGGGCGGGACGGTGCGCTCTGGTAATGCCCAGCAGCTGCACGATTTCTTCCAGGCCGGGATCAAGGATGAGTACAAGCTGGACGTTGCCGGCCACAGCCAGGGCGGTCTGTTGACCTACCGGGCGATTTCCGGCCTGGATTTCAACCTCAATGGCCAGGTCGGGAGCATCCAGTTGTCGGGCGCCCCAGTGGGTTCCAAGAGCTTCTTTGAAGCCGCCGATGCCGCCGGATTCGATATCGGCAACGGCGCCTTCTTCCAGGTCAACCGTCCGGGGTCGAAGACCTTTTTCGGCATGTTGCCGGTCACCGATACCGTGTCGGATCTGCTGGGGCAGAACTTCACGCACTCGTCCGACCCGGTGGCTCGTTTCTTCGGTTCGCTGGCGACCAGCACCTCGTTGATGGGAGTGGATAGCCCGCACTCGAACTACCTGTGTGTTGCCAAGGGCATGTGCGGTGATGCGCCCAATGCGCTGCAGGACCAGTTCAAGAAGAATCCCCGGTACATTGAACCTACGTTCATCGATGCCAATGGCAAGGACACTATCCGCAGATGAGGGGGAGTCCAAGTGTGGTGGTGGGGCTGGCATTGCTGCTCGGGGGATGCCTGAACCTCCCCGCCAAGCCGCAGGAGCGACGCACCGAGCAGCGCATGTTGTGTAGCGAAGGGGCCAAGCGGGTGACCTTGCCCCAGCGTTTCTCCTTCGACCTGCCTGAACCGTTCCGGCACACAGAATGCGGTACGCTCATGGGCGGTTTCTACTACGACAGAATCAGCGACAGCCTGTCTGTCGCTACCGAGGGGAACTTCGCCTATGGCGATGTCCAGGTATCGGCGTCTTCGCTGTACATGAAGGTCAGCAGCTTTCTCGACGGTGAGGGTTATGGGCTGATGTATCCCCGGGACGCCTTTCTCCAGGGCAAGCTGGCTGCATTGGCTTTGCCCGGCAGTGGTGCCAAACCCCGTGAAGTGGATTGGGTCACCCGGGGCAGCTATCAGTGCCTGCGTTTCTATGAGCGCTGGCAGGGGGCTGCAGTGGGGCTCTGGGAGGATGAGGTCAGGTATTGGTGCTGGGAAGGGGAAAGCGGCCTGACTCAACCGTTCTACGTACATGCCGGGCAACGTCTGGCGCTGGGCGCCAAGGGTTACGATCTTGATCGGACCTTTATCCTGCCATTCTTTGCCAGCTTGCAGATCAAGCGTCTGGCACCTTCGGCCCTGGCTCAGGCACAAAACCGGCTCCAGGCCGCTTGTGCCCGCGGCAAGGCTCGTTATGACCGGGGAAGTGCCTGGGGCAGCGACTACCCCGACAAGCGCCTGACCCTGACCCGCCTGCATTACTGCGGCTACGACGTGCCGCTGCCCGACCTTTCGGCCCCGGCGGCCGGGGCCAAAGCCGACTGAACCTTCGCCTGTCACAACACTCCAGTACCCTGTAAGCCCGCGTCCTTACGGCGCCTGCCACTATTCCTCAGGGGTGAAGGCTGGCAGACTGCCGGTCTTTTCCCCGCTGTCTGTCTTGAGGCTATATGCCAGCGTTTTCACAGCGTCATCTGTTGTTCATCAGTTGGATCATCATTTTCGGTGGCCTGTTGCTGGCCTTGCCCCTGCGTCTGCTGCCCAGCCTGCTGGCCGGGTTGCTGGTCTTCGAGCTGGTCAACATGCTCACCCCGCAACTGCAGCGGCTGATCGAAGGCCGGCGTGCGCGCTGGCTGGCGGTGGCCCTGCTTGGCACCCTGGTGGTCAGCCTGCTGACCCTACTGTTCGCTGGAGCCATCAGCTTCCTGTTGCATGAAGCGGAGAACCCCGGCGCCTCGCTGGGCAAGTTCATGGTGGTGGTGGACAAGGCTCGTGGCCAATTGCCGCCGTTCCTCGATTCCTACCTGCCGGCCAGCGCTGCCGAGTTCCAGGCCGCCATCGGCGCCTGGGCCAGCAAGCACCTGAGCGAGTTGCAACTGGTGGGCAAGGACGCGGCGCACATGTTCGTGACCTTGCTCATCGGCATGGTCCTGGGGGCGATCATTGCCCTGCAGCGGGTCCCCGACCTGACCAAACGCAAGCCTCTGGCGGCGGCGCTGTTCGACCGTCTGCACTTGCTGGTTCAGGCGTTTCGCAACATCGTCTTCGCCCAGATCAAGATCTCCCTGCTCAACACCTTCTTCACCGGGATCTTCCTGGCGCTGATCCTGCCGCTGTTCGGGGTCAAGCTGCCGTTGACCAAGACCCTGATCGTGCTGACCTTCCTGCTGGGCCTGCTGCCGGTGATCGGCAACCTGATCTCCAACACCCTGATCACCATCGTCGGCCTGTCGCTGTCGATCTGGGTGGCAGTGGCGGCGCTGGGCTACCTGATCTTTATCCACAAGCTGGAATACTTCCTCAACGCGCGGATCGTCGGCGGGCAGATCAGTGCCAAGTCGTGGGAGCTGCTGCTGGCGATGCTGGTGTTCGAGGCGGCGTTCGGCCTGCCCGGGGTGGTGGCGGGGCCGATCTATTACGCCTATCTGAAGAGCGAGTTGAAGCTGGCGGGGCTGGTCTGAGTCCCGCCGGGCTCAATCGCGCCCGGCATCCTCATAGGTCACCGCCTGCAGGCGATCGATGCCTGAGCCGATATGGAAGGAGAACGGTCGGCCCAACTGTTCGATCTTCTTCGCGCATTCGCTGGTCCAGGTGTCCTGGCGGCTGTCGGCACTGAAATCGGCGGCCAGCATCTGCTCGCCCAGGTTGCCGATTTCAATCGACAATTGCAGCTTGGTCCGCAGCAGGTCATTCGGGATCTGCTCTTCGCCCCACAGGCGAATCTCGCCTTTGCTCATGCTCTCGCGCAACTGGGCATCCCTGACCTGCATCAGGACCGGCATGGTCTGTCTTTTAAAGTTCTGGGTACGGAAGTTCAGGTAGACATGCTCGGGCGACTGCTCGGGAATCTGTTGCACGCTCAGCCCGTTGAAGGGCAGCTCGCCGTTCAATTGCCCCTCGATGCCGCAGACGATCTGCACCGGGACCCCGCTCTGGTTGAACATGCCTATTGCCCGGTCAAGATACTGGTAGCGCGCCGAAAGCTGCACCTCGGACGAGAGGCTCAGCTCCAGGGGGATCGGCTGTGGGGGGGCTGTCTCGGGGCGCGCTTGAAGGGTCAGGTCGATGGCCATGCTGCTGGCCGCCCGGGCCTGGATGATCTCGTCAAACAGGGCGCGCAGGGCCGCACGCTGTTCAGGGTTCAACTCACCGTTGAGGGCCAGATGGATCACGCGACTGTCTTGCTCATCCAGCTCCAGCACGATCCGTTCAGGGTCGATGCCACGGGAGCGGATCGCCTCTCCCAGCAGGGTGCTGAGGTTGGCATTTACCGGCTGGCCCCGATAACCCACCGGCTGCTCGAAGTGCAGGGACATGAAGTCTTCCTTGCAGCCGGTAAGCAGCAGGGCGGTTAGCAGGGGCAGCAGTTTGCGCAGGTTCATCGTTGCGGTTCCTTGAGAAAGTTTTCCCCATCCTGGGGTGCGACGGTCGGGTGCGGGGTGTCTAGCCGTAGCGCTTCTTGGCTTCGATCGCCAGGCCGCTGCCGATGCTGCCGAAGATGTTGCCTTCCACATGCCGGGCATTGGGCAGCATCGCCGCCACGCTCTGGCGCAGCGCCGGAATGCCGCTGGAACCGCCGGTGAAGAACACCGTATCGACCTGGCCCACACCGACATTGGCGTTGTTCAGCAATTGGCTGACGCTGGTACGAATGCGCTCCAGCAGGCCGTCGATGGAGGATTCGAACAGGGCCCGGGTCAGGTCCACGCTGAGGTCGCGCTCGATGCGGTCCAGGGGCACCAGACGACTTTCGGCGTGGGTCAGCTGGATCTTGGTTTCTTCCACCTCCATGGCCAGCCAGTGCCCGGCGCGCTGTTCGATCAGCTTGAACAGGCGGTCGATGCCGCCGGTGTCCTCGATGTCGTAGCGCATGCTGCCCAGGGCCAGCTGGGATTTTTGCGAGTACACCGAGTTGATGGTGTGCCAGGTCGCCAGGTTCATGTGGTGGCTGGTGGGCATGTAGGCGCCGCTCTTCATTCGGCTGCCGTAGCCGAACAGCGGCATCACGCCCTGCAGGCTCAGTTGCTTGTCGAAGTCGGTACCGCCGACGTGCACACCGCCGGTGGCGAGGATGTCGTCATGCCGGTTGTCGACGCCACGGCGCTCGGGGGACAGGCGCACCAGGGAGAAGTCCGAGGTACCACCGCCGATGTCGACGATCAGTACCAGTTCCTCGCGCTCGATGGTGGATTCGTAGTCGAAGGCCGCGGCAATGGGCTCGTACTGGAAGGACACTTGCTTGAAGCCGATCTTGCGGGCCACTTCCACCAGGGTGTCTTCGGCTTCCTGGTCGGCGGCGGTGTCGTCATCGACGAAGAACACCGGGCGCCCGAGTACCACTTCTTCGAACTCGCGACCGGCGGCGGCTTCGGCGCGGCTCTTCAACTGGCCGATGAACAGCCCCAGCAGGTCCTTGAACGGCATCGCGGTGCCCAGCACGCTGGTGTCGTGCTTGATCAGCTTGGAGCCCAGCAGGCTTTTCAGCGAGCGCATCAGCCGGCCTTCGTAGCCTTCCAGGTACTCGTGCAGCGCCAGGCGGCCGTACACCGGACGGCGCTCCTCGATATTGAAGAACACCACCGAAGGCAGGGTGATCTTGTCGTCCTCCAGGGCGATCAGCGTCTCCTCGCCGGGGCGCAGCCAGCCGACGGTGGAGTTGGAGGTACCGAAGTCAATGCCGCAGGCACGGGCCGGGGTGGCGTTGTTCATGTCTTTGGGTCCGGTGAAAAAACGGCCGCGCAGCGTACGCCAGTCCTCGCGCGTTGCAAAGGCCGACTATCTGCTAAATCACCCCCTGTCGTGCCTTGAAAGACTATCCTTGACCCCCAAACTTGCAGGCATGGGCCGCGCAGCCACCAGGGATCACAAGATCCGCCCGAGGCTGCCGATAAACTTCTGATGCGCCGTTCAGTCAGAGGATTGAGATTGATCAATTCTCATGCTGCCAGACCGAGCATGCTGTGCTGCACGCCGCGCGACTTTGATAACGGATGGTGATTCCCTCGATGGACTTCAAAGACTATTACAAGATTCTCGGCGTGGAGCCGACAGCGGACGACAAGGCGATCAAGGCCGCCTATCGCAAGCTGGCGCGCAAGTACCACCCCGACGTCAGTAAGGAAAAGGATGCCGAGGCCAAGTTCAAGGATGCCTCGGAAGCCTATGAAGCGCTGAAAAGCGCGGACAAGCGCGCCGAGTACGACGACCTGCGCAAGTACGGCCAGCACGGCCAACCGTTCCAGGGCCCGCCGGGCTGGCAGAGCCGTGGTGGCTTTGGTGGCGGTGACGGTGGGGACTTCTCGGACTTCTTCAGTTCGATCTTTGGTAACCGGGGGCCAGGATTCGGCGGCCCGGAGCAGCGCCGCAGCAGCGGTCGTCGTGGACAGGATGTGGAAATGGAACTGCCGATCTTTCTTGAAGAAACCCTGTCGACCGAGTCGAAGAAAATCAGCTTCCAGGTGCCGCAGTACAACGCCGCCGGCCAGCACGTCAGCAATACCAGCAAAAGCCTGAACGTGAAGATTCCGGCCGGGGTCACCGACGGCGAACGCATCCGCCTCAAGGGCCAGGGTGCACCGGGCGTTGGTGGCGGAGCCAATGGCGACCTGTACCTGACCATTCGCTTTGCGCCCCATCCGAAGTTCGATGTGGAGGACGAGAACCTGATCATCACCCTGCCGCTGGCCCCTTGGGAGCTGGCGTTGGGCACCGAGGTGGCAGTACCGACCCTGACCGGCAAGATCAACCTCAAGGTTCCGGCCGGCAGCCAGAACGGCCAGCGCATGCGCGCCAAGGGTCATGGCCTGCTGAACAAGGCCGGCCAGCGTGGCTACCTGTTCGTCCAGCTCAAGGCGGTGATGCCCAAGCAG
>NZ_MOAK01000013.1:167303-183585 GCF_003732485.1 Pseudomonas protegens
TCGACCCTCGGGAAAATTTCTGATTCGACACTAGGAGGCGCTGATCATGAGCACCCTGATCGTTCAGCTGGACATGGAAGAGTTCTGTGAAGTGGCCGACCTGTCGGCGGCCTACGTGATCGAAATCGTCGAACACGGCATCCTCGAACCTCAGGGGACGGCGCCCAAGGACTGGCGTTTCAACGATGTCGAACTGTCCCTGGCCAAGCGCGCGGCGAAGTTGCGCCGCGACCTGGACCTGGAGTGGGAAGGCGTCGCCCTGGCGCTGGACCTGCTGGACGAAGTGCGGCAGCTGCGGGCCGAGAACCAGATGCTCAAGCAGCGCCTGGGCCGCCTGCTGCTGGATTGACCCTCCTTGTCGCGTAGGACCGGCTTGCCGGCGAAGAGGCCCCTGGGCCTTGCGCAATCTGTGCCGACGCCTTCGCTGGCAAGCCAGCGCCTACGGTTTGCCACCCGCTCGCTGTAGGAGCCGGCTTGCCGGCGAAAGGACCTTGGGCCTTGCGCAATCTGTGCCGACGCCTTCGCTGGCAAGCCAGCTCCTACGGTTTGCCATCCGCTCGCTGTAGGAGCCGGCTTGCCGGCGAAAGGACCTTGGGCCTTGCGCAATCTGTGCCGACGCCTTCGCTGGCAAGCCAGCGCCTACGAGGTGGCGCGGGAGACGCGGGGCAGGATCACGGCGAAGGTGGTGCCATCGCTCTCGTTGGAGCTGACCTCGATGCTGCCCTGGTGCGCGGTCACTACTTCCTTGACGATGAACAGCCCAAGGCCAAGGCTGGTGCTGGTACTGCCCAGTTCTTCATCGGCACTGCGCACCAAAGGATCGAACAGAGTGCTCAGGGCGTCCTTGGGAATCGGCGTGCCATAGTTGTGCACGGTCAACAGCACCTGTTCCGCACCGCCGGTAATGGTTACGGTCACGGTGCGGCGGTTGCTGCCGTGCTGCAGGGCGTTGCCGATCAGGTTCTGCAGCATCTGCTCGATACGCCCCCGGTCCCAGATGCCATGGCTGTCACCCTCGAAACTCAGTAGCGGCGTGCAATCGGGCTGTCCGGCGCAGGCTTCGTCCATGGCGGCCTTGGCGGCGCTGGCCAGGTCCATGGGCGCGGGATCGATGGGCAGGCCATTGCCCAGGCGACTGCGGACGAACTCCAGCAGGTCGCTGACCATGGCGCCCATGTGTCGGGTGCCGGTCTTGATGCGTGAGACAAAGGCCTGGGCCTCGCCATCCAGCGGCATTTTGCGCGCCAGCATCTCGGTGGACATGCTCACCGCCTGCAGCGGCGCCCGCAGGTCGTGGCCGAGAATCGCCAGGAAGATGTCCCGTGAGCGGCTGACCTGCTCGGCGTAGGCGCAGGTGGACTCGGCCAGGGCTTCGTCGATGGCCTCGTTGAAACGGATCATGTCCTGCAGGTGTTCCAGGTCCGGCGTCACCAGGCTGGCGACCCACAGGCGGATCACACAGGCCCGCAGGTGGCGGAACTCGGACGTCATCTGCACCAGATCGAAACCCACGTTATGACGCAGTTCGCCATGGCTGGCGGCGGCCTCGTCCAGGCTGGGGGATTTCTCCGGGCCTTCGCCCCTGGCCTTGGCCAACTGTTCACCCGGGCTCTGGGTGATGCGCATGTCACGGGCAGCAGCCAGCAGAATCGAGGTGGCGTGATCCCGCAGGTCGCTGCGGGTCAGGGTGTCCGCCGCCAGGGTCCTGGCAAATTGTTCCCATTCATCAACAATTCGATCAACGTGCTGCACGATGAAATCGGACAGGCGCATAGCCGGGCACCTTACTGGGCAGAGAGTGGAAAACCGACACGCATCTTAGCGCCTTATCCGCGGCTTCAACACCGCGCCTGCCCAGTGGCCGGACACACCTCAGAACAGGAAGTAACGCTGGGCCATGGGCAGCACATCCGCCGGTTCACACCACAGCAGAACACCATCGGCCTTGACCTGATAAGTCTGCGGGTCGACCTCGATGTCCGGCAGGTAGTCGTTGTGGATCAGGTCGCTCTTTTGCACCGTGCGACAACCCTTGACCACGGCGATGCGTTTTTTCAGCCCCAATTGCTCCGGTATTCCGGCGTCCAGTGCGGCCTGGCTGATAAAGGTCAGGCTGGTGGCGTGGCGACTACCGCCATAACTGGCGAACATTGGCCGGTAGTGCACAGGCTGTGGGGTCGGGATCGAGGCATTGGCGTCGCCCATCAAACTGGCGGCAATGGCCCCGCCCTTGAGGATCAGGGTCGGCTTGACCCCGAAGAAGGCCGGGCGCCAGAGCACCAGGTCGGCCCATTTGCCCACCTCGATGGAGCCCACCTCATGGCTGATGCCGTGGGTGATGGCCGGGTTGATGGTGTACTTGGCGATGTAGCGCTTGACCCGGAAGTTGCTGTTGCCCGGGCCGTCTCCCGGCAGCGGGCCGCGCTGTTTGTGCATCTTGTCGGCGGTCTGCCAGGTGCGGGTCACCACTTCGCCGACCCGGCCCATGGCCTGGCTGTCGGAGCTGATCATCGAGAACGCCCCCAGGTCATGGAGGATGTCCTCGGCGGCGATGGTTTCCCGGCGGATGCGGCTCTCGGCGAAGGCCACGTCCTCGGCGATGCTCGGGTCCAGGTGATGGCAGACCATGAGCATGTCCAGGTGTTCGTCGATGGTGTTGCGGGTGAAGGGTCGGGTCGGGTTGGTGGAGCTGGGCAGCACATTGGCGAAGCCGCAGGCCTTGATGATGTCCGGGGCATGGCCGCCGCCGGCACCTTCGGTGTGGTAGGTGTGGATGGTCCGGCCCTTGAAGGCGCCGAGAGTGGTTTCGACGAAGCCGGACTCGTTCAGCGTGTCGGTGTGGATCGCCACCTGCACGTCGTACTCGTCGGCCACGCTCAGGCAGTTGTCGATGCTGGCCGGAGTGCTGCCCCAGTCCTCGTGCAGCTTGAGGCCGATGGCCCCCGCCTTGACCTGCTCGATCAAGGGCTCCGGCAGGCTGGCGTTGCCCTTGCCGGTAAAGCCGATGTTCATGGGGAAGGCGTCCGCGGCCTGGAGCATGCGCGCCATGTGCCAGGGCCCGGAGGTGCAGGTGGTGGCGTTGGTCCCGGTGGCAGGTCCCGTGCCGCCGCCGATCATGGTGGTGACGCCGCTCATCAGCGCCTCTTCGATCTGCTGCGGGCAGATGAAGTGGATATGGGTGTCGACGCCGCCGGCGGTGAGGATCATGCCCTCACCGGCGATGACCTCGGTGCTGGCACCGATGGCGATGGTCACATCGGGCTGGATGTCCGGATTGCCGGCCTTGCCGATGGCGGCGATGCGCCCGTCCTTGAGGCCGACGTCGGCCTTGACGATGCCCCAGTGGTCGATGATCAGGGCGTTGGTGATCAGGGTGTCGACCACATCGCACGCCAGCAGCTGGCTCTGGCCCATGCCGTCGCGGATCACCTTGCCACCGCCGAACTTCACTTCTTCGCCGTAGGTGGTGAAGTCCTTCTCCACTTCGATCCACAGCTCGGTATCGGCCAGCCGCACCTTGTCGCCCACGGTAGGGCCGAACATGTCGGCATAGGCCTCACGGGAAATCTTCATCGCAGCTCCTTACAAAAAACAGGTCTTGCAGGAGCCGGCTTGCCGGCGACGGGGCCCGAAAGGCCGCATTCGCCAGCAAGCCGGCTCCTACGCGCGTAGGGTCGAGGGATCAGAGGTCGCCCATGATGCGTCCGGCAAAACCGAACACCCGGCGCTTGCCGGCCAGTTCCACCAGTTCCACTTCCCGGGTCTGTCCCGGTTCGAAGCGCACGGCGGTCCCGGCGGCGATGTTCAGGCGCATGCCGCGGCTGGCGGCACGGTCGAAGGTCAGGGCGTCGTTGGTTTCGAAGAAGTGATAGTGGGAGCCGACCTGGATCGGCCGGTCGCCACTGTTGGCCACGCTGAGGGTCAAGGTGCGGCGCCCGGCATTGAGTTCGATCTCGCCAGGCTGGATCTGGTATTGGCCAGGAATCATAGGGGTTGTCCCAGGGTCTTGAAGTAGATGGCGGTGGGGGTATAGGTGCCGTCCGGGCTCTGGCAGTAGTTGGGCAGCTCGCCGACCCGGGTGTAGCCCAGGGAACGGTAGAAGTCCTCGGCCGCCGACCCTGCCTCGGTGTCCAGGTACAGCAGCCCGCGCTTGTGCTGGCGGGCGGCCTGTTCCAGGGCGTTCATCAATTGCTGGCCCAGTCCACGGCGCCGGGCGCTGTGCAGCACCTGAAGCTTCTGCACCTCGGCGCGGTTGCGCCCATTGGCCTTCATGCACAGCGCCAGCTGCACGCTGGCCAGGACCTTCTCATCGTGAACCACCACCCACAGCATCAGGCTGCCGTCCTCGACCCCGGCCTGCACGCTGCCGAGGTAGTCCCGGGCCTGGCTGTCGTCCAGATCGGCCATGAAGCCGATGGACGCGCCGTGGTGCACCGAATCCAGCAGCAGGTCGATCAATCCTTGACGGTAATGGGCAAAGCTTTCTCCATGGACTCGGCGCAGTTGGGCGGCGTTCATCGAGAGGTCACTCCTTGTGAGGGGCCGGCGGTTGTGCCCCGGGGTTGAGAATCAGCTGCATGAAGGTCAGGTCCAGCCAGCGCCCGAACTTGGTGCCCACCTGGGGCATCTGTCCGGTGCTGATGAAGCCCAGGCGCTGGTGCAGGCGGATCGAGGCGACGTTGGTGCTTTCGATGGCAGCCACCATCACGTGTTTGTCACAGCCACGGGCGCGTTCCAGCAGCACCGCCATCAGCTGTGGACCCAGGCCATTGCCGCGCTGGTCGCTGCGGACATAGACCGAATGCTCCACGGTGTGGCGAAAGCCGTCGAAGGGTCGCCAGTCGCCGAAGGAAGCGTAGCCGAGCACCTGCTCCTCGGCGTTGACGATCACCAGAATCGGGTAGCCCTGGGCCTGGCGCGCACTGAACCAGGCCTGGCGGTTGCCCAGGTCCACCGGCGAGTCGTTCCAGATCGCCGTGGTATTGGCCACGGCGTCGTTGTAGATGTCGCGGATCGCCGGCAGATCGGCGTGCAACGCGTCGCGGATGCGATAGGTCATGGCGCGATCTCAGGCGATGGGTTGATGGACAGTGACCAGCTTGGTGCCGTCGAGGAAGGTGGCCTCGACCTGGACCTCCGGGATCATCTCCGGGATGCCTTCCATCACCTGTTCACGGCTGAGCAGGGTGGTGCCGTAGTGCATCAGTTCAGCCACGGTCTGGCCATCCCGGGCGCCTTCCAGCAGCGCCGCGCAAATATAGGCCATGGCCTCCGGGTAGTTGAGCTTGAGGCCGCGAGCCAGTCGCCGCTCGGCCACCAGGCCGGCGGTGAAGATCAGCAGCTTGTCTTTTTCGCGTGGGGTCAGGTCCATCGTGATCAATCCGTTGTTGGGCAGTTAAAAAAAGAGAGTCGGCTTCAGGTGTTCCAGATCCTCGGCGGCACGGCCTCGCGGTCCAGCAGCGCCGGGCGCAGCAGGCGCCACAGGTCGATCAGCCAGGCCCGGGCCTGCAGGGCTTCACTGGCCAGGCAGCGGGCCACCAGCAGGCCCGGCAGTTGGCTCAGGTCGCCGCGTACCGGGTGCGCCAGGGCGCGGCAACGCTCCAGCAGTTCGCTGTCGATTTCACCGGTCACCAGCAACGTGGCGAACACCGGCTGGCCGTCCAGGCCGATGGGGGAGTCCAGCAGGCCGTCGTCGCCTTTGATGCGCTGGCGTTCATGCCACAGCGGCCGGCCGTCGCGACGGATGTCCAGGTGAGCCTGGAAGTGCCCTTGCTCGAAGCGCTCGCCGCTGGCCGGGCGTCCCAGGGCCACGATGTCCCAGTAGAACAGCCGGGCATCGCCTTGCAGTTCGATCAGGGTGGTCAGTTCGGCTTGGGCGGCGCTGAAGACAATGGTTTCCTGGGGCAGCCATTCCAGGGTTGCCCCCGGTGCCACTTGCAGCCTCAGGGTCTGGCTGGCAGGGCCGGTGGCGCGGTACCACTTGGCGGCACCGGGGCTGGTCAGCTGTGCCCAGGCGCCGTGGTCGACCCGGGCACTGATGGCCAGTTGGTCGCCGCCGGCGATGCCGCCGGGTGGGTGGACGATGATGTGCTGGCACACCTCGGGGCCCTCGGCATACAAGTGCTTCTGCACCCGCAGCGGGCCCAGGTGGCGACGCAGGACCGGGCGCGTGGTGGTGCCGAAACGGGCGTAGGCCAGCTCCAGCTCGGCGTGCCAGCTGGGGGTGAACAGGGCGGTGACGGCAGGTGAGTTCATGCTGGGTCGTTATCGTTAGGAGGCTACAGATTAGATCGTAACCAGGCCGCGTACACCTTCTGCCTGCATATTTTCCCCACGGCCCTGCTGGACGATTTCGCCCCGGGACATCACCAGGTACTGGTCGGCCAGTTCGGCGGCGAAGTCGTAGAACTGCTCCACCAGCAGAATCGCCATATCGCCCTGGGCCGCGAGTTTCTTGATCACCGCGCCGATCTCCTTGATCACCGAGGGCTGGATGCCTTCGGTGGGCTCATCGAGGATCAGCAGCCGGGGCCGACTGGCCAGGGCGCGACCGATGGCCAGTTGTTGCTGCTGGCCGCCGGAGAGGTCGCCGCCACGGCGCTGCTTCATCTGCAACAGCACCGGGAACAGTTCGTAGATGAAGGCCGGCACTTCCCTGGCCTGGGAGCCGGGGAAGCGGGACAGGCCCATCAGCAGGTTTTCCTCCACGGTCAGGCGGCCGAAGATTTCCCGGCCCTGGGGCACGTAGGCGATCCCGGCGTGGACGCGCTGATGGGGCTTGTAGCCGGTGATGCTCCGGCCCTCCCAGTTGACCGCGCCTTCCTTGGCCGGCAGCAGGCCCATCAGGCATTTGAGCAGGGTGGTCTTGCCCACGCCGTTGCGCCCCAGCAGGCAGGTGACTTCGCCAATCCGGGCTTCGAAGCTCAGGCCGCGCAGGATGTGGCTACCGCCGTAGTATTGGTGCAGCTTGTCGACTTGGAGCATGGTCGGGTACTCGAATTTTGTGGGGATTGCGGGGTGGTCTTCGCTGGCCAGCCAGCCCCTACGGGAGGGGTAGGAGCCGGCTTGCCGGCGAACGGCGGTTGCGCTAACGGCCGAGGTACACCTCGATCACCCGTTCGTTTTCCTGCACCTGCTCCAGGGACCCTTCGGCCAGCACGCTGCCCTGGTGCAGCACGGTGACGTGGTCGGCAATCGAGCCGACAAAGCCCATGTCGTGTTCCACCACCATCAGCGAGTGCTTGCCCGCCAGGGTCTTGAACAGCTCGGCGGTAAATTCGGTCTCGGCGTCGGTCATGCCCGCCACCGGCTCGTCCAGCAACAGCAGTTGCGGGTCTTGCATCAGCAGCATGCCGATCTCCAGGAACTGTTTCTGGCCGTGGGACAGCAAGCCCGCCTGGCGTTGGGCCGAAGGGCTCAGGCGAATGGTCTCCAGCACCTGGGCGATGCGGTCCTGCTGTTCTGTGTTCAAGCGTGCCCCGAGGCTGGCCCACACCGACTTGTCGGTCTTCTGCGCCAGCTCCAGGTTCTCGAACACGCTCAGGGCCTCGAACACCGTGGGTTTCTGGAACTTGCGGCCGATCCCGGCCTGGGCGATCTGCACTTCGCTCATCTGGGTCAGGTCCAGGGTTTCGCCGAACCAGGCCTTGCCCTGGGTGGGGCGAGTCTTGCCGGTGATCACGTCCATCAGGGTGGTCTTGCCGGCGCCGTTGGGGCCGATGATGCAGCGCAGCTCGCCGACGCCGATGTACAGGTTGAGGTCGTTGAGGGCCTTGAAACCGTCGAAGCTGACGCTGATGTCTTCCAGGGTCAGGATGGTGCCGTGGCGGGTGTTGAGGCCCTTGCCGGCGGCGTGCCCGAGGCCGATGGCGTCGCGGCTGCTGCCCTGGTCCTTGTTGGGTTCGAGGATGGGTTCGAGCATGAAATCCGCGGTCGCTGTGACTCTCATTGTTCACCTCGTTTGTTCAGCAGGCCGATCACGCCCTTGGGCAGGTACAGGGTCACCACGATGAACAGTGCGCCGAGGAAGAACAGCCAGTATTCGGGGAAGGCTACGGTGAACCAGCTTTTCATGCCGTTCACCAGCCCGGCTCCCAGCAGCGGTCCGATCAGCGTGCCGCGTCCGCCCAGGGCGACCCACACGGCGGCTTCGATGGAGTTGGTGGGGGACATTTCGCTGGGGTTGATGATGCCCACCTGGGGCACGTACAGGGCCCCGGCCAAGCCACAGAGCACCGCGCTCAGGACCCAGACGAACAGCTTGAAGCCACGGGGATCGTAGCCGCAGAACATCAGGCGGTTCTCGGCATCACGCAGGGCGGTCAGCACCCGGCCGAACTTGCTCCGGGCCAGGCGCCAGCCCAGGTACAGGCTGCCTACCAGCAGCAGTACCGTGGCCAGGAACAGCACCGCCCGAGTGCCCGGTTCGGTGATGCCGAAACCCAGGATGCTGCGGAAGTTGGTGAAGCCGTTGTTGCCGCCGAAGCCGGTCTCGTTGCGAAAGAACAGCAGCATCCCGGCAAACGTCAGGGCCTGGGTCATGATCGAGAAGTACACGCCCTTGATCCGCGAGCGGAAGGCGAAGAAACCGAACACCAGGGCCAGCAGCCCCGGCGCCAGCACCACCAGGCACAGGGCCCAGAGGAAATGCTCGGTGCCGGTCCAGTACCAGGGCAGCTCGTTCCACGACAGGAAGGTCATGAACGCCGGCAGGCCGTCTCCGGCGGCCTGGCGCATCAGGTACATGCCCATGGCGTAGCCGCCCAGGGCGAAGAACAGGCCGTGGCCCAGGGACAGCAGCCCGGCGTAGCCCCAGACCAGGTCCAGGGCCAGGGCGACGATGGCGTAGCAGAGGATCTTGCCCACCAGGGTCAGGGTGTAGGCCGAGACCTGCAGCGGGTGGTCCGCCGGTAGCAGCGACAGCAGCGGCAGGGCCAGCAGCACCAGGAGCAGCAGCGCGCCGACGGCGATCGTGACCTTGGGCCCGGCTTTCTGGCTGGCGGTAATGAGCAGTGGTTGATTCATCAGTCGATCACCCGTCCTTTCAGTGCGAAGAGTCCTTGCGGGCGTTTCTGGATAAACAGAATGATCAGCGCCAGGATGAGGATCTTGCCCAATACGGCGCCGATCTGCGGTTCGAGGATCTTGTTCGCCACCCCCAGACCAAAGGCCGCCAGCACGCTGCCGGCCAGTTGCCCGACGCCGCCGAGCACCACCACCAGGAACGAGTCGATGATGTAGCTCTGGCCCAGGTCCGGGCCGACGTTGCCGACCTGGCTCAGGGCCACGCCACCGAGGCCGGCGATGCCCGAGCCAAGGCCGAAGGCGAGCATGTCCACGCGCCCGGTGGGCACGCCGCAACAGGCGGCCATGTTGCGGTTCTGGGTCACCGCACGCACGTTCAGGCCCAGGCGGGTCTTGTTCAGCAGCAGCCAGGTGAGCACCACGACAAACAGCGCGAAGGCGATGATCACGATGCGGTTGTAGGGCAGTACCAGATTGGGCAATACCTGGATGCCGCCGGAGAGCCAGGCCGGGTTCGCCACCTCGACGTTCTGCGCGCCGAACAGCAGGCGCACCAGTTGGATCAGCATCAGGCTGATGCCCCAGGTGGCCAGCAGGGTTTCCAGGGGCCGGCCGTAGAGGTGGCGGATCACCGTGCGCTCCAGGGCCATGCCGACCCCGGCGGTGACGAAGAACGCCACCGGCAGCGCCAGCAGCGGGTAGTACTCGATGGCCTGCGGGGCGTAGCGCTGGAACAGCAGCTGCACCACGTAGGTGGCGTAGGCGCCGAGCATCAGCATCTCGCCATGGGCCATGTTGATCACCCCCAGCAGGCCGAAGGTGATGGCCAGGCCCAGGGCCGCCAGCAGCAGGATCGAACCCAGGGACAAGCCGCTGAAGGCCTGGCCCAGCATCTCGCCCACCAGCAGCTTGCGCTTGACCTGGGCCAGGCTGGTTTCGGCGGCGGTGCGCACGTTGGCATCGGCCTCGACACCGGGTTCGAGCAAGCCTTCGAGGCGGGTGCGGGCCAGCGGGTCGCCGGTTTCCCCCAGCAGGCGCACGGCGGCCAGACGCACCGCCGGATCGCTGTCCACCAGTTGCAGGTTGGCCAGGGCCAGGCTCAGGGCGTCGTGCACGCCGGGGTCTTGCTCGGCTGCCAGCTGGGCATCGAGGAATTTCAATTGCGCCGGCTTGGCGCTTTTCTGCAGTTGCCGGGCGGCGCCGAGTCGGGTGCCGGCATCGGCGGCGAGCAATTGATGGCTGGCCAGGGCGGTGTCGATCAGGCCCCGCAAGCGGTTGTTCAGGCGCAGGGTTTTGCTTTCACCGGCGATGCTCAACTGGCCCTGTTGCAGGGCGTTGAGCAGTTCGATGCGCGCCGGATCGGGCTGCGCGGCCCAGCTTTCCAGAAGCTGGGCCTGCTGCGCGGGATTGGCCGCGACGAAGTCTTCGGCCTCACCGGCTTGGGCCGCCCATGGCAGCAACAGCAGGCAGGCGAGGATGAAACAGTAAAGGGCAGTGGGCATATCGATGTCCTTGAAAGCGCCCGGATAACCCGTAGGAGCGAGCTTGCTCGCGATTCGCGCAGCGGCCAGCCGGGCGGTTTTCGTTGACGGTCCTGCGGACCTCATCGCGAGCAAGCTCGCTCCTACAGGGAAGGCGTCAGGTGCGGATCAGTTGCTCTTGACCGCGTAGTCCGGCTTCTTGTCGTTGCCCGGAATGAAGGGGCTCCAGGGCTGGGCACGGATCGGGCCTTCGGTCTGCCAGACCACGTTGAACTGACCGTCCGGCTGGATCTCGCCGATCATCACCGGCTTGTGCAGGTGGTGGTTGGTCTTGTCCATGGTCAGGGTGTAGCCCGACGGTGCGGCGAAGGTCTGCCCGGCCAGCGCCTCGCGGACCTTGTCGACGTCGGTGGACTTGGCTTTCTCCACCGCCTGGGCCCACATGTGGATGCCGACGTAGGTGGCTTCCATCGGGTCGTTGGTCACGGCCTTGTCCGCCCCCGGCAGGTTCTTGGCCTTGGCGTAGGCCTTCCAGGCGGCGACGAACTTCTGGTTCACCGGGTTATCCACCGATTCGAAGTAGTTCCACGCCGCGAGGTTGCCCACCAGCGGCTTGGTGTCGATGCCGCGCAGTTCTTCCTCGCCCACGGAGAACGCTACCACCGGCACGTCGGTGGCCTTCAGGCCCTGGTTGGCCAGTTCCTTGTAGAAGGGCACGTTGGAATCGCCGTTGACCGTAGAGATCACTGCGGTCTTGCCGCCGGCGGAGAACTTCTTGATGTTGGCGACGATGGTTTGATAGTCGGCATGACCGAAAGGGGTGTAGGCCTCTTCGATGTCCTTGTCCGCCACGCCCTTGGAGTGCAGGAACGAGCGCAGGATCTTGTTGGTGGTGCGCGGGTAGACGTAGTCGGTGCCCAGGAGGAAGAAGCGCTTGGCGCTGCCGCCGTCCTCGCTCATCAGGTATTCCACCGCCGGGATTGCTTGCTGGTTCGGCGCGGCGCCGGTGTAGAAGACGTTGGGCGACATTTCTTCGCCTTCGTATTGCACCGGGTAGAACAGCAGGCCGTTGAGCTCCTCGAATACTGGCAGCACCGACTTGCGCGACACCGAAGTCCAGCAGCCGAACACCACCGCCACCTTGTCCTGGGTCAGCAACTGGCGGCCCTTCTCGGCGAACAGCGGCCAGTTCGACGCCGGGTCCACCACCACTGGCTCCAGCAGCTTGCCGTTGACCCCGCCCTTGGCGTTGATTTCGTCGATGGTCATCAGCGCCATGTCCTTGAGGGACGTCTCGGAGATCGCCATGGTCCCCGACAGGGAATGCAGGATACCGACCTTGATGGTTTCGGCGGCCTGGACGGTCCAGGTCATGCCCATCGCGGCAATGCTTGCCGAGAGAGTGAAAGCCTTGAGCAAACTACGACGCTTCATTGTGCGATCTCCATGAACTCTTGATTTTTCAGGTGGTAGATGCGGACTGTTGAAGGGCTGTTTTGCAAGGGATGTGCCGAGTCGGCGCAGGGCATGAAAACGTCGCTTTAACTGCAACGGCGGGAGAGGCGATGCCCCAAGACGAGGCCTGGGCAAGGGCGTGGTGCGCGAGGATGCGTCATTGTGGTGCTGCCGCAGAGCGGCAGCCGTGATCGGAGGGGAGCTTCAATTCACGCCGGGGAAGGCGTCGACATATTTGATGGTGAAGTCCGGAAAGGAGTCGACGATCTGGATCTTGTAATCGGGAAAACTGTTGACGATCTTCCACTTGCCCGCCGAGTCGGGAAAGGAGTTGACCTGCTTCACCTTCAGATCGGGAAAGGAGTTCACCACCTTGACCTTGTAGTCGGGGAAGCTGTTGACGAACTGGATGTTGCCGTAGATTTTCGAGACATCGACAGAGGTGTCGGCCGCGGCGCCAAGGGAGGTGCCGAAGAGCAAGGCCAGGAGCGCGGTTCTGAACATGAGACTCATCCTGAGAGATCCAAGCGCGCGATCTTAAAGCAAGGGCGACCTTTGTAGGAGCTGGCTTGCCAGCGAAGAGGCCCTCGCCTTCTACACAGGACTCAAGGGCGCCTTCGCCGGCAAGCCGGCTCCTACAGGGGGGCGGGGTACCGTCAGCGGCGGCGCATCAGGCCGATGAAGAACACTCCGCCAATGGCCGCGGTGGCCACACCGATGGGCAGGTCCTCGGGGGCAATCAGGGTGCGGGCAGCGACATCGACCCAGACCAGGAACAGGCTACCCAGCAGCACGCACGCCGGCAGCAGCCGACGGTGCTCGGCGCCCACCAGGCGCCGGGCAATGTGCGGCACCATCAGCCCGACAAAACCGATGGAACCACTGATGGACACCAGCACCCCGGTCATCAGGGAGGCGATCAGGAACACCTTGAAGCGTACGTTGCGTGCGTTCAGGCCCAGGGTCACGGCGGTCTGTTCCCCGGCCATCAAGGCATTCAGCGGCCGGGCCATGCCCAGCAGCAACACCAGCCCCAGCAGCACGCTGGCGGCAGGGATCGCCAGCAGTTCCCAGCGCGCCAGCCCCAGGCCGCCGAGCATCCAGAACATCACCGCGGAGCTGGCCCGGTGATCCCCCATGAACAGCAGCAGGTTGGCCACCGCCATCATCACGAAGGACACCGCCACCCCGCACAGCAGCAGTCGGTCGCTGTCGAGGCGGCCGTTGCGGGCGGCAATGCCCAGCACCAGGACCATGCTCGCCAGGGCGCCGACAAAGGCCGCCAGGGGCAGGGTCAAGAGGCCGATGACCTGCCCCAGGTGCAGCACCACGATCACCGCGCCGAGGGTGGCCCCGGAGGTCACCCCCAGCAGGTGCGGGTCGGCCAGGGGGTTGCGGGTCACCGCCTGCAGCACCGCGCCGATCAGCGCCAGCCCGGCGCCTACCAGAGCCCCCAGGAGCATGCGCGGGACGCGGATCAGCCAGACGATATGCTCCTGGCCCGGGCTCCAGTCCACCGTACCCAGGCCCAGGGCCTTGTGCAGGAGAATCCGCCAGACCACATCCGCCGGCACCCGCGCCGGGCCAAACCCCAGGGACAGCACGCAGGACACCAGCAGCAGCGCGCCGAGGGTCAGCAACAGCCAGGCATAACGACCCTTGATCATTCGCCGTGGAAACCCTTGGCCAGGGTTTCCACCGCCAGCACGTTGTCGATGCCCGGGGTGGCCTGCACATAGGGAATGACGATGAAGCGCTGGTTCTTGATCGCGTCGACTCCTTGCAGGGCCTGGTTGTTCAGCAGGAACTGCTGCTTCTGCTCGGCCGTGACTTCGCTGTAGTCGACGATGACGATCACTTGCGGGTTGCGCTCGACCACGGTCTCCCAGTTGATCCGGGTCCAGCTGGCCTCGACGTCATCGAGAATGTTGCGCCCTCCGGCGGCATCGATCAGGGCTTGGGGCATGCCCAGGCGACCCGAGGTCATGGCCCGGTCTTCGCCGCTGTCATAGAGGAACACCCGTGGCTTGTCCTGGGGCAGGTCCTTCTGCACCTCGGCGACCTGCTCCTGCATCTGGGCGATCAGGGTGTTGGCCCGGTCCTGCACGTCGAAGATCCGCCCCAGGTTGCGCAGGTCGTTGTAGGTGTCATCGAGGCTCGCCGCCGGGCGTTTCATGACGAAGGCGCAGGACTCGGTCAGCTCATAGACGTTGATCCCCAGGGGCGCCAGGGTTTGCGGGGTCAGGTCGCCGCCGACGCGCATGCCGTAGTCCCAGCCGGCGAACAGGAAGTCGACGTTGGCGTTGAGCAGGGTTTCCACCGAAGGGTACTTGGCCGCCAGCTCCGGCAGACCGTCCAGCAGGGTGCTCATTTGCGGGGTCACGGCCTTCCAGCCACTGACGCCGCTGTAGCCCACCATCCGCGATTTGAGCCCCAGGGCGAGCATCATCTGGGTCATGTTGATGTCATGGCTGAGGGCGTGTTTCGGCGCTTGCTTGAAGGTCACTTCGCGGTTGCAGCTGGTGATGCTCAGCGGGTAGTGAGTGGCTTCGGCGAAGGCTTGGGCAGTGCCCAGCGACAGGGTCAGGGCGAGGCCGGAACGGAGCAGGGAGCGCAAGGTCATGGTTGAGTGATCCAGGTGATTCGTGGGTAGCCGGACAGGGGGTGGGCGTCGATCAGCGCCTCGACGCCGAAGACATTGCGCAGCAGCTCGACGGTGAGCACTTCGCTGGGAGGACCGCTGGCGACGATGCGCCCGTGATCGAGGACATACAGCCGGTCGCAGAAAGCCGCGGCCAGGTTCAGGTCGTGGATGCTGGCCAGGGTGCCGATGCCCAGGCGCTTGACCCGCTGCAACAGCTCCAGCTGGTAGCGCGGGTCGAGGTGGTTGGTCGGCTCGTCGAGGATCAGCAGTTGCGGCCGCTGGGCCAGGGCCCGGGCCAGGATCACCCGCTGTTTCTCTCCCCCCGACAAGGTGGCGAAAGCATGGTCCTCGAAGCCCAGCAGGCCCACCGACTCCAGGGCCTCGCGAGCGATGCTGCGGTCTTCCTGGGTGTCTGCATCGAACAGGCCCTTGTGGGGCGTGCGGCCCATGGCGACCACTTCCTCCACCGTCAGGCCGAAGGCGTCGGGGAATTCCTGGAGCACCACGGCGATGCGTTGCGCGCACCAGCGCGGCGACTGCTTCCACACATTCTGATGCTCAAGCTGCACCTCGCCCTGCTGCGGCTTGCTGAAGCGATAGGCGCAGCGCAGCAGGCTGGTCTTGCCGCTGCCGTTGGGCCCGATCAGGCCGACGAACTCGCCGGCCGCCACTTGCAGGCTGGCCTCACGCAGTTGGAACTGGTGATGGCAGTGACCCTGACCCAGGGGTGTCCAGGCCAGGTTGGTGAGGTTCAGCGAGGTCATGCGGTGTCCGTGTGATCCCCGTGCCGTAGCGCCAGGTGGGGTTAAAAGGTGTAGTCAGCGGTGACGAAGAACGAGCGTGGCTCGCCGAGTATCCATTGCTGGCCGTCATTGTATTGGCTTTGTGCGTACTGGCGGTCAAACAGGTTGTTCAATTGCAGACCCAGGGTGGTATTGGGCAGCGCTTTCCACGACAGGTTGGCATCGACCACGGTGTAGCTGGGCAACTGATTCCGGTTGGCCATGTCGGCGTAGCGCGCATCCACGTAGCGCACGCCGGCGCCGGCCCGCAGGTCATCGTTGATGGCTTTGCTCAGCCACAGGTTGGCGGTGCGGCGCGGCACGTCCACCGGGCGATTGCCGTCGCGGGATACTTGTACGCCGTTGACGTCCTGCTGGAAGTCGTCGTACTGGGCGCGAACGATGGCGGCGTTGGCTTGCAGTTGCCAGGCGTGGGGCAGTTGCAGGTCCAGGCTGGCTTCCAGGCCATTGGAGGATTGCTGGCCCACTTGCTGTTTCTGGTCCGGGTCGCCGGGAACGTCGGTCAACAGTTTCTTCTTGACGATGTGATAGGCCGCCAGGGTCCATTCGCCACGTTGGTCCCAGAACATTTGCTTGAGGCCGATCTCGGTCTGCCTGGCGCTGGACAGGTCGAATTGCTGCTGGCTCTTGCTCAGGGATATCAGCCCGCCGACACCGTCGGTGCTGGTGGAGTACTGGCCGTAGAGGGAGGTGTCCGGAGTCACGGCAAACACCAGCCCGGCCTTCCAGTTGTTGCCGGTCAGGGTCTTGTCGCTCCGGCTGTCGTCCTTCAAGTCATCGCGATCAATGTGCACATAGTCGCGGCGCACACCCGTTACCAGGGACCAGCGCTCGCTGAGTTGCAGGCGGTTTTCGGCGAACACCGACATCTGCTT
>NZ_MOAK01000013.1:183636-205215 GCF_003732485.1 Pseudomonas protegens
TGGGCCGGGTGATAGAGGTCGATCGGCTGCCCGTCGGCAAAGGTGTCCTTGAAGGGCGAGTTGCTCTTGAGGTGGAAGCGGATGCGGTTGTAGTCGACGCCGGTCAGGGTCTGGCTGTCGAGGCCGAACAGCGAGTGCTTGAAGGTGAAGGTCTGGCGGTCGCCGACCTGTTCCTGCTGGTGGCCGATACCGTAGTTGCCGCTGCGGCTCAGTTGGCCAGTGGTCGAGTTGAAGTTGTAGTTCTCGGCGTTCTGCCAACGGCGCTGGGCCTTGAGGTAGTACAGCTCGTTGCTGGCACTGACGTTGTCGGAAATCTGCCATTCACTGGTCAGGCGGGTCCACTGGTCGTTGTAGTGCTGCTTGTCATTGCGCACGTTGTAGTTCTTGTCCCGCAGGCTCTTGTGCAAACGCCCGTTGATCAGCGGCGTGCCGAAGTAGTTCATCGGGTTCTGATCGCCGTAGTCATGGGCCAGGGTAAAGGCCAGGTCATCACGGGCCTGCCAGCGCAGGGCGGCGCTGACGAAATCGCCGGAGGAATCGCCACGGTCGATCCAGCCGTTGCTGCGCTCGCGGTTGAGGTTGAGCCGGTAGCTCAGGGTGTCGCTCAGGGAGCCACCGCTGTCCAGGGCCTGCTGCTGGCGATCGTAGGAGCCGTAGCCCAGGCGCAGGTGGTTTTCGATCGCGCCGCTGAAGGGCTTTTTCGCCACGGTGTTGATCACCGCGCCGGTGGCGCCTTCGCCATACAGCACCGAGGCCGGGCCGCGCAGCACGTCGACCCGCTCCACCGCCCAGGTGTCCACCGGGAAGGTCACAGTGCCCATGCCGGTGTACATGCGGTTGCCGTCATACAGCTGCATCACCGAGCTCTGCCCGGTGAAACCCCGTGCCGACAACGAAGTGCCACCGTCGCCCGGGGTGCCGGTGCGACTGATCCCGGCGCTGCGCGATACCGCATCCTGAATGCTGCGCTCGCCTCGGGCGCGAATCCGTTCGCCGCTCAGGCTGTCGGTGCTGGCCGGGGTTTCCAGGGCGCTGAGGCCCAAGCGCGAACCGGCGCTGGTGGGGGTCTTCAGGCTGACGCTGTCGTCGGCCTCGCTGGCCGGAGCCGAAATGGTGCCGGTGGGCAGGGTCAGGGAGGCGGCGGAATCATCCGCCTGGGCCAGGGAAGGCAAGGCCATCAGGCAAAGGCTGGGCAGCAAGTACTTGTTCATCGGGACGGTGAATCACTTCTTCGAGAGGGTTGCCCGCAGCGGTGACTGCGGGCAGGGATCTTACACTTTGGCGTTATAAAGTAACATTATAACTGTGCACGGCTAAAGCGCCGGAATTCTACAGAGCCCTCTGGAATGCGCATCTCGGCTGATTCATGTTGAAGATGAAGCAGATTCAGGCCCACGGTTGAAGCGTGATAGCAGCAGGCGGTCGAGCAGCCATACCACAATCAACGAGGCTCCAACCAAAGGAAACGCCAGGGCCAGCAGCGCCATGATCAAGATCGCGGTTTTCCATTTCGGCAGGTCGTGGCGCAGTGGGGGTACACCGAGACGGCCCTGGGGACGACGCTGCCACCACATGACGATGCCGCTCACGGCGCTGAGCAGGATCATCAGGCACACCACCAGCACCAGGATCTGGTTGAAGCGGCCGAACATCTTGCCTTCGTGCAGCATCACCCCAAGCTCCGTGGCCCGGGCCACGTTGCTGTAATGCTGCCAGCGCACGTCGGCCAGGACCTTGCCGCTGTACTGGTCAACATGCAGGGTGGCGTCGTTACGCGGGTCGTCGGCGAACACGGCGATAGTGAACACGCCGGTGGCGCTACTGGGCAGAGTGATGCTGTAGCCCGCTTCGACCTGGCGCTGGCGAGCGATGTCCTGCACCGCTTGCAGGCTGATGGACGGGGCTGCCGGTGCTGCGTCCGCGGCGTTGTGGGCCATGTGCTCGGCGTGGTCGCCGGACATTGGCATCGGGGTGTTTTCCAGGGCCCAGGGTACGGTCTGGCGTGTGGCGCTGTTGAGTTCCCGGGCCTGCTGGTCGGAGGTCGGTACGTTGTTCCACATGGCCGCCGGGAAACGGTTCCACAGGTCGGCGTACTGCTTGCCCCAGAAGCCGGTCCAGGTCATGCCGCTGAGCAGCATCAGCAGTAGAAAGGCCGCGCCCCAGAAGCCCAGCACGCTGTGCAGATCACGCCAGAACAGTCGGCCGCGGGCGCTGAAACGGGGCCACAGCACGCCCGCCGAAGACGGGCCCCGGGGCCACCACAGGTACAGGCCCGAGACCACCAGGACGATGCCCCAACCGGCGGCCAGTTCCACCAGCCGGTCACCGACGGTGCCGATCATCAGCTCGCCGTGAATGGCCCGAGCCACGGCCTGCAGGTTGGCCTTGGCATCCTGCTCGCCGAGCACGTCGCCGTGGTAGGGGTCGATGAACACGTTGAGTTCGTGGCCGGCGTCCTGCACCACGAACTGCGCGCTGCGTTCGCTATCCAGGGGCGGCAGGTATTGTTTGATATGACCTTGGGGGTAGGCCGCTTGCACCCGTTGCAGCAGCTCATCGGCGCTCAGGCTGTGATGGCCGGGGGGAACCTTGAGCAGGCTGCCGTACATCAACGGGTCCAGTTGTGGCTTGAACAGGTAGACGATGCCGGTCAGGGCCAGCATCACCATGAAAGGGGCAACGAACAGCCCAGCGTAGAAATGCCAGCGCCAGGCCAGGTTGTAGAAAGACACTTTGGGTCGATTCATCGGGGAACGCTCCGCAGGGCAGTGGATCTTTTCTTATGGGGGCTGTTCGCTGGCAAGCCAGCTCCTACGGCGAGGAGCCGGCGTGCCGGCGAAGGGGCATCAGAAGCTCAGGTCGACCTTGGTCCAGAGGGTGCGCCCTGGTTCCCTGATCGCCTGTGGATCATTGGCCGGGTAGCCGAAGCCGGCGTTGCCCGCCAGGTTCAGGTGTTCGGCATAGGCCTTGCCGAACAGGTTGTCGACCCCGGTGCTGAGCTTGAGGTTCTTGGTGACCCGGTAGGCGCCGTTGAGGGAGAACACGCCGAAGCCACCGCTCTTGCCGAAGTCCTTGCCGACCACGTTGCCCTTGTTCAGGTCGACGCGGTTTTGCGCCGCCACCACCCGCCACAAGGCCCCGGCGCTCCAGTCGTCCTCGCTGTAGGTCAGGCCGAAGCGCGCATCCAGCGGCGGCATCTGCGGCAGGGCCTTGCCGTCGCTGCTGTTCTTGCCCCAGGCGTAGGCCAGGGTCGCATCGGCTTTCCAGTTGGAGGTCAGCTTGTAGGCCGCACCCAGTTCGCCGCCCATGATCCGTGCGTCGATGTTCTCGGCCCGAGAGGTGCTCATGCCGCCCATGGCAGGACTGTAGTCGAAGAGGATGTAGTCGCGCACCTGGCCGATATAGCCCGAGGCCCAGGCTTCCAGGTCTTCATCCTGGTATTGCAGGCCGAAGTCCAGCTGGGTGGTCTTTTCCGGCTTGATCGAATCGAAGGCGTTCACCGAGCCCGCCGGGCCCATTTTCGGCGAGAACAGCTCCCAGTAGTCGGGGAAGCGCTGGGTGTGGCCAAGGCCGACGTACAGCGTGGTCGGGCTGTCGGCCAGGTCGTGCTCGTAACGCACGAAGCCGCTGGGCAGGGTATCGGCCCGGGTATCGCCGGCAGTGGGGTTGGCGCGGTTCATCATTCCCGAACCGATGCTCTGCCGGTAGTCCTTGGCCGAGGCGCGGTCCAGGCGGGCGCCGGTGATCAGGCGGTCGCGCTCGGCGGCGTACCAGGTCAGTTCGCCGAAGGCGCCGTAGTTGTGGAAGTCGGCGTCCTTGGTGCGGGGCAGTTGCTTGTAGGTATCGACGCCGTTGCTGGCCCGAGTGCGGTGTTCATTGGTCTGGGCATCCAGGCCGCCGATCAACTGCAGGTCGGCCCAGCGCCAGGTGGCCTTGATCCGCGCACCGAGGGTACGACGGTCGACGTTGGAGGCCATGGGGCCGGCCATCATCCCGGTGCCCGAAGGGGTGCGCAGGCTGTAGTTGTCCATCACGTGGTCGGCGTAGTTGTAGTAGACCTGGGCCTCGACCTTGTCCAGGACCTCGCCGATGTTGGATTTTTCGAAACGCAGGCCCAGGCTTTCGCGCTTGAACTGCGAGCCGTCCATGCCGCGGCCGGCGTAGCGGGCTTCGCCGTCGCCCTTGCCGGCGGTGAGCTCCAGCAGGGTGTCGGCGTCCGGGGTCCAGCCCAGGGCCACGTCACCGTTCCACTTGTCATAGCGCGAGGCCACGGTGTCGTTGTTGCCGTCCCTGTAGTCGTCGGCGTGGGCGGTGTTGCCGATCACCCGCACGTAGCCCAGGGTGCCGCCGGCGGCAGCATCCAGGGTCTTGTCGAAGCGGCCGTTGGAACCCGCCAGCAGGCTGGCGTTGACCCGGGTGCCGAGTTCGCCGAAGTGCTCCGGTTCACGCTCGAAGAGCACGGTGCCGGCCGAGGCGCCCGGGCCCCAGAGTACGGTTTGTGGGCCCTTGATCACGGTCAGGCGATCGTAGGTTTCCGGGGAGATGTAGGAGGTCGGTGCATCCATGCGGCCGGGGCAGGCGCCGAGCATCATGCCGCCGTTGGTGAGGATGTTCAGGCGCGAGCCGAACATGCCCCGCAGCACCGGGTCGCCGTTGGTGCCGCCATTGCGTACCAGGGCGAAGCCGGGAATGGTCTTCAGGTAGTCGCCGCCGTCACTGGCCGGGACCGGCTGGCGCGGGTCCTTGGGATTGGTGACCACGGTCAGGGGCGAACTGGGGGCGATGGCGGTGATCACCGTCGGGCTCAATTGCGTGCCGTGTCGGGAGTGGTCCGTCGGGGGCTCGTCGGCCAGGGCCAGGGGTGTCAGCAGCGCGCCGCAAAGCACCGCCAGGGCATGGTTGAAACGCAGGCGCGACGGGTTCAGAGCAAAGGGCTTGGATGGCTGGGCAGCGCCCAGGCGAGTATCAGCAGAAAACATAGATGTTCCATCGATCGGTCTTGAATGACACGGCCGCAGCTACGCGGCTGTCGCGATGACAGTCGGCCGTGTGAGATGAACAGGGGATTCAGACGAGGATCGGCGGGGCGCGGGTCAGGGCGCCGGGGAACACGGTCTGCCGGGCGTGGCCCAGGCGCGTGACGGGGATCAGGAAATACGCTGTGGGCGGCGCGAACAGAGCGGCGAACGACAGGCCCGAAGGCAGTGCCGGGCAATTGAACAGCAGGCTGCAATAGCCGCATTTTTCCCAGAGTACGTGCTGTTCGCCCTGGGACTTGCCCTGTTGGGCGTGATGCGGGCTTTCACCGTGACAGCCGGGCGCGCCGTCGCCCATGTCCATGGAGACGGACATGTTCATCGGCATCGCGTGATCCATCGGCATCGACTGAGAAATCAGCGGGCCGATAAAGATCATCAGCATGGCGAACAGGCTGATCCAGCTGCCGCGTCGCACTCCCTGGGAGTTGCGACGCGGCGCGGACCGTCTGCGGCCAGGCGCGTGCGGGGTGTTCACGGTAACGAGCCGGTCAGCTTAGTGAGCGTGCTTGGACTCTTGCGTGGCGGCCGGCGGTTGCTTCTGTACCGCCACTTCGACGGTGACATCGCCGGCCTTTTCAAAGTGCAGGGTCAACGGGAAGCGCTTGCCGTCGCTGAGCAAACTGCGGTCTTTGAGCTCCATCAGCATCACGTGGTAGCCCATGGGGGCGAAGGTCGCCTCGCCGCCGGCGGGCACCGTGACCTTGGCCACTTGCTGCATTTTCATCATGTCGCCTTGCATGACGTGTTCATGCAGTTCGGCCCGGCCGGAGATCGGCGAGTCGACACTGAGCAGGGTGTCGGCGTTCTTGCCCGGGTTGTGCACCACGAAGTAGGCGGCGACGGTCGGCGCGTTCGGCGGCAGCTCCTGTGACCAGGGATGGGCGATCTGCAACTCGCCGGCCTTGTAGTCGTGGGCGGTGGCGAAACAGGCAGGCAGCAGCAGTGCGGCCAGGAGCAGGGATTGCTTGACCAGGGACGGTTTGGACATGACGGTTCTCCAGAACGATTCAAAAACGCAGATCACTTGCGAAAGGGAATCATGCCAGAGGCGGGGCACCGGGGTTCAGGCTGGGCCATTGCTGGCGCAGGGTGAGCATTGCGATCTTTGGTTGCGGCGCGCCCGGCTGGACGGCGAAACGAATGAAATTCAGCTGGGGCACATGGCCGGGCAGGGCCACCAGAGGCGCCGAGCCTGCGCAGCACCAGCAGTGCTGCATGTTCGAGTGGTCGTCGTTCTGCGGGGCTTTCTGCTCAAGCTGGCCCAGGGAAATGGCCACCATCCTGGTGCCGCTGGAAGAGCAGAAGCTGCCCCACAGCAGTTGTTCGTCCAGCCCCGAATCGTTGCGTTGCATGGCCCCGGAAAGCGGCATGGCAAGCATGTTGAACAGCACTGCGAAGCAGGCGATCCAGGCAAATGCGAGCCGTTGTCGGGACATGGGGACGATCCGTCGGTTGAGCGATCAGGCGGGTATTTAGCCTGATCGCTGTGGATAAGTAAAAAAGCAGCGTATGTGGTGTGGTGTCGCAGTGCCAGTTCAGGCCAGGCTGACGTGGAGCTTGAGTCCCAGTGCCTTCATGACCTTGATGATAGTCGCGAACTCGGGATTGCCCTGGCTGCCCAGGGACTTGTACAGGCTCTCGCGACCCAGGCCGGTGTCGCGGGCCACCTGGGTCATGCCCCGGGCGCGGGCGATGTCGTTGAGGGCGGCGCGGATCAGCACGCCGTCGCCGGCGTCTTCCTCGAAGCAGGCGTCGAGGTAGGCCACCATGTCTTCCGGGGTCTTGAGGTACTCTGCCGCGTCGAAGCGGGTCACTGGGGTACGCATGTTTCAGCCCTCGCTCTTGAGGTCATGGGCCAGCTGTCTGGCGCGTTGGATATCGCGTCTCTGGGTGCTCTTGTCACCGCCGATCAGCAACAGGTAGATCACGGTGTCCCGGCGCGAGAAGTACACCCGGTAGCCGGGGCCGCGATGGATGCGCATTTCATAGACACCTTCGCCCACGGGTTCGCAGTCGCCGAAACGGCCCAGTTGCGCCGCCCTGATCCGGGCCAGCACGCGGGTTTTTCCCTGGGGATCCTTTAGGCGTAGCAGCCAGTGGGTGAACGCCTGAGTCTGCTCAAAGACGAACATGGCGACTGTATTCCTTGGGATACTGGCTGGCAAGTCATTTGCCAGACTGAAATCGATTGGTGCGACGACCGGCCATTGATGAACCGGTCGCCACTGAATCGTTCCAAGGAGGCTAAAGCACTGTCTTATCGATCGCTGCCAGGGGAATCCCAAGAGTCTGTGGGGCTTGGCGTCTTTGTCTGTCAGGCGTGAGACAGCTGCCCCAGGGCGCTCAGTACCTCGGCTACGCTGGCAAAGCGGCGGTCGACCTCGGGCAGCTCGGGACGCTTGAGCACCAGCACCGGTATACCCCGCTCGCGGGCCACTTCCAGCTTGGGTTCGGTGGCGCTGCTGCCGCTGTTCTTGCTGATCAGCACGTCGATCTGCCGACGCTCGAACAGCGCCCGTTCGTCCTCGATCAGGAACGGCCCGCGGGCCCCGATCACTTCACAGCGCGGGTTGCCCGGGTAGGCGTCCAGGGCCCGCAGGGTCCAGAACTGGCCGGCCGGAATTTCATCCAGATGCTGCAAGGGTTCGCGACCCAGGGTGAACAGGGGGCGCTTGAAGGGGTTCAAGGCCTGCACCAAGTGCGGCCAATCCGTGATCTCGCGCCAGTCATCCCCGGGCTGCGGCTGCCACGCCGGACGCCGTAAGGCCCAGCAGGGAATTCCCGCCAGTTGCGCGGCGGCCTGTGCATTGGCGCTGATCTGTGCCGCGTAAGGGTGGGTGGCATCCAGCAGCAGGCCGATGCGCTCTTCGCGGATAAAGCGGGCCAGCCCCTCGGCACCGCCATAGCCGCCAACCCGTACCTGGCAGTTCAGGTCGGTGGGCACCCGACCTACTCCGGCCAGGCTGTAGATATGTGTTGGGCCCAGGGTGCGGGCAATGGCCAGGGCCTCGGTGACCCCGCCCAATAGCAGGATGCGGGTCATTGCCAGGCTCCGGCGTGACCGACGATGCCGCCCTGGCGATCGATGGCGAAGACTTCCACCTGGACTTGAGCGGGCACCACGCTGCGGGCGAAGTCCAGGGCGTGCTGGCACACCGCGTCGCCCAGGGCGACCCCCGCGGCGCTGGCCATGGCCAGGGCCTGCTGGCTGGTATTGGCCTCGCGGATGGCCTGTTGCAGCGCCGTATCGGCACCTGAATCGGCGGCCCATTGCGCCAGTTGCGGCAGGTCGATGCTGGAGTGGCGGCTGTGCAAGTCCATGTGCCCGGCGGCCAGCTTGCTGATCTTGCCGAAGCCGCCGCACAGGCTGAGTTTATCCACAGGTACTTTGCGCAAGTGCTTGAGCACCGCGCCGACGAAGTCGCCCATTTCGATCAGGGCGATTTCCGGCAGCTCATAGACCCGACGCATGGTGTCTTCGCTGGCGTTGCCCGTGCAGGCGGCGATGTGCAGGTAGCCATTGGTCTTGGCCACGTCGATGCCCTGGTGGATCGAGGCGATGTAGGCGGCGCAGGAGAAGGGTCGGACAATGCCGCTGGTGCCCAGGATCGACAGCCCGCCAAGAATCCCCAGGCGCGGGTTCATGGTTTTCAGGGCCAGTTCCGCTCCGCCCTCGACGTTCACCGTGACTTCGAACCCGCCGGAGTAGGCCTGCTCCTCGGCGAGCCGTTGCAGGTGCTCGCCGATCATCCGGCGCGGCACGGGATTGATCGCCGGCTCGCCCACCGCCAGCACCAGCCCGGGGCGGGTCACGGTGCCCACGCCCTGGCCGGCGATAAAGCGGATTCCCGGCTCGCGGGTCAGGCGTACCTGGGAGTAGAGCAGGGCGCCGTGGGTCACGTCCGGATCGTCGCCGGCATCCTTGAGGGTTCCGGCTTCGGCACCGTCGCCGGTACGGCGGCAGAACTCCAGGCGCATCTGCACCTGTTTACCCTTGGGCAGGACGATATCCACCGCGTCCGCATTGACGCCCCCCAGGAGCAGGCGAGCGGCGGCCAGGCTGGTGGCCGTGGCGCAGCTGCCGGTGGTCAGGCCGCTGCGCAGGGGCGCGGGTTGTTCCGCTGTTTCCTCACGCATGCCCCGGCCCCCGTAGGAGCGAGCTTGCTCGCGAAGGGTGCACTGCGCTCTCTTTGGTAAACGCTTTCGCGGGCAAGCCCGCTCCTGCAAGGTTCATGGCAGGTCCCGGGGTTTGTGCAGGTCCAGCAGAGTGATCGGCAGGGCCTGGCGCCAGGTGTCGAACTCCCCCAGGGGCTGAGCCTGGGCGATATGGATGCGGGTCAGTTCACCGCCGTACCGGTCGCGCCAGTGCATCAGGGTCGTTTCACTTTGCAGGGTCACCGCGTTGGCCACCAGGCGCCCACCGGGCTTGAGCTGCTCCCAGCAAGTCTGCAATACGCCTTCGCGGGTCACGCCACCGCCGATGAACACCGCATCCGGACGTTCCAGTCCGGCCAGGGCCTGGGGGGCGCTGCCGCGAATCAGTTGCAGCCCGGGTACCCCGAGCACGTCGCGGTTGTGTTCGATCAACTGCTGGCGGCCGTCATCGGCTTCGATGGCCAGGGCCCGGCAACTGGGGTGGGCACGCATCCATTCGATACCAATGGAGCCGCTGCCGGCCCCCACATCCCAGAGCAGTTCACCGGGCACGGGGGCCAGGCGGGCCAGGGTGATGGCGCGCACGTCCCGCTTGGTCAACTGGCCGTCATGGCGGAAGGCCGAGTCCGGCAGGCCGGCCAGACGGGACAGTTGCGGCGTATCGGTGGCGGCGCGACATTCGATGGCCAACAGGTTGAGGTCGGCGATCGCCGGATCGCTCCATTTATCGGCGGTGCTGTCCAGGCGTCGTTCCAAGGGCCCGCCCAGGTGCTCCAGTACGGTGATCCGGCTTGGGCCGAAGCCGCGCTCGCGCAGCAGTCCGGCGATGGCGGCCGGGCTGTGGCGGTCATTGCTCAGCACCAGCAGGCGCACGCCGCTGAACAGTTGGGCGTTGAGCGCGGCAATCGGGCGTGCCACCACCGACAGCGTGACCACCTCCTGCAGGGCCCAGCCCAGGCGGGCGGCGGCCAGGGAATAGGCGGAGGGGAAGGGCAGTACCTGCAGCTCCTCGGCCGGCAGTTGCCGGGCCAGGCTGGCACCGACGCCGAACAGCATCGGATCGCCGCTGGCCAGTACGCAGACCGGCATCCCGCGCTGGCTCAGCACCGGCTCCAGTGAGAACGGGCTGGGCCACAACTGGCGTTCGCCCCGGATGCATGCCGGCAGCAGATCCAGCTGGCGCTGGCCGCCGATGATCCGTGAAGCGCCCAGCAGGGCATGGCGGGCGTTCCTGCCCAGGCCCTTGAAGCCGTCTTCACCGATTCCCACTACTGTCAGCCAGGGCGACATCTATATTCCTCAAACCGAAGGTTCCGACCGGCAGGCTTTTCATGCCCTCGGACAAAGCAGGCATAATACCGCGCCTTCGCTGACGAAGCGCTTTTCCCACACTGCCGGTCGCCCCTTTGAACGAACGTCCGATGTCCACCGCCATCCGCCCCTCGGCCTGCCCGGGGTTGCTGCGCATTGTCCCGGCGCTGGACGGTGGCATCTGCCGGATCAAGCTGGCGGGCGGGGCCATCAGTACGGCCCAGGCAACGGCGGTGGCCGAGGCGGCGCAGGCTTATGCCGGCGGCGTGATCGAGGCTACCAACCGCGCCAACCTGCAGATTCGCGGCATTGGCCCCGAGCATCAGGCTCTGATCGACAAACTGCTGGCGGCCGGCCTGGGACCGACCACCGCCGCCGGTGATGATGTGCGCAACCTGATGCTCAGCCCCAGCGCCGGGATTGATCGGCAAGCGCTGATGGATACCCGGCCCCTGGCCGGGCAGATCCTCGAGACCTTGCAGAGTCACCCGCGCTTGCATGAACTGTCGGCCAAGTTCGCCGTGCAACTCGATGGCGGCGAAGCCCTGGCCATGCTCGAACATCACCACGATCTGTGGCTGGCAGCCTTTGTGCGAGAGGGACAGTTGCTGTTGGCTTTCGGCCTGGCCGGCAGCCCTGTGGATAAACCCTTGGCGGCAGTGCCCCAGGAACTGGCTCATGAACTGCTGGTGGCGGTGCTGGAGCTGTTTCTTGAGCTGGCGACGCCCGAGCAGACGCGGATGCGCCACCTGTTGGCGCAGGTATCGGTGGCGGATTTTCTCGCCCAACTGAACCCGCGCCTGAGTCGCCCCTTGTTGAGCCTCGACGGCTGGCAGCGTCCGGCCTCGCTCGCAGGGCTGCACCTGGGAACTTATCCACAGCGTGAAAGCGGGCGGGTCTATGTCGGTGCGGTTGCGCCCCTGGGGCGCCTTGATCCCGTCATGCTCAAGGGCGCAGCGCAACTGGCCGAACAGTACGGCGACGCCAGCCTGCGCTTCACACCCTGGCAGAGCCTGCTGCTGCCCGGCATTGCCCCCTCGGATGCCCCCGAGGTCACGGCGCGGCTGAGCCAATTGGGCCTGCTGTGCAGCCCTGAACAGTCCCTGGCCCACTTGATTGCCTGTACCGGCTCCAGTGGCTGCGGCAAAGCCCTGGCCGACACCAAGGGCGATGCGCTGAAGTTGGCAGCCCTGCTCCAGCGCCATGGCCGCCAGCGGGCGGTGCACCTGTCGGCCTGTTCCCGTTCCTGCGCCGCCGCCCATGTGGCGCCGGCCACCCTGCTGGCGATGGCCCCAGGGCGTTACGACTTGTATTTGCGCGATGCAGCGCAGCCGGGTTTCGGCACGCTGCACGCACGCAACCTTTCTATTGAAGCGGCAGAGGCACTGCTTGATGCCCGCCCACGGAGCCACCTAGATGATTGATTACATCCGCGACGGTCAGGAGATCTATCGCAACTCCTTCGCGATCATCCGCGAAGAAGCCAAGCTGGATCGCATTCCCGCCGACCTGGAAAAACTCGCGGTACGGGTGATCCACGCCTGCGGCATGGTCGAGGCCATTGACGGCCTGCAGTTCTCCGCGGGCGCCGGCAAGGCCGGGCGCGATGCCCTGGCCGCCGGGGCACCGATCCTCTGCGATGCACGGATGGTCTCTGAAGGCATTACCCGGGCACGCCTGCCGGCCAACAACAAAGTGATCTGTACCTTGCGCGACGACAGCGTCCCGGAGCTGGCCCGAGAGCTGGGCAACACCCGCTCGGCGGCGGCCCTGGAGCTCTGGCGTCCGCACCTGGAGGGCAGCGTCGTGGTGATCGGCAATGCGCCCACCGCCCTGTTCTACCTCCTGGAAATGCTCGACGCCGGCGCGCCGAAACCGGCGCTGATCCTCGGCTTCCCGGTGGGCTTCGTCGGCGCCGCCGAATCCAAGGCGATGCTCGCCGCCGACAGCCGCGGCGTGCCCTTTGTGATCATGCAGGGTCGCCTGGGCGGTAGCGCCATGGCCGCCGCCGCCGTCAACGCCCTGGCCACGGAGATCGAATGATGCAGCAACCTGGACGTTTGATCGGCCTTGGCGTGGGTCCTGGTGATCCGGAGCTGATTACCCTGAAGGCCCTGCGCCTGCTGCGCGAGTCGCCGGTGGTGGCCTATTTCGTGGCCAAGGGCAAGAAGGGCAACGCCTTCGGCATCATCGAAGGGCACCTGCAACAGGCCCAGACTTTGCTGCCGCTGGTGTACCCGGTCACCACCGAAGTGCTGCCGGCGCCGCTGTCCTACGAGCAAGTGATCAGCGACTTCTACGACAGCGCCAGCGAAGAGCTGGCGCAGCATCTGGATGCTGGCCGCGATGTGGCGGTGATCTGCGAAGGCGACCCGTTCTTCTACGGTTCCTACATGTACCTGCATGATCGTCTGGCCGAGCGTTACCAGGCCGAAGTGGTGCCGGGTGTGTGCTCGATGCTGGGCGGCGCTTCGGTGCTGGGCGCGCCCCTGGTGTATCGCAACCAGAGCCTGTCGGTGCTCTCGGGCGTGCTGCCCCATGACGAACTCAAGCGGCGTCTGGCGGACGCCGATGCGGCGGTGGTGATGAAGCTGGGGCGCAACTTCCCCAAGGTGCGCCAGGTTTTGGAGGAACTGGGGCTGGCGCAGCGTGCGCTGTACGTCGAGCGCGCCACCATGGCCAACCAGAAGATCGTGCCGCTGGATGAAGTGGAGCCGATGTCCTCGCCGTACTTCTCGCTGATCATCGTGCCCGGCGAAAGGTGGCAAGGCTGATGGCCCGTTCAACTCCGGCCATCGTCATCCTTGGCCAAGGCAGCCTCGACACCGCGCGGCAGATCCAGCGGCTGTATCCCGACTCGTTGATCCACGGTCTGGCGGAACGGGTCGAAGGCGCCGATCGGATCTACCACGAATTCGGTGCCACCCTGCGTCAGCTCTATCAACAGGACACGCCCATTATCGCCCTGTGTGCAGCGGGCATCGTGATCCGCACTCTGGCGCCGCTGCTGCTGGAAAAAGGCGCCGAACCGCCGGTGCTGGCAGTGGCCGAAGACGGCAGCGCCGTGGTGCCGCTGCTGGGCGGCCTTGGCGGCGTCAACGTCATGGCCCGGGAAATCGCTGCGGGCCTTGGCGTGGCCGCGGCCATTACCACCAGCGGTGAACTGCGCTTTGGCACCTGCCTGCTCAACCCGCCCAGCGGTTATGCCCTGGGCGACCTGGAACTGGGCAAGCGTTTCGTTTCCGACCTGCTGGGTGGCGAAAGCGTGCGTATCGAAGGCGCAGCACCCTGGCTGGCCGCAGCAAAGCTGCCCGAGGATGACCAGGCCCGCCTGACCATCCGGGTCGGCTCTGCCGAGCGTGAGCCTGCGGCCAATGAGCTGCTGATCTACCCCCGCAGCGTCCTCATCGCCTGCCGCAGGAGCCAGCGTGCTGGCGACAGCGCTACCGACCTCGCCACGCACATCCGCCAGGCCCTGCATCAGGCGCGAATCGCCGTGCAGTCTGTCGCCTGCCTGCTGGCGGCCGACAACGACATGGCCGACCGCGCCCTGCACCAGGCAGCTGCGCAACTGGGGGTGCCGCTGCGTTTCCTGCCGGCCGCCGGCGGTGTCGTCGAGCTGGCACAGCAAGCCGTGCCGCAATTGCTGCCGCCGCTGAAGGTGGGGGACGACATCGCCATTGCCGTGGCCAACCAGCCCCTGGACCCGGAGCGGATCGGTCGTCGCCGCGGACGCCTGGCGGTCATCGGCCTCGGTCCTGGCGCGGCCGAGCTCATGGTGCCGGCGGTCAAGGCCGAACTGGCCCGGGCCAATGACATCCTGGGCTATGAAACCTACGTGCGCATGGCCGGCCCGTTCCGCGCCGATCAGGTGATGCACTGCACCGACAACCGCGAAGAAATGCAGCGCGCCCGCCACGCATTCGAACTGGCGGCCCAGGGGCGTTCGGTGGTGGTGGTGTCATCCGGCGATCCGGGGGTGTTCGCCATGGCGGCCGCGGTCCTGGAAGCCCTGCACGAATCCGGCGATCCGGCCTGGCACCGCGTCGACCTGGAGATCCTCCCTGGCGTCTCCGCCTCCCTGGCCACCGCCGCCCAAGCGGGTGCGCCGCTGGGCCATGACTTCTGCGTGCTGTCGCTGTCGGACAACCTCAAGCCCTGGGACATCATCGAGAAACGCCTGGACCTGGCGTCCCAGGCCGACCTGGCCCTGGCCTTCTACAACCCCATCTCTCGTTCCCGCCCCTGGCAACTGGGCCGGGCCCTGGAGATCGTGCGCCAGCACCGCACGCCGCAAACCCCGGTGGTATTGGGGCGCGACATTGGGCGTCCGGGCCAGACGCTGCGGGTCATCACCCTCGGCGAGCTGACCCCGGAGCAGGTGGACATGCGCACCATGGTGCTGGTGGGGTCTTCCACCACCTGCGTCTTCCCCCGGGCCGAGGGCGGCGAGTGGGTGTACACCCCGCGCTGGTACGGCAATAAGCCCTTGTAGGAGCCGGCTTGCCGGCGAAGGCGTCCACCAGAGCCGTGCAAGGCTCAGGGGCCTCTTCGCCGGCAGGCCGGTTCCTACGGGTCGGTGGGTTCGGCGGTCAGCAGCCAGTGGATGAATTCGAAGAAGCTGGCCCATCTGGCCGGGATGCGGCCGGCGATGAAAGCTTCCCGGTCGCCCAGGTCGAAATCCCAGACGCCGCCGCTGTCCTTGTCCAGCAAGTAGCCGCCTTCGCCTTGCAATGAGGTAAAGGCGACAAAGTTGTGGGGCAGTTCCCAGACCTCATGAATGAACTCGGTGCCCATGAGGATCTCTTCGGTGGGCTCGGCGATATCCATCAGCACTTCGTAGTTCGCTCGGCTTTCGAAGTCGGCGGGGTGGCAGGTCAGGTAGATCTGCGCGAACTCGCTGTCCAGGGCAATGCCCAGGGCTTCCAGGGCCCGGGTGACCTCGGCGGCTTCTGGGCGCGGGCGGTAGCGAGGCTGGGCTTCGATCAGGGCGATCAACTGCGGGGGAATCATGGATTTTCCTGGGTGGCGTGCGGCCATTTGTCCAACGGCAAATGGCTCATGTTCTCAGCAAATCGTTTCCGGGCCTGGCCCAGGGTCATGGCGTTGGGTCCGCTCTGTACATCCAGTGCCTGCATGCCGTCATCCTCCCAGTGGCACAGGTCGCAGATCTCGTACGCACCTCGCTCCGACAGGGTTCGATATTCGCAGCAGGGGCAGGCTTGCAGGTACTCGGTATCGGGGCTGACGGCATAGTCCCCGAGCCCGGCCTCGCGCAGGCTGCGCATCAGGTACAGGTGGGTGACGCCACGGTATTCGGCGCGCAGGGCGATCAGCAGCAGGGCGTCGTAGTGCGGGTCCATTACCTCTTCCGGGGGCTCCGGTTGGGTCATGATCTGTTGTTGCAGGCTGGGTGGAAGTGTCGCGAACTCAAGGTCGTCGCTGTCCATCCCCCACCAGTTCAAGAGATGGGAGGCTCGGGCGGCGACGTCGAGGTCGGGTAGCCTGTGTGTGCTCAGAAGGTCGATGGCGGCGTTGGCGGTGAGTTTTTCCATGGGGCTCGGCTTGTTGAAGGCGCGGTTCAGGGCCAGGTCAGGGTCAACTGATCGGGCCGTTCGATGGGAACTCGTACCCTGACTCCGGAGGTTGACTCGGCATGGAGGTACTGGTCCTGGATCTCTACCCGGTTGAAGGGGTTGGTGTCCCGCAAGGCAATCAGCCAGATCAGTGCATCCGAGCCTTTTTCCTGTAAGGCCAGGAAGCCGTCGCCGCCGTAGCCTGCGGTCTCGCCACCCCGGGCATAGAACGATTGTGGGCCATCGGCGCACAAGCCCAGGGTGGTGACGAAATCAGGCTCATCCTGTTGGAGATAGTCCAGGGCCGGCATCCAGCCTTTGTTGAGCAGAAGGGGATGTTCGTAGGGCAGGTCGAACAGGCAGTAGAACCTGCTGCTGAGGACCAGGGTGTTTTCCCGAGGGAAGCACCCGGCCTGCCATTGTTCCTGGATAAAGGCTGCGTCGGCGCTGTAGGGCATGGTGCGGTTCCTGCTCCTGCTGGAAGGGATTTTCTACAGGTTCGAGACTTGTCGGAAACCGGAATTGTAAGCGCATTGCCCGGCGTACCCCGGGCGTGCATCGCAGGCCTTGAGGCAGCCCGAGACTCCCTTGGGGAAGCGTGCCGCCACCGACAGGGCGAAACCATAGGTCGGCGTCGTCACCGCGAAGCTGCTATTGCAGGCCACTTGCGTGCTGTAGGTGAAGGTCATGGCTTCGCGCCGGCCGTTGTGGGCGAAGGCCACCTCGAAGCTGTCGAGGCTGTTCCAGCCCGACAGCGGCAGCACCACAAAGCGGTAGTGGGTGCTGTCCAGCTGCTGGCCGACAACCCGCAAGGTGTTGCTCGCGGAGTCGGCCTTGGGCGAGGGGTAGGGCAGGGCAAGCAACGCCCGTGGGTCACCGACCACGCCCAGTTCGAAGCCGATGCCCTTCTGGTAGAACGGGATCTGCAGCGTCGGGGCGCCTTCGATCTTCACGTACTGGCTGTACGCATAGGGGCCGGAGGTTTCGGGCTTGTAGTCCGGCGCTTTGGCGAAGCTGACCTGAAGCTCCAGCACTGCTTCTGCCGCCTTGGCGTCTTCGGTGCGAATATCGCTGGGTTGATCGGCACCATGGCTGGCGCAACCGCCCAGCACAATGGCCGCGGTCAGTTGCAGCAGGTGTCGAGTGGGCCCTGGGCGTAGAACGGTCATCACTCAATGCTCCTTCTTCAGAGGGCTGGAGGTCAGCCCCAGACCCTTGAGTTGCCAGGTTCCCTGCACCTGCTGCCAGCTGAACTGCCGGCCAACCCAATCCACCTGCAAGGCATGATGCAGGCGCCCCTGGTCAATGCGCCGGCCTTCGTCCAGGGCCTTTCGCGCACGGGCGCCGGCTTCGTTGAACAGTGGCCAGAGCTGGCTCAGGTTCATCTCCTTGCTGATCGGCAGCTGGGCATACACCCCCTGCTCCGCCGAGCTGAGCAGCAGCCCTTCCTTGCCCAGAAATGCGGCGCTGCGATTGTCCGGCGACACGGACACCAACATGGCGTAGTGGGAGAACCCCCAGCCGGGCAATCGCTCGTCGAACCACAGGACTTGCCCGGTGGAGGGCACCAGGGCGCGTGCGCCTTCGGGGAACAGCAGCAGGTCGTTGCGCCCGGGCTGTGGCTGGCCCCAGTCGGGCTCGTCGCGACTTTTGACCGGGCTGAGGATGCGGGCCAGCGGTGTGTCGTTCTGCACCGCTATCAGCACCGTGCCGACCCCCATCCACTCGATAGTGGTGGCCAGCAGCACGGGCTGTCCGCCCTGGGTCGCCCCGGTGGGTTTTACATCGGTGATCTGCCAGGCGTTCAGCGGCCGATAGAGCTGGCCCTTGTAGGTGATTTCCCGGGGGCTGCTGCCGTCCCGGCGGTGGTAGACCTTGAAGTCGCCAAAGCGCTCACTGGATTCACTGGTCTGATTCAGCCAGGCCTCGAGCTTGGCCTGGGGCGATTCGCCAGCCAGCGCCGGGAGGGGCATGAACAGGAGCCCGGCCAGCAGGCAGGCCAGGCCGCGGCCGATTTGCACAAGGCGCGGGAAGCGCGCCGTGTCGGTGGGGCGTTGAAGAGTCTGCATTCCGTTGCCTGTCGCTTGATTTGAATAGTGTCTGGCGGACTTAAGGGACCAGGTAGCCCCTGACCCCGGTGAAGATGATCTGTGCCGCCAGGGCACAGACGAACAGTCCCATCAGCCGGCTGACGATCTGCAATCCCTGGTCGCCGAGGATGCGTTCGATGCGGTTGGACAGGTACAGCACCACGCCCACGGTGAGGCTGGCCAAGGCGATGCTGAGAATGGCGGTGAGCTTGTCGTCCCAGTGGGGCTGGCTGACCCCCATCACCAGCAGGGCGCCGATGGTGCCGGGGCCCACGGTCAAGGGAATGGTCAGCGGCACTATGGTCACGTCTTGCTGCACGTTGTCGGTCTGTACCGCCGACTTGCCCTGGGCCATGCCCAGGGCCGAGATGAACAGCACGCTGCCGGCGCCGATGCGGAAGGCATCCACGGTGATGCCGAATACGCTGAAGATCACCCGCCCGAACAGGTACAGCAAGATGCTGGAGACCAGGGTGGCCAGGGCGACTTTCCAGGCCAGGCGCCGGCGTTCCTTGGAGGAGTAGCCCCGGGTCAGGCTGATGAAGCACGAAAGGACGAAGAACGGGCTATAGAGCACCAGCATCTTCAGGTAAACGCTGAACAGCACGTGGAGCATGGCGGGAGCTCACGACTAGGGAGGGCGAGCCAGAGTTTAACAGGCGCCGCAGAGGCTGTCGGCTCAACTGGTGTGGGCGGCGCTGCGCTCGCGCAGGTCGCGCTGGGTGACCCAGTGTTCCACCAGCTCGCGCAGTTGCGACAGCTCTACCGGCTTGGCCATGTGCCCGTCCATGCCGGCCTGGCGTGCGCGCTCCTTGTGCTCGGCGAGGATGTGCGCGGTCAGCGCCACCACCGGGGTGCGCACCCGTTGGTTGCCGACCTCCCAGGCCCGCAACTGCTGGGTGGCGGAGAAACCGTCGAGCACCGGCATTTCGCAGTCCATGAGCACCAGGTCGTAGCGCTTGGCCTTCATTGCCTGCAAGGCCTCTTCGCCGTTGCTGGCGGTGTCGGGTTGCAGGTTGAGCTTGCCCAGCATGCCGCGGATGACCTTGGTGGAGATGCTGTTGTCCTCGGCCACCAGGATGCTGAAGTCGCTGGGTACAGTGACCGGCGGCGGGCCGGGTGTCGGGCTCAGTGGCATGTTGTAGGGAGCGGCGGGAGCCTTGTCGCGCTGATTGAGCTCGTCGGCCAGGGTGGTCTTGAGGGTGTAGCCGGCCACCGGCTTGGCGAGGATGCGCTTGATCCCGGCATTGCGCGCAATCACCTTGCTCGGCGCGTTGCTGATGCCGGTGAGCATGATCAGCAGAATGTCGTGGTTCAGGCTCGGGTCTTCCTTGATCTTCGCCGCCAGTTGCATGCCGGTCATGCCGGGCATGTTCTGGTCCAGCAGCACCACGTCGAAGTAGTCCCGCAGGTGCGCCTTGGTCCGCAGCAGGGCCAGGGCTTCCTTGCCCGAAGGCACGGCACTGACGTTCAGGCCCCAGGCGCTGCATTGCTGCACCAGGACCTTGCGGCAGGGGTCGTTGTCGTCCACCACCAGCACCCGCGCGCCTTGCAAGGGGCCGTCGAGGTCGGCGGTGGGATGCTCCAGGCGCTCGGCATCCAGGGGCAGGGTCAACCACAGGGTGCTGCCCTGGTTGGTGCCACTCTTGATACCGAATTCGCCGTGCATCAACAGGATCAACTGGCGGGCGATCACCAGGCCCAGGTTGCCACCCAGGCGGGTGGTGGCGAGGAAGTTCTTGCTGTGCAGTTCGGTGTGCAGCAGCGCCTCGCGCTCCTCGGTATCCATGGGCTGGCCGCTGTCCTGTACGGCAATGCGCAGGCGCGGCTTGCTGCTGCGCTCGTCGAGGGCGACGACGATCAGCACTTCGCCTTCGTCGGTCTTCTTCAGGGCGTTTTCCAGGAGACTCAGCAGGGCCTGGCGCAGGCGCGTCGGGTCGCCGCTGATGACCCGCGGCACCTGGGGCTGGATGAAGCTGATCAGTTCGACGTTCTGCTGCTCGGCCTTGGCCCGGAAGATACTCAGGCAATCCTCGATCAGGGCGTTGAGGTCGAACTGCACGTCGTCCAGTTCGATCTGCCCGGACTCCAGCTTGGAGATGTCGAGGATCTCGTTGATCAGGGTCAGCAGCTCGTTGCCGGCACTGTGGATGGTCTGCACGTAATCGCGCTGCTTGACCGACAGCGGGGTGCCCAGCAGCAGCTCGGTCATGCCCAGCACGCCATTCATCGGGGTGCGGATCTCGTGGCTGATCTTGGCCAGGAACTCGGCCTTGGCATTGACCTCGGCGGTGCTGGCGGCCAGGTCGCGGCTGACACTGAAGCGGTTCTCGGTGATGTTGCGCTGGCGCTCGCCCAGGGCAATGCTCATCAGCAGTCCGGCGATGCACACCACGCTCAGCAGGGTGACGATCAGCCCTTGCGGCGCCACCAGGGTCAGGCCCAGCAGCGCCGGCAGTATCACCAGGGTGCCGAGGTTGAAAATCACCATGGCGGTCACGAACAGCCGGGCCGGGCGATAGCCCTTGTGCCAGTGGTAGCCGCCGACGAACAGCATGCTCAGGCCGGCCAGGGCCACCAGGCCGTAGGTGATGATGTTCAGCGGCAGGGTGCTGACGAACAGCAGCAACAGGCCGAACAGGCCGATCAGCAGGATATTGCCCAGCAGCAGGCGGTTCAGCGGGTGCGGACCCAGTGGGGCGAAGAAACGGTAGGCGAACATCATTCCGCAGGGCGCGGTCAGCAGCAGGGCCACATAGGCGCCCGGAGTCTGCAACGCTTGCCAGTCCGGCAGCCAGGGACCGAACAGATTCAGCAGCATCAGCAGGCTGAGGGTCAGCAGGCCCTCACAGGCTGCCAGCCACAGGCTGCTGCGCGAGCGGGTGTAGGCGAAACGGGTGAGGTTGTGCAGGATCAGCATCGCCAGGCAGCCGAACAACAGGCCGTAGATCAGCGTCTGGCTCTGGTCGGCGGCGCCCATCACTGCCGCTTGCAGGGTGATGTAGGGACGCAGTTCATGTTCGGACACCAGGCGCAGATAGACTTCCAGCGGCTTGGCACTTTGCGGCAGTGGCAGTATGAAGTCGCTGCTGGGCAGGGGCTTTTGGGCTTGCGACTGGCTGGAGCCGGTGTTCACTTGTTCGATCAGCTTGTCGCCGTCGAGCACGTAGAGATTCAGGTGGGACAGGTCGGGGGCGAAGATCCGCAGGATCTGCTCGTGGGTCCCCGGTTGGAGCTTGAAGCGCAACCACAGGGCGCCATCGGGTTCGGCGGCGGTCAGCTTGTCCAGCTCGATGGGGCTGAACTGGTTGGTGTAGCGCGGGGAGCGGATGTCACTGAGCTGCAGGTCGGCCTGTTCGTCGAGCAAAACCGCCCAGCCACTGCCTTGAGCGGCCAGGGCCGGATTCA
>NZ_MOAK01000077.1 GCF_003732485.1 Pseudomonas protegens
GATTTTCCAGGGAGTAGCGCACCCCGGCCTGGGCGGCGAGGTTGATCACCACCTGGGGCCGGATCTCGGCGAACAGCCGTTCCAGGCCTTCGCTGTCCGCCAGGTCCAGGCGCTGCAGGGGGAAGTGTCCCACTTGCTGTTCGACCCAGCGCACCCGGTCGCGTTTGAGCTGGGGATCGTAGTAGTCGTTGAAATTATCCAGTCCGCTGACCTGATGCCCATCCTTGAGCAAGCGCAGTGCGGTATGGGCGCCGATGAAACCGGCGGCCCCGGTGATCAGGATATTCATGCGCGCAGCGCCTCCGGTACGCGATAGGGCAGGCCGATGCTCAGGTAATGCAGGCCGGCATCCGCTGCCTGTTGCGGGTTGTACAGGTTGCGGCCATCGACGATCAGGCGATCGTTGAGGGTGTCGTGCAGCAGCTTGAAGTCCACCACGCGAAAGGCTTTCCACTCGGTGCAGATCACCAGGGCGTCAGCGCCTTGCAGGGTGTCGTCACGGGTTGCGCACAGCTGCAGGTCGTCGCGGTAGCCGTACAGCCGTCGGCATTCGGTCATGGCTTCCGGGTCGTAGGCATGGACCTTGGCCCCGGCCTGCCACAGCGCTTCCATCAGGTAGCGGCTGGTGGCTTCGCGCATGTCATCGGTGTTGGGCTTGAAGGCCAGCCCCCACAAGGCAATGACCTTGTCCTTGAGGTTGTCCCCCAAGTGCGCCTTGAGCTTGCGAAACAGCACATGGCGCTGCTGTTCATTGACGTCACGCACGGTCTTGAGCATATGCGGCTCCAGCCCGTGGCTTTCTGCGGTATGGATCAGTGCCCGCAGGTCCTTGGGGAAGCACGAGCCGCCGAAACCGGCGCCGGGGTAGATGAAGTGGTAGCCGATGCGCGGATCGGCGCCGATGCCCTTGCGCACGG
>NZ_MOAK01000078.1:0-484 GCF_003732485.1 Pseudomonas protegens
CCCTACGCAACGCCTACGCTCGGCCGGCTGGGAAGGGGCCTGAAGATCAAGATCAAGATCAAAAGCAAAAGCCAAGCGCGTGTTACGCGCTGCCCGTAGGAGCCGGCTTGCCGGCGAAGAGGCCCGTGAGACATGCATCGCCTGGGCGGACGCCTTCGCTGGCAAGCCAGCTCCTACAGCAGTCAGATACACCGTGCAGTTTCCCGTAGGAGCCGGCTTGCCGGCGAAGAGGCCCGTGAGACATGCATCGCCTGGGCCCACGCCTTCGCTGGCAAGCCAGCTCCTACAGCAGTCAGATACACCGTGCAGTTTCCTGTAGGAGCCGGCTTGCCGGCGAAGAGGCCCGTGAGACATGCATCGCCTGGGCCGACGCCTTCGCTGGCAAGCCAGCTCCTACATGGGGGGCCCTACACACCGCCCCATCTTCAGGCCGGCCGGCAGGCCGCCGTCGCGCTCTTGATTTTGATCTTGATCTGAGCGCCCC
>NZ_MOAK01000078.1:494-5322 GCF_003732485.1 Pseudomonas protegens
AAGACATGCATTGCCTGGGCCGACGCCTTCGCTGGCAAGCCAGCTCCTACACGGGAGGGGCGATACACACCGCTCCAGCTTCAGGCCGGCCGCAAGGCCGCCGTCTGGCTCTTGATTTTGATCTTGATCTGAGCGCCCCGTTAACCACGATGGCCGAACGCAGGCATTGATCCGTGGGTAACCCGGCAGGGATGCCGGGTTAGCCGCCACCCGGCCATGGATGGCCGGTGGCGGCGGCCCACGGATCAATGCCGGAGTGAGGGCATGCCGAGCCTAGGCGAGGCACCGAGTGGAGGGGCAAGAGCCTTTGGTTACTTTGGGCTCTTTCCAAAGTGACTCGCTGTAAGAGCGAAACCGCCAGCCGCCACACCCGCAGGAATGGATATGTCCCCCCAACCCCACGCCATGCCCCCTACAAACCACTCCGATTCAAGAAACGCCTGCAACCACTCCTGCAAGGCGCGATAAGGCGCCTGCACAAACCACTCCCGGTCCACATGAGCAAACTGGCGAACAAACGGTACCTGTGACAGTGGGCCGCACTGCGCTCAGAACGCTTTGAGATACTTCCTAGATTTATTCGCTGGCTCTTTTGTTATGGTCTGGCGCCGGTTTTTTTGCGCAGCATCAGTAGAAGGTCAGGCCTGGCACCCGTGTCGTCAGGCCAAACCATTCGGCCCTGCTGCGCAAGCCTCGTCCCTGAATGGATTGGACGTGACCCGGCTGGACGACGTGAAAGGTTGTCTTTCAGGCCATCAAGGAGCAAATGCACAATGAATGACGCCGTTCGGATGAGGACCATTTGCACAGGCCAGGCAATCACCATGCCGGGCGGTGGTGACGTGCACCTGATCGCGACCCCGCCCAAGCCCTGCGTGACCATCGTCGTGCATGGGGTCAACGACCTGGCCGGTTGCTACGAGCGCATCGAGCGCGGCTTGTGTGCGGGGCTGAATGAACGCCTGGACATGCCCTCGGTGCTGCCCAACGGGGTGAGCAGCCCAGGTTTTCTCCGGCCGGCCAGCTACAGCCTGCCTGAGGACGATGATGGCAAGGCGACCAACCCGGATGCGGTGTATTACCGGCGCAAGTTCAGTGCCGCGGATACGCGAAGCGTGGTGATTCCGTTCTATTGGGGGTTTCGCGAAGAAGAGGGGGCAATCAACAAGACCGAGCCCCACGGTGAATGGCTGGACCGCAACAACAACCGCCTGGACAAGGCCGGCACCCTGGAGGGGGGCCATTTCGTCAATGCCACCACCAACCTTCCCGATATGTGGGGCAAGGGTTTCAACGGCAAGCTGTTCGGGTTCATTTCCCTGGACTTCTTTGCCGGTGAGCTGACCCACCCGTTGTTTTCCGCACCCGGCCGGCGCTACATGGTGCTGGCCGCCATGCGTCTGGCGATGTTGATCCGGATCATCCGCAAACGCTACCCGAACGACACGGTGAACGTGGTGGGTCACAGCCAGGGCACGCTGATCAATCTGCTGGCCCATGCCTTTCTCAAGGATGACGAGGTTCAGGTACGCCCGGCCGACGGCGTGGTGATGATCAACTCCCCCTATAGCCTGCGTGAGCCCACCACGGAGAAGTTTCAGGGGTACGGCAGCCAGCAAACCTCAGAGGCGCGCATTGCGACCCTGGAGGGGATCCTCAAATACATCGCCGGAGCGCCCAATCCGTACCCGGCATTGTCGAGCGTCGCCCTGAAAAACTGCCAGGGTGATGGCGCCATTGGCGGGTCGGGCTGGAGCGGCGGGCCTGCGTCGCAAACCACCATCGATGGTAAAAAGATCTCGTTCAACGAGCGCGATAATCGCGGCAGTATCTTTCTGTACTTCACCCCTCAGGACCAGACCGTCGGCCTTGCCAACGTGCAGGGGATCGGCTGGCAGGGCGTTGACGAGCACCTGTATGGCAAGCCGGTACGCAGTACCTTGCCACTGAGCTTTCACCAACGGATCTTTACCCTGCGCAAACGCGGCGAGAAAAAAGAGCTGATTGGCCTGCACACGCCACCCTATGTCTATCCATTGCTGTTGAAGGGTGAGGACACCTGGGAGGACATGGGGTTGCCGTACAAGCAACGGATGTCGGTGGCCCGCGCCTCCCTTGAACAAGGAAAGTCGGTGATGCTGACCGCACCGATATTGCCGGTGCCCGCGCAAACCCACTTCAACGCCGATGGCGCAGTGGTCATGCCGGGAGCGGACTCAAACAGCGGTGTCTATCAGGTCAAGGACACACTGGCGCCCATTGATGCGTCCATCGCGATCAGCAACGGCGCCTGGACCTCCGAAAGCAGGCAATACGCCAAGCTGGATTCGATCGATGAAGCCATCGCCTTCAAGTACGGACGCGATATTGCCAGCGTCAAAGAGGCGCTCAATGAAGGCAAGGACACGGCAGAACAGACCCACGTGTTTGTCGCCCGAGCGACAGACAACGGCAAGGTGCTGGTGACCCGTTCAGAAACCCCCTACGAGGCCCGTATGCGCCTGCAAGGGGGAGGCAAAAACGGCGAGCATGAAGAGGCCCTGTCGTTTCACTCGGCGATTCCCAACAACCCTGACCATAGCCGGCGAGTGCTGGCTTATGACGTGGCGATTGGGGCGGGAGAGAGCGTGGATGATGTGACGTTTTATGCGTATTTGTGTCGGGTGGCGGATTGGCGGTTGGATTGGAAAGCGAAAGACAGTGGAGGACGAGGTCAAGCTGATGCTGAACTTGACGTTCCAGATGAGGCTGTGCAGGAACTCTATCGGGAGGAAACATCTGGTAATCGCAACTTAATCAACTCCACAGTGACGTATCGAACGTGTGGCGAATTGCCGGATGCCGTAAAGGACAAAATGCCTTCTCTGGTAGCTACTCAGTCTCTGGCGGGACGCAGAGCGGGCAATCCTGTCCGTTTGGGAGGGCCCGTCTGATGCACCGCATACTTACGTATTGGTCTTTCTCCGGCTTGCTACTGATCAGTCCACTGATTCAGGCCGCCGAAACCTCACTGACATCCATTCGCTGCTTTGCCAGTTCGGCCACGCCCGTGACTGCTTATACCTTGGCCAAGAAGGCTTCCAACATGACCGCTGAAACTCGCTATCGTGCACCCACTACTTCGTCTCGCTTGGAAACTCTGGATGTGCTCAGCATTGGCATAAGCCTGGATGTATTTCGGCAGGGGCAGACCTGGCAGGCTTTGCAAGAGCAGAGTGCGAAGCAAGCGGAGTCACTGCATGTCGGCAGTATCTTGCCCATGGACCCAAAGAAGTATCCGGTAACTGCCGATGATAAGGACATGGCCTGGGAAAAGCGTAAGGCGGATGCCCTAGAAATGGGACTGCGAAGTTTTTTAGAGAAATGGCCAATCCCTACTATTACAGTGGTCGGTGGTTGGAAGCCTGAAATACCGAACCTGCGTTTCACTCCAAGTGAGACTCGTGAAATGCTCACCAGCATGGTGAATAGTTACCGTACAGAAGCGGGTTTGCATTGGCACCGGATTCGTAATGTGCAGGATGGCATTGTCTGTAATGACACTCCCGAAGGATTGCTAGAAAACCTATTCCAGCTATTTGAGCGTCATCCGGATCTCCCGGCTGTACTGGTTTACAGCGTTGAAGGCTTCAACATGGCGTTGTCATTGACAACGAAAGGCAATAAGCCAATAGGACTTGGAACCGGCCCTCGACAGCCAGGAGAACTCACCGACTCAATGGTCGCCCTGGTCATCGGCCGTCCCGAGCGCGTCGAATGGCTGCGTTACTACGCACCTTTCACCAAGGTCAACAAGAACAAGATCGATCCCGAGTTCACCGGCTGGGGTTGGCGCAAACCTGCCGTGGAGTTCCAGCCTTCGGAGTTCATCCCTCAGCCCTGGACCGAGCGTGCCCTTGAGCAATGGGACGCTTTACCGGTGCTGGCCCAGATCCACCGCCCGGTCACTGTTTCCCTGCAGCGCCCTGACACCGGCGAACGCCTAAAGCGCGAAGCCCTGAGTGCGCAACTGGCCGCAGGCTGGAAAAAAGCCAGCGACGGGATTGCCCCAGCTCCGGCCCGGTTGTTCTACGACGGTGGTTTGAACAGCGTGCCACTGGCCGAACTGATGCCTGCGCTCACCATGGCCCATAGCACCCTGGACTTGCTGGACTCCCGTGAAAGCTACGACCTGACTCAACGGTTGGGCGATACCGGCGCAGCCTCACCTTTCGTGGGCATTGCCTTGGCCACCATGGCCAGTTACCAGAACGCCGACACCAGCGTGGTGATGCCCCTGCGTCGCAAGGACCAGGCAACCATCATCACCATCACCTCACCGACACCCGGTAAAAAACCTCTCGACAACAGGTTCGGCGTCAATCTGATGCCGCAAACTGCCAGCACAGACACTAAGCAACCCGCGCCTGCAAGCAAACCGGCAGCCCCTTCTTTGGCGAAGTTTGAGAATGACGATTACGCAATCGAAGAATTCGTGGCCAGCCTGAAACCCAAGGGCGACTGGATGGATGATTTGTAAGCTTCGGCCCCAGCAGGCCTCCAACCGAGCGAGAAATGCCTCGCCCTGGCTCCGGTAATGCGCCATGAGCGCTTCGGGATAGCGCTCGGCGTACTTGTAGCGATTGAGGTGCGCTTTGAACACCTGGTCATTCTCGGCAATCAAGGCCGCCATCTGCGCCTGGTTCCCGGGCCTGCCCGAGTCACTGCTTGGCGAGCGTGCACAAGGGGCCTCGGCCGCACGCGATCTCGGGCAGGCTGGATAGGCCGCTGTCAGAACTGATAAGTGAAGGCTGTCTGAATACCGGTCACATCATTGCCACCTGGTTGC
>NZ_MOAK01000078.1:5332-14438 GCF_003732485.1 Pseudomonas protegens
CCGCTGTAAGAGCGGAACCCTAAGTGGCCACACCCGCAGCACCGGATATGTACCCAACCCCCGCTGTAAGAGCGGAACCATAAGCCGCCACACCCGCAGGAACGGATATGTACCCAAACCCACGGTAAGAACAAACACCGTAATCAGCCCCACCCGCAGTCCCGGATATGCACCCCACCAGGAGACACAAGCATGACCACCCAGCTCCCCTACGCCTGGGCCAAATCCCAACGCATTCTCCTGCGTCACAGCGAGGAGGGCGCCACCCTGCTGGTCTGCCCCTCGACCCCCGGCTGGTCCATCAGCGAAGCCCGCCGCCAGTTCGGCCCCGCACGCCTGGAGCGCATCCGCGACGATGAGCTCGACGGGCTCTTGGCCACGGCCTACGCCGACACCGGCAGCGCCGCCGCGGTGGTCGGTGCGGCGGAGAATGAGGTGGACCTGGACCGCCTGATGCAGGACATGCCGGAAATCACCGACCTGCTGGACACCCAGGACGGCGCCCCGGTGATCCGCATGATCAACGCCTTGCTCACCCAGGCCGCGCGGGATGAGGCCAGTGATATCCATATCGAGCCCTTTGAGACTCACTCGGTGGTGCGCTACCGGGTCGACGGCACCCTGCGCGACGTGGTCTCGCCACGCAAGGCGCTGCACGGCGCGCTGGTGTCGCGGATCAAGATCATGGCCCAGTTGGATATCGCCGAAAAACGCCTGCCCCAGGACGGCCGCATTGCCTTGCGGGTGGCCGGACGGCCCATCGATATTCGCGTGTCCACGGTGCCCACCGGCCACGGCGAGCGGGTGGTGATGCGGCTGCTGGACAAGCAGGCCGGGCGCCTGCAACTGGAAACCCTGGGCATGGACCCGGATGTCCTGGCGCGTCTGGATGGCTTGATCCGCCAGCCCCACGGCATCGTCCTGGTCACCGGTCCCACCGGCAGCGGCAAGACCACCAGCCTCTACGCCGCCCTGGCCCGGCTGGATGCCAGCACCAGCAATATCCTCACTGTCGAGGACCCGGTGGAATACGACTTGCCGGGCATCAGCCAGATCCAGGTCAACGCCAAGATCGACATGACCTTCGCCCTGGCGCTGCGGGCGATTCTGCGCCAGGACCCGGACGTGATCATGATCGGCGAGATCCGCGATCTGGAAACCGCGCAGATCGCGGTCCAGGCTTCGCTTACCGGGCACTTGGTGCTGGCGACCCTGCACACCAACGACGCGGTGTCGGCGGTCAACCGCCTGATCGACATGGGGGTGGAGCCTTTCCTCCTGGCCTCGTCGATGCTCGGGGTGCTGGCCCAGCGGCTGGTGCGCCGCTTGTGCAACCAGTGCAAGCAAGCCGATCCGGCCAATCCCGGTACCTGGCACCCGGTGGGCTGCCCGGCCTGTAACCACATCGGCTACAGCGGCCGCACCGGGATTCATGAGCTGTTCTGCATCGACGATGACCTGCGCAGCCTGATCCATCAGGGCGCTGACGAGCAGGCCCTGCGGGCCGCTGCGCGGCGGGCGGGGATGCTGAGCATGCGTGAGGATGGCGAGCGCTGGGTACGCAGCGGCGCCACCGCACCGGAAGAAATCCTACGTGTGACACGGGACGCCTGATGAATCGCTATCGCTACGAAGCCGCCGACGCGCTCGGCAAGATCGAGTCCGGCCACCTGGAAGCCGACAGCCAGGGCGCGGCTTTCGCCAGCCTGCGCAGCCGCGGCCTGACTGCGCTGCAGGTGCAACTGGACAGCAATCCTGGCAGCGGCGCAGCAGGGGGGCTCTTCAGCCCCAGGCTCAGCGACAACGACCTGGCCTGGGCCACGCGCCAGCTGGCCAGCCTGCTGGGGGCCAGCCTGCCTCTGGAGGCGGCGCTGAGTGCCACGGTGGAGCAGGCCGAGCGCAAGCACATTGCCCAGACCCTGAGCGCGGTGCGCAGTGACGTGCGCAGCGGCATGCGCCTGGCCGAGGCCCTGGCGGCGCGGCCCCGGGACTTTCCGGAGATCTACCGGGCACTGATTGCCGCAGGTGAAAAGTCCGGTGACCTGGCCCAGGTCATGGAGCGGCTGGCGGACTACATCGAGGAGCGCAACGGCCTGCGGGGCAAGATCCTCACTGCCTTTATCTACCCCGGGGTGGTGGGGCTGGTGTCCATCGGCATCGTCATTTTCCTGCTCAGTTATGTGGTGCCCCAGGTGGTCAGCGCCTTTTCCCAGGCACGCCAGGACCTGCCGGGGCTGACCCTGGCCATGCTCAACGCCAGCGACTTCATTCGTGCCTGGGGCATTCAGTGTTTTGGCGCCATGGTGGCGGGGTTCTGGGGTTGGCGGCTGTACCTGCGCAACCCCCGGGCACGCCTGAGCTGGCACAGTCGGATTCTGCGCCTGCCGCTGTTCGGGCGTTTTGTCCTGGGGTTGAACACTGCGCGTTTCGCCTCGACCCTGGCGATTCTCAGCGGTGCCGGGGTGCCGCTGCTGCGGGCCCTGGACGCGGCGCGCCAGACCCTGTCCAACGACCGCCTGAGCCAGAGCGTCAGCGAGGCCACGGCCAAGGTGCGCGAGGGGGCCAACCTCGCGGCTGCGCTACGGGTGGAGAAAGTCTTTCCGCCGGTGCTGATCCACCTGATCGCCAGTGGCGAAAAGACCGGCGCCTTGCCGCCGATGCTGGAGCGGGCGGCCCTGACCCTGTCCCGGGATATCGAACGCCGGGCCATGGGCATGACCGCGTTGCTCGAACCGCTGATGATCGTGGTCATGGGCGGCGTGGTGCTGGTGATCGTGATGGCGGTGATGCTGCCGATCATCGAGATCAACCAGCTGGTCACCTGAACCGCACAATCCGACCCGACCTGACCCCGGCCTGGCCCCGTCCGGCCCGATCTGGCTCGGTCCGTAGGAACTGGCTTGCCAGCGAAGGCGTCGGCAGCGGCGATGCAGGTCTCGCAGGCCCCTTCGCCGGCAAGCCGGCTCCTACGAGGGGGCGCAGCGAAGGTATGGTCCGAAGCGCAGGGCAGGGCAGCCATAAAATCTCACGCCGCCGGCCTCACACCCGACTCGGCCATCGGCCAAGCTCGGGTTCCTCGTTCTGTCATGTTCCAGCGCTGTCTGCACCGCCCGCGGCGCTTGCAGGGCGATGCCGGCGCCAGCCTCGGAAACCTGGCTGTCACCTTCCCGGGAAAGGCCCGAAAACCGGCGACAAACACCCGAGAATCTTTTGCAAAAACAGTCGGTTTCTCCCGAGGTTTTTTCCTTTATCTGTCACCGGAAGCTGCGAACTTCTCTCTCCATGGCCTCACCCCTCAAGCCGTCTGGAACAAGGCTTTTGGCCCGAGCGCCATGGCGTCATGCAAGAGCTATTCACCCAACGTACGAACACGACGAAAGGAGATTCTTCATGTTTAAGCGCAACGTTCTGGCGGCATCCATGACCCTGGCAGCCCTGTGCTCGGCACAAGCTGCAATGGCTGACATCAACGGTGGCGGCGCTACCTTGCCACAACCGCTGTATCAGACCTCCGGCGTACTGACTGCCGGCTTCGCTCCCTACATCGGCGTAGGCAGCGGCAACGGCAAATCTGCCTTCCTGAACAACGATTACACCAAGTTCGTGGCCGGCACTACTGGCAAGAACGTGCACTGGGCCGGTAGCGATTCCAAGCTTTCTGCCACTGAACTGAGCGCCTACGCCAGCGGTCACGAAGCCGCCTGGGGCAAACTGATCCAGGTGCCTTCGGTCGCCACTTCGGTTGCCATTCCGTTCAACAAGGCCGGTACTGCTGCCGTTGACCTGAGCGTCAACGACCTGTGCGGCGTGTTCTCGGGCCGTGTCTCTACCTGGAACCAGATCGCCGGTTCGGGCCGTACCGGTGCCATCACCGTGGTCTACCGCAACGAAAGCAGCGGCACCACCGAGCTGTTCACTCGTTTCCTCAACGCCAAGTGCGCTGAAACCGGCACCTTCGCCGTGACCACCAACTTCGCCTCCAGCTACTCGGGCGGCCTGCCTGCCGGTGCTGTAGCCGCAGTCACCAGCCAAGGCGTGATGGACGCGCTGAACGCTGCCGACGGTCGCATCACCTACATGAGCCCGGACTACGCCGCCACGACCCTGGCCGGTCTGGACGACGCCACCAAGGTGGCCAAGGTGGCCGGTGTTTCGCCAGCGCCTGCCAACGTTTCCGCCGCCATCGAAGCCATCGAGCCTCCGACCGTGCTGCGCAAGGATGGCACCATCGTCGACGGCACCAAGCCCAACAACTGGGTACCGGTATTCGCCGCTAGCGCCAGCGCCACCGATCCAAGCGTCGTGCCTTACCCAACCACCGGCTACCCGATCCTGGGCTTCACCAACCTGATCTTCAGCCAGTGCTACGCCGACGCTACCCAGACCTCGCAAGTGCGGACTTTCTTCGGCCGTCACTATGGTTCCAGCTCGCTGACCAACAACGACAACGCCATCAAGAACAACCGCTTCGTACCGCTGCCAGCGGCCTGGAAAACCGCCATTCGTGACAACTTCGTCAACGCTTCCAACGTGCTGAGCATCGGCAACACCAGCGTCTGCAACACCATCGGTCGTCCGCTGTAACGCGGGCTGCAACCGAGCCGCAACACCCGATCAGCAACGGTTTGCGCCGTTGCTGATTTTTTTTGTCCTGCAGGCGCCACCCACGGCGTTGCAGGCATCCGCACGGCGCTGTCCAGGTTCGTTGAGCGGTCCCTGGCACGCCCTGATTCGACAGGAGTCTGATCATGCCCAACGTCCATTGGTGGATGGCTTCATTGCTTTGCAGTGCCGTGTGCGCCCAGCCAGCGCTGGCGGATTTGAATGGTGGCGGTTCGACCTTGCCCCAGCCGCTGTACCAGACCCCCGGTGTACTGAGTGCGGGGTTCGCGCCGTATCTGGGGTTGGATCAGCGCGACCGGGAAGCGTTTTTGAACAACGACTACGGCGCCCTGATGCCGGGGGATAACAGCAAGAATGTGCACTGGATAGCCACTGAGTCCAAGTTGACCAGCGCCCAGCTGACCGACTATGCATCGCTGCACAAACCGGCCTGGGGGCCACTGATACAGGTGCCGTCAGCGGCCACCAGTATCGCGATCGCGTTCAACAAGCCCGGTGGTGCCTTGAACTTGAGCACCCATGACCTATGCGGCATTTTTTCCGGTCGCTTGGTTGACTGGAGTCAGCTCTATGGTTCGGCGCGTAACGGCCCGATCACCGTGGTATACCCCCAGGGTTCAAGCGCTACCACGGAAGTGTTCACGCGCTTTCTCAATGCCCGTTGCAACGAATCCAGTGGGCCGTTTTCGCCTAGCCGATACTTCGCCTACGCCCATCCTTATGGGCCTCCGGCCAATGCCGTCACCGCTGTCGGCAGCGCGCAGATCATGGCGACGGTGAATGCCACGGTCGGCAGCATCACCTTCATCGGCGCGACGTACGCGGCGAGCAGCCTGGCGGGCCTGGAGGATGGCAGCAAGGTGGCGCGGGTGGACGGTGTCGCCCCGACACCGGCCAACATCGTTGATACGATCAACGCCATCAGGACCCCATTGTCGCCGGAGCTCATGCCGTACCTGAGCGACCCCAACACTTGGGTGCCGCAGTTTGCCGCAAACCCTAGCCCCTACGATCCCAGTGTGGTGGCTTATCCCCATGTCGGGTATCCGATTCTGGGCTTCACCAATCTGGTGTTCAGCCAGTGCTACGCCGATGCCACCCAGACTGCGCAGGTCCGGGCGTTCTTCTCTCGTCACTACAGCGTGTTTGGGCTCAACGACACGGCCATCAGGAACAACCGCCTGCAACCGCTGCCCGCTAACTGGAAGATGGCGATTCGCAGCACCTTTCTCACCCCGGCCAGCGCCTTGAGCATCGGCAATCCCAACGTCTGCAACGGTATTGGGCGTCCTCTTTGAGGGCGCTGCGGCAACGGCCCGGGCCGTTGCCGCAACCTGTTGTCGCCTGCATTACACCCGGCAGATGAATTTTCCGTGACATCCGTTCGGTCGCGCCTTGCGCCAACGGCCTATTCCCTAAAGCAGTGACGCGCGCCCTGGGCCCTACAAGCGTCGCGCTCCCGTGGGCGTCATAACAAAGGATGAGTAGTAATGGTTCGCTGCAAACCTCCGGTCAAATCCCCAGCCCTGCGCCTTGATGGCGAGATGCCGATCCTGCGGCTCAAGCCTCTGGCCCACGCCATCGCCCTGTTGATGATGGCGGGCAGTGCCCATGGCGCCACGGCGTTCAGTTCCGGCTGGTTTGCCGACAAGGGCGCCTCCCAGGCTGCCACTGCCGCGCGCACCAACGGCCAGGTGCCGGGGATCCCGCCGCTGTCCCAGCAGACCCGGGCCAACCAGCAGTTGCAGCGTTCCTTGAGCAATCTCAATGCCAGCGTCGCCGCCATCGCCGCCCAGCAGGCGGCCCAGGCCGCGGCGCGTCAGGCGGCCTTCGGCACGCTGAGCAGTATTCCCGACGGCCTCGGCCAGGGCGGGCTGAAGGTCGACAACAGCCTGACCCAGGGCTGGATCAACGCCAAGGGTCCGGTGCAGAGCCAGTCCGGCGGCAAGACCACGGTGACCATCGAACAGACCGCCGACAAGGCCATCCTCAACTGGGAGACCTTCAACGTCGGGCGCAACACCACCGTGGACTTCCAGCAGCAGTCCAACTGGGCGCTGCTGAACAAGGTCAACGACCCCAACGGTCGGCCCAGCGAGATCCAGGGCCAGATCAAGGGCGCCGGCACGGTGATGATCATGAACCGCAACGGGGTGATCTTTACCGGCACCAGCCAGGTCAACGTGCGCAATCTGGTGGCCGCCGCAGCCACCATCAGCGATGAGCAGTTCACCCAGCGCGGGCTCTATGTGGACGCCAACGGCACCCAGCCGACCTTCAGCGACGCGCTGGGCAAGGTCCAGGTGCAGCGCGGCGCGCTGATCCAGACCCACGCTCCGGCCAGTTCCACCGAGTCCGGCGGTTATGCCTTGCTCCTGGGCGCGGAAGTGGAAAACGCCGGCACCCTCGTCACCGCCAAGGGCCAGACGACCCTGGCCGCCGGCGACAGTTTCTACATTCGCCGCGGGGTTGGCACCAGCGGCAACCAGCACTCGACGACCCGGGGCAACGAGGTCGCCACCTCGCTCAAGCCCGGCAGCAGCGCCGGCAAGGTCAGCAATAGCGGGCTGATCATGGCGTCCACCGGCGACATCACCCTGACCGGGCATCAGGTGCAACAGAACGGCGTGGCCCTGGCCAGCACCTCGGTGGACACCCGCGGCACCATCCACCTGCTCAACGCCGCCAGCGACAGCAGCGGCAGCGTGACCCTGGGGCAGGGCAGCACCACGGCGATTTTGCTGGACAGCTCCGGCAGCACCGCCCTGGACAGCCAGCGCAACAATGGCCTGATCAACCTCGACGGCACCCCGACCAACCTGATCACCGGCCAGTTCAACAACTTGAGCAGCGTCGCCGACCGCACCGATCAGTCCCGGGTGGAGATCGTCAGCGGCGGCAGCGTGGACTTCCAGAGCGGCTCCATCACTCTGGCCACCGGCGGCCAGGTGGCGGTCAGCGCCGGGCAGCGCAGCCTGGTGCGCGATGGCGCGGTGATCGATGTGGCCGGCGCCGTCGGGGTCAAGGTGGCGATGGAGTCCAACACCATCAAGATCAACGTCCAGGGCAACGAGCAGCGCGACTCGGCGGGCAACCGCGACAGCGGCCAGTTGATCAACAACGACGTTTGGGTCGACCTGCGCGAACTGGTGTTCGTCCCGGCGGGCACCAACGGCTACGCCACCGATCGCTGGTACACCGCCGGCGGCCTGCTGGAAGTGGGCGGCTACCTGGGCACCCAGGGCCACAATATTGGCGAGTGGATGGCTCAGGGCGGCACCCTGACCTTTACCGGCAAGGAGGTGGTGACCCAGTCCGGGGCTCAGTTGAACCTGTCCGGCGGCACTGTCGATGTGCAGGGCGGCTATATCCAGCAGACCTGGCTCAAGGGTGCCGACGGGCGTCTGTACGAACTGTCCCGGGCTCCGGGGGACCTGCTCTACACCGGCATCTACAAGGGCTATGTGGACAGCAGCCCGCGCTGGGGGCGCACCGATTACTACTACAACCCGCTGATCGCCCAGCAGCGCCGCTACGAGGCCGGCTACAGCGTCGGCCGCGACGCCGGCAAGCTGGTGATCGGCACCGGCAATGCAGTGCTTGAAGGCCAGCTGGTCAGCGAAGTGTTCAAGGGTGACCGCCAGACCCAGGCACCGAACATCAACCTCGATGGCTATCAGCAATCGCACAAGGCCGCGGCCCAGCGCGCGCAGCTGATCATTGGCAACTACACGCCGATCTACAACAAGGCCAGTGGCACCCTGCGCTACGCCCTGAGTCCCACCGTGGACAAGGTGCTGATCGAGGCCAACCAGCAGAAGATCGCCGACGGCCTGGACCTCACTACGGCCCTGCCGGCCAACCGCCAGGGCCAGCTGGTGCTGGACAGCGACACGCTCAACGGCTTCCAGCTGGGGGCGATCAAGGTCGGCGCCAAGCAGCAGATCCAGGTCAACAGCGCATTGCAGGTGGCGCACGGTGGCGACATCACCCTGTTCGGGCCAGAGGTCAAGGTCAACGCCAACCTCACGGCCCATGGCGGCAGCATCAACGCCGGCAACGTGCTGAACCAGGTGGATGTGAACCGCAACTTCGTGGTCGGCGATGTGATCCTCGCGCCCACGGGTGGTGCCCAGGCCCGGGTCGATGTGGCCGACGGGGTCAAGCTGGATGTCAGCGGGCGCTGGAGCAACCTGGCCCTGGACCCGTCGGACAGCAGCGGCCTGGCCTTTATCAACGGTGGCAAGCTGTCGTTGCGCAGCAGCGGCGACCTCAACCTGGGCAACGGCACCCTGGTGGATGCCGGCTCCGGCGCCAGCCTCGGCTATGACGGCAAGGCCAGCGGCGGCAAGGGCGGCGACGTGACCCTGGCCGCCGACGGCAAGCTCGACCTCAAGGGCGAGCTGCGCGGCCATGGGGTCAACGGCGGCGGCACCCTGGCCCTGCAGGCCCACAAGGTGCTGATCGGCGCCAAGGACGTCAC
>NZ_MOAK01000078.1:14460-44319 GCF_003732485.1 Pseudomonas protegens
CCGCAAGCCGGAACCCTGCAATTGGCGGGGGACTTCTTCAACAAGGGCTTCGGCGCCTACGACATCACCGGCAATGAAGGCCTGACGGTGGCCGACGGCGCCCAGGTCGAGGTCAAGATGCCGGTCTACCGCTTCGGAGCCCAGTCTGGCAGCAGCGCCACTGGCAGCGATCCGGCCAGCGTTCTGCAGCCATGGCTGCCGGAGCTGTACCAGCAGGACGCGGCCAAGGGCGTGCTGACCCAGCGCCGTGGCGCCGGGTTGACCCTGAGCGCCGGCAATCAGTACTCCACGGCTGCCCAATTGGCCACCACGGCGTTGACCGTGGGGCAGGGCGCGGTGATCAGTGTCGACCCGGGGCAGGCCATCAACCTGCGCAGCGTCGGCCAGTTGACCATGAACGGCACGCTGAATGCCTGGGGCGGCAGCGTCAGTCTGGGCGGCCTGACGGTGGCCAGTTCCGAGGCCGCCAACGCCGCCGGTCACGGGCGTTCGATTTGGGTCGGCGAGCAGGCGCTGATCGACGTGGCGGCGCGGGCGGTGAGCGCGGTGGACAATCGCGGTCGCCGTTACGGTCAGGTGCGCAATGGCGGCAAGATCGCCATCGGCGGCGAGATCGACCTGGCCACCGGCATTGCCAAGGCCAGCGACCTGTTTGTGGTGGTGCGCGACGGGGCGCGTCTCGACGCTTCCGGGGCCCAGGCGGCCCTGGACATTCCCGGCCAGGGCCGGGTGCAGGTGGCCAGCAACGGTGGCAGCATCAGTTTCGCCTCCAACAACGGCCTGTACCTGGACGGCAGCTTCGTCGCCCGGGCCGGGGGCGCCGGCGCGGCGGGGGGCACTTTGTCCCTGGCCCTGGAAAGCCCGTACTACATCAAGAACGCGGTCAACGACCGGGTGCTCAAGGCCCGGGAGCTGGTGCTCAGCCAGATCCATCAGGGCAGTGCATTGCCCGGTAGCGCCGACGCCGCAGCCGCCAGCCTGGAGTACGGCCACGGCCGCCTCGGGGTGGATCAGGTCACAGCCGGCGGCTTCGACAACCTGGCACTGCTGAGCAACGGTCTGCTGAGCTTCGACGGCGATGTGTCGCTGAACATGGGCCAGAGCCTGCGCCTGTACAGCGGCGCCCTGAACCTCAGCGACAGCGCTGCGGCCAATAGCCGGGTCAACCTGTCGGCTCCCTACCTGTTGCTGGCGGGCATCCTCGCGCCCCTGGAGGCCAAGGATCAATACGTGCGTCCGGTCGCCACCGGCACGCCGTCGCAACGCAGCACCCAGGCGCAGTTCAACGCCAGCGGCCAGTTGATCGATGTGCGCGGCAACGTGGTGTTCGGCAGCAAGGGCACGTTGCGCCAGGCCGACAACAGCCTGCTGAGCGTCGAGCGCCGTGGGTTCGACCATGTGCAACTGACCAGCCAGGGCGACCTGCGTTTTCTCGCCGGAGCCGGCGCCGATGTGATCGCCAAGGGCATCAGTACCCAGTTGCTGACCCAGGGCGACATGACCCTGCGGGCCGCGCAGCTGTACCCGGCCACCGAGGTCGGGGCCCGGGTGATTGCCGGTTACCTCAACGATATCTCCGGCACCAGCATCAACTTCGACCCTTCGCGCACCCTGACCATCGGCCGCACCGGCAATGACCTGGCGCCTGTGCCTTACTCGGCCTTCGGCCGCTTGCAACTGGGCGCGGCCAGCATCAAGCAGGGCGGGGTGATTCGGGCGCCCCTGGGGCTGATCGAGATCGGCAACCTGGGCGCCAGCCAGGTCGAGTTGCTGCCCGGCAGCCTGACCTCGGTCAGCGGCAAAGGCCTGGTATTGCCTTACGGCGGCACTGTCGATGGCCAGGTCTACAAGTACAACGGCAAGACCGTGACTTTCCTCGGCCAGGGCGCCCTGGTGAATGAGAACAGCGACCTGAGCGTCGGGGTGATCCTGGGGGGCAAGTCGGTGCAGGTGCAATCCAATGCCACCGTGGACCTGTCCGGTGGCGGCGAGCTGCTGGGGGCCGGGTTCATTTCCGGGCGCGGCGGTTCCACCGATGCGCGCTACAGCCCGCTGGTGCAGATCGGCGCCAACGGCAGCTTCATCCTGCCGGGCCTGGGCACTAACCCGATCTACGCCATCGTCCCCGGAGTGCAGCCGGGCTATGCACCGGTGGCGCCGGAGGGCGGCGCGGTGGACCCGCTGATCGGCCAGCAGATTACTATCGGCGCCGGAGTGCCGGGGTTGGCGGCGGGCACCTACACCCTGATGCCGTCCACCTATGCACTGATGCCCGGGGCCTTCCGCGTGGAGATCAACGGCCTGGCCGGGCTCGGCACCGAAGGTGCGACCCAGCAACTGCGCAACGGCTCCTGGTCCACCGCCGGGCGCCTGTCGATCGCCCATACCGGGATCGGCAACAGTGTCGCCAGCCAGTTGATCCTGACGTCGGCCGATACCCTGCGCCGCTATTCCCAGTACAACGAAACCGGCTATGCCCAGTTCGCCCTGGCCGATGCGGCCAAGCTCGGCGTGCCACGGCCGATGCTGCCGGTGGATGCCAAGACCCTGAAGCTGGCCCTGCAGCCGGGCGCCGGTGCCGATGCTTTCTCCTTCCAGGGCATCGGGCGCTTCGATGCCGCTGCCGGAGGCTACGGCGGCACGGTCGCGGTATTGAACATGGGCGAGGGCGGTATCGAAGTGGTGGCCAGCGGCAAGTCCGCCACCGGCGGCTTCAATGGGGTCACCCTGGACGCCAACAGCCTCAATGCCATGGGCGCGGCGCGCCTGATGCTCGGTGGCCTGACCCTGGTCAAATATGGCCAGGGCGGCAACTACATCACCCTGGCCGAAGGCATCAATGCGCCCAAGGGCTCCATCACCTTGCGTGAGGGCGTGACCCTGGCGGCGCCGGAAGTGTTCCTGGTGAGCAATACCGGGCAGATCGTCCTGGAGCAGGGCGCGTCGATCAACAGCCTGGGCCGCGGCAAGGCCAGCTATGACGCCCGTGACGGTTTCACCTATCAGGTGGCCAACATGCTGGCCGTCTCCAACGGCCTGCTCAATGTGATCAGCAAGGCACAAGCGGGCGGGCAATCCAGTGGCGGCATCCGGCTCGGGGTGTGCAGCAGCGCTCCCTGCAGCGGCCAGACCGCGCTGTACTCCGACGGCAGCATCATCGCCCTGACCGACAACGCCTTTGAACTGGGCGATCAGGTGCGCTATGGCACCCGCCATCTGAACCTGGGGCTGAACACCATCAATGTCGGCAGTGCCGAAGCCCTGGCGGCCGCGGCGGCCGGCAATCGCCTGCCCAGCGGCATGACCCTGACTCAGCAAGTGCTGGACCGCCTGCTGCGCGGTGATACCCAGTCCGGCGCCCCGGCCCTGGAGACCCTGCAGCTCTCGGCCCGGGACAGTTTCAACTTCTACGGCAGCACTCGCCTTGACACCTACGACCCGCTCACCGGCCAGTCGCTGCTGAGCAACCTGATGCTGTCCACTCCGGCGATCTACGGCGCAGGTGGCGCCAACGACGTGGCCAGCATCCATACCGCCAACCTGATCTGGCAGGGCGCCGAGGCAGCGGCCGGGGCGGTAGTGGCCGGTGGCGCCGGTACCGGCAGCGGGCGTCTGGAAATCAATGCCGAGCGCATCGAATTCGGCTACGGCGCCTTTGCCCAGCCCAGCAGCACCCAGAGCCTGGACCGCCTGGCCCTGGGTTTTGCCGGGGTCAACCTGAATGCCAGCCAGCGTATTACCGCCAACCACAAGGGCAGCCTCTCGGTCTATCAGCGCCAGGGGGCTTACGACCCGGTCAGCGGCTTTGCCTACAGCGGCGGCAACCTGAATATCCTCACCCCGCTGATGACCGGCGAGGCCGGTTCGGTGAACCGCATCACTGCCGGTGGCGCCATCGATATCAGCGCCTCGTCCGGGCCCCGTGGCACGGCCAATGGCCAGGGCGCGGAACTGTCCCTGCAGGGCGACAGCCTGCGTCTGGCCAGCGCCGTGGTGCTGCCCAGCGGCAAGGTGACCCTGAGTGCCCGTGGCGATGTGCTGCTCAGCGATGCGGCGTTGATCGATGTGGCCGGTCGGGCCAGCGCGTTCAATGACCTGACCCGCTACGGCGCCGGTGGTGAAGTGCTGCTGCAAAGCCGCGAGGGCAATGTGCTGCAGGCGGCGGGCGCGACCATCGACCTCTCGGCCAGCAACAACCAGGCCGGCAAGCTGCGGGCGGTGGCCGTCAACGACCAAGCCGGAACAGTGGAGCTGGCCGGCAAGATCCTCGGCAGCGGCAGCGGTGCCTACGATGCCGGCGGTACCCGGGTGCCTTACCTGGGCGGTGCGGTGGAAATCCAGGCCCAGCGCCTGGGCAGCAGCGGCACCCTGGACGAGCAGTTCGCCGCCCTCAACCAGCGTCTGAATCAGGGGCAGGTCCATGGGGCGCGCAGCTTCCAGCTCAAGCAGGGCGACCTGAACATCGGCAACGAGGTCAAGGCCAACACCGTCAACGTCTCGCTGGACAACGGCAGCCTGCGGGTCAGCGGGCGGGTGGACGCCAGCGGCGAGCGGGTCGGCAGCATCAACCTGGCCGCCAGGAACGGCCTGACGCTGGACAGCAGCGCGGTACTCGATGCCCATGGCAGCCAGCTGCGGGTGGACAGCTACGGCAAGATCATCGATGCGCCGAACCGTGCCACCGTGGTGCTCAGTTCCGGCCAGGGCCGACTGACCTTGGCCGAGGGCGTGCGCATCGATCTGCGCCATGGCACCGATGTGGCGCCGGGCAGTGCGGCGGGGCAGAACGACGGCCGCAGCCGCGGCACCCTGGAGTTGAATGCGCCGCGTATCGTCCAGGCGGACCAGAGCAGCAATGACATCGATATCGATGCCCACGGCGCGCTGGATATCCGCGGGGCGCGTTCGATCGCGGTCAACGGCATGATCCGCTATGACGATGCACCGCAGAAGTCCGATGCCACCGCCAGCGGTCGCCCTTACCAGGAGATCACCCAGGCCTACCTCAACGCCAAGCATGCCCAGAGCACGGCCTTTATCAACGCGGCCCTGCAAAACAGCGACCTGCTGCAGAACAAACTGGCCGGCCTGAACAACGCCAGCTACGCCGACGCCTTGCATCTGCGGCCCGGGGTCGAGATCGTCAGCAAGACCGCGGACGGCGATCTGGTGGTACAGGGCGACCTGGACCTGTCCGGCTATCGCTATGCCAGCCTCAATCCCCATAGCCAGAAGACCTCGGTCTACGGCTCCGGCGAGGTGGGCAGCCTGACGTTGCGGGCCGGCGGCGACCTGAACATCTACGGCAGCATCAACGATGGTTTCGCCCCACCGCCACCGAGTGCAGACGACAAGGGCTGGGTGCTGTTGTCGGGAGTGGACTTCAGTGGCGGCTCCACCCTTGTGCCGGGCAGCGGAGTGACCCTGGCCGATGGCACGGGCTTCCCCTCGGGCACCACCCTCAACTACGACCTGCCGATCAAGGGCCTGAGCCTGAGTGCGGGCACCCGCCTGCCGGTCAGCGCGGTGCTCGACCAGAGCCTGGTACTGCCGGCGGGCACCGTACTCGCGGCCGCGGTGCGCGACGCTGCGGGCAATCTGCTGTTCGCCGCCGGGACCCTGCTCAGCGAGGCCCAGACCCTGGTGGCCGGCACCCGGCTCGACGCCGGCAGCCTGCTGACCCAGAACGCGCGCTTGCAGCCCATGACCTGGCCCAAGGGGGTGGCACTGCCCAAGGTCAGCGCCGGGCTGGTGCTGCTCGACGGCAGCAAGGCGCTGCCCAAGGGCGCACTGATTCCTGCCGGGACCAACGTCAAGCTGCCGGGAGGCGTCGAGTCGGTGCAGTTGCGTCCGGACGTGACCGGGCCCCAGGGCCGGCTCTGGGCCATTGCGCCGATGCTCGCCGAGGGCTCGCAATCCTGGTCCCTGCGCCTGGTGGCCGGGGCCGATACCGAGGCCGCCGACAGCCGCATTCTGCAAGCCACGCCACGCAGCGGTGACCTGCATCTGGCGGACAGTCACTACGGCATGTTCGCCAAGGAACTGCCGGCCAGGGGCTTGATGACCTGGACCTTGGCGGCGGTCCAGGCCCTGGCGGAAAACGGTGTGGTGGTCAAGGAAGGCGACCCGGTGGACCAGAAAGTCCTCGATGACCTGGAGCAGGGCAGCATTGCCGAGTTCTGCGCGCAGACGCCGGAATTCTGCGCAATGAAGGCCACCTACGTCTGGACCCAGGCCGCGGTGGACGAACTGGCCCAGGCCGATATCGTGGTCAAGGTGGGGGAGGTGATCGATGAAAAGTTCATTCAGGACCTGGGGCTGCCTTCGGTAGCGGCCATGTGCGCCGAGACGCCGAGCTTCTGCCAGGCGCAAAGAGCCAAGGAGTACGAGACCCGGCCGTCCAGTAGCCGTTTCAGTGTGGTGCGTACCGGTACCGGCGACCTGGAACTGCTCAGCGCCGGCAACCTGAGCATGGACTCGCTGTATGGGGTCTATACCGCCGGGACTTCATCCACGGCCACTCGCGCCGGCGATCCTTACAACCAGCCTCGCGGCCTGGGCAGCGGCAGCACGGTGCTCAACGATCCGGGCAGCTACTTCGAGCAGTTCGTCAATGGCAGCGGCACCAGCCTGTATCGCGCCTGGTACCCGGAGGCGGGGGGCAACCTGCGGATCGATGTCGGTGGCGACCTGACCGGCAACATCACCCATGTCGCCGGCAACAGCAACAGTTGGCCCAATCCCAAGGACAGCGGCCTGGACTCGGCCGAGGTGGGCAACTGGTTGTGGCGCCAGGGCAGCGCCGATGTCGCCACCGGCGGCTCGGCCCAACCCACGGCCTGGTGGATCAACTTCGGCACCTACGCCGCGGGCGTTGCCGACAAGATGGTGGGTTTCACCGGCTTCGGCACCCTGGGGGGCGGCAACCTGGAAGTGAATGTCGGCGGTGACGCCGGAGTCCTGCAGGGGCTGTCCAGCGCTGCCGGCATCAGCCCGCGCAGCCAGGGGCTGGTGTTGGCGGTGGGCAGCACCGGACGGCTCGCCAGCGATGGCAGCCTGCAACTGACCGGCGGTGGCGACCTGCGGGTGCGTATTGCCGGGGCCCTGAACCCGCTCGCCGAGCTGAGCAACGATCATCGCAGCGGCATGCTGGTCAACCTGCGCGGCAACACACAACTGCAGAGCGCCTCCCAAGGCCGCATCAATCTGCTCTATGGCGGCACCAGCGTTGACCACAACCCCAGCGAAACCCGGGCCTTCGATCCATTGCGGGCCACGCGTGGCCTGGCCCAGGGCGGCATGACCCTGGTGCCGGGCGATGCCACCTACCAGCTGCAGACCCTGGGGGATCTGGTGGTGCAGAACGTCGAGGACCCGGGACGGATCAAGCAGTTCAACCCGGCGCCGTTCAGCCGAGGAACCCAGCAAGGCAGTGGGCAGAGCTGGTTCACCCTGTGGACCGACAGCACCGCCATCGACCTGCTGTCCCTGGGCGGCAATCTGACGCCGTTCACCACGTCTTCCAGCGCGACCGATCTGGCGGTGGTCTACCCATCGATACTGCGCGCCGTGGCCAGCAGTGGCAGCCTCTACTACGGCAAGGCCGCCGCACCTCAGCGTGAGGACGTCAACTATCGCTACCCCTTGCTGCTGGCGCCCGGTGCCAAGGGGCAGTTGCAGTTCCTGGCCGAGGACTCGATTTATGCCGGTGGTTTCACGGTCAGCCAGTCCGGGGCCTCAGCCAGTGCGCTGGCGACGCCATGGCATCCGGCCTTTGTCGGGCGCATCGGCAATGCGCTGGTGGCCAGCAATCTGTCAGTCAATGGCAATCCGGCGGTGTCGACCTTGCCTCTGTTCGCCTTCGATTCCGGCAGCGTTTCAGGGATCATCGCGGGCGCCATGGACCCGGCACGCTTCTACGCGGTCAACGGCGACCTGCTGGGGGTCAATAGCGGGCGGATCATTACCTTCGGCACCCAGGCCTCGCAGTTGCACGCCGGGCAGACCTGGTACGAAGGCAGTCGTGCGGTGTGGATGATGGCCGGGCGCGATATCGTCAGCAGCGGCCGGGTCCATGGCGTCGGCGATCCGGGCGATGCTTCGTCTGCCCAGGGCAACCTGTTCGTTCATAACAGCCCCAGCGACATTTCCATCGTCAGCGCCGGGCGCGACATCCTCTACAGCAACTTCAACGTCGCCGGTCCCGGCACCCTGGAACTCATGGCGGGGCGCAACATCCTCATGGAGGACAAGGTCAGCATCACCAGCATCGGCGCCGTGGCGCCGGGTGACACTCGTCCCGGGGCCAGTATCGTGATGCAGGCCGGGGTCGGACCCAAGGGGCCGGACTATCGGCGCTTCGTCGAGGCCTATCTGGACCCGAGCCGGCTGGCTCAGCCCGGTGAAAGCCTGTCGGCGGGCAAGGTGGCCAAGACCTACGAGGGTGAGCTGGTGGACTGGCTGGCGCAGCGCTTCGGCTTTGTCGGCGACAGCGCCCAGGCCCGGGCCTACTACGCGAGCTTGCCGGCGGAGCAGCAGCGGGTGTTTGCCCGGGATGTGTATTTTGCCGAGCTCAAGGCCGCCGGTCGTGAGTACACCCAGGACGGTGGGATACGCCAGGGCAGCTACGCCCGGGGGCGGGCGGCGATTGCCGGGCTGTTCCCGAGCACCGATGTGGCCGGCAACCCGATCACCTACAAGGGCGATATCACTCTGTTCGGCGGCGCCGGGGTGCACACCGATTTCGGCGGCAATATCCAGATGCTGACCCCGGGCGGCAACCAGACCTTCGGCATCGAAGGCACGGCGCCGCCGGCCTCGGCCGGGGTCATCACCCAGGGTGCGGGGGACATCCAGCTGTACTCCCTGGGCAGCATCCTCCTGGGCCAGAGCCGGATCATGACCACCTTCGGCGGCTCGATCATGGGCTGGTCGGCGGCCGGTGACATCAACGCCGGCCGGGGCTCCAAGACCACTGTGGTCTACACCCCGCCCAAGCGGGTCTATGACAACTGGGGCAACGTCAGCCTGTCGCCGTCGGTGCCCAGCACCGGGGCGGGGATTGCCACCCTGAATCCGATTGCCGAAGTGGCGGCCGGGGACATCGACCTGATCGCTCCCCTGGGCACCATCGATGCCGGCGAGGCGGGTATCCGGGTCTCGGGCAACGTCAACATCGCGGCACTGCGGGTGGTCAACGCGGCGAACATCCAGACCCAGGGCAAGTCGTCCGGGGTGCCGGTCACGGCGGCGGTCAACACCGGCGCCATGAGCTCGGCCAGTGCCGCGGGCTCGGCGGCGTCCCAGGCAGCGGAGGATGCGGCGCGCAATCAGCAGGCGGCAGCCAGGCAGGGCCGGGCGTCCATCGTCACCGTGGAAGTGCTGGGCTTTGGTTCCGAACCGGTGCAACGCCAGCGCGAAGAAGCCAGCCGCACCCCGGGCTACAACCCCGACAGCCCGGTGCAGGTACTGGGGGCCGGGCCCTTGAGCGAACAGGCCCGGGCGCGCCTGACCGATGAGGAGCGTGGACAACTGACGCTGTAAGGTTCTCTCGTGGTGGCAAGGCTTGGGGGCGATCGCTGATCGCCCCTTTTTTATGCGCTGTACCGGCGTTGCGGGCCTTGTGTTAACTGGATATTCCTTGTGGGAATGCAGCGGATAAAAACAATGAATTTTTATTATTGATCACCGTGGCCTAGCTTGGCTCGACAACCTTTGGAGCCACGCCGTGAACTCATCTTCTGTGAACCCGATTGAAAAGTTCGATACCGCCCGGGCCGACGAATATGCGCGCCAGAGCCGCATCGCCCTGGCCGGGTATGACGCCTGCCACGACCTGGCCGCCTGCATGCTGGCGGCCAGCCTGGGGCCTTCGGGCTCGGCCAACATACTGGCCGTAGGGGCGGGTGGAACGGCTCAGGAAATCATCGCCATGGCGGCCTTGGAGCCGGGCTGGCGCTTTACCGCGGTGGACCCTTCGGCGCCGATGCTGGAGGCGGCCCGCCAGCAGCTGCAAGCGAATCAGCTGCTGCACAGAACGGAGCTGCAACTGGCCACGGTGGATGATCTACCGACGGAGGAACTCTACGAGGCGGCCACCCTGATCGGGGTGCTGCATCATCTGCCTGGCGATGACGCCAAGCGCCAGCTCCTGCACGCCATAGGCCGGCGCCTCAAGCCCGGCGCGCCGCTGATCGTTGCGGGCAATCACTATGCCTACGCCAGTCAGCCCCTGTTGCTCAAGGCCTGGGGCCAACGCTGGCGGCAACAGGGCGCGACTGCGGATGAGGTGCAGGCCAAGCTGGGGAAAATCCTCCAGGGCGCCGATCCGCCGCACTCCGAGGCGGCGGTGCAGCGGTTGCTTGAGGAGGGCGGTTTCAGCGAGGGGACGCGCTTTTTCAGCAGCCTGTTCTGGGGCGCCTGGCTGAGCCGCAAGGTGGGATGAAGGGGGCTGCCCTGGGGGCGGACAGCCTTGGGCATCGAGGGCCCCGCCGTGACGGGGCCGTTTTGCAGCGGGTGGTCAAACCGTGGCGATCATGCACCCTATGGCGCCGGATTCCTGGTAGATGACCCGGGTCTTGTGGGCGTTGGCGAAGTCCCGCAAGCCACGCTTGGCAACGTCGCTGTAACCCACGGCCACGGCCCAGCGTGCGGCTACACGGTCGGTGTACTTGGTGAGTTTTTCGATGTCTTTCTGGGTTTCGGCCAGCAGCTTGTTGCCGGCGTTGGTGGCGCTTTCGACTTTCAGCTCGATGGCGTAGTTCTCACCGTTCTGCTGGGCCAGCACGTCCAGGCGCAAGGCCGAGTTCGGGGCGGGATAGGGCACTTCGCGGGCGGCGGCCACATGGGCCGAACGCAGCAGCATCAGAAACTCCACTTGAAACCACACCTCCCAGGCGGCGCCAGTGCTGATGGCGGCTTCGATGCGGGCGTGGTCGCTGAGGATGAGTTGGCTGAGGTCGGTGTTTCTCATGGGGTATTCCTCTTCGTTGGGGGTGCAAAGAGGAACGTGCGGACGGTGGCGAGTGTGAATCTGCTGGCCAGATCATGTGTGGGGTGGGCTATTCTTCGCGGCCCGCAATGAACAGGGCCGGTCATTACCCCATGGCGCCAAATGAAGGTTCTACCTGCGGATTCCGGCAGTCATCAACGAAGCACACGGGTTGGATATGGACATCGAACGTCTCCTGAAAAAACGTCAGCTCAATGTTCAGGAACAAAACACTCTCAGAGCCTACGAACTGGAATGCACCGCAAGGAGCTGGCGGGACGAGGGTATGCCCCAGGCCTTGTTGGATTATGCCGAGTCACAGGGTGTCGACTGGTCGGCTACCATCGTTCTCAAGTTGGATATCGACTTTCCCGGAATGTCCAGTCTGTTTGGCTTGTTGTTGACCCAGGACGAGCGCTTCATCGATTTTGAAATCGAAACCGACCCCACTCACCGGCAGGTTGAAGCGGTGGAGTGCTGGAATGACATCACCGCCACTCTGAATCATTCGAGGTGTAACCGAGGTACAGGCAAGGGCTTTGCGGCCATCGCGCTGCAAGTCCGGCGCGAGTTGCTGGGACAGGTCGATCACGGGTGATTGGCGAGTGGAGGGTTTTCTGCCCCATGAGGACTGGCTTTTATGCCTGAGCGAGTACGCCGCCTGCGAGCGGATTTCATTGACGTCCTGGATGAAGTGTCACCCTTGCTGGCCCGTGCCTATGAGCAACTCGGACCCGTACCGGAGGATCACGCATTGGCCCAGGCGGGCTTGGAGCATGGGCGGGAAATCGTGCTGGATTACCTGGAACACAACGAGGCCGGGGTCGCCTTAGAGCATTTGCTGTACATGATCAATGAGCCACCTCTGGTGATTTCAGCGCACTGTCGGGCAGCCCTGGTGCGGATAGCCGAACGTCTGGGGATGCCCCTGAAGGCATGAGCAGGATCAAGCCTCAATCCGCTTTCCTGGCGCCTGGCTGGCTCAGGTTGGCCGCGCCCAGGCAGTAGAACAGCCCGCCGGCGACTATGAACGCCCCCAGCATGTAGAAGATCCAGTGCGCCGGCTGGCTGGCCAGGACCATGCCGCAGAGTATCGGGCCCAGGGCGCCGCCGAGGTTGGAGAGATTCTGTGCGCCGTAGTACAGGCCCCGCAACGGCTCAGGGGCGATCAGGTCGATGAACATGTACTCGGCGGGAAACACGATGATTTCCCCCAGGGTGAACACCACCATCGACAGTACCCAAAGCGGCAGGCTGGTGGACAGGCCAAACCCGCTGACCCCCAGCAGAAACAGCCCCAGCCCGGTTGCCAGCCAGCGGTTCAGATGGCGCGGGGAAATCCTGCGGCCAATGCTGTACTGCAAGGCAATCACCAGCAGGGCGTTGGTCGCCACCAGGGTGCTGATGATGCGGTAGGTGGCCTCCGGGGACGTGGTGACCACCAGGTACTGCGAGAGATAGGCCGAGAACTGGCCAAAGACCACGGCGCTGAGCAGGCCGCCGAGGGTGAAGCACACCAGGCGGTAATCGCGCAGCAGCTGTTTGCCCAGGGTCGGGAAGGAGAGCGGCGTTGGCGTTGCGCCGGCGGCGTCCAGCTGTCTGTCGCCCCAGATGTGGTGGATTGCCAGGAACCCGGCGCCCAGGGCGGCGGATATCAGGAACGGCAGGCTGATACTCAGGTGCGCCAGCCCGGCGCCGAGAAACGGGCCCACGGCGTAGCCGATATTGGTCAGGGTGTACTTGATCGAGAAGGCTTCGCTGCGTTGCTCCACCGGCAGGCGCTGGGCAAAGCCGGCCTTGATCGCGATGTCGATCACCGCGTAGGCCAGGTTGATCAGCACCAGGCACAGGTAGAACAGCCACAGCTGGCCGGCCGTGAAGGTGCCGATAAAGCCCAGGGTGAACAGTGCGCAGCAGCCGAGGATCAGGCGGTGGCTGGGGGTCCTGTCCACCAGGAAGCCGCCATACAGGCTCAGCAGCGAAGCGAGGATCAGGCTGCTGCCGATCACCAGGCCGATGTCGCTGACCGGCAGGCCGAAAGCGCTGTTCAGGTAGATCACCAGATAGGGCAGGGTGATGGCCCGGGCCAGGGTCAGCACCAGGGTGCCGGTGAGCAGCAGGTTGATCGCCTTTGGGTAGCCTTTCAGGGTGCGCAGCATCCGTGTCTCATCGTCCGTAGCAGGGTCTGGGGAGAATGCCAGCCAGCTTACTGGGGAATCTGATTCTGTTTTATGATGATTTTTACCCAATGAATGGAATCAGATTCATGAATGCGAGGCGCCGATGTTTTCTTCCGAACGCTTGAAGGGGATCGATGTATTTGTCTGCGTCGCCGACTGCGGCAGTTTCAAGGCCGCCGCCGAGCGCCTCAATCTCACGGCCTCGGCAGTCAGCAAGGCCATTGCCCGACTGGAGGGGCGGTTGCAGGCGCGGCTGTTCCAGCGCACCACCCGTAGCCTGGCGTTGACCGACGCGGGGACGGCTTTCTACCGCACCTGCAGCGGTGTGCTGGCCGATCTGGAAGAGGCCGAGCTGGCACTGAACGCGGAAAACACCGAGCTGCGAGGGCGGGTGCGCATCGATCTGCCCGGGACCTTTGGCCGCTCCCAGGTGCTGGCCGCCGTCTTGCGGTTTGCCCGGGAACACCCCGACTTGCAGCCGCACATCACCTTTTCCGATTCCGCCATCGACCCCCTCGAAGCCGGCGTGGACATTGCCGTGCGCCTTGGCGGTTCGGGCCTGTGGCCGGCGGCACTGGGGCATCGCTGCCTGGGTCGTGAGTGGCACCTGTTCTGCGCCTCCCCCGATTACTTGCGCCGCCATGGCACGCCCCTGAGCGACCAGGACCTGGAACGGCACCCGTGCATCGCCTATGGCTGGGTGGACGGCCGGGTCAGCCCCTGGAACTTCGCCACTGGACGCCCGGGCGAGAGCGAACGCCGGGTCATGTCCGCCAGTTGCGTGGTGGGCGATGGCGAGGGCCTGTTGATGACCGTGCTGGACGGTTACGGGATCGCGCAATTGCCTTCGTGGCTGGTCAAGCAGCAGCTGGCGCAGGGCACCCTGGTTGAAGTGCTGCCGCAATGGGCCAGCGAAGGGCAGGCGATCCATCTGCTGTGGCTGAAAAGCCGACAGGGGTTGCCCAAGGTCAGTGCATTGCTGGAGGTGCTGGAACGAAGTCTGGGGGGATGAACATGAGGAAAAATGGCAGGGGCGGCTGGATTCGAACCAACGCATGGCAGGATCAAAACCTGCTGCCTTACCGCTTGGCGACGCCCCTGTAACTGTTGCGACGTTACTTGCTTTGACTGCCGGCCCGGGGAGGGCCGCTGCAAGAACGGGCGCAAATTTATCAATTTCTGCGCGGGCTGTGAAGCCCCAAAAGCAAAAAAAATGAGTTTGAAAACAGCTGCTTAGTCTTTTTCAGTGCTCTTTTGCAGTCTGTAGGACTCAGCTCGCCAGGTAAGCGGCCTGTGAATCCGTCAAGGGCCGGGCCATGTCCAGGGCGCGGCGGATGGCCCGCAACTCTGCGCCTTCAAGGGCGCGGCGGCCCAATTCATAGTCGTCACCGCCTGGACCAAGGTGCACCGAAAACAGCCCAAACAGTTGCTCGCCAACTGCTTCGAGAAAGATTTCCATATAGGTTTCGTAGCGGCGGTAGGCGCTGAGGTAGATCAGCCCCTGGACCTCGGCGCGACCACAGTCGTGGATGGCCTCCCAGGTCAGGCAACTGCCTTGTTCGCTCTCGATCAGGGGCATGGACCAGGCGTCCTGTGCCAGCGGTTGGGCGCGCAGGGCCGCCGGCAGGGGCTGACAGGACAGGACCAGGAAGCGGTACCTCGGCCGGCCATGGTGGATGGCATTGCGTGGAGCGGGAGGTTCGGCTGCCGGGCCAGTGATCCGGACCCGCAGCAGCTGGCTCAGGGCAATTTCCGAAGGCTGCTCGTTCCAGCCATTGAGGTCGGCAACCGGCGGGCACCAGATCAGTTGCAGGGTTTCGCCGATCACGATGCCGTCCCGGTGCTGGAAGAAGGCCGAGTTTTCCTCGCCCACCACGGGCAGCAAGTCGCGCAGGTGCAAGGTGGGCGCGCCGTAGTCGATGCCCAGGTCGGTGGACCAGAACAGTGGGGCGCAGGTTTTCAGGGTTGCCGGCATGGGAGCGAGCCTGTGATGGGAAGGAGGAGGATTCTTCGGTAACTGGCGCCGGATGTCACCTGTGCCTGACTCAATCGGCTACATCCCCTGGCGCGATGCGACCGTGACAGCTTTCAGCCGCGCACTAGTATAGGGAGCCTGAAGCAAGACCTATAAGAACAGCACAAGGACACACGTATGCGACGCTGGAACGGCTGGGGGGATGCATCCACGGTGGTCGAATTGCCGGCCCAGGGCGCGGGGTTTCTGGCCGAGCGCCTGGGACCGGGGCGCCGCTTGCCGGAGGCGACTCTGGAACAGGCGCTGGCCAAGGTGCCGGCCTCGCGCCTTGCTGCCCACCCGCTGTATTGCATCGACCCCCAGGAACGCCTGCTGCATGCCCGCGGCCAGAGCCTGCCGGACTGGCTGGCCCTGCGCGAGGGTGAGCTGGGGGTCTACCCGGATGCCGTGGCCTTTCCGGAAACCGCCGAGCAGATCCGCCAGTTGCTGGCCCTGGCCGAGGACCGTGACCTGTGCCTGATTCCCTACGGCGGCGGCACCTCGGTGGCCGGGCACATCAATCCGGGCTGGTCCGAGCGGCCGGTGCTGACGGTGTCCCTGGCGCGCATGAGCCGCCTGCTGGACCTTGACGAAGACAGCCTGCTGGCCACTTTCGGCCCTGGGGCCAGTGGCCCGCAGGTGGAGAGCCAACTGCGCGCTCGCGGCTACACCCTGGGCCACTTTCCCCAGTCCTGGGAGCTCTCGACCCTGGGCGGCTGGGTGGCCAGCCGCTCCAGTGGCCAGCAGTCGCTGCGCTATGGGCGCATCGAGCAGCTGTTCGCCGGGGGCACCCTGGAGACCTTTGCCGGGCCGATGCCTATCGCGACCTTTCCGGCGTCTGCGGCCGGGCCGGATCTGCGGGAAGTGGTACTGGGCAGCGAAGGGCGCTTCGGGATCATTTCCGAGGTCAAGGTCAGGGTCAGCCGCTTGCCGGACGACGAGCGCTTCTATGGGGTGTTCCTGCCGGACTGGACCCAGGCGCTGCAAGCGGTGCGCGCCCTGGCCCAGGCCCGGGTGCCGCTGTCGATGCTGCGCCTGTCCAATGCCCTGGAGACCGAAACCCAATTGGCCCTGGCCGGCCATCCCACGCAGATCGCCTGGCTGGAAAAATACCTGGCCCTGCGCGGTGCGGGGCCGGGCAAGTGCCTGCTGACCTTCGGCGTGACCGGCAATCGCCAGCAGAACGCCTTGTCCCTGCGTCACGCCCGGCGTCACCTCAAGGGGTTTGGCGGGGTCTTTACCGGAACCCTGCTGGGCAAGAAATGGGCGCAGAACCGCTTTCGCTTTCCCTACCTGCGCGAAAGCCTGTGGAACGCCGGCTATCTGGTGGACACCCTGGAAACCGCCACTGACTGGAGCCATGTCGACCATCTGTTGCAACGCATCGAGGGCAGCCTGCGGGACGGCCTGGCCGCCGAGGGCGAGCAGGTGCATGTGTTCACCCACCTGTCCCATGTCTATGGCGAAGGGTCGAGCATCTACACCACTTACGTATTCCGCCCGGACGCCCAGTACCCGGCGACCCTGGCCCGCTGGCAGGCCCTCAAGCATGCCGCCAGCCAGACCATCGTCAATCACCACGGCACCATCAGCCACCAGCATGGGGTGGGCAAGGACCATGCGCCGTACCTGTTGCGGGAGAAGGGCGCGCTGGCCATCGACACCCTGCAGGCCCTGAGCCGCCACTTCGACCCTGCCGGGCGCCTCAACCCCGGCACCCTGCTGGAGCAGTGAAGCCATGAGCCAGGACTGGAACGGCCAGTGGCGCCAACAGGCGCTGCCCGGGCTGGGGGCGCACACCTGGGACCTGATCGTGATCGGCGGCGGCATCAGCGGCGCCGGGATTGTGCGGGAAGCGGCGCGGCGCGGCTGGCGTTGCCTGTTGCTGGAGCAGCGGGACTTTGCCTGGGGCACCTCCAGCCGTTCCTCGAAGATGGTCCATGGCGGCTTGCGCTACATCGCCAAGGGGCAGTGGCGCCTGACCCGGGACTCGGTACGCGAGCGCCAGCGCCTGCTGCAGGAGGCCCCCGGGCTGGTGGAGCCCATGAGTTTCCTGATGCCCCATTACCGCGGCAGGTTTCCCGGGCCCAAGGTGTTCGGTGGCCTGTTGACCCTGTATGACGCCCTGGCCGGGCGCCGCAACCACTGCTTTCACGATGCCGCGCACCTGCGCTTCCTGGCTCCGGGGGTGAAAGAGCCGGGCCTGCTGGGGGGCACCTGTTTCCTGGATGCCCTGACCGACGATGCGCGCCTGGTGATGCGGGTGCTGGCCGAGGCCCGGGCCGATGGCGCGCAGGTGTTCAGCGGCCTGCGGGTTACGGGACTGCTGCGCGAAGGCGGGCGGGTCTGCGGGGTCGAGATCGAGGACAGTGAGGGCGGGGCGCCGCAACAGCTGCGTTGCGCCGCTTTGGCGGTGGCCACCGGTGCCTGGGCCGAGCGCCTGCGCCCGCCGGGCAGTGCCCGCCAGCTGCGGCCCTTGCGCGGCAGCCACCTGTTGCTGCCGGGCTGGCGGTTACCGGTGGCCTATGCCTTTAGCTTCATGCATGCCGAGGACGGCCGGCCGGTGTTCATCTTCCCCTGGGAAGGGGCCACGGTGGTGGGCACCACCGATCTTGATCACCGTGACGATCTGGACCAGAGCGCCAGCATCAGCCAGGAAGAGCTCAAGTACCTGCTGGCCGCCTGTGCCCAGCAGTTTCCCCAGGCTCGGGTGAGCGCCGCCGATGTGCTCTCGACCTGGGCCGGGGTGCGCCCGGTGGTGGCCGGTGCGGGAGGGGAGCAACAGGGCAAACCATCCAATGAAACCCGCGAGCATGTGCTGTGGCAGGAGCCGGGCTGCGTGACCCTGGCCGGCGGCAAGCTCACTACCTTCCGGCCCCAGGCCATCGAGGTGCTGCAAGCCTGTGGGGCGATGCTCGGGCGCAGCGTGGAGGACGACGGCGAACCGGTGTTTGCCCCGCTGGCGCCCCTGGATATTCCCGGGCTCGGCGCGGCTCAGTTGCGGCGCCTGGCCGGGCGCCATGGCAGCGACTTGCCCCGAGTAGCGCAGCGGGTGGCCGAGCTGGGAGGCGATTGTGTCGGCGCCAGCGACACCCTGTGGGCCGAGCTGGCCTTTGCCGCCGAGGCCGAGATGGTCCTGCACCTGGACGACCTGCTGCTGCGCCGCACCCGTCTCGGTCTGTTGCTGGCCGAAGGCGCGGCGCAGTACCTGCCGGCCATCCGCCGCCTGTGCCAGCCCCGGCTGGGCTGGGACGACGCGCGCTGGCTGGCCGAAGAACAGCGCTATCGCGACCTGTGGCAACGCCATCACAGCCTGCCGGCCCACGCCTAACGATGCTCAACCAAGAGAGCCCCATGGACAACCACAACAACAATAAGCAGGACTACCTGCTGGCGATCGACAACGGCACCCAGAGCGTGCGCGCGCTGCTGTTCGACCTGTCGGGCAACTTGCTGGGCAAGGGCAAGGTGGAGCTGGAGGCCTATTTTTCGACCCAGCCCGGCTGGGCCGAACAGCATCCGGACTACTACTGGGCCAAGCTCGGTGAAGCCTGCCAGCTCTTGTGGCAGCAGACCGGCATCGACCGTTCGCAGATCCGCGGCGTGTCCCTGACCACCCAGCGCGGCACCCTGATCAATGTCGACGCCCAGGGTAAAGCCCTGCGTCCGGCCATCCTCTGGCTCGACCAGCGCCAGGCCGAGGTCGAGGGCCGCATCAAGGGGCCTTGGGGCTGGCTGTTCAAGCTGATCGGCGCCGAGGCCACGGTGGAGTACTTTCGGGCCCAGGCCGAAGCCAACTGGGTGGCCCAGCAGCAACCCGAGGTGTGGGCGGCCACTGACAAGTTCCTGCTGCTCTCGGGCTTTCTCACCCATCGCCTGACCGGCAACTTCGTCGACTCCGTCGGCTGTTGCGTGGCGTACCTGCCGTTCGACTACAAGCGCCTGCGCTGGGCCGCCCCCAGCGACTGGAAATGGCAGGCCCTGGCCGTGCGTCAGGAGCAGTTGCCGACCCTGCTCAAACCCGGTGAAACCCTGGGCCGGATCAGCGCCGAAGCGAGTCGCCACACCGGTATTCCCGAGGGCCTGCCGCTGATTGCCGCCGGTGCCGACAAGGCCTGCGAAGTGCTGGGCTCGGGCGTCCAGGATTCCACCACGGCCTGCCTGTCCTACGGCACCACGGCCACCATCACCACCACCCGTTCCCGTTACCTGGAAGTGGTGCCGCTGATCCCGCCGTACCCGGCGGCGGTGCCGAACCACTACAACTGCGAGGTGATGATCTTTCGCGGTTACTGGATGGTCAGCTGGTTCAAGCAACAGTTCGGCCTGCGGGAAGTGCAGCAGGCGGCCGAGCAGGGGCTGGAGCCGGAGCAGCTGTTCGACGCCCTGGTCCAGGCGGTGCCGCCCGGGTCCATGGGCCTGACCCTGCAACCCTACTGGTCGCCGGGCATCCGCGAGCCGGGCATGGAAGCCAAGGGCGCCATGATCGGCTTTGGCGACGTGCACACCCGGGCCCATATCTACCGGGCCATCCTTGAAGGCCTGGCCTATGCCCTGCGCCAGGGCATGGAACGCATGGAGAAACGCTCCAAGCTGAAGATCACTCGTTTGCGGGTGGCCGGCGGCGGCTCCCAGAGCGATGCGGCGATGCAACTGACGGCGGACATCTTCGGCTTGCCGGTGGAGCGCCCCCATGTCTATGAGGCCTCGGGGCTGGGGGCGGTGATCGCCTGCGCGGTCGGACTGGGCCTGTACCCGGATTTTCCCACGGCCATCAGCGCCATGACCCGGGTGGGCGCGGTGTTCGAGCCGCAGCCGCAAGCGCAGCAGATGTACCAGCGCCTGTACAGCGAGGTCTACCTGCGCATGTACCGCCAGCTCAAGCCGTTGTACCAGAGCATTCGCGAGATCACCGGGTATCCGGCTTGAGGGAGGGGCGGCGGGCGTCGGCCAGGAGGGGCGAGGATTCCCTGTCGAAAAAAAACGCCTGCCTGGCAAGGCTCATCTATTGTCATCAAGGTGGATGGATCTCTCCGACAACCTGAACCGACGAGCTGAACATGAACCGCCAGGAAGCGCTGAACATCCTATGGAAGCGATTGTTCATCATCTTTGTGCTGCTGTTGGCGGCATCCCTGGGGGCGGTCGCCCTGGCCGACGGTTACACCATCCCCTCGGTGGTGTTCATCGTCGGCAATATCGGCGGTTACGTGGGCTTTCACCGGCAACTGTCACACCTTTGCGAGGAGGAGATCATCAGCCTGTGCAGCTCCTGGTTCAACGTGCTGCTGCCGTCGTTCATCGGCGGCATCCTGGCGGGCCTGCTGTACATCCTGTTTATCTCCGGCGTGGTGCAAGGGGAGCTGTTTCCGGAGATCGTCAGTGACAAGAGCTGCAACTACCCCGAGAACAGCTTCTATGTGATTTTCTGCCAGCATGCTGGAGGTTACGCCGCCTATGGCAAGTTGCTGTTCTGGTCCTTTGTTGCGGGTTTCAACCAGAATTACGTGGTCGATCTGATCGAAAACATCAAGGGCAGTAAAAAAGCACAGGGTGAAGCATGAGCGAAGACAGCAAAAGCAAAGCCAGCCAGGTCAAAGGCCCGGCGTCGTACTTTCCTTCCATTGAAAAAAACTACGGTCAGCCCATCAGCCACTGGCTGGAGCTTCTTGGCGCCGTCAGGGGCAAGAAGCACATGGAACTGGTGGCCTGGCTCAAGTCCGAACACGGCATGGGCCACGGTCATGCCAATGCCTTGGTGGCGCACTTTCTGGCGGGAGCCAAGACCCCTTAGCGCCGCCGGCTGGACGCTGTGGCTTCGCCAGTGAAGGCGTGACTGCCGACATCCGCTTTCCTGGCGAAAAAAAGCCCAATTCCCCTGTGTTCTCTTGGTTCTTTGATGCGTCGCAACTTGCATTGCCCCCTTTCTGCCTGTCGGAGTTTTCTCGATGTCTTCGCCAAAATCCTTGCCCACGGCCCTGTTGGGCCTGGCCCTTGCCTGCCCGGCAATCGCCGAGACCCGGAGCGTGGAGCTGGCCCCGGCGCAGGTCCTGGGGCAGGAGCAGAGCGGCGAGGGACAGCGGGTGGAAGAGGCCGAGGCGCGGCTGGCCCAGGTGCCGGGCGCCAGCAATGTGGTGGACATGCGCCGGCCGCTGCAAGGCCGGGTCGCCAGCAACCAGGATGTGCTGGCTTATCAGCCCGGGGTCTACGCCCAGTCCGCAGGGAACGAAGGGGTAAAGATCTCGATCCGTGGCTCGGGCATCAACCGCGCTCCGGGGGCTCATGCCTCGGGGCTGTACACCAAGCTCGACGGTCTGCCCCTGACCGGCCCTGGCGGCACCCCCTATGAGTTGCTGGAGCCCCTGTGGGTCGACCACGTAGAGGTGCTGCGCGGCGCCAATGGTTTCGACCGTGGCGCCCTGGCCCTGGGTGGCGCCATCGATTACGTCAGCCACACCGGCTACGACGCACCGCTGTTGCAGGTGCGCTACGCCACGGGCAGCCACGGTTATCAGCAGCGCCAGGTCAGCTCCGGGCAAGTGCTGGGGGATTTCGACTACTACGTCTCGCTGACCGATGCCAACGCGGACGGCTATCAGGACCACACCCGCAGCCAGAGCAAGGGGGTGATTGGCAACTTCGGCTATCGCTTCAATCCGAACCTGGAGACGCGTTTCTACCTGCGCTACCGCGAGACCGACAATGATCTGGCCGGACGGGTCAGCAAACATTCCATCGAGCACGACCCGCGGGCGGCCAACCCGGCCTACGTCAGCCGCGACGACCGTCGCAAGCAGCCGGGCAGCACCTTTGTCGGCAACAAGACCACCTATTACATCGACGACGATTCGAGCATCCAGACCGGCCTGGTCTACCACGACTACCCCATGGACCTGCGCGAAGGCCCCAACCGCCTGAAGGTGGCCTACAGCGACGTCAGCGGCACCTTCGACTACAAGCGCCGCGACACTCTCTGGGGCCGGGAAAGCCGCAGCACCCTGGGCCTGCGGGTCACCAAGCACCTGCCCAATGACGGCGCCAGCGAGTTTGTGCGGATTCCTGCGGGCAACACCGCCGGCTATGCGCCAGGCACGCGAATCCGCAATTTCACCTACCAGGGCTCGGACACTGTCCTGCACGTTGGCAATGATCTGGAGATCGCCGATGACCTGTGGCTGACCACGGGCCTGGCGGCCATCTACACTCGTCGTGAAAGCGCGGTGACCTACCCCGAAGGGGGCGGCAAGACCAGCCTCGGCGATTGGGACTACGCGCCGCGCCTGGGCCTGCGCTACCAGCTGAACCCGGACCTGCAACTGTTCGCCAACCTCAGCCGCTCGGTGGAAGCACCGCACCCTTGGTCGTTGATCTACAGCTCGAACCTGCGCTTCCCGGCTGGCAGCGGCGTCGCCACTGGCGCCCAGCGCGATCCGATCGAGCTGCGCAACCAGACTGCCACCACCCTGGAGCTGGGCGGCCGCGGCGACAGCAGCCTGGGCGAGTGGAGCCTGGCCTGGTACTACGCCCAGGTGCGCCACGAACTGCTCTCGGTGTTGCCGGACCCCAGCGCCACCACGCCCTATGAACTCAACGCCAGCCCCACGGTGCACCAGGGCGTGGAGGCCAGCCTGCAGAGTGAGCTGTGGTCGCAGCCGGGCGTCGGCCGCTTGAGCCTGCGCCAGGCCTACACCTTCAGCGACTTCCACTACCGCGACGATTCGCGCTTTGGCGACAATCGCCTGCCGGGCCTGCCGATGCACTATTACCAGGGCGAGCTGCGCTACGACTGGCCCCTGGGTTTCTTCGCCGCCGTCAACACCCAGCTGGTGTCCAAGGTGGCGGTGGATTACGCCAACAGCTACTACGCCGACCCTTACGCGCTGTTCGGCGCCACCTTGGGCTACAACGCGCCAAAGAACGACTGGCAGACCTGGGTCGATGTGCGCAACCTGACCGACAAGCGCTACGCCGCCACCGTCACTCCGGGCTACGACGACAAGGGGCTGGACGCGGCGCGCTCGACGCCGGGAGAAGGCTTGGGGGTGTACCTGGGCGTGTCCTGGAGCCTGCGCTGAAAGCAGGGCCGCGAGCGAGCCGACACCCGCCAATGAAAGTGCCCGCGGCAGCGGGCACTTGGTTCATGCCGGGTGGTGTCAGCCCAGGCGGCAGTGATTTACCACTGGCCCGAGAACACGCAGGTCAGCGCTTCGATGGCGCTGAACTTCCACAGCGAATCGCTGCAGTCACTGGCAAAGGCGTGGGCGTTGGAGGCAGTGAGGGCCAGGGCGATGGCCGAGGCATAGACGATTTTCTTGAGCGACATGGGAAAACTCCTTGTTATGAATCCGCACGTTCTTGTAGGCGCCGTCCTGAAGGGGGGGGCTGCTGCGGACTATAGGCCCGTGCTGCCCCCGGCACTATTAGCCCGAGTGTACTAATGGCCCATGTGCATCACTGTGCCGCCTGGTCCAGGCTCAGTTGCGAAAATACAGCTCGTCCAGCTGCCGCCGGCGTATCACCAGGTACTCCTCCCAGACCTTGGAGAAATCCTCGTCCCGGGTGAGGGGGAAGGTCAGGTAGTAAGTCCGACCGCTGACACTGATGTACTCCCGCACCCGCTTGTACGCCGGCTGCTCCAGCAGCGAGATGTATTCGTCATAGGCGTAGTGGTAGTGGGAAATCGTCACCCGATGGGGCGCGATCATGCAGCGGGAGAAGTCGATCACCCAGCCATGGCTCATGTCGCTGCCCAGGTAGCCGTAGACCCCATCCTCGGAGAGGCTGATGGCTTTCCGTGCCTGTACACCATCCTCGTCGTTGACCAGCACGATCTGGCTTTCGAAATAGCGGATGGCCTGTTGCTCGGGGCCGCGCAACTGCAGGTTCCAGCCGACGGCGCCCATGCGGAACTCGCCCTGCTCGGTAAACTCGGCGGTCCAGCCATTGGCGAGGGTAATGCGGTGTGTGGTCATCGTTGTCCTGGTGATGGCTATCCCTGAAGGTCGGGGATTGTACGTCAGCCGCTGTGCGAAACGGCAGGGCCCGTGGCGAGCCGTTGTTCTGTCAGGCCACCGGGTTTCAGTCCTGGGCGAATAGATGCAGGGGAAGTATCAAATACATTGCAATGGCGAACTCGGTCCTCAACTAGCGAACCGAGTTCGATTTAACGGTTGGGCGAGCCGTCACGTATCAATAAGTGATAACTCTTTTAGGTGAATGGTTGACTTCAACTGTAGTCCTTGAAAGTTTTATCCTGCCACTCGCCGCTATTGGGGTTGAATACCTTGTCCGGTTTCTGCACCGGCCCGGATGCGCCAGAACCGGTATGGCCGCGTTGGATCGAAGTAATCTTGGCAATCGGTACTTCGTCTACGCGACCGCTGTAAGTTGTTGATTCCAGATAGGATTTCCCGGCATTGAGGTCAAGCTTCTGGAGTTTTCCCTGATAGCACTGAGGGTTGATCGCACCAGGGAACTGTCCCCAGATACGCAGGTATTCGCCCATGGGAATCTCACTGAGTTCTTCTGCGAAAGTAGTCATTCTAGTTCCTTCAGAATAGGCGTTGTTATGGATTAACTGCCTAGGAAATATAATCAAGCAAAAGCCGTCGGTTATATTTTTTTGCGGCTGTTTATAGGGCGCTTGGCTATATGTCCATTAATTCGGGGTCATGGGTGTAACTTGCAGCCGGGGCAAGTAATAGTGCCGCAGTTATTCATGCCGGCAAGAGCGCGAGCGGTTGGTTACCGTGGTGCTGCACTAGGGGGGGGTCGCCAGCAGACTGCGCAAATGCGCCAGGGCCCGGGTTTCGACCTGGCCCTGGTCGCTCCCGGGATTGAAGACCGCGCAGCAGGCGCTGGTGCCGGCGACGTTGGCGCGATAGACCGCCAGCGTGCTGCCGGGGCCGCTGCCGGTGTGGCCGTAGAGCGTCAGGCCAGACTCGACGCTGCCCACCATCAGGCCCATGGCATAGCCGGGAGCGACCCAGGGTCGGCCGGCCATCGGCCCGCCCAGAACCTGGGCCTGCTGCATGTCTGCCAGCAGTGCCGGGGGCAATAGCGCGCCGCTCAACAGCCGATCCAGCAGCAGCACCGCCTCCGCCAGGGGCCCCACCAGCAGGCCGTGGTAGACCCAGCCGGGGTGGTAGTCGCCCAACTGGCCCAGGTCCACATCCCGCAGATCTTCGCGGGTCACGGCGAGGCGCGTGCGGGACAGGCCCAGGGGCGCCAGTATCCGTTGTTGCAGGGCAAGGTGCAGGGGCAGGTCCGTCGCCTGCTGGATCAACTGCGCCACGAACAGGTAGCCCACATTGGAGTAGCGCCACTGGCTGCCGGGGGCGTAGCGCAGGCGGCTGGCGTCCAGGCGCTGCAGCATCTGTGCACCGGGCCATGCATCCTCGTTGCGCAACACCGCGTCGTGGTAGTCGCTCAGCTCGCTGTAGTCCGCCAGCCCGGCCTGATGCCGCAGCAACTGGCGCAGGGTGAAGGGGCCCTGGGGCCGCGGCTCGTCCAGCCCCAGCAGGCCGTCGCGCACCAGGGTCAGGGCCGCTGCGCAAAGCACGGTCTTGGTGAAGCTCCACCAGGGCACCAGTGGCTGGGGTTGCTGTGGGGCCAGCGGTTGGCCGTTGTGGATCAGGGCATGAAGCACGGAGGGGATGTCCTTGATGGGCTGTGTTGCCGCGCGCTGTTGGGTCAATCAGGCCGTGAGCGGCCCTGCAGGGTACGGCATAATGCGCGGCCGTTTTGCCTAAACCCAGGAATTGATCAGGAGCATCAGGCCGGCTATGTACAGACTTGGGCACATGATAGACAACCAGTGGGTCGAGCACAGTTATCCGCCGGTATTCGTGGTGGCCCCCATTGGCGAGGGGCAGCGCGTGGTGGCGGGCGTTCCAGGCTCGGACCCGCAGGTCCTGCTCAGCCTGCTGGGCTGCCTGGCCGAACCGCTGGTGCTGTTGTTCGTGCTGCACACGCCCCGGGACGAATCGCAAGCCGGACGCTACTGGAGCCCGCAGCTGTCGCGTGAAGACGTTCAGGATTTCATCTACGACTTCAAGCCACTGCTCTGTTGCGACAGCCGTTTCGACCTGTGGGTCCACTCGCCCGAGCAGCAGGCCACCGTGGTCTGGGACCGGCACAACCTGATCTACGGCTACGGGCCGGTGGAAGACTACGCCACGGCCCTGCGCGCACTGGGCTTCGGCCATGGCGAGCCGCAGTTGCCCGTGCCCCATACCCACCACTATCACCCGCAGCTGGACGACCTATGCCGGCAGTTGCTCACCCACTTCGATTGGCAGCACTCGCCATTGCGGCCAGAGGATGAGCAGTGAGGGAGTGAGGTTAAGTCCAGGGTTTGAAAGCCCTGGGCCGGAGCCTGCATGAGGGGTGTTTGAAACGCTCGGATCAGGCTTGAATCGGCTGGCCGATGCAGCGCTGGAAGACCTGTTCCATAGGCTCCAGGTCGCCGTTGAGAGTCGGGTGGTTGTCTGAGCCTGGTGCAGGCAGGTCAAATGGCAAGTGGATTATCCGCGGCGTGAATCGGGGCCGTTGCGGCCCCGATCCGGTTTGTCAGTGGCCGCTGTGCAAGGCCGGCGTCCGTGGTGGAATCAGGCGCTTGCTGCCGGTGGATTCGAAGGCCGAAGCCAGTCGCAGCAGGCTCGAATCGTCATAGGCGCGTCCGGCGAAGGTCAGCCCCACCGGCATGCCGATGTCCGCCATCACCCCCATGGGCACGGTAACGGTGGGCACTCCCAAATGGCGAATGGCAAGGTTGCCGTTGGCCACCCACACGCCATTGCTCCAGGCGATGTCTGCCGACTCGGGATTGATATCGGCATCGGCCGGGCCAACGTCGGCCACGGTGGGGAACAGCACGGCGTCCAGCCCCAGGCGGTCCATCCAGTCTTCCAGGTCGATGCGCCGGGTCTGCTCCAGGCCGCGCAGGCCGTCGGCCAGGGTGCTGATCTGGTCCCAGGTCTTGAGCCCGCGCTTGGCCATGTTCACGTATTGGTCCATGCCGGCGGCCAGGTCGTCTTCGCGGTTGGGCAGGGTGCCGGGGTCGTGGGGGAAGATCTGCGGCCCGTCGACATCCGCCAGGCGGTTGAGCTTGGGGTCGTCGTTGGCCCGCAGGAAGTCGTCGAAGGCCCAGCCCGAGAGCTCCCATAGCTCGTCGTGGAGGAACTCCTTGCTGACCAGGCCGCGGTTGTACACGGTCGGCGCGCCGGGGCGGTCGCCCTCGCAGTTGGACACCAGGGGGAAGTCCACTTCCAGCACTTGCGCGCCGGCGGCCTCCAGGGCCTGGCGCGCCTGTTCCCAGAGGCTGATCACCGAGGGCCGGGTATGGATGCGCTGGCCGGTGGGGCCGCCGATGCCCGGTTTCTCGCTGGTGCCGGCCTCAGGGTCGGCATTGATGTACATGCGCGGCACGCCAAGGCGCTTGCCCTTGAGCGCCGCGGCGCCGGCCGCCAGTTGCGGGTAGGAGGCCGGGCGCACCGAAGCGACGCTGGGGATCGGCACCCAGGGCTGCAGGCGCCACAGGTCGCCGCGGGTGTCCGGGTCTTCGGCCACCACCACGTCCAGCACTTCCAGGAGGTCGGCCATGGTCCGGGCAAAAGGCACCACCACGTCCATGGTCGGGGTCAGCGGCCAGTTGCCGCGTACCGAGATCACCCCGCGCGATGGGGTGTAGGCGCACAGGCCATTGTTGGAGGCCGGGCCACGGCCGCTGGACCAGGTTTCCTCGGCCAGGCCGAAGGCGGCGAAGCTGGCGGCGGTGGCGGTGCCGGCGCCATTGGACGAGCCCGAGGCGAAGGGTGCGGTCAGGTAGGCGGCGTTGTACGGGCTTTCGGCGCGGCCATACACGCCGCGCTGCATGCCGCCGTTGGCCATGGGCGGCATGTTGGTCTTGCCCAGGCAGATGGCCCCGGCGCCCCGCAGGCGCTCGATGGTGAAGGCATCGCGGTAGGCCACCAGCTCGGCGAAGGCCGGGCTGCCGGACGCCGCAGTCAGGCCCTTGACCAGGTAGCTGTCCTTGGCGGTGTAGGGAATGCCGTCCAGCGGGCCCAGGGTCTGGCCCTTGGCGCGGCGCTCATCGGCGGCCCGCGCCTCGTTCAGCGCCTCGGGGTTGCGCACCACCACGGCGTTGAGGGCGGTGGCGGTGTTCGGGCCGTCATAGGCCTCGATCCGCGCCAGATAGGCCTGGACCAGCTCCACCGAGGTGGTCTGCCCGGATTCCAGGGCGGCGCGCAGGTGGGCAATGGAGACTTCGGTGACTTCGATCATGCTGCTACCGCCGTTGGCTGGTGGGTGATGAGGTGCAGAGGGCGCAACGGGGCGCGGGTCTTCGGGTATTGGCTGTGCATGGTGATTCTCGTGGTACGGCTGGCACGACAAGGGTGGCATGGGAACGCTGGGGGCCTTTTTAGCATCTAGTGCCGGGCAGAGGAATCGGCTTGGTGGATTATTGTTTCAGGCCAGCTGCGCCAGGGCCTGCGGGCTCCACGTTGAACTCGCCAAGGTAGTCCAGGGTTGCCGTGCTTGTGGGCTGGCGTTGATTGGCGCCGCCGGAGGTCGATTTGTGGTCACCGTAAATCGACTCGCAGCCAACGATGATGAAATGGCTGTAGCCGGAGTCGATGCGCGTGCGCAGCTGGTGTTTTCCGGCGTCGCTGCGGGTCAGCGACTCCAGGTATTGCGGGCAGTCTTCACTGCCGATCAGCTCGACGAAATCGGAGTCCATGTAGTAACCCAGCTCCTGTTTGAGGCGCCAGCTGGGGTTGCGTGCTTCCCAGGCGCTGAACTCGGCGTCGCTGGCGTCGGCCGCGGGTTTCGGCTCCCACTGTTCGAAGGCAAACCGTTCGGCCTCTGCCTGGTTCGGGAAGCGGGCAGCGAACAGGTAGAAAGGGAAGTAGTTCTCGGCTTCTGACATGGACGGCTAGGCTCCTTGGTTCAGATCAGGCTGGCGCGCTGCAAATGGCTGACATGACCATGGCCGGCGGCGCTCAAGCGTGCGGCCAGGTCTTCCCGGGCCTGGGCCCCGCCGCTGCGCACGTACTCCAGCTCCGCGGCGGTGATCAGCACCACCGGCACCAGGGTCACGGGGGACAGCGGCATGTCTTCCAGGCGCGTCGGGAAGTCCGGGGCCGGGCCGCCCACCAGTACCCCGGCGCAGTCGTCGGCGCTGATGAAATGCGCTGGCAGTTGCTCGCTCATGGCGCGGGACTGGCTGACGCCGGGCAGTTCCAGGGACAGCACCCCGTAGCGCTGCAGGCGTGCAGTGAGGCCACCGGCATCGGCCGTGGTGTTGGCCACGCAGCGCAGCAGTTCGAAAGCCCAGCTATCGGCGAACGGGTAGACATCACCCACCGCGCCCTGGGCATGGGGTGGGATGTCCGGGGTTTCGACGAACAGTTCCATCTCGAAACCATTGCCCAGATCATCACCTGTGACCCCATCGAACGGGTCGGACAGGCCCTCGGTGGCGAGAATGATGCCGTTGTTGCGACGCACGATGCGATAGGCCTGGCGCGTGGAGGGCCAGTGCGAGCCGCCCATGAAACTGGGGCTGATGGCGAAGCCCAGGACGTCTTGCTCACAGTGGCCGACCGCTTGCCAGTGGCGATCGAGGCAGGCGGCACCTGCCTCCATCAGGGCAATGCCGGCCAGCTCTGCTT
>NZ_MOAK01000078.1:44370-70948 GCF_003732485.1 Pseudomonas protegens
GGGTGGGCTCGGCCTTTTGTGGCGCCGGCTTTTTGAACACGCCGAGCAGTTTTTCCAGGAAATTCATCGGGCGATCCTTGCGGGGCAAGTGCGTTGCACACGGCGCACAGCACAGGGGTAGAAAGAGGGGGCACATTGTGACGGGTTTGCCGTGCCCATGGAAACCGACGGATGCGAGTTGGACGAAGCCTTGCCTTGCCGGTGTGGCTGCCCGAGAATCCGCCCCGGTCCGCTATCAAGGAAAGTGATCTGCATGTCTTACCCGAAGAAGCTAAGTCCGGAGTTTTCCGGGGCACTGAGAACCTTCAGTTTCTGGGTCGCCAACGGCACCTTGGGCTATCCGTTGCTGGAAGGCGTCGACTACCGCAGTGGCCTCGGGGACGAGCCGAGCATGCTGGAGATGGCCTATGCCATTTTTGCCAATGTGCTGGAGCTGGACGAGCAGGGCGTACCGGTGAATGCCAAGTACGCCGAGCACCGGGCGGCGCAGTACATCCGCCAGTATTGCGATCCGGGCTACCAGGCACAGCCGGCGTTCGAGGACTGGGAGCAGGAACTGTACGGCCCGCCCGACCGGGACGACAGCAAGCCCTGGCCAGCCGGCGTGGCCTAGGTTTTTCGACGGCTGGATACAAGCCTCGGGCACTGTGGCTTCGAAACGACGAACCCGCTCATCAAGGATTATGAATGTCACTGATTTCGCAACGTGTAGAACTGGCCCGCCAGGGTGCCAACGACAAGGTGATTTGCCGCATGGCCTCGGGCTGGGCGGTGATGGGCGATGTGCAGTTTCTTGAGGGCTATTGCCTGTTGCTGCCGGACCCGGTGGTGGCCAGCTTGAACGACCTGGATGCCCAGGCCCGGGCCACCTACCTGCTGGACATGGCCCGCATCGGCGATGCGCTGCTTGAGGCCACCGGAGCGCTGCGCATCAACTATGAAATCCTCGGCAACTCGGAGCCTGAGTTGCATTGCCATATCTTTCCCCGCTACGCCTCGGAGCCGGAAGGCAAGCGCCGGATGCCGGTGTGGTTCTACGACTGGAAGACCGCGCCGCCCTATGTCGAGGCCGAGCACGGCCCATTGCGCCAGCAGCTTGCCCGGATACTGGCTGGCCAACTGTAGGAGCGAGCTTGCTCGCGATGGTCTCTAACGAAAACGCCGCACTCACTGGCGGAACGCGGCGTTCTTGAGGGCTTCGCGAGCAAGCTCGCTCCTACAAGGGGCTGTTGATCAGCGGTTGGCTGCGCTCCACTTGGCCCGTGCCGCGTGCAGCTTCTTGTAGCTGTCGATCAGCCGCAGGTGACGGTCCAGGCCTTCGAGCTGCAGGTTGGTCGGGGTCAGGCCGTAGAAGCGCACGCTGCCATTCACCGAGCCGATCACGGCGTCCATCCGTTCGTTGCCGAACATGCGCCGCAAGTTGGCTTCGTAGTCGCCCAGCTCCAGTTCATCGTCCAGTTCCACTTCCAGCACCGCGTTCAAGGCCTGATAGAACAGCCCGCGCTCGACGGTGTTGTCGTTGTATTGCAGGAACATCTCCACCAGCTCCTTGGCCGGATCGAACTGCTGCAGGGCCACGTGGAGCAGCAGCTTGAGTTCGAGGATGGTCAACTGGCCCCAGGCCGTGTTGTCGTCGAACTCGATGCCGATCAGGGTGGTGATGTCGGTGTAGTCGTCCAGCTCGCTTTCTTCCAGGCGCTCCAGCAGTGAGCGCAAACCGTCTTCGTCCAGGCTGTGCAGGTTGAGGATGTCTTCACGGAAGAACAGCGCCTTGTTGGTGTTGTCCCAGATCAAGTCGTCCACCGGGTAGATTTCCGAATAGTCCGGCACCAGGATGCGGCAGGCGGTGGCCCCCAGGTGCTCATACACCGCCATGTAGACTTCCTTGCCCAGGCTTTCGAGGATGCCGAACAGGGTCGCGGCTTCCTCGGCGCTGGCTTGTTGCCTTTCGCTGAAGCCGCTGTGGCTGGTGAAGTCCCACTCGACGAATTCGAAGTCCGCCTTGGCACTGAAGAAGCGCCACGACACCACGCCGCTGGAGTCGATGAAGTGCTCGACGAAGTTGTTCGGCTCCATCAGCGCCTGGCTTTCAAAGGTCGGTTGCGGCAGGTCGTTCAAGCCTTCGAAGCTGCGGCCCTGGAGCAGCTCGGTGAGGCTGCGCTCCAGCGCCACCTCGAGGCTCGGGTGAGCACCGAACGAGGCGAACACGCCACCGGTGCGCGGGTTCATCAGGGTCACACACATCACCGGGAACTCACCGCCCAGGGACGCATCCTTGACCAGCACCGGAAAGCCTTGTTCTTCCAGGCCCTGGATGCCCGCCAGAATGCTCGGGTACTTGGCCAGCACTTCCTGCGGCACATCCGGCAGCGCCAGCTCGCCTTCGAGAATCTGGCGCTTGACCGCCCGCTCGAAGATCTCCGACAGGCACTGCACCTGGGCTTCGGCCAGGGTGTTGCCGGCGCTCATGCCGTTGCTCAGGTACAGGTTCTCGATCAGGTTGGAGGGGAAGTACACCACCTCGCCGTCGGACTGGCGCACGTAAGGCAGGCAGCAGATGCCGCGCTCGATATTGCCCGAGTTGGTGTCGTACAGGTGCGAGCCGCGCAGCTCGCCATCGGGGTTGTAGATGGCCAGGCAGTGCTCGTCGAGGATCTCTTTGGGCAGCTCATCCTTGCGCCCCGGCTGGAACCAGCGCTCGTCCGGGTAATGCACGAACTCGGCGTTGGCGATCTCTTCGCCCCAGAACTGATCGTTGTAGAAGAAGTTGCAGTTGAGGCGCTCGATGAACTCGCCCAGGGCCGAGGCCAGTGCGCTTTCCTTGGTGGCGCCCTTGCCGTTGGTGAAGCACATCGGCGACTGCGCATCGCGGATATGCAGCGACCAGACGTTGGGCACGATATTGCGCCACGAAGCGATTTCGATCTTCATCCCCAGGCCCGCGAGGATCCCGGACATGTTGGCGATGGTCTGCTCCAGGGGCAGGTCCTTGCCGGCAATGTAGGTGCCTTCGCTGGCGCCCGATTGCGGCATCAACAGCGCCTGGGCATCGGCGTCGAGGTTTTCCACTTCCTCGATGATGAATTCGGGGCCGGTCTGCACCACCTTCTTCACGGTGCAACGGTCGATGGAACGCAGGATGCCCTGGCGGTCCTTGTCGGAGATGTCCGCCGGCAGTTCGACCTGGATCTTGAAGATCTGGTTGTAGCGGTTTTCCGGATCGACAATGTTGTTCTGCGACAGGCGGATATTGTCGGTGGGGATATTGCGGGTCTGGCAGTAGAGCTTGACGAAGTACGCCGCGCACAGCGCCGAAGAGGCCAGGAAATAGTCGAACGGACCCGGCGCCGAGCCATCGCCCTTGTAGCGGATCGGTTGGTCGGCCACCACCGTGAAGTCGTCGAACTTGGCTTCAAGTCGAAGGTTGTCGAGAAAGTTGACCTTGATTTCCATGGGGGGCACCGGCATCACAAAGCAAAAAATGGCGGGCATTATCCGGGATTTTGCGCGCCAGTGGGGCGGTTTTTGGCAATAGACGGCGCAGTCATTTGATCCTGACCACCACCTTGCCCTTGGTTCGTCCCTGCTCGACGTACTGCAAGGCCTCTGCCGTCGATTCGAAACTGAAGCTGCGATCAACCACAGGTTTGATGATTCCGGCCTCGATCAGCGCGGTGATCTGTTGCAGCTGGGCGCCATCGGCCCGCATGAACACAAAGGCGTAGCGGACGTCCCGCTGGCGCGCCTTGCGCCGGATACCCAAGCTCAAGAGGCGCATGACCTGCTGCAACGGCCAGGCCAGCCCTTGCTCCTGGGCGAATTGCAAAGTGGGTGGCCCGGAGATGGAAATCAGCTGTCCGCCGGGCTTGAGGACCTTGAGGGACTTTTCCAGTACGTCGCTGCCCAGGCTGTTCAACACCAGGTCGTAGTCATGCAGGACGCTTTCGAAGTTCTGCTGCTTGTAGTCGATCACCTGATCGGCGCCCAGGGCTTTGACCCATTCGACATTCGCCGTGCTGGTGGTGGTCGCGACGAAGGCGCCGAGGTGTTTGGCCAGCTGGATGGCAAGGGTGCCGACACCGCCTGCGCCTGCGTGGATCAGCACTTTCTGGCCCTTTTTCAGTTGGGCGGTTTCCACCAGCACTTGCCAGGCGGTGAGTGCGACCAAGGGGATCGACGCGGCCTCGGTCATGCTGGTGTTGGCAGGTTTCAGGGCGATTGCGTTTTCGTTCACGGCGATCCACTGGGCGAACGTCCCGATCCGTGTTTCAGGTGGGCGCGCGTAGACTTCGTCTCCCGGCTTGAAGCGTTGCACTTGGGGGCCAACCTCAACCACGACGCCCGCCAGGTCGTTGCCCAGTACCAGCGGCAATGCATAGGGCAGGATCAGCTTGAATTCGCCGTTGCGGATCTTCGAGTCCAGCACGTTGACGCTGCTGGCGTGGACCTCGATCAACACGTCGTGGGCACCCAGCGTGGGCGTGGGCGCTTCGCCAATGCGCCCACTGTTCTTGCCATAGCGATCAATTAGAAAGGCTTTCATCGTGGTGCGGCTCTTGTCGGTTGGAATAGGTGTGGGCGGTGCTTGGGTGGGGTTGCTGTCATGGGGGCTCAGTCGTCAAGGAACGCCCGGACCTTGGCCACGAAGTCAGCGTGGTACTGGAAAATGCCGCCGTGCCCGGCGTCCTCATACATCACTAGCTGTGCGTTGGGGACACGCTTGGCCAAGGCATGGGAGTTGGCGCTGGGCACCATGATGTCGTTGTCGCCATTGACGATCAGCGTCGGCGCGCGCAAGCGCCCGAGATACTGCGGCGCCTGTCTGCCCCACGCGGTGATGGCTTGCAGCTGCCGCAGGAAGGCGCCGGGCGTTGGGCCCTTGTCGCGATGCTTGCTGCGGGCTTTCAGGCGTTGCAGATATTCCGAGGCGGCTCGACGACCATTGGGCGTCGAGGTAAAGAACAGGTAGTACTTGGGATCGCGCAAGGTCAGCAAGCCTTTGAGCATCAAGGGCCAGGTCACCGAGCCGACCTTGTCGATACCGATGCCGCCGGCCGGTCCGGTGCCGGTGAGAATCAAGCGGCGCACCAATTGGGGAGCTTGCAGGGCGATGTCCTGAGCGACGAAGCCGCCGAGTGAGAAGCCCAGGATATCGACGCTCTTGAACCCCAGGGCCTGTATCAGCTCAATGGCGTCTTGCGCCATGTCGCCGACCGTCAGGGGGGCGGTTCCACCCGAGCCGCCGATGCCGCGATAGTCGGTGGTGATGACTCGCCGGGTCTGTGCCAGCCCATCGATTATTGCCGGGTCGAAGTTGTCCAGCACCGCGCCCCAGTGGTTAAACAGCACCAGGGGTACGCCGCCCGCGGGACCGGTATCGCGATAGGCGAAGGGAATGCCCCTGACCATGATCGACTGGTTCGCCGCGTTGATGAACGACGTCTGCAAAGCCGGGGGGAAGGTTGTCTGCGTTGGATTCATTGCTACTCCGAACAGCGGACCGGATTCGTCGCAGTGCCTGCCGCGAATCCGCCGCGAATGCTCGCTACCTGAAGATCATTCTTGGGACTGGTAACGCTGGGCAACCTCGGATTGACGGATGTGCCCCAGCAGACCCTGACGCGCGCTCTGCAGGTCATCCCAGCGTTCAGCCTGTTGCAGTGGCGGGATGGTCACCGCTTCGCGCCGATCGAAACCGACCAGTGCGGCATCCACCAGATCGCCCACTTCCATGATTTCGTCCAGGGTGTTGATGTCGACGCCGGAGCGGTCCCAGATTTCCGTGCGGGTGGCGGCCGGCAGTACGGCCTGCACGTACACGCCCCGGGGCGACAGTTCCAGGCTCAGGCCCTGGGACAGGAACAGCACGAAAGCCTTGGTTGCACCATAGACCGTCATGCCGAACTCCGGCGCCAGGCCCACCACCGAACCGATGTTGATGATCGCGCCGTCACTGGCTTTGGCCAGGCGCGGGGCAATGGCACTGGCCAGCCGCACCAGTGCCGTGGTGTTGAGGGCAACCAGTTGCGCAACGCTGTCGGTGCTTTGCTCGATGAAGTTGCCGGACAGCGCGGCGCCGGCGTTATTGATGAGGATGCCGATACGGGCGTCGTCGCGCAGGCGTGCTTCAACGGTTGTCAGATCGCTGAGTTGGGTCAAATCCGCTTTCATCACCTCGACGGCGACCCCGTGTTCGCTGTGCAAGCGGGCGGCAAGTGCGTCCAGGCGTGCCCGGTCGCGGGCGACCAGGACCAGATCGTGGCCACGTTGCGCGAAGCGCTCGGCGTAGATGGCGCCGATGCCAGTAGAGGCGCCAGTGATGAGAACGGTAGGGCGAGTGTTCATGGGGTCATCTCTCTTTCAGAATGAGTGAAAACGGACAGATCGGTTGCTGCTTGCTCAGCTTGCGCTGGCGCTCGAATCAACCAGCGTCGGGTAGTCGATGTAGCCTGCCGCGCCGCCGCCGTAGAGGGTGGCGGGATTGAATGCGGACAAGGCGGCGCCGGTCTTGAGACGCTCCACCAGATCCGGGTTGCCAATGAACGGGCGACCGAACGCGATCAGATCGGCCTGGTCTTCGGCGAGCCGCGAGGTCGCCAGCTCCAGGTCATAGCCGTTGTTGGCGATGTAGGTGTTTTTGAAGCGCTGGCGCAGGGCGGCGAAATCCAATGGCGCCACGTCACGCGGGCCACCGGTCGCGCCTTCGACCATGTGCAGGTAAACGACGCCGAGGGCGTCGAGTTGATCGACGACGTAATCGAATTGCGCCTGCGGATTGCTGCTGGAGACGCCGTTGGCCGGCGACACCGGCGACAAGCGCACCCCGGTGCGATCCGCGCCGATTTCATTGACCACGGCAGCGGTGACTTCGAGCAACAGCCGCGCACGATTTTCAATCGAGCCGCCGTAAGCATCGGTGCGCACGTTGGCGCTGTCCTTGAGGAACTGATCCAGCAAATAGCCGTTCGCGCCGTGAATTTCCACACCGTCGAACCCGGCAGCGATAGCGTTTGCCGCGGCCTGGCGGAAATCGGCGACGATCCCCGGCAGCTCGCTGATGTCCAGCGCGCGGGGCTCGGAGACGTCTTCAAAGCGGTTATTGACGAACACCTTGGTGGCCGCGCGCAGCGCGGAAGGGGCCACGGGGGCGACGCCGTTTTCTTGCAGATCAACGTGGGACACGCGGCCGACATGCCACAGTTGCACAAAGATCTTTGCGCCCTTGGCGTGGACGGCATCGGTCACCGTGCGCCAGCCATCAATCTGCGCCTGGGTGTAGATCCCGGGGGTGTCCTGATAGCCCTGGCCCTGTTGGGAAATCTGCGTAGCGCGTTGGCTGTAATAGGTGGCCGCGAATGCGCCGGGAACAAAGCCTGCGCCCGCGCGGTTGCGGGTCAGTGGCGCGAGGACGATGCGGTTCGACAGCGTGAGGGCGCCAAGGGTGTAAGGGGTGAACAGATTCTGATCGGTCATCTGGTGTCTCTTCCGTGCCCATGGGTGGAGGTCGGTGGTGCGTGCAATTAGGATGATGATCGAAATCTAAACTGTCAACGGTTTTGATTATGATCGACATCTATGTATGATTGGGACCATGATTTCCCAATGAACATGAGGTATTGCACGTGAGAGTGAGCAAGGCCCAGGCGCAGGCCAATCGAGAGCACATCGTTGAAACGGCCTCAGAGTTGTTCCGTGAGCGCGGTTTCGACGGTGTGGGTGTGTCGGATCTCATGGCGGCGGCCGGTTTCACCCACGGCGGCTTCTACAAGCATTTCGGCTCGAAGGCCGACCTCATGGCCGAGGCCTCGGCCTGCAGCCTTGCCAAGTCGCTGGCAGGCGTGCAGGCGCTGGATGTGCCTGGCTTCATCGACGTCTATGTGACCAGAGAACATCGCGACGGACGTGGCAGCGGTTGCACCATGGCCGCGTTGTGTGGCGATGCGGCGCGCCAATCGGATGATGTGAAAGCGACGTTTGCCGAAGGGGTCGAACACACCCTGCAAACCCTGGGGGACAAATACCCGACCCGGCCGGATGCCGCTCCGGGGGAGGGCCGGCGGAAAATGATCGACCTGCTGTCCCGTGCGGTGGGTGCGATTATGTTGTCGCGTGCCTGCCCGGATGATTCCGCGCTGGCGGATGAGATTCTTGAGGTGTGCCGCGCTGAGATGTTTGCTTCGTTGGCGGTTGATAAAGGCGAGCCGGCGTAAGAAACAAGTCAAAAGAATGGACTGACATTGACCATCCTGGCGTGTCCAAGCGGCCGGCCGGGCTGTGTTCTGATTCGGCTCACCGGCACTGCGTTGCAGGCAGAAATACTCTCGGAAAAAGACTCAGCCGGGGATGTACAGCAACCGCTGGACGAATTCTTCATGCTGGCAGCGCAACTTGAAGAGGGCATTACTCAAGATTGGCTTTCTGAAGGTCAGGATCTGGCCTTCTCTGCCAGCAGAGATCCATTGTTTCCAGGGTTGGTTTTTTTACGCATCTACTTAGGCTCAACCTCAGATGACGACTGTGATTGGCAGATCAATGGGTCGTTGTTACTCACCCCGACCCAAGTCGCTCTATTTGCCGAAAAGTTGAAGCAGATTTAACCGATCGGCTTTTCTAGTCGATTCATGACCGGCCTCAGCCACCATCCATCGTCTGCTGTGGCAATGCTCTTTCTCCGAGCGTCATTCCACGTAGCGCAGCCACAGGTGTGTCCGCTCGCGGATCGCTTGGACGACCGCTGAAATCACCGCTTGCCGGTTCTCATCAGGGGTGTTGTAGAGCGCACAAAAATCGCTCGCCACGGCGTTGGCGACGCACAGGTCGGCAGGCGCTGCACGCAGGAAACCGAGGTAAGACGCGCCAACCCCTATCAATTCATAACCGTGGGCCTGGGCGAAATGGCGCGCTACCGCAAAGTTTTGCGCGGGGCCCAGGTCGCAACTGAAATAGCCGTTGGGAAATGCAGCCAGTGCCTGGCAGGCATGCTCAACGGGAACCAGAAGTGCCGAGAGGGGCTGGTCGAGCAGTGAAACCGGGTTGTCCTGGTAGTCCATCCATTCCTGCAGGGCGGGCTGGTCAAGGGTCAGGCCGTGGGCGCACGCGTCTTCGAACGAGCTGCCGGCCACCAGATCAGTGAAGTTGCGCAAGCACATTGCGAACTCGGCTTTGGTGGTGGGATAGCCCAGGTATTCGCCCTGTTCGAAGCACTCTGCAGGTAACTGGGCGATGTCCTGTTCCGAGGCATCGTCCAGCCCCAGGTTGTTGCGTGCATGCCCGGAGGTGTAGCGGGCCTGGGGCAGGTCATCCAGCGAGAGGAGGGGCCTGAAGCCTGGGTGGTTGCCGGCGATCTGGCGGTAGGCGTCGATCAACTCGTCCAGGCTGGAAATGCCGCTCAGGCTGTACTCATCGCAGGTGCCGGCAGCGGGGTTGCCAGGCATTGCGTTACCGCGAAATTGGATATCCATCTAAGGGCTACCTACTTAGGGTTGATGTTCAGGCCAATGATTCAGCTTTTCTGCGCGCCAGCGCACCACCTGCCAGCACCGCCGGCATGATGGCCAGGCAGCAGGTGACATGCACCCAGCTTATTTGGCTCAAGGTGAAGATCCCCACGGGAATGCCCCAGACCAACAGAATGATGACCCCGACCCAGATGGCGGGACGCAAGGTGCGGGTCGTCTGGGTCCGGGTGCTGACAAATCCCCCGACGCCCGCCGTGACGGCCCAGCCAAGCACCGTCAGCCACTGAACGGTGTTGATGCTGACCAGTTGATCGTGCTGTTGTCTCCAACCCGGTTCGCCAAGGGCAACGAACGCAGGAGGGAGAAACTGTGAAATCACCAGCCCGAAAACAGGCAGCACCAGGGCGCAGGAGAGCAGGCCGAAGAGAATGGCTTTAAACATGGGGTGTTCGACATCCGTGTTGAGAGGGGCTTGGAGGGTGTTGCTGATGGGATGCGGGGTTCGTGAGGCATCCAGGCTATGCAGTGGTTTGTTTACGGCTTCCCGGCAAGGATCGTCATCGAGGTCGGTAGCGTCAAGAGAGAACGTCCTGTTTGGGCATGAAGAATCGCGCGAAGAGTTCGGATTGCGACTTGATGTTCAGTTTGGCGTAAATGTTGCGACGATGAACCTTTATCGTTTCTGCCGAGAGGGAAAGTTTGCCAGCGATCTCCTTGTTGGAAAAGCCACTGAGCAACAGTCTGAGTACATCGCTTTCGCGGGTTGTTATTTGCGTACCAAGCTGGCTGATCGTTTCAGGCCATTGAGACGGGGCGCTGAGGCTTTTCTCTACATCCGTCTCAAAGCACATGCGCTGATGCATGAGCGCAGTGACCCATGGCTTGATCAGGTCAAGCATCGTAATTTGTTCTTGATTGAAGTGGACGCCGCTGCCAATGGAGATGCACAGGGTTCTGTCGGCATCAAGCTGGATGTTGTACTGGACTTCATCGACAGAAATATATTGCGCAAAGTACTTGTGGTAGTACTCGGTTTCCAGAAAGTACTCCGGTGCAATATCCAGCAGGTGAAAGAAACCGCTCTGCGGGTTTTCTCGATTGGCGATATAAAAGGGGTCGAGCAGATAAAGCCCCTTCACATAGAGATGAATGAACGCATCCACCTCTTCCACATCGGCTACTTCGGGAAGGCTGACCACTTGTACCTGTTGATTGCTGAACACCAGTACAACCCAGTTATCGATCTGCACATATTCGTTGAGTGTGCGAATAAGCGAACTCCAGAAGTCTGGACGGTTCAACTGCATGATCAGTTTTCCAATCGAGCGGTGCCAAGCCAGGCTATGCAGGTCGAGTGGCATTTTCTACCCCTTTAGGGTTAGGGATTTGTGGGTCAAGGGTAAGTAATCGTAGGTATTTACTATTGATCAAGGCTCGGTATATTCGCCTTCAGGGTTTACGACAGCCATGAGGGCACGTCGTCTGGACAAGGATGTTGCATGAGAAAATCACCTTTGCGAACCGTTTTTTCGGTCGCGCTGCTCTGTGCCGGGATCAGTACATCCGCGGTGGCAGCAGAGCCTGGGATGTACCTGTACAACTGGTTCGGGCTGCTCGCACCGGAGACTCCAAAAGAGTTTGAACAGGCCACCGGCACCCGGATTCACATGGATGCCTTCGACAGCGCCGAGATCATGCAGAGCAAGGTCATGGCCGGGCGCACAGGCTATGACGTGGTGGTGGCAACCTCCAATGTGTTGCCCAGCCTGATCAAGGCGGGCGTGCTGCAGCCGTTGGACCCTGCCCAACTGAGTAACCTGTCCCACGTCGATCCTGACATCCTCGCCCAACTGGCGGTCAATGACCCTGGCAATCGTTACGCTGTGCCCTACTTGTGGGGCACCACCGGCATTGGCTATGACGTTGATAAAGTCAAAGCGGCACTGGGTGATAATGCGCCGGTCAATAGTTGGGACTTGATCTTCAAGGAAGAGAACATCAGCAAGCTCCAATCCTGTGGCGTGGCCATGCTCGACTCGCCCAGCGAGATCATCTCGATTGCCTTGAATTACCTGGGGCTCCCCAGCAATAGCAAGAACCCGGACGATTACCAGAAAGCCCAGGAACTGCTGTTGAAGATCCGGCCTTATATTGTTTATTTCGACTCGTCGAAAATCGATACGGACCTGGCGGGCGGCAATATCTGTGCAGTGGTGGGCTGGGCCAATGGTGCGCTGGCTGCGCAGGCTATCAACGAAAAGACCAACACCGGCCGCAGGATTACCTACAGCCTGCCTCGCGAAGGTGCGCTGGTGTGGTCGGAAAACCTGGTGCTGCTAAAAGACGCCCCCCACCCAAAGGAAGGCCTGGCGTTTATCAACTACATGATGCGGCCGGAAGTGATTGCCAAGACGTCAAATCACACGCTGTATCCTAATGCCAACAAAGATGCCACTGAGTTTGTCCAGCAGAAGTTGCGCGATAATCCCTGGATTTATCCAGACAAGGCAACGGTCGCGACACTGGTTCCGCTTGAGCCGCTGCCATTGAAACTGGAACGTATCCGTACGCGGGTCTGGACCAAGGTCAAGAGCAGTATCTGATCGGGTTTGACCCTTCGCCTGCTGCTTCATAAACGTCGTTGTTGTGAGTGCGGGCTCTTTGTTTAAAACATTCGGTGAAATGTACTCGCCTTGCGGAATCCGTTTCTTTCCGCAGGGCGGTATGCGCCTGCGTCCATTCAATACCTGATGCAAGAGGAGCACAGTGGATGTTCAGCCCAGCCAATCAAACGCACTTCAGTTTGACCATCGACGGTTTTGAGCACGACTTTCAAGTGCTCGCATTCACCGGGGAAGAGGCGATCAGCAAGCCTTATTTCTTCAATGTGGAGTGTGTGAGTGAGCGGCCGGATCTGGACCTGCAAAGCCTCTTCGACAGGGAGGCTTTTCTGGCTTTCGACATGAAGGGCAACGGCGTTCATGGACGCATCTATCACATGGCTCAAGGCAGTAACGCTCAGGGTTTGACGCACTACAATCTGGCCCTGGTACCGCACTTGTCCTACTTGCGCCACCGCATCAATCAGCGGATCTATCAACAGTTCTCGGTGCCGAGCATCGTCGCCTTGATCCTCGAAGAGCATGGAATCCTCGGCGACGCCTACAGGTTCGAGCTGGCTTCGACCTATCCCGAGCGTGACTGTTGTACCCAGTACGATGAAACGGACTTGCACTTTATTCAGCGCTTGTGCGAGGAGGAGGGTATTCACTTCCACTTCCAGCACTCTGCGCAAGGCCATGTGCTGGTCTTTGGCGACAACCGGGCGGCTTTTCCGCCGATTGGGCAAGCCACGGCTTTTGCACCAGAGAGCGCCAGGCCCGCCAACGAGTTACCGACCCGTCACCACAAGCAGGCAAGCCTGCGAGCCATGGAGCACCGCGCTGTTGCCGGGCAAGGGGAGCAGAGCGGGTTGCTCAGTGGTCATGTACTGGAAACCTCGGGCCAGAGTGGCGAACTGTGGCTACTGACTCAGGTCATCCATGAAGGCAAGCAACCACAGGTTTCGGGTGAGCGCGTCGCCAATGTCAACACTGACAACCAGGTTCAACTGCGCCAGGGTTATCGCAACCGTTTCACCGCGCTTGCGTTGGACCTTTGCTATCGCCCGCCTTTGGCTCATGAGAAGCCTCTGGCGCCAGGCAACCAGACGGCGCTGGTCATCGCCCTGGAAGACCAGGCGAACTCGCGTGGTCAGCGCTTCGAAAGGGTCAAGGTCAAGTTTCCCTGGGACCGCGAAGGTCGGTTCGACGACAAGAGCAGTTGTTGGCTGGCCGGTACTGCCAATTGGCGCTGTGAAGTGACGCCGCTGCGACCCGGTGTGGAGGTCAAAGTCGCATTTCTTGAAAACGACCCCGATCAACCGCTGATCAGCGGTTGCCTGTGTTGCGGCTGATACGCCATTGCCCTGAACGCGCATCAAGCCGCCAGGGAGAAGGCCCGGACCACACTCGATAGTGAATCGTCGGTTGCCATCAGTGGCCTGATCCCAGGCCTCGGTCCTGACGCCAGGGCTTTCTCATGAGTGTCTGGCCGCGTAGGTCTGGCCCGTCAGCAGGATGACGCCTTCTTTTGAGCAGACGCCGGTGATGCTGTTGATCACGACTTCAAGGCCGCTGGAATGCGGGAACAGCGAAAACAGCAACTCGAAATACAGGTAGTCCTGGACCAGGCGCGCCGCCAGATCGGGATGGTCCTTCAACAGCGTCCTGAAGCTTGGGTAGCCCAGCTCTGCAAGTTCCTGGATGTCGACAAAACCCTGGTCGATATCGTCGATTTTGCATTCGGCGGCAAAGGTGTCCGCGCAGTCAAGAAAGCGTTGCGGCAGATCGCCGTGGTGGATGCGCAGTTCATAGGGCGTTACCGGGATCGTCAGTGCCTCGCCAAAGCCCAGGCTGCGATAGCCGACGGTTCGTGGGTCGATGATTTGGCCGGCTGAGGTGAACTTCATGATGGGCTTCCGGGGGGCTCGGGGGGTGAAGGACTGTCGCTATCTTCGAGCGTGCGCGTTTGGGATCTAACGGTTGCGACGTAGTAAAGGATATAGCCCGAATACACCAGCGAGCCGGCTGCCACTTCTTGGTCGAAGCACTGCTTTAGTTCATCCTCATCCGTAAAACCGTATTCCACGAGCCTGTTCTCGGCAAAACCGGCCAGCCTCGATAGGGTTACGCCGTCGATTTCGCCCTGCTCGCCAAAGTCAAAGCTCACCGTTGCCGTTGGCAGGTGAACGGCGCAGCCATAGCCGTGCTTGAAGTAGCGAATACCGCCAGCCAGTTCTCCTTGATCCGGGATATCGGTTCCCACCCAATCGGCGTTGCTGGCAGGGAGGGGAATGGCGGATTGTTGCATCAGTTCGACAGCCGTGCGGATGCTGGCTTGGTAGTCGGAAACAAGATGGGCGAGGTGCGGGTTCATGGGAATTGGCATCGTGGGCAAGGGGGCAGAAGATTTCAGAGATTGCGGCGCGATACAAGCGGCGAGTGTGCTGGATGCGCGCCAGTGCGTTGATATCGGTATATTCGCCCGGACAAATTTCGGAGCCGAAAACATGGGGTTTTCCACCACTGTCTGGGAATGGTACGGGCAGGATGAGTACAAGCGGGTGTTGGCGGTGGGCGAGGCGCAGTTGCGCCCCTTTCTGGAGGAACTGATGGTGGATTGTGGACGTGCGGTGCGTGGCGTGAAGTCTTGACCCAAGTATTGGCCAGAGGCTGTTAACGAATGCGGCAACCTGTGATGGAGTGGACAGAAACGGATGTTTGACGAGCTGATATTTACCGGTGAAACGCCTGCAAAAGAGGATGCCTATGCCGGTGGTGGGGCCTGCCTGCCCACGGAGCTGGCTTGGCCCTGTTCGCCTGATGGAGTGCCGCTGACACACCTGATGGCCTTTCCTGGACATTGGTTTTCAGAGGCCCTGATCGACAGGAGTTATTGGGTTTCGGTTTTTGTACCGTACTTGCCGGGCGAGGTCGGCCACTATCGAAAGTTGCGTGCCGTCCAGGGGCGCTCGCAAGCGGTTGTCATGGGCTATGTTCGAGCCGGTTCCGAGCGGAATGAGGCTGTTCAGCCGATTTCAGATCGCGGGGCGGTACGGCTGGGGGTGAACTGTGAGGTGGACGATGACGAGAACCTGGCCTCGAAGCTGGATGGCGTGGACGCTTGGCTGCAGGCGCCTGTTTTAGCGGGGACAGGGCGCAGAAGGGTATCCATTTATGGGGGCGATCTGGATAGAGCGCTGCCTGAGCACAAAGGCGTGCTTTCGGATGGCATGGGGTATCTGTTTCTGGATGAGGATTTTTCAGAGCGGATAGGCGCGGGGATTGGTCGGTTCTTTTTGCAGTTGGGGTAGGGGAGATGGCGTTAGCGTACGGAACTCAGAACGGCAGGATGGAAACACGCTATCCCTTGGTCGGAGCTTTACCCAAGTGTCTGCGGCTCTTGGACGCTACCCGTTTGGATTCACCTGCGTCGGCACCTTTCACTGGGAGTAAGTTCCGGGAGATGTTGCTAGTGCGGTAATAAGCTGAAGTCTGTTTAGCCTTCGTCCGAACGGTTTCGAGTGGCGCCGCCTTTCCCGAGGCTGCCGATACGAATGCCCTAGGCTCCATCGAAAATCGCTCTGCCAGCGCGTATGCCATCTTGTGACTGATGGGGCGATCTCCACTGAGTACCTTGGACACCGCTGTTTTATCGCCAATTTCAGGGAGGTCAGAGCCCGTGAGCCCGAGCGTTTCCATCAGATCCTTGATCAACTGCACGGGGGTGCAGGTCGCCTCAAATGCAGCGTTCGATTCGCGAAACTGCTCGGAGTGGCGCTGGTAGGCCAGGATTTCATCCTCAAGTTCGACAAGAATTTTCTCTTCGATCTTGCTCAGCTCGCGCCCGTCAGTGAGTTCATCAAGCAGGTTGGTCGCACGCTCATAGTCGGCGGGGGTCTTGATGCCGTGCACAAACTCACCACGCAGGCGCTCCAGTACCGCGTGTAGTTCGCCAAGCGTTGCGATCACGGTTTGAAGTTCGTTTCGGGCTTCGCTCATCGTTTTACCCCTTGGTTGCTTGCATACCAGGCGTTGGCAAGGTCGTAGTCGGCATGTGTGTAGATGTGTTTGACGTAAAACTTCTGTCGGGTGTAGTTGACGCCGCCGATCACCCTGAGATTGTTGCCGCCTACGTCGATCACGACCCAGTTCGCTGCGGCTCTCGGTTTGAACAAGTCGATCCCCTGCGTACCGAAAAGCTTTTGCAGGTCTGCGAATCCTTTTGGGCGTGCCATCCTCAAAATCCGCAGGCAACGATCAAGCCCGGCCTTGTCGTTCGGATACAAAATCGCAGCATCGGTAAAACGTGATGGCGTGAGAATGTCCATAGGCTTCCCTGTCTTCGAGCCAATGCTACTCTGGTTGTGTTTTTTCACAACTGCGGTTTGTCGACAGCTTGAGACTTAATGGTTCCACCTTGCGAGGGGGCCATCCGGGCTATTCCTCCAGCAAGTTGCGACCGTCGCGCAGAGTAATTTCAGCGACCTGGGTGATGTGCTGCCGGTTGGTGTCGTCAGCATTTTTTCGGTGCGCGAGATGCGCTCGAAACGCGGGTTGGCGAACCGAGAGAGACTATGGGCATTGGGTCCCGGAGGGGACAAGTCAGACGCGTCTGTAAGTTTTGTAGGATTGCATTATGGGGCTTGGCGGTTTGAGAACGGGTGAGTAAATAAATGAAATTCAATGACGGTGACAGGGTAAAAGTTAAGCCCCACGTGTGGTGGCCGAATGGCGGGGTTGGAGTGGTTTCGTTACCCCCAGAATATGTAAAGGAAGCCTTGGGTGGTGAAGTGGAGTTATCTAGCACTCAACGAACTATGGCTGGAAAAGACAGGATTATTACCAGTGTATGGATTGATTTTGACGAGCCGGCAATGGATTGCAGTGATGACGGCCCTTATATCGGCGGAGAGGTTCTCTTGGAGTACCTGGAACATATATAGGGTGGAATTTAAAAAGTAAGACGGTCTGGCAGATTGCACTTCGCTTGTTTTTGTCCGCGAAAATGCTCGTGGTCACTTGCGGACGTTCCTCGGCCACCAGGGCCAACGCCGTGGCCCACCTGACGGCGCAACGATGGTTCCGCTGGCTTGCCCCATGGGTGGCTTGCAACTGCTGTTTTCGTCAAAGGCATAGGACGGATGTGCTAGATAGTTCTTTGCTACATGTTCAGGGTGCGAAGCTATTGCCTTCAAAAATAACGGCAAAGGAGCGCCCCCATGATCGCTTTTACAAGGCAGCTTTTGCCTGCCGCATTACTGTGTAGTGCCCTCGCTGCCCAGGCGAGCGAAGTGCTGAAGGGCGACTTCTGGGTCGTTCACTACCAGGGTGCCTTGGGCAAGAATCAGGTGTTCATCGCAGACGGCGACCCCACTCACATCATCAATCGTCCAGGTGGCGCGAAATCATTGGGTGTCTATCAACTTTACGAAGAGCCCGATAAACCCAACTTCACCTCTTACAATGTCGAAATCGATTGTGCGAAGAACCGCGTGCGCATCATGGATGCGGCGGATTTCCACAGCGTGTTCAATGAATTTCGCAATGCGAAGTATTCCAGCCAGTGGCAGAGCAAACCTGACGCCTGGCTGGCACAAAGCCGTGACTTTGTCTGTAAGCCGACTGAACGCCAAGCCAAGAAGATGGAGCACTTGGGTGTGATGCCCGCGTCGCAAATGAGCCAGGCAGGTCCGCATTTCTTCGAGATATTGAACCGCGAGGCGGCCAAGGCGGCCATCATGCAGAAGATAGATGAAGGGTTCGCGCAGATGTCTGCCAAGTAACGCGGCCTTCAGGGAGAAGACCTTATGAACCGATTGTTTATGTTGGCCCTGCTCGCCACCTTGCTCAGTGGCTGCGCATCATTGTCGGCCAGCAGTGCCTGGAAAGATCGCCCGGTAGGCGAACTGATCGACTTCTTCGGCGTGCCAAGGCAGATCATGGTGGCGCCGAAGGAAGATATGGTCGTGCTCAGATATGTACGTGACAGTAGCTATGCTTCACGTGAAGCAGCGGGTACTTACACGGGGCCGCAGAACGGGCAACTTGTGCACGCAGAATACTGGGAAGACGTGCAGCACTCAGGCAGTTGCGAAATCAATGTGTTCGTCAACAGAGCGCGATTGGTGGAGAAGGTGCGAACTAAAGGGCGTTGTGTAGCGGTCCAGATGACGCCGGCAGGGTAGGAATGGGCCACTGGCGAGGGCAGATTCCGCGAACATGTGCATCAAGACAGTGGTCGTCGACCTGCGCTACGGGCGTGTGCATGGCCCACTTTGGGGTTCGAAGAGATCGGCAACCCTGTACCAGGTCTCATCCGAGAACTCGTAAGGCTTTGCAATTGCAGAACTCCTTCTTGTAGAGGAGTAGGGGCTCTACAAAAACTGAGCCAACGAGGGGCCATGATTGGAGTTCCGGGTTTTCGTACAGAGTCTCCCAAAGCTGCCTTTCACGGAGGGCAGGAACCGGCCAAAAGCAGCCGTCTAATGAAGATAGCTTTCCACCCGAAGCGGAATATCACTTAGGGCTTACTGAGTTTTTTGCCAAAATAATCTATGACCTCATTGGCCTGCGTACCCTGGCGGAAACGTTTCTGCCCTTCGAAGTCAGTCGAAGGCAGCATGTGGATTATCTGATGATCCGCATAGAGGGACATAACATCATGAGGATTCAACCCTCCGGCGCGTTGTCCCGTAAGCGTGTTAGTCGCCTCAATGGCAGCACCAATCATTACGTCCGCCAGCTGTACTGCAGGACTGCTCCTTGAGTCGACTTGCGTCACTGACTGGAGCTTGAGTGGAAAGGTGAGGCTCGCGATCTCCGATTGGCGAAATGTGACCTCGTCCTTGTGATTAATAAAGCGCAGCAGCAAGTCATGGTAAGTGAGCAGGTTCTTGGACTGATCATGTTCAACCAAGTAGGGACCATCAGCTATGACTTCCATCCGGCTTATCAGCGATTGCAACACCACAAAAGCGGCGTCAGTGGTGACACCTGATGTGGCGATCGCTTGAAGGCATTCCGGCGCGGCATACTTCGCCAAAGGCCCCAACGCCTCTGGTAGTTCCTGCCAGCGCGTGGCGCGAGCAGCTGCTACGAGGTCAGCTAGTGCTGCTGGGCTTTTTTCCTTTACGGCGCGTTGGAAAAAAAAGAGCAACTGCTCAAAGGCTGCCTCTCCTAGAAGAGTGGGGCCCGCCACATAAAGCAGCGACCCGAGCGCATAGTTCTGACCATCCTTATAAAAGTCGCATCCGCGCTCGTAGTAGTACGGCTCAACCGCGTAATCCAGAAACATCAGTAGCAGCAGAAATCGCTTGTCACAAACGTACGTAACACACTTGTGATGGGTCAGGACATCGCGCATTAACGCCAGAAGCCGTGGGTGATTGGCTGACCGGCGTGACAGAGCCCGGTACTTGAGCTCTTCCGCTTGTAACTTAGGAAAGTGCTCTTGGATCAAGCGTCGGGCCTGATCGTCATCAATGGCAATGGCCGCGGCCCCTTGAAACCTCTGCTCAAGATTTAGCAGGTCAAATCCGGTATAGCCGCTTTCGTCGACTCTGAAGCATTCCATATGCAACTCCCGGAGGTCGTCGACAGCACTGGAAGAGCCTAGCTCTTCATTCTTAAGTGCCGCAGGGTCACTGATGGCTGAGGACAGTTATCGCGGATTGACCGCGTCAGCGACCGCTTGCGTAACTGCCGCCTGGGCGGCTCCAGCGATAGCAACAGGCATTGAGCCAAGCCGAAGCTGATTCATCCTTTCAAGGGTCTCCACAATGGTGCGGACGAGGTTCGGATCGTAGTCATCTCTGTCAGCCTCCTCGTGGACTCCTTTGTTTAAATACGTCCATACGTTCGATTGAACCGGAACACCTATGACGTCACCAAGCCCTTGAACGAGGACTGGCTTGTCCTGATGCACAAATGTTCTGGCGTCTTCGAGCCGTTTTTTCAAAGCCTCGCAGAGATTTCTCAGATTTGGATCCGCCCCTCGGCCAGCTAACGGCAGGGGTATTACACCGAGATCGTTCTTGCCTAGCCACTTCCAAATCTTGTCCGTGAGCATCTCCAGGGCCTGCCTAGAAGCACCCAAAGCATTGCGCCAATCACCAATGTCCAAGGCGGCACGGGCCTGCTCCAGGTAGTTGAAGGTGATCTCGTTACCTTTTACTTGCGGTCGGTGATCCCCGATGTGAGGCATGAAGTAGTAGGCCGTCCATTGGCCTTTCTCGACATGATTCTGCAGATCCTTGATGAATTCGCTGCTGTGGCACGTGACGATAATTTGAGTTGCTGCGAAGCGATAGCTCTGGAAAATCGCCTCTCTGATGCCTTCACGGTGCTCGGTGTCAATCGCGTTGATCGCATCATCAAAGATGATCGTCGGCGCCTGAATATGCAGTGCCTTTGCAAGAAGGATTGCCACACCCAGGCAACGAACATGCCCCTCGCTGAGGACGTGCAACGCATCTACCCTGGTCTCTGGAGCTGCGCGAAACGCCAGTCCGATGCGCTCGTCTTCGTTGGTCGGCAGATAAAGTGCCGCTAGTTTGTCGCCCTCATGATCGCGTCTATTGAATTCGTTGTAGATCTCCAGAGCGACAGTGTTAAGCCCCGCTATGAGCGCACCGGGAAGCTCTGATCTGAACTGCCTGAGTAGCCTCAAGAATTCGTCGTAGGCCGCTTTAATGCGTAGACCGAGTGCTAGATGCGCTGCCTCTTGCTGCACTGCATCGATGAGTGCTGCGTTTGCTTGGTCAAAGTTGGCAATTGTCTGTCTAGCTATGCCAACTAGTCGGGCCACCTCAGCGCGGCGTGTTTGAAAACCAGCTACAGCTTGCGCTGCCTGAACGAGTCGAGTGCGCTCATGTGCCAGTGCCGCGCGATCTGCCAGTGCCTGGTTTGTCTGAGCATCAATCCTTTCGCACTCGGTTGCTAAGTCGACGATTCGTTGCGCCATCGAAGGCGTATCGCCTTGTTTTACATAGCTCGCTTTCCACCAGGCAGTACTGTGGTCAGCACCAGGTGACGCGAGATATCGCAACCTGTCATCTACATGATCAGGGTGGGCACTAACTCGCTGACCGAAGGCAGTTAAAAGCCCCTCCAAACCTCGGGAAGTACGTTCCCATTCGCCTCGCACTGTGTTTTTTTCAGCCTGCAAGTTGGCGAGCTCTTGAAGCTGAGCCAGACCGTTACGTGCCTGCACGTATGGGTCACGTACAACGTGATGGTCACCATTGATTGGCGTCCCACAAGCGGGGCAGTTATCGGGCGACAAGGCTTGTAGGCCAAGAACCGCGTTGTACAGATTTTGGAAGGAGGTCTCACCAGTCTTTGCAGTGAGCCTTTTGTCCACATCCTCAAGCCGCTCCTGCTCACGATCAGCAGCCTGATATGCCATAGCTAACGCGTTGTTGCTGACGCCATAAACACCTGGTGTTGGCCCATCCAGTTGCGCATTGAGGTAATGCAGACGACCTGGAGCTGCATCGTTGCCAATGAGTTCAAGAAGCTGCTGGTACGAAAGGCCGGCAGCATAAGCTCCGGCATAGGCAGCTTCCTCTTGCGCGATTGCCTGAACTGCTTGGAGCTCGCCATTTATTGTCGCTTGATCGCGCTGCAGCGCTGCACGCTGTGTTTCCAACTCTTGCTGTTTGATCGCAACTAGGTCGAGCTGCTGGTCCATCGACTCGTTGAAGTTAGTGACGAAGTCATGGAACTGCTCCATACCAAACAGGGCCGCTATCAGATCCTTCTTTTCGCCTGCGCTCTTAGCAGCAATTCGCGAAAAGTTATCTATGCGGTTTTTCTCAACGAAGCAGAATCGATAGGCTTCTGAGTCCGCTTGCACTGTCGACACCTGACCGTCCGCGCCTCGCGCAGCGAGGACGGGGGCTTCATACCTATTTTCGTGAAGGTTCGCGAAATAGCGCTGAGGAGGGATTCGCTTAGCCGACGCCTCATCTACGGCCCCCAACAGTGCCAGCTCTAACGCTTCGCAGAGGCTCGTTTTGCCGCTGCCATTGGGGCCGTAGAACATGGTAATTCGTTGAGGAAAAATGAACGTCTCAGCCACTCGGAAGCCACGAAAAGGGCCCACGGTTAGACGATCCAATGCGCTCCACGCCCACTGGCCAACAGTAACCGCCCCAGCAACTGCGGGAGGCGTGAAATCTGTCTTGAGCAGAGACTCTCTAGCCTTAGCAGCCAATACCACCGATCGGCGGCTCAGAGCGCGCGAGTTCGCGGCTACAGTGTCGAAATTTTGGTCGACCAGATTTGCAAACCGTCGAGTGTCTTCGGTAGCACCGCGTTCTGGAACATGAAGCCAAGCTAGGAATTGCTGGTAGTCATGCCGAGCCGAACTCATATCGTTTACTCCTGTAAACGTACCGTGGTCAACATCCAATCGTTGCGATAATTCCGACCCCATCTTCTGATGCCGAAATCGAATTGGTAACAGCGTTGAATTCAATAACCCCAAGCGAATTCAGGGGCTAAGTGCGCGATGTCGAGATAGCACTATCGAACTCAAAGCCCCCGCAGGCTGGCTTCGGTGATAGCAACATTGAATTGATCCGCAGAGGCGCCATGCATGATCACGATCCGAATGCTTCGCTGCCAAAACTGTTTGCCTATGAGGTTGACGAGAACTGCGAGGAAACCTGAGCCGAAGGCATGACCTACTAGACCGCTTTCCCAGCGCCCATACCATTCTCTGGCACAAGCCCGGTGTGCATGTTCTTAGCATAGAATGAAATCCAAGCTACATCAGAGTTATAGCGGCATGTCGTGAAGCGCTGCTTCTGGCCGATTGCAGCCACTTTTAAAAGACTTTTCCCCCCTAAAAAGTCCAAGACCCCATTTGAAACGCTCCGCGCTACCAAGCAGCGCGGAGCGCCCAGGCGTCAGGCTTGAAGGCGCCAGCCCAGCACTCCCAACATGTCGCAACTGTCACGCAGCAGAATCGCCGCTGCGTTGGAGATATGTTGCAGATCGGTGTCGTCAGCACTCTTGAACTCTGCGCGGGAGAGGCTTTCCAGCAGTTGAGTCACGGCCAGTAAACGTGCGGCACCGTTGGCGTGCAGCACGTCCAATGGTGCGGTCTTGTCTATAAACAGGCAGGGGATCAGGCAGTCGATGCCGGTGATGGGGATGTATTGCTCAGTCATGGGTAAGGCTCCGTATTAACCAATATTGAACAGGCGGTCCTTTGAGGCCGTTCTCTTTAGCCGTGTTCAGAGGGTTGTCGTCAGCGGGGTTGCTGGGCGATGAGCGCTGTGAACGTGGTTGCTTGTTGGTTAATTCCAGGTCGCCAAACCTGATCACCGGTTGGGTGAGTGAGGAACCATAGTCTCTGTGGATTGGGGTGGATAGTCAGGCGATTCTGCAAGTTTTGTAGGATTGCGGAGGGGACTTGGCGGCCTGAGAGCCGGCCAGTCTTTCTGGGTTGTTGGGGGTACATATCCATTCCTGCGGGTGCGGCCGCTGGCGGTTTCGCTCTTACAGCGAGTCACTTTTACCAAACGCCGTAAAAGTAACCAAAAGGGCTTGCCCCTCCATGGGCCCCTCGCTAGGGCTCGGGGTGCCCTCTCTCCGGCATTGCTCCGGGGGCCGCCGCCAACCGGCCATCCATGGCCGGGTGGCGGCTAGCTCGGCATCCCTGCCGAGCTGCCCCCTACGCAACGCCTGCGTTCGGCCGGCTGGGAAGGGGCTTGAAGATCAAGATCAAAAGCCAGAGCCAAAGCCAGAGCCACGGCAAACGGCGCGCCCGTCCGGGCGGCGCATTTTTAAGCCTTCTCCAGCACAACAATTCCCTCTCGTAGGAGCCGGCTTGCCGGCGAAGAGGGCGGTCTGGTCGTGCGCGGAATAACGACAGCCCAGCGCTGCACTGGTGGCTGTCTTCGCCGGCAAGCCGGCTCCTACAACGTTCGCGCGTTGCTCTCGTGAATGAAGCTTTTATGACAAAAGTTCGGTAGCACATGGCCACGCGCGTCTTGGGTATGTAACGCGCTTGAGGGGGCCGCCAGGCCACTTTTTTAAGCCGAGGCGGGACGCCGGGAGTGAGGCTATGGGGACTATGGAACGCTACTCGAAAGTGGGCATGCAGGAGCTGGATCAACGGCTGTCGAAGATTGTCGAGGCCGCGCGCAAGAAGCCGGTGTCGGTCTATCGCTACGGGGCGCCGTGGGTCTGGATCGTGTCCCAGGATGATTGGCAGGGCGCCTTGAAGGAGGTGGCCAGCTATATCCCGCCGGGGCATTCGCTGGTGCTGCTGCGCCCGCAGATCGATGAGTTGCTGGATCAGCACCGCGATCTGCTCCAGGGCCTCAATGCCGAGCCCGGCATGCTGATCGCGCCGCGTACGGTGATGCACATTCTGTTGCTGCAGTTGCTGTATTCGGTGCCCAGCGAGCAGCAGCTGTATGAACAGCTCAGTTACAACCTGTTGTTCCGTTGGTTCGTCGGTCTCGATCTGAACCAGAAGGTCTGGAGCTTCAGTGTCCTCAGTCGCGATATCGCCACGCTGTTGAACAACCCGCGGGCGGTGCAGTTGATCCAGAAAATCATCGGTGAAGTGTTCTGCGGTGCCTTGCTGCAAATGCCCGAGTTCTCGTTGAACTTCGCGCTGTTGCACACCTGGCTGGCTCGCCACGAAAACACCTCGATCACCAGCAATTGAATCGGCCAAACGCTGTGCAGACGGCGACGGCAATGCGCGCGTGCGCGCCAATTTTCAGACTTCTAGGGGGCGGTGTGGAGCATCTGGGCAAATCAGGGCGACCCGGCAGTGGCGGGCGCTGGTGGCCGTTGTGCGGTTGGTTGGCACTGGCGGCGCTGGTGCCGGCGGTGCAGGCCGAGGAGGGCGAGCCGGCCCCGGTCGAAGCCTCGGCGGCGGCGCGGTTGGTGGACGTCAATGAGTACTTCGTGCGTGGCAATACGGTGCTCGATGCCCGGGCCATCGAGGAGGCGGTGTATCCCTTCCTTGGCCCGCAGAAGGCCCTGGCCGATATCGAAGGCGCCCGGGATGCGCTGCAGAAGGTCTATCAGGAGCGCGGCTACCAGTCGGTGTTCGTCGAGCTGCCGGAGCAGAAGGTCGAGGACGGTATCGTTTATCTGCAGGTCAGTGAAACCAAGGTCGGTCGGGTGCGGGTGGTGGGGGCCAAGCATTATTCGCCGGTGGAGATCCGCGACCAGGTGCCGGCGCTGAAAGAAGGCGAGGTACCGGACTTTGCCACGGTGCAAAGCCAGCTGGCCGGGCTCAATCGCGGCGCCGGGCGCCAGGTCATGCCGCTGGTGCGTGAAGGCCAGCGCCCGGGGACCATGGACGTGGACCTGCAAGTGGAAGACCAGAATCCCTGGCACGCCAGTGTCGGCCTGAACAACGACTACAGCGCCGACACCGAGAAGCTGCGCACTGTGGTCAACGTCGGCTACGACAACCTCTGGCAGTTGGGCCACAGCATTTCCCTGACCTATTTCACCGCGCCCCAGGACACCGACAACGCCAAGGTCTGGTCCGGTTCCTACACCGCGCCGCTGAGCGATCGCTGGGCCTTGCAGTTCTCCGGCTACCAGTCCGACAGCAACATCGCCACCATCGGCGGCAGCAACGTGCTGGGCAAGGGCCATTCCTACGGGGTTTCGGCGATCTACACCTTGCCCGCCGCGGGCAACTGGGCCAACTCGCTGTCGGTGGGTGTGGATTTCAAGGACTTCGACGAAGAGATGCGCTTTGGCCGCAGCAGCGACCAGATTCCGTTGAAGTACGCCCCGGTGACCTTTGGCTACAACGGCTATCGCTACAGCGAGAAAGCCCAGCTGGGCCTGGGCCTGAACCTGATCGTCGGCACCCGGCGCTTCTTCGGCTACGGCAGTGACGCCGAGGAGTTTCACTACAAGCGCGACGAGGCCAGCGCCAGTTTCTCGGTGCTCAAGGGCGACCTGAATTTCACCTACACCTTCGCCAACGACTGGCAGTCGGCGTCCAAGGCGGCGTTCCAGCTGGCCTCGGGGCCGCTGGTGTCCAACGAGCAGTATTCCGCTGGTGGCGCTACTTCGGTGCGCGGCTATCTGGCCGCCGAGCGCACCGGGGATGAGGGCTACCTGTTCTCCCAGGAGCTGCGCACGCCGTCCCTGGCCAAGTTCCTCGGCAGCTACGTGCAGGAGTGGCGTTTCTATGCCTTTGCTGAAGGCGCGCACCTGTCCCTGCACGAGCCGCTGCCCGAGCAGGAAGACCAGTACAGCCTGGCCAGTGTCGGCCTGGGCACCCGCGCCAGTTTGAGCAAGTGGCTGTCCGGCAGCCTCGACTGGGGCTACCCGCTCAAAGACGGCCCCAACACCCAGAAATACGACCCGCGCCTGCACTTCAGCGTGCAAGCGACGTTCTGACTTTTTACGGAGACCCTTCACATGCAACGCTTATTCCTGAGCCTGTTGATCTGCCTGGGCTTCGTGCTCCCGGCCACGGCCCATGCCTGGTGGCAGGACGACTGGCATTACCGCAAGCAG
>NZ_MOAK01000078.1:70991-77875 GCF_003732485.1 Pseudomonas protegens
GCACCGCGCTGCTGGTGCGCCTGCACACCGGCAACTTCACTTTCGACGGGGTCAAGGAAGACGGCGCCGACCTGCGCTTTGTCGCCGCCGATGACAAGACCCTGCTCAACCACCAGATCGAAAGCTTCGACCCGCTGATGGGTATGGCGTTGATCTGGGTCGATGTGCCCAAGGTCGAAGGCGGCCAGCGCCAGGACATCTGGATGTACTACGGCAACCAGAAGGCCCCGAGCACGGCCAATGGCCAACTGACCTTCGACCCCAGCTACACCGCGATCTACCACTTCGACGGCAGCAACGGTACGCCGGCGAAAGACACCACCGCCTACGGCAACACCGCGCAGAACGCCACCGGCGCGGCGATCGACGGGGTGATCGGCCGGGCCCTGCAGTTCAGCGGCCAGCCGCTGCTGCTGCCGGCCAGCCCGTCGCTGCAGCACAACGCCGGCGGCGCCTTCACCTTCAGCGCCTGGGTGCGCCTGGACCAGGCCAGCGGCGAACAATTGCTGCTGGCTCGCCGCGAAGGTGCCGGCAGCCTGCTGATCGGCATCAACCAGGGCATGCCCTTTGTTGAAGTGGACGGCCAGCGCGCCGCCTCCACCCAACCGCTGAACCCGGGGCAGTGGCAGCACCTGGCCCTGAGCGGCGAGGGCAGCCGGCTGGCGCTGTACGTCAATGGCCGCGAGACCGCGAGCCTGGCCCAGGCCATTCCCACTTTCAATTCGCCATTGGCCATCGGTGCCGATTTGCCGGCGGCCGCCGGGGTCGAGGCCAGCCACTTCCAGCCGTTCACCGGGGCCCTGGACGAGCTGCGCCTGTCCAAGGTGGCGCGTCCGGCGGCGCTGATCCTGGCCGATGCCAGCGCCCAGGGCGCCGAGTCGAAGCTGGTGGTCTACGGCGTCGATGAAGAACAGTCGGGCTTCGGTTTCGGCAGCCTGGGTTTCCTGCTCAAGGCGGTGCCGGTGGATGCCTGGGTGATCATCCTGGTGCTGGTGGGGATGATGATCCAGTCCTGGGTGATCATGCTGCGCAAGAACCGCATGGTCAGCCGGGTCAGCGCTGCCAATGCGCTGTTCCGCGAGCAGTTCGCCAAGGTCGGCACCCGCCTGGAGATGTTCGCCGACGATCAAGTCCTGGCCAGTCGCCTGGAGCATTCCTCGCTGTGGCGCCTGTACCTGGTGGCGGTGAAAGAGATCCGCACCCGCCGCGAGCAGGGCGCCGATACCTCGTCGGTGTCGGCGGCCACCATCGAGGCCATCCGCTGCTCCATGGATGGCGTGCGCACCCGGGAAAACCAGCAGCTGAGTTCCAAGCTCTCGACCCTGTCCAACGCCATTGCCGGCGGCCCCTACATCGGCCTGTTGGGCACGGTGCTGGGGATCATGGTGGTGTTCCTCGGCACCGCCATGGCTGGTGACGTCAACATCAACGCCATCGCCCCGGGCATGGCCGCGGCCTTGCTGGCCACCGCCATGGGCCTGTTCGTCGCGATTCCGGCGCTGTTTGGCTACAACCGCCTGATCACCCGCAATAAGGAGGTCGGCGCCGACATGCGGGTGTTCGTCGACGAGTTCATCACCCGGTTGGCGGAGCTGCATGGCGAGAGCCAGCACAGCGAGAACGCCCACTGGCGGGTCAGTCACAGCAACACGTCGGTTCCGGCCTGAGGAGAACTGCCATGGCTTCCGTGAACGCCTCCCATGACGACGAAGACGATGCCGCCGTCGACAGCATCAACATCACGCCCCTGGTGGACGTGCTGATGGTGGTGCTGGTGATGTTCATCCTCACCGCCACCGCCCAGGTTTCGGGCATCCAGATCCACCTGCCCAAGGCCAGCGCCTCGGTGTCGCTGTCCGAGGCCAAGACCAAGGCCATTTCGGTGAACGACGGCGGTCAGGTGTTTCTCGATGCCTACCCGGTGACCCTGGGCGAGCTGGAAGAGCGCCTGCGCATCGAGAAAGCGCAGAACCCGGACTTCCCGATCATCGTCCGTGGCGATGCCACGGTGCAGTACCAGAAGGTCATCGAAGTCCTCGACCTGCTGCGCCGCCTGGAGTTGTCCCAGGTCGGCCTGGTCACCGGCAAACCGAGCCAGGGCTGAGCCATGACTGCACAACAACCCATCGAACTGCCTCCGGTGCAGAACAAACCGCGAGCCGTGCAGCTGCTGAAGTGGGGCGCCGGATTGCTGCTGGGGGCCGTGGCCGCCTGGTTTTTGTGGCAGTGGGCCAATGACATGGCCGGGGTGCGCCGGGAGGCGCCCAAAGTGCCAACCATCATCCCGCTGCCGCCGCCTCCGGAAACGCCGCCACCGCCGCCGGAAAAACCCAAGGAGCCGGAGCCGGTGGAAGAAAAGATCCCGGAACCCGAACCCACGCCCACCCCCGAGGAGGTCAAGCCGGAGGAGGAAGCACCACCATCGCCGGCGGACGATCTGGCCAACCCGATGCAGATCGACGGCGATGCCCAGTCCGGCAACGACGGTTTCAACGTCGGTGCCGGCAAGGGCGGCGGCATGGCCGGCGCCGGTGGCGGCGGGTTGGGCACCGGCACCTACAAGCAGTACCTGGCGGCGACCTTCCAGCGTGCGCTGCGCGAGGACCCGGAGCTGCGCAAGAAGGCTTATGCGCTGCAGGTGGACCTGTGGCTGGGCGCCGACGGGCAGGTGACCCGCGCCGAGCTGGCCGGCTCCAGTGGCAACCCCGAGACCGACCAGCAGGTGCTGGCGGCTCTGCGGGCCACGCCGCGCCTGAAAGAGCGCATGCCGGCCTCCCTGACCTTGCCGGTGCGCCTGTCCCTCAAGGGCCGGCGTCCGGAATGAGCGAACCCCTATTTGCAGTTTCTACAGGAGTTGTGTGCAGATGATTTCCACCGTGAATCGATTGACCCTGGCGCTCGGCATGGTCGCCCTGACCCTGGCCGGACAGGCCGCGGCTGCCGCCGCGCCTTCGGAGAACGCCACGATCAACCTGATCCGTCTGTTGGTGCAGCAGGGGGTATTGAAGCAGGAGCAGGCCGACGGCCTGATCGCCCAGGCCGAGAAAGAGGCCCAGCAGGCCCGCGCCGCCACCGCCGTGGCGGCAACCGGCCCCGCTGCGGCCCCCGGTGATGTGCGGGTGCAGTACGTGCCGGCCATCGTCCGCGAGCAGATCCGCGATCAGGTCAAGGCCGAGGTCATGGCCACCGCCAAGCAGGAAAACTGGGCCCAGCCCAACACCTTCCCGGACTGGGTCTCGCGCATCAGCTTTGACGGTGACATCCGCCTGCGCCTGGAGTCGCGGTTCTTTGCCGACAACAACAGCAACGAGATCGTCGACTACGCCAAGCTCAACGACAACGGCCCCTACGACGTCAACAAGGACACCAACAGCAAGCTGCCGCCGCTGCTCAACAGCCGCGAGGACCGCGACAACCTGTTCCGCCTGCGGGCACGCCTGGGGATGAAGGCGGTGATCTCGCCGGAATGGACCGCCGGCATCCGCATCGGCACCGGCTCGGACAACAATCCGGTGTCCACCACCCAGACCCTGGGCGGCGGCTTCGGCAAGAAGGACATCTGGCTCGACCAGGGCTACCTGACCTGGAAGGCCACCCAGGACCTGACCCTGACCGGAGGGCGGATCGCCAACCCGTTCTATGCAACCGACATGCTGTACTCCAACGACCTCAACTTCGACGGCGTGGCGGCGATCTTCAACCACAAGCTGAGCAGCGACTGGGGCCTGTTCGGCACCCTCGGCGCCTTCCCGGTGGAGTACACCAACGACACCGCCACCAGCAACGGTTTCGACAAGAACGAGAGCGACACCAAGTGGCTGTTCGGCGGGCAGGTCGGCGCCAACTGGAAGATCAACCGCAGCAACAGCCTCAAGGGCGCCCTGGCCTACTACCGCTTCGACGACATCGAGGGCCAGCGCTCCAGCCCTTGCGCGCCCTGGGCCGGGGCCCCGGGCTGCGACACCGATGGCTCGCGGGTCGCCTTCATGCAGAAGGGCAACAGCGTGTTCCTGCTGCGCGACATCACCCCCAACCCGGCCACGCCGGGCCTGACCCCGCAGCCGCAGTTCGTGGGCCTGGCCTCGAAGTTCGACGTGCTCGACCTGAACCTGGCCTGGGACACCGAATTGCCGGACGACCTGCGCCTGCGCAGCCAGACCAACTTCATTCGCAACCTGGCCTACGACAAGGGCGAGATGCTCAAGCGCAGCGAGGGCGAGATCGTCAACAACATCAACAGCCAGGGCCAGTTCGAAAGCGGCGGCAATGCGCTGATGGTGCAGTTCACCCTGGGCAACGCCCTGGAGATGAAGAAGTCCGGCGACTGGAACCTGCTGGCTGGCTACAAGTACATCCAGCCCGATGCCTTGCCCGACGGTTTCAACGATTCCTCGTTCCATCTGGGCGGCACCAACGCCAAGGGCTATTTCGTCGGCGGCAACTACGGCATCGACAAGAACATCTACGCCACGGCCCGCTACATGAGCGCCTCGGAAGTCTACGGGCCGCGTTATGAAGTCGACGTGATGCAGCTTGAACTCAACACGCGCTTCTAAGTGCAGGGAGGAAGGTTATGAACAGCCGAGCGAGGGCAGGGGCGGTCAGCCTGTTAGTGGCCTGGGGCGTGCTGGCCAGCGCCAGCGCTAGCGCCGAAGGCATGGAGGAGCGCCTGCGCACCCAGTTGCGCAGCACCACCCAGCAGTTGCAGGCCCTGCAAAGCGAGCAGGCCCAGGCTGCGGCGGCGCGGATCGCCGCCGAGAACGCGGCCAAGCAAGCCCAGGCCGAGGTCAAGCAACTGACGGCCGAGCTGGCCAAGACCCGCGGCGTGGCCGAGCAACTGGTCGGCCAGCAGCAGAACCTGCAAAGCCAGGCCCAAGCCCAGGCGGCGGCCAGCAGCGAGCAGTTGGGCAAGTTCAAGAAAGCCTACGAGGACCTGTTGGTGCTGGCCCGGGGCAAGGAAGCCGAGCGGGCGAAATTGCAGGCGCAATTGAGCGAACGTGACACACAAGTGCAGCAATGTGCGGTCAAGAATCAGCAGATGTACGGCATCGCCAAACAGATTCTGGCGGCCTACGAAAAAATCGATGTGGCTGAGCTGGTGAAAATCCGCCAGCCCTTCGCCGGCAGCGCCCGGGTCAAGTTCGAGGAACTGGCCCAGGGCTTTGGCGACGAGCTTTACCAGACCCAGTTCGACGCCCCCCGGGCGGCGAGCACCCACTGATCACCAGGGAAGAGATGACCATGACTTTGATTACCAGCGTCACCACCGAAAGCCTCACCGACCTGCTGCAAGGCGCCGGCTACCGGGTCAACCAGACCGAACAGAACGGCATCGTGCAACTGCTCAGCGCCAGCCAGGGCATCGGCTACGCCGTGCGTTTCGGCAACCCGGGCAGCGAAGCCGGGCACTACGTGGACTTCACCTACAGCTGCGCCTTGCGGGTGCAGGGCGAGCTGCCGGCGGGGCTGGCGGAACTGTGGAACGCCTCACGGCGCTTTGCCCGGCTGTCGCTGCAGGGCGAATTCCTGGTGATGGAGATGGACGTGGTGGTGGCCGGGGTCGGCGAGACTCACCTGCGCAGCCAGCTGGAACTGTGGGATCGGTTGCTGCAGGAGTTCATCGTCTACCTGCGTGAATACAGCCAGCAGGCGGCCCAGTTGCAGGCCCAGGCCGAGCAGCCCCAGGCGCCGCAAAGCCAACCCCAGGAAGAGGCGGCCACCCTGTGAAAAAGCCCACCCTATTCAGGCGGCGTGAAAACGTCGCAAGTGAAGGCAGGACAAGGCAAAAACAGGCGAGAAAGCGGAGTTTAGGGGCCTAAATGAGCATTTCGAGCCTGTTTTTAACGCAGTACTGCCGAACGCAGCAGTTTTCACGCCGCCTGCTGGTGGTCGGTGCCGGGGCACTGAGCTTGCTCGGCCTGGCGTTGGGCCTGGCCCTGCGCCCGGGCAATGACCCGGTGGCGGCGCAGCAGCCGGCCCCGACCCTGCTGCAACAACAAGTGGCGTCTACGCCCGCCGTGGCGCGCCTGGGCAATCAGCAGGTGGCGGCCGAGGAGCTCAAGAGCTTGTTTGCCAGCCTGCCCGAGGAATCCCGGGGGCAATTGCGTGGCAACCGCCCGGCCCTGGAAGCCTGGATACGTTCACGTTTGGCAGAAAAGGCCGTGCTGGAACAGGCCGATGCCCAGGGTTGGCGCCAGCGCCCGGAGGTGGAGCAGCAGACCCGCGCCGCCACCGAGCAGATCGTGTTTCGCGACTACCTGCAGTCGGTCAGCCAGGTGCCGTCGGACTACCCCAGCGCCGCCGAACTGCAGCAGGCCTATGACAGCGGCAAGGCGGCGTGGATGACCCCGCCGTTGTACCGGGTCAGCCAGATCTTCCTGGGCGTCGCCGATCCTCAGGCAGCCGAGCAGGTACGCCGCCAAGCGCAGGAACTGAGCCGCAAGGCCCAGGCCGCGCCGGGTGAGTTTGCCGCCTTGGCGGCGCAGTATTCCCAGGACCGCGACAGCGCCCAGCACGGCGGTGACTCGGGGCTGCAACCTTTGCAGCAACTGGTGCCTGAGGTGCGTAGCACCGTGGCCCGGCTCAAGGTCGGTGGTGTCTCTGAGGTGGTGCAGAGCGCGGCGGGTTTCCACGTGCTCAAGCTCACCGAACAGCAACCGGCGCGCACTGCCAGCCTGGACGAACTGCGTGATCGCCTGACCCAGGCCCTGCGCGCCCAGCGCCAGGAGCAGATCGCCAAGGCCTACCTGGAAGGCATGCTCAACACCGCGACCCTGAGCATCGACGGCGCCGTACTGAACCAGGTCCTGGAGGACAAGCTGTAGGCGCTGGCTTGCCAGCGAAGGCGATCTCACAGGCCCCTTCGCCGGCAAGCCGGCTCCTAC
>NZ_MOAK01000079.1:0-863 GCF_003732485.1 Pseudomonas protegens
CGCTTGCAGGGTGGCGGAAGGCTGGCGGGCCAGAAAGGCAAACTGACGAGCGTCCATGGCGTGTATCTCGGGTAAAGAGCGGAGTTAAAGGAGCAGGTCCACACGGAAGTAGATCGGGGCTTCCCGCTCACTCAGGGCGTCGGGCCGTTCGAGGGAATGGGCAAAGGTCACGCTGGCGGCGAGGTGCTTGCCCCGGGCAAAGAACTCGATGGAGTCGCTGGAGACCCGGCCGTGCTGCTCGGCGTTATAGCGGTCGTTGCGGATCGCGCCGAGGTCATAGCCCAGCCCCGTGCCGTACTCGGCGAACACCGGGCGCAGCCAGTCCCAGGTCACCGGGCGACTCCAGCGCAGGTCGTTGCGCCAGTAGTAGCCGCTGTCGCCATTGAGGCTCTGGTCCTTGTAGCCACGGATCGAAGACTGGCTGCCCAGGCTCATGCGTTGCGAGCTGAACAGCAGGTCCTCGCTGCGCTGGCCGGTGACCAGGCTGCTGAACACCAGGGACTCTTCCCACAGCTTGAACGGCTGCAGGTAGCTGGCGGTGGCGGTGTATTTGCGATAGCGGGCGTTGGCCTGGCGATTGCCGTATTTGTCGCGCTGGTTTTCGCGCTGGGCATCGAAGGCACCGATGCCGTCCTGCAGCCCCAGGTCGAGGTTGAGAAAGCCGCTGCCGATGCGCCGGCCGTGGTTGATGCCGAACTGTGCTTCGCTGAGGCGGTTGCTGCTGTTACTCAGTTTGCTGTCTTCGATGTAGTTGTTGGTGCGCAGGTAGCTCAGGCCGCTGTTCAGCGAGGTCTTGCTCAGGGCGTCGCGATGAATCACCCGCTCCAGGCGCAGTTGGTGGTTCTGGCTGTCGCCGGTCTGCT
>NZ_MOAK01000079.1:918-2494 GCF_003732485.1 Pseudomonas protegens
CTGTAGCTGAGGTTCCACCAGCCAAACGGCAGGTTGTAGTAGAGCATGGCGTTGCGCGAGGTTTTCTGGTGGTCGCTGACGGCGTCGTGGCCGCCGCGCAGCACCAGTTGGTCGGCCAATCCCAGAGGGCTGTCCCATTCGAAAGAGCTGCCCCACTGCTGCTCGCCGGTGCTCTTCTGGCCCTCGTTGCTGCGCGACAGGCCGACGCGCCAGGGCTTTTGCGCCTTGTTCTTGACCAAGACTTCACTGCCGCCCACGGCCTGACCCGGTGCCAGCTCCATCTGCGCCTGGTTCGACGGCAGGCGGTTGAGCTGGTCGACCATCTGCTCGATCTGCCGCAGGTTGAGCAGCTCACCGCTACGGCCGGGAAACGCCATGTTCAGTTCGCGGGCGCTGAGCTTGCTGTCTTCGGCGGCCTTGAGTCCTTCGAGCTTGCCCTCCACCACCAGCACTTGCAGGTGACCGCTGGACAGGTCCTGTTGCGGCAGGTAGGCACGGCTGGTGACCAGGCCCTTCTCGATGTAGCGGTTGGTGATGACCTTGAGCAGCTCGTTGAGCTGGGCCACCCCCAGGCACTGGCCGATATAGGGCTTGAGCAGGCTGTCGCGTTCGCTGGCGGACAGCGAATCGGCGCCTTTGAGCTGGATGTCCTGAATCGGGAAGCAGCGGCTATCGCTGGGCGCGCTGGGCGCTACAGGCGCGGTGCTCTTGCCGGGCAGGTCCTTGAGTTCTTCGAGACGTCGCTGCTGTTCTTCCAGCAGGCGATTCTGCCGGTCGCGGATCAGGTCCTGGTCACCGGGGTTGAAGGTCGGCGCGGGCAAGGGGGCGGCAGTCGCCATGGACAGCGGGACTGTCAGCAGCAGGCAGGACAGGGCACAGCACAACCTCATCCCGAGGGTGGGGATAGACATATTCGGTCCTTCGAAAGGGCAGCAAGGGTCAGACAGGGCGAGCGATGTTAATGTGCCACCATCTTGGCGTCAAATAAGCGCTGAACGCCCCGACAAACTGCGTATCCCCCCGGAATCCGGGCGTTGCAGTGGGGGCCGATACTAGATTGACACCGGTAACCGCCACATCAGATTGATCTGAATTTTCATAAAGGGTTTCTTGGCAGCGGACTGTTGATCCGCCAGAAGCGTCTCTTCGAGCTTTGGCTACTTAGCCAAAACTCGGGGGCATGGCCCAGATGGCCCGGGATGCCGGAATGGGCCGGGAAACCCAAGGCCCGTTGAGCCATCGAGGCCTGGAGTACCTCTGAAAGCCAGCCAAAAAAAAACCGGACCAGGTCCGGGTTTTTCGTTTACCGCTGGCGGCAGGCTTATTCGGCTGCCGGCGCCTGTGGCTTGCGGCGCTTGAGCGGCGCCAGACCGTCCTGGCTGACCAGACTGTCGCTTTTCGGCCGGTTGGCGGTCTTGCGCTTGGTCGGGGCCTTGGCCACGGACTTTTTCTTGTCGCCCTTGGCGTCGGTCTTTTTCTTCTTCACGCCAACGGCCTTGCCGGACGCCTTGACCTTTTTCGGGCCGCTGTAGGTGCCTTTGACTTCCTTGATGGTGCGGCGCTCGAAGCTCTGCTT
>NZ_MOAK01000079.1:2550-13306 GCF_003732485.1 Pseudomonas protegens
GAGATGGCCAGGCCATCGTTGCCGGCGCGGCCAGTACGGCCGATGCGGTGCACGTATTCGTCGCCGCTGCGCGGCATGTCGAAGTTGATCACCAGATCCAGGCCGTCCACGTCCAGGCCACGGGCGGCGACGTCGGTAGCCACCAGGATCTTGACCCCGCCCTGCTTCAGGCGGTCGATGGCCAGCTTGCGGTCCTTCTGGTCCTTCTCGCCGTGCAACACGAAGGCCTTGTAATCCTGCGCCACCAGGCGGCCGTAGATGCGGTCGGCCATGGCCCGGGTGTTGGTGAAGACGATGGCCTTCTGGTAGGTCTCGTTGGCCAGCAGCCAGTTGACGATCTGTTCTTTGTGCTGGTTGTGGTCGGCGGTGATGATCTGCTGACGGGTGGTTTCGTTCAGCTGGCTGACGCTGTTGAGTTGCAGGTGCTCAGGGTTGTTGAGGACCTTGGCGACCATTTCCCGCAGGCCGGAGCCGCCGGTGGTGGCGGAGAACAGCATGGTCTGCTGGCGGTTCGGGCATTCGTCCACCAGGCGCTGCACATCTTCGGCAAAGCCCATGTCGAGCATGCGGTCGGCTTCGTCGAGCACCAGCACTTCGACTTCCTTGAGGTCCAGGTTGCCGGCGTTGAGTTGCTCCAGCATGCGCCCCGGGGTGCCGATGAGGATGTCCGGCACTTTGCGCAGCATGGCGGCCTGGACCTTGAAGTCTTCACCGCCGGTGATCAGGCCGGACTTGATGAAGGTGAACTGGGAGAAACGCTCGACTTCCTTGAGGGTCTGCTGGGCCAGTTCCCGGGTCGGCAACAGGATCAGGGTCTTGATGCTGACGCGGATCTTCGCCGGGCCGATCAGACGATGGAGGATCGGCAGGACGAAGGCCGCAGTCTTGCCGCTGCCGGTCTGTGCCGTCACCCGCAGGTCACGCCCTTGCAGCGCAAGCGGAATAGCCGCTGCTTGCACCGGCGTCGGCTCGACAAATTTAAGCTCGGCCACGGCTTTGAGCAGGCGTTCGTGCAGGGCGAATTGGGAAAACACGGGTGCTACCTCGAAGATATGCAAAAAAACAGCTGCATAGGGTAACGGTTTCGAGCGCGAAGGCCGAGTTTCTTTGTGCAAACGGTGGCAAAGAGTTGGTTTTTTGTTAACCGATTTGTCCTTAACCGTAACTTTGCCAGGGTTAAATGCTCTAATCCCTCCCTTGTTCCATATAGAAGAATCGTTTTAGCCCATGGATTTCAAACAGCTCTGGCTCGATACCCAGGATCTCTGGGGAGCCCTCGACCAACACCCTCTCCTGCACGCCGGCATCGGCCTGGCCCTGTTACTGGTGGTCGCCCTGGTGCTCGGACGAGTGGCCCGCTACCTGGTCCTGCACGCCGTCAGGCTGCTGGGGCGCCAGCCGGCCCTGCACTGGCTCAATGACCTGCGCCACAACAAGGTGTTCCACCGCCTGGCGCAGATGACTCCGTCCCTGGTGATCCAGTTCGGCCTGCACCTGGTGCCGGAGCTGAGCAAGACCAGCCTGCTGTTCCTCGGCAACCTGGCCATGGCATTCACCATCCTGTTCCAGCTCCTGGCCCTGAGCGCCCTGCTCAATGCCCTGCTGGACATCTACGCCCGCACCGAACACGCCCGCACCCGCTCGATCAAGGGCTATGTGCAACTGGCGAAGATGGTGCTGTACGTGTTTGGCGCGATCATCATCGTCGCCACCCTGATCGACCGCTCGCCGCTGTTGCTGCTGTCCGGTCTGGGCGCCATGTCGGCGGTGATCCTGTTGGTCTACAAGGACACCCTGCTGTCCTTCGTCGCCAGCGTGCAGTTGACCAGCAACGACATGCTGCGGGTCGGCGACTGGATCGAAATGCCCCAGGTGGGCGCCGACGGCGACGTGGTGGACATCACCCTGCACACGGTCAAGGTGCAGAACTTCGACAAGACCATCGTTTCCATCCCGACCTGGCGCTTGATGAGCGAGTCGTTCAAGAACTGGCGCGGCATGCAGCAATCCGGCGGTCGGCGGATCAAGCGCAGCCTGTACATCGATGCCAGCGGCGTGCGCTTTCTGCATGACGACGAAGAACAGCGGCTGAGCAAGGTGCGCCTGCTCACCGACTACATCGGGCGCAAGCAGGCCGAGCTCAAGAGTTGGAACGAAGCCCAGGGCAACGTCGCCGCGCTGTCGGCCAACCGCCGGCGCATGACCAATATCGGCACCTTCCGCGCCTACGCCCTGGCGTACCTGAAGAGCCACCCGGAGATCCAGCCGAACATGACCTGCATGGTGCGCCAGATGCAGACCACGGCCCAGGGCATTCCCCTGGAGATCTACTGCTTCACCCGCACCACGGCCTGGGTGGATTACGAGCGCATTCAAGGGGACATCTTCGATTACCTGCTGGCGGTAATGCCGGAATTCGGCCTGAACCTCTACCAGCAGCCCAGCGGCACCGACCTGCGAGCCGGCTTGCTGCCAGCGGTACTGGGGGCCAGCCACGTGCCCCAGCTCGAAAAACAGGCGCTGTAACCGTAGGAGCTGGCTTGCCAGCGAAGGCATCGGCCCGGCAGGTGCAAGGCATGCGGACCCTTACCCCAGCAAGCCGACTCTGTCCCACCGTAGGAGCTGGCTTGCCAGCGAAGACGTCGGCCCGTCAGGCGCAAGGCTTGCGGACCCTTTCGCCGGCAAGCCGGCTCCTACAGATCAGCGAAGGCATTGGCCGCTCAGGTGCAAGGCTTGCCGGCCTCTTCGCCGGCGTGCAGATCAGCGGTTCCTGGGGGGTTATGGGGTCAGGCGGGACTGGGCGCCGCGACGGCTGATCCATACCGCTGCGAGGATCACCAGCCCCCCCAGCATCAGCCGACCCAGGTCTTCATGCTGATTCCAGATCAGCAGATTGATCAGCAAGCCCACCGGCACATGCAGGTTGTTCATCACCGCCAGGGTGGCGCCGGTCACCAGGCACGCGCCCTTGTTCCACCAGTACATGCCCAGGGCCGTGGACACCAGGCCGAGGAACAGCAGCACCGCCCATTGCAGCGGTGCATCCGGGAGGAAGTGGGCCTTGCCGAATAGCAGGAACGCCGGCAGCACCACCAGCAACGCCCCCAGGTAGAAGTAGCCGAAACGCCGGTAATGCGGCAGGTCGCTGGGATAGCGCGCCACCAGGTGCTTGTACAGCACTTGTCCGGCTGCATAGGTGAAGTTGGCCAGTTGCAGCAGCAAGAAGCCGATGAAGAAGTCCGGGTTGACGCTGTCGTAGCGAATCACCACCGCGCCCGCCACCGCCACCAGCGCCGCCAGCAGCCCCCAGGGATTGAAACGCCGGTTCAGGGCGTCTTCGATCAGGGTCACGTGCAGCGGCGTGAGAATGGTGAACAACAGCACCTCCGGCACCGTCAGCACTCGAAAGCTCAGGTACAGGCACACGTAGGTGATGCCGAACTGCAGGGCCCCGATCAGCAGCATGCCGCGCATGAAGGCCGGTTCCACCCGGCGCCAGCGGGTCAGTGGGAGAAACACCAGCCCCGCCAGCAGCACTCGCACCAGCACCGCAAAGTAACTGTCGACATGACCGGCCAGGTATTCGCCGATCAGGCTGAAGGAAAACGCCTGGATCAGGGTGACAAAAAGTAGATAGCCCATGTTCGCCTCGTCTTGAATGGCGGCGACGATAGCGGTTTTGCCGGTACAGATGAAATCCCGGGCAAAAAAAAGCCCGATCTCGCTAGGCGTGCAATCGGGCGTTGGCACTGAAGGAGCAACCAGTGCAAAGGGAGGTTCGATGCGCGAACCGGCTTGAAGGGGGATGCGCAGGCGCTACTTGAACACCGGGGGATTATCTGTGGATTAACGGCGCCGATTGCCTGCTGATCGGCGCCTGTACTCCTGCCAAAGCCCGTCCTCGGCGCCTCAGGCCACCTGGGCCAGCTTGGCGTTGGCCTGGTTCAGACCCTTCTCGTGGAAGTCGCCCCCCAGGTTCAGGCCTTCGGCGTGGATGAACTCCACATCGTGGATGCCAATAAAGCCCATCACCTGGCGCAGGTAGGGTTCCTGGTGGTCCGCGCTGCTGCCGGCGTAGATTCCGCCGCGGGCAGTGAGCACGTAGGCACGCTTGCCGGTGAGCAGTCCTTGTGGCCCGGTGTCGGTGTACTTGAAGGTCACCCCGGCGCGCAGTACGTGGTCGAGCCAGGCTTTCAGGGTGCTGGGAATGGCGAAGTTGTACATCGGTGCGGCCATCACCAACACGTCGGCGGCCAGCAGTTCATCGGTCAACGCATTGGAACGCTGCAGGGAATCCTGTTCGGCGGCGCTGCGCTGCTCGGCAGGTTTCATCCAGCCTCCCAGCAGGTTGGCGTCCAGGTGCGGCACCGGGTTGCGGGCCAGGTCACGCACCGTGATCGAGTCGCTGGGGTGAGCGGCTTGCCATTGCTGGATAAAGGTCTGGGTCAACTGGCGGGATACGGAATCCTGCTGGCGGGCGCTGCTTTCAATGATCAGGACGCGGGACATGGCACAAATCTCCATCGGGGTATGCGTAAGTCGATGGAGCGCAGATTAAACAGAGTGATATCGATGAAAAAGCGCAAATAACTGCTATAACCAATCAATAAATTCGTTTATAAGCGGAGCCAGCCCCGACGCAGTACGCCGGGCCGGCCCAGGGTCCATCATTTGGCCTGGCAGTTCAGGTCCAGGCGCAGCTTGATGATCTTGCGATTGAACTTGGCGGTAACGTTCTTGCTCTTGCCGGCCGTCACTTCCACCTTGCGGGTGCGGGGCGCCTCGGGGCCATTGCGAAACACCACCGAACACACGGCGTCGTTCTTGCCGTAGTTGTTCAACTGGATGGAGCCGATGTCTTCATCGGTATCGAAGGTGGTGTAGTCGATGCTCTGGCCGTTCAACTGTTTCTCGACATCGATGGGATAGGCCCAGGCGCTCAGGGGCAGCAGAGCCAGCAACACACAACAGAATTTTCTCATTCGGCAGTCTCCAGTAAGGAGCGCCAGCTTAGGACAAGAGGAGTCCCTCATGAAAGCGCCCCGCGTGACCCTGGATCAATGGCGCACCCTGCAGGCGGTGGTCGATCACGGTGGCTTTGCCCAGGCCGCCGAAGCCCTGCACCGTTCCCAATCCTCGGTCAGCTACACCGTGGCGCGCATGCAGGACCAGCTCGGCGTGCCGCTGCTGCGCATCGATGGCCGCAAGGCGGTACTCACCGAAGCCGGCGGCGTGTTGCTGCGCCGCTCCCGGCAGTTGGTCAAGCAGGCCAGCCAGCTGGAAGACCTGGCCCACCATATGGAACAGGGCTGGGAAGCCGAAGTACGCCTGGTGGTGGACGCCGCCTACCCCAATGCGCGCCTGGTCCGCGCCCTGACCGCCTTCATGCCGCAAAGCCGTGGCTGCCGCGTGCGCTTGCGTGAAGAAGTGCTGTCCGGGGTCGAGGAAGTGCTGCTCGAAGGGGTCGCCGACCTGGCCATCAGCGGCTTCAACATTCCCGGCTACCTGGGCACCGAGATGAGTTCGGTGGAGTTCGTCGCCGTGGCCCACCCGGAACACGCCCTGCACCGCCTGCAACGTGAACTGCATTTCCAGGACCTGGAAAGCCAACTGCAAGTGGTGATCCGCGACTCCGGCCGCCAGCAGCCGCGGGATGTGGGCTGGCTCGGCGCCGAACAACGCTGGACCGTGGGCAGCCTGGCCACCGCCTCGACTTTCGTCAGCAGCGGCCTGGGTTTTGCCTGGCTGCCCCGGCACCTGATCGAACGCGAGCTGCGCGAAGGCCTGCTCAAGGTCCTGCCCCTGGACCAGGGCGGCAGCCGCCATCCGACCTTCTTCCTCTATTCCAACAAGGACAAACCCCTGGGCCCGGCGACGCAGATCCTCGTGGAACTGCTGCGCACCTTCGACACCGCGCCCCTGGATGCGCCCTTTGCCGCACCCGAACAAGCCTGACGTCCCACTCATCAGAACAGGAGTTCTGCCATGGCGTATTTCGAGCATGAAGGTTGCACCCTGCACTACGAGGAATACGGCCGGGGCGACCCCCTGCTGCTGGTTCACGGCCTGGGCTCCAGCGCCCTGGACTGGGAAAAACAGATCCCCGAGCTCTCGGCCCGCTACCGGCTGATCATCCCGGACATTCGCGGTCACGGACGTTCCGACAAACCCCGGGAGCGTTACAGCATCCCGGGCTTTACCGCCGATATCGTGGCGCTGATCGAGCACCTGAACCTGGGCCCCGCGCACTACGTCGGGCTGTCCATGGGCGGCATGATCGGCTTCCAGCTGGCGGTGGATCAGCCGCAACTGCTCAAGAGCCTGTGCATCGTCAACAGCTCCCCCGAGGTCAAGCTACGCAGCGCCAATGACTACTGGCAGTGGTTCAAGCGCTGGAGCCTGGCCCGGGTGCTGAGCCCGGGCGCCATCGGCAAGGCCCTCGGGCCGCGCCTGTTTCCCAAGCCGGAGCAGGGCGAGCTGCGGCAAAAGATGGCCGAGCGCTGGGCAAAAAACGACAAACGTGCTTATCTCGCCAGCTTCGACGCCATCGTCGGCTGGGGGGTGCAGGAACGTCTGGGCCGGATCACCTGTCCAACCCTGGTCGTCAGTGCCGACCGCGACTACACCCCGGTGGCGGTCAAAGAGGCTTATGTCAAACTGCTGCCGGATGCACGGCTGGTGGTGATCGAGGATTCCCGACACGCCACGCCGCTGGACCAGCCGCAGCGCTTCAACCAAACCCTGCTGGACTTCACAACCACAGTCGACACCACCACCCAGGATCACTGAACCATGCTGAAAAAAATCGCCCTCGTCGCCGGCTCCGTGCTGTTCGCTGCCAACCTGATGGCCGCCCAACCGGCCAAGGCGCCTCACGTCCTGCTGGACACCAGCTTCGGCAAGATCGAAGTCGAACTGGACCCGGTCAAGGCACCGATCTCCAGCAAGAACTTCCTCGACTACGTCGACAGCGGCTTTTACACCAACACCATCTTCCACCGGGTGATCCCGGGGTTCATGGTCCAGGGCGGTGGCTTTACCGCGCAGATGGTGCAGAAAGACACCCGCGACCCGATCAGGAACGAAGCCTCCAACGGCCTGCATAACGTGCGCGGCACCCTGTCCATGGCCCGCACCTCGAACCCCAACTCGGCCACCAGCCAGTTCTTCATCAACGTCGCCGACAACGCCTTCCTCGACCCGGGCCGCGATGCCGGCTACGCGGTGTTCGCCAAGGTGGTGAGCGGCATGGACGTGGTGGACCAGATCGTCAACTCCCAGACCACCACCAAGCAAGGCATGCAGAACGTGCCGATCGACCCGGTGCTGATCAAGTCGGCCAAGCGTATCGACTGAATCCAGCAGCCTGTCCCGACGGCGGCGCCCTACCCGGCGCCCCGTCCGCTTTCAGAACAGGAGAGCCCGCACAACGGGCTTCAGACCCCATGCTCTATCGTCGTTTTGAACAACTGATCGATATCTTCCGCGACGCTCCCAGCGCCACCCCGCCCAATCGGGTCCTGCCCTTCTACTTCCACTACATCAAGCAAGTCTGGCCCAGCTTCGTCGCGCTGCTGGTGGTGGGCCTGTTCGTGGCCCTGATCGAGGTGTCGCTGTTCAGCTACCTGAGCACCATCATCGACCTGGCCCAGGGCACGCCCAGCGTCCAGGTGTTCACCGACCACGGCCTGGAACTGGCCTGGATGGCGGTGGTGGCCTTGCTGTTCCGGCCGCTGATGGTCGGCCTGCACGACCTCTTGATGCACCAGACCATCAACCCCGGCATGACCAGCCTGATCCGCTGGCAGAACCACAGCTACGTGCTGCGCCAGAGCCTGAACTTCTTCCAGAACGACTTCGCCGGGCGCATCGCCCAGCGCATCATGCAGACCGGCTATTCGCTGCAGGACTCCTCGGTGCAGGTGATCGACGCCCTGTGGCACGTGACCATCTATGCCATCGGTTCTTTGGTGCTGTTCGCCGACGCCGACTGGCGCCTGATGATCCCCCTGCTGCTGTGGATCGCCGGTTTCATCGGTGCCATGCGCTACTTCGTGCCACGCATCCAGAAGCGTTCGGTGGACGCCTCCGACGCCCGCTCCAAACTCATGGGGCGGATCGTCGACGGCTACACCAACATCACCACCCTCAAGCTCTTTGCCCACACCCATTTCGAGCAGAGCTACGCCCGCGAAGCCATCGCCGAGCAGACCGAGAAAAGCCAGCTGGCGGGCCGTGTGGTCACCGCCATGGACGTGACCATCACCAGCCTCAACGGCCTGCTGATTGTCGGCACCACGGGCCTGGCCCTGTGGCTGTGGAGCCAGTCACTGATCAGCGCCGGGGCCATCGCCCTGGCCACCGGCCTGGTGATCCGCATCGTCAACATGTCCGGCTGGATCATGTGGGTGATCAACGGCATCTTCGAGAACATCGGCATGGTCGAGGACGGCCTCAAGACCATCGCCCAACCGTTGCAACTCACCGACCGCGAACAGGCGCCAAAACTGGCGGTGGCCAAGGGCGGCGTGCGCTTCGAGCATGTGGAGTTCCATTACGGCAAGGCCAACAAGGTCATCAGCGACCTCAACCTGGACATTCGTCCCGGGGAGAAGATCGGCCTGATCGGCCCGTCCGGGGCCGGCAAATCGACCCTGGTCAACCTGCTGCTGCGCCTCTACGACCTGCAGGGCGGACAGATCCTCATCGACGGCCAGAACATCGCCGAAGTGACCCAGGAAAGCCTGCGCGAGCGCATCGGCATGATCACCCAGGACACCTCGCTGCTGCACCGCTCGATCCGCGACAACCTGCTCTACGGCCGCCCCGATGCCACCGACGAGGAACTCTGGGAAGCGGTGCGCAAGGCTCGCGCCGACGAGTTCATCCCGCAGCTTTCCGACGCCCAGGGCCGCACCGGCTTCGACGCCCACGTCGGCGAGCGCGGGGTCAAGCTGTCCGGCGGCCAGCGCCAGCGCATCGCCATTGCCCGGGTGCTGCTCAAGGACGCGCCGATCCTGATCATGGACGAAGCCACCTCGGCCCTGGATTCGGAAGTGGAAGCGGCGATTCAGGAAAGCCTGGAGACCCTGATGCAGGGCAAGACCGTAATCGCCATCGCTCACCGCCTCTCCACCATCGCCCGCATGGACCGCCTGATCGTCCTGGAACAGGGGCGCATTGCCGAAGCCGGCACCCACGCCGAACTGCTGGCCCATGGTGGTTTGTACGCGCGCCTGTGGCAGCACCAGACCGGAGGTTTTGTCGGCATCGACTGATGGCGAAAACACCTCCGTCCCACACCCACCAATAAACGCCAGGGCCCTGTTTCCAGGGGCCCTGGCGTTTTTATGGACGGGCTGGAATTGCGCCAAAAGCCTGCTGTACTGAGCCTAGGTTCCGGGACAGAACCTGTAGTTAACCCGCGGGATGCATAACAGTTGTATCGCGTTGATAGGTTGACCTATCAAGGACTCACTCATGTCTTTGTTCAAACGTTCCATGACTGAATTGCTCGGGACCTTCTGGCTGGTTCTCGGCGGGTGCGGCAGCGCTGTGCTGGCGGCGGCGTTTCCCAATGTCGGCATCGGTCTGCTGGGGGTGGCCCTGGCCTTCGGCCTGACGGTACTGACCATGGCCTTCGCCATCGGCCATATTTCCGGCTGCCACCTGAACCCCGCCGTGTCCGTGGGCCTGGTGGTGGGCGGACGCTTCCCGGCCAGGGAACTGCCGGCCTATATCGTGGCGCAGGTCATCGGCGGGGCAATCGCCGCAGCGCTGCTGTATTTCATCGCCAGCGGCAAGCCTGGTTTCGAGTTGGCCTCGGGGCTGGCCTCCAACGGCTATGGCGAACACTCACCCGGCGGCTATTCAATGGCCGCGGGGTTTGTCTGTGAGCTGGTGATGACCGGAATGTTCGTGGTGATCATTCTGGGCGCCACCGACAAACGCGCCCCGGCGGGGCTGGCACCCATTGCCATCGGCCTGGCCCTGACGCTGATCCACCTGATCTCGATCCCGGTGACCAACACCTCGGTCAACCCGGCCCGCAGCACCGGCCCGGCGCTGATCGTCGGCGGCTGGGCGTTGCAGCAGCTGTGGATGTTCTGGCTGGCGCCGATCCTCGGCGCGGTGATCGGCGCCGTGCTCTACCGCTGGCTGGGCAAGGAAGACGGCTGAGCAAAGGCGGCGAGGATCACGCCTGCCGATAGGGCAAGGCGTCCCTCGCCTCCTCGGCATAAGCGCGAATCCCGACCCGCTCCTGTTGCAGGAAATCCTTCACCGCGGCATTCAGCCCGGGGTGACGCAGGTAATGCCAGGAGCGGGTGATCACGGGCTCGAAGCCCCTAATCAGTTTGTGCTCGCCCTGGGCCCCGGCGTCGAAGCGCTGCAGCCCCTGGGCGATGGCGTATTCCATGCCCTGATAGAAACAGGTCTCGAAATGCAGGCGGTCAAACTCCGCCAGGCAGCCCCAATAGCGGCCGTAGAAACTGTCGCCTCCCACCAGGCTGAACGCCATGGCCACCGGGCGCCCGCCCTGCTTGGCCAGGACCACGCGAATCGCCTCGGGCGTGCGCTCGGCCAGCAGGCTGAAGAAGGCCCGGGTCAGGTACGGCGACTGGCGCCGCAGCGCATAGGTATTGGCGTAGCAGGCATAGACGAAATCCCACTGGGCCTCGTCCAGTTCATGGCCTTCGAACCACTGGAAATCAAAGCCCTGCCCCGCCACCTGCTCGCGTTCCTTGCGCATCTGCTT
>NZ_MOAK01000079.1:13384-13919 GCF_003732485.1 Pseudomonas protegens
CGATTTTGCCAATGGAACTGACAGCCCAGGCGCTGCAACCAGCCCGGTTGCTGTTCCAGCGCGCTGTCACTGAAGTCGTCGGTGAAGTTGATATGGGCGCTGGAAAGCCCTTCGATCTCCAAATAGCCGGGCAGGCTTTTCAGCAGCTCGAAGGCGTCCGCCTGGGTCGCCGCCAGCACCCGAGCGCCGCTGACCGGGCTGAACGGCACCGCCGTCAGCAGCTTGGGGTAGTAGTCGATCCCGGCCCGCGCGCAGGCATCGGCCCAGCCGTGATCGAACACGTATTCACCGTAGGAGTGCCATTTGCGATAGCTGGGCAGGGCCGCCAGCAGCCGGCCGTCTTCCACATGCAGCAGGTGCTCGGCCTGCCAGCCGGAGCGCGGGCCCAGGCTGCCACTGTCTTCCAGGGCACTGAGAAAGGCGTGACGGACAAAGGGTTGCCCGTCCTTGAGCAGGCCATCCCATTGCACAGGATCGACGGCAGACAGACTGTTCAAGGATTGCAGCGGCATTGGGGTCCCCGGGATTCAGATCG
>NZ_MOAK01000079.1:14047-25980 GCF_003732485.1 Pseudomonas protegens
CGGCGCCAGGCTGTACTGCGGCAGCACCCGCACCAGGCGCCCATTGGCCAGGTCGTCGAGCACCAGCCACTCCGGCAGCACCGCCAGCCCCAGACCGGCCAGGGCCAGGGCGCGAATCGCCGTTGCCGAGTTGGACTCATGCCCAGGGTTGACCCGCACCTCCACCTCGCCCCGACGCGGATGATTGAAGGTCCAGCTGGGCGGCCCCGCCAGGTTACTGTTGCCGATCCACGGCAAGCGGCTCAGATCCTCGGCCTGCAGCAGTTCCTGGCCCTGGAGCAGGTCCGGGCCGGCCACCAGGGCGATGCCATAGTCCCCCAGCTTGCGGCCCTTGAACCCCGAGTCCGCCAGGTGGCCGAGGCGAATCACCAGATCGAGCTTTTCCGCCACCAGATCATTCAACGACGAATTGAAGTGGTAACTCAGGCGCACTTCGGGGTAGCGCGCAGTGAACAACGGCAGGATCGGCAGCACGAAAGTCTCTGCGTACTCCGCCGTGGAGCTGATGCGCAACTTGCCCGAAACCCGGTTACGTCCATGCAGTACGTTGTCAAAGGCAGTATCGATATTGGCGACAATCCCCTTGAATTCGTCATACAGGTCCTGGCCGCTTTCCGTCAGGGCGATATGCCGCGTGGTGCGGATCAGCAACGTACTGGCCAGGGCTTGCTCCAGCGCCTTGATATGCAGGCTGGCCATGGCCTTGCTGATGCCAAGATACTGCGCGGCGCGGGTGTAGGAGCCAAAGTCCACCACCGCGAGAAAGGTCTGCACCCGATGCAGTTGGCCGTGAAAGGTCTCGCTCACTGTCAAATCCTGTTAAACAATTCGTCAAGTATAGGCACCTCGACAGTCTCCGCCCAACCTCCCTAAGCTCTGTACGAAAAGCCTTGATACTCGGTGATGCTGCGTTGAAAACGGTCTCGGAATGCTCATTTACAACCCAACTCCGCTTCCTCGACCGTTTTCGCCTTGCCTGACCTTCGTCTCAAAACTTTTCGTACAGAGCCTAAGCTGCGGGAAATACGGAGGCGGCATGACCTACAGATACAAAGTGGCGGTGGTATTTCTTCTCGGATTCTTTATCGACTGCGTGAACATCTTCATGTCGGCGGTGGCCCTGCCGAGCATCGCCGCGCACTGGCAGGTCTCCAGCGCCAGCGTGGCCTGGGTCGCCAACGCCTACATTCTCGGCCTGACCCTGGTGATTCCCATCAGCACCTGGCTGGCAGGACGCTTCGGCAGTCGGGAGATCCTCAGCGCCTCGATGCTGCTGTTCAGTGGCGCGGCCCTGCTCTGCGGGCTGGCCGACGACTTCAGGTGGCTGGTGTTCTGGCGACTGGTGCAGGGTATGGCCGGCGGCCTGCTGATTCCCCTGGGGCAGGCCCTGACCTTCAACCTGTTCCAGGGCCCGCAACGGGCACGCATCTCGACCCTGATCATGGCCGTCGCACTGCTGGCCCCGGCACTCTCGCCGACCCTGGGCGGCGCGATCGTCGACCACAGTTCCTGGCGCTGGGTGTTCTTCGCCAGCCTGCCGTTGTCATTGCTGGCGGCGCTGCTGTCCTGGCGCTGGGTCCGCAGCGAACGCACAGCGCATCCGGCCCCACCGGACCTGCGCGGCCTGCTGCTGGTGAGCGCCAGCCTGGGCAGCCTGCTGCTGGGCATGTCGCTGTACGGCAGCGGCTACCCGGCCTATCAGGCCCTGCTCTGCCTCGCGGCCGGCCTGCTGTTCGCCGCGCTGTACCGCAGGCACTGCCAGGCTTGCCCACAGCCCATCGTCGATCTGCACCTGCTGAACAATCCCCGCCTCGGCCTGTCGCTGGGCATCTACCACGCGATTCCCGGGATCTTCACCGGCGTCAACCTGCTGAGCCTGTTCTTCCTGCAGGACAGCCTGCACCTGAGCGCGCAACACAGCGGCATGTTCATGTTGCTGTATGCCGCCGGCGCCCTGCTGGCGATGCTGGCCTGCGGGCGTTACTACCACCGCATCGGCGCCCCGCGACTGTTCGCCATCGCCCTGGTGCTGCACAGCGCCGGCATTGCCACGCTGTGCTGGGTCAACGCAACGTCCGACCTGCCGCTGATCATGCTGGCCTACCTGCTGATGGGCCTTGGCGGCGGCGCCGGCGCCAACACCGCCCAGACCACCGCCCTGCTGGACTTCAGCGGCAGCGACACGCACAAGGCCAGCGTGATCTGGAACATCAACCGGCAGATGGCCTTCAGCCTTGGCGCGGCCTTGCTGCTGATGCTCTACAACCTCCTGCTCAGGTACCTGGACGCTGTCGCGGCCTATCACCTGAGCCTGCTGCTGGCCGCCCTGGCCGGCCTGCTTCCCTTGCCGGCCCTCGGCAGACTCACTCCACAAAAGGCCTCCCATGCCCAACTCGATCATTAAACAGGCGCAGTACAGCGTGCACTGGATTCATCAACTGATTCACAGTGTCTTCACCGATCAACGGGGGGATGGCGCGGCCTGCATCGAGCAACTGCTGCCGTTGTTCGCCGAAGATTTCCAGATGGTGACCACCGGCGGCGCGCTGGTTGGCCGGGCACAGGTGGAGCAGCTGTTTCGCGGTGCCCTGGGTACTCGCGCGGGGCTGGAAATCATCGTCAGCGATCTGCACTGCCTGTGGCAGGAAGGCCACAGCGCGGCGATCCGCTACAAGGAAACCCATTGCCTGAACCAGAGCCAGACCTCGCGCCTGTCACTGGCGATCATCCGGGTCCAGGACGATGCGGTGCAGTGGCTGTACCTGCACGAAACCGCCTGCCCCTGAGCCCTTTGCCCGAGGCGCGGCAAGTGCCCCGCCTCGGCCACGCTCGGGGCATCACATGGTGTCGACCACCTCGATCCCCAATAGCCCCAGCCCCTCTTTCAGGGTGCGGGCGGTCAGTTCACAGAGTTTCAGCCGCGAACCATCGACGCGCTCGTCAGCAATCACCGGGCAGGACTCGTAGAAACGCGAAAACGCCGTGGCCAGCCCGTACAGGTAGGCACACAGCACGTGGGGCAGGCTTTCGCGCAGCACTTGCAACATCACATCCTCGAAACGCAGCAGCTCCATGGCCAGGCTGTGCTCATGGGGTTCGATGATCTGCAGGCCTTGCTCCTTGACGCTCCCGGCCCGGGTCAGCACGCGGTTGGCCCGGGTGTAGGCGTATTGCAGGTAAGGCGCGGTATTGCCCTCGAAGGACAGCATCGCGTCCCAGTCAAACACATAGTCGGTGTTGCGATGACGGGACAGGTCGGCGTACTTCAGCGCGCCGATGCCCACCACCCGGGCCACGTGCCGACGGGCCTGGGGGGCCAGCCCGGTGTTCTTCGCGGCGATCAGCACTTCGGCCCGCTCCACCGCCTCGGTCAGCAACGCATCGAGCTTGACCGACTCGCCGGACTTGGTCTTCAACGGCTTGCCATCGGCGCCCTTGATCGTGCCATGGCTGACATGCTCGAAATCTGCCTGGGGCGGCAGGAAGCCGGCCTTGCGCGCCACCAGGAACAACTGCTGGAAATGCAGGGACTGGCGCACATCCACCACATACAGGCAGCGGTCGAGCTTGAGCTGGCGAATGCGAAAACGGATCGCCGCCAGGTCCGTGGTGGCATAGAGAAAGCCACCGCCCTGCTTCTGCACGATAAAGGCCGCCTCCTGGCCCTCCTTGTTGGCGTACTCCGGCAGCATGACCACCCTGGCGCCCTGGCGTTCGGTCAGCAGGCCCTTGTCCTGCAGGGCCTGGACCAGGGGCTGCAGGTCATCGTTGTAGAAACTCTCGCCACGGATGTCCGACTGTTTGAGCAACAGGCCCAGGCGCTGGAAGATATCCAGGGAGTGGGACAGCGACACCTCGACGAAGGTGTGCCACATGCGCAGCACTTCGGCATCGCCCTGTTGCAGCCGGACCACATAATCCCGGGCACGGCGGGCAAAATCCTCCGACTCGTCAAAGCGCAGCTTGGCCTGTTGATAGAAGCGGTTCAGGTCCCGCAACTCGTAGTCCTGCCGGCAGGTATCGGTGGCCTCCTTCATATAGGCCAGGAGCATGCCGAACTGGGTGCCCCAGTCGCCGACATGACTCTGCAGGATCACGTCCTGGCCCATGAACAGATTGATCCGCGCCAGGGCGTCGCCAATGATGCTGCCGCGCAGGTGCCCGACGTGCATTTCCTTGGCCAGGTTGACCGAGGCGTACTCCACCATCACCCGCTTGGCCGGCTGCGGCTCGACCCCCAGGTTGCGGGTCAGCAGCGCATGCTCCAGGCGTTCGCGCAGGAAGTCCCTGCCGAGGGTAATGTTGATGAAGCCCGGCCCGGCGATCTGCAGGTGCTCGGCGATGCCCCGCAGGTCCACCCGTTCCACCAGTTGCAGGGCCAGTTCGCGCGGCGCCAGGCCAAGCTTCTTGGCCGCGGCCATCACTCCACTCATCTGGAAATCGCCGAACTCGGGACGGCTGGCCAGTTGAATCACCGACGGGCTGTCAGTGGCGCCCAGGCCGTTGAGGGCGGCCGCGAAACGTTGGTCCAGAATGCGCATTACAGACATGTCGGATACACCTCATCCTTGAAGATTTCGAACCTCAGGCGGCAACCCTGCCCTTTACCTGACGGCGTAGTTTTGTACCACCATGACCAGCCCGCACAGCGCGGCCAGCCCTATGAACATCCATTGCCCCCCCACCAGATCGAGCATGGCGCCGCCGTAGATCGGCGACAGGGCGATGCCCACCCGATAAAGGCTGGAGACCCCGAAATAGGTGCCGCGCAGGCTCTCCTGAGCCAGCCGGTCGACCTCGATGCTGAAGATCGGGAACACGATCAGCTCGCCCACGCTCAACAGCAGCGTGGCCAGCGCCAGCCCCCAGAACAGTGTCACCGGCGAACCGGCGAATACCAGCTGCGAGGCTAGCATCAGGGCCATGCCCCAGAACAGCCGGCAGCGAGTGGAATAAGCCTCCAGCAAGCGCAACAGGGGAAACTGAGTAAAGACCACAATCAGCGAGTTGAGGGTGATCAGGATCACCAGCAGGGTCACCGGGTCCTGCACTTCGCTGCGCGCCAGGTACTGCGGCAGGGTCGAATCGAACGAGGCATAGACAAAGGCCGCCACGGTGTTGCACAGCATCAGCAGGGTAAATCGTCGATGCTTGAGCACTGCGCCGAAGGCAACCAGAAAGTTGGGCGTCGGGGCGCTTGTATGCCGTTGCGCCCTGGCTTCCTTGTCCCGCAGCAGACGCCACAGCAGCAGGCCGAAGACGGTGTACACCAGAGCGCAGGCGGCGAACACCAGGGAGCGCACGCTGGACAGCAGCAACATGCCGATCAACGGCCCGATGGAGCCGCCGACGTTCACCAGGAAATAGTTGGCATACAGCGCCAGCTCCCGGGACTGCAGGTCCTCCACGTAATCACCGATCAGCACTTTGCAGGTCGACTCCAGCAGCGAACAGCCGATGCTCACGCCGGCCACTGCCACGCCGAACCAGAACACCGAGTCGGCCTCGATGAACAGCAGGAACGACAGCGCGCTCAACAAGGCGCCCGCCAGGATCAGGCGTCGTCGCCCGAAGCGGTCCGAGAGCCAGCCGGTGTAGATGCTGCTCAGCGCGCCGCCCACCATGGCCACCGCCAGCAGGGTGCCGATCAGCGTCGCCCCCAGGTGATAGTCCTGGTACAGGAAGATCGCCAGGAACGGCCAGATCATGAAGAACGCGCTACGGGTCAGCAGGGTGCCGAACAGCACCACATGGATCTCCCTGGGCAGGGTGGCGTAGCGCGCCCAGCTGAAGGTTCTTTCAACCATGGGCCGGCCCACTTCTCCCGCCAGGGGGAGCCTGGCCCCCCCGGCCCTGATTCATTGCGCTAAGGGGCACGACTCATGCTCCTGTATCTTGAGTTCCGCCAGCAGCAACCGGTGCTCCTGGTCGGTGATCGGCAGCGCCCAGCCCGGCATGCCGCCGGACAGTACATTGACCGCCCTGGAGCGACCGTTGCAGCGGAAATACAGACCCGACATCTGCTGATTGATGTAGTACAGGCCAAACACCACGAATTGCTCCACCGGCCGGTTCCAGAAGGCCTGGGGCAAGCCATAGGAGCGCTGGCGGATAGTGGCCTGGGCAATCCATTCACCGTGTTTTTGACCGATGCTGGCGCGGATCAGTTCGTCAGTGGCTTCCTCACCAAGGATCACCCCCTTGCCACCGGTGGAGTTGCACGGTTTGAACACCAGTTCTTGGCGCCGCTGCAGCAGGCCCTCGAGGTTTTGCGCACTGACCCGCACCGTCAGCGGTATCCGGCGATCGATGGCGGCTCGCTGCTCTTCGTCCAGCACCGCCCGCAGCGCCGGCTCATGAAACAGCGAAAACCATGACTTGCAGCCGCTCACGTAGTTTTCGAAGGTGTTGAGCAGCAAGGCGCCAGAGCCGCAGATACGCCGCACCAGATCGCCGCCATCGACGATTTCCTCCTCCAGGAACAGGCGATAGACCAGGGTTCGCGCGCCCTCTTCGGCGCTCAGCCAGTGCGCCTGGTACTGATGCTCCTTGATCAGCACCACCTCCAGGTCCGGACAGGCCTGACGCACATGGCGCAACAACGGCTGGTAGGCCGAGGCGCCTCCCCAATGGTCATAGGCTTCAAGATCCAGGAGCACCACCCGGCTGCGCCGCTGCTCCTTGCACAGCCGCTGGATCAGCTGTGCCAGATCGACATAGGGCGATTGCCCGTGTTCGAAGCCACTGAGCTGCACCCCTCGCGACTCCAGGAAGCGGGCGCAGAAATCATGCAACTGCGGGCCTTCGATGGCCGGGCCGATGTTCAGTTCGCACAGCTGATACTGACCGTCCTGGCTCAGCAGCACGTCCGCCCGGCCGATCAGCCGCCCGCCCTTTTCCAGCAGCGACCAATCCACCAGATCCCGGACCTGGGTCGGCACATTGAACAATTCGAGGATGTCCTCGCGGCTGTGCAGGGTCAGCAAATGGGCGAGTATCCGCGATTGCGCCGCCAGGATCAGGCGCAAGTCCGCGGCCACCGCCTTGAAGGCAGCAGCGGGAAACAGGGCCAGGGGAAAGGGAGTCGCCTTGAACCCCTGGGGCTTTATCAACTGCGGATTGCGCTGGCCAAACACATCGAACAACGGGCGATTGAGCTCTTCAAAATTCATGGATCGCGCTTCCTGATGGGAATGAGGAACAAGCCCTCGGTGGGGGTGAATCAGAGGGTCGCTTCGCCGCCATCGATCACGATATCGGCACCGGTCACCCAGGCGGCTTCGTCACTGGCCAGGAACACCGCCGCGCCGGCGTGATCCTGGGGCGTACCGGCACGGCCCATGGGAATGTCCTTGCCCCGTTCGCGCCACAACTGCGGATCGTCCTGCCACTGGTTACGGTTGCCCTGGGTGGCGGTCAGCCCGGGCGACAGGGTATTGACCCGGATGCCCTGGGCGGCGAACTCATAGGCCAGGCTCTTGGACAGCATCGACAGTCCGGCCTTGGACGCCTGGTAGTGGGCCATCTGGCTGATGGCCTTGAAGGCGCTGATGGAAGACACGTTGATCACGCTGCCGGCGATCCGCCGTTCGAGCATGTGGGCGATCACCGCCTGGGTCAGAAAGAACGGAAACCGCAGGTTGGCATTCATCACCTTGTGGTAGTCCTCGACACGGGTTTCGAGAAACCCTGTGCGGGTGGTGATGCCGACATTGTTGACCAGCACATGCAGCTCATCGAACACAGCGAGGACCTGCCCGGCCAGTTGCGGCGCGGCACTGGCCTCCCCCGCATCCACCTGGAAGGCCTGGCACTTCACGCCCAACTCTTGCAGTTGACCCAGCACCTGGGCCGCAGCGGCTTCATCGCGCTGGTAGGTGAACGCCACATTGGCCCCTTCTCGCGCCATGGCCAGGGCGATGGCCTGGCCAATGCCATGACTGGCGCCGGTGATCAGCACGTTCTTGCCGGACAATCGTTGTTCTGCCATGTATTCATCCTTGTCATGCCTGGGTCCCAGGCACTGTGGTTTCAGAGGCTGATGCGTGTGCCCAGCCCCTTGGTCCGTGCCGAGCGCAGCAGGGCTGCCGCCACCGCCACATCCTGAATCGCCGTGCCCACTGACTTGAACAGGCTGCCGCCGGTGCCCCGTGGGACGGCGGAGCGGCCCAGCAGGCTGGCGATTTCCTGCACGTCCCAAGGCATCAGCATCCCCAGGCGCAGGCTTTGTATCAGCTCGCCGGCCTCGCGCAGGGCGGCATCGTGCTCCTCGACATACACCGCTACCCGTCCCAGCAGCAGCGGATCGATCTCGCACGCCACTTCATCGACCCCGCCGATGGCATTGATATGGGTCCCGGGGCGCACATCCGCCGCCCGCACCAAAGGCTCTGCGCTGGCAGTGGAGGTGGCGGTGCAGATCACATCTGCCGTGCGCACCGCCTGGGCCACGCTGTCGGTCACCATGACCTGCGTGCACAGCCCTTGATCGCTGACCCAGGCCGCCAGGGCCCGGGCCTTGTCGAGCGTCCTGGAATGCAGCAACAGTTGCTCGATGGGCCGCACCGCACAGACCGCCTCGATCTGGCTGCGGGCCTGGACCCCGGCGCCGATCACTGCCAGCACCCGGGATTCGGGCCGCGCCAGCAGGTCGGTGGCCAGCCCGGCCATGGCCCCGGTGCGCAGGGCCGTCAGCTGGGCACCTTCCATCAGCGCGAGGATTTCCCCGGTCTGGCTGCTGAGCAGGATCACCAGGGCATGGATCAGCGGCCGGCCGCTACGGGGGTTGTCCGGGGTGATGGTCGAGACCTTGACCGCCACGGCCTGGGCCAGTGGCAGGGCCGCCGGCATCACCAGCACCTGATTGCTGTCGGCACTGTCGCCCAGGGTCATGATGGTTCGCGCCGGCACTTGCACGCCGTCCGCCATGGCCGGTGCCAGGGCCTGGCGCAGGGCGTCGATGGCCTCGTGCATGGACAGTGCCCGGGCCATGGACTGGCGATCGAGACTGAGAAAATTCATGGGGCCTCCTGTTCGACCGCGGGCAGCGCCAGAGGCTCGCGCCGCGGCACCAGGAACGACCGCTGGTAACTGAGCACCACGCTGCCATCGGCCTTGAAGCCCTGGGTCTCGATGGTGGCGATCCCCTGCCCCGGCCGTGAACGGCTGGGACGAATGGCCAGGACCTTCGACTTGGCGTAGAGGGTGTCGCCGATGAATACCGGGGCCGACAGGCGCACCTGATCCCAGCCCAGATTGGCCAGGGTGCGAAAGCTCATGGTCTGCACCGACATGCCATTGATGATGGCGAAGGTCACCACGCTGTTGACCAGGACCTTGCCGAACTCCGTGTCCTTGGCGTACTCCTGGTCGAAGTGCAGCGGGTGATGGTTCATCGACAGCAGGGTCAGCCAGGTGTTGTCGGTTTCCAGCACGGTGCGCCCGGGCCAGTGACGAATCACGTCGCCGGGCTTGAAGTCCTCGAAGAACATCCCCGGCGACTCCAGGTACTCACCGTTGTCCAGCCGTTGCAGGGTCGAGATCATGGATGTGGCTCCTGGGTGAAGTTGTTCAGCAGCTTGCGGGCCTTCTTGATGAATGGAGGACCGATCATGTCGCCATCCAGGGTGAAGATTTCGCCCTGGCTGTGCTCCGCCCGACGCAGGATCTCCCGGGCCCGTTCCAGCTCGCCGGGGCTGGGGCTGAACACCTCCATGACCGTGGCCAGCTGGCGTGGATGGACGATGGCCTTGCCATGGAATCCCAAGGCCTTGACCGCACGGCTTTCCTCCAGCAACAGCTGCGGGTCGTCCAGGTGATAGCAGGCGGTGTCGATGGCGGCGATGTCGTAGCGCGCCGCCGCGTTGGCGATGCGCTGGCGGGCGTAGAGCATGTTTTCCCAGCCGATTTCCACCCCCAGCTCGGCCGCAAAGTCCGCCGAGCCGAACACCAGCCCCGAGCACTGGCTGGCAATCTTGTCGATGGCGTCGATTGCCTCCAGGGTCTCCACGGTGACGTACAACTGCACCGGGTGCTGCAGGCCGCTGAGCTGGGCACGAACGATCTCCAGTTCGCAGGCATCGCGGACCATGGTCAGCATCACGATGTCCGGCGCCACGCCATGGCGGATGAAGGTCTCCAGGTCCAGCAGGCCTTGGGGCGAGCGCAGTTCGTTGATCCGCACCGCCACCCGGGACGCCGACGCCGGGGCCTTGAGCAGTTGCAGGCAATGCTCCCGGGCCTGGGCTTTCCTGGCCGGGGGCACCGAATCTTCCAGGTCGATCAGGCAGACATCGGCCCCCGCCTCCCGAGCGCCCTGCAGCCGCTCGAGGTTGAAGGCCGGGGTATAGAGGATCGAACGGGGCAACCGGGGAATGGGGGCAGCCGAATAACCACGGGTTTGCATAACCGGACACTCGCAGCAATGGATGGGGGTTCAGGACTCGATGCAGCCACGCAACAGCTCGCACATGGACAGCACCTGCTCCTCACTGATGGTGGAGCGCAACATGACCCGCAGTCCGGCGTTGTCCTTGGCCACGATGGGGAAGAACACCGGCGACACATAGAAGCCGTTTTCGAACAGCAGCCGGCCGCTGCGGATCACCTTGTCGTTGGGCAACTGCACCAGGCGGATCGGAAAGGCATTGCCGGCCTGCTCGGTGCGGATGAACTCGTCGAACAGCTGGATGTTGCGCGACAGGGCGTTCTGCCGCAGCGCCAACTCAGGGCCGCGATGCAGCTCGGCAGAGGCCAGGGAAGCGCCGATGGCCGCCGTGTTCATCGGCTGCGACCAGGCCATCGGCCCGCCGAAACGGGTCAGGATGTCCTCCACCTGCTTACCCTTGGGACCAAACATGATGGCCGCGCCACTGGTGCCGAACGCCTTGTTCAGGGTGGCGACAATGATGGTGTTCTCATTGACCTGATCGATATGTGAACGGACATAGCCCTCGCCGTGCCGGCCGACGATGGACAGCGAGTGGGAGTCGTCGAGGTAGAGGAACAGGCCGTACTTTTCCTGCAGGGTCAGCAAGTCCCCGAGGGCCGCGTGGCCGCCCATGCTGTAGGTGCCGTCGGCGACATAGGCGACCTTGCGGTATTTGCGGCACAGGTCTTCCAGGGCATTCATGTCGTTGTGGCCGATGGTGAACACTTCGGTCTCGTCGCCGCACACCGGCTTGTACAGGCTCATGGAAAAGTGCGCGAACTTGTCGAAGGCCATCACCGGGCGCACGCCCTGGGTCAGGTGCCCGGACGCCAGCAGCGGGAGGATGCCCGCCGTGGCCGCACCTGCGGAAATGGCGGTGATGACCTTGGCCTCGAACAACTGCGAGAGCGACGCCTCCAGCTCCAGCAGCGCCGGAATCTGGATGCGGATCCGGGAAATGCAGTGGTCCAGCACGCCGTAGCGATGCAAGGCGTCAATGGCCCCCTGGACAATGCTCGGATGGGAGTCCAGGTCCAGATAGGAACAGCAACTGACGTTGATGAAACGATGGCCATCGGCGGTTTCCAGGCTGCCGTCCCCCACCAGATTGGCGACGATGCCTGCCAGGCCGTTGCGTTCGGATTCGTCCCAGAACTGGTTGCCGTAATCGAAGGCCTTGAGGTTGTTGCGGTACTTGTTGGTGGCCTGAGGTTGAGTGTTGTCGGTCATGATGATCTCCGGAATTCGAGTAAGTAGGGGCCTGTCAGGTAGGCATGACATCGAGGGCCTGGGCTTCGAACACCGCCAGCCGCCGCTTGAAGTCGCTGTCGGTTTTCCACACGGCGAAGATGTCGCCACTGGCGCCGACCATGATCAGCGCGTCCATGCCCTTGGCCCGTTTGAGGGTCTGCAGGGCATGAGCCGGGGTCTGGGCGATCGGGCTGCCAACGTTCAGCGAGGTGTTCACCGAGGCCTCGACCCCGCACTGTTTCCCCATCTGCTT
>NZ_MOAK01000079.1:26036-35372 GCF_003732485.1 Pseudomonas protegens
GGTGCCGTCCACATGGACCACCGCCGGAACCCGGCTGCGGGCCTCGGGGCGCGCCCGGGCGGTGAGCACCATGTAGTTGTAGGCCGAGTAGTCGTCGGTCTTGGCCCCTTCATCGAGCTCAAACAGGCGGTGGGCTTCTTCCAGGGTGACCATGGGCGCCAGCGGCCGGATCTTCTCCCGGAACTTCACTTTCGAGTTGAGCAATTCCAGGGTGTTGGGATTGCACGGGTTGGCCAGGATGCTGCGATTGCCCAAGGCCCGCGGACCGGTTTCCGCCGGCCCCTGGAACACCCCGATCACCGCGTTGTTGCACACCAGGCTGGCCATGAAGCGCGCCACCTCGGCCAGGGAGTCCGCCTGGTTCAGGGAGCCGATCTTGCGGGCCTCGACCCCCTGTTCCTCGACCACCGCACGCTGGATCTGCGCGGTGGTCGGGGCCAGGCCACACAGGTACGGGCTGGCGAAATCGTTGCGCGCCGCGGCGCCATTGCGCATGGCGAACTGTAGCGCCGCGCCCAGGGCCACACCGCAGTCGCTGGGGATCGGTGGCACCCAGATCTTCAGGCACTGGTCCTGGCCCAGGTAGCGCTTGAAGTAGTCCCGATCGAAGTGCTGGACCAGGTGCATGTTGGCAATGCAATTGAGCGCCGTGCCGCCGGTGAGCACCAGCTTGTGGGCGCCGGTCTTGCGAATCAGGTGGTCGACGATATGGAACAGCGCGTCCTCGAACACCAGTTGCAGGGCCTGGGCCTTGTCGACCCGATCCTGGGTGATGTCCGAATGCTCGATGTCATCGACGCTGAGCACGCTGTCCGGGTTCCACATGTCCCCCGGAGCGATGGGCGCGCCGAGGATGTCGATCAACGGCTGGCCATAGGGTTCGGTGTGGCTCTTGATGTGCCAGTTGACCATGGTCCGGTTGACGTGGATGTTGCCTTCCTCGGCGAAATACAGGATCTGCCGCAGGCGCTTGTAATAGGGATTGGTCAGGCGGCTGGCATTGCCCCAGGCGGCGGCCCCCATGTAGCGCCCTTCGGAGCTGAGGAAACTCCAGCCGCCCTGGGTCGAGCTGATATAGCCGTACAGGTAGCCCAGGGAGTCGATGGTGCTCTGGTTCTGCCGGTGACAGATGACCTGGCCGTCGCGGACTTCGTACAGCGAAATGGCGCCGTTGTCGCCGGTGCCGTCGAGCACCGTGAGTATCACCGGCTCAGGCTCCCGGGCGAACGGCGACAAGGCGTAGGCCAGGTAGGCGTGGTTGTTGTGGTGATGCATGCCGATCAGCGGCTGGGTGGTTTCCAGGCCCAGGCTCTGGGAGATCCGCTTGGGCGCCCCCAGGCCCTTGACCAGGTGGCTGAGGTTGAAGTTCGGGTCGTGCCGCGGGTTGAGCAGGGTCAGGCTGCTGGGGGCATGCTCGAAGATGATTTTCAGGTCGAAGCCCAGGGCGCGGATGTAGTCCCAGCTGCCCAGAATGCAGAAGATGTCCTGCGCACTGATCTTGCGGCTGGCCATGATCAGGCGGATCTCCGCCAGGCTGTGTTCGGGAAACTTGTTGGAGTGCTTTTCCGCGCTGAAGCGCTCCTCCTCGTTGTTGGCGATGATGTGGATGCCATCCTTGGCACTGACCTTGATCAGGGCCACGCCGGTGTTGTGCCCGAAGGGGCCGACCCCCAGCAGGTACAGGCTCTCGCCCTGGGCCAGACGCCGGGCGAACTCCGCTCCGCGCTCCTGGGCGAAGGCGCTTTCACCGCTGTAGAAATGCTGACGTCGACCCAACTTCTCGTAGACAAAGTCGGTCACGCGCTTGACCCACTCGGGCAGGCGCTTGAGCTTCGGCCCGTAGGTTCCATATACCGTGGTCATGTCGACACTCTCCTGAGATAAACCTCGAACCCATCCTGGGTTCAGTTCCGGTAGCGATCTTCGGCGGCCCGGACTGCCGCACTGGTGATGATGTCCAGATTGCCCGCATAGGCCGGCAAGTAATCCCCTGCCCCCCTGGCCCGGACCATGGTCACCACTTTGCCGTCGATCAGGCTGGGCTCCATGATCAGCGAGTAGCCGGGCATGTACTGGCGCACCTGATCGAGCATCACGCGGACACTGTGCCGCAGCTCAGCCATGTCCGGCTTGTCTATCAGGGCGAAGATCGTGGTCTGCATGTCCACCGGCGGATCGGCCGGATTGATGTTGAGGATCGACTTGACGCTCGGGGCGCCGGAGAAATGCTTGAGGGCCTTCTCCGTGGTGCACAGGTACTCGTTCACATTCAGCCGGGTTGCGGCACCGGCACTGCGGGCGGAAATCGACGACACCGCCTCCACGTAGTTCAGGTGCTGCCCGGTGCGCCGCAGCGCGTGCACGATCGGCAGAGAGGCCTGGCCACCGCAGGTCACCATGTTGAGGTTCTCCACATCCCGCAACGTGCTCGAATTGATCGTGGGCACACACCAGACGCCGGTATCCGCCGGGGTCAGGTTGATCAGCAACTTGCCTCGTCCCTCCAACACTTGGGCATGTTGCAGATGGGCCTGGGCACTGCTGGCATCGAACACCACATCAACTTCATCCAGATGTTCAACTAACTTATCAATACCGCGATGATCGCAACACACTCCCAGTTTCGCCGCATATTCCAGCCCCGCCGAGTGTTCATTGCGCCCAATAAAATAATCACATTGCAAATAAGTGCTGCGCATGACCTTCAACAGAAGATCACAGCCAATATTTCCGCTGCCTAATATCGCGACTCTAAGTACCATAAAGCGCTCTCCTTGCTTATGGGAAGTCCGTTGAATTCACAGCGCCTTGGCCAGATTCATCGCAACTTCAATAATCAGGTCTTCCTGACCTGCCACTACTCTTCTTTTCCCCAGCACGCGATATATATCCACCGCTTCGACACCATGTTGCTGTGCCGCCTTCAACACTGGTTTTTCAAAACCCGAGAACACCCCGTACAAGCCGCTGACGATGTTCATGGCACTGATATGGGGCTGAGCGCTCTTGATCCGGTCGGTGGTCTGCTCCGAGGCGGCGATCATGGCAAAGGCCCGGGCCTCGTCCACCAGACCGAGCTTCATCAGCGCCGCGCCCAATACTTCCAGGGGGGTATTGCCGGCACCGGCGCCGAGGCCATTGATGGTGCCATCGAGCAACCGCGCACCGGCCCTGGCAGCGCTCAGGCTGTTGGCCACCGCCAGCCCCAGGTTGTTGTGCCCGTGAAAACCTATGGGCACCGGCAACTCCTGGGCCAGCAGCGAGACTTTTTCAAAGGCGTCCTGTTCCATGTAGGCCCCGGCGGAATCCATCAGCACAATGGCGTCGGCACCGTAACCGACCTGCAGTCGGGCCTGTTCCAGCAGGGTTCGGGCACTGGCCATGTGGGTCATCATCAGCACGCCCTGGGCCTCGGCGCCCCGTGACTTGACGAATTCGATGTAGCGCGCGGTGGTATCGGCCTCGGTGCAATGGCAGGCGATGCGCAACACATCCACGCCCTGCTCGATGGCCATGTGCAGATGATCGATCTTGGCAAACCCGGGAATCGCGTGAATCCCCAGGCGGGTCTGGTGCAAGGCTTCACGGGCGGTGCTCAACATCGCTTCATCACTGTGGGGAGCCAGCCCCAACTGCAGGGATGAGGCCCCCAGACCGTTGCCATGGCCGACCTCCACGCAATAGAGCCCGCAGGCATCCACCGCGCGGCAATAGGCACTGATGTCCTCCAGGCCAAGGCGGTGCCCGAGCGCATGATTACCGTCCCGCAGTGTCGGGTCGTAAAGTTCAACTTTCGTCATGTCAGCAATCCCTTGCGACCCCCGAAACAGGGGTACTTAATTACTCTGCCCTACCCTTCACTTCCTTGAAGGGTTTATCGAGCCCGGGCATGAACAAACAATCCAGCCCCGGCCTCCAGTGCATTAACAATCTGGTTAAAACTCTAACTTCCCTGGTAACAGGCAGCCTGACCAGTTCTACAAAATTCCGTGTAGAACGATATCTGTCCGGCAACTTTTTCAACGATTGATCTGCGATCCTTATCGATACTTCCATAGCCTTTCAGAGGCTGTCAACCGCACTAGTTTCGCTCTAAGAAACCGTAATATTTTTTAAGAAAGAAAATCACTCAAGAAAAAAAACCATCTCGACGCCCTCGCTTTATCCACCATTCCCCCGCATCGACTGGCCCATGAGCACCTTTGCCAACAGCTGCGGCGAGGGCAATTTACGGCGAATTTCAACAGCGAAAAAAATCTCGACGGGAACTATCCAGACATTATTTGTTTTTTAAATTTGACGCCTGCCAAGGGGGTAACTAGCGTCCTTCGGTCGCTGTCACCTTCACTCCAAAAACAGCGTATTGCCGTGCTCAGGCATAAAAAAACCCCGCCGTAGCGGGGTCAAAACGAGAGGAGCTATAACGGATGAGAAAGAGCTCTACCTGGATGTTGCAACAGCCTTAGAACACGTACTGCACTCGAGCCACCAGGGCATCACCGCTGTCATCGCCAACGTTGTTGGTGATCTTGTCGGTGCTGACCTTGATGTAGTTGGCGGAAATCTTGATCGCCTCGTTGGCGTACCAGTTGACCCCTATGGTGTTCATGTTGGCCTTGGCATCGCCGACTTCACGGGTAGCGGTGGCGGCGACGATGTTCTTGTCATCGACCTTGATGTTGTCGTAGCGGTAGAACACTTCCCAGGCACCGTACTGCTTGTTCTCGGGCTTGATGGTGTCGAACTTGGCGCCATCGAGTTTGTAGACCCGGGATTCGCCGGTCAGGGTGTAGGCCAGTTGGCCGTAGAAACCGCTGGCCTTGACGTCCTTGTAGGCGTTGCTGTCGGCTTTGAGCTTGCGAGTCAGGTATTCCGCCTGGGCCGAGAACGGGCCGCTGGCGAAGGCGAACTCACCGCCGAACACTCGGTCATTGTCATAAGCGCCTGCTGCCGTCAGGTTCGAGGCATTCAGGCCGGCGCCGCCGCCAAAGGTGGCACGGTTGCCGTTGGTACCGGCATCGTTGCCGCCGTTGGTGGCAATGCCACGCACGCCCAGGCGAGGACGAATCCGCGAGTCGAAGGCGGTGTCGCCCAGATCGCGGCTGGCGAAGTCCAGGCCGAAGTGCAGGACGTTGCCGGTTTCATGCAGCGGTGCAAACACGGCACGGGCGTTGAACTGCTTGACGCTGTCGCCATCGCTGTCGTTGATGTCCTTGGCCGAGACGCTGCCGGACAGGTAAGCCATGTCGGCCACCACCGAGCTGACCTGCAGCCCCATGCCGTTCTCGTGGGAGTTGATCCAGTCGGCCAGCTCGTAGGCGGCGTTACGCTCCATGGAGGTGACCCACTTGGAGCTGGTGGCCTTCTCCAGACCGAAGTCGGCGTCGAAACGACCGGCGCGAATGGTCACCGGCTTGAAGCCCACATAAGAGATGGACGCCTCGTCGAAGTAACCGTCATCGGCGGTCCCCGAGTTGTGGGAGAAGTCGTAGCTGATCTGGTATTTCCAATCCTTGTAGGCGGTGCCGCCCAATTCCAGATAGGCGCGGCGGAAGTAGGCGCCGTCGCCGGTGTCACCATTCTTGGTGTAGAACCCGTCGAAACGGCCATAGTCGGCTTGCAGACGACCGCCCAGCTTGAAGCTGAATGCGGAGTCGGTGGTAGCAACCTCAAGGCCGCCCTTGGTTTTGACTACGATATCGGCGCCGTCGGTGGTGACGGTGCCAGCGAAAGCCTGGGCGGTCACTGCCAGGGCCAGGGCGCTGGCGGCAAAACCGGCGAAGTGCTTACGGATCATCGAAGAGTTCCCCTAATTGGTGGTCTGTAGCGTTGGAAAACACGCGGGGTTGGCCCGCTGGTGTTGGGTGGGAATCTTGGCGATGGGTTATTTCAGCCGGGTTGCTGCCAGATAAAGATTTGATTACAGGGGAACTTTTTTACTTCGAAATGAAATAAGGAAAAAATCCCGTGCTAGAGCGTTTTCGCCAGGGTTTGCAGGGGAATGGGGGGACATTGCGGCACTGTCACCTTCGATCGGATGACAGATTGATAGCAGCTGCGGATGCACGGCGGCATCCGCATGGAGGGGGACGGTCAGAGGTCGCGCTTGTTCTCGGCAGCCAGGCGTTCGGCCAGTTCGTCCAGGCCTTCCAGAGGCGGCTCGGGGAGCACCCGCAACGTGGCCTGGAGCAGGCGCATCTGACGAATGAAACGCCGGCAATTGGGGCAGAACAGCAGATGATGGCGAACCATCAGGCGTTCGCGAAAACTCAGCTGGCCATCCAGGTAGTCGCTGGAACGTGCCACTTGTTCCTTACAGGTCAGCATTGGCCGGTTTCCTCAAAATGCTCCACGGTGGCGAAGACTTTCAAGCGCGCCCGGTGCAACAGCACCCGGACATTGGAGAGCGTAAGCCCGAGAAGATTACAGATCTCTTCCAGCTCCAGGCCCTGGCGCTCGCGCAGCTGCAGGACACTGCTTTGCAGTTCCGACAGGCTGAGCAGCGTGTGCTCCAGGCACTCGCGCAGCTCGGATTCGGTCAACAGGGCTTCGGGAGTGTCTTCGTGCCAGGCAAAGGGCGCCACCAGCCAGTGGCCGTCGGAAGAGGAGAAGCGCTCGTCGCCCACGGTGCCGTGGGGGGCTGGCAAATCATCCATCAGCACTTCCCGACGATTCTGTTTGTAGCGGCCCTTGGCGGCGTTGGCGGTGATGGTCAGCAGCCAGGTCTTGAGGCTGGAACGCCCCTGGAACCCTGACAGATTGCGCACCACCGACAGCCAGGCGTCCTGCACCACTTCATCGGCGTGGCGGTTGCCGACAATGGCGTACGCCACGGCGCGCATGGCGCTCTGGTAAGTGCTCACCAGTTCCTTGTAAGCCCTTTGTTCGCCCGCCAAAAGGCGTTCTAGCAGTTGCGTGTCATCAGCAGCGGCCATTCATGCCTCGTTCATCATGCGGGTTTGAATGGGGTGTGACGCGCCAACCAGGCCTCGCGCCACACCTCGACTCAGCCTAGATCAACGCTTGCGCAGCAGTACGCTACCGATGGAATAACCCGCACCGAAGGAACTGAGCACCGCCAGGGCGCCGCTGGCCAGATCGTCCTGGTACTTGTGGAAAGCAATCACCGAGCCCGCCGAACTGGTATTGGCGTAAGTGTCGAGAATCACCGGCGCCTCTTCCACCGTGGCTTCGCGGCCCAGGAGTTTCTTGACGATCAGGTGGTTCATGCTGAGGTTGGCCTGGTGCAGCCAGAAGCGCTTCACGTCGCCGACATTGAGCTGGTTTTCTTCCAGGTGGGCCGCGATCAGTTCGGCCACCATCGGGCATACGTCACGGAACACCTTGCGGCCTTCCTGGACGAACAGCTTGTCCCGGGTGCCTATGCCCTCTTCCGCCGCGCGGTTGAGGAAGCCGAAGTTGTTGCGGATGTTGTTGGAGAACTGGGTCAGCAGCTTGGTGCTGACGATCTCGAACTGGTGCTCGGAGGTAGCCAGGTCGGCCCGCTCGACGATCACCGCGGTGGCGGCGTCGCCGAAGATGAAGTGGCTGTCGCGGTCACGGAAGTTCAGGTGCCCGGTGCAGACTTCCGGGTTGACCATCAGGATCGCCCGGGCCTGGCCCAGTTGCACGCTGTTGCAGGCCGCCTGGATGCCGAAGGTCGCCGAAGAACAGGCCACGTTCATATCAAAACCGAAGCCCTGGATGCCCAGGGCGGCCTGGACTTCGATGGCGATGGCCGGATAGGCACGCTGCAGGTTGGAACAGGCGACGATCACCCCGTCGATGTCGGCGGCGGTCTTGCCGGCCCGTTGCAGGGCCTGTTCGGCGGCGGCGACCGCCATCTGGCAGAGCACCGACCACTCGTCGTTGGAGCGTTCCGGCAGGCGCGGGGCCATGCGTTGCGGGTCGAGAATGCCGTCCTTGTCCATGACGAAGCGGCTCTTGATCCCCGAGGCTTTTTCGATGAAAGCCGCGTTGGATTCCGTCAGGGCCTGCACTTCACCGCGCTCGATGGCGGCAGCGTTGTCGCTATTGAACTGGTGGACATAGGTATTGAAAGACTCCACCAGCTCTTCGTTGGAAATGCTGTTGGCCGGGGTAAACAGGCCGGTGCCGCTGATGACGACGTTATGCACGGTCGTTCCTCTAGTGTGATGAGGCAGAAGGTCTTGGCACCGCCGTGCCAAACCATAAAGGGACTGCCCCGCTGGTGGGAGCCTTCCTGGCATCGCTTAATTCCGATCCGCCCGCTTGTCTGGGGTACAGAACAACAGGGCCGGTATTTATGACGGCGGAGTTTGCCATAACCACCGGCATTTCGCCGCAATTGCAGCATGCCCGGTAGGCGCCGGCTTGCCGGCGAATCGGGCCTTGAGCCTTGCATCGCTCTGGATGGCGCCTTCGCTGGCAAGCCAGCTCCTACGGGGGGGCTCAGGCTTCGACCTGGCTCCATTGCTTGCTCAGGCGCTTGTCGGAAATCGGCACCTTGGTCCCCAATTGCTGGGCAAACAAGGACACCCGGTATTCCTCCAGCCACCAGCGATACAGCTCCAGTTGCGGGTCGCGCTTGCCTTCCTGGGCATGCTTCTGCGCCCGGGTCTGGTACTGGTTCCACAGGCCCGTGAGTTCACTGCTCCAGACCCGGTCCTTCTGCACCTGGCTGCCGAGCTTCTCGAAGCGCAGTTCCACCGCCTTGAGGTAGCGTGGCACTTCCTTGAGCCACAAGGCCGGGGTTTCTCGGACGAAGCCCGGGTACACCAGATGCGCCAGCTGAGACTTGATGTCGTTGAGGGCCACGGCCTGGGCCAGGTCGATCTTGCCCTTGAAGCGTTTTTGCAGGCCATGCCAGAGCTTGAGAATCTCCAGGGTCAGGCGCGCCAGGCGCTCGGCATGCTCGGTCCAGGCACCGCGCTTGCGCTCGGCCAGGGACGCCAGGCCCGCGCCATCCCGAGGCAGCGTGGCTTCGCCGTCGAGGATGCAGCTGTCGAGGCTGGCCAGGAGGATGTCTTCCACCAGGGCATCGACCCGGCCCAGCTCGCGGTACAGCAGGCCCAGTTCGGTGAGCCCCGGCAGCTTGCCGCGCAGGAACTTGGCCGGCTCCGCCAGTTGTTGCAGGAGCAGGCGCTGCAAGGCCCGGCGGTGCTGGAACTCAGCCTCGGCGGCGGTGGAGAAGCGCCCTTCCTTGACGGTCCCGGCCTCCTCGACCAGCGCCGGATACACCGTCATCGACAACCCGGCGATCTTCTGCTGGGTCTTTTCTGCGACCGCGGCGAACACCTTGGCTTCCACCGGCTGCTGGCCCTTGGCGGTCTGCGGCACCGCCAGGGCAGCCTG
>NZ_MOAK01000079.1:35393-49079 GCF_003732485.1 Pseudomonas protegens
TGGCTGGCTTCGGCGAAACGCGCGGTCAGTTCGGCCAGGTCGCGGCCTTCGCCGAGGAACTTGCCCTGGGCATCGACGATTTCCAGGTTCATCCGCAGGTGGCTTTCCACCTGTTGCGCAGCTTCGCTCCAGGCTTCGTCGCTGACCCGGGCACCGGTCATGCGCAGCAGTTCGCGGCCCAGGGCCTGGGGCAGCGAGCCCTCGGCGAAGACCATGCGCTGCAGGGCCGCCTTGACGAAGTCCGGCACCGGCACGAAGTTCTTGCGCAGGGCCTTGGGCAGGTTGCGTACCAGGGCAATGCACTTGGCCTCGATCAACCCCGGCACCAGCCATTCCAGGCGTTCGGCGGGCAGCGCCGGTAGCAAGGGCGCCGGCACCCGCAGGGTCACGCCGTCCCGGGGGTGGTTGGGCTCGAAGTGATAACTCAGGGCCAGTTCCAGATCGCCGATATGCAGGGTGTCCGGGTACTGCTTGGCGGTGACCTCGCTGGCCTCCCGGGCCAGCACGTCTTCCTCGCGCATGATCAACAGTTGCGGGTTCTTCTGGCTGTGGACCCGGTACCAGCTGTCGAAGGTTGCGGTCTGGTGGATCTCCGCCGGCAGGCGCTCGTCATAGAAGGCGAACAGGGTTTCCTCGTCCGCCAGGATGTCCCGGCGCCGGGCCTTGGCTTCGAGGGCGTCGAGCTGCTCCAGCAACTGGGTGTTGGCGCTCAGGCACTTGGCCTTGGACTGGATCTCGCCGCGCACCAGGGCCTCGCGGATAAACAGCTCGCGGGACACCACCGGGTCCACCGGCCCGTAATGCACCGGCCGGCGCCCGACCACGATCAGCCCGAACAGGGTGATCTGCTCGTAGGCCACCACCTGGCCACGCTTCTTCTCCCAATGGGGCTCGAAGTGGTTCTTCTTCACCAGATGACCGGCCAGGGGCTCGATCCAGTCCGGCTCGATCTTGGCCACCATGCGCGCATAGAGCTTGGTGGTTTCCACCAGCTCGGCGGTCATCAGCCATTGCGGGCGTTTCTTGCCCAGGCCCGAGGACGGGTGAATCCAGAAGCGCCGTTGGCGGGCACCGAGGTAGTCGCCGTCTTCGGTCTTCTGGCCGATCTGGCTCAGCAGGCCCACCAGCACCGCCTTGTGCAGTTTCGGGTAGTCCGCCGGTTCCTTGTTCAGGCTCAGTTGCAGGTCGCGGCAGATCAGGCTCAGTTGCCGGTGCGAATCGCGCCACTCGCGCAGGCGCAGGTAATTCAGGAAATTCTTGCGGCACCAGTTGCGCAGCGGGCTGGCGGTCAGGGCCTGGCGCTGCTCTTCAAAGCCGCGCCACAGATTGACCAGCCCGGCGAAGTCCGAGTCCACGTCCTTCCACTGTGCGTGAGCCTGGTCGGCGGCTTGCTGGCGCTCCGGCGGACGCTCGCGGGGGTCCTGGATCGACATCGCACTGGCAACGATCAGCACTTCCTGGAGGCTGCCCAGCTTCGCCGCCTCCAACAGCATGCGGCCCATGCGCGGGTCCACCGGCAGGCGCGCCAACTGTCGGCCCAGTGGCGTCAGCTGGCTGTTGCGGTCCACCGCCGAGAGTTCCTGCAGCAGGTTGAAACCATCACTGATGGCCTTGCCATCCGGCGGCTCGATAAACGGGAAGGCGGTGATTTCCCCCAGGCGCAGGTGCAGCATCTGCAGGATCACCGCCGCCAGGTTGGTGCGCAGGATTTCCGGATCGGTGAACTCCGGCCGGCCGAGGAAATCCTCCTCGCTGTACAGCCGCACACAGATCCCCGGCTCAACCCGGCCGCAACGGCCTTTACGCTGATTGGCACTGGCCTGGGACACCGCCTCGATGGGCAGGCGCTGGACCTTGGCCCGGTAGCTGTAGCGGCTGATGCGTGCGGTGCCGCTGTCGATCACATAGCGGATGCCCGGCACGGTCAGCGAGGTTTCGGCGACGTTGGTCGCCAGCACCACCCGGCGGCCGGGGTGGGACTGGAAGATCCGCTGCTGCTCCGCCGGCGACAGGCGCGCGTACAGCGGCAGGATCTCGGTGTGCTTGAGCTGAGCCTTGCGCAGCATGTCCGCGGCGTCGCGAATTTCCCGCTCCCCCGGCAGGAACACCAGCACGTCTCCGGGGCTGCGGCGCTCGCTGCGCTCATAGGCAGCGATTTCATCCAGGGTGGCGAGGATCGCCTGATCCACGGTCAGGTCGTCCTCGACCCGGTTGCCCTCCTCGTCCTGCTCCAGGGTCAGGGGGCGATACCAGGTGTCCACCGGGAAGGTGCGGCCGGAGACTTCAACGATGGGGGCATCATCGAAGTGCTTGGAGAAGCGCTCCAGGTCGATGGTCGCCGAGGTGATGATGACCTTGAGATCCGGGCGCCGTGGCAACAGGGTCTTGAGGTAGCCGAGGAGGAAGTCGATGTTCAGACTGCGTTCGTGGGCCTCGTCGACGATGATCGTGTCGTAGCGTTCCAGGTAGCGATCGTTCTGGGTTTCCGCCAGCAGGATGCCGTCGGTCATCAGCTTGATCAGGGTGCTGGAATCGCTCTGGTCCTCGAAGCGCACCTGGTAGCCCACCAGCGACCCCAGGGGCGTGGCCAGTTCTTCGGCGACCCGGCTGGCCACACTGCGGGCAGCGATCCGCCGGGGCTGGGTATGGCCGATCAGGCCGTGCTGGCCACGACCGATTTCCAGGCAGATCTTCGGCAACTGAGTGGTTTTGCCCGAGCCGGTTTCACCGGCAATGATCAGCACCTGATGCTTGAGCAGCGCCTCCTTGATCTCGTCGCGCTTGGCGGCAATCGGCAGGCTGTCGTCATAGCGGATCCGCGGCACGCTTTCGCGCCGCGCCGTCACCAGGTTGCAGGAGGCCTGCATCCGCTCCAGCCATTGGGCGAGCTTGGCCTCGTCGGGCTTCTTGCGCAGTTCGAGCAGCTGTCGGCGCAACCGGTGGCGGTCGGCGAGCATGGCTTGATCGAGGTTTTTCAACAGTTGGTCGATTGCAGGCGATTCGGAAGTCATCAGGTACGCAAAATGTCGTCTATTTAGGCAGGCCGCGATTGTCGCAGAAAAGTCCAGGCAATACGTAGGAGCCGGCTGCCGACGAAGGGGCCCGTGAGGATGCCTTCGCCGGCAAGCCGGCTCCTACACTTTCACTCGTCTTCCAGGCCTTTGCGCCGGTAAGGGAAGACATCGATGATCTTGCCGGCGCGGATGGCGTCCTGCAGGCCCTTCCAGTAATCGGCGTTGTACAGCTCGCCGTGCAGCTGGTCGAACAGCTTGCGCTGGCCGGCATCGGCGAACAGGAACGGCGGGAACTCCTCGGGGAACACGTCGTGAGGGCCGATGGAATACCAGGGCTCGGACGCCATCTCGTCTTCCGGCGTACGTGGTGCCGGAATGTGACGGAAGTTGGCTTCGGTGAGGTAGCAGATCTCGTCGTAGTCGTAGAACACCACCCGACCGTGACGGGTCACACCGAAGTTTTTCAGCAGCATGTCACCGGGGAAGATGTTGGCTGCCGCCAATTGCTTGATCGCCAGGCCGTAATCCTCCAGGGCCTCGCGTACCTGATCCGGGTTGGCGTGCTCCAGGTAGAGGTTGAGCGGGGTCATGCGGCGCTCGGTCCAGCAGTGGCGGATCAGCACCGTCTGGTCTTCCACGGCCACGGTGGACGGCGCCACCTCCAGCAGCTCCTCAAGGCACGCCGGGTCGAACTTGCTCAGTGGAAAGCGGAAGTCGGCGAACTCCTGGGTATCGGCCATGCGCCCGACCCGATCGACGCTTTTCACCAGGCGATATTTTTCGATCACCGTGGCCCGGTCGACGTTCTTCGACGGCGAGAAACGGTCCTTGATGATCTTGAACACGGTGTTGAAGCCCGGCAGGGTGAACACGCTCATGACCATCCCGCGCACACCGGGGGCCATGATGAAGCGGTCGTCGGTATTGGCCAGGTGGTTGATCAGCGCCCGGTAGAACTCCGACTTGCCGTGCTTGTAGAAGCCGATGGAGGTGTACAGCTCGGCGATGTGCTTGCCCGGCAGGATGCGCTTGAGGAAGCCGATGAACTCCGCCGGCACCGGCACATCCACCATGAAATACGAGCGGGTGAAAGAGAAGATGATCGAGACATCGGCTTCGTCGGTGATCAGCGCATCGATCTGGATGCCCCGGCCTTCACGATGCAGCAGCGGGATCACCAGTGGCCATTGTTCTTCGTGGGTGAAGATGCGCCCCACCAGGTAGGCGCCCTTGTTGCGATAGAGCACCGAGGAAAACAGCTCCAGGGTCAGCTCCGGGTCCTTGCACACCCAGTCCGGCAGGTTCTCCCGCAGTTGCGCCTCCAGGCGGCGCAGGTCCCCTGGCAGGTCGGCGTAATCCTCGCTGAAGCGGTAATCGGCGAACACCTGTTCGAGCATCGTCGCCAGTTCGCCCTGGGGCTTGTAGCTGCGAGTCTGCGCGGCCCGCGCCCGACGCAGGCTGGGCCGGGTGGTATGGATGAACATGCAGCCGTCGCTGATCAGGTCATGGCTGAACAGCCCGCAAAAGATCGAGTTGTACCAGGTCTCGGACAGCTCATCGTCGAAGCGCAGGTCGATCAGGCTGATGTAGGCGCTTTTCACCAGTGGCCACTGGCTGACATCCATCAGTGAATCGTCACTGAAGGCCTGGTGCAGCCGGGCCACGGTCTCCCCGACCTTTTCCTCATAGAGGTTGATCCGCGCCGCCGAGGCCTTTTGCGCTTCCTGCCACTGCGCCTGCTCGAAGCGTTGCCGGGCACCATCGGTAATCTGGCGAAAGTGCTCGCGGTAGTCGTCGAAGCCATCGAGGATCATTCGAGCGATATCGGCGGCTGGCCATGGCTGCGGCATAAGTAGACCTCTGCGGGAATTTGCGATGCCAGAGCTTAGCCAGTGAAACGGCTTGAGGAGAAGCGTATTTTTGTGATCAAGCGTACGCCGGAAAATGACCCGGCAGTCGCCCTGCTCCCCAAGCGTGTGTGGCGGATCATTGAACGCAACAAACGGAGTGTCGGGCTTCGTCGCCCTGTGCGCCAATAAGGTTTGCCATGCCCGCCAGGGCTGGGCAAGATCCCCGCCTCCAAACCGAAGGATCCTTCCGTGAGACTTGTCGACCTCCTGCGTCTGTTGTCGCTGGCCGCCATCTGGGGCGCGAGCTTTTTATTCATGCGCATCATCGCCCCGGTGCTGGGCAGCGTACCCACGGCGTTCTTCCGGGTGTCGATTGCCGCTGCCGGCTTGCTGGTGATGCTGGCACTGATGCGGATCGACTGGGATTTTCGCGGCAAGTTCAAGACCGTGCTGCTGCTCGGAGTGATCAACTCAGGGATTCCGGCAACGATGTACTCAGTGGCGGCCCTGGTACTGCCCGCGGGCTATTCGGCGATCTTCAATGCCACCACACCATTGATGGGGGTGTTGATCGGCGGCTTGTTTTTTCACGAGCGCCTGAGCGTAAGCAAGATGGCCGGGGTCTGCCTGGGCTTGTTCGGCGTGGGCGTTCTCACCCGCTCCGGTCCCGTGGCCTTCGACCATGAACTGCTGCTGGGCGCCCTGTCCTGCCTGATGGCCACCACCTGCTACGGCTTTGCCGGCTTCCTCGCGCGGCGCTGGCTGGATCAGGCCGGCGGCCTGGACAGTCGCCTCTCGGCACTGGGCAGCATGCTCGGTGCCACCCTGCTGCTGTTGCCCCTGTTCGCCTACAACGCCATCAGCCAGCCGCCGGCCAGTTGGGGTGGCTGGAGCGTGTGGCTGTCGCTGCTGGGCTTGGGCCTGGGCTGCACGGCGTTTGCCTATGTGCTGTATTTCCGCCTGCTCAGCGCCATCGGCCCGGTACGGTCGATGACCGTGACCTTCATGATTCCGCCATTCGGCGTGCTGTGGGGGGCCATGCTGCTGGATGAGCCATTGTCCATGGCTCATCTGTATGGCGGCGCACTGATTGCCGCCGCCCTGTGGCTGGTGCTGCGACCAGGGACGAAAACGCCGGTTTGAAGTCTGTGCCTCGACCTGGATGAGCCAGGCGCGAACACCGGCAGAGGTGTTATGGAACGTTCAGGGTAATCAGGTAAGTACCGGAGGTTACGGCCTTGCCGGCCTGGTCGACAAAGGCATAGTGCTGGTCGTAGTAGCGCCCCTGAGAACCGCTGTCGGTCAGGAGCTTGAGCTTGACGGCGGAATGATCCAGAGCGCTGACGCTGGCCACTGCTCCCACACGTGCTACGTCGATCGCGGTGCCGCGGGACCCTTGAGGACACTGGCGCAGGCTCAGCCCGGTACTGGCGGCACTGGAGTTGCAATTGCTCTCAACGATACTGCCGGTAAAACGGATGATCCCCTGTGCAATTGGAGCAGCGGCAAAACAACTGCTCGATAGTCCCAAAAGCAAGCCGAAGGCGGTTGAAGCGAACGCTGCGTTCATACTGACTCTCCTTTGTATAAGGACTATGTCGTCAGTCTAGGTACCGGCTTTAATTTTTAAGGTTTATCTGATGGACTAAATTGGAATACCACCAAAAAAGTCCAAACATCTGGTTATCAAAAGAACCTTGAAGGCTCGCTCAGCACTCTTCACATCACCTTCAAGGGATTGAAAACAGACTTATTGCCACCGGGCAGAGACTTCCACGACCATAATGGCACATGGCCAGCAGTTGATGCCATGGTCAATTGTTCATCCTGCCGATGAACCCAGTCGCCGACCGGGCATTGCACCCGGCCGGCATCGTCGGCAACTGTCAGGGAGACGGCTGCCTGGGTGGATCAAGCGCCCTTACGGAACACAAATACCAACCCGACAATGATCAGGCCCATGCCGATCAGACTCAGCAGCGCCAGACGGTTGCCGAAAAAGACATAGTCCATCAGCGCCGTCACCGCCGGCACCAGATAGAACAGGCTGGTGACATTTACCAGATTGCCCTGGGCGATCAGCCGATACAGCAGCAGCGTGGCCAGCACCGACACCACCAGCCCCATCCACAGCACGGAAACCAACAGTCCGGCGCTGTATTCGATATGCAACGGTTGAAACGGCACGAACAAGGAACACAGCAACAACCCCGCCAGGTACTGCACCGGCAGTGTCCCCAAAGGGTTGTCGGTGATGCGTTTCTGCATGATCGAGCCGGCGGTCATGCTCACCAGTGCCAGCAGGCCGCAGAGCATCCCGGAGACCGAGATCCCCGCCAGCCCGATGCCCTGGTAGACCACCATGATCAACCCCGCCAGCCCCAGGCTCAGGCCGAACAGGCGACTCCAGGAACGCTGGCGCTCCATCAGCACCACGGTGAGGATCGGCTGCACCCCCATGATGGTGGCCATGACGCCGGGAGTGACCTTCAGGTCCAGGGCCAGGATGTAGAAGATCTGATAGGCCCCCAGCAGCACCAGCCCCGTAGCCACGGCAAATCCCATGGCCCGACGCCCCCGGGGCAGGCGGAGCTTGAGCAAGGGCATCAGCAGCACCAGCCCCATCAGGGCGATGATGAAACGCAGCAGCAGGAAGGCAAAGGGCGAAGCTTGAGTCAGGCCCCATTTGGAGAAGATGGCGCCACTGCTCCAGAGCAGGACGAACAGGCTCGTGGAAGCCGCCGCAAGCGCGGACTTTTTGGAAATGAGCAACATGAAAACCACCTGTAATCAGGCAAGAAGCCAATTCAGCCAAGGCTGAAATTCAGTAGTGTTTGGTTCAGGCGGGCACAGGGAACAGCAGCGATTGCTGATCAGCCCAAGAAGCCAACGCCCGGCGGTGATACGACTGCGTACACCGGCGTGCTACTGACAGGTGGGGGGTACTGACCGATCTGCACAGGCTGCTGATTCCCGCACGGCACGACACCAGCGTTGACCGCTGAAACCACTACCGCGTTGAGGGGGGAAAAGGCCATGTGCTGATCTTTCTTGAAGGGAAAAAACCATGAGTCGGCTGACTCATCAGGCGCCGAATATAACCAGCGCCCGATATTCATTGCAAGATTTATCCGAACAGCCACTTCCACAGGACCACCAGCACCACCACCGCCAGCACCGGGCGCAGGATGCGGTAGAGCTTTGGATTGCGGCGCTTCCACTGCTTGACCACGCCACTGAAGCTGTCGCTGAAACGCTTGCTCCAGGCATAGGCCTGGTTGATCCCGCCGACGCGCTCGTCATCCAGGTTCTGCGGCGCGGTGGCACGGCCCAGTTGGGCGCTGACCCAACGGTTGATGCGGGTCATCAGGCGGCTGCTCAGCGGACGCTCGATGTCGCAGAACAGGATCACCCGGGTGATCTCGGTTTCGTTCTTCACCCAGTGCACGTAGGTCTCGTCGAACATCACATCTTCACCGTCGCGCCAGGCGTACTCCTGGCCATCGACAAAGATCCGGCAAGCGTCGGAGTTGGGAGTCGACAGCCCCAGGTGATAACGCAGGGAGCCGGCAAAGGGGTCGCGGTGCGGGTTCAGGTGGCTGCCACCGGGCAGCAGGGCGAACATCGCGCCCTTGACGTTGGGAATCGCGCTCACCAGTTCTACGGTCTTGGGGCACAGGGCCTCGGCCGAGGGCAGCGGCTTGTCGTACCACTTGAGGTAGAAGCGCTTCCAGCCCTTCTTGAAGAAGGAACCGAAACCGGCGTCGTTGTTCTTCTCGGCGGCGCGGATGTAACCCTCGTCGAACAGATGCATGGCCTCCTCGCGAATCACTTCCCAGTTGTCCCGCAGGATGTCCAGCTCGGGAAACTTGCTGCGGTCCAGGTAAGGCTTGGAAGGCACCCCGGAGAACAGGTACATCAGGGCGTTATAGGGGGCGAACAGCGCCGAATGGTTGACGAACTGGCGCAGTACCGGCAGACGCGCCTTGCCGCGCAGGTGCACGTAAAGGATGCTGCCGACGAACAGCGACAACACCGCGACCTTGGCGGTAAAGGAAAAGCTCATGCAACGACTCCTTGGAAATAGGCACCTGTGGGGGAGTGTTCACCCGACCTGGCAGCCGGCAATGATAAACACTCCTGGACCCTGGAAAAACCCGCACGACTCAACATTCAGTGTTAACGGGCGTGCAACAAAGGCGCTTAAGTAGCATAAGCGGCCAGGCCCTTGCCTGATGTGGATCAGCATTCGCCGGCGAGACGGCGCCTGTCGGCGAATGCCCGGGGTGCGTTACTGCTGGTTTTCCTGCTCGGTGAACAGATCGCTGAACAGCATGCTCGACAGATAGCGCTCGCCGGAGTCCGGCAGGATCACCACGATGGTCTTGCCCTGCATTTCCGGGGTTTCCGCCAGGCGCACCGCCACCGCCATTGCCGCGCCGCAGGAGATGCCGCAGAGGATGCCCTCTTCCTGCATCAGCCGCAGGGCCATGGCCTTGGATTCCTCATCGGTCACCAGCTCGACCCGGTCGACCATTTCCAGGTCCAGGTTCTTCGGCACGAAACCGGCGCCGATGCCCTGGATCTTGTGGGGGCTGGGCTTGATTTCTTCACCGGCCAGTTTCTGGCTGATCACCGGCGAAGTGGCAGGCTCCACCGCCACCGAGAGGATCGGCTTGCCCTGGGTCTTCTTGATGTAGCGCGACACGCCGCTGATGGTGCCCCCTGTGCCAACCCCGGCCACCAACACGTCCACCGCGCCGTCGGTATCGTTCCAGATTTCCGGACCGGTGGTCTTTTCGTGGATCGCCGGGTTGGCCGGGTTATCGAACTGCTGCGGCATGAAGTACCTGGCCGGGTCGCTGGCAACGATTTCCCCCGCCTTTTCAATCGCCCCCTTCATGCCCTTGGCCGGCTCGGTCAGCACCAGCTCCGCGCCCAGGGCCTTGAGCACCTTGCGCCGCTCGATGCTCATGGACGCCGGCATGGTCAGCATCAGCTTGTAGCCACGGGCGGCGGCGACAAAGGCCAGGCCGATCCCGGTGTTGCCCGAGGTGGGCTCGACGATGGTCATGCCCGGCTTGAGCTTGCCGCTGCTTTCCGCGTCCCAGATCATGTTCGCGCCGATCCGGCACTTCACCGAATAGCCCGGGTTGCGCCCTTCGATCTTGGCCAGGATGGTCACCCCGCGCGGGGCGATGCGGTTGATCTGCACCAAGGGCGTGTTGCCGATGGAATGGGCGTTGTCAGCAAAAATTCGGCTCATGGCTGGGTCCTTATGCAGCAGTGAAGAAGTCCTCAAGGGTATGCCTGGTGCCCTTGAGCGTCCAGTCGCGCAACACCCGGGCCAGCCGGGCCAGTCGTGCCTATGCAAGAGACACATCAGCGACGCCGAGTTCATGGCCCGGCTCCTGCGTTCCCCGAACCTGCGCCCCAGGCCACCCCGGGAACATTGACTCGAACGTCTGCCAACGGACGCAGTCAATGCCTGTATACGGCTGGAGGCTGCTGATCATGAAAGCTCGTTACCGTTGGCCCCTGTGGGTCCTGGCAAGCCTGGTGGTGCTGCTGGTGGCCCTGCATATCGCCCTGCCCTACCTGGTGCGCGACTACTTGAACGACAAGCTGGCGGACATGGGCGACTACCGCGGACGCATCAGCGACATCGACCTGGCCCTGTGGCGCGGCGCCTACCGCATCAACGGGCTGGAGATCGTCAAGGTCAGCGGCAAGGTGCCGGTGCCCTTCGTCAAGGCGCCGCTGATCGACCTCTCGGTGAGCTGGCATTCGCTGTGGTACGACCACGCGGTAGTGGCCAAGGTGCAGTTCATCCAGCCGGAGCTGAACTTCGTCGACGGCGGGGCCGACAAGCAGGCATCGCAGACCGGTGAGGGCACCAACTGGCGAGCCCAACTGGGCAAGCTGCTGCCCATCACCCTCGACGAAGTGCGGATCGATGACGGCAAGATCCACTTCCGCAACTTCAGCTCCAAGCCGCCGGTGAACATCGGCGCGACCCAGGTCAACGCCAGCTTCTACAACCTGACCAACGTGGTGGACACCCAGGGCAAGCGCGATGCGCGCTTCGACGGCAAGGCCCTGCTCCAGGGCCAGGCGCCCATGGAAAGCACCGCCACCTTCGACCCCTTGAGCAACTTCGAGAACTTCGAGTTCCGCCTGCGGGCCCGGGATATCGAGCTCAAGCGCTTCAACGACTTCGCCTCGGCCTACGGCAAGTTCGACTTCAATGCCGGGCACGGTGACGTGGTGATCGAAGCCCAGGCCGAGAAGGGCCAGTTGCACGGCTATATCAAGCCGCTGTTGCGGGACGTGGAAGTCTTCAACTGGCAGCAGGACGTGGAGAACCGCAACAAGAGCATTTTCCGCTCGGTGTGGGAGGCCCTGGTGGGCGCCGGGGAAACCCTCCTGAAGAACCAGCGCAAGAACCAGTTCGCCACCCGGGTCGAGCTCAGTGGCAGCGTGCACCAGCAAGATATCAGCGCGTTCCAGGCGTTTTTGCAGATATTGCGCAACGGTTTCATCCAGGCCTTCAATGCCCGCTACGAGCAGCCCAAGCCGTCGCCTGACTGAGTCACCCCGTGACGCTCCATTCAGAGACTGAATGGGGCGTCCACGTTCACAGTCGACCGGGCAGCGCGTTATAGTCGCGCCATCACTCCCCATTCAATCGACCTGCCCCGGGCAGCTCGCCGTCACCGTTCGAGGAATTGCAGATGAAGTTCGAAGGCACCAGCGCATATGTCGCCACCGATGACCTGAAGCTGGCAGTCAATGCCGCCATCACCCTGGAGCGTCCGCTGCTGGTCAAGGGCGAACCCGGCACCGGCAAGACCATGCTTGCCGAGCAACTGGCCGAATCCTTCGGCGCCAAGCTGATCACCTGGCACATCAAGTCCACCACCAAGGCCCACCAGGGCCTGTACGAGTACGACGCGGTCAGCCGCCTGCGCGATTCGCAACTGGGCGTGGACAAGGTGCACGACATTCGCAACTACCTGAAGAAGGGCAAGCTGTGGGAGGCCTTCGAATCCGAGGAGCGGGTGATCCTGCTGATCGACGAGATCGACAAGGCCGACATCGAGTTCCCCAACGACCTGCTGCAGGAACTCGACAAGATGGAGTTCTACGTCTACGAGATCGACGAGACCATCAAGGCCAAGCAGCGGCCGATCATCATCATTACCTCCAACAACGAGAAAGAGCTGCCGGACGCCTTCCTGCGTCGCTGCTTCTTCCACTACATCGCCTTCCCCGACCGCACCACCCTGCAGAAGATCGTCGATGTGCACTACCCGGACATCAAGAAGGACCTGGTCAGCGAAGCCCTGGACGTGTTCTTCGATGTGCGCAAAGTGCCGGGCCTGAAGAAGAAGCCCTCGACCTCGGAACTGGTGGACTGGCTCAAGCTGCTGATGGCCGACAACATCGGCGAAGCGGTGCTGCGCGAGCGCGATCCGACCAAGGCCATCCCGCCCCTGGCCGGCGCCCTGGTGAAGAACGAGCAGGATGTGCAATTGCTCGAACGCCTGGCGTTCATGAGCCGTCGCGGTAGTCGTTAAGAGGCTGATGCCATGCTGCTCAACCTGTTCAATGAAATGCGCGCGGCCAAGGTACCGGTATCGGTGCGCGAGCTGCTGGACCTGATCAACGCACTCAAGCAGCGCGTGACCTTCGCCGACATGGACGAGTTCTACTACCTCGCCCGGGCGATCCTGGTGAAGGACGAACGGCATTTCGACAAGTTCGACCGAGCCTTCGGTGCCTACTTCAATGGCCTGGAAAAACTCGATGACCACCTGCAAGCGCTGATCCCCGAGGATTGGCTGCGCAAGGAGTTCGAGCGCTCCCTGAGCGATGAAGAACGGGCGCAGATCCAGTCCCTGGGCGGCCTGGACAAGCTCATCGAAGAGTTCAAGAAGCGCCTGGAAGAACAGAAGGAACGCCACGCCGGCGGCAACAAGTGGATCGGCACCGGCGGCACCAGCCCCTTCGGCTCCGGCGGCTTCAACCCGGAAGGCATCCGCGTCGGCGACGCCGGCAAGCGCCAGGGCAAGGCGGTGAAAGTCTGGGACCAGCGCGAATACAAGAACCTCGACGACTCGGTGGAACTGGGCACCCGCAACATCAAGGTGGCCCTGCGCCGGCTGCGCAAGTTCGCGCGCCAGGGTGCGGCGGAGGAACTGGACATCGACGGCACCATCGATCACACCGCCCGGGATGCCGGGCTGCTGAACATCCAGATGCGCCCGGAACGGCGCAACAGCATCAAGTTGCTGTTGCTGTTCGACATCGGCGGCTCCATGGATGCCCACGTGAAGATCTGCGAGGAACTGTTCTCGGCCTGCAAGACCGAGTTCAAGCACCTGGAGTATTACTACTTCCACAACTTCATCTATGAATCGGTGTGGAAGAACAACATGCGCCGCGGCTCCGAGCGCACCTCGACCCAGGACCTGCTGCACAAGTACGGCGCCGACTACAAAGTGATCTTCGTCGGTGACGCCGCCATGGCGCCCTACGAAATCACCCAGGCCGGCGGCAGCGTCGAGCACTGGAACGAAGAAGCCGGCTACGTGTGGATGCAGCGCTTCATGGAGAAGTACAAGAAGCTCATCTGGATCAACCCCTATCCCAAGGACACCTGGGGCTACACCGCTTCGACCAACATCGTCCGCGACCTGATCGAGGACCAGATGTACCCTCTGACCTTGCGTGGCCTGGAAGAAGGCATGCGTTTCCTGTCCAAATAAACCCGTTCGCCGGCAAGCCGGCTCCTACAGGGCGATGTAGGAGCCGGCTTG
>NZ_MOAK01000079.1:49111-55761 GCF_003732485.1 Pseudomonas protegens
CCTCACCCGAACCGGTGCAGGAACGCCACCTGCTGCCGATGCGCCGTTTCCTGTACCACCGGCGCCAGGCGCACTTCGCTACCCGGAAGGTACTGGGCCAGCCGCGCCAGGGACAGCGGGGTCAACGCCCCCAGCCGTGGATAGCCGCCAATGGTCTGCCGATCATTGAGCAGGACGATCGGCTGGCCGTCTGGCGGCACCTGGATCGCCCCCAGGGGAATGCCCTCGGAAATCATCGGCCGGCCCTGGTACTGCAGGGACGGCCCGAGCAAGCGCGCGCCCATGCGATCGGCCCGGCTGTCCAGGGTCCAGCTGCTGTTGAAGGCATCGAACAGGCTCAAACCGCTGAACTGTCCTATCTGCGCCCCCAGGATCACCTCCAGCGGTGCAGCGGATTGCCAATCCGGCAGTTGCTCCGCCAACAGGCTCCGGAGCGCACCGCCAGTTCCCGAGTAAGTCAAGGCCCCGCCCTCGCTCAAGGCCCGGCCATAACCATCGGGGCCACCCAGGGCTTCGCGCAGCACACTGGCGCAACTGCCCAACACCTTGGGCGCATCGAAACCGCCAGGGGCGGCCAGATAGGCCCGTGCCCCAAAGAATGGCTGGGTGAATCGCAGGCGCTGGCCTTTTTGCAGGATGAAACTGCGCCCCGGGGTCAAAGGCCGCTCATCCACATAGGCCCCAAGATCAGCCCCGGCCAGGGCCAACAGACAATAGTCCTCGGCCAGCAGGGTGAAACCGCCCAGGGTGATTTCCACCACCGGCGCATCCAGGGCGTTGCCCAGCAGCCAGTTGGACCAGGACATCGACACCCAGTCCAACGCTCCGCCCTGGGTCACCCCCAGGTGGCGCACGCCAAAACGTCCGGCATCCTGCAGTAGGCACAAAGGCGTGCTGGCCTCGATCGACAGGCGGCTCATGCCGGCACCTCCAGAGGCGTGTCATCGCCCCCCAAACGGATGAACTCGGCATGCTCCACCGGAGCAAAGCGCACTCGGTCCCCCGGTTGCATCAGGCTGTAGCCATCAAGCTCGCGATCGAACAGTCGGCTCGGGGTGCGGCCGATCAGGTTCCAGCCCCCCGGCGACACCACCGGGTAAGCGGCGGTCTGCCGTTCGGCAATGCCGACGCTGCCTGCTGCCACACGCTTGCGCGGGGTGTCCAGCCGGGGCGCCGCCAACGGTTCCTCCACCAGCCCCATGAAGGCGAAGCCCGGGGCAAACCCCAGGGCGAACACCTGGTATTCACGTCGGCTGTGGCGCTCGATCACCTCGTTCACCGACAGCCCGCTGCGCCGGGACAGCAAGGCCAGCTCCGGGCCGACGCTCGGGTCGTACCACACCGGCAATACATGTTCGCGGCCCGCCCGGGCGCTGGCGGGGGCCAGGTCGCTCAAGGCAGCAGCGATGCGTTCCCGAGCCTCGGCTGGGCCCAAGGCCTGCAAGTCGTAATGCACCATCAGCGTGGTGTAGGACGGCACCAGGTCGATCAACTGCTCGCCGAACGCACGGCGCAAGCCTTCGGCGGCGGCCAGCATCCAGGGCATGTTGTCCTCGGCGATCACCTCGAACAGCCGCACCATCAGGCAGTCGATGGCGACTACTTCAACCTGTGGCTTCATAGTCCGGACTGCTGGTTCAGGGCTTCGCGAATGCGCTGCACCGCCGCCACCGAACTGGCGTTGTCGCCATGCACGCACAGGGTGTTGGCGTGCAGCAGCAAGGCGCTGCCGTCGCTGGCGGTCAGGGGCTCGCCGCGGGCGATGGTCAGGGCCTGGCCGAGGATGGTGGCCGCATCGTGGTGCACCGCACCCGGCAGTTGGCGCGACACCAGATGGCCGGCGTTGTCGTAGGCGCGATCGGCAAAGGCCTCGAACCACAGGGTCACACCGTATTCATCGCCCAGGGCCTGGGCCGCGCTGTTGTCGCGGGTGGCCATGAGCATCAATGGCAGCTGCGGGTCGTAGGCCGCCACCGCCTGGATCACCGCCCGCAGCTGGGCGGGCTTGGCCATCATGTCGTTGTACATCGCGCCGTGGGGTTTGACGTATTCGACCCGACCGCCCTGGGCCCGGCAGATGCCGTCCAGCGCACCGATCTGATAGTGCAGCAGGTCCTGGATTTCCTGGGGCGAATAGCTCATGGAACGGCGGCCGAAGCCGGCCAGATCCTGATACGCCGGATGGGCGCCGATGCGTACGCCGTTGGCCAGGGCCAGGGCCACGGTCTTGCGCATGATGCCCGGGTCGCCGGCATGGAAGCCGCAGGCAATGTTGGCGCAGTCGATAAAGGGCATCACCTCGGCATCCAGGCCCAGGGTCCAGTTGCCAAAGCTTTCGCCGATGTCGCAATTCAATAGCAGGCGGCTCACGGTCAGTGCTCCTGTGGTTCTTATAAGGTTCAGTTGCGGGGCAGTCGCGCAGGGGTCCCGCAGATTATCAGTTAGCGGGCCTCAAGTTCCTTGCCGCGGGTTTCCGGCAGGCTCAGCGCCGCCAGCACCACCACGCCGTAGGACACCGCGGCAAAGGTGCCGATGGCCGCGCCCAGCGGCACATGCTGGCTGAGCAGGCCGATCAGCAGGGGGAACAGCGCCGCCAGTGCCCGGCCGCTGTTGTAGCAGAAGCCCTGGCCGGAACCGCGGATGCGGGTGGGGAACAACTCAGTGAGAAAGGCCCCCATGCCGCTGAAAATGCCCGAGGCGAAAAAGCCCAGGGGAAAGCCCAGCCAGAGCATCACCGCGTTGCTCACCGGCATTTGCGTATAGAGCAGGACAATGGTGAAAGAACCGGCGGCGAACAGTACGAAGTTCTTCTTGCGCCCGAGAATATCCGTCAGATAGGCGCTGATCACGTAGCCCACATAGGAACCGAAGATCACCATCGCCAGGTAGCCGCCGGTGCTCAGTACGCTCAGGCCGCGCTCGGTCTTGAGGAAGGTCGGCAGCCAGAAGGTGATGGCGTAGTAGCCACCCTGGGCCCCCGCCGCCAAAAGCGAAGCCCGCAGGGTGGTGCTGAGAATCCCCGGGGCGAAGATCTCGTAGAACCGCGCCGGGTTGCTGGGTTCTTCCCGGGCCCGGGTTTGGCGATAGACCTCGGGGTCCTTGACCAGGCGGCGGACAAAAATCACGAAGATCGCCGGCAGGATGCCCAGCAGGAACAGCGCGCGCCAGGCGTCTTCCGGCGGCAGCAGGGAGAACAGCAGCGCATATAGCAACGCCGTTATGCCCCAGCCCAGCGCCCAGCCGGACTGCACCATGCCCACCGCCTTGCCACGGTTCTTGGCACGGATCACCTCACCGATCAGCACCGCCCCGGCGGTCCACTCGCCACCGAAGCCGAAGCCCATCAGGGTCCGGGCGATCAGCAACTGCTCGTAGTTCTGCGCCAGGCCACACAAAAAGGTAAAGAACGCGAACCACAGGACGGTCAGTTGCAGGGTACGTACCCGGCCAATGCGATCGGAGAGAATTCCGGCGATCCAGCCACCCAGGGCAGAGGCCAGCAAGGTACTGGTATGGATCAGCCCGGCTTCGGCCGAGGTGATGCCCCACAGCGCGATCAGGGTCGGGATCACGAAACTGAGCATCTGGGTGTCCATGCCATCCAGGCCATAACCGAGCTTGCAGCTCCAGAATGTCCGGCGCTCCTGCTGGTTGATGTCCCGGTACCAGTCAAACGGGCCGGCGCGGCGCGGGGCCTTGACGGCCAGTGTTTCGGGCGCACTCATGGCGATCTCCAGGGTAATTTATTGGTGTTGTTCTGGGCCCCGACGACGCATATCGTGGGTTGGCGCATTTTTCGGCTCGAGCGCCAACTGCGTCCAACTAATAAAAACCGCCCTTATGCATAAGAAAAGTTGATCCCATGAACCTCAAGTTCCTCGAAACCTTCGTCTGGGTCGCGCGGCTGAAGAGCTTCAGCCACACCGCGGAAAAACTCTTTACCACCCAGGCGGCGATCTCCAGCCGCATCGCGGTGCTGGAGGGCGAGCTGGGCGTGAAGCTGTTCCTGCGGGACTCCCGGGGCGTCAGCCTGACCCCGGAAGGCGTCAAGGTGCTGGAGCACGCCGAGCAGATGCTCGACACCCTGCAGGTGCTGAAACAGTCCATTCAAGCGCCGTCGAGCAAGGTCGGGCGGGTTCGCATCGGGGTCATGGATACGGTGATCCATACCTGGCTCAGCCCCCTGGTGGCGGAGATGATGGACCACTACCCGCAGGTGGAAATCGAGCTGGTGGCCGACACTTCGCTGAACCTGTGCGAACAGTTGCAAAAGGGCTTTCTGGACCTGGTGCTGCAAACCGACCTGCTGCGCCAGGAGAGCATCCGCAGCCTGGAGCTGGCCAGCTATCCCATGGGCTGGATCGCCGCCAGCAACTCGATCTACAACCGCGACTACGCCAATGTCGCCGAGCTGGCCCGGGAACGGATCGTCACTTACTCGAAGAACTCCCTGCCCCACCAGCAGGTGCTGAGCCTGATGCAGGCCAACGGCGTGCTGGCGCCGCGGCTCAACTGCGTCAACTCGGTATCGGCCATCACCCGCCTGCTGCGGGACGGCTTTGGGATTGGCGCCCTGCCGCCGGTGCTGGTCCGGGAAGAGCTGGCCCGTGGCGAACTGACCTTGCTGGCCATCGACCAGCGCCCGCCGAACCTGCAGGTGGTGGTGTCGTGGCGGGTGGGAGTGGAGTTGGTGGAGGATATCGTGGAGCTGTGCCAGCGCGTGGTGCAGCGTTATGGGCAGAAGGTCGGCCAGGAGCACATCATCCTGATTGAGTCCGCGTAGGCGCCCTTCGGCCTTGTGCAAGGCTTGCGGGCCTCTTCGCCGGCAAGCCGGCTCCTACACAGACCCCGCAGGCGAGTCGACATCCGTAGGAGCTGGCTTGCCAGCGAATGCACTCTTCAGCCTTGTGCAAGGCTTGCGGGCCTCTTCGCCGGCAAGCCGGCTCCTACACAAACTCCGCTGGTGAGTCGCCATCCGCAGGAGCTGGCTTGCCAGCGAATGCGCGCTTCAGCCTTGTAGATATTGCCGGCACCTGCAGTGCGGGGCGCTCAGAGGCCCTTGAGGTCGCGCTCTTCGATCGGACGGCTCTGGCGCAGGCGCCGGCCTCCCAGCACCACCCAATCGATCAGGCGGTACAGGCACTCAAGTCCGAAGGACAGCAGCAAGGCGCCGCTCATGCCCCAGATCATCGCTTCCGGGGTCAGCAGGATCTGGTAGCTGTAGCCGTCCCAGGTTTCCTTGCGGATCTCCGGGTCGGCTGCCAGGGCCACTTGCAGCAGGCGGATGTACCAGGGGCCCTGCATCGCCTGGTATTGCTTGTCCAGGGCCAACTGGCGATGGAGCAAGCCGCTCAAGCTCTCGGCATCGCTGCGAAACACCGGGTCCTCGCTGGCCCGGTAATGGGCCACCAGGGCGTTCAGGTCACCCTTGAAAAACTGCGCGGCGGTGCCCTGGAAGCCCCGCAGACTGTTCTGCGATTCAATCAGGTGGGCTTCCACGCGCTTGGCGTAATCACTGATGAAACCCGGCACTTGCACACCGATCAACAGGCCGGCGGCGAACAACACCAGCCGCAGATAACTGAGCAACATAGGGATGTCCTTATTCGGTCTGGCCGTGGCTGACGCATTCACCGCGCCGCCACAGGCTCCATTGGCCTGGCTGGTAGCGGGTCCAGGTTTCGTTTTCGGTCAAGGGTTCGGTGGCGATCACCGTGACCACGTCATTGGGGGTGGTTTCCGCCTGGAAGTCGACAATCACATCGACGTCCTTGAGCCGGGCCGGGCCGAACGGGGCACGCCGGGTGATCTGCGCCAGCTTGGTGGAGCAGAAGCAGAACAGCCAGTCACCGTCACTGAGCAAACCGTTGAACACACCTTTGCTGCGGTATTCGCTGCAGGCCTGGATCAGGGTCGGCAGCAACTGCTCGACCTCCACCGGCTCGGGAAAGGCTTCGCGTACCCGGTTGAGCAGGTCACAGAACGCCGCCTCGCTGTCGGTATCCCCCACCGGGCGATAGAAGCTGGCCTGAGGCTGGAAGTCCGCCAACTGGCCGTTATGGGCGAAGCACCAGTTGCGGCCCCAGAGTTCACGGACAAAGGGATGGGTGTTGGCCAGGCAGACCTTGCCGACATTGGCCTGACGAATGTGGCCGATCACCACTTCGCTCTTGATCGGGTAGCGCTGCACCAGGTTGGCCACTTCCGACTCGCTGCTGGCCGCCGGGTCCTGGAACAGCCGCAGGCCGCGGCCTTCATAGAAAGCGATACCCCAACCGTCGCGATGGGGGCCGGTACGGCCGCCGCGCTGCATCAGCCCGGTAAAGCTGAAGACGATATCGGTCGGTACATTGGCGCTCATGCCCAATAACTCACACATGCTCGGACTCTCGCTGCAATGCCGGGGCCAGGTTACAGACGCGGCTCGACCCGCGTGTTCAGGGGGGTGCCCGCAGCAGGCGGACGACCATAACGGTCATTGCCGGCGCCGCCAAAGGGCTGGTCATCCTCCACTTCGGCAGCCTTGGCCGCGGCTTGCGCCGCTTCGTTGCGCTGGCGGCGCTCCTTGGCAGCACGCTCGATAGGCCAGCGAATCAGCACGAACAGCAGGTACACGCCAAAGGCGATCATGCCGTACATGAACAGATCGG
>NZ_MOAK01000079.1:55898-62741 GCF_003732485.1 Pseudomonas protegens
TCAGGCGCATCCACACCAGCAGGCAGCCCAAAGCGGCAAAGGCGTAAAGGCCCCAGGCGATCAGATAGTCGTTCTCGGTCATGGTGTCCATGGCAAGGCAGGCAAAGAGGCGCTTATGATAACGACTTTTCCCGTGTCAGGCTGCACCGCCGTCTGCCAAGCCCTCATTTGTCTTCGTTCGAGAGCCACCCATGCCCCTACCCGCCAACGACAGCAGCGCCCCGATTGCCCACAAGGCCGAAGGCGCTGACCCGTATGCCTGGCTGCAGGAACGCGACACCGACGCGGTGCTCGACTACCTGAACGCTGAAAACAGCTACCAGGAAGCCCGGCTGGCCCACCAGGCGCCCCTGCGCGAGACACTGTTCCAGGAGATCAAGGGACGGATCCTCGAGACCGACCTGTCCCTGCCCTCCCCCTGGGGCCCGTACCTGTATTACACCCGCACCACCGCCGGTGACGAATACGCGCGGCACTATCGCTGCCCGCGCCCGGCAGACGACAGCCTGACGGTGGACGAAAGCCGCGAACAGCTGCTGCTGGACCCCAACGCCCTGGCCAACGGCGGTTTCTTCTCCCTCGGTGCCTTCAGCATCAGCCCCGACCACCAGCGCCTGGCCTACAGCCTCGACACCACCGGCGAGGAAATCTACACCCTGTTCATCAAGGAGCTGTCCAACGGCAAGGTCAGCGAGCTGTCCTTCGACAACTGCGACGGCAGCATGACCTGGGCCAACGACAGCCTGACCCTGTTCTTCGGCGAGCTGGACGACACCCATCGCCCGCACAAACTGTTCCGCTACCGTCTGGACGGCACGGCCGCCGAGGAAGTGTTCCACGAGCCGGACGGACGCTTCTTCCTGCACTGCTACCGCTCAAGCTCCGAGCGCCAATTGCTGCTGTCCCTGGGCAGCAAGACCACCGGCGAAACCTGGGCCCTGGACGCCGCGCAGCCGCAGTTGCCGTTCACCTGCCTGGCGCCACGGGTCGAAGGCCATGAGTACGATGTCGATCACGGTCAACTCGACGGCCAGTGGACCTGGTTCATCCGCAGTAATCGCGAGGGCATCAACTTCGCGCTGTATCAGGCAGCCGACCAGGGTGCCATCCCCGAGGAAAGCGACTGGCAGCTGCTGGTCCCGCACAATCCCGAGGTGATGCTCGACGGCGTGACCCTCAATGCCGGCGCCATGACCCTGAGCCTGCGCGAAGGCGGCCTGCCGATCATCGAAGTGCATCCCCAGGACCTGCCCGTGTATCGCGTGCAACTGCCGGACGCGGCCTACAGCCTGCACGTGCAGAACAGCCTGGAGTTTTCCAGCGATCGCATCCGCTTGCGCTACGAGGCCCTGAATCGCCCGGCCCAGGTGCGCCAGCTGCAACTGGCCGACGGTCAACAGCAGGTGCTCAAGGAAACCCCGGTGCTGGGCCCCTTCGATGCCGACGCCTATGTCAGCCAGCGCCTCTGGGCCACCGCTGCCGACGGTACCCAGGTGCCCATCAGCCTGGTGGTCAAGCGCGAGTGCCTGGGCCAACCGACACCGTTATACCTGTATGGCTACGGCGCCTATGGCGAGAGCCTCGATCCCTGGTTCTCCCACGCCCGCCTGAGCCTGCTCGATCGCGGCGTGGCCTTTGCCATCGCCCATGTGCGTGGCGGTGGCGAGCTGGGGGAAGCCTGGTATCGCGCCGGCAAGCAGGAACACAAACAGAACACCTTCAGCGACTTCATCGCCTGCGCCGAGCACCTGATCGCCCAGGGCCTGACCAGCGCCCAACAACTGGCCATCAGCGGCGGCAGTGCCGGCGGCCTGTTGATCGGCGCCGTGCTCAACCAGCGTCCCGAGCTGTTCCAGGCGGCCATCGCCGAAGTGCCCTTCGTCGACGTGCTCAACACCATGCTCGACCCGGACCTGCCACTGACCGTCACCGAGTACGACGAATGGGGCAATCCCGAGGAGCCTGAGGTCTATGAGCGGATCAAGGCCTACGCCCCCTACGAGAACGTCCGGGCCCAGGCTTACCCGGCGACCCTGGTGATCGCCGGTTACAACGACAGTCGCGTGCAGTACTGGGAAGCCGCCAAATGGGTGGCCAAACTGCGCGCCACCAAGACCGACGACAACCCGCTGCTGCTCAAGACCGAACTGGGTGCCGGCCATGGCGGCATGAGCGGCCGTTACCAGGGATTACGTGACGTAGCCCTCGAATATGCCTTTATCCTGAACATTCTGGGCCTGGACTGAGGAACTACCCGCGGCGCTCCTGTCTTAACACTGGACCGCCGCCGGCAACCGCCGGACCGGGCCTGCGCCCGTGCAACAGACACAAGAAAAAGACCCTGACCCATGTCTGAACCCACCTTACTGAACAACGAGATCCGCGACTGGCTGATGGACTGCGGCCTGTTCGATCAACTGCTGCCTGCCGACTTCAACGCGGCAGCCGGCTATTTCAGCATCAGCAGCATCGCCGAGGGCGAAGCGATCTTTCATGAGGGCGATGCCGGTAGCTTCATGTGCATCATCCACAGCGGCCAGGTGGCCGTGCAGAAGACCCACCACGACGGCCAGCCCCTGACCATCGCCACCCTGCGCAGCGGTCGGGCCTTTGGCGAAATGGCGGTGCTCGATGGCGAGCGACGCTCGGCCACCTGCGTGGCGGCCAGTGATTGCCAGTTGCTCAACCTGGGCAAGGACTCCCTGGAGAAGATGCTCAACGATGCGCCGAAGATCGCCGCCAAGATCATCCGCGCCCTGGCTATTTCCCTGTCCAAGCGCCTGCGCATGGCCGACGGCCAGTTGCTCGCACAGCAGATCTAGGCCCCTTGCACCTTGGCCTTGTTGTCATTCTGCTCCAGCCCCGGCAGGGTCTGGTCCTTGGGCGGCTTGGGCATGTCGATGGGCGGCAGCAAGGGCGCGCTGCCACTGCTCCCGGCTTTCGGCGTACTGGGCGGGGTCACTTGCGGATAAGGCGTGGGGGTGGCAGTGCCCGGGGTGCCGAGGGTCGGCGTCGGGGTCACCACCGGGGCGCTTTGCGGCTCGTCGGCCAGGGCCGGGCCAGCACTCAGCGCCAGGGCGGCGGTCAGGGCGAGCGCCGCTTGGGCAATCACCGTTAGAATAGTGCGCTTCATCAATGGCTCCATTGCTATTGTCTGGCGTCAGGCTACTCCCAACCGGGAGCTTTTGCCTTCTTCAATGAGATCTCCATGAAACGTTTCGTACTGCTGGACACTACTCCGATTCCTGAAAGCGGCGGTGCCTTGTGCCTGTTCGAATACGGTGAGGATTTCGTCATCAAGATCCAGGGCGGCGACGGCGGCCAATTGATGAACACACGCATGCACGGCTCCGAGGACGCCCTGGCGCAGATTCCCTGCAGCAAAGTCGCCGGGCGCCCGAACTCGCGAGTCCTGATCGGCGGCCTGGGCATGGGCTTTACCCTGGCCGCGGCCCTCAAGCACCTGGGCCAGAGCGCCGAGGTGGTGGTGGCCGAGCTGGTGCCCGGGGTGGTGGAGTGGAACCGTGGTCCCCTGGGGGAAAAGTCCGGCCGGCCGCTGCTGGACCCGCGCACGGTGATCCGCCTGGAAGACGTGGCCAAGGTCCTGCAGGCCGAGCCTCAAGGCTTCGACGCGATCATGCTCGACGTCGACAACGGCCCCGAAGGCCTGACCCAGAAAGCCAACAGCTGGCTCTACTCCAGCGCCGGTCTGGCGGCTTGCGCCCGGGCCCTGCGGCCCAAGGGCATCCTCGCGGTGTGGTCCGCCAGCGCCGACCAGAAATTCTCCGAGCGCCTGCGCAAGGCCGGTTTCAAGGCCGAGGAAGTACAGGTCTTCGCCCATGGCAATCGCGGCACCCGGCACACCATCTGGATTGCCGAGAAGCTCAAGGCCTGAGCTAAACTTTGTCCATTACCGTCATTAGTCCTTCTACAAAGGTGAACCCATGAGTTCGTCCACTCCCCCGTCCAACACCGCCAAGCTGGACCGTATCCTTGCCGACGCCCAGCGCGACCGGGAAATGGGCTACCGCGACAAGGCGCTGAAGATGTACCCCCATGTCTGTGGCCGCTGCGCCCGGGAATTCTCCGGCAAGCGCCTGAGCGAGCTGACCGTGCACCACCGCGATCACAACCACGACAACAACCCCCAGGACGGTTCCAACTGGGAACTGCTGTGCCTGTACTGCCACGACAACGAGCACTCGCGCTACACCGACCAGCAGTACTTCGGCGAAGGCTCCCTGAGCACCCCGAAAATTGCCAAGGCGACCCACAACCCGTTCGCCGCCCTGGCCGGGTTGATGAAGAAAGACGGCGAATAACGGCTTCACGGGCAATCCGCTCCTGCAGGAGCGGGCTTGCCCGCGAACCGTCGAACACCCCGCCACACCCCGCCCAATCCCCGTATAATCGCGCTCTTTTCCCCCAAGGCTCCTCGCTCGTGGCAAACAAAAGGTACAGCTGCATCGGTTTGTATAACCCCAAGTCACCGGAGAACGTCGGTTCGGTGATGCGCGCCGCCGGCTGCTATGGCGTCGCCTCGGTGTTCTACACCGGCAAGCGCTATGAACGTGCCCGCGACTTCGTCACCGACACCAAGAAGGTCCACCAGGACATTCCCCTGATCGGCATCGACGACCTGAAGAAAATCCTCCCCCTGGGCTGCATCCCGGTGGCCGTGGAACTGGTGGAAGGCGCCCGTGCGCTGCCGGAATACACCCACCCGGATCGTGCGCTGTACATCTTCGGTCCGGAAGACGGCTCCCTCGACAAGGAGATCCGCGACTGGTGCGAAGACGTGGTCTACATCCCCACCACCGGCTGCATGAACCTGGCAGCCACGGTCAACGTGGTGCTCTACGATCGCCTGGCCAAGGGCAACAACACCCGCTCCGGTCCGAAGTACTGAAAACCCGCCGATCAATCCCCGGGAACCAGCGACGCCCTGGTGCAGTCAGCTTTGTATCCCACACCTCCCTTGGAGACAGAGCATGAGCGAGCGCAAACAGCTGCAAACGATCGAAGCCACACCCTTGCCGAGCCAACCGACCCAGAACGTCCAGGGCTGGGAGCGCATCGGCTCCCTGGCCGGTGGCGTGGTGATGATGGGCAAGGGCCTGCGCCGCGGCGGCGTATTCGGCCTGATTCAAGTCGCCATCGGTGGCGTGGCCCTGGCCCGGGGCATCACCGGGCACAGTTCGGCAAAAAGCCTGCTGGAGAAGAGCCGCCAGGACATGCACAACGTGCGCAGCAAGATCGAACACGCCGCAGAGGAACTGCGCAACCTGAAGGCCAATGCCGAGGCTGCCAGCCGCAATGCCAAGGCCGCCAGCAATGATGAAGTGAAGGTCCCCAAGGCCTGAGGCCGGGGCGTCCTCACGGACGCCCTCATGGACCAATCAGCGCCGGATCAGCGCAGCAGGCTGGTATCGAGGACCTTGGAGGTCTCGCCCAGCACGCTTTCGCTGAGCTGGATGAATTCAGCGGTGCTGATGCTTTCCAGGCGCATCGCCGCTTGCAGTACATCGTCCAGGGAGCGCTTGTTGCGAGTCTTGAGGCGAATTTCCCGATCCAGCTCCTGCAACAGCAGCACTGCCTTGGCCACCGTGGCGCTGTCCACCTGTTCGCCGCGCAGGCTGCTGACCTTGTGACTGTCCCGGGCCAGGCGCTTCTCCAGCACCTGATAACGCTCATCGCTGATACCACCGGCCCGGCGCAACAACTCGACGGCGTAATACTCCGCCAGTCCCTCGCTGATCCAGTCACTGCGCTGGCTGTCGTTGATCCGCGCCAGGGATTGCACCAGTTCCCGCAGCAAGGGGCTGGCGCCACTCTCGCTGACCAGCGGCAGGCGGCTATGGATGAACAGCGAATCGCGCCCGGCCAGGCTGCCGCGCCACATCGGATCGGCCGCGCCAACGATCAACAGCTTGCCGGGCTGACGCGGGAACACCGCCTGTACTTGCGGCCAGACAAAGGTCAGCAGGGTCAGCACGTCCATGCGGCGCATGCCCTGGCCCAGGGGCGACACCACGCTGACTTCGGTTGCTCCCAGACGCGTGCGGCGACTGCCCAGGTTGCCGGCCAGCATCCAGCCGGCGGGACGGTCGAACAGCCGCGAAGGATTGTCGATGCGGAAGCGATTCTTGCCGATACGCGGCCAGGCGGTCTCGATGCTTTTCCAACCGGCCGGCAAGTCGAAGTCCAGGCGCGCTACCAGTTCGACGCCATCCTGTTGATCAAGCCTGGCCGGGGGCACCAGGGTCTCGCCGCGCAGCAGCGCCCAGTTGGCGGTGCTGCGGCTGTCGTAGCTGCCCTTCTTGATGCTGTGACTCAGGCGCACCCTGTAGCTGAGGCTGGCCTTGCCGCTGGCCGGACGCCAGACACCGCGCTGGCCGGCGGCATCCGCCCCAGCCTGCCATTGGCCGTCGGCCTTGAAGTCGCTGTAGTCGCCGTCCCGCCCCAGGTCGAAGTCCAGGCTGCGCAAGGCCGAACCATCGGCCAGGGTCAGACGCACCTCGGCCTGATCGCTCTGGGGCAGGAAACGCACGTGATAATCCAGATCGACTTTCTTCGCCGCAAAGGCCGATGCGCTCAATGCCAGCATCGCAGCGGCCAGCGCCAGTTTCGCCCCCACCCTCATACACACTCCTTTTCTGGGTAACCTGGTTCTGCAGCCAACGCGGCGAATCTTCAGCCTGCGCGGAAAATCAGATGATCCTCCCAGTCCTCTTCCGCCACGCTGCCTTCGGCGAGCATGCGCCCGGACTGGGAAATACGTTCGTGGTGCACCGCATCGCGATCGCCGCACACCAGGTGGTGCCAGAGCGGCAGGGCCTTGCC
>NZ_MOAK01000079.1:62772-76081 GCF_003732485.1 Pseudomonas protegens
ATTCGTCGGCCTTGCCCGGGGTCAGCTGGATGCAGTCGGGCACCGACGCCCGACGGTTGGGGTAATCGCTGCACTGGCAGGTTTTCAGGTCCAGCAGTTTGCAGGCGATGCGCGTGTAATAGACGCTGTTGTCGTCCTCGTCCTCAAGCTTTTGCAGGCAGCACAGACCGCAGCCATCGCACAGCGACTCCCATTCGTCCTGGTCGAGCTGTTCGAGGGTTTTGCGTATCCAGAAAGGTTCGACTTTGGCGGCCATGGCTCAAGCATCAGTATCCGAGGGTGAAAAGGCCGCCAGTCTAGTGCCGAAGGCCCGGCGGGCCAAGCGCTTACGACTGTCGGTAGGCCGGGGCTTGTCAGCGGCAGGCCGGCACAGTAGCTTTGCCCCTCGGACCACCCCGCGTCCGTGTGCCATTAACGCTCGACCGCGTCGCACCCGACGAACCCCACAAGGTCAGGAAAACCCCTTCGCCCAGCTCAACTGCGCCTGCCGGTTTACCCCATCATTCTCTAACGTTGCCTGGAGTCTTTGCATGAGCGCCAATCCTCGCGTTGCCGATTACGCCATCCACCCGCAGTTCACCCAGCGCTGGTCGCCACGGGCCTTCACCGGCGAAAACATCCCTGAAGAAACCCTGCTGAGCTTCTTCGAAGCCGCGCGCTGGGCTCCTTCGGCCTACAACTCGCAACCCTGGCGCTTTCTCTATGCCCGGCGCGATACGCCGAACTGGGAGCGCTTCCTCGGCCTGCTCAACGAGTTCAACCGTGGCTGGGCGCAACATGCCTCGGCCCTGGTGATCGTGATTTCCAAGACCACCTTCACCGCCCCCGGCGCCACGGAGGAAACCCCGGCCCTGTGGCACACCTTCGACACCGGCTCGGCCTGGGGCCACCTGGCACTGCAGGCCAGCCTCAGCGGCTGGCACACCCACGGCATGGCCGGCTTCGACCAGGAGCTGACCCGCAAGGAGCTGAAGATTCCCGAAGGTTATGCACTGCACGCTGCGGTTGCGGTGGGCAAGCTGGGAGATAAGTCGAGCCTGGCCGACTACCTGCAGGCCCGGGAAGAGCCGAGCCCGCGTCGTCCACTGAGCGAGACCGTGGCCGAAGGCGATTTCAGCCTCTAAAGCAGCGATCGCCTCTGTAGGAGCGAGCTTGCTCGCGAAGCCCTGAAGGGCGCCGCGCTTGCCTGGCAAGCGCGGCTTTCGCGAGCAAGCTCGCTCCTACGATCAGGTCCGTTTCAATAGCCGCGAGCGAAATCCACTTCGCCGCGCAAGGCCTGCTTGGCCTCGTAGGCCCGCAGGTTGTCGACGAACAACTGCACCATCAGTTCCGGCGAGGTCGGCGCCGAGCTGTGCCCCGTCAGCAGCAAGCCCCAGGCCGTCCAGAACGGGTGCCGTTGCGGCAAGGGTTCCTGGCGGCAGACATCGATCACCGCCCCCGCCAGATGCCCATCCTTGAGGGCCTGCACCAAATCCCCATCGACCACGGAAACACCCCGGCCCACGTTGATGAACAGCCCCGTGGACTTGAATTGCTTGAACAGCGCCGCGTCATACAGGTCATGGGTGCTCGGGGTATTGGGCAGCAGATTGACCACATAATCCACCTCCCCCACCAAGCGGCCCAGGTCTTCCAGGCCGGCCACTTCGATAAAGGGTGCCTGCTCCCGCGCCTGGCTGGCGATGCCGTACAGCTTCACGCCAAAGGGCAATAGAAATTGCGCCACGCTCTGGCCGATGTCACCGGTACCGACGATCAGCACCTTGCGCCCCACCAGGCTCTGGCCCAGGCGGTTATCCCACTTGCGCTCCACCTGGCTGACCAAGCGCGCCAGCACTTCGCGCTCATGGCCAAGGATGTAGGTGAGCACATACTCGGCCATCACCTGGCCGAAGATGCCCACCGCCCGGGTCAGGCGGTAATGCCGGGGCAGGCCGTCGGCCAGCAACGGGGTGATGCCGGCCCAGGTGGATTGCAGCCACCGGGGCTGATGGCCCTGACGCAACAAGGTCGCCAACAGGTCCGGCTGGCCCAGCCAAACCGGGCAATCCGCCGCCAGGCGCGACAGCTCGGCGGAGTCGTCACTGGTCAGTACGTCCAGCTCCGGTGCCGCCTGACGCAACAGGCGGGCATAAACAGCGTGATCGTGTTCGGCAATCAGAACGCGCATGGTTCAAACCTTAAAAAACGGTGCAGGCCGCCGCCGACGGAGTATTGCTCCATCGATCAAGGCGGTGGCCAGGTCAGTCAGTTGCATTGAACAGAGGCTCGGGACCGAGCCTCTACAGGTCAGACCGGATCATTGCGGCGCAGCAACTCTTCGGGCAGGTGCTCGATGTACTCGTCTTCCGCCGGCGGCATCTGCAAGTGATAGCCCTGCTTCTCGAGGTTTTCCAGCACCTGGTGGATGTCCTCCCGGGACAGCTTGCGCTCCGGGCTCAGTACCAGATCGAAGGCATGTTGCGGCTTGCCGAAAGCCAGCAGCAGGTTTTCCGGCACGCGTTCCAGGGCCTCGCTTTTCAGTACGTAGAGGTACATCTCGTTCTTGCGCGGGCTTTTATAGATGGAGCAGATACGTTTCAAGGCTGTTCTCCGGCGGTAGCCAGGCTGTCCAGCAGCGCCTGGCCCATCAATTCGCGGCGCCAGCCACGCAGCGAATCAGGCAATTGGTAAGGCCCGTTGGGGTAGCCGCTCTTGAGCAGGCTCTCCAGGGTTTTCTTGCGCAGCATGACTTCCGGCGCGATGCCCAGACGCTCGGCCTCGGCCTGGCCCACTGCCTTGAGGCGCTTGAGCAGGGCTGCGGCTTCGATCGGCAACGGCTCGGGTACGGCCGGTGGCCATTGGTCCGGGCCAAGGGCTGCGGTGCGCTTGATCAGATCGAGGAGAAACTCGCCGTCCTGACGCACAGTGCGCGGGTGCATGTCTTCGATCTTGGCCAGCGCCGCCAGCGTATCGGGCTGAGTCTTGGCCAGGGGCCAGAGGGCGTGTTCACGCACGATGCGGTTGCGCGGCAAGTCCCGGGCACGGGCTTCACGCTCGCGCCAGGCACAGAGCTCACGCAGCACAGCCAGCTGCGCACGGGAGAGTTTCCAGGCCAGCTTGGCATCACGATAGACCTCGTTGGGGTCCACTTCGCGGCGCAGGTTGGCCACCAGCTCGGCACCGTCTTCCAGCACCCAGCGGTACTTGTCCGCGGACAGCTTGGGCTGCAGTTCGGTAAAGACCTGGGCCAGGTGTACGGCGTCTTCGGCGGCGTAGCTGACCTGGGTTTCCGAGAGCGGGCGCTGCAGCCAGTCGGAGCGGGTCTCGCCCTTGGGCAATTCGATGCCCAGGACTTCCTGCACCAGGCGCGAATAGCCCATGGAAAAACCCAGGTTCAGGTAGGCGGCCGCCAGTTGCGTGTCGAACAGCGGCGCCGGCAGGCTGCCGGTCAGGCGCAGCAGGACTTCAAGGTCCTCGCTGCAGGCATGCACCACCTTGACCACCGCCGGGTTCTCCAGCAGGGACGCCAGGGGCTTCCAGTCGTCGATGGTCAAAGGATCAATCAGGTAAGCGCGCTGCCCATCGCCGATCTGCAACAGGGCGGCGATGGGATAGAAAGTGTCGACCCGCATGAATTCGGTGTCGAGGGCGACGAATGGCAGCTGCTGCCACTCGGCGCAAAGCTGACCGAGGCTATCGTTGTCGCGAATCCAATGTATATCGATGGCCACACGGCTCTCCCTTGAAGAATGGCGCGCAGTATATATCGCCTCCGGCGATTTCTGAGCATTCACCCGACAAGAGCAGGTGCGAAACCTTCTGCCGGACGGCAAGAATAGTTCGAGAGTCGGAATCGGGTTCTGTACGAAAGCTCGCCGAGTGAAGATCAGGCAAGGCAAAAATAGGCGAGCAAGCGGAGTGTAGGGGCCTACATGAGCATTGCGAGCCTGTTTCTACGTAGCACCGAAGGCGCGCAGTGCGCGGCATGGTCGAAACGCAGGCAGTTTTCGTGCAGAACCTAGCTGGGTTTTCTAAGGACATAGACCCGCGCCGCCCCACAGCCGGGCAACAAATCCTGCTGGCTCACGACTTCGAAACCGGCCTGCTTGAACTCGCCTTCCAACTGCACCCTGCCGATCGCCAGTGACGCTGCGGACTCACTCGGCGTGGCCGCCAGGATATTGAACAACGGCTCGACCCGGGTCGCGACGATCACCGAATCACGGCTGACCCGATGAAACTCCCGCAGCAGCGCCAGGCGATCCTCACTGCGGGTCACATGGGCAAACAGTTGCATGCAGATGATGCTGTCCACCGCATTGGCCGACAGACCGATGTCGAAAGCCGAGCTGTGAAAGGTCTTGACCCGTTGCAACAGGCTGGCCGAGTGATGGGTCTGGGCATGATTGAGCATGTCCTGGGAAGGGTCAGCCGCCAGGATCACCCGGTTGCCATGCTCGGCCAGCACCGGCCAGTAGCGCCCGGCACCACAGGCCACATCCAGGATCAGTCCCGGCTCCCCGGCCACCTTCAGGGCATGGCGTACCAGGCGTGCCATGCGCCAGAGCGCCAGGCGCGCGGCAAGCCCGGCAGGCCGGGGCTCGCCGCAGACCCGGGCGTGCTCCTGGTCATAGCGCCGGGCGAACTCCAGCTCGATGGACGGTGGGGGGTGGGACGACATGACTGGCGAACTCTTGTAGGTATCCAGAAACCACAGGTTAACCAGTCGTTCGTGAAAAAAAGGTCGAAAGCTCGCGAACGGTTTCATCCGGGCGGAGTATCAGGCCACCCTTGCCCGACCAGAGGGCGACGCCAATAATGCTCCGGCACCGTGTCCCGCCCGTCACTTCAAGGAACGACCCATGCTGCCCCGCCTCTTGCTTTGCACTCTGCTCGGCCTCAGTGTCCCCGCCCTCAGCTTCGCCCAGGAGCCGATCTCCCATCTGGACCGGGTGCTCGAACGTGGCCACCTCACGGTCTGCACCACCGGCGACTACAAGCCCTACAGCTACCTGCGCGACGACGGCCACTACGAAGGTATCGACATCACCATGGCCGAGTCCCTGGCGCAAAGCCTCGGGGTCCGGGTGAAGTGGATCAATACCACCTGGAAGACCCTGATGGCGGACTTCCAGAGCCAGCAATGCGATATCGCCGTAGGGGGTATTTCCGTCTCTCTGGAACGGCAGAAAAAAGCCTTCTTCAGCCAGCCCCTGGGGATCGACGGCAAGATTCCCCTGGTGCGCTGCCAGGACCTCAAGCGTTATGCAACCCTGGAGCAGATCAACCAGCCCTCGGTGCGCCTGATCGAACCTCCGGGCGGCACCAACGAAGTCTTCGCCCGGGCCCATGTGCCCAAGGCCGAGCTGATCCTGTTCGCCGACAACGTGAAGATCTTCGATCAATTGCTGGCCAAGCAGGCCGACGTGATGATCACCGACGCCTCGGAGGCGCGCTTCCAGCAGAAGCACAAGCCGGGGCTGTGCGCGGTCAACCCCGAGCGCTACCTGCAATACAGCGAAAAGGCCTTTCTCCTGCCCCGGGACGACATGGCCTGGAAAAGCTACGTCGACCAGTGGCTGCACCTGAGCAAGGCCACCGGTGCCTATGACCAGGTGGTGAATCAGTGGCTGGCGGCGCCGTAGTCCTGGTCCAGCAGCATCTGCCCAAAGGCCTGGCAGGCGGCGCTGCGATAGGCGCCCCTGCGCTCCAGCAGCACCACGCTGCGCGGCGCCGGGGGTGATTGCAGGGCCAATGCCCGCAAGCCCGGCTGCTCGCGGGCAATGGCACTCGGGAGCAGGGTCGCCAACTGCCCGCGGCGCACGATCTCGACAATCCCACTCACCGAATTGGCCTCGATGGCGATACGCGGCGCAATGCCCTGTTGCCGGCAATACAGGTCGATATGCCGGCGGGTGGCGAAGTCCGTGCTGAGCAGCACCAGGGACTGTTGGCCCAGGGCCGCCGCACTCAGGGGTTGGCGGTCCTGCTGCGCAGAGTGCTGGCCGACCATCAGGCTCAGGGTTTCGGTGAACAGCGGCTGGCTGTGGATTTCCCCCAGGTGCTCGCCGGCAAAGGCGATCCCCAGGTCCAGGCGGTCCTCGGCCAAGGCCGCTTCCAGGCGATCCTGGGTCATTTCCTCAAGGCTCAGGTCGATCCCCGGGTACTGCCGGTTGAAGCGGCTGAGCAAGGGGCCGGTGAGGTAGGCAGTGAAGGTCGGGGTCAGCGCCAGCCGCAATGAACCGCGGCTCAGGTCCTGCACATCATGGATCGCCCGCTTGGCCGCCTGCAGGTCTTGCAGGGCGCGGCGCGCATAGACGACATAGGCCTGGCCGGCATCGGTGAGTCGCACGCTGCGCCCGGAGCGGTCGAACAGCGGCGTGCCCAGGGACTCCTCCAACTGTTTGATCTGTTGCGACAAGGTCGGCTGGGAGACATGCAGCGCTTCGGCGGCACGGGTGAAATTGCAGTGCTCGGCCACGGCCAGCAGGTAACGGATATGACGCAAGAGCATGACGGCTCCAACTATAGGCAGGGCTTATGGAAAGCATAATAAGCCGGTCTTGGACGCTATAGCTGAAAACTTCCATCCTTGCCCCATCAGCGACGCAAGGAGAATCCCATGCAGAACATCATCGACGGTTTCCTCAAGTTCCAGCGCGAAGCCTTTCCACAACGCAGCGAGCTGTTCAAGCAGCTGGCCAGTACCCAGAGCCCCGGCACCCTGTTCGTCACCTGCTCCGACAGCCGGGTCGTTCCCGAGCTGCTGACCCAGCAGGAACCCGGCGACCTGTTCGTGATTCGCAACGCCGGCAACATCGTCCCCAGCTACGGCCCTGAACCCGGCGGCGTGTCGGCCACAGTGGAATACGCGGTGGCGGTGCTGGGGGTGAGCGACATCGTTATCTGCGGCCATTCCGACTGCGGGGCGATGACCGCCATCTCCACCTGCAAATGCCTCGACCACCTGCCCGCCGTGGCCAATTGGCTGCGCCACGCCGAGTCGGCCAAGGTGATCAACGCCGCCCGCCAGCATGCCTCGCCCGCCGACCACCTGGATGCCCTGGTGCGCGACAACGTCATCGCCCAGTTGGCTAACCTGAAGACTCATCCCTCGGTGGCCCTGGCCCTGGAACAGGGCCGGCTGAACCTGCATGGCTGGGTCTACGACATCGAAAGCGGCGCCATCGCCGCCCTCGACGGCAACAGCCAGCGCTTCGTATCCCTGGCCGAGTACCCGCAGACCTGCGCCCTGGCCAGCCACGCTTCCACCGCTGCCTGAGCAGCACCCGTTTCGTCACTCAAGAGGAGTCACCCCATGCTGCAATCCCAATTCGCCCAAGCTCCACGCCTGGCCCTGGCCGACACCATCATCGACGCCAAGGCGCGCAAGAACCTGTCGTGGCAGGACCTTGCCGACGGTACCGGACTGAGCCTGGCCTTCGTCACCGCCGCCCTGCTGGGCCAGCATGCCCTGCCCGCCGCTGCCGCCGATCGGGTATGCGACAAGCTCGGCCTGGACCAGGACGCCAGCCGCCTGCTGCAGAGCATTCCCCTGCGGGGCAGCATCGCCGGCGGCATCCCTACCGACCCGACCGTCTACCGTTTCTATGAAATGCTCCAGGTCTACGGTTCGACCCTCAAGGCCCTGGTGCATGAGCAGTTCGGCGACGGCATCATCAGCGCCATCAACTTCAAGCTGGACATCAAGAAGGTCGAGGACCCGGAAGGCGGTTCCCGCGCGGTGATCACCCTGGACGGCAAGTACCTGCCGACCAAACCGTTCTGATCCACTGCTCCTGATCCACTGCACCCGGTCGCCGCTGCGCCAAGCGGTGCCGGGACGCAACGAGGCGCCGGGCCTTACCGAAAAAGCGCGGCGCCCGGTTTGCCCGTCCTGCACACCGGATCGTAGCCAGCAGCGGTTACAGGTCCGCAGTAATATTTAATTTTTAAATAGCACTGCGGACTTTCTGATTTGCCCCGCCTGCACCCGTCGCCGCCTAATCAGTCCCCTGTTCCTTGAAGGTCTGGTTATGGAAAACGTTCGTGCAAGTTCCCGCCCCGCGCTCTGGCTGATGGTCAGCGTGGTCCTGGTGGCCCTCAATCTGCGACCGTCGATGGCCGCCGTCGGCCCTCTGCTGTCGGGCATCCGTGGCGATATCCCCCTGAGTTTCAGCCTGGCGTCCCTGTTGACCATGTTGCCGGTCATGGCCATGGGCCTGGCGATGTTCTTCGGCATGGCCATCAGTCAGCGCCTGGGCGAACACCGCACGGTGGTCCTGTCCTTGCTGATCATCGGGCTGGCCACGGTCTCGCGATTGTTCATGGATTCGGCGGCGGAGCTGATTCTCAGCGCCGTACTGGCCGGTGTCGGCATCGCCCTGATCCAGGCGCTGATGCCGGCCCTGATCAAGTCGCGCTTTGCCGATAACGTCTCGCTGTTCATGGGCCTGTATGTCACCTCGATCATGGGGGGCGCGGCCATCGCGGCGTCCTTCGCCCCACTGGTGATGAACCACAGCGGCAGCTGGCGCCTGGCCCTGGCGATCTGGGCCGCCCTGGCCCTGCTGGCCCTGGTGTTCTGGTTCGCCCAGCGCAGCTCGCTGCCCAGCCTGCCGGCCTCCGGCGGCGGGCGTGAATCCTTTAGCGGCAATCGTCGGGCCTGGCTGCTGGCGGTGTTCTTCGGACTCGGCACCGCGTCCTACACCTGCGTGCTGGCGTGGCTGGCGCCCTACTACGTGGAGAACGGCTGGAGCGAACAGAACGCCGGCCTGCTGCTGGGCTTGCTCACCGCCATGGAAGTGATTTCCGGGCTGGTCACCCCGGCCATCGCCAACCGCAGCCAGGATCGGCGCCTGGTGCTGGTGGCCCTGCTGGCGCTGATCATTGCCGGCTTCTGCGGCCTGATCCTCAGCCCGCAACACCTGAGCCTGCTCTGGCCGTGCCTGCTGGGCCTGGGCATTGGCGGACTGTTTCCCATGAGCCTGATCGTGTCCCTGGACCACTTGCCCGACCCGCGCCGGGCCGGCGGCCTGACCGCCTTCGTGCAGGGCATCGGCTACCTGATCGCCGGGCTGTCGCCGCTGATGGCGGGGATGATCCGCGACCAGTTGGGCAGCTTCGAATGGGCCTGGTGGTCACTCACGGCTGTGATGGCCGTGATGATCCTCATGGTGCTGCGCTTCGACCCTCGGCATTACGCCCGGCACATCCGCTGAGCCTCGGCCCGGGAGGCCTGCATGAATCCTGTGAGTTTCACCCAGGCCAACCTCGGCATGCTGCTCTGGGCAGTGCTGATCGCCGCCTCGTTCTTCGCGGCCGCCCAGGTCAGCCAGGCCATCGACCCGGTGCTGCTGACCGCCCTGCGCCTGTTGTTCTCGGCACTGATGTTCATGCCTTGGTTGTGGTTCAACGGCGCTTCGGCGCCGACCCGGGCCGGATTGGGTGCCCACGCGATCCTGGGGCTGCTGCTGGCGCTGTACTTCGGCTCGCTGTTCGAGGCCCTGCGCTACACCTCGGCGGTCAACACCGGGACCCTGTTCACCCTGGTGCCACTGCTGACCCTGGCGTTCGAAGGCTGGCTGTTGCCCGGCACCAGCCAGCAACGCCGCCTGCTGCCGATGCTGGCGGCCGGTGCCGGGGCCTTGCTGCTGGTGCTCAAGGGGGACGCGCCGGGGCAGTTGCCCTCCCTGTATGCCATGGCGGTCTATGCCCTGGGCTGCCTGGCCATGGCGATCTATTCACCCCTCAGCCAGCGCTTCAAGGCCGGCAGCCTGCAAGGTCGCAGCCCGGCCGCCATGACATTCTGGAACATGCTCTTCGGGGCGCTGTTCCTGTTTGCCGCCAGCCTGGCCAGCGGCGGCTGGCGCAGCGCCGCCCTGCTCGGCGGCAACGACCTGCTGTGGCTGCTGTACCTGGCCCTGTTCGCGACCCTGGCAACCTTCTGGCTGTTGCACCGGGCCATTGGCGTCATCGCCCCGTCCACAGTGATTTCCTACATCTATCTGAGCACCCTGTTCCTCACCCTGTTCCACTGGCTGTGGCTGGGCCAGCGTCCGCACCCGGGAGAAGGGCTCGGTGTCCTGCTGGTGGCCCTGGGCATGTTCGGCCTGGTGCGCGGCAGCCGTCCCGCATCCGCCATGGCCTGAAATGACCCTGAGACAGGGGACATTCTTCTGCGCGAAACTGCGCAGGTCGTGTTATCGGAATTTAATGTCCGGATGCTGTCCGCCAATTCCCACCCCGGGCATTTGATTAGGACGATCGTTCCGCTAGCATCGACCCGGTTTGTGCGCCACCGGCGCCAGGTGCCCAGCGGGATGGAACAGATGCTCATCAGCAACGTGCTCAGAAAACTCGACATGCAAGACCTCATGGTCTTTATCGCGGTGTACGAGCAAAGCAGTGTCACCGGGGTATCGGAAACCCTGTGCGTCAGTCAGTCGACCGTCAGCTACTGCCTGAAGAAACTGCGCAACGGCTTCGAGGACGAGCTGTTCATCAACACCCGCACCGGCATGCGCCCGACCTACAAGGCCACCAGCATGTACAGCCACGTGCTGAAGATCCTGGAGAGCATCAACCTGTGCCACAGCGGCGTGCAGGCCTTCGATCCGACCCGCCAGGCCGTGACCTTCAACCTCTGCGCCCCGGAATACTTCGAGCTGCTGATCCTGCCGCGCCTGCTCAAGGGGTTCGACTACGCCGACCTGCCGGTGACGGTCAATGTGCAGAAGCTTGAGAGCGATATTCCTGCCGAGGAGTTGCGTGACGGCAGTGTCGACCTGGTGATCTGCTTTGGTCCGAACTTCCATCGCAGCCATGCCGACTTCAAGTCGCAGATGCTGCTGGAGGACGATCTGGTGTGCGTCTTCGACAAGCGTGCCACGCCACCCAAGGAGCCGCGCTTCAGCCTGCAATCGTTCATCGAACGGCGCCACGTTTTTCCTACGCCCTGGACCTCGGACAGCAACATGGTGGATGGCTGGCTGGCCCGCCAGGCGCACAAGCGGCAGATCGTCGCCCGCTCCAACAGCTACAGCGCGGCGCTGAAAATGATCACTGGCACCGACTTCATCCTGACCCTGCCCCGACGCATCCAGGCCTTGCTGGCCAACGAAGCGGTGTTCAACCATTGCGAGGCCCCCAGCGGCCTGCCGGGATTCACCCTGGACATGCAATGGAACCAGAACACCGATCAGGACAGCGCGCAGACCTGGTTCCGTGAACAGGTGGTCAAGGTCTGCGCCGACCAGGGCCTGCTTTAGGCCCTGCGTCCATCAGAGACCGACGGCCGCCTTGCTGTAGGACGCGCGGTCGATGTCGACAATCTCCACGCACAACTGCACCGCCAGCTCCGCAGGCCAGGGCGCCAGGTCCTGCAGCAGGGCCAGCAGGCTCTCGGACAATTGCTTCTTGATCTCCGGCGAGCGGCCGCTGAGCAGGGCCAGCTTGACGTGGACAAAGGCCCGCTCACCCAGGCCGGTGCCGACCCGGAATGACTCGACCTTCACTGCCCGGCTCTTGATATCGAACTCATCGGCAAACTGCCCGGAGGCCACCAGCGCGTGATTGAGCCGCAGCAGCGCCTTGTCGACGTCCAGCTGGGGCAGGTTGGCGGTGTATTCCATATGCAGGTGCGGCATGGCAGAACTCCTGGTCTGTCAGGGGGAAAAGGCGCTCCATACTACACAAGCCCGACCCCGCGTTTGCATTATCCCCAGGTCTCATTGCCCCGCTGTCGCTGCCCGTTCGCGCAGGGCCAGGGTTTCCCAGGCGGCCACGAGCACCATCACCAGGGTGGTCAGGCTGCCCAGGGCCAGAGCGGAAAACAGCTGATTCCAGGCGGCCGGCAACAACAGCAACAGGACCGCGAGCCCGGCCAGGTGCGACAGCGGCGGTAACGGCCGGTCGTTCATCACCCACTTGAACAGGGCGCAGCCCAGGAGGAACAGCCAGGGACCGCCGACTATCACCAACACCCCGGCCGGGCTGGCGTGCTCCGGGTGCATCAGCACCAGCTCATCGGCCACGGCACTGACAATGATCCCGGCCACGATCAGCAGGTGCAGATAGGTGTAGGCAATGCGTGCCTGACGCCCCGGGTCGTCGGAGTGGGCGATACGGTGGTGGGCACGCTCGGCGCCACTGTCGAAATACACCCACCACATGGCGATACTGCCCAGCACCGCCACCACGAACCCCAGCAGGCCCTGGGCGCTGGTGCGCAGCTCGGCGAAGGTGGCGCCGGTCACCAGCAGCGACTCCCCCAGGGCGATGATTACGAACAGGCCGCAGCGCTCGGCCATGTGATTGCCTTCCACATTCCAGTCGGCCAGGGTCGAACGCCCCAGCCCCGGCACCCAGAAATACAGCGATGGCGACAGCACCTCGATGGCCAGGGCCAGCCCCCAGAAGGTCAGCCGCTGCGGGCCCTCCAGCAGGCCGCCGGTGATCCAGAAGAGGCCCGAGAACATCAGCCACAACAGGATTCGCTGGAAGTTGCGGGTCATGTTCAACGGCTCACCGCGCACCGCCCACAGGGAATAGGCGGTGCGCCCCACCTGCATGAACACATAGGCACAGGCAAACAGCAGGCCGCGCTCACCGAAGGCCTGGGGAATCGACGACGACAGCAGCAACCCCGCCACCATCAGCACGAACAGCCCGAGGCGGATCGGCAGGGTTTCCGGGTCCAGCCAATTGGTGATCCACGACGTGAAGATCCACACCCACCACACCGCCACCATCAGCAGCGCCACCTGCAGCGCCCCGCCCAGGGACAGATGGGCCAGCAGGGAATGGGACAACTGGGTCACGGCAAACACGAACACCAGGTCGAAGAACAGCTCGACCATGCCAACCTTGCCGCTGTCGTGGCTGCCACGCCCACGCAACAGGGAACGGGAACGACTCATGGGCACACTCCGCAGGTTTGACGTTTGAACAGGGACTTACAGAGCAAAGCAGGCGCCGGGACGCTTGCCAAGCGACGGCTACAAGGGCGCAGCCAGGGGCGCCCGCTCGCTCATGAAGGCTTCCAGGCGCGAGCGCAGCCAACGCTCGGCGGGATCGGTGTCGACATGGCTGAGCCAGACCATGGACAGGTCCAGGGTCGGCGTCTTGAACGGAAACGGCTCGGCGTACAACTGCCCCGAGGCCGCCATGGCCGCTGCGGCGTAGTCGGGCAGGCTGGCAATCAGCTTGGTACCGGCCAGCAGGGCCGGCAAAGAACTGTACTGCGGCACCGACAGCACCACCTGGCGGGTGCGGCCGATTTCCGCCAGCCACTCATCGGCGAAGCCGGCGACATTGGCGGGGGGGG
>NZ_MOAK01000079.1:76115-79266 GCF_003732485.1 Pseudomonas protegens
ACACCAGCACATGGGGCCGCGCGCAGTATTCGTCGAGGGTCAGCGGCGTATCGCTGGCATCGGCCCGCAACACACTGGGCTGGATATGCCGCAGCAACTTGCGCTTGGCATTGGCCGGCAGCCCTCGGGTCTGGCTGATGCCGACGGTGATGTCACCGGAGGCCAGCAAGTCGGGAATCCGCCAGTAGTCCACGTGCTGCACCACGACCACCACCTGCGGCGCTTCCTGGCGCAGGGCTCGCAACAAGGGCGGCAGCAGGCCGAACTCGACGTCATCGGACAGGCCGATACGAAAGGTCATGGTGCTGCTGGCAGGATCGAAATCGTGGGTCAGGCTCAGGGCCGAGGACAGCGCATCCAGGGCCGGCGACAGGTGCTGGATAAGCTGCTCGGCACGCGCCGTGGGCTCCATGCGATGACCGACGCGGATGAACAGCGGATCGTTGAACATCGCTCGCAGACGGTTGAGTGCGGAACTGATGGTGGGCTGGCCGAGAAACAGCTTCTCCGCCACCCGAGTGACATTGCGTTCCAGCATCAACGCCTCGAACACCACCATCAGGTTGATGTCGGCCTTGCGCAGTTCATTGCGATTCATCGGTGTAGCCCCGGTCCCCAGACGGAGGTCAGTGTAGAAAGACCGGGGGGCCGGCGTCCAGGCGAGATCCGCAGCCCGACGTCGGCCTCAGGCGGAGTTTCTCGCCAGCCCGCTCGCCCCCAGCTCGCGCCGGTCCTCCTGCCCCTGGCGCAGACGCAGGGCCGCCACCGCGGCCACCAGCAGCACCAGGGCAATCACCTTGAGGCCATTCATGGCATTGCCGGTGCTCATCTCGATCGCGCCCATCACCGAAGGGCCGACAAAACCGCCCAGCAGCCCGCAGGAGTTGACGAAACCCAGGCCGCCCGCCAGGGCCGCGCCCTTGAGCCGTGAAGCCGGGTACAGGAAGATGATCGACTGCACCACGAAGAACATCAGCGCCGCCACGCAGAACCCCAGCAGGCTGAACACCGGCCCGGAAAACGCCGCGATCGACAGCCCCGCCGCCATCACCAGCAGTCCGCAGACCAGCAGGCGCCGCGAGCGTTGCGGGCTGTTGGCCAGCCGGGGCAAGGCGATGGCCCCGACAGCCGCGGCGATCCAGGGCAGCGAGGTCAAAAGACCAACGCTCATGATGCTCAGGTTGCCGTACTTGCCGATGATGCTGGGGAGGAAAAAGATCACGGTGTAGATGGTGATCTGATGGCAGAAGTAGACAAAGATCGCCAGCAGGATCTGCGGCGTGAAGCACTGCCGGAACGAGTGCCCGCCCTGCCCCGCGCCCTCGTCGGCTTCCCGGGCCAGGCGTTGCTCGATGGCCGCCGCTTCCTCGGCGCTCAGCCAGGGCGCCCGGCTCGGGCGGTCCGGCAGGCGCCGCCAGACCACCCAGGCGAAGAACACCGCCGGCAGGCCTTCGAGCAGGAACATCCACTGCCAGCCGTGCCAGCCCAAAAGGCCGTCCATCTTCATCAGCGCCGCGCCGAGCGGGCCGCCAATGATATTGGCCAGGCACACCCCCAGCAGGAAATAGCCGGTGGCCCGGGCCCGCTGCTGGCGGTCGAACCAGTAGGTCAGGTACAGCATGACCCCGGGAAACAGCCCGGCCTCGGCGATCCCCAGCAGCAGGCGCAGCACATAGAAGGAGGTCTCGCCCTGGACGAAGGCCATGGCGGCGGAGATCAGCCCCCAGGTCACCATGATCCGGGCGATCCAGAAACGCGCGCCGACCTTGTGCATGATCAGGTTGCTCGGCACTTCGGACAGCGCATAGGTGAGGAAAAACAGGCCGGCACCGAGCCCGTAGGCCGCGGCGGAAATCCCCAGGTCCACATCCAGCTGATGCTTGGCCAGGGCGATATTGGTGCGGTCGAGAAAACTCAAGACATAGGCCGCGATCAGCAGCGGCATCAGCTTGAGGAACATCAGCCGGGTCAGCTGTTGCTGATCCCGGGGCGGCGCGGTGGTTGCAGTGTTCATGGGCATATCCCTTTGTAATTGTTATGCGGGATCGCCAGCGCCCGAAAGGCGCCGGCAGCGGGCCTGCGGGGCTTAGAACGCGACCTGGTCGCGCCCCTTGAGCCCGAGCAGGGTGCGGGCTTCGTCCGCCGTCGCCACCCGGCCGCCCAGGGCCTCGATGACGCCACGGATGCGCCGCACCTGGTCGGCGTTGCTGGCCGCCAGCTTGCCGGGGCCGTCCCATAGGGAATCCTCCAGGCCGACCCGGGCATGACTGCCCATGGCCAGGCCCATGGTCGCCAGGGGAATCTGGTTGCGCCCGGCGCCGAGGATCGACCAGTGATAGGCATCGCCGAACAGCCGGTCGGCGGTGCGGCGCATGTGCGCCAGGTCCTCGGGGTGACCGCCAATGCCACCCCGCAGGCCGAACACCGACTGGATGAACAACGGTGCCTTGAGCAGGCCGCGCTCCAGGAAATGCGCAGCGGTGTAGAGGTGGCCGATGTCGTAGCACTCGATCTCGAAGCGGGTGCGGTTCTCGGCACAGGCGCTGAGGATATGGGCGATGTCGCGGAAGGTATTGCGGAAGATCCGGTCGTCGCTCTCTTCCAGGTACGGCCGCTCCCAGTCGTGCTTGAACTCGGTAAAGCGGTTGAGCATTTCGTACAGGCCGAAGTTCATCGACCCCATGTTCAACGAGGCCAGCTCCGGCTTGAACTCCAGCACCGGTTGCAGGCGCTCCTCGACGCCCATGGTCGGCGCGCCACCGGTGGTGAGGTTGATCACCACGTCGCAGGCGCCCTTGATCTGCGGCAGAAAACGCCGGAACAGCTCGGGGTCCTGGCTCGGCCGGCCGTCCTCCGGGTCACGGGCATGCAGGTGGACGATGGCCGCCCCGGCCTCGGCGGCGGCGATGGCCTCGGCAGCAATCTCCCCGGCCGTGATCGGCAGGTGGGGCGACATGGACGGGGTATGAATGGCACCGGTAACGGCGCAGGTGATGATGACGGGTGTTTTTCCAGGCATGACGGTACTCCGACTTTTATTCTTGATGAAAAAAATCCCAGGGTGTCGCGTGCAGATTTCAGCGCCGGCGGTCCTCGCCAGCGCGGCCAGCCGGTGCGGCTAGAGGGACTCGACGTTGCCGTCGACGCTGAT
>NZ_MOAK01000079.1:79295-84796 GCF_003732485.1 Pseudomonas protegens
ATCGCCTGGCCGGTGACGTTGCGCGCCGCCGGCGAGCAGAGGAACAGCGCCATGGCGGCCACGTCCTCGGCGCTGACCATGCGCTTGAGGGAGATCTTGTTCAGGTACTCCTGGCGCATTTCGGCCACCGGTACCCCGGTCTGTTCGGCCCGGGCCTGGATCACCGCGTCCATGCGCGGCCCCTCGACGATCCCCGGCAACAGCGCATTGACCCGGATATCGCTGGCCCCAAGCTCGGCAGCCAGGGACTTCATCAACCCGACGATGGCCCACTTGGTGGCCGCATAAGGTGTACGCCAGGCATATCCCAGGCGCCCGGCTACCGAGGCGATGTGCAGCAGGTGGGCGTTGTCCGAGGCCTTGAGCAGGGGCACGGCGTGGTGAGCGAAGCGGTATTGCGCGGTCAGGTTGATATCGATGGTGCGCTGCCAGTCGGCGTCGCTGACGGCATCGATGCCCGCCGTGGGCCCGGCGATGCCGGCGTTGTTGACCAGCACATCAAGACCGCCGAAATGCTCCACCTGAAGCTGGAACAGCGCCTGGATCTGTGCCGGATCACCGACATCGGTACGAGTCGCCAGCGCCTGGGGGTAGCGATCGCGGAACGCCGCCAGGGCCGCCTCACTGACATCACAGACGTGCACCTGGGCCCCGGCTTCGAGATAGGCCCTGGCCAGCACTTCACCGATGCCTGCTGCGCCGCCGGAAATCATCACCCGCAAGCCCGGGTAAGGCTGCAACCGCTGCAAGATGCTCATGCCCGACCTCCCTTGACCGCCGCTCCAGGCTTCTTGGCCAACAGCCGGCCCAGGGAATCCGCCGCTTGCATGATGTCGTCGGTGACGGCCGCGCGCACTCCCGGACCATCGCCGGCGGCCAGGGCTTCGACGATGCGATTGTGGGCTTCCATGGAACGTTGCAAGTGGGCCTGGTCCGGCGCCACCAGGGCGAAACACGGCCCCATGTGCAGCCAGAAGTTCTCCACCGCGGCCATGGTCAGCTCGGCTCGGGCCACGGCATAGATACGTCGGTGAAAGGCGAAGTTGGTCCACAGGTAACGGGACACATCCACCTCATCGGCAGCCTTTTGCATCTGCCGGCAGAGATCGGTGATCTCCTGCAGATCGGTCTTTTGCAGATGCTGCAGGGCCTTTTCCGCCAGCAGCCCTTCCAGGGCCACCCGCGCATCACGGATCTCCCGCAGGCGATCCAGCGTCATCATCCGTACCCGCAGGCGGGAGGTTTCGGTGACCTCAAAGGCGTTTTCCGCGCTCAGGCGCTGCAGGGCCTCGCGTACCGGCATGGGGCTGGACCCCAAGGCTTCGGCCAGGCCACGAATGGTCAACTTCTGCCCGGGCTGAAAGCGCCCACTCATCAAGGCTTCGCGAATCTGCCGGTACACCTGCTCCTGCAAGGTATCGCGAGAAACCTGACGCAACGTGGGAAGAGGGATTGGGCTTTGAGACATGAGACCTTCAGACATGGGATCTACCTGGGTTGTGGTTCTTGTGTCCGACAATATGTGATCACAAATCAAATATGTCAAATACCGGAATTCAAAGTAAAACCTGTCATGGAGGGTCGATTTACAGCAAAAACAATTTATTAATTCCGCACTGCGAAACATCATTCCGTATTGACCCAATTATTCATTGATGCCAGGATTATTTTCGCCAAGTGATTCAAATAGCGGAATCGAGCTACCGGTGACTGGGGTGTTGTGCTGCTGGTCACCCTCAACGCCATGCCGCGCCCATCGACCTCTCGCTGCCCTTCACCCCGGAGACTGCTGCAATGAGTTGCGAAACAGCCCTGCCAATCGTCGAAAGCGCATTACACGGAAACATCCTGGTACTGACCCTCAACAACCCGCCGGTCAACGCCCTGGGGGTGGAGATCCGCCGCGGACTGCTGGCGGCCATCGACAGCGCCAGCGACAACCCGGCGGTCGACGCCCTCTTGCTGGTCGGCGCAGGACGGCACTTCTGTGGCGGCGCCGACATTCGCGAGTTCGGCAAGACGCCCCAGGCACCGGCGCTGCCGGAGGTGGTCAAGCGGATCGAGGACAGCAGCAAACCGGTGCTGGCGGCAATCCAGGGAGTCGCCCTGGGAGGAGGCCTGGAAGTCGCCCTCGCCGCCCATTACCGCCTGGCCACCGGCAGCGCCCGGCTCGGCCTGCCGGAAGTATTGCTGGGCTTGCTCCCCGGGGCCGGTGGCACCCAGCGCCTGCCCCGCCTGATCGGTGCCAAAGCGGCTCTGGAACTGATGCTCAGCGGGCGACATGTAAGCGCCGAGGAAGCCCTGGACCTGGGTTTGGTCGACCGTCTGGGGAACAGCGATGACGCCCTGGCCGAAGGCCTGGCCTATCTGCGCCAGTTGCTGGAACAGGGCGTCGCTGTCCGACGCACCCGGGATGCCCAGGCCCTGAGCGAGCCGGACGCCCAGCGCGAAGCGATAGATGCCGCCCGCCAGCAGGCCACGCAGAAGTCCCGCGGCCTGCTGTCGCCGTTGCACATCATCCGGGCCGTGCAAGCCGCCCTCGATCAACCCTTCGAAGACGGCCTGCGGGAAGAGCGCCGACTGTTTCTGGAATGCCTCGACAGCCCGCAGCGTGCCGGGCTGGTGCATGCCTTTTTCGCTGAACGGGAAGTGCTCAAGGCCCCCGAGACCCGTGCGGCAGCGCCTCGGGCCATTGTCCGGGTGGGCGTGGTGGGCGGCGGCACCATGGGCGCCGGCATCGCCGTATCGGCCCTCGACGCCGGCCTGCAGGTGACCATGATCGAGCGCGACCAGCAGGCCCTGGACCGGGGCCGTGGCAACGTCGAGAAGGTCTATGACGGGCTGATCGAAAAAGGCCGACTGGATGCGGCGGGCAAGGCCGCGACCCTGGCCCGCTTCAGCGCCAGCACCGACTATCAGGACCTGGCCCAGGCCGATCTGGTGATCGAGGCCGTGTTCGAGGACATGGCGGCCAAGCTTGCGGTATTCGCCGAACTGGATCGTGTGTGCAAACCCGGCGCTGTGCTCGCCAGCAACACCTCCTACCTGGACATCAACGCTATCGCCGCCAGCGTCTCGCGGCCCGCCGACGTCATCGGCCTGCACTTCTTCTCCCCCGCCAACATCATGAAGCTGCTGGAGATCGTGGTCCCGGCCAAGGTCGCACCGGACGTGGTGGCCACGGCCTTCGAACTGGCGAAGAAACTGCGCAAGGTGCCGGTGCGTGCCGGGGTCTGCGATGGTTTCATCGGCAACCGGATCCTCGCGGTCTACCGTCAGGCGGCGGACTACATGATGGAAGACGGCGCCTCGCCCTATCAGATCGACCAGGCCCTGCGCGACTTCGGCTTCCCCATGGGGCCCTTCCAGGTGGCCGACCTGGCCGGTGGCGACATCGGCTGGGCGACCCGTCAGCGCAAGGCCGCCACCCGTGATCCCCGGGCCCGCTATGTAGAGATTGCCGACCGCCTCTGCGAGCGCGGCTGGTTCGGGCAGAAAACCGGTCGTGGCTACTACCTCTATGCCCAGGGCCCGCGCAGCGCCAGCCAGGACCCGGACGTCCTGGCGATCATCGATACCGAGCGGGCCCGGGCCGGTATCACGCCCCGGACCTTCAGCAACCCGGAGATCCTGCGGCGCTACATGGCGGCCATGATCAACGAGGGCGCCAACGTGGTGCATGAAGGCATCGCCCTGCGGCCCCTGGACGTGGACATCACCTTTATCCACGGCTACGGCTTCCCCCGGCACCGCGGTGGCCCGCTCAAGTACGCCGACCAGTACGGCCTGCCCCAGGTCCTGGCGGATATCCGTGAATTTGCCGAACAAGACCCGCTGTTCTGGAAAGCCTCGCCCTTGCTGGTGCAGTTGGTAGAGCGCGGCGAGAACTTCGACAGCCTCAATCACAGCCACTGACCAAGGAGCACGTCCCATGCGCGAAGCCGTCATTGTCTCCACTGCACGCACGCCCCTGACCAAGGCCCATCGCGGCGAGTTCAACATCACCCCCGGCCCCACGCTCGCCGCCTTCGCGGTGCGCGCCGCGGTCGAGCGGGCCGCCATCGATCCGGGGCTGATCGAAGATGCCATCCTCGGCTGCGGCTACGGCGAAGGCACCACCGGGCGCAACGTCGCGCGCCTGGCGGTGGTCCGCGCCGGCCTGCCCATCGGCATCGCCGGCACCACGGTCAACCGCTTCTGCGCCTCCGGGCTGCAGGCCATTGCCATGGCGGCGGGACGCATCGTGGTGGACGGTGTCCCGGCGATCATCGCCGGCGGTGTGGAGAGCATTTCCCAGATCCGTGGACGCGGCGCCAGCGACGATCCGGACCTCGACCCCTGGCTCCTGCAGCACAAGCCGGAACTGTTCCTGCCGATGATCGAAACCGCCGACATCGTCGCCGCGCGCTATGGCATCAGTCGCGAGGCCCAGGACCGTTTTTCGGTAGAGAGCCAGCGCAAGACCGAAGCCGCACAACTGGCCGGCCGCTATCGCGAGGAAATCATCCCCTGCAGCACCACCATGGCGCTGACCGACAAACAGAGCGGCGTGGTCAGCCAGCTTCAAGTCACGGTGGACGCCGACACCTGCAACCGTCGCGGCACCACCTACGAGGCCCTGGCCAAGCTGGAGCCGGTGCAGGGCCCGGGGCGTTTCATCAGCGCCGGCAACGCCTCGCAACTGTCCGACGGCGCCTCGGCCTGCGTATTGATGGAAGCCCGGGAAGCGTCCCGCGCCAACCTGACCCCCTTGGGGGTGTTTCGCGGCATGGCGGTGGCCGGCTGCGAGCCCGACGAGATGGGCATCGGCCCGGTGTTCGCGGTGCCCAGGCTCTTGGCCCGGCACGGCCTCAAGGTCGAGGACATCGGCCTCTGGGAACTCAACGAAGCCTTCGCCTCCCAGGCGATCTACTGCCAGCAGCGGCTGGGCATCGCCGACGAATGCCTGAACGTCAACGGCGGCGCCATCGCCCTGGGTCACCCGTTCGGCATGACCGGCGCGCGCCTGGCCGGCCATGTGCTGCTCGAGGGTCGCCGCCGGGGCGTGAAGTACGCCGTGGTGAGCATGTGCATCGCAGGCGGCATGGGCGCCGCCGCGTTGTTCGAAATCTATTGAGGACGTCGCCATGGACCTGAGTTTCACCCCACAAGAAGAAGCCTTCCGCGACCAGGTGCGCAGCTTTCTCGCTGAACGCCTGCCCAGCGACCTGAGTGACAAGGTGGCCGCAGGCGAGCGCCTGTCCAAGGCCGACATGGAGCAATGGCATGCACTGCTCAATGCCCGGGGCTGGCTGGCCAACCACTGGCCCGAAGCCTTTGGCGGACCGGGCTGGAGCCCCGTGGAAAAGTTCATCTTCGAGCTCGAGTGCGGGCTGGCCAATGCGCCGCGCATCGTGCCCTTCGGCGTCAATATGCTGGGGCCGGTGCTGATCAAGTACGGCACCCCACAGCAGCAGGACTATTGGCTGCCACGGATTCTCGACGGCCGCCACTGGTGGGGC
>NZ_MOAK01000079.1:84818-99372 GCF_003732485.1 Pseudomonas protegens
CGACGGCCGCCACTGGTGGTGCCAGGGCTATTCGGAACCCGGTGCCGGCTCGGACCTGGCCGCAGTGAAAACCACCGCCGTGCGCGACGGCGATCACTATGTGGTCAACGGCCAGAAGACCTGGACCACCCTCGGCCAGCACGCCAACATGATTTTCTGCCTGGTACGCACCGACCGTGAAGCCAAGCCCCAGGAAGGCATCAGCTTCCTGCTGATCGACATGGCCAGCCCCGGGGTCGAGGTACGCCCGATCATCACCCTGGAGGGCGATCACGAAATCAACGAAGTCTTCTTCACCGACGTGCGGGTGCCGGTGGCCAATCGGGTGGGGGAGGAACACAAGGGCTGGACCTGCGCCAAGTACCTCTTGACCTACGAACGCACCAACATCGCCGGGGTCGGCTTGTCCATGGCGGCGCTGCAACGGGTCAAGCAGTTGGCCGCGCAACGCACCCGCAATGGCCAGCCGCTGCTGCAGGACCCGCAGTTCGCCGCCCGCCTGGCCCGGGTCGAGATCGACCTGGCCAATATGCAGACCACCAACCTGCGGGTGATCGCCGCCGTGGCCGGCGGCGGTGCTCCCGGTGCGGAAAGTTCGATGCTGAAGATCTGCGGCACGGAAATCCGCCAGGAACTGAGCGCGCTGCTGCGTCGGGCCATGGGCCCCGAAGCCCGGCTCATGCCGGATGACGCCAACGCCCAAGCGCTGGACACCGGTCCCGGGTTCGCGGCCAGTGCCGCGGCGCAGTACTTCAACAATCGCAAGCTGTCGATCTTCGGCGGCTCCAATGAAATCCAGAAGAACATCATCTCGAAAATGATTCTCGGGCTCTGAGGGCGCGCACATGAACTTCGAACACAGCGCAGAACGGCGCATGCTCGCCGACAGTTTGAATCGCTTCATCACCCAGCAATACAACCTGGAAAAACGCCAGCAGAGCCTGCAGTCCGACCTGGGCTTCAACCCCGATATCTGGCGCCAGCTGGCGGACCTGGGAGTCATCGGTGCCCTGTTCAGTGAAGCCGACGGCGGCTTCGGTGGCGACGGCTTCGACCTGGCCCTGGTCTTCGAGGCAATAGGCCGCGGACTGCTGGTGGAACCTCTGCTGGGCAGTGCGGTACTGGCCGGCGAGGCCATCGCCAGCGCCGGCACCGAGGCACAGAAAATGCACCTGGGACCAATCATCGACGGCAGCCTGATCGCCGCCCTGGCCCATGAAGAACCCGGCAACCACTATGCAACCAACCGGGTCGCCTGCCGCGCCGAGGCGGACTCTGCCGGCTGGCGTCTGGACGGTATCAAGAGCATGGTCCTCAACGGCCGCCAGGCCGGGTTGCTGGTGGTCGCGGCACGCACGGCCGGCGCCCTGGACGATAGCCAGGGCATCTCGCTGTTCCTGGTGCCGGCGGACACCCCGGGCCTGGAGATCCAGGCCTGCCCGACCCTCGACAGCGGCCCCGTCGCGCAGGTGCGCCTGCACCATGCAAAAGTGCCGGCACAGGCTTTGCTGGGGCCCTTGCATCAGGGCCATGCGATCCTCGAACGGGCCATCGGCCGGGGCCTGTTGGCGCTCTGCGCGGAAGCCCTTGGCGCCATGGAAGTGGCCAAGCTGGCGACCCTGGACTACCTGCGCACCCGGCAACAATTTGGCCGCCCGATCGGCAGCTTCCAGGCGCTGCAGCATCGCATGGCGGTGTTGCTGCTGGAGATCGAGCAGGCGCGCTCGGCGGTGATCAACGCCGCTGCCGCCCTGGACGCCGACCGCCTGACCCGCGAACGCAGCCTGTCGGCAGCCAAGGTCAGCATTGGCCGCATCGGCGCCCTGGTGGCCGAGGAATGCATCCAGCTGCATGGCGGTATCGGCATGACCTGGGAGCTGCCACTGGCCCATTACGCCAAGCGGCTGGTGATGATCGACCACCAGTTGGGGGACGAGGATCATCACCTGCAACGCTATATCGCCCTTGGCCAAGCACCGACCCCATGAGTCTCTCGGGCTGGCAACCACAGGCCCTGGCCAAAAGGGCGGCAGGTGTCGCCGCCTTCCTGGCCCGGAGCGCAGCGTGCCCCATCACGCTGCGCTGATGGCCCTGCTGCACTGAGTCCCCGCCCCTGCTACTTGCCTCCTCAATGGCCCCGCCTCGCGGCAGGGTCAGGAGCGGTCGCGTCCGGGGCTTTTCCACGGCCGCTCCGGCACCGACCCAGCGCAGCGTTTCTCACTATAAAAACAACAAGACCGGTGAACACCATGCACTCCACTTCCAACCCCTGCTTGCCCTTGTCCACCCTGGTGGGCGGCTGTGTGCTGCCGCTGATGTGCCAGGCGCAATTCATCGACGACAGCCAGTTGACCCTGGGGGCTCGCAACTTCTACATGAATCGCGATTTCCATGGCAACCGCCCGCCCCAGAACAAGGCGCAAGAATGGGCCCAGGGATTTGTCCTGCGCTACCAGTCCGGCTTTACCCAAGGCAGCGTCGGCCTGGGGGTGGATGGGCTAGGCCTGCTGGGCATCAAGCTGGACTCCGGCGGTGGCACCGCCCATACCGGGGCACTGCTGGTGGACCGCAATGGCGATGTGGCCGACCAGTACGGTTCTTTCGGCCTGACCGCCAAGGCCAGGTTCGCCAGCAGCGTCTTGAGCACCGGCATCCACGAGCCGCTGCTGCCGGTCGCCTTTCGCAATGACACCCGCCTGCTGCCGCAAACCTTCAAGGGCACGCAACTGGTGTCCAACGATATCCAGGATCTGACCCTGACCCTGGGACGCTTCGACAGCGTGCGCCAGCGCAACTCCACGGACCATGAGGACCTGCAGATGATCGCCCTGGCCCGCAACGGCCGGCAGGTCGCCGGCGGGGTCGCCAGTGACAGGTTCACCTACAGCGGAGCCAGCTACAGCATCAGCCCCGAGCTCAAGGCCGGTTACTTTCATGCCCAACTCAGGGACAACTACCGACAGCACTACGGCAACCTGACCCACACGGCAGCCCTGGGTAAACGCCTCTCGCTGAAATCCGAGCTGCGCTACTTCCAGAGCGCCGGCCTGGGTCGGGCCGAGGTCGACAACCGCAATCTGGGACTGATGCAAACCCTGTCCTATCGCGGCCACGCCCTGAGCCTGATCTATCAGGACCAGAGCGGTCGCAGCGGCATGCCCTTTATCAGCGGCACCGATCCCTACGGCTTCAACACCTCGACCTACAAGTCCTTCGTCCATGCCGGGGAGGACTCCTGGCAGGTGCGCTACCGCTATGATTTCGCCGCCCTGGGACTGCCCGGCCTGAGCCTGATGAGCCGCTATGTACGCAGCAATGAATTCACCCTCGGCCAGCAGCAGGCCCGGGAGCGGGAGCTGGATACCGACCTGGCCTATGTGATCCAGAACGGCGCGCTCAAGGACCTGGGGCTGCGCTGGCGCAACGTGGTGTATCGCGCCAAGCATGCCGCCAACGTGGATGAGAACCGGCTGATCCTCGAATACAGCCTCAAGCTCTGGTAGTCGGGAACCCCGGAAACGACGCTGCCGGCAAGTGCCGGCAGCGCTATCAAGCCGCAGCGACTCAGAACACCTGGCGGCCAAGCCGTTGGCAAGCGTCTCGATACTCCGCGGCCAGACGCTCCACCAGCGCCTCGGCGGCCGGCACCGCGTCCAGCACGCCGATGCCCTGGCCGCAGCCCCAGATCTCCTTCCAGGCCTTGGGGCGCTGCCGATCCGCGCCGAAGTTCATCTGTGAGGGATCACTGCCGGGCAGCGCCTCGGGGTCCAGGCCGGCCGCGGTCAGCGAGGCTTTCAGGTAGTTGCCGTGCACCCCGGTGATGAGGTTGGTGTAGACGATGTCCTCCGCCCCCGACTGGCGGATCATCTCTTTGTAGGCCGCTACGGCGTTGGCTTCCTGGGTAGCGATAAAGGCCGAGCCGATATAGGCCAGATCGGCTCCCAGGGCCTGGGCCGCGAGGATCGAACGGCCCGAGGCAATGGCCCCCGAGAGCAGCAGCGGGCCGTCGAACCACTGGCGGATTTCCTGCACCAGGGCAAAGGGCGACTGGGTGCCAGCATGGCCTCCGGCACCGGCCGCCACCGCGATCAGGCCATCGGCGCCCTTGTCGATGGCCTTGCGGGCAAAGCGGTTGTTGATCACGTCGTGCAGCACGATGCCACCGTAGCTGTGCACCGCCTGGTTGATCTCGGGACGAGCCCCCAGGGAGGTGATGATGATCGGCACCTTGTGCTCCACGCAGACCGCCATGTCCTGCTCCAGCCGGTCGTTGGAGCGGTGCACGATCTGGTTCACCGCGAAGGGCGCCGCGGGCCGGTCCGGGTGCAGCCGATCGTGCTCGGCCAGGGCCTGGGTGATCTGCTCGATCCACTCCGAGAGGCGCTCGGCGGGCCGGGCATTCAAGGCCGGAAACGAACCGACGATGCCGGCATTGCACTGGGCGATCACCAGTTCGGGGGTGGAAATGATGAACAGCGGCGCCGCCACCACCGGCAAGCGCAAACGCTGGGAAAGGATGTTGGGCAAGCTCATGCTCTGGCTCCTGTGCCAATGGCGAGGGGGGTCATGATCCGGCCAGGGCCGTCACGGTTCGAGGGGCTCTGGCGGTACGCGCGGTGATCAGTACCAGCACGCCGGCCAGCAGGTACATCACGATCCCCAGGTACATGCTGGAGACATGTCCGCCGGTATGGCTGTTGATCACTCCGTTGAGCCAGGGCGTAACCGCCGGCCCGAGGTTGCCCAGGCTGCTGATAAAGGCGATGCCCCCGGCGGTGGCCGCCACCGACAGATACTCGCTGACCAGGGCGAAGAACAGCGGAGTACCGGCCTTGATTCCCACGTAGGCCACACACAGGGCCGCCACTGACATCAGCAGGTGGCCGTTGAGCAGCGTGATGATCGCCAGGCCGAACGCCGCGACGGCCATGCTGCCGACAAAGTGCCAGCGGCGCTCACGCTGCTTGTCCGAGTGCCAGCCAATCAGCACCATGCCGCCGATGCCGACGATATTGGGCACCGCCGTGATCAGGCCCACCAGCAGCAGGTCCTGGGTGCCCCAGCCCTGGATCAGGCTCGGCATCCAGAACACCAGCATGTAGGTGGCGCCCAGGAACATGAAATAGGCCAGGGACAGCAGATAGATCTTGGGGTCGCGAAACATCTGCGCCAGGCTGTCCTGGGACTTGTGCCGGGCATTCTTCAGGTCCTGGGCCATGTCCTCCTTGAGCAATCGCTGCTCCCTTGAACTGAGCCACCCGGCCTGTTCCGGGCTGTCCTGCAAGTACAGAAAAGCCACCACCCCCAGCACGCTGGCCGGCAGGCCCTGGATCATGAACATCCATTGCCAGCCGTTGAAGCCGGCCACGCCATTGAGGTACTTGAGGATGCTCCCCGAGACGGGGCCGGCGATCAGTCCGGCGACGGCGGCGGCCGTCATGAAGATGGCGATCACCTGCCCGCGGCGCGGTGCCGGAAACCAGTAGGTGAAATACAGGATCACCCCCGGAAAGAACCCCGCCTCGAAGGCTCCCAGGAGAAAGCGCAGGATGTAGAACTGCAACGGTGTGGAAACGAACATCATCGCCGCGGCCACCAGCCCCCAGCAGAACATGATGCGCAACAGGGTCCTGCGCACACCGCTGCGCTTGAGCATGAGGTTGCTGGGGACTTCGAAGAGGAAGTAGCCGATGAAGAAGATCCCGGCACCCAGGCCATAGACCGCGTCGCCAAACGGCAGTGTCTGTTTCATCTGCAGTTGGGCATAGCCGATATTGACCCGATCGAGGAAGGCCACCATGTAGCAGAGCATCAGCAGCGGCAACAGGCGCCAGCGGATCTTCGCGTACAGCGAGTCCAACTGCTGGGCTAAGTCAGGTGAAGCGTGCGGATCTTGGACTGTTATTATTTTTGTAGTCATTGTCGTCTCCGGCGCAGTCGTTGGTTAGTGCATCAAGGGAATCGCTGTTCAGGGGTTGATGGCCTCGCGCTCCTGGAGCACGCGCCACATGACTTTGCCGGAGCCGGACTTGGGCAGGCTGTCGACGAACTCCAGCAGCCGCGGCACTTTGTAGGCGGCCATGTGCTCGCGCGCCCAGGCGATGATCTGCTCCGGGCTGGTGCGGCCAACGGCCTCGCTGCGCAGGACCACCAGAGCTTTGACGGTTTCTCCGCGGTAGGCATCCCGGGCCGCGATGACACAGGCTTCATGCACCGCCGGGTGCTTGAACAGCAGGGCTTCCACCTCCGCCGGCCAGACCTTGAAACCGCTGCTGTTGATCATTCGCTTGAGGCGATCGGTGAGAAAGAAGTACCCCTCTTCGTCCATGTGCCCAAGGTCGCCGGTGCGCAGAAAGCGCTTGCCCTCGAACTCGACGAAAGCCGCCGCGGTCGCCTCGGGGTTGCGCCAGTAGCCTTTGAACAGCATCGGACCAAAGGTGATGATTTCCCCCACCTGGCCCGGCTCCAGTTCCTTGAGGGTCAGTGGATCGACCACCCGCGAGTCCACACCGAAGAACGGCATGCCCAGGCATTGCAGCTTGGCCCGCTCGGGCGGGTTGCCATGGCTGGCGGCGGCGGTTTCCGTGAGCCCGTAGCCTTCGAGAAAGGTCAGGCCGAACTCCTCCCTCAGGCGCTGCGCCACCGCCTCCGGCATCGCCGCTCCGCCGCCGTTGATATGCACCAGGCTGGACAGCTCGAACCCCTGGTAGTTGGGGCTGGCGAACAGGTCGATGATCATGGTCGGGATGCAGGTCCAGTGAGTCACCCGATAACGGGAAATCAGCCGTCCGGCCAGCTCCCGGTCCCAGCGCGGCATGATCACCGTGCTGGTGGCGTCGAACACCGCCCGCAGGACAAAACACACCAGGCCGGTGATGTGGAAGAACGGCACCACCCCCAGGCCCACCGACTCGACGGTGGACTGGGTCCAACTGCCGCTGACCGCATTGCTCATCAGGCTGCGATGGCTGTGCATGCACCCCTTGGGATGGCCGGTGGTGCCCGAGGTGTATTGCAGCATCGCCAGGTCGTCGGCCTGGGCGCTATGGGCGCCGGGGCTCAAGCAAAGGTCGAGCACTTCACGCCAGTGCAGGTAGCCCGTGGCCAGGGGCGGTTCGCTGCGCAACCAGGCATCGATCTCGGGGCTGGGGGCTTCCGCCGGGTGCATGTCCGCAGGCGCCGGCATGGCATCGCTGTAGCGGGTCACCAGCAGTTCGCGCAACTGCTGCTCGGGGGCCAGGGTGGCATTGGCCGCCTGGGCAATCGGCGCCAGGTCCGCCGCGCAGATCAGCACCCGCGCCTGAGCATCGGCGAGCTGATAGCTCAACTCTTCCACCTTGTTCATCGGGTTGACCGGCACCACCACCGCGTTCGCTCGCAGGATGGCGTAGTAGGCGACGATGAATTGCGGGCAGTTCTGCAGGTACAGCGCCACCCGATCACCGGACTCGACGCCCACGCTCTGCAACCAGCCGGCCAGAGCCAGGGCTTGGGCACGCAAGGCCGAAAAACTCAGTTCCCGACCGAAGAAGCGATACGCCACTTTGTCCGGGTAACGCTGGGCGGCCACCTCCAGGTTGAACCACAGCGACGTGGCCGGCACCGTCAGCGCCAGGGGCAAGCGTTTGGGCCAGACACGGTGATGGGGACGCTGAGTACGGGTAGTGGACATGGAGCCTCCTTCAAGCCCTGGATTGATCGGGATATAGCCACCGGACCGGGTCGATCCTGCCCCATGCACCCGGTTCATTTCAATCACTTATATTTCGCTGTGCGAAATATCATTCCATATTGACCGGTAGATTATTCGCTGACATTCTGCATTTCAACGTGCAAATGCCTGTGCGAAACACAATCAGAAAAATCACTGTCTGCCGGTCATGGGCGACACCCGCCGCCCACGACACGGACCAGGACCTGACCCCAAGGGCCATCGCCTATGAGTGCCGTACCTGACGCGCCGCTACTGCAAGGTCTGTTCAGCGGCTTCGCCGCCCACCTCGGCCTGGACCTGCAGGAATACCAGCAGGCGCAGACCGTCATCGCAGTCACCGTCCAGCCCCATCACCTCAACCAGGCCGGCAATCTGCACGGCGGCGTCATCGCGTCCCTGGCCGATACCGCCATGGGCATGAGCGGAACCTGGCACGCCGACCCCGAGCAATGGCGGCTGGCCCTGACCCTGTCGCTGAACATCAATTACATGGCGAGCACGCCACCGGGGACCGAGGTCCGCGCCGTGGCCCGCACCCGAGGCGGCGGCGTGAAGATCTTCATGGCCAGTTGCGACCTGCTGGATGCCGAGGATCGACTGCTGGCCAGCGCCGAGGGCGTGTTCAAGCGTGGCCGCCTGCGCCTCGATAGCCGCTAAGGCGGCACGCTGCCGACTGCGGATCGACCAGGGTACGAGCACCTGACGAGACAGGTGCCTGCCTGGCGCAATAGGGTTCAGAGAGGGAATCGTCGATTTCAATTCAAGCGGTTCCGGGATAACATTTTTCCCTTGTTTCCAAGAACCCGCTGTGTGGTCAACTGGCATTGCGCCCGGCACCAGCCCCTACCGGAAGACCCCATGCACGACCCGAACGACTCCCCGGAACAAGCGCCCAAAGACCGCAAGTTCGTCGAAGCCCTGGCCCGTGGCCTGGAAGTCCTGCGGGCCTTTACCCACGGTCACGCGGTACGTGGCAACCAGGACATCGCCCGCATCACCGGCCTGCCCAAACCCACAGTGTCGCGCCTGACCTACACCCTGACGCAACTGGGCTATCTCAAGTACAACCAGGACCTGGAGAAGTACCAGCTGGATTCGGCGGTACTGGCCCTGGGTTACGCCTACTCCGCCAGCCTGCGGGTGCGCCAGTTGGGCAAACCCTTCATGGACGAGTTCTCGCGGCGCACCAACACCACGGTCAGCCTGACCTGCCGCGATCGCCTGTCGATGATTCACGTGGACAGCAGCCGCCCGCCGGAAGTGGCCAGCCTGCGCATGGAGCCCGGGCTGCGCCTGCCCCTGGCCACCAGCGCCGCGGGACGTGCCTACCTGGCCGCCACGCCGAAAATCGAACGTGACCATCTGCTGCGGGAAGTGGCGAAAAAAGTCGGCGATGAATGGCCGGCCCTGGAAAAGTCCCTGGAGGACTCCTTCCGAGAATACGAAGCCTTTGGTTTCTGCCTGTCACTGGGAGAATGGGACCGCAACGTCAATGGCGCCGGCGTGCCGCTGCGCCTGGCCGACGGCAGCATCATGGCCCTGACCTGCGGCGCCCCGAGCTTCCAGCTGTCCAGCGAAAAACTCGAAAGCTCCCTGGCCCACCAGTTGGTGATGCTGGCCCGGGATCTGGAAAGCCTCGGCGTCTGAGGCGGTCTGCGCCGTTGAATCCCGGGATCAAGCCCGGGAGATGTTCAGACACAACGAAAAGACCCCTGATCCACAAGGGACACAGGGGTCATGAATCAAGCGCACAGAGACAAGGGGGTAACCCTGAGCCCCAAGGTACCAATGACTTCCCGCTACGGCAGGTACGGTCGATGGTGGCCCGGGCAGCACACTGCGGATACACCGAGTGTTGGCATGGCGTATCCGCAATCTGCAAGTTCCGCTGTTAGCGACTACTCGTCATCGAGTGACGAACCCCGACCTCATCGACGCCAGCCAGTGGTACCTCCAGTGCTCGGGGATCAACCAGATTAAAAAGACAGCGTCCCGCGGTTGGCGCCTATCACTTTGCCCACCTGGCTATAGCTGCCAGCGCGTACCTGACCCGTGCTGTTTGACTTGATGACCCGGGATTTGTTCTGCCCGATCAGCCCCCCCACCGTACTGCCATGGTCTGCGGAGACACTCCCTGTGGCAGTCGCGTTATCAATGACGCCACTGTTGTGAGTACCAACCAGACCGCCAGCAATGCTGTAGGAACCGGTCCAGACATTACCACGGGCCTTGACCGAGCTCAGGTTCCCATCGTTGTAACCGATGAGTCCGCCAATGTTTCCGTAGTTCTGACTAATTACAACGCCTGAAGCTTCGGCGACGCGGACCTGGCCCTGACTGTTTTTACCAATCAAGCCGCCAACGTTTGCACTGCCGCCTTGCGACTGGACTGAACCACTGGCCTTGACATTCTGCAGCAGGCTGTTTTGGTTCAGACCCACCAGACCACCCAAGGTGGCGGCTCCGAAACCGACGACCTGGCCACTGGCCGACGAGTCCTTGATAACGCCAGACTGATTGACGCCAATCAGCCCCCCTAGATTGGTTTCTGCATAACCGACTACGCTTGCCGAAGAGTGAGAGCGCTCAATACTGCCGCCTCGGTTGTTGCCCACCAACCCGCCCAGATTCAGGCTTTGGGAGTAACCCCGGTCACCGCTGTTAACGGTACCTGCAGTTGAAGAGTCGGTAATGCTTCCTTTGTTGTTGACGCCAACCAGCCCGCCTACACCGCCCAGTTCTCCGAGGGCATAGGGATTACCGCTGCTGATGCTCACCTGAAGATCGCGGGTGCTGACGTTGGCAATCTTTCCGCTGTTGAGCCCGACCAAACCGCCGATGGCGCTGGAGCCGGAAGTATAGGTTGGACCGTAGATGTTCATCGAAGCGAGCTTGAGATTGCTGATACTGCCGGACGAACTGGCGAACAGCCCCCCATGGGTGCCATTGCTGTTGACCGTGAAACCGCTGAGGGTGTTACCCAGGCCATCGAAGATTCCGCTGAAGGTCCGATCGCCGCCAATGGAGGTGAGATTGCCTCTGTCATTGATGGTGTTCCCCAACACGTAACGACCAGCCAGGCCCTGGTCGATCGCCTGCAACTGCGCGGCATTCTGAATGACGTTGTACGCTGCGCCGTTGGCATCAAAGCCGGCATTGTTACCGGACAGCGTGACGTTTGCATTCTGACCCAAGGCAAATTCACCACCGTGGTTCATCCCGAGGCTGCTGTTGTTCCCGGTCAGTTCGAGCTGGCTGTTGAGCTTGATGCTGTCCTTGGCATTCAACTCAACCCGGGCATTGGCGCCCGTGCCTTTGAGACTGCCATTGATCTGAATGCCCTTGACCGACGAGAGGGTCAATTGGTTGCCGCTGTTCCAGGCGACTGAGTTTTTCACCAAAACTTCAGCTCTACTGCTGGCCAGTTCGACGTTGGTCGTGGCCAGGTTGCGTGACAGGGTATCGGCATGAATGGTGTCGCCGAAAATCGCCGGGGTCCCGCCCACCCTGGCCTCCAGGCTCGTGATCTTCCAGCTCCCCGTTTGCCCGTTGCTAGCCTGAGTATTTACCTGGGTAGACCCTTGCACCGTGGTAAAAATGCCCCGAGTCTCGATCAGCCCACCATCCCCCTGGGTACCCAGGGCGTTGGCCGACAGTGAGCCACTGACGTTGACCAGGCCGGAGTCGTTACCATCCAGGATGATCCTGCCGGCGTTTTGCAACAGGGTATTGGCTTCGATGGTGCCTTGGTTGTTGACCACCGTCTGCAGCACCATGCCGGCGTTGGCAGTCATCAGTACCTGTCCGCCATCGGCCTTGAGCAGGCCCGTATTGTTCGCCAGGGCGTTGATCGCGGCGGCATCCACATGCAGATCCAGCAGGTTGTTACCGTCAAGGCTAACGGTGAAACCGCTGCCTGCTCCCAGCGCCACGCTGCCTTCCTGCGCTTTAATACTGCCATCGTTGCGAACCTTCGCCCCCAGCAGGGTGATGCTGCCGGCGTCAGTCGCGGTGATGGAGCCCTGGTTGACGATCTCGGCTGCTGAAGCCCCCGAAAACTTGTAATTGCCAGCACTGAAATCGGCATCAGTGATGTTCTGGGTCGAAGCTATCAGACCGCCGACATTCACTTGCGCGCCCTGGCCGAAGACCACCCCGTTGGGGTTGATCAGGAACACCTGGCCGTTGGCATTGATCTGCCCCTGGATATTACTGCCGTTGACACCGACGACCCGGTTCAAGGCTATCGAGGTGCTGGAGGGCTGGTTGAAGGTCACCGATTGATTGGACTGAACACTGAAATCCTTCCAGTTCGTGATCAGTTTGTTCGTGTGCTGATCGATGGACATCTGCTGGCCCTGAGTAGAAATATCAGCGCTCCCGGAGACCACCTCTGCACCTGTCGGCAAGGCGAAGGCCGAGGGCAACCCGGCCAATGCCAGGAGACCGGCTGCAACCACGATCCCCCCCTTAGCTGAACCAGAACGACGGCGACGAGCGCCTTCGTGAGCCACATTCCAACACCCTTGGGCCTGGTTCCATACCAACGCGTAAATCTTGTTCATGAAGACTCCTTTTCGACTCATCAAAACCCTGCAAACCTTCGCAAGGCGACACAACATCTACCCGAGCACAGCGGCTCAGGCAGAAACACGGCTAAGCACCCACGTAACCTCGGGCCATGCATTGCACCCGTTGCATCGGATCGCTCCGGAAAAAATGCCATGCAGCAACGGCTGACTGCCGACGTTCGAGACAAATTGTGTGTGTGCCACGCCAGTGGCCTTGACGTTGCTCAGGACACCATTCTGGTTGAGCCCACCAGGCCACCCATACCTACCGGCGCCTGACTGCCAACGGAACCCCGACCCGAACATTGGTTGAGAGAGAGAACCTGTTCTGCCAACAGAAGCGGTTCACGATATAGAAGAAGTGATGGATTTAAATCAGACCCACACCGACGCGAGCATCAGGAGTTTGCTTAGTAGAAGAGAGAAGCGTCCTACTGGACAAAAATATCAATCGGCTATAAATCCTCCGCAACCACGGAGGCTGCCGCAGCGCTCACCTTGCAACGCAGAGGCTCACCGGCAAAGCAGTGCAAGCAACCGTACAGCCGCGTGCTCCACACTAACCGCGCACAACAAAAACCCCGCCAATCGATGATTGCCGGGGGTTTCATTTGTATGGGCCGCTCCCCTGCAAGGAAATACCATCGAGCAGACCAAATACCGAAAAACGCGTGATTGGCTGCCGCATCGGCTTCTCATGCAAGGAACCATCGTTCACCGGGTACGCCATGTATTGGTATGACGTACCCGGAGTTTGTCTACGGTATTAGCGGCAACTCCTCATCAGTTACCCGCCACGCTCTTGATGTTGCCGTAGGACGAAGACAGGCGTATCTCTCCTCGGTCGACCCCCGCCAAACCACCAAGGACAGCATAGCTACCACCACTTACGTGACTGCTGGTGAGTGAGTTGACGACCCGGGATTGGTTTTCTCCTACCAGGCCTCCCACCTTGCTACGCAAGCCTCCATAGACGCTCCCTTTGGCCGATGCAGTATCGATGAGACCACTGGCATGGGTGCCCACCAGACCGCCGACAGCACTGTTACTCTCGCCTCGGACGCTTCCGCTGGCCGAGACCGAGCGCAGATCACCCGCGTTGTAGCCGACCAGACCGCCAACATGACTGTTGGAACCGCCGTATACATCGCCTCGTGCCTCGGCGTATTTGGTGATACCGCCAGTGTTGTGCCCAATGAGTCCACCAACATAGGTGGAATCCACGGCAGCTACCAGGCCAGAGGCTTCGGCACCGCTGATCTCACTGTCCACGTTCTTGCCGACCAGACCGCCAACGTTAAAGCTATTTTGTCCATAGTTCTCACCGCTGGCCCTGACGTTGCGCAGAACGCTGTTCTGGTTGAGCCCCACCAGACCACCAGCGGTGTCAAGCACTAGACCAATCACCATTCCGCTGGCTGACGAGTCTGTGATCAAGCTGGAGTTGTTGAGACCTACCAACCCCCCTACGTTGTTGCCAGCCCCCCCAAATACTATGCCCGAGGCGTTGGAGCCCACTATGGTGCCGTCCTGGTTGATACCCACCAGGCCACCCAGGTTCCGGTAGGCGTAGTCACGACTGCCACCCAACCCAATCTCTCCCGAACTTGAAGAGTCAGCGATCGAGCCGCTCTGGTTGATACCCACCAACCCGCCTATACCCACCAGAGCATGGCTGTTCATGGTGCCCCTGACATCGACACCGGCGCTGCTCTGGATCACTGAGCCCGTGTTCAGGCCCACCAGGCCACCGGCTGCCGAAGTTAAGGTATTGCCAAGCACCACACCGGTGACTGACGCAGTATCGATGGAACCGCCGGAGTTGATCCCCACCAGCCCGCCGACCACGTTGTCCTGCCTGCTCTTGGCATTCACTTGCAGATCGCTGGCGCTGACGTTGGCAATGCTCCCGCTGTTGCGGCCGACCAGGCCACCGACCGCACCGGAGCCGGTGGCAGACATCGCACCGTTGATGGTCAACGAGGCCAGCTTGAGGTTGCCGATGCTGCCGGACGAGCTGGCGAACAGTCCGCCATCGCTGCCGTTGCTGTTGATCGTCAAACCGCTGAGGGTGTTGCCCAGGCCGTCGAAGATGCCACTGAAGGCCTGCTGGCCACCGATGGAGCTCAGGTGCGCACTGCTGTTGATGGAGTTGCCCAGGACGTAGCGACCGGCCAGGCCCTGGTCGATTGCCTGCAACTGAGTGGTGTCTTGAATGACGCTGTAGGCTTCGCCGTTGGCATCGAAGCGGGCCCCGTTGCCGGACAGC
>NZ_MOAK01000080.1:0-30848 GCF_003732485.1 Pseudomonas protegens
CGTTTCGACTGCGCCGGAAGTGGGGCGAATTATAGACCTGTAGAATCTGCCGTCAACACTTATTTTCAGTTCTATTCGGATTTAAGCGTAATACGTGCAAACGCCTTCTTGCCGGCCTGGCACACATGAGTCGAACCCACTGCATATATATAGGTACGATCTACGACCTCACCATCCACACGCACACCACCCGAACCCAGAAGATCCCGTGCCACTGCAGCATTCTTGACTAGCCCTGCCTTATTAAGGACAGCAGCAATTGGCATATCCTCGGCAGCGACCAGCTCGATCTCCGGCAGATCATCAGGCAGCTCGCCATCCTTCATGCGATTACCTGCGGCGCGATGAGCATTTGTAGCAGCCTCTTCACCATGGAAGCGCGCAACAATCTCTTCGGCCAGCTTGATCTTGATGTCACGCGGATTGGCGCCAGCTTCAACATCAGCTTTGAATACACCGATCTCATCCATCGAGCGGAAGCTGAGCAGCTCGAAGTAACGCCACATCAACGCATCGGGAATGGAAACCAGCTTGCCGTACATCACGCCCGGGGCTTCCTGGATACCGACATAGTTTCCCAGAGACTTGGACATCTTCTTAACGCCATCCAACCCTTCGAGCAAAGGCATGGTCAGAATGCACTGCGCCTCCTGCCCATAGCCACGCTGCAGTTCACGCCCCATCAACAGGTTGAACTTCTGGTCGGTACCACCCAGCTCGACATCAGCACGCAACGCTACCGAGTCATAGCCTTGCACCAACGGATACAGGAACTCATGAATGGCGATCGGCTGATTGGTCGAGTAGCGCTTGTCGAAGTCGTCCCGCTCAAGCATCCGCGCAACGGTGTACTGGGAAGTCAGGCGAATAAAATCCGCCGGCCCCATCTTGTCCATCCAGGTGGAGTTGAAAGCCACCTCGGTCTTGGCGGGATCAAGAATCTTGAAGACCTGGCTTTTATAGGTTTCTGCGTTTTCCAGGACCTGCTCGCGAGTCAAGGGTGGACGGGTGGCGCTCTTGCCACTGGGATCACCAATCATTCCGGTGAAGTCGCCAATCAGGAAGATCACCTGGTGACCCAAATCCTGGAACTGACGCAGCTTATTAATAAGCACGGTATGCCCGAGATGCAGATCCGGCGCCGTCGGATCGAAGCCAGCCTTAATGCGCAGCGGTTCGCCGCGCTTGAGCTTCTCGACCAACTCGGACTCGACCAACAACTCTTCCGCACCACGTTTGATCAGCGCTAGCTGCTCTTCAACCGACTTCATAACAGACCCGCAAGGCTCAGATTCAAAAGGGAACCAACCATACAAGATCACGGACTAATTACAAGTTTTGCCCGGCGTACGGGGGGGCATTCACGCAGCAGAGCGTCCGCGTGCTTGCGTCACAGATGATTTGGTTATATTTTATACAGTTATTTCATCTTCATCATGTCATTCATCTTTTCCATTTCATCTTTTCAAAGTCAAATTACCTATGACCACCGAACCGTCTAAAGCGCCACCGCTTTATCCGAAGAGCCACCTGCTCGCCGCAAGTGGCATCGCGGCCCTTCTAAGCCTGGCTCTACTGGTATTTCCATCCAGTGATGTAGAGGCAAAAAAAACGACATTGAGTCTCGATCTGGAAAGTCCGATCGAGCAACTGACACAAGATCAAGACGCCACATCCGCCGAACAAGCCACAAGTGAGGCAGCAGCCTCACCTTTCGCACAGATCGAAAACACCACTGACGACACCACGCAAACCGCAGAAACCGCACCTGCGCCTGCTGCCGTGGAGGAACCAAAAGCCCCCGGCCATAGGGAAGTACTGGTTACCAAGGGCGATACCCTTTCCACACTATTTGAAAAGGTTGGCTTGCCGGCCACTTCCGTCCATGAAGTCCTAGCAAGCGACAAGCAGGCCAAGCAATTCTCCCAGCTCAAACACGGCCAGAAGCTTGAGTTCGAACTGACCCCGGATGGCCAACTGAACAACCTGCACAGCAAAGTCAGCGACCTGGAGACCATCACCCTGACCAAAAGCCCCAAGGGCTTTACGTTCAGCCGCGTGATCACCAAGCCGGTGGTTCGCTCCGCCTATGTCCATGGCGTCATCAATAGCTCGCTCTCCCAGTCTGCCGCCCGCGCCGGCCTGTCCCATAGCCTGACCATGGATATGGCCAACGTTTTCGGCTACGACATCGACTTCGCCCAAGACATTCGCCAGGGTGACGAATTCGACGTGATCTACGAGCAGAAAGTCGCCAACGGCAAGGTAGTCGGCACCGGTAATATCCTCTCCGCGCGCTTCACCAACCGCGGCAAGACCTACACCGCCGTGCGCTACACCAACAAACAGGGCTCCAGCAGCTACTACACCGCCGACGGTAACAGCATGCGCAAGGCGTTCATCCGCACGCCGGTAGACTTCGCCCGTATCAGCTCGCGCTTCTCAATGGGGCGCAAGCATCCGATCCTGAACAAGATCCGTGCGCACAAAGGCGTGGACTATGCCGCTCCACGGGGCACGCCAATCAAGGCTGCCGGTGATGGCAAGGTTCTGCTGGCCGGGCGCCGCGGTGGTTACGGCAATACCGTGATCATCCAGCACGGCAACACCTATCGCACCCTGTACGGCCACATGCAAGGCTTCGCCAAGGGCGTGAAGACTGGCGGCTCGGTGAAACAGGGCCAGGTCATTGGCTACATCGGAACCACAGGCCTGTCCACAGGCCCGCACTTGCACTACGAGTTCCAGGTCAATGGCGTCCACGTGGATCCGCTGGGCCAGAAGCTGCCTATGGCCGATCCCATCGCCAAGGCCGAACGTGCACGCTTCCTGCAACAGAGCCAGCCTCTGATGGCCCGGATGGATCAGGAAAAGGCCACCATGCTGGCCTCGAGCAAGCGCTAAACCATGGCGTTCTATATAGGCGTGATGTCCGGTACCAGCCTTGATGGCCTGGACATCGCCCTGATCGAGCAGAACCCGGCGATCAGACTGATCGCCACCCGCTACATCCCCATGCCTGCCACTCTGCGCGCCGAACTCTTGAGTTTGTGCGCCAGCGGCCCCGACGAGATCGCCCGCTCCGCCATCGCTCAGCAACACTGGGTCGCACTGGCCGCCCAGGGCATCAACCAGCTTTTGCAACAACAGCAACTGCGCCCTCAAGATATCCGCGCCATTGGCAGCCACGGACAAACCGTGCGCCATGAACCAAGCCGCGGGTTCACTGTGCAGATCGGCAACCCGGCACTGCTCACTGAACTGACCGGCATCACTGTCGTCAGCGACTTCCGCAGCCGCGACGTAGCAGCAGGCGGGCAAGGCGCCCCACTGGTCCCGGCCTTCCACGAAGCGCTGTTCGACCAGCGCCCGGGAAACCGCGCCGTGCTGAACGTTGGAGGCTTCAGCAACCTGAGCCTGATCGAAACGGCCAAGCCGGTAGCCGGATTCGACTGTGGCCCAGGCAATGTCCTGCTAGATGCCTGGATTCAGCTCCAACGTGCTGAGAACTTTGACCGCAATGGCCAATGGGCCGCCAGCGGAAAGGTTGACCAAACTCTCCTGAAAACCCTGCTCAGCGACCCGTTCTTCGCCAGCCAAGGCCCGAAGAGCACCGGGCGTGAAGTATTCAACCTTCAATGGCTACAGCGGCACCTGGCGTTGCATGACACCATCACCGCCGAAGACGTGCAGGCCACGTTGCTGGAACTGACAGCACTGACCATCGTCGAGTCGTTGCAGTGCGCACAAAGTGACACCCACGAACTGCTGGTGTGCGGCGGCGGCGCGCATAACGCAGCGCTCATGGGCCGCTTGGCAGCCCTCCTCCCGCAAACCAGCGTCAACAGCACGGCGGCATATGGCGTGGACCCGGACTGGGTCGAAGCCATGGCATTCGCCTGGCTGGCCCACTGCTGCCTGGAAGGAATTGCTGCCAACCGACCCAGTGTTACTGGCGCCCGCGGCCTACGAGTACTAGGTGCCATCTACCCGGCCTGACCGGCAGACAGCAAAACGCCGCAGGATTACAAGAGCCTGCGGCGTTCGGCGAATAGCTATTGCTGGCTGATCAGATCGAGAACGACGACCCGCAACCACAGGTAGTGGTGGCATTGGGGTTCTTGATCACGAACCGCGAACCTTCCAGACCTTCCTGGTAGTCCACTTCAGCACCGGCCAGGTACTGGAAACTCATCGGGTCGACCACCAGGCTCACACCCTCGCGTTCGACAATGGTGTCGTCCTCGGCCACTTCCTCATCGAAAGTGAAACCGTACTGGAACCCTGAACAACCGCCGCCCGTAACGAATACGCGCAGCTTCAAGCGATCATTACCCTCTTCATCGACCAGGGTCTTCACCTTGTGCGCCGCACCTTGAGTGAATTGCAAAGCTGTGGGGGTGAAGGATTCAACGCTCATGCTGACTATCTCCCGGCGTTAAGCCGCCATACTGCGTAATGACGCGCATTATCCGCTTCTCCCAGAAAAGCGGTCAACTATTGTTACGGTATATCAATAGTCGTACAGCTGCCCGCATAACGCAGAAAGGCCCATCAGACGGGCCTTCCTATTCACCGCTAAACCGACTTTAAGGCAGCATGCCTGCGTGAGACAGCCCAAGACGCTCGTCCAGACCAAACAGGATGTTGAGGTTTTGCACCGCCTGGCCTGAAGCCCCCTTGACCAGGTTATCGATAACCGACAGCACCACCACCAGATCACCATCCTGTGGCCGGTGCACGGCAATCCGACATACGTTGGCACCACGCACGCTGCGAGTCTCAGGATGACTGCCCGCCGGCATCACATCAACGAAAGGCTCGTTGGCATAACGCTTCTCAAACAGCGCTTGCAAGTCAACCGAGCGGTCCACCACCGTCGAGTAGAGCGTCGAGTGAATACCGCGAATCATTGGCGTCAGATGCGGAACAAAGGTCAGGCCGACGTCCTTGCCTGCCGCCCGACGCAGCCCCTGGCGTATTTCCGGCAAGTGACGATGTCCTTTGACCGCATAGGCCTTCATGCTCTCGGAGGTTTCCGAGTACAGCGAACCGACGCTGGCACCGCGGCCTGCACCACTGACACCGGACTTGCAGTCAGCAATCAACTGTGTGGTGTCGGCAAGACCGGCCTCCAGCAATGGCAGAAAGCCCAGTTGAGTGGCCGTTGGATAACACCCGGGGACGGCAATCAGACGAGCCTTCTTGATTTGCTCGCGGTTGACTTCCGGTAGCCCGTAGACAGCCTCATCCAGCAGCTCCGGAGCGCCATGGGGCTGGCCGTACCACTTGGCCCACTCCTCGGCATCCTGCAGACGAAAGTCCGCCGACAAATCGATGACCTTGGTGCCGGCCGCCAGCAACTCGCCGGCCAGGGCATGAGCCACACCGTGGGGTGTCGCAAAGAACACCACATCACAGGCGCCAAGAGTCTTGATGTCCGGCACGCTGAAGGCCAGGCCGTCATAGTGACCGCGCAGGTTCGGGTACATGTCGGCTACGGCCAGGCCCGCCTCGGATCGCGAAGTGATGACTTCCACTTGCGCCTGCGGATGCTGTGCCAACAGACGCAGCAGTTCGACACCGGTGTAACCCGTGCCGCCGACAATCCCGACCTTGACCATAAACCTGCCCTCAACGAACCCACTGGAAAGCTGCCGATAATAGGGGCGGCGCGCCCCTGCGACAACCGTCAAGGTGACGTGCGGCCGCTCTACCCTCTACTATCTTCGCCACCGTGAACCTGGGAATAACTAAAAATGCTCTATCTATGGCTCAAAGCCTTTCATATCGTCAGTGTGGTCTGCTGGTTTGCAGGCCTTTTCTACCTGCCACGCTTGTTCGTCTACCACGCCCAAAGCGAGGACAGCATCAGCCGTGAACGCTTCTGCCTCATGGAGCGCAAGCTGTATCGCTTCATCATGGGCCCGGCAATGATCGCCGCGTTGATCTTCGGCATCTGGTTGATCAGCCTCAATCCCAGCGCCTATTTCGGCCAGGGTGGCTGGATGCACGCCAAACTGACCCTGGTGGTGATCCTGATCGGGTATCACCACATGTGCGGCGCTCAAGTGAAACGTTTCGCCCGTGGCGAAAACACCCGCAGCCATGTCTTTTATCGCTGGTTCAATGAAGTACCGGTTCTGATATTGCTGGCTATTGTAATTTTGGTCGTTGTACGGCCGTTCTAACTCTTACTAGTCGCTTCCCCTGGGGGTACTCCAATGTCACTGCCCGCTCTGCTCGAACAACGCCTGCGCCTGCCTCTTGTGGCGGCACCGATGTTCCTGATCTCCAACCCTGAACTGGTCCTGGCCTGCTGTCGAAATGGCGTGGTCGGCAGCTTCCCTGCCCTCAACCAGCGCGAAAGCAGTGGCTTCAAGGCCTGGCTCGAGGAGATCGAAGCAGGGTTGGCCAAGCTGGAGAACCCTGCCCCCTACGCAGTCAACCTGATCGTGCACAACAGCAACCCGCGTCTGCAGGCAGATTTGCAGATCTGCATCGAACACAAGGTGCCGATCGTCATCACCAGCCTGGGCGCGGTCAAGGAAGTGGTAGACGCCGTACACAGCTATGGCGGCCTGGTATTCCATGACGTGACCACGCGCCGACACGCGGAGAAAGCGGCAGAAGCCGGAGTCGATGGACTGATCGCTGTCGCGGCAGGGGCTGGCGGGCATGCCGGAACCTGGAGCCCGTTCTCCCTTATTGCCGAAATTCGCCAGTTCTTCGACAAGACCCTGCTGCTCGCCGGCTGCCTGAACCGCGGTCACGAGATTCTCGCCGCACAGCTGCTTGGTGCCGACCTGGCTTACCTGGGCACCCGTTTTATCGGCACCACCGAAAGCCATGCGCCGGACGCCTATAAAGAGATGCTGCTCAACTCTCGTGCCGCGGATATCGTGCACACCGCCGCAGTCTCCGGAGTCCCCGCCAGCTTCATGCGCCAGAGCCTGGAGAACGCCGGATTCGACCTGGCAGCCCTGCAAGGCAAGGGCGAAGTCAATTTCGGCTCCAAGCTCAAGCCCATCAGCGACGAAGCCAAAGCCTGGAAAACGGTGTGGTCTGCCGGGCAAGGCGTCGGTGAAATCGACGACCTGCCCAGCGTCGATCAACTGATTGCCCGCCTGGACAGCGAATACCAGGCCGCCCAGGAAAGCTCGGCCCAACTCAGTAAACGCTGGCCACGCTAACCAGGTCTCATTGTTTTTTGGCCAGCCGGGTGGCGCTGGCCTTAAACTATGCGTCTTTTATGTAAGCCTTCTTTTCAAGTGACAGGGATGCCCCCATGAGCGAGACCCGCTACAAGATTGTTTTCGACGGCACATTGCTGCCTGGTGTCGAAAAGTCCACTGCCCAACTAAACCTGGCCGAACTGTTCAAAAGTGACACAACTGCAGTAGAACGCCTGTTCAATGGCCAGCGGGTGGAGCTCAAGCGCGACCTGACCCAGGCGGATGCACAGCGGTATCTGGAGGCGCTGAAAAATGCGGGGATCGATGCTCGCATCGAGGCTGAACCAAGCCTGGATCTGAACTTGGACTCAATCACCCCAGCCTCCGGCCCCGCCAATATCAGCGAGTCACCCTACGCCCCTCCGCGAGCGACAGTCGGCGACACCCTGCCTCAATACGCCAATCTCAACGTGTTCAGCTTCGAAGGCCGTATCGGTCGTCTGCGCTATCTGGCCTGGACCCTGGTCCTGACGGTAGCCATGCTGGCGGTGGTCGGGGTAGGCGCCTTCTTTGGCATTCTTACCGCTGCGGTATTCAACTCGACGCTCCTCACCGGGCTGGGGATCATCGGTGGTGTCGTGGTGTTCATCGGTTTCCTCGTCGTCAGCATCCAGATCAGCGTACAGCGCCTGCATGACCTGGGGTGGTCCGGCTGGCTCTGGCTACTGAATTTCGTGCCTATCGTCGGCAGCATCTTCCCTCTGGTCCTCATGGTCAGCCCCGGCAGCAACGTCGCCAACCGCTACGGCGCCCCGCCACCGCCCAACACCACAGCGGTCAAGGTCCTGTCCTGGATGTGGGTGGTACTGATCGTCCTGCTTATCGTCGGCATGGTAGCCGGCGGCTTGAGTTCCCTCGAAGACCGCTACAGCGAAACCAGCTACAGCGAAACCATCGACTCCACCAGCGCCGATGAGGACACTGAACCAGCCGATAGTGCCGCGCCCTCTGTAGAATCCGAGCAAGAATAAACGCGTCCGAGCCTGCGACCCTTCCTGTCGCAGGCAGCCGGCCGTTGCGATGGAGAAATGCATGACCCGTTACGCTCTGATCACCGGTGCTTCCAGCGGCATAGGCCTGGCCCTGGCCGAAGCACTGGCCCGGCGTGGCCGCAACCTGATTCTGGTGGCCCGCCAGCGTGATCAGCTGGAAAGCATCGCCCTGGAGCTGACCCAACGCTTCGGTGTCGAAGTATTGTTCAGGGCCTGCGATCTGGGAGAGCCTCTGCGACTGTCCGGCTTCCTGCTGGAACTTGAGGAAGGAGACCGCCAGATCGATCTGCTGGTCAACTGCGCCGGGATTGGCACCAGCGGCCCTTTCCTGGCCCAGGACTGGATGACCGAACAAGACCTGATCGAGGTCAACATCCTCGCCCTCACCCGCCTATGCCATGCCTTGGGCAATAGCATGGCCCTGCTGGGGGGTGGACAGATTCTCAACGTCGCCTCGGTAGCGGCCTTCTATCCCGGCCCCTGGATGAGCACCTACTACGCCAGCAAGGCCTATGTCCTGCACTTTTCCGAAGGGCTGCGGGAAGAACTGAAAAAATGTGCGGTCAAAGTCTCGGTGCTCTGCCCCGGCCCCACCCGCACCGCGTTCTTCCGTACCGCACAGATGGACACTCAGAAGCTCAACGACAGCAAGTTGCTCATGAGCCCAGAGGAAGTCGCCCTGTACGCAGTCCGGGCCCTGGAAAGGAACCGCGCCATCATCATCCCCGGCCGCCTGAACCGTTGGATGGCCTTCAGCAGCCGCCTGGGCTCTCGCTGGCTGACCCGCAAGATCGTCGGCTACTTCAATCGGGCCTATTGCCCACGTTAGATGTTCGGGCTGGGCGCACATTGTGAGCCTGAGTACACTCACCCCGGACCAACCCAATGGAGAAACAGCTGTGGATACTCTGTTCACCAAGATCATCAACAGAGAAATACCCGCGAAGATCATCTACGAGGACGACCAGGTTCTGGCCTTCCACGATATTGCTCCGCAAGCGCCGGTGCACTTCCTGGTTATTCCGAAAAAGCCCATTCGCACCCTCAACGACCTCACCGAGGACGACAAGACCCTGGCCGGACACATCCTGTTCACCGCCCAGCGCCTGGCCAAGGAACAAGGTTGTGAAGACGGCTTCCGGGTCGTGATGAACTGCAATGAACTGGGCGGTCAGACCGTCTACCACATTCATATGCACGTGCTGGGTCAGCGTCAGATGAACTGGCCTCCGGGCTGATTGCCCCACTAACACTCGTGTGCAGCGCCCTCTCGCCCACTGCCAGGCGAGGGTGCGCTGATCCAGCGCAGTTTTCACCCTATCGATTGGAGTAAACTGGCCGCCGTGATTCTTCCCGGAGATAAGCATGACTACCCAACGTCACTACTCGCCGATTGACCGTCTGCTGCTGCAAGCCGATATGGCAATGCGTACGCTGCTGCCTTTCAGCGGCCAACCTTATCGCCCGTCACCGGCCATCGTGCAGCCGGAAGCGCAGATGAGTGACGAGGATACCCGGCACGTCGCCGGCCTGATGCGCATCAATCACACTGGGGAAGTCTGTGCCCAGGCGCTCTACCAGGGCCAGGCACTGACCGCCAAGCTACCTCAGGTACGCCAGGCCATGGAGCACGCCGCCGAAGAAGAAATCGACCACCTGGCCTGGTGCGAACAACGCATCCGCCAACTGGGCAGCCACCCCAGCGTTCTCAACCCATTGTTCTATGGCTTGTCATTCGGCATCGGCGCCGCCGCTGGCCTGATCAGCGACAAAGTCAGCCTGGGGTTCGTCGCCGCCACCGAAGACCAGGTCTGCAAGCACCTGAACGAGCATCTGGAACAACTGCCGGCAGAAGACGAAAAGTCCCGGGCCATTCTGGAGCAGATGCGCATCGACGAAGAGCACCACGCCGAGACAGCACTCGAAGCGGGCGGCTTCCGCTTCCCGGCACCGGTGAAGTTCGGCATGAGCCTGCTGGCCAAGGTGATGACCAAAAGCACCTATCGAATCTGATCCCGGCCAGTACCGGGCACAAAAAGGGCGCTCTTGAAGCGCCCTTTTTTGTGCCCATGAACTCAGCCCCGGCTCAGCCCAACTCGACGATTTCGTAATCGTGGGTAACGACCACGCCAGCAGCGCCGAGCATGATCGAAGCCGAGCAATACTTCTCGGCGGACAGTTCGATGGCCCGCTTGACCTGAGCCTCCTTCAGCCCACGCCCCTTGACCACGAAATGCATGTGAATCTTGGTGAAGACCTTCGGGTCCTCGGTAGCACGCTCGGCGTCAAGAAAGGCCTCGCAGCTTTCAACCGCCTGACGCGACTTCTTCAGGATGCTGACCACGTCGAAATTGCTGCAACCGCCCACACCGAGCAGGAGCATCTCCATGGGGCGAACACCCAGGTTGCGTCCACCGGCTTCTGGCGGACCGTCCATCACCACAACGTGGCCACTGCCCGACTCACCGAGGAACATGGCTTCGCCAGCCCATTGGATGCGTGCCTTCATCGCCAAGACTCCACTGTAAAAAAAGGGTCGCCAGCTTAGCACAGGGTTTTGCACCGGCCGCGCTTTGCACGTTCACAGCTGATTACCGATCTTCACTAAGAAAAATCTTAAATCCGCCAAGGATGTGTCTGTTAAGCTGACGCCAAATGACTGGCGCTTAGCCAGCGTTCAACGTCCTCGTTTTACGCCCATAAAAAAACACTTCATACCGTGCAGTCTTCTCGGGATACAACCATGGTTGCTATTGCCCCCACCCCCAGGATCAAAAATCTCGACAAGTTGCTGATGCACTGTCAACGCCGCCGGTATCAGGCCAAGAGCAACATCATCTGCGCCGGTGATGTGTCCGACAGCCTGTACTTCATCATCAAGGGCTCGGTGACCATCCTCATCGAGGACGACGATGGCCGGGAGATGATCATCGCCTACCTCAACGCCGGGGATTTCTTCGGTGAACTGGGACTTTTCGAAGAGGCCGGGCACGAACAGCAGCGCAGCGCCTGGGTAAGGACCAAGGTGGAATGCGAAGTCGCCGAGATCAGCTACGCCAAGTTTCGCGAACTGTCGCAGAACGACCCGGACATTCTGTACGTCCTCAGCGGGCAGATTGCCCAGCGCCTGCGCAATACCACGCGCAAGGTCGGCGACCTGGCGTTCTTCGATGTGACCGGACGGGTTGCCCGCTGCCTGCTGGAGCTGTGCAAGCAACCGGATGCCATGACCCATCCCGACGGCATGCAGATCAAGATCACCCGCCAGGAGATTGGCCGGATTGTCGGCTGCTCCCGAGAGATGGTCGGCCGCGTCCTCAAGGATCTTGAGGAGCGCAACCTGGTTCACGTCAAAGGCAAGACCATGGTGGTGTTCGGCACCCGCTAACCCGGCAGAAAGCTCTTGAGCATCTGCCGGTACAGGCTGTCCAGCCGGGCCATGGCATCTGCTGCGGTAAACGCCTCATGCAGGGCGATATGACTTTCGGCCCGGCAACGCTGCTCCAGGCCGCAAACCTGATTGAAGGTGTTGACCGCCCCCACCATGGAATCACGCTCGTTATCCAGCAGCAGGGCACCGTGCACCAGCCCGACAGGGCGCTGTCCGCCTTTGCTCTGACGCCAGCGCTGGGCTGTACCGACCATCTTGCGACCGTCCAGATTGACGTTGAAACGCCCATCGCAAAAGGCTCCGTCCACCTCCCCTAGCGACGGATTGCCTCCCAGCTCACTGAGCAGATCGCAAATCGGCTGGCACAGACGCCGATAGGCCGTTTCGATCCGCCCCTGATCCCCCTCGCTGCGCGGTGGCGCATAGACCAGCGCAATATTCACCGTAGCTGCCGATTGCGGCACCGGCTCACCGCCAGTTTCCCGCAGCAGCACCGGCCAGCCGTTGGCCGCCGACGCCTGGCAGGCCTGCTCGAACCCCGGCAGGCGACTCAAGCGCCGGGGCATCACCAGCGCCCGATCGCTGGGCTGCCAGAACAACAGGCCGAACTCCTGCTCGCCGGCGCACACCAGCGCCAGCAGATCCTGCTCGGCCTGCAGGCCAGCTTCGACAGTCAAGGCAAAGGGTTGGGTCATGACAGTGGAAATCCTTGCGATAGATATGAAAAAGCCGGCATCGCCGGCTTATTCATTGTTTCAGGTTCAGTCCAGAGTCGAACCGCTGACCGGCACGCCGCGCTCGGGGAAGAACAGGCGTTGCAACTCGCTTCCCGGATTCTCGGCGCGCATGAATGCCTCGCCCACCAGGAACGAATAGACATCGCTGATTTCCATCAGCTCGACATCGGCACGGTTGAGAATGCCGCTCTCGGTAATCACCAGGCGGTCGCGAGGAATCCGCGGCAACAGGTCGAGCGTGGTTTCCAGGTCGACTTCGAAGGTATGCAGATTACGGTTGTTGACTCCCACCAACGGTGTATCGAGGGTCTTCAGCGCCCGCTCCAACTCGTCGCCGTCGTGCACTTCCACCAGCACATCCAGACCAACGCCCTTGGCCACCGTAGCCAACTCGGCCATCCGCTTGTCGTCCAGAGCGGCGACAATCAGCAGCACACAGTCGGCACCGAGGGCACGAGCTTCGACGATCTGATAGGGGTCGATCATGAAATCCTTGCGGATCACCGGCAGTTTGCAGGCCGCGCGGGCCTGCTGCAGGTAGGCATCGGCCCCCTGGAAGTAATCGACGTCAGTCAACACCGACAGGCAAGTGGCACCGCCCTTCTCGTAGCTCTTGGCGATATCTGCCGGCACGAAATTCTCGCGGATCACGCCCTTGCTCGGCGATGCTTTCTTGATCTCGGCAATCACCGCCGGCTGCTTGAGCTTGACCTGCTCCTGCAACGCCCTGGCGAAGCCCCGCGGCACATCGGCTGCCCGCGCCAGGTTCTCCAGTTCGGCCAGACTGACGCGAGCGCTGCGCTCGGCAACTTCCTCAACCTTGCGGGCAAGGATATTCTCCAGAACTGTCGGCACACTCATCCTTCATTCTCCTGCTTGAACACCGCGGTAAAGGCGCCCAGTTCTTCGAGCTTTTCCCGGGCCAGGCCGGTGTGCAACGCATCGTGAGCCAGGGCCACGCCCTCTTTCAAGCTGCTGGCATGATCCGCGGCATACAGCGCCGCACCGGCATTGAGCACAATCATCTCGGCGGCCTTCTGGCCGTGCTCGGTCTTGCGGCGCCCCAGGGCATCGCGGATCAGCTCAAGGGAAGCCGCCGGGCTCTCGACCACCAGGCCAAACAGACTCTGGCTCTTCATGCCCAAGTCCTCGGGCTGTACCCAGTACTCGGTGATCTGATCGTTCTTCAACTCCGCAACATAGGTCGGAGCCGCCAGGCTGAACTCGTCCAGGCCGTCCTGGGAATGCACCACCAAGACGTGCTTGCTGCCCAGGCGTTGCAAGACTTCGGCCAATGGCCGGCACAAGGCCTGAGTGAATACTCCCACCACCTGATGTTTCACGCCGGCCGGATTCGTAAGCGGGCCGAGCATGTTGAACAAGGTGCGCAGGCCGAGGTCACGGCGCGGGCCGGCGGCATATTTCATGGCGCCGTGGTGAGACTGGGCAAACATGAAGCCGATGCCGACGTTGTCGATGCAACGCGCCACCTGAACGGGTGTCAGGTTCAGGTAGATCCCGGCCGCCTCCAACAGATCGGCGCTGCCGCTCTTGCCGGATACCGCCCGGTTACCATGCTTGGCGACGGTGCAGCCGGCAGCGGCAACGACAAAGGAAGACGCTGTGGAAACGTTGAAAATGTTCGCACCGTCACCGCCGGTACCGACCACATCCACCACGCCGTCGAGGGTTTTCAGCTCGACCTTGTCCGCCAGTTCGCGCATCACCGATACCGCGCCGACGATCTCGTCGATGCTTTCGCTTTTCATGCGCATGGCCATCATGAAGGCGCCAATCTGTGCATCAGTGCATTGGCCAGTCATGATCTCGCGCATGACATCGCGCATCTCATCGGTACTCAGGTCCAGATGGCCGACAATACGGCTCAGGGCAGTCTTGATATCCATGAAAAGTCCTTAGCGCGTGCCGCCGCTCTGTTTGAGGAAGTTGGCGAACAGCTCGTGGCCCTGCTCGGTGAGAATAGACTCGGGGTGAAATTGCACCCCTTCGATATTCAGCGTCTTGTGGCGCAGCCCCATGATTTCGTCGACGGAGCCGTCTTCCAGCTGGGTCCAGGCCGTGACTTCGAGGCACTCGGGCAGGCTCTCGTGCTTGACCACCAGCGAGTGGTAACGAGTCACGGTCAGCGGCATGTTCAAACCGTTGAACACACCCAGGTCACGGTGAAACACCGGGCTGGTCTTGCCGTGCATCACTTGCCGGGCTCGCACCACTTGGCCACCAAAAGCCTGGCCGATGGACTGGTGGCCCAGGCATACACCCAGAATCGGCAGCTTGCCGGCGAAATACTTGATCGACTCGATGGAGATACCGGCTTCGGTGGGCGTGCAAGGGCCAGGCGAGACCACGATACGCTCGGGCTTGAGGGCTTCGATTTCAGCCACGGTCAGCTCGTCATTGCGTACCACTTTCACTTCGGCACCCAACTCGCCCAGGTACTGGACGACGTTATAGGTGAAGGAGTCGTAGTTATCGATCATCAGCAACATTATGGAAACTCCTCAAACCTTGGATGCGGGGGTTTGTTCTGCCAGTGCCACGGCACGGAACATTGCGCGACGCTTGTTCAGCGTCTCTTCCCACTCCAGGGTCGGCACTGAGTCGGCGACAATCCCGCCACCGGCCTGTACATGCAGCTCACCGTTCTTGATCACCGCCGTGCGAATGGCAATGGCCGTATCCATATTGCCGTTCCAGGCGAAGTAACCCACGGCGCCGCCGTAGATCCCGCGTTTGACCGGCTCCAGTTCGTCGATGATTTCCATGGCACGGATCTTCGGCGCCCCGGACAACGTCCCCGCCGGCAGGATCGCCCGCAGCGCATCCATCGCCGTCAGCCCGGCTTTCAGTTGACCGGTGACGTTGGAGACGATGTGCATCACGTTGGAATAACGCTCGATCACCATCTTCTCGGTGAGTTTCACGCTGCCGATTTCGGATACGCGACCGGTGTCGTTGCGCCCCAGGTCGATCAGCATCAGGTGCTCGGCGATTTCCTTGGCGTCCGACAGCAGCTCCTGTTCCAGGGCCAGGTCGGCTTCCTCGGTGGCGCCCCGCGGACGGGTACCGGCGATTGGCCGCACGGTAATCAGGTTGTCCTCGACCCGCACCAGCACTTCCGGCGAACTGCCCACTACGTGGAAGTCACCGAAGTTAAAGAAGTACATGTAAGGCGTCGGGTTGAAGCAGCGCAGCGCCCGGTACAGATCGATGGGCGCTGCCTTGAAATCAATGGACATGCGCTGGGACGGCACCACCTGCATGCAGTCACCGGCCAGGATGTATTCCTTGATGGTGTCCACGGCACGCTCGTAGTCAGCCTGGGTGAAGCTGGAGCGGAATACCGAATCGGCCGCCTGCTGCTTGCTGAAGTCCAGCCCGGGACGCGGGGTGATCGGTTGGCGCAACTGCGCCAGCAATTCCTGCAAACGTGCCTGGCCAGCTTCGAAAGCGTTGTCCTGGCTGGGGTCGGCCAGCACGATGGCGTGCATCTTGCCCGCCAGGTTGTCGAACACCACTACTGCGTCGGAGACCATCAGCAGGATGTCCGGCACACCGATCGGATCCGGATTCGGGCTCTGGCCCAGGCGCGGCTCGACATAACGCACGCAGTCATAGCCGAAATACCCCACCAGGCCACCGTTGAAGCGCGGCAGGCCGGCGATGGTCGGCACGTTGTAGCGGGCTTTGAATTCCTCGACGAAGGCCAGAGGATCGACCACTTCAAGGCTTTCGATCTCGACGCCGTCATGGGTCACGCTGACCTGATACCCGTGCACACGCAATACGGTGCGGCACGGCAGGCCGATGATCGAATAACGCCCCCACTTCTCACCGCCCTGCACCGACTCCAGTAAGTAGGAGTTGGGCTGATCGGCCAGTTTCAGATAGATCGACAGCGGAGTGTCGAAGTCGGCAAGGGTTTCGCAGGCCAGCGGGATACGGTTGTAACCGGCTGCGGCCAAACGCAGGAATTCTTCGCGAATCATGGGGTGCCTCGTGGCTTGAGGGTCTAACAGTCAGGTATGCAAACGTGCCGGCAGGGCCGGCCAGACAAAAATCAGGCGCGCCAACGCCAGCGGGCCAAGGCCTTGATGACTTTCATCCAGAGTTTGCGAGTGACCACCACGATGGAATTTCCAGAAGGGGACGGAACAGCGTCGGGCAACGTTATCTCAGCGGCAGGTTCTAAGCAACCGGGGATCAGCGCCCGCAGGTTGTCGATCACCAGCGCCGGCGACTCCTCGGCAATCGGCCGGCCATGGTTATAGCCGTAGCTCAGGGCCACGCACTTGACCCCCGCCGCCTTGGCCGCCAGCACATCGCTGCGCGAGTCGCCGACGAACAGCGATTGCGACGCCGGTACGCTGGCCATCTTCATCACGAAGAACAGTGCCGCCGGGTCGGGTTTCTTTTGCGGCAGGGTGTCGCCGCCGATGATCCAGCGGAAATACCGGCCGATCTTCATCTGATCCAGCAATGGCGCGACGAAACGCTCGGGCTTGTTGGTGATCAGGGCCATTTCCACGCCCTGCTTGTGCAGCCACTTGAGGGTCTCGCGAACACCGGGATAGACCACAGTCAGTTCGTGGCTGTCCTCGTACGCGGTGTTGAACAACTCAAGAGCGTGCTCAGCCTCGACATCGTCGACGCCCTGGGCATCCAGACTATTGGCCAGGGCTCGGCGCACCAGCATCGGCGCACCGTTGCCGACCCATTCGCGCACCGCCTCGATACCCGCGGGCTTGCGCCCCAGCTTGAGCAGCATTTGGTCCACGGCGGCCGCGAGGTCCGGCACCGAATCGACCAGGGTGCCATCCAGGTCGAACATCACCAGTCGCGGCAAACGCCCCGGGAACAGCTGCTCAAATGCGCTCATGACCGAGCCAGCGCCAGTTCGGCGCGCATTTTCTCGATGACTTCCTGATAGTTCGGCGCATTGAAGATCGCCGAGCCGGCCACAAAGGTATCGGCGCCCGCAGCGGCGATTTCGCGGATGTTGTTGACGTTCACCCCACCGTCGATCTCCAGACGGATGTCGCGACCGGAAGCGTCGATCAGGGCCCGCGCCTCCCGCAGTTTGTCGAGGGTGCCGGGAATGAACTTCTGCCCGCCAAAGCCCGGGTTGACGCTCATCAGCAGGACCATGTCGACCTTGTCCATCACGTACTTGAGCACGTCCAGCGGAGTCGCCGGATTGAACACCAGGCCAGCCTTGCAGCCGCCCTCACGGATCATCTGCAGGGAACGGTCCACATGCAGCGTGGCTTCCGGGTGAAAGGTGATGTAAGTCGCGCCTGCCTCGATGAAGTCACCAATGATGCGATCCACCGGGGTCACCATCAGGTGCGCATCGATCGGTGCGGTGATCCCATACTTGCGCAGTGCAGAACAGACCATCGGGCCGATGGTCAGGTTCGGCACATAGTGGTTGTCCATGACATCGAAGTGGACGATGTCGGCACCGGCGGCCAGGACATTGTCCACTTCCTCGCCCAGACGGGCGAAGTCGGCGGAGAGAATCGACGGAGCAATAGCGAAGGGCTGCATGACGCACCTTTTTTGAGCAGGATCACGATGGCGCGCATTGTATACCTCATGCTTTGGAGCGCACACCGTAACCGCGATGTTCAGTAGGCCGCACGATAGATCTTCTCGATATCGGCAGGACTCAGTTTGCGCGGATTATTGCGCATCAGGCGCTCGATACCCGCGGCCTCGACCGCCATGGCGGGGATGGCCTCCTCCGGCACGCCAAAACTGCGCAAGCCGCTGGGGATTTCCACCGCAGCGCACAACGCTGTCATCGCCTCCACGGCCCGATCAGCGGCCTCGCTGGCACTCAAGTGCGCCGTCTGGACCCCCATGGCTTCGGCGATATCCTGCATACGCTCGACGCAGGCCATCTTGTTCCAGGTCATGACATAGGGCAGCAGCAAGGCATTGCTGACGCCATGGGACACATGGAAACGCCCACCCAGCGGATAGGCCAGGGCATGTACCGCCCCGACCCCGGCATTACCGAAAGCCATGCCGGCCATCAGGCTGGCGGTGGCCATATCCTCCCTGGCCTGCAGGTTGGCGGGATTGGCATAAGCCTTGGGCAACGCCTTGACGATCAGTTTGATCGCGCCAATGGCCAGGGAGTCGGTGATGGATGAAGCGTTGAGGGACAGATAGGACTCGACAGCGTGTACCAGGGCATCGACGCCACTGGCGGCCGTTACGCTGCGGGGACAGGTCAGGGTCATCTGCGGACTGACCAGGGCCACGTCCGGCAGCAGGTAATCACTGACAATGCCTTTCTTCAACTGCGCGGCCTTGTCCGAGAGGATTGCCACGTTAGTCACTTCCGAACCGGTGCCGGCCGTAGTGGGAATGGCGATCAGCGGCGGCCCCTTGCGTGGCACCTGGTCGATGCCGAACAGATCCTCCAGGGCGCCATGGTAGCCCGCGTAAGCCGCGACACTCTTGGCGATATCGATGGCGCTGCCGCCCCCCAGGCCGATCAGGCCGTCATGCCCGCCCTCACGGTAGACCTGCATGCAGTCTTCGACGATGGCGATCTCCGGGTCGGGCTGCACCCGGTCGAAAATCTCGTAACTGCGCTCACCCAGATGTGCCAGCGCCAGCTCTACCGTGCCCGACTTGAGCAACGCGGCATCGGTGACAATCAGCGGGTTATCCACATCCAGGCGGGTCAGCTCAGCGGCCAGTTGTTCGATGGCGGTACTGCCGGTGAGCAGTTTATGAGCGATCTTGAAAGAGGAAATACTCATGTGCGCAGCCTCTTATATAAAGGTGGGAGCTGGCACAAGCGTAGTCGCGGATTGTCGATTGTCGCCTATTCAGCAGACGAATTCTCTTCTCTCCTGACCGGTGCCGCGCCTGGCAACACCCGTCAGGAAGACAAAGGACTTCACACCTGGGCGGTGCGCAACTTCTCACTGCGCCCACGCAGCCATTCCAGGGTCAGCAGCAGGATCACCGAGAAGGCGATCAGCAGCGTGGCGGCGGCGGCGATGGTCGGGCTGAGGTTTTCGCGGATACCGCTGAACATCTGCCGCGGCAACGTCGCTTGCTCCGGGCCGGCGAGGAACAGGGTCACCACCACTTCGTCGAACGAGGTAGCGAAGGCGAACAGCGCACCACTGATGACCCCGGGTGCGATCAGGGGCAAGGTCACCCGGCGAAAGGTGGTCAACGGCGAAGCGCCGAGGCTGGCTGCAGCCCGCACCAGGTTGTGGTTGAAGCCTTGCAGGGTCGCCGACACGGTGATGATGACGAAGGGCACCCCCAGCACCGCATGCACGATGATCAGCGAGAAGAAACTGTTGCCCATGCCCAGTGGGGCAAAGAACAGATAGCTGGCAACACCGATGATCACCACCGGCACCACCATCGGCGAAATCACCAGGGCCATCACCAGCGCCTTGCCGGGGAAATCGCCACGGGTCAGGCCGATGGCCGCCAGAGTGCCGAAGACCATCGCCAGCAAGGTGGCGGCCGGAGCGACGATGATGCTGTTCTTCAGCGCTCGCATCCATTCGGCAGAGGCGAAGAAGTCCTGGTACCAGTGCAGCGAGAAGCCCTGCAGCGGGTACACCAGAAAGCTCCCGGAGTTGAACGACAGCGGGATGATCACCAGCACCGGCAATACCAGGAACAACAGGATCAAGCCGCAGAGAATCCGCAAGCTGTAGAACCAGACCCGTTCGACGGGCGACATGTAGGGGCTCAGCATTTCGATTCTCTCCTTAGCTCAGGCGCAGGCGACTGGCGCCCACCAGCCAGCTGTAAATCAGATAGAGCACGATGGTCGCCAGCAACAACAGGCCGCCCAGGGCCGTAGCCATGCCCCAGTTGATACTGGTGTTGGTGTAGAAGGCGACGAAGTAGCTGACCATCTGATCGTTCGGGCTGCCCAGCAGCGCCGGGGTGATGTAGTAGCCGATGGCCAGGATGAACACCAGTAGACAGCCGGCGCCGACCCCGGCGTAGGTCTGCGGGAAATACACCCGCCAGAAGCTGGCGAATGGATGGCAGCCCAGGGAGATCGCCGCGCGCATGTAAGTGGGTGAGATGCCCTTCATCACGCTGTAGATCGGCAGGATCATGAACGGCAGCAGGATATGCACCATGGAGATGTAGACCCCGGTGCGGTTGAACACCAACTCCAGCGGCTTGTCGATCACCCCCATGGCCAGCAGCGCGCTGTTGATCAGGCCGCCGGACTGCAGCAGCACGATCCACGCCGCTACCCGCACCAGGATCGAAGTCCAGAACGGCAGCAGCACCAGGATCATCAGCAGGTTGCTTTTACGCGCCGGCAGGTTGGCCAGCAGATACGCCAGCGGGTACGCCAGGGCCAGGCAGATGGCGGTGATCACCAGGCCCATCCAGAAGGTCCGGGCAAAGATGTCCAGGTAGATGGACTGATCCGGAGTGGCCGGGGCCAGTTCTCCCAGGTCATCGATGCGATGGTCCACCGCTGCCAGCAGGTAATAGGGCGTCAGGCTGCTGGTGTTGCGACGGATCGCCTGCCAGTAGGCCGGGTCGCCCCAGCGCTCGTCCAGACTCTCCATGGCTTCTTTATAGGATTCGGGCTCGGCCTTGAACGGCAAGGCACGGGCGGTTTTGGTCAGCAGGCTGCGATAGCCGGCCAACTCCATGTTCAAGCGCTTGGACAGATCGCCCAGGGTTTGATTCTTGCGGGCTTCAAACAGGTCTTCGCTCACGGCCTTGTAGGCCGCTTCGGCGGGCAGACCACGACCATCCCAGGCACTCACGGCCACGACAGTGCGCGGCATGCCCCCGACCACTTCCGGGTTGCCGACGCTCTTGTACAGCAGCGCCACGATCGGTACCAGGAACACCAGCAGCAGAAACAGCACCAGGGGCGCGATCAGCGCCTGGGCCTTCCAGCGGTTGACCCGCTCGGCACGGGCCAGCCGCTGCTTCAAGGTCGGGCCGGTGACCGCGTTCAGGGGAACGGTGATGGTCATGACAAACTCCGCGAATCGAACTTTCGAATACAAACCACCGGGGTAGGAGCGGGCTTGCCCGCGAATCGAAGGGCATCCCTCAACCTCAAGGTTGACGCTGATCACGCCTTCGCGAGCAAGCTCGCTCCTACAACAGCTGGGGGTGGTTACTTGGCTGCCCAGGCGTTGAAGCGCTGTTCCAGTTGCTCGCCGTTGTCGGCCCAGAAGCTGACGTCGATCTGCACCTGATTGGCGATGTTTTCCGGGGTGGTGGGCATGTCCTTGAGAATGTCCTTGGCCAGCAGCGGCACGGCCTGGATGTTGGCTGGACCGTAGGCAATGTTTTCCGAATAGGTTTTCTGCTGCTGCGGCTGCACCGAGTAGGCGATGAATTTCTTCGCGGCTTCAGCGCGAGCCTTGTCCAGGCCTTTGGGAATGGCCCAGGCATCGAAATCGTAGATACCGCCGTTCCACACTACTTTCAGGTTGCTTTCTTTCTGCACCGCGGCGATCCGGCCGTTGTAGGCCGAGCTCATGACCACGTCGCCGGAAGCCAGGTACTGCGGCGGCTGGGCGCCGGCTTCCCACCACTGAATGTAAGGCTTGAGCTCATCGAGTTTCTTGAAGGCACGATCCTGGCCGTCCTTGCCTGCCAGGACTTTATAGACATCCTTGGGCGCGACGCCGTCGGCCATCAAAGCGAACTCCAGGGTGTACTTGGCGCCCTTGCGCAGACCGCGCTTGCCCGGGAACTGCTTGGTGTCCCAGAAGTCGGCCCAACTGCCTGGTGGTGCTTTCAGCTTGTCAGCGTTGTAGGCCAACACCGTGGACCAGACGAAGAAGCCCACGCCGCAAGGCTGGATGGCACCCTTGACGTAGTCTTCGCTGTTGCCGAACAGGGCCGGGTCCAGTTGCTCGAACATGTCCTCGTCGCAACCGCGGGACAGTTCAGGGGATTCGACCTCTACCAGGTCCCAGGACACGCTCTTGGTGTCGACCATGGCCTTGATCTTGGCCATCTCGCCGTTGTACTCGCCAGCGACGATCTTGCCATGGCCCGCCGCTTCCCAAGGTGCGTAGAAGGCTTTGACCTGAGCCGCCTTGTTCGCCCCACCAAAGGACACCACGGTCAGGTCCGGTCCCGCCGCCATGGCGTGCGCCGCACCCAGCATGCCCAGTGCCACAGCGATAGCGCTGAGGGGGGCGGTGAATTTCAGGGATCTCAACATTTATTGTGTTCTCCACGTGCAGGTTGGTGTTGCAGGGGGGCGATCAATTCGCCTCTAGAAGCGGGTCAAGCGCGCGAACGTGCTCGACTTGCCAGCCAAGCGGCACCACGTCGCCCACCGCCAGCGCAGGATCGAGCTCGGCAATCGGCTGTTTCACGAAGAAGTCGCTCTTGCCGCAGACTTCCAGGCGCACCCGGACGTGGTCGCCCAGATAGATGAATTCCGCCACCCGGCCGGAGAAGCGGTTGACGCAGCTTTCGCTGGAACCGTTGAGGCTCACCCGCTCCGGGCGGATGGACAGGGTCACCGGGCCGCCGACCTGACCGACATTCACCGCCAGCGCCTCGACCTTCTCGCCACGCCCCAGCTCCACCACGCAACGCTCGCCGTTGTGGCTGTGCAGGCGGCCGTTGAGGCGGTTGTTCTCGCCGATGAAGTTGGCGACGAAGGTGTTCTTCGGCTCTTCGTAGAGAGTGCGCGGCGGCGCGATCTGCTGGATCTCGCCTTGGTGGAACACCGCCACCCGGTCAGACATGGTCAGGGCTTCGCCCTGGTCGTGGGTCACATAGACCACGGTCACGCCCAGGCGCTGGTGCAGGTGCTTGATCTCCATCTGCATGTGTTCACGCAGCTGCTTGTCGAGGGCTCCAAGGGGTTCGTCCATCAGCACCAGCTGCGGTTCGAACACCAGGGCACGGGCCAGGGCCACGCGCTGCTGCTGGCCGCCGGACAATTGCGCCGGATAGCGCTGGGCGAAGGCATCGAGCTGGACCATGCTCAGCACCCGCTTGACCCGTTCACTGATGTCGGTCTTGCTGAGGCCGCGTACCGACAGCGGAAAGCCCAGGTTCTCGGCCACGGTCATGTGCGGGAACAGCGCGTAGTTCTGAAACACCATGCCGATGTCGCGCTTGTGCGGCGGCACATTGTTGATGGAGCGCCCGGCCAGTTGGATCTCACCGGCAGTTGGGGTCTCGAAACCGGCCAGCATCATCAGGCTGGTGGTCTTGCCGGACCCGGACGGCCCCAGCAGGGTGAGGAACTCGCCTTTGCGAATATCCAGGTTGAGGTCTTTGACGATCAGGTTTTCACCGTCGTAGCTTTTCTGCACACCACGAAAGCTGACCAGAACATCGTTGGCCCCAGCGCTTGAATCGACCTCGCTCATACCCACACCTTTTGTTTTAGACGGCTGTGGAACAAGCCTAGTGGAGGCCGCAGGCCGCGCAAATCGGGGCGCAGGAGAGATTCGCCTCAGCCGCCTGGAAGGTTGCGTGTAGGGATTGCCCTACAAGGATGGCGGGATTGGATAAGGGTAGCCGCAAGTTCCAAGCGACAAGCTGCAAGAACCGGCAAAAGCCTGGGGACGGGGATGTCGCAAATGGATACGTTTCCCTCCCCGCAGCCCGATTCTCCTCAGAGCAGCTTGTGCTCCATGGCGTACTTCACCAGTTCCGCCAGGGAGGTGATATTGAGCTTCTGCATCAACCGCGCCTTGTGAGTGCTGATGGTCTTGCTGCTCAGGGCCAATTGCTGGGCAATGTCATTGACGTTGGCGCCCTGGGCCAGGCGTTCGAAGACCGAGAACTCGCGCTCGGAAAGCAGCGAATGCAAGGGCCGGGCATCGGTCAGGCCGACCTCGAAGACCATGCGGTCCGCCAGGTCCGGGTCGATGTAACGCCCACCGGACGCAACCTTGCGGATGGCCGTCAGCAACAGCGACGGATCGCTGTCCTTGGTGGCGTAGCCGGCAGCGCCGATCTTCAGCGCCCGCGCAGCCATCTGCGCCTCGTCATGCATCGACAGCACCAGGATCGCCGGAGGGTTGGTCAGGGCCCGAATCCGTGGAATGGCTTCCAGACCGTTTACCCCGGGCATGGAGATATCCAGCAGCACCACTTCACAGGGCACCTGGCGCAGGGTTTCCAACAGCTGTTCACCGTTGCTCGCCTCGCCCACCACGATCAGGTCCTTGGCCAGGCCGATCAGTTGCTTGATGCCTTCGCGGACAATGGTGTGGTCTTCGGCTACCAGTACACGGATCACGCGCGTCTCCTCGTTATTGTTCTCGGTCCAGGGGCACCCGGACACTCAGGATGGTGCCCTCTCCCTTTTCACTGTGCAGCGACAGGCTGCCGCCCATGATCAGCACCCGCTCGCGCATGCCCACCAGGCCAAAGGACGTCGGGCGTGCAGAGGCGGTATCGAAACCAAGACCGTCATCGCTGATGGTCATGCACAACTCATCCTCTTCCTGGGCCAGGGTGAGTTCCACAGTATGCGCCTGGGCATGGCGCATGACATTGGTCAGGGCCTCCTGGAGGATACGGAACAGGCCGACGGCCTTGGCGTCGCTCAGCCGCGGCAGGTTATCCGGCACTTGAACCAGGCAGGGGATCTGTGTGCGTGCCTCGAACCGCCGGGCCTGCCATTCGATGGCCGACGCGATGCCCGCATCGAGGATCGGCGGCCGCAGGGCAGTGGCCACATCGCGCACCAGTTGGAACAGTTGGGCGATCAGGCGCTTCATGCTGTTGAGTCGTTCGTGCAGGCCCGGGTCGAGTTGGGCATAGGCCAGTTCGCACATGGAGGTTTCCAGCTTGAGCACGGTGAGCATCTGCCCCAGCTCGTCATGGACTTCCCGGGCAATGCGAGCCTTTTCTTCTTCGCGCACGCTTTCCAGGTGCGCCGACAATTCCCTTAGCTGTTCACGGGAGCTGGCCAGCTCCAGCTCGATGCGCTTGCTCTCGCTGATGTCCCAGACAATACCGTCCCAGACAAAAGCACCGTCATCCAGGCGGCGGGTAATAGCCTTGATCTCAGCCCAGCGCTGCTGCCCCTGGCGGGTCAGGATACGACCCTGCCAGGACCAGTCGCTATCGGTGTCCAGGGCCTGGTCCTGGGTCTGGTGATAGCTGGCCTTGTCGTCGGGGTGCACCAGGCTGCGCAAGCCTGTGTCCCGGTGGGCAAGTGTCGCCGGCGAGTAGCCCACCAGGGTTTCACTGCCTTCACTGATATAGGCGAAATCGATCTGCCCAGTGACCGGCGCCCGCTCCAGGCGGAACACCAGACCCGGGACGTTGGCGGCGATGCCCTGCAGGCGTGCCTCGCTTTCCCGCAGGGCCGCCAGCGCCCGGCGTCGCTCGGTGACGTCATTGAGGTAGACCACCAGGTATTCACTGTCGCGAAAACGCAGGAAGCTCAAGGACACGTCCGCCGGAAGGATGCTGCCGTCGGCACGCACGCACTGGGTCTCGAAACTCTGCGCGCCTTCCTCACTGGCCCGGGCACGCTTCCACAGGTTGAGCCAGCGGTCCATGTGCAGGTTGGGTTCGAAATCGATCAGCGGGCGGTCGATCACTCCGCCTGCCGGGTAACCGAGCATTTCTTCAGCGGCCCGGTTGGCATAGCGAACATGGCTGTCCCAGTTGACCCAGAGAATTCCCACGGTGCTCTGATCAATGGAAAATTGGGTCAGGCGCAAGGCCTCTTCGCTGGCAGCGCGCAGGGCGATATCCTCCCGCGCCGCCAATAACCGCTGTTCCAGATTGCGTTGCTGACGACGCTGCCAGAAGACAATCGCCAAGCTGGCCAGCAACAGGATCATCAGCAGCAGGCTGAGGTTCTGCCAGACGCCGGGCGATTCTCCCAGGCGCGGGTACTTGGGCTGCAGCCAACGACTGTGCAGTTGTTCCAGCTCCTTGGCCGGGATCGCGTGCAGGGCGGTTTCTACGATACTGGCCAGCTCCGGCCAGTCACGACGGGTCGCTACCCGTAACAGCTGCGGCAGGCCGATATCCCCCACCACCGCCAACCCGGAAAACTCTGCCTCCGCCGACAGGCGACTGAGCTGGGCTTCATCCACTACCGCATAGCGGGCTTGCTGGCTCAGCAGCAATTGCAGGGCCTGGCGCTCCAGGGGAACACCTTGCAGATTCAGGTTGGGGTAGGTCAGGCGCAGGTAGTCGGCCACCGCGCTGGGCATGCGCACCGCGACCCGGGCCTGGCTGTCGAGCTTCTCCAGCTCCACGGCCCCCGCGCCCTTGCGCTCCCCCACCACCAACTGCGGCACACGCATATAAGGGTCGCTGAACAGCCACAGCCTCAGGCCCGCGGGGGTCTGGGTCAGGCCGGGGGCCATGTCCACTTCACCGTCGCGCAGGGCTCTTTCCAGCTGTGCCTGATCGGGAAAATTGCGCCAGCTGAGTTCGATCTTCAGCGCCTGGGCCAAGGCCTGCATCAGTTCGACGTTAGCCCCGGACAGACGTTGCAGGCGCCGGTCGTATTGGGCGAACGGTGCCTGCAGTACCAGCCCCACCCGCAACTGCGGGTGCTGTTCAAGCCACTGGCGCTGCTCCTGACTCAAAGGCGCGGTGGGCACGTGGGACGGCGGCGCCGCCCTGCCTATCAAGGGAAGACACAGGCAGCCGATAAGCAGAAGGCAGCGAAAAAGCATCATCTGAAGTCTCACACCCTGACAAATACTGACCAACCCATTAGGCTGCCGGAATTACTTCTGGCCTGGAATATCCGATGCCCCTTGTCCACCGCTCGGCACTGCCTGCATTGTGCCTGTCGCTGATCCTGCCTTGGACCTTTTCTGCGGAAGCCGCCGACCCGGCCCCGGAAACCAAGAGCCCCGAGGAACAACCGGCGCAACGCCAAACCCTGCCTGAACGCAGCCAGGAAGATGCCAGCGCCCTGGAGCGTCAGTTGCCTGCTCAGGAGCAACAGCAGTTGCAAGCCGCTGGTGATACCTTCCTGGCCCTGTGGAAGCCGGCCAACACCAGCGAACCCAAGGGCGTGGTGATTATCCTCCCGGGCGCTGGCGAAAGCGCCGACTGGCCGCAAGCCGTGGCCCCACTGCGCAACAAGCTGCCGGATGCTGACTGGGGCAGTCTGAGCCTGACCCTGCCGGACATGCTCAGCGACGCGGCACAACCGCGGATCGTCGAGGCAGCGCCGCCGCCAGCGGACACCAGCAATACCGCCAAGGACGCCAGCGCCGAGGCCAAGCCCATCGAGCAAGCCGCTGGCGGCGAAGCCGACGTGGCGGACCGCGCAGTCGCAGAAAGCACCGAAGAGCAGGTCAAGGCCGATGCCGAGCGCATCTTCACCCGGATCGATGCAGCCCTGGCCTTCGCCGAACAGCAGAATGCCCGCAGTATCGTGCTCCTGGGCCATGGCACTGGCGCCTACTGGGCCGCACGCTACCTGAGCGAAAAACAGCCCTCTCAGGTACAGAAACTGGTGATGGTGGCCGCCCAGACACCCGCCAATGGCAAGCCACCATTGGCAGAGTTGACACCGACCTTGAAGCTGGCAACCGCAGACTTCTTCTATGTCGACAAGAGCGCCGCGCAGAAAGCGGCACTGGAACGACTGCAAGCCAGCAAGCGCCTGAAGCATTCGAACTTCAGTCAGACCCCCCTGAAAGCCTTGCCCGGCAATCATGCTGCCCAGCAAGAACAGCTGTTCCGCCGGGTACGTGGCTGGTTGAATCCGCAGAACACCGACAGCTGAAGAGCTCGAGCCGCCGCTGCCTGACTGGCAATGGCGGCCCGACCAGGCCTCAGCGGAAATCCCGGCGCTCGCGTATCAGAGCATAGGCGCTGTGCAATTCACGGGTAGTCTCCGTCGCCTCCCGCACCTGGGCCGCACTGGCACCACTGCCAGCGATCTTGTCCGGGTGATGACGGCTAAGCAGGCGGCGATAGGCGCGCTTGATCTGCGCCGGTTCAGCGGTGGCCGCAACCCCCAACAGGCGCAGCGCTTCCTGATAGGTCAGGGCCCCCTCGGCCAGCGACCTTCGCGCCGGGCCATACTCCTGTGCCAGTGCCTGGATCTGTTCCGTGGTCCAGCCCAGCCATTTGCCCCAGAGCTGGATCAGTTCGCGCTCCGCCGGGCCCACCCGGCCATCGGCCCAGACCATTCGCCAGCAGGCGCGCAGTACACCTTCCGCGGCATGGGGCTGGGCGCTCAGGCGCCGCAGATAACCGCGCAGACGGTCATTGCCCGATTTGCCTCGATTGAAGGCTGCAATGGCTCGGCGCTGGGCTGAGTCGTTCATGTCCAGCGAACGCATTTCCTGACGCGCCTGCTGGATATGCCCATCCACCACCCGGCCATCACTTTTAGCCAAGCGCCCCAGCAACACGAACAGCAGTTCATCGTTGCGCAACGCCGGGCGACCGCCCAGACGCTCACGTACATGCGCCCAGCTGTGCAGTTGCAGACGCCGGTCCAGAGCCTGTCCCAACAACGCACCAAGCATGGCCCCCGGAATGCTGGCAATTGCAAAACCCGCTCCGGCTCCGATCAGAGTCCCTGGCCACCACATATCAGCGCCTCGCTTGCAGCAGGGCTTCGACCTGCGCCAGACGCTCGACCGTACCCACGTCGATCCATTGTCCCTGCATATGCTCGCCGCTGACCTGTTCCCGGGCCATGGCCTCGCGCAACAGCGGCGCCAGTTTGAAGGGGCCCGGCACACACTCCTGGAACAAATTCGGGTGCAGGACCGAAATACCACTGAAGGTCAGGGCTGCAGCTCCGGGTCGGGCATCGTGCAACATCCCGTCCTGCAGGCAGAAATCGCCACCACTGGGATGGTGCGCCGGGTTATCCACCATCACCAAGTGAGCCAGTCCAGCGAGGGGCCGACGCAAGGAGGCGAAGTCGTAGTCGGTCCAGATATCGCCATTGACCACCAGAAACGGCTCATCCCCCAACAAGGGCAAGGCTTTGAAAATACCGCCGGCGGTTTCCAGAGGCTCGCTTTCCGCCGAGTACTGAATGTTCAGGCCCCAGCGTTGACCGTCGCCAAGGGCATCCTCGATCTGCTGGCCAAGCCAGGCATGGTTGATCACGATGTCGCAAAAGCCCGCCTTGGCCAGCGCCACCAGGTGGTATTCGATCAGGGGCATGCCGGCTACAGGCAACAGCGGCTTGGGGGTGGTCAGGGTCAGGGGGCGCATGCGCTCGCCCTTGCCGGCGGCCAGAATCATTGCCTTCATGCATTGGCTCCCGCTGGCTGGCGCAGGCTGAGCAGCAGTTGCGAAAGCTCGGCCAATTCGGGACGACGGGCCAGCACTGCTTCTATATAGGCAAAGAACCGTGGCACGTCGGCCAGGTAACGAGGCTTGCCGTCGCGGTGGCATATCCGCGAGAAGATGCCGATCACCTTGAGGTGACGCTGTACGCCCATCAGGTCACTGGCCCGGAGGAACTCCTCGAAGTCTTCCTGGACGGGGATCCCCAGCGCTCGGGCCTGGTGCCAGTAACCCTCCAGCCAGCCACGCACACGGGGCTGCGGCCAACTGAGGAAGGCATCCTTGAACAGGCAGGTCACGTCATAGGTCACTGGGCCGTAGACCGCATCCTGAAAGTCCAGCACCCCAGGATTCGGCTCGCTGAGCATCAGGTTGCGTGGCATATAGTCGCGATGCACCAGCACCTTGGGTTGCGCCAGGGCGCTGTCGATTAGCAGGTCACTGACCCGCTGCCACTGTTCGCGCTGCTGCGCGCTGAGCGTGACACCCAGTTCACGTCCGACGTACCACTCAGGAAACAGCTCCAGTTCACGGCGCAGCAGAGCGACATCGTAGCTGGGCAGTGGCGCATCCATCGGTAACTGTTGAAACGCCAGCAGGGCCTGCAGTGCATCCTCGAAAAGTGCATCGGCATTGCTTTCGTCGATCACATCGAGATAGGTCTTGTTGCCCAGGTCGTTGAGCAATAAAAAGCCCCGGACCAAGTCCTGGGCATAAATTTTCGGCACGTTGATGCCGGAAGTCGCCAGCAATTGGGCGATATCCACGAAGGGTTTGCAGTTTTCCTGGGGTGGCGGAGCATCCATGACCACGAAGCTGCGGCCTGCACCCTGCCAACGGAAATAACGGCGGAAACTCGCGTCACTGCTGGCCGCGGTCAATGTTGCCGGGGGTACTTCGCCCCAGCCTTGTGCTGCATAAACAATCGCCAACTGCTCATCGAGCCAAACTTTCAGGTGTTGCAAGCGTACATCTTGGTCAGGCATTACAAGGGTCTCCGACGGCGCTAGCCGTCAAGCGGGTCATGCTTTATTATCCAGCATCTTTTTCAGACCATCGAGAGGCGTGCGGCCCACACCGCGGGCAGATGGCACGCAGGAAGCCCGGACTAATAAGATGGCATTGAAATCCCCCGCGTTTCGTAAAAAATTTCCGTTGCTGGTTACCGGCGGTTTGCTGGCCCTGCAACCTCTAGCCACTTCCTTCG
>NZ_MOAK01000080.1:30871-40933 GCF_003732485.1 Pseudomonas protegens
AGTATGACTGCTCAGTCTCTGCTTCGGGTGGCTGGGCCTGTGCGCCGAAAGCCAGCGCAGCCCAACTGCCTCCACGGCCGGTTCACGATGCCAGCTCGGTCAGCTCCAGCGGTGCCACCGCAACCGACAGCGGCACCGCAGAACAAGCTGCCGGCGACAAGCCTGTGCTGGTCACCGAGGCCAAAGGCCGGGGTCTGAAGTCCCGCAGTGCGGACTACAGCCACCTCGACTGGGTACCGCGCGAGAAGCTCACCGCCGCTCAATTGGCCGAAACCGGTCCTTACTGCTCTGGTTCCTATATCGAACCGATTCGTCCTGGCATGAATGACAAGACGAATAAAAGTGACGCCCCCACCTTTATCGGTGCCAAGGCTTCGCGTTATCAGCAGGAAGAACAGGTGGCGACCCTGGCCGGTGACGTCGTCATGCGCCAGGGCAGCATGCAGGTCGAGGCCGACGAGGCCAACCTGTATCAGGCCGAAAACCGTGGCGAGCTGAGCGGCAACGTACGCATCCGCGATAACGGCACGCTGATGGTCGGCGACCACGCCGACGTGCAGCTCGACACCGGTGAAGCCAAGGTCGATAACGCCGAATACGTGATGCACAAGTCGCGGGTTCGCGGCAGTGCGCTGTACGCCAAACGCGCGGAAAACGCCATCATCCGCCTCAAGGATGGTACGTACACCACGTGCGAACCGAACAGCAACGCCTGGCAGCTCAAGGGCAACAACATCACCTTGAACCCGGCCACCGGCTTCGGTACTGCAACCAACGTGACCTTGCGGGTCAAAGATATTCCGGTGCTGTACACCCCGTATATCTACTTCCCGATCGACGACCGTCGCCAGTCCGGCTTCCTGCCACCGAGCATCGGCACCAGCAGCGATACCGGGTTCATGCTGGTCACCCCATACTACTTCAACCTGGCACCGAACTACGATGCCACGCTGTATCCACGCTACATGGCCAAGCGCGGCCTGTTGATGGAAGGCGAATTCCGTTACCTGACCAAGAGCAGCGAAGGTCAGTTCGGCGCCGCGTACCTCAACGACGACGACACCGATCGCAAGAAGCAGACCGACTACGAAAAAACCCGCTACATGCTCAACTGGCAGCACAAGGGCGGGCTTGATTCGCGGTTGATGACCGAGGTCGACTACACCAAGATCAGCGATCCGTACTACTTCCAGGATCTGCAGACCGATCAGATCGGCGTGAAGTCCACCGACTACGTCAACCAGCAAGGCGTCGTGACCTACCGTGGCGACGATTACACCGCACGCCTCAACGTGCAGGCGTATGAGCTGGCGAGCGTGGCCAATATCACGCCGTACAACAAGCTCCCGCAAATCACCTTCAACGGTGCTCTTCCCTACCATCCGCAAGGGCTGGATTTCACTTACGAAACCGAGCTGGTGCGCTTTGAGCGGGATCTGCTCAATGGCAACTACACGGACAAAGACGGTGGTCCATTCAACTCGAACGGCACAGTGGGCACCCCACGCCTGGATACCAACGTTGCTGGTCTGGCGCGCTCCAACGGCGACCGCCTGAATCTCAAGCCCGGTGTCAGCCTGCCGCTGAACTGGAGTTATGGTTATCTGACGCCGTCCCTCAAGTACATGTACACCCAGTACAGTCTTGACTTGGACGCCCAAGGTAAAAATGACCTGGTGATCAACCGCAACCGAGCGGCAGCACTGGGCGAGTCCTACAAGAGCTCACAAAACCGCGGCGTACCAATCGCCAGCGTCGACGGCGGCCTCTACTTCGACCGCAACACCCAATGGTTCGGCAAGAACTACCGCCAGACCCTGGAACCGCGCGCGTTCTACCTCTACGTACCTGAGGAAGACCAGAAGGACATCCCGGTATTCGATACCGGCGAACCTACTTTCAACTACGCTTCGCTATTCCGCGACAACCGCTTCTCCGGTTCCGACCGCGTCGGTGACGAGAACAAGCTGTCCCTGGGCGTGACCAGTCGCTGGATCGAAGACAACGGCTTCCAGCGTCAGCGCGTTAGCGTTGGCCAGGCTCTGTACTTCAAGGACCGCACCGTCCAGCTGCCGGGTATCGACTACCGCACTCGTGACGATGCCAAGTCCAACGTCTCGCCTTACGCCCTTGAATACGAATACCGTTTCAACCGCGACTGGCGCACCACCGCAGAGTACAACTGGGACCCGGACAGCCACAGCCCACGTTCCGGCAGTGCGATGTTCCACTACCAACCTGAAGACAACCCCAACAAGGTGGTCAACGCCGGCTATCGCTATCGCAACGACCAGATTCGCTACGACCAGAACAGCGGTACCTGGAAAATGGGTGGCGACTACGGTACTCCGGGCACGCCTGGTTACGTGAAGGACTACTACAAGATCCAGCAGCATGACTTCTCGGTGATCTGGCCGATCGTGCCGCAATGGAACGCCATCAGCCGCTGGCAGTACGACTACAACCGTAACCGCACGCTCGAGGCCTTCGGTGGTTTCGAATACGACAACTGCTGCTGGAAACTGCGCCTGATCAGTCGTTACTGGGTCAAGTATGACGAGTTCAGTCAGAACGCTCCGGAGAACGAGAAAGGCGACCGCGGCATCTTCCTCCAAATTGTTCTGAAGGGTCTCGGTGGCGTCATGGGCACCAAAGTAGAGAGCTTCCTCGACAAAGGCATCCAAGGTTATCGTGAACGTGAAGACCAAGCTTTCTGATTGTCTGCGCCCGCTGATGCTGGGCGCGCTGTTCCTGAGTACTGCGGCCAGCGCCGCAGTGCAGTCCATCGACAAGGTCGTGGCCATCGTCGACAACGACGTGGTCATGCAGAGCCAGTTGGACCAGCGGGTTCACGAAGTTCAGCAAACCATCGCCAAGCGTGGCGGTGGCGTGCCGCCTACCAGCGTCCTGGAGCAACAGGTTCTGGAGCGTCTGATCGTTGAAAACCTGCAACTGCAGATTGGCGAACGTTCCGGCATCCGCATCACCGATGAAGAGCTGAACCAGGCCATTGGCACCATTGCCCAGCGCAACAGCATGAGCATCGAGCAGTTCCGGGCCGCCCTGGCCCACGACGGCCTGTCTTATGAAGACGCTCGTGACCAGGTGCGCCGTGAAATGATCATCAGCCGCGTGCGTCAACGCCGGGTGGCCGAGCGCATTCAGGTGTCGGAACAGGAAGTGAAGAACTTCCTGGCCTCGGACCTGGGCAAGATGCAGCTCTCCGAAGAGCTGCACCTGGCCAACATCCTGATTCCGACCCCGGAAAGCGCCAACTCCGAAGCCATTCAGAGTGCTGCTCGCCAGGCCATGGATGTGTATCAGCAGCTCAAGCAAGGTGCAGACTTCGCGCAATTGGCGATCGCCCGCTCCGGCAGCGACAACGCCCTGGAAGGCGGTGACATGGGCTGGCGTAAAGCCGCTCAATTGCCTCCTCCATTCGACCGTGAATTGAGCGCAATGGCAGTGGGCGATATCACCCAGCCAGCGCGCACTCCAGGCGGCTTTATCATTCTCAAGCTGCTGGACAAGCGCGGTGGCGGCAATCAGGTGCGTGACGAAGTGCATGTCCGCCACATCCTGATCAAGCCAAGCGAGATTCGCAGCGAAGAAGAGACCAAGCGCCTGGCGCAGAAACTCTACGACCGCATCGAAGCCGGCGAAGACTTTGCCGAACTGGCGAAAAGCTACTCGGAAGACCCGGGTTCGGCGCTCAACGGCGGCGACCTCAACTGGATCGACCCGAACGCCCTGGTGCCTGAGTTCCGCGAAGTGATGGCCAAGACCCCACAAGGTCAGTTGTCCAAGCCGTTCAAGAGCCCTTATGGCTGGCATGTACTGGAAGTCCTTGGCCGTCGCGCCACCGACAGCACCAGTCAGGCCCGTGAACAACAAGCCATGACCGTGCTGCGCAACCGCAAGTACGACGAAGAGCTGCAGACCTGGTTGCGGCAGATCCGTGATGAGGCCTACGTCGAAATCAAACTGCCTGGCGCTGAACAGGCGGCGCAGTGAAACCCAGACGTTTCGCTCTGACACCCGGCGAACCGGCGGGTATAGGTCCTGACCTGTGCCTGCTGCTCGCCTCGCAACCCCAGCCATATCCCCTGATTGCCATTACCAGCCACGACCTGCTCCTTGAGCGGGCCGCGCAGCTGGGCGTGGCAGTCAATCTGCTACCGGTAACCCTGGACCAACTGCCGACTGAAGCCGCTCCGGCGGGCAGCCTGTATGTCTGGGACACGCCCCTGGCCAAGCCAGTAGTCAGCGGCCAGCTGGACCAGGCCAATGCAGCCTTCGTCCTGGAAACCCTGACCCGGGCCGGCCAAGGCTGCCTGGACGGGCACTTTGTCGGCATGATCACCGCCCCCGTACATAAAGGCGTGATCAACGATTCCGGGATCGCCTTTTCCGGGCACACCGAATTCCTTGCGGACCTGACCCACACCGAACAAGTGGTCATGATGCTGGCCACCCGTGGCTTGCGTGTCGCGCTGGTGACCACGCACCTGCCCTTGCGGGAGATTGCCGACGCCATCACTGCAGAACGCCTGGAGCGAGTCACGCGGATCCTGCATGCCGACCTGCAACACAAGTTCGGTATTGCCCAGCCGCGGATCCTGGTTTGCGGGCTCAACCCCCATGCCGGCGAAGGCGGGCACCTGGGCCGCGAAGAAATCGACATCATCGAACCTACCCTAGAGCGTCTGCGCACCGAAGGCATGGACCTGCGCGGTCCATTGCCTGCCGACACTCTGTTTACCCCCAAATATCTGGAGCACTGCGACGCAGTGCTGGCGATGTACCACGACCAAGGCTTGCCCGTGCTGAAATACAAAGGCTTCGGCGCGGCCGTCAATGTGACGCTCGGCTTGCCGATCATCCGCACCTCCGTCGACCACGGCACCGCCCTGGACCTGGCCGGTAGCGGCAAGATCGACACCGGCAGCCTGCAGGTCGCCCTGGAAACCGCCTACCAGATGGCCGAGAACCGTTTATGAGCGAGCAATACCAACACCGGGCGCGCAAGCGCTTCGGCCAGAACTTCCTGCATGACGCCGGCGTTATCGACCGTATCCTGCGGGCTATCCACGCCAAACCCGAAGACCGCATGCTGGAAATCGGCCCGGGCCAGGGCGCACTGACCGAGGGCCTGCTGGGCAGCGGAGCCCAGTTGGACGTGGTGGAACTGGACAAGGATCTGATCCCGATCCTCAACCAGCAGTTCGCCGGCAAGAGCAACTTCAACCTGCACCAGGGCGATGCCCTGAAGTTCGACTTCAACACCCTGGGCGCGGCCCCCAGCAGCCTGCGGGTGGTCGGTAACCTGCCCTACAACATCTCCACCCCGCTGATCTTCCACCTGCTGCAGAACGCCGGGCTGATCCGCGACATGCACTTCATGCTGCAAAAGGAAGTGGTCGAGCGCCTGGCCGCCGGCCCTGGTGGCGGTGACTGGGGTCGCCTGTCGATCATGGTTCAGTATCACTGCCGCGTGGAACACCTGTTCAACGTCGGCCCCGGCGCCTTCAATCCCCCCCCAAAGGTTGATTCGGCCATCGTGCGCCTGGTGCCCCACGCGGTGCTACCGCATCCAGCCAAGGATCATCGCCTGCTGGAACGCATCGTCCGCGAAGCCTTCAACCAGCGCCGCAAGACCCTGCGCAACACCCTCAAGGCCCTCCTCAGCAGCGCCGAGATCGAAGCCGCCGGTGTCGATGGCAGCCTGCGTCCCGAGCAACTGGACCTGGCCGCCTTCGTGCGCCTGGCCGATCAGTTGGCCGACCAGCCCAAGCCTGCCGCCGACTGAGAAACGCCCTTGCCCGAGATCGGGTAGGACGCCGGACAGGATGTCTGGTTTACTACCCGATACTTGACCTAGACTGACCTCCATCAGCTTTGTCCCGCGCCCCGCTTTGCTTTAAAGGCCTTTTGCATGTCCGATCCTCGTTATCAGGTCGACGTCAGCGTCGTCACCCGCTTTCTGGCAGACCAATCGCAACCCGAGCAGAACCGCTTCGCTTTCGCCTACACCATTACCGTTCAGAACAACGGATCACTCCCGGCCAAGCTGCTGTCGCGGCACTGGGTGATCACCGACGGTGACGGCCATGTGGAAGAAGTCCGCGGCGCTGGCGTGGTTGGCCAGCAACCATTGATTGCCGCCGGCAAGAGCCACACCTATAGCAGCGGAACGGTGATGACTACCCGGGTTGGCAACATGCAGGGCAGCTACCAGATGCTGGCCGAGGACGGCAAACAGTTCGACGCCATCATTGCCCCCTTCCGCCTGGCAGTCCCCGGAGCCCTGCACTGATGGCGACCTACGCCGTCGGCGACCTGCAAGGCTGCCTGGAGCCGCTGCAGTGCCTGCTTGAACAAGTCGCCTTCGACCCTGCCAGGGACCGCCTGTGGCTGGTGGGTGACCTGGTCAATCGCGGCCCACAGTCACTGGAAACCCTGCGCTACCTTTATTCCATTCGCGATTCGCTGGTCTGCGTGTTGGGCAATCACGACCTGCACCTGCTGGCAGCCTGGCGCAACATCGAACGGCTGAAAAAGTCCGACACACTGCGGGAAATCCTTGAAGCCCCAGATTGCGAAGAACTGTTGCAGTGGTTGCGCCAGCAAAAACTGATGCATTACGACGAAGCCCGCAACGTGGCCCTGGTCCATGCCGGCATCGCCCCGCAGTGGTCACTGAAGAAGGCCCTCAAGTGCGCCGCCGAAGTCGAGGAAGCGCTACGCGACGACAACCTCTTCGAGCCCTTCCTGGACGGCATGTACGGTAACGATCCAGCGAAATGGGACAGCGACCTCAAGGGCGTGACCCGCCTGCGCGTCATCACCAACTACTTCACCCGCATGCGTTTCTGCACCAGCGAGGGCAAGCTCGACCTCAAGAGCAAGGAAGGACTGGACACCGCACCACCGGGCTACGCCCCCTGGTTCAGTCACAAGGAGCGCAAGACCCGGGACCTGAAGATCATCTTCGGCCACTGGGCAGCCCTGGAAGGCCATAGCAACGAACCCGGCATCTTCGCCCTGGACAGCGGCTGCGTCTGGGGTGGGGCCATGACCTTGCTGAATGTCGATACCGGCGTGCGCCTGACCTGCGATTGCGACGCCCAGGGGCACACTGCGCCCCTTTCCCCCGAACCCTTGCCCATCCCGGCAAAGCGCTAGTCGGCGCTGACTACCAAGCTCCAGGAGCCCGCCATGAGCGAATTCAAACGCATCCCTCCAGAACAGGCCCAGGCACTGCGCGAACAAGGTGCAGTGGTCGTGGATATCCGCGACCCGCAAACCTATGCACTGAGCCATATCAGCGGCGCGCAACACCTGGATAATCATTCCATTTCCGACTTCATTCGCGGCGCCGACCTCGATGCCCCATTGGTGGTGGTCTGCTATCACGGCAACTCCAGCCAGAGCGCTGCGGCGTACCTGGTGAGCCAGGGCTTCTCCGACGTTTACAGCCTCGATGGCGGCTTCGAACTATGGCGCAGCACCTATCCGACGGAAATCGCCCAAGGCACCGCCGAATAATTTTTTTCAGCAGCTCTAGCCCGCGTACTACGCGGGCTGACGCGCCACCGGACGAACGGTAGTGCGCAACTAATTCCCCATCTCGCCTTGACCTCCCGGATTCCGAACTATCCTTAGCCTCAGGCCATCCAAATCAGGGGAGAGCCGGTACACCGGCGAGCGGGTCATCGGTACTAGCTTTCAAGGTCGATAGCTTTGAAAGTGTTCTGGGGGGTAAACAGCAGCTGGAAACTCAGTTGCATGCCAGCACTTGACTGACTGATCCGACGCCGGCTCCACGTATCGAGCGAGGTGACGTCATGAGTATTTTTAGCCACTTCCAACAACGCTTCGAATCCACACGCCAGGAAGAGTTTTCGCTGCAGGAATACTTGGAACTGTGCAAAAAGGACCGAAGCGCCTATGCATCCGCCGCCGAGCGCTTGCTATTGGCCATCGGCGAGCCCGAGCTGCTGGACACCTCGACCAACTCGAGGCTGTCGCGAATCTTCTCCAACAAGGTCATCAGGCGGTATCCGGCCTTTGAAGACTTCCATGGCATGGAAGAGTGCATCGACCAGATCGTCTCCTATTTCCGCCATGCCGCTCAGGGCCTGGAAGAGAAGAAACAGATCCTCTATCTCCTGGGACCGGTGGGGGGTGGTAAATCTTCCCTGGCCGAGAAGCTCAAACAACTGATCGAAAAAGTGCCCTTCTACGCCATCAAGGGCTCTCCGGTCTTCGAATCGCCACTGGGCCTGTTCAACGCCACGGAAGATGGCGCCATTCTCGAAGAAGACTTCGGTATCCCGCGGCGCTACCTCAACACCATCATGTCGCCTTGGGCCACCAAGCGCCTGTCGGAATTCGGTGGTGACATCAGCCAGTTCCGGGTAGTGAAACTTTACCCATCGATTCTCAACCAGATTGCCGTGGCCAAGACCGAACCGGGCGATGAGAACAACCAGGACATCTCGGCCTTGGTGGGCAAAGTGGATATCCGCAAACTGGAAGAATTCCCGCAGAACGATGCCGACGCCTACAGCTACTCCGGGGCACTGTGCCGGGCCAACCAGGGCCTGATGGAGTTCGTCGAAATGTTCAAGGCACCGATCAAGGTGCTGCACCCACTGCTCACCGCGACCCAGGAAGGCAACTACAACAGTACCGAAGGGCTGGGGGCGATCCCCTTCACCGGCATCCTTCTGGCCCACTCCAACGAATCGGAGTGGCACACCTTCCGCAACAACAAGAACAACGAAGCCTTCATTGACCGGATCTACATCGTCAAGGTGCCTTACTGCCTGCGGGTCACCGATGAGGTGAAGATTTACGACAAGCTGCTGTTCAACAGCTCGCTGGCCAAGGCCCATTGCGCCCCCGACACCCTGAAGATGCTGGCGCAGTTCACTGTGCTGTCGCGTCTGAAGGAGCCGGAAAACTCCAATATCTACTCGAAGATGCGCGTCTATGACGGCGAGAACCTGAAAGACACCGACCCCAAGGCCAAGTCGATCCAGGAGTACCGCGACAGTGCCGGCGTCGATGAAGGCATGAATGGCCTGTCGACCCGCTTCGCCTTCAAGATCCTGTCAAAAGTCTTCAACTTCGATCCCCATGAAGTGGCGGCTAACCCAGTGCACCTGCTGTATGTGCTGGAACAACAGATCGAGCAGGAGCAGTTCCAGGCGGAAACCCGCGAGCGCTACCTGCGCTTCCTCAAGGAGTACCTGGCACCGCGCTACATCGAGTTCATCGGCAAGGAGATCCAGACCGCCTACCTCGAGTCCTACAGCGAGTACGGCCAGAACATCTTCGACCGTTATGTTCTCTACGCGGACTTCTGGATTCAGGATCAGGAATACCGCGATCCGGAAACCGGCGAAATCCTCAATCGCGTCGCCCTCAACGAAGAGCTGGAGAAGATCGAAAAACCTGCGGGCATCAGCAACCCGAAAGACTTCCGCAACGAAATCGTCAACTTCGTCCTGCGGGCCCGAGCCAACAACAATGGCAAGAACCCCACTTGGCTCAGCTACGAGAAGCTGCGGGTGGTCATCGAGAAGAAAATGTTCTCCAACACCGAGGATCTGCTGCCGGTCATCAGCTTCAATGCCAAGGCCAGCAAGGAGGATCAGCAGAAACACAACGACTTCGTCACACGAATGGTCGAGCGCGGCTACACCGACAAACAGGTACGGCTGTTGTCCGAATGGTATCTGCGGGTCAGAAAATCGCAGTGAAGCAGCTGCAAGCTTCTAGCCACAAGCTGCAAGCACGGTGCCGTAGAGCCCTTACAGGCTCTGCTGTGGCGTTGCTTCCGGCTTGAGGCTTATGTCTTGAAGCTCCCCGGAGGGGCCCATGAGCTATGTGATCGACCGACGTCTCAATGGCAAGAACAAGAGCACGGTGAACCGTCAGCGGTTTCTGCGGCGTTACCGTGACCACATCAAAAAGGCTGTCGAAGAGGCCGTTAGCCGCCGCTCCATCACCGACATGGAGCATGGCGAACAAATCAGCATTCCCGGACGAGAC
>NZ_MOAK01000080.1:41019-54268 GCF_003732485.1 Pseudomonas protegens
GGCCTCAAGGCGGCGGTGGAGGTGGTGCTGGCCGCGGCAAGGCGGGCAATTCCGGCGAGGGCATGGATGAGTTCGTCTTCCAGATTACCCAGGAGGAGTTCCTCGAATTCATGTTCGAGGACCTGGAGCTGCCCAACCTGGTCAAGCGCAACCTGACCGGGACCGATACCTTCAAGACCGTACGCGCCGGGATCAGCAACGAAGGCAACCCATCGCGGATCAACATCATCCGCACCTTGCGCTCGGCCCACGCCCGACGCATTGCCCTGTCCGGCAGCAGCCGGGCCAAACTGCGGGAGGCTAAAGAGGAACTGGCGCGCCTGAAGCGGGAGGAACCGGATAACTTCGGCGATATCCAGGAACTGGAAGCAGAAATCGAACGCCTGAGCGCACGGATCCACCGCGTGCCCTTTCTCGATACCTTCGACCTCAAGTACAACCTGCTGGTGAAACAGCCCAACCCCAGCTCCAAGGCGGTGATGTTCTGCCTGATGGACGTCTCCGGCTCCATGACCCAGGCGACCAAGGACATCGCCAAACGCTTCTTCATCCTTTTGTACCTGTTCCTCAAGCGCAACTACGACAAGATCGACGTGGTCTTCATTCGCCACCACACCAGTGCCAGGGAAGTGGATGAGGAAGAGTTCTTCTATTCCCGGGAAACCGGCGGGACCATCGTCTCCAGCGCCCTGAAACTGATGCAGGAGATCATGGCCGAGCGTTACCCGAGCAACGAATGGAACATCTACGCGGCACAAGCCTCCGATGGCGACAACTGGAATGACGACTCGCCCATCTGCCGCGATATCCTGATCAACCAGATCATGCCTTTCGTGCAGTACTACACCTACGTGGAAATCACTCCACGGGAGCACCAGGCCCTGTGGTTCGAGTACGAACGGATCGCCGAGGCTTTCTCCGACACCTTCGCCCAGCAACAACTGGTTTCGGCCGGAGATATCTATCCGGTCTTCCGTGAACTCTTCCAGCGCAGGTTAGTGACATGACCGCCAGAGAGCAGAAGCGCCAACCCATCTCCACAGGCTCGGAATGGACCTTCGAGCTGATCCAGGCCTACGACCGAGAAATCAGCCGTATCGCGGCTCGCTATGCCCTGGACACCTATCCCAACCAGATCGAAGTGATCACCGCCGAGCAGATGATGGATGCCTATGCCTCGGTGGGCATGCCTTTGGGTTATCACCATTGGTCCTACGGCAAGCACTTTCTTAGCACCGAAAAATCCTACAGCCGCGGTCAGATGGGGCTGGCGTACGAAATCGTGATCAACTCAGACCCTTGCATCGCCTATCTGATGGAGGAGAACACCATCTGTATGCAGGCCTTGGTGGTAGCCCACGCCTGCTACGGTCACAACAGCTTCTTCAAGGGCAACTATCTGTTCCGCACCTGGACCGATGCCAGCTCGATCATCGATTATCTGGTGTTCGCCAAGCAGTACATCATGCAATGCGAGGAACGCCACGGCATCGATGCCGTGGAGGACCTGCTGGACTCCTGCCATGCGCTGATGAACTACGGCGTCGACCGCTACAAACGGCCTTACCCGATCTCTGCGGAAGAAGAACGGCGTCGACAGAAGGACCGTGAGGAGCACCTGCAGAAACAGATCAACGACCTGTGGCGCACGATTCCCAAAGGCGCGGACAAGTACAGCGACAAGGACAATGCGCGGTTCCCCGCCGAGCCTCAGGAAAACATCCTGTACTTCATCGAAAAACATGCGCCATTGCTGGAGCCCTGGCAGCGGGAAATCGTGCGCATCGTGCGCAAGATCGCCCAGTATTTCTACCCGCAGCGCCAGACCCAGGTGATGAACGAAGGCTGGGCCACCTTCTGGCACTACACCCTGATGAACGACCTGTATGACGAAGGCCTGGTCACCGACGGCTTCATGATGGAATTTCTTGCCTCCCACACCAGCGTGGTTTATCAGCCGGGATTTGACAGCCCCTATTACAACGGTATCAACCCCTACGCCCTGGGTTTTGCCATGTATCGGGATATCCGCCGCATGTGTGAAGAACCCACCGAAGAGGATCGCCGCTGGTTCCCGGAGCTGGCCGGCACCGATTGGCTGTCGAGCATCAAGTTCGCCATGAGCAGCTTCAAGGATGAGAGCTTCATCCTGCAGTATCTGTCGCCCAAGGTGATCCGCGACCTCAAACTGTTCAGCATCATGGATGACGACCAGAAGGATGATCTGCTGGTGCCGGCAATCCATGACGAAAGCGGCTATCGGATCATCCGGGAAACGCTGGCTGCGCAATATAACCTGGGCAACCGTGAACCCAATGTACAGATCTGGAGCATCGATCGTCGTGGCGACCGCTCACTGACCCTGCGCCATCAACAACACGATCGCAAACCCCTGGGAGACTCCACCGAGGAGGTACTCAAGCACCTGCACCGTCTCTGGGGCTTCGATATTCACCTGGAAACCCTGCAGGGCGATCAGGTGATGAAAACCCATCACGTACCGCCAAAAAGCGATCACAACGAAAACGATTACGGCCGACTGGACCTGGCAGTCATCCACCTCTGAGCCTAACAACAGGCCTCCGCTAGTACGGGCACAAGGGTTATCCTGTCGCGCTAACGGAGGTTTTTTATGCGGATTTATAAAGTCGGTGGTGCTGTGCGCGATCGCCTGCTGGGCAGACCAGTCACCGACGTCGATTGGGTCGTGGTGGGCGCCAGCGCGCAAGACATGATTGCAAAGGGCTTTCGCCCAGTAGGCGCCGATTTTCCGGTGTTTCTGCACCCCAAGAGCGGCGAGGAATATGCCCTCGCTCGAACCGAACGCAAGAGCGGGCGGGGTTACGGCGGCTTTACCTTCCACGCCAGTCCGGAAGTCACCCTGGAAGAGGATCTGATTCGCCGCGACCTGACGATCAACGCCATGGCCGAGGATGACCAGGGTCTTGTGACCGATCCTTACAACGGTCAAAAAGATCTAGAAAACCGGCTTTTACGTCATGTTTCACCGGCATTCGCCGAAGATCCCCTTCGAGTGCTGCGGGTAGCACGCTTTGCCGCGCGCTACGCCGACCTGGGTTTCAGCGTGGCCACAGAGACACTTGAACTGATGCGCCAACTCAGCGACTCAGGCGAGCTTCAGGCCCTGACAGCCGAGCGCAGCTGGAAGGAGATGTCTCGAGCCCTGATGGAGGATCAGCCTCAGGTCTTTATCCAGGTATTGCGTGACTGCGGCGCCCTGGCCGTATTGATACCTGAGGTCGATGTTCTGTTCGGCATTCCCCAGCCACCGACCCACCATCCGGAAATAGACACCGGCCTGCACACCCTCAGCGTGTTGCAGCAAGCGGCGCTGCACCAGCAACCCCTCTCGGTACGCTGGGCCTGCCTGCTCCACGACCTGGGCAAAGGCGTGACGCCCGAGCAAGAGTGGCCACGGCACATCGGCCACGAACACAAGGGGCTGGACTTGATCAAGGCCGTCAATGAGCGATTCAAGGCACCACGGGAATGCCAGGAGCTGGCGCTGTTGGTGGGCCAATATCACACCCACGCCCACAAGGCGCAGGAACTGAAGGCCTCCACACTGCTTGAACTGCTGCAAAGCTTCGACGTGTTCCGTCGTCCGCAGCGCTTTGAGGAGTTCATTGCCGCTTGCGAAATGGATGCCCGTGGTCGCCTGGGACTGGAGTCACGACCCTACCCCCAAGCGGATTACCTACGCGGAGCCGCCCATGAGGCGCGCTCAGTTGCGGTTCAACCTTTGCTGGAGCAGGGCTTCAAAGGCCCGGAACTGGGCGAGGCACTGAGGCTGGAGCGGCTGAAGGCAATCAAGGCCTACAAGCAACAACATGCCTCTTGAGAAGCTGCGGACAAGGCTTCAGCCTTGCCCGCACCAGGAGAGCTCGAGAAACTACAGACCCGGAGGCGTCAGTTGCCTGCCCTGCCATTCGAAGGCGACGGGCGCCAGAACCTGATCGATCTGCGCCTCACCCCAAAGCGCTCCCAGGCTCTTGCCGGCTAATGGGTGCACCCGCTCCGGCGCCATCAGCGACAACGGCCATAGCACAAAGGCATTCTTCAGAATCTCCGCACGAGGCAGGATCAGACCATCGAAATTGCCAGTCAGATCACCGTACAACAGCACATCGATATCCAGCGGCAAACCTTTGCGGTCCGGGGCATAACGACCGTTGTCCGCTTCGATGAACTTCAAGCGCCGGTCCAGTTCGGTCAACGGCAAGTCGGTGTAACCCGACACCACCAGATTGAAAAACGGACCGCTCTTGATCCCCACCGGCTGGCTTTCAAACACCGCCGAGCAACGCATGTCCACCAGGAAGCCGGCCAAGGCATCGAGCCCGGCCCGCAGATGAACTTCACGCTCGATATTGCTACCGAGCCCCAGAAACACCTGAGTCAGCGACATCCGCGCTCGATCTCCACGCCCACGCCTGTGGCGGCCGGAACAGCGCCTGGCTTGGTCAGCTTCAAGTGCAGCCAAGGAATGTGAAACTCGCTCATCAACACTTCGGCAAGACGCTCGGCAAAGGTTTCCACCAACTGGTACTGAGCCTGCTCGGCAAACGCCTGGATTCGCGCGGAGACGCTGGCATAATCCAACGCCAGCGTCAGATCATCCCCTGCAGCAGCCGGACGATTATCCCAAGCAAAGCTCAGATCAAGACGCAGGCACTGTCGGATGCCACGCTCCCAGTCGTAGGCTCCAATCACGGTGTCCACTTCCAGTCCTTCGATAAACACTCTGTCCAAGCACTCTTCTCCGCAGCACGACAAGGGCGCAATGCGCCGTTAGAATCAGGGCGTCCTCGCCCGGAATAGTTAGCATGTTTTGGTTACTGGCGATTCTCGCCTACCTGCTTGGCTCTCTGTCCTTCGCCATTTTGCTCAGCCGCCTCACGGGTAATCCCGACCCGCGAATGAGTGGTTCGGGCAATGCCGGCGCCACCAACATGCTGCGCCTGGCCGGCAAGAAACTCGCTGTCCTGACCCTGCTGGGGGATCTGTGCAAAGGCTTGGTGCCCGTGCTGATCGCCCACCTTGCGGGGCTTACCTTGCAGCAACAGGCATGGATCGGACTCTACGCCGTACTCGGCCACCTGTTCCCACTGTACTTCCGCTTTCGCGGCGGCAAAGGCGTCGCCACTGCTGCCGGCATGCTGCTGGGGCTCTACCCGCCTGCGGCGCTTCTGGCTATCGCCGCCTGGGCGCTGACCTTCTATCTCACTCGCACCAGCTCACTGGCCGCCTTGATCGCCACGCCCCTGACCTTACCGCTACTGGCCTGGCAGGAGCCTGAGGCACTACTGCCGATGAGCGTGCTCACGCTGCTGATCGTCTGGCGCCATCGCGGCAATCTACGCGACCTGTTTGCCGGGCGCGAACGGCATTTTTGAATCCGGCAGATGAAAAGACTTCAGTTTGAGGCGCTAGCGCGCCTCTCTCAGAGGGCTGACAGCTGCTCCATCGGCCAGCGCGCCTGCACACTGATCGCCAGGCTCTCCTGCTGTCCGGCCTGCAAACGCTGACAGCCGGCATAGGCGATCATCGCACCGTTGTCAGTGCAGAACTCCGGACGAGCGTAGAACACATTGCCGTTCATCTCGGCGAGCATTTTTTCCAGGGAGGCGCGCAGAGCCTTGTTGGCACTCACGCCCCCGGCAATGACCACACGTTTGAGGCCAGTCTGCTTCAAGGCGCGCTTGCACTTGATGGTCAAAGTTTCTACCACCGCCTGCTGGAACGCGAGAGAGATGTCGCAACGGGTTTGCTCACCGTCGTCTCCAGCACTGACGCATTGCTGCCAAGTGTTCAGGGCGAAGGTCTTCAAGCCGCTGAAGCTGAAGTCCAGACCCGGACGATCGGTCATTGGCCGCGGGAAGACAAAGCGCCCGGGGACGCCCTGGGTTGCCAGGCGGGCGATCTCGGGACCACCGGGATAATTCAGGCCAATCATTTTCGCGGTCTTGTCGAATGCTTCGCCTGCCGCATCGTCCAGGGTCTCGCCCAACAGCTGGTATTGGCCGATGCCATCAACCCGGACCAACTGGGTATGACCGCCCGACACCAACAAAGCGACGAACGGAAATTCCGGTGGCTGCTCCTCCAGCATCGGCGCCAGCAGGTGACCTTCCATGTGATGCACGCCCAGTGCTGGAATACCCCAGGCAAAGGCCAGTGCCTGGGCACAGGAAGCCCCCACCAGCAAGGCGCCCACCAGGCCGGGACCCGCAGTGTAGGCAATGGCATCGATCTCGGTGGTGACACAGTCGGCTTGCGCCAGAACCTGACGGATCAGGGGCAGCATGCGCTTGACGTGGTCCCGGGAAGCCAGCTCCGGTACCACGCCACCGTAGACGCGATGCAGGTCGATCTGGCTGAACAGCGCGTCGGCCAGCAGGCCACGCTCACTGTCGTAAAGCGCGACGCCGGTTTCGTCGCAGGACGTTTCTAATCCCAGTACTAGCATGGGTTTGCGCCTTGTAGAGGCTGAATTCGAAGGCGCGCATAATAGTCGCCACTCCCGCGCCCGACCAGCGGTTTTCGATCAGAGGCTTTGCATTCCGAGCGTTGAGGGGTTAACATCCGCAACCCTTAAAAACCGACGACCTCAGCCGCGATTTTTGCGACGAGAACGTTGACCCCGGTAATGAATGAAGGTAGCTCTGGATGCCAGCCGTCAAAGTTAAAGAGAACGAACCCTTCGACGTAGCTCTGCGTCGTTTCAAGCGCTCCTGCGAAAAAGCCGGTGTTCTGGCTGAAGTTCGTAGCCGCGAATTTTACGAGAAGCCGACTTCCGAGCGTAAGCGCAAAGCAGCTGCTGCTGTTAAGCGTCACGCCAAGAAAGTTCAGCGCGAACAGCGCCGCGCCGTACGTCTGTACTAATACACAGACGTTCGCTGCAAGCTTCTGCCAAGCCCGGCCCTCAGCCGGGCTAATGGCATTTGCGGAATACGCTTGATGCTTCACCGTCGAAGCCGCCCATGCGACCCAGACAAATCTGCTTCACCACGTCAGACCTGGCTTCCTGCCAGCGGTGCACGTCTTTTCTGACGAGCCTTCCAAGGCTACTGACGAGCACACCCTTACTGATTCCTACAGACGATCAGCCCAAGGCGCCCTTCTGCAGCGCCCGCTTAATGAGCTATCCGAGGCCCTCCAACGGCCACTGTCGGACTCAGCGCAACACCTTCAAATAGTCGAATACTGATTGAAATTAACGTCAGTGGACGCTCGGCAGATACACTTCCCGACTGCGATCACGCCGAAAACCAGGTCGAGCCGCGCACTCTTCACGCCTCGCCTCACCTGATCTTTCGACAGCGTCGCCAGGGCTATTTTTCCCCGCAGTGATGACGAGAACGCAATGGCCGGGCTTATTCCCCAGAGCTTTATTGACGACCTTCTGAACCGCACCGACATCGTCGATGTAGTCAGCTCGCGCCTGCAGATCAAGAAAGCCGGCAAGAACTACACAGCCTGCTGCCCATTCCACAAGGAAAAGACGCCGTCCTTCAGCGTCAGTCCCGACAAGCAGTTCTATTACTGCTTCGGCTGTGGCGCAGGCGGCAATGCCCTCGGCTTCATCATGGACCACGACAACCTGGACTTTCCCCAGGCCGTCGAGGAACTGGCGAAAGCGGCAGGCATGGAGATCCCCCGCGAGGAAAGCAATCGCGGCCAGCGCAAACCCCGGCAACCCACCGACTCACCGCTCTACCCCCTGCTAACTGCCGCCGCCGACTACTATCGCCAGGCGCTGAAAAACCACCCGGCACGCAAGGCCGCGGTCGACTATCTCAAGGGGCGCGGCCTCACCGGCGAAATTGCCCGGGACTTCGGCCTGGGCTTTGCACCGCCCGGCTGGGACAACCTGTTCAAGCACCTGAGCAGCGACACTTTGCAGCAGAAGGCCATGATCGATGCCGGACTGCTGATCGAGAATGCCGAGAGCGGCAAGCGCTATGACCGCTTTCGCGATCGCGTGATGTTCCCGATCCGCGACACCCGCGGCCGAATCATTGCCTTCGGCGGCCGGGTTCTGGGGGACGACAAGCCCAAATACCTGAACTCTCCGGAAACCCCGGTATTCCATAAGGGCCAAGAGCTTTACGGCCTGTTCGAGGCCCGCAAGAACAATCGCAACCTCGACGAGATCATCGTCGTCGAAGGCTACATGGACGTGATCGCCCTGGCCCAGCAAGGCCTGCGCAATGCCGTCGCGACCCTGGGCACCGCCACCAGCGAGGAACATCTCAAGCGCCTGTTCCGCATTGTGCCCAACGTATTGTTCTGCTTTGACGGCGACCAAGCCGGACGCAAGGCTGCCTGGCGCGCCCTTGAGGCCACTCTGTCCTGCCTGCAGGACGGGCGTCGGGCACGCTTTCTGTTCCTCCCGGAAGGGGAAGACCCGGACACCCTGGTCCGCTCCGAAGGTACGGACGCCTTCCGCGCCCGAATCAACCAGCACGCCCAGCCGTTGGCGGACTACTTCTTTCAACAACTGATCGACGAAGCCGATCCACGCTCACTGGAAGGCAAGGCTCACCTGGCGACCCTGGCAGCACCGCTGATCGAGAAAATCCCCGGGGCCAACCTGCGCACCCTGATGCGCCAGCGCCTGACCGAAATCACCGGCCTGAGCAATGAAACGGTGAATCAGCTAGCTCACAGCGCCCCGCCGGAAGCACCCCCAATCTATGACGCCGGCATCGACTACGATGCGATGCCCGATTATGCCGACTACCATGAGCCCCATCAGGAAGCGTACGCCCCTCAACAAGAGTGGACGCCGAAGAAAAGCGGCGGTGGCAAGAAATGGGAAAACAAGCCCTGGGACAAGAACGGCAAAGGCAAGCGCCAGGGCGATCGGGACCAGCCTCGCGGCCCTCGCGTCCCGGCGGCGGTGGAGCCTCCTACGCTGGCAGCCTTGCGCACCCTGCTGCATCACCCGCAACTGGCAGAAAAAGTTGAAGACGCCGGGCACTTTGCCGATGACGACAACACCAACACTCAATTGCTGGTGGCCCTGATCGAAGCCGTACAGAAAAATCCTAAGCTACGCTCTATTCATCAACTGATGGCGCGCTGGCACGGCACTCAACAGGGGCACCTGCTTACCGCACTGGCAGAAAAAGAGTGGCTGATCGACGGAGATAACCTTGAACAACAGTTTTTCGACACCATTAATAGCTTGTCCGCTCGCCAACGTGAGCGTGTTTTAGAACAACTTCTCAGGAAATCGCGTCAAAGCGAGCTCAGCAGCGAAGAGAAAATACAGCTGGTTGAGCTTCTAAAACGCAATGTTCCCGCATCAAACCCGACCTCAACTGGCGCGTGAGGTCATAGCTCGGGTATAATCCTCGGCTTGTTTTTTGCCCGCCAAGACCTTCAGTGGATAGGGTGTTATGTCCGGAAAAGCGCAACAGCAGTCTCGCCTCAAAGAGTTGATCAGCCGTGGACGTGAGCAGGGTTACCTGACTTACGCGGAGGTCAACGACCACCTGCCGGAGGATATTTCAGATCCGGAACAGGTGGAAGACATCATCCGCATGATCAACGACATGGGGATCAACGTATTCGAGAGTGCTCCGGATGCGGATGCCCTTTTGTTGGCCGAAGCCGATACCGACGAAGCAGCAGCTGAAGAAGCCGCCGCAGCGTTGGCGGCTGTGGAAACCGACATTGGTCGCACTACCGACCCAGTGCGCATGTACATGCGCGAAATGGGTACGGTAGAGCTGCTCACACGTGAAGGCGAAATCGAAATCGCCAAGCGTATCGAAGAGGGTATCCGTGAAGTGATGGGCGCAATCGCGCACTTCCCTGGCACGGTTGATCACATCCTCTCCGAATACACTCGCGTCACCACCGAAGGTGGCCGCCTGTCTGACGTTCTCAGCGGGTACATCGACCCGGACGACGGCATTACGCCGCCTGCCGCCGAAGTACCGCCTCCTGTCGACACCAAAACCGCGAAAGCGGATGACGACAGCGATGACGAAGAAGCTGAAGCGACCGAAGACGAAGAAGAAGCCGAAAGCGGTCCGGATCCGGTCGTCGCTGCACAGCGCTTTGGCGCCGTCTCCGATCAGATGGAGATCACCCGCAAGGCGCTGAAGAAGCACGGCCGCGAGAACAAGCAAGCCATCGCCGAGATGTTGGCCCTGGCCGAGCTGTTCATGCCGATCAAACTGGTTCCGAAGCAATTCGAAGGCCTGGTTGAACGTGTACGCAGCGCCCTGGATCGTCTGCGTCAGCAAGAACGCGCCATCATGCAGCTCTGTGTGCGTGATGCCCGCATGCCGCGTGCCGACTTCCTGCGCCAGTTCCCGGGCAACGAAGTGGATGAAAGCTGGACCGACGCCCTGGCCAAAGGCAAGAGCAAGTACGCCGAAGCCATTGCCCGTCTGCAGCCGGATATCATCCGTTGCCAGCAGAAGCTGACCGCGCTTGAAGTCGAAACCGGCTTGAAGATTGCCGAGATCAAGGACATCAACCGTCGTATGTCGATCGGTGAGGCCAAGGCCCGCCGCGCGAAGAAAGAGATGGTTGAAGCCAACTTGCGTCTGGTGATCTCCATCGCCAAGAAGTACACCAACCGCGGCCTGCAGTTCCTCGATCTGATCCAGGAAGGCAACATCGGCTTGATGAAAGCGGTGGACAAGTTCGAATACCGTCGCGGCTACAAGTTCTCGACCTATGCCACCTGGTGGATCCGTCAGGCGATCACTCGCTCGATCGCCGACCAGGCCCGCACCATTCGTATTCCGGTGCACATGATCGAGACGATCAACAAGCTCAACCGTATTTCCCGGCAGATGCTGCAGGAAATGGGTCGCGAACCGACTCCGGAAGAGCTGGGCGAACGCATGGAAATGCCTGAGGACAAGATCCGCAAGGTATTGAAGATCGCTAAAGAGCCGATCTCCATGGAAACCCCGATCGGTGATGACGAAGACTCCCATCTGGGTGACTTCATCGAAGACTCGACCATGCAGTCGCCAATCGATGTAGCCACCGTTGAGAGCCTGAAAGAAGCGACTCGCGAAGTACTCTCCGGCCTCACTGCCCGTGAAGCCAAGGTCCTGCGCATGCGCTTCGGCATCGACATGAATACCGACCACACCCTTGAGGAGGTTGGTAAGCAGTTCGACGTGACCCGTGAGCGGATTCGTCAGATCGAAGCCAAGGCGCTGCGCAAGCTGCGCCACCCGACGCGAAGCGAGCATCTGCGCTCCTTCCTCGACGAGTAAGCCCAAAACCCCCAGCCTGCTGGGGGTTTTGCTTTTTACCGATCCCCACTCTCCCTCGCCCCATACCCCGTCTACACTCGAAACATTCCCCGTGCCATAACGAGACGGTTATGCCCAGACTGTCGGCCATGCTCCTGCTGGCACTGCTTACCTGGACCGCAACGGCTGGCGCGTTGACTCTCACCGATGAAGAACGTGGCTGGCTCAAGACCCACCCGCAACTGCGCCTGGGTGTGGATGCTTCCTGGCCGCCCTTTGAGTATCGGGATGAAGAAGGCCGCTACCAGGGCCTGGCGGCGGACTACATCCACCTGATCCAGGAGCGCCTTTCAGTCACCCTGACGCCTGTCGAACCGGCCAGCTGGACCGCCGTGCTCGAAGACGCCAAGCAAGGCAAGCTGGACCTGCTGCCCGGCATCATGTCGACCCCGGAACGCCAGAGTTACATGGCCTTCACCCGCCCCTATCTCGACTTCCCCATCGTCATCCTCGCCCACGCAGGTGGCGCACAGCCCCGCAACCTCCAGGACCTCTACGGCCTCAAGGTCGCGGTGGTGGAGAACTACGCCCCCCACGAGTTGCTGCGCACCCACCACCCGGACCTGAACCTGGTGGCCCTGCCCAATATCAGCTCGGCCCTGCAAGCCCTGGCCACTGACGAGGTAGACGCCGTGGTAGGCGATCTGGCCTCCAGCGTCTGGAGCCTGCGCCAGCTCAAGCTCGAGGGCCTGTACGTCAGCGGCGAAACCCCTTATCGCTACCAGCTGGCCATGGGCGTTCCCCGCGACAGCAAGATCCTGGTGGGCATACTCGACAAGGTCCTGGCGGACCTCAGTTCCGAGGAAATCAGCGCAATTCAGCAGCATTGGGTCGGCAGCGTCCTCGACCATCGGACGTTCTGGTCGGACGTCCTGATCTACGGCCTGCCCGGCCTCCTGCTGTTAGTCACAGTGCTGGCAGTGGTGATCCGCATCAACCGTCGCCTGAGCTCGGAAATCTCCCGCAGAGTGGCTCTGGAGCAAGAGTTGCGCAGCAGTGAATACCATTACCGCAGCCTGGTGGAGAGCCTCTCGGCCATCGCCTGGGAGGCGCGTGCCAGCGACTTCACCTATAGCTATGTTTCCCCCCATGCCGAGGCCCTGCTGGGCTATCCCCTGTCCCACTGGCTGATCCCGGGGTTCTGGCGCAACATCATCCACCCCGCCGACCTGACTCGCGCCCAGGCCTTCTGCGACCACGAAGTACAGGCCGGACGCGACCATAGCCTCGACTATCGAGTGATCGCCGCCGACGGCCGATGCCTCTGGGTGCGCGATATCGTCAGCCTGATCGAACACGGCCATGAACCGGTGATGCGCGGCCTGATGATCGATATCAGCGAGACAAAACACACTGAAGAAGCCCTGCGCCTTTCCGAGCAGAAGTTCGCCTCGGTGTTCCAGCAGTGCCCGGACATTCTGGTCATCGCACGCCTGTCCGACGGCTGTCTGTTGGAGGTCAACAAGGCCTTCGAGGAACAGATCGGCCTGAGCGCCGAAACCGTGGTGGGCCAGACCGCCACCGAACTGAATATCTGGGGGATCCCGGGTGTCGGCCCGAGCCTCTTGCAACGCTTGCAGGCCGGCAGCATCCGCAACCTGGAAATGCCATTCCGCCGTCACAATGGCCAGCTCTTCACCGGCCTGATCTCCGCCGAACCCTTCGACCTCGACACCACCCCGGCGCTGGTGGTGGTAGTCCGAGACATCAGTCAGCTCAAGGAAACCCAGCAACAGCTGCAGACCTCCGAGGAGAAGTTCGCCAAAGCCTTCCACGCCTCGCCAGATGGGCTACTGCTGACCCGACAGCGGGACGGACTGCTGATCGAAGTCAACGAGGGCTTCAGCCGCATCACCGGCTTCAACAGTGCCATGTCCCTGGACCGTTCGACGCTGGACCTGGGGATCTGGGTCAACCTCAACGAACGCAAGCAG
>NZ_MOAK01000080.1:54312-65719 GCF_003732485.1 Pseudomonas protegens
TACGACGCAACGATGGCCAGATCCGTCTCTGTGAACTGTCGAGCCGACCGCTGCCCATTGGCGACGACGACTGCATGCTGACCATTGCCCGGGACATCACCGACCGCCAGTTGATGCAGGAAAAACTGCAACAGGCTGCCACGGTGTTTGAAAGCACCGCCGAAGGCGTAATGATCACCGATACCCAGCAGCGCATCAGCGCCGTCAATCGGGCCTTCAGCGAGATCACCGGTTACAGCGAAAGTGAAACCCTGGGGCACACACCGCGCCTGTTGGCCTCTGGCCTGCATGACAGCGCCTTCTACGCGGCGATGTGGCACCAACTGACCCTGGAAGGCCACTGGCAGGGCGAGATCTCCAATCGTCGCAAGAACGGCGAGCTCTACCCCAACTGGCTGACGATCAACGCAGTGCGCAACAAGGATCGGCAGATCACCCATTTCGTTGCGGTATTCGCCGACATATCCAGCCTCAAGCACGCCCAGGCACGCCTCGACTACCAGGCCCACCACGACCCCCTCACCGGACTGCCGAACCGCACCTTGTTCGAAAGCCGCTTGCTGACCGCGCTCAACAGCCAAGAGGAAAACGGCAGCCAGGGCGCCGTGCTGTTTCTCGACCTGGACCGCTTCAAGCACATCAACGACAGCCTTGGGCACCCGGTGGGCGACCTGCTGCTCAAAGGCATCGCGGTACGTCTCAAGGAGCAGTTGCGAGACATCGATACTGTCGCCCGCCTGGGCGGGGACGAGTTCATCATCTTGCTCCCGGGTCTGCATCAGGCCAGCGACGCCGACCATATCGCCACCAAGCTGCTGAACTGCTTTACCGCCCCCTTCCAGGCCGGCGAGCACGAGTTCTTCATCAGCGCCAGCATCGGCACCAGCCTGTACCCCAAGGACGGTTGCGACGTTGCCACGCTGATCAAGAACGCCGACGCCGCCATGTATCGCTCCAAGGCCAAGGGGCGCAACCGGGTCGAGCGCTATACCCGCGACCTGACCGCCCAGGCCAGTGAACGCGTCGCCCTGGAGCACGAACTGCGACGAGCCATCGAACGTGGAGAACTGTCTCTGTATTTCCAACCCAAGATCAGCCTCAGCAATCACGAACTGGTGGGGGCCGAAGCCTTGATTCGCTGGCACCACCCCAACTTTGGCGACGTCCCCCCCGAGCACTTCATTCCACTGGCGGAAGAGAACGGCATGATCCTGCTGATCGGGGACTGGGTACTGGAACGGGCCTGCCAGCAACTCCATACCTGGAGTCAGCGCTACGAAAATTTCGGGCCACTGTCAGTGAACCTCGCAGGCGCCCAGTTGCGCCAACCCAACCTGCTGGGCCGCATCGAACAACTGTTGCGCGACTATGACCTGCAGCCTGGGTTGCTGCAGTTGGAAATCACCGAGAACTTCATCATGAGCCAGGCCGAAGAAGCCCTGGAGGTACTGCATCAGCTCAAACGCCTGGGGATGCAACTGGCCATTGACGACTTCGGCACCGGCTACTCGTCCTTGAGCTATCTCAAGCGCCTGCCTCTGGATTTTCTCAAGATCGACCAATCATTCGTCCGCGGCTTGCCGGACGACCCTCACGATGTGGCGATAGTCCGCGCCATCATCGCCCTGGGGCGCAGCATGCAATTCACGGTAATTGCCGAAGGAGTGGAAAACCAGGCCCAGCAGACCTTCCTCACTCTCGAAGGCTGCGAGCAGATCCAGGGCTACATCGTCAGCCTGCCCCTGGAAGCCGAGGAGTTCTGCACAACCTTCCTGCAGATCCGGGTTTCCGACTTTTCGGATAGCACAGCCGAGAAACCATCGTTATAATCCGCCGCCTACTGAGGGCCTATAGCTCAGTTGGTTAGAGCAGAGGACTCATAATCCTTTGGTCCACGGTTCAAGTCCGTGTGGGCCCACCAAACCAGAAAGCCGCGCAATGCGCGGCTTTTTTGTGTCTGGCGATCTGCGTCAATCAACGCCTGCCACTAAAGCGCCACCGTAAATCCCGCTCACCACTCCCCGTCATAACCATGTCCAACCGGACAAAAGACGCCTGGGCGTCTTTCTCGATAAGAAAAGGATTTATCGATGGTTGAGATCACGCGCCGATCATTGGTGGGGCTCGCGACAGCCTTGCCGCTGCTTTCATTGCCTGGCTGGAGTCAGGCGGCTGAACCCGCACCACCACCCATCCCCTCTCCCTCCGATGTTCTGATCAACTTCAACGAAAGCCCCTGGGGTCCTTCCCCCGCCGCCCGCCAGGCCATGCAACAGGGCATAGCCCTCAGCGGTCGCTACCCCTACAAGATCCAGTACCGACTCAACGCGCTCTTCGCCCGGCAGCAGGGCATTGCCGAGGATCACGTCCAGAGCTTCTGTGGTTCCAAGAGTGCGTTGCAGCATGCCGTCATGGCCTTCACCCAGAGTGGCAGCCTGGTGATGGCCAGCCCCTCCTACGAGGCCCCCAGGGAAGCCGCCGAAGGCCGTCAGGTCATGGTGCACGAAGTCCCTCTCGGGGCCGATCACCGCCACGACCTGCCGGCCATGCTCGCCGTCGACCGCAGTCCCGGGCTGATCTATCTGTGCAATCCCAACAACCCCACTGGCACCCTGACGCCACGGCAAGACATCGAACAGGCCCTGGCCCGCAAAGCCAAAGGCACAGTGCTGGTGATCGACGAAGCCTATATCGATTTTTCCGACGCCAGCACCTGCATTCCCCTGGTCAAGGAGCACCCGGAACTGCTGGTACTGCGGACTTTTTCCAAGATCTACGGCATGGCCGGGGCACGACTGGGTTTCGCCGTCGGCCAGCCAGCACTGCTGGAGCGCCTGGAAATCTTTGGCGGCTATAACGTCCCGGCCGCTTCGACCTTGCTCGGCGGCATCGCCAGCCTGGAGGAGCCAGGGCTGCTGGCCGAGCGCAAGCGACTCAACAACCAGTTGCGTGACGAGACCATCGCCTGGCTGAAAAAACGCGGGTTCCGTTGCACCGCGTCACAGGCCAACTGCTTCATGATCGACCTCAGGCGGCCGGCCCAGGAACTCGTCGATGCCCTGGCTGCGCAGCACGTGAAGATTGGTCGGGTCTGGGACAACTGGCCGAACTGGGCCCGGGTCAGTGTCGGTTCGGAACAGGACATGCAGCGTTTCCGCGCAGCCTTCGCCAAGGTCACCCTGAGCTGACGCGTCTTGTCTTCACCCATGAAAAAGCCGCGCAGGGCGCGGCTTTTTCAGAGTGCTGTGACGCGGCGTCTATTTCGGCAGCGCGTAGGCAATTACATAGTCGCCACGGTCCGTCGACTGACGAGCGCCGCCTGCCGTGAGCAGGATGTACTGACGCCCGGTCTTGGGCGAAACATAAGTCATCGGGCCCGACTGGCTTCCTACCGGCAAGCGTGCCTTCCAGATTTCGTTGCCATTGCCGGTATCGAAGGCCCGCAGGTAGAAGTCCTGGGTGCCGGCGAAGAACAACAGACCGGATTGGGTCGCCAGGGAGGCGCCCAGGGTCGGCATGCCGATAGGGATCGGCAAGTGCATGCGAATCCCCAACGGCCCGGTGTCCTGCACGGTACCCACCGGTACTTGCCATACCAGCTTGCGGGTCTTCAGATCGATGGCCGACATGGTGCCAAACGGTGGCTTCTGGCAAGGAATGCCCGCCGCCGAGAGGAAGCGCTGGCGCATGGCGCCGAACGGCGTGCCTTCCTGAGGCACCACGCCCATTTCGATGCCACTGGCACCGGCAGCGATCTGATCCCGGGGGATCATGTAGTTGGCCAGGCCCAGACGCATGTCGTTGACGAACATGTAGTTGCTGGTGGGATCCACCGACACACTGCCCCAGTTCATGCCCCCCAGGGAGCCTGGGAACTGCAGTGCGTGATCCAGCCCTGGCGGGGTGTACACACCGTCATGGCGCATGCCTTTGAACTGAATGCGGCACATCAATTGATCGAAGGGCGTTGCGCCCCACATGTCGGATTCGGTCAGGGTCTGGTTGCCAATGGACGGCATTTCCACCGAGAACGGCTGGGTCGGCGAGTAACGCTCACCCGGCACATTGCCCTGGGGCACCGGCCGCTCTTCCACCCGAGCAATGGGTTTACCGGTCTCGCGGTTGAGCACGAAGATCTCGCCCTGCTTGGTGACTTGCGCCAGCGCCGGCTGCACACCACCCTTGTCGTCCGGGATGTCGTACAGCAGCGGCTGCGCCGGCAGGTCGAAATCCCAGAGGTCGTGGTGGGTGGTCTGGAAGTGCCAGCGCACCTGGCCGGTCTTCACATCGAGGGCGACGATGGAGGAGTTCCACTTGTCATCGAACTCGGTGCGTTGGCCGCCGAAGAAGTCCGGGGTGGCATTACCGGTAGGCAGGTACACCAGGCCCAGCTTGGCGTCATAGGACATCGCCGACCAGACGTTGGGGGTGCCACGGGTATAGGTTTCCCCCGCAGGCGGACGCTTGGTGGTGTTGGGGTTACCGGGGTCCCAGGCCCACATCAGCTCGCCACTGCGCACATCGAAGGCACGTACCACGCCCGGCGGCTCTCCAGTGGAGAAGTTGTCCGCCACCCGGCCGCCCACGATCACGAGGGACCCGGCTACCAGCGGAGTGGAAGTCTGCTGGTAGTAACCCGGCTTGATTTCGCCCATGTCGGTTTTCAGGTCGACAGTGCCCCGGTCGCCAAAGTCTTCACAGGGCTTGCCGGTTTCGGCGTTGATGGCGATCAGGCGCGCATCGCCGGTGGGCAGGAACAGGCGCCTGGTACAAGCGGCCGGCGTAGTGGTTGAGGTGTTCACCGGGTTCGCGGAGGCATCGAAGTAACCCAGGCCGCGGCAACGCTGCCAGTTCGGCGCAAAACCTTGAGGATCGAACTTCCAGCGCTCGGCGCCGGTGTCGGCGTCCAGGGCGAATACCTTGCCGTAGGCAGTACAGGTGTAGACGGTATCGCCGATCTGCAAAGGCGTGTTCTGGTCTTCGGCACCTGCGCCGTTGCTTTCAGGCAGATCGCCCGTGCGGAAGGTCCAGGCCACCTGCAGTTGATCGATATTGCCCTTGTTGATCTGGTCCAGGGCCGCGAAACGGTTGCCCGCCGGAGTATTGCCCCAATGGGCCCAATCCTTCTGTTCAGTACCTGGAGCCACTGGCTGGATCGCCGGCACGCTGCTCGCCTTGACCACGTGGGTCGGCACGAACATGTAGGCCAGGGTAGCCAGCACGCCAATCCCCAATAGCCCCGCCAGCCCATAGGCGCCACGCCCTGCGCGAGCACCGGAGGCCCGCACCAGGCTCGGGTAGATCAACGCCACCACCAGGCCGATCACGGCGAAGGTCAACACCCGCGAAACCAGGGGCCAGTATTCCAGGCCCGCATCCCAGACCGCCCAGATCGCAGTCAGTACCAAGGCCAGCGCGTACAGCCAGGCGCCACGGGGGTTACGCCGAGCGATCATTAGGCCGGAAACCACCATCGCCAGGCCCATCAGCAGAAAATAGGCGCTGCCTCCCAGGCTGAGGAGGTAACCCCCGCCACCGGCCAGACCCAATCCGATCAGGGCAATGAGAATGCCCAGTCCCCCGAGCAGCCATTTGCTGCCTGCGGCAGCCCCAGTGTTTTTCATCATCAAACCTCAGCCATCTTTAAAACCAGGTCGCGAGAATGTACTAACCAGTTACTTATGACAACTTGTCGCAGGTCATTTGTTTCAAAAAACTTCTGACCGGCTGAGCGTAGACCCGATCCAGGCACGCGCCGGGACCAGCAGCCAGGGTTGGCGCGAGGCTGTAACATGTGCGCTCCCCCGATAGCCGTGCTGGAGCCCATCTTGTCCGATACCCGCCCTCCCGTTCTTGACGAAGTCGACCGGCAGTTGATCGCCGCCCTGCAGATCAACGCTCGCGAAAGCGTGGCGATGCTGGCCCGGCAGTTGGGTATCGCCCGTACCACCGTGACCTCGCGCCTGGCGCGCCTGGAAAAGACCCGGGTCATCACCGGCTATGGCGTGCGTCTCGGTCAAAGGGTGATCGACGGCGGTTTGCAGGCTTATGTGGGCATCAAGGTCCAGCCGCGTTCCGGCAAGGAAGTGCTGCGCCGCCTGAGCGGCATGGCTCAGGTCCAGCAACTGTGCGCAGTCAGTGGCGAATTCGACTACGTGGCCTGGCTGCGCACCGACTCGCCGGAACAGCTGGACCAGTTGCTGGATCAGATCGGCAGCGTCGATGGCGTGGAAAAGACCACCACTTCGATCATCCTCAGCAGTAAGATCGATCGCGGGCATGCGCTGTGAGGCGTACAGCCTGATAATGCCGCCGCGTCAATCTGCCTCATATATTCGTCATACTGATAAATAACAGCGCATAACGACGACAGTTTGCGTCTTATTTACGTGTTTCATCCTCCCTAGAATGGCTGCCATCTTTTCCTATACTCAGCACTCTGCTGAGCCGCCCGCCAAGGTCAGCCATGAACAAGAACAATCGCCATCCTGCAGACGGTAAAAAGCCGATCACCATTTTCGGCCCGGACTTCCCTTTCGCCTTCGACGACTGGATCGAGCATCCCGCCGGCCTGGGCAGCATTCCCCAAGCCCGGCACGGCACCGAAGTGGCGATTGTCGGCGCCGGTATCGCCGGGCTGGTAGCCGCCTACGAACTGATGAAGCTGGGCCTCAAGCCGGTGGTCTATGAAGCGTCGAAGATGGGCGGCCGCCTGCGCTCCCAGGCCTTCGAAGGCGCCGAAGGGATCATCGCCGAGCTGGGCGGCATGCGCTTCCCGGTATCGTCCACGGCCTTCTATCACTACGTCGACAAGCTCGGCCTGCAGACCAAGCCCTTTCCCAACCCGCTGACCCCAGCTTCGGGCAGCACCGTCATCGATCTCGAAGGCCAGACTCACTACGCACAGAAACTGGCCGACCTGCCGGCCTTGTTCCAGGAGGTCGCCGACGCCTGGGCCGACGCCCTGGAGGACGGCTCGCGCTTCAGCGAGATCCAGCAAGCCATCCGCGATCGCGATGTGCCGCGCCTCAAGGAGCTGTGGAACACCCTGGTGCCACTGTGGGACGACCGCACGTTCTACGACTTCGTCGCCACCTCCAAGGCCTTCGCCAAGCTGTCGTTCCACCACCGTGAAGTGTTCGGCCAGGTGGGCTTCGGCACCGGCGGCTGGGACTCGGACTTCCCCAACTCGATGCTGGAAATCTTCCGCGTGGTGATGACCAACTGCGACGACCACCAGCACCTGGTGGTGGGCGGGGTCGAGCAGGTGCCCCTGGGCATCTGGCGCCACGTGCCGGAGCGTTGCGCCCACTGGCCGGCCGGTACCAGTCTCAGCTCGCTGCACAACGGCGCGCCACGCACCGGGGTCAAGCGCATTGCCCGGGCCGCTGACGGTCGCTTCAGTGTCACCGACAACTGGGGCGATACCCGGGAATACGCGGCGGTACTGACCACCTGCCAGAGCTGGCTGCTGACCACCCAGATCGAATGCGAAGAGTCGCTGTTCTCGCAGAAGATGTGGATGGCCCTGGACCGCACCCGCTACATGCAATCATCGAAGACTTTCGTCATGGTCGACCGGCCGTTCTGGAAGGACAAGGACCCGGAAACCGGCCGCGACCTGATGAGCATGACCCTCACCGATCGCCTGACCCGCGGCACCTACCTGTTCGACAACGGCGACGACAAGCCGGGGGTGATCTGCCTGTCCTACTCGTGGATGAGCGATGCCCTGAAGATGCTCCCGCAGCCCGTGGAAAAGCGCGTGAAGCTGGCCCTGGATGCACTGAAGAAGATCTACCCCAAAGTGGATATCGCCAGCCGCATCATCGGCGATCCGATCACCGTGTCCTGGGAAGCCGATCCGCACTTCCTCGGTGCCTTCAAGGGCGCACTGCCGGGCCACTACCGCTACAACCAGCGGATGTACGCGCACTTCATGCAGGACGACATGCCTGCCGAACAGCGCGGCATCTTCATTGCGGGTGACGATGTGTCCTGGACCCCGGCCTGGGTCGAGGGCGCGGTGCAAACGTCGCTCAACGCCGTGTGGGGGATCATGAAACACTTCGGTGGCGCCACCCATGCCGAGAACCCGGGACCAGGGGATGTGTTCCATGAGATCGGGCCTATTGCCCTGGCGGATTGAACAATACTGATCGCGGCGGCATCGGATAACGGCGAGAGGTCCCTGCGGGGCTTGGCGCCGGACCGTACGCCAAGCCCGAGACATCGGCTACAGTGCCCGGTCAGCCAGTCAGAGGAGTGAGGACCATGCGTGTCGCCCTGTATCAGTGCCCGCCATTGCCGTTGGACGTAGCGGCCAATCTGCAACGCTTGCATCAGGTGGCCATGGAGGCCACCGATGCCGATCTGCTGGTGCTGCCGGAAATGTTCCTCAGCGGCTACAACATTGGCGTGGAAGCGGTCGGCGCTTTGGCGGAGGCCCAGGACGGCCCTTCGGCCCAGCGCATCGCCGCTATCGCTCAGGCCGCAGGTACGGCCATTCTTTACGGCTATCCGGAACGCAGTGCCGACGGGCAGATCTACAACGCCGTGCAGCTGATCGACGCCCACGGCCAGCGCCTGTGCAACTACCGCAAGACCCACCTGTTCGGTGACCTTGATCACTCGATGTTCAGCGCCGGCGCGGATGACTTCCCCCTGGTGGAGCTGGATGGTTGGAAGCTGGGGTTCCTGATCTGCTACGACATCGAATTCCCGGAGAATGCCCGGCGCCTGGCCCTGGCCGGTGCCGAACTGATCCTGGTACCGACGGCGAACATGATTCCCTACGACTTCGTCGCCGATGTGACCATTCGCGCCCGCGCCTTCGAAAACCAGTGTTACGTGGCCTACGCCAACTACTGCGGCCGGGAAGATCAGATCCGCTATTGCGGCCAGAGCAGCATCGCCGCCCCCGACGGCAGCCGGATCGCCCTGGCCGGACTGGACGAGGCCCTGATCATCGGCACCCTGGATCGTCAGCTGATGCATGAGTCCCGGGCATTGAACCGCTATCTTGCCGATCGCCGTCCCGAGCTTTACGACGACCTGAGCAAGCGCTGATCCGGGGATATCCGCTAGCATGGGCGCTTCTTTGTTCTGGAAGTGCTCATGCCCGCGCTGAACCACCCTCTGCCTCACGTGGAAACCCTGGCCAATGGCCTGCGGGTGTCCTTGCGTCATGCCCCTCACTTGAAACGTTGCGCCGCCGCGCTGCGGGTATCTGCCGGCAGCCACGACGTACCACTGGCCTGGCCCGGGCTGGCGCATTTCCTGGAACACCTGCTGTTTCTCGGCACCGAGCGCTTCCCCGCTGAACAGGGATTGATGGCCTTTGTACGAGCCCAGGGAGGACAACTCAACGCCAAGACCTGTGAGCGCGCGACCGAGTTCTTTTTCGAGCTGCCGGTCGGCGCCCTGGCCGGCGGCCTGGAGCGTCTGTGCGACATGCTCGCCCGACCGCGGATGAGCCTTGAGGACCAGCGCCGGGAACGAGAAGTGCTGCATGCGGAATTTATCGCCTGGTCCCGGGATGGGGAGGCGCAACGCCAGTTTGCGCTGTTCGATGGCCTGTCCGCCGCTCACCCGCTGCGGGCCTTCCATGCCGGCAACCGCTACAGCCTCAATCTGCCCAGCCAGGCTTTTCAGCAAGCGCTGCAGCAATTTCACCAAGACTTTTACCAAGCCGGGCAAATGACCCTGAGCCTCGCCGGGCCACAGCCTCTGGAGGAACTCCGCGCCCTGGCCGCACGCTATGGCGCAGATCTACCGGAAGGCCAGCGCCTTGAGCAGAGCGTGCCTCCTGCACTGTCGACTACCGGCATCGGCACTTATCAACAGCTCGATGCTCACCGTCTGGACCTGCTGTTCACCCTTGAACAGCTGCCCGAGGGCGCGGCGCCCGCACTGGATTTTCTCAGCACCTGGCTGCAGTCCGCCAAACCGGGTGGGCTGCTTGCCGGACTCCAGCAACGCCAACTGGCCCAAAGCCTGAAGGCGCAGACGCTGTACCAGTTTGCCGGGCAAGCCTTGCTGCATCTGCAGTTGAACCTGAGCACAACAGAGGCGACGGCCCCGGCCCAGGTCCGCGAACTGCTGGCGGATTGGCTGGGTTTCTTCAGCGCCCAGGACGATTGGCCAGCGCTGCGAACAGAATATGCCTTGCTGCAACAACGCCAGCTGCAAGTCGGCAGCGCCCTGGAGTTGGCCCAACGGGACAGCCGGCAAACCGTCGGCGAGCTGGATATGCAAGGACTCAAGGCCCTCAAGGTGCTGCTCGTGCAGTTGCAGCCGCAGGTTGTGGATAACTTCAGCAGCGAGTGGCGCCTGCCACCGGGCAACCCTTTCCTGCGCAGCAGCGCCGAGGCACCGCGGGCAGGACTGATTCGCGGGCAGACCAGCGCGCACCGAGGACTACGCACCTTCGCCCAGGATCGTTCGCGAAGCCGGCGAGAGAGCTCGGCGTTGAACGTCAGTCAGGCCCTGCCTGCGGATAACCGCGAAGGGGCCTTGATTCTGCGCTGGCGCCTGGCTTCACCCGCTCCTGCCGGCTTGTACGAGCGCCTGCTGCACAACCTGGCGCCCTTGCGCGGCGATGCCGGCCAGGCCGGAGTAGCACTGAGCTTCTCCAACAGTGGCGCAGACTGGGTGCTCAAACTCAGTGGACTGCAGCAACCCCTGCCCGCAGTGCTGCAACAGGCGCTGAAGCAACTGAACCAGCCCGCCGAATCGTCCTGGCTGGAGAGCGCAGCTACGACAGACAATGCCCCCTTGATGCCGATCCGTCAGTTGCTCAAGGCCTTCAGCGAGCAGCCACAACCCGGCGGGCCGACAGTTGCCCCCCCCCAAACCCTGCAAGCCCTGTGGGCCGGTGCTCGATGGGATGGCCTGGCCCTGGCGCTGTCAGCCGGCACTCAGGACGCCCTCGGCCAAGCGCTGCACAAGATGCCGGGAACAGCAGAGACGGCCCTGTACCAAGCATCACCGCCAGACGCCGCCTATCGTTGGCTGACGCACCCCGGGGCATCCAGCGAACAGGCCCTGCTGCTGTTTTGCCCGACGCCCGGCACCAGCCTGGCCGATGAAGCGGCCTGGCGCCTGCTGGGCCAACTCTGCCAGACGCCGTTCTATCAGCGCCTGCGGGTGGAGTTGCAGTTGGGTTATGCGGTGTTCAGCGCCATCCGCCAACGCAATGGCCAGACCGGCCTGCTGTTCGGCGTGCAATCCCCCAAGGCGACGCTCACGGAAATACTTCAGCACCTGGAACAATTCCTCCAGCAGTTGCCGGAACAGCTCCAGGCGCTCGGCGAGCAGCTCTGGAACGAGCAGCGCCAGGCTCTGGCTCAACAGTTCCAAGCCTCGCTCCTGCCCCTGGAGCAAGCCGCTGAACTGCTGTGGCAGG